>JAZKDR010000001.1:0-116211 GCA_040387435.1 Pseudomonadota bacterium
CAGACGTCGGGTCGCCTTTCTTTTGGGTACTTGTTCTTTGGCGAAGCAAAGAAAAATGCCTCGCCCGCCGGGGCGAGTCCCGGCCTGGTCATGAAGGGCGACACCTCAATAAAACGGAAAACTTCAGACCTCAATCAAGGCAAGCGCCGCATAATCCCCAACCCTGTCCTCAAGCCCCGCAGCCACCAGCTCAACTCCAGCCGTCAACGCAGGCAAACGCCCATCAATCTCCGCCTGCAAGCGCGGCAGAAGGTAGCTGCGGTTATGCCAGAACACACTGCCTCCCAAACTGATCCGCTGCAAATCCAGCGTCACCACCAGGTTGTACAAGCCACGGCCCATGATGCGGCACAGCTCCTGAACAATACCCACAGCGACCGCATCGCCCGACTGCGCAGCCGCCAGCAGTGCAGCAGCATCGGCATAACCCTGGACCGAAAACCGCCGCGCCATCGCGTTCCCGGCGACGAGCGCTTCGAGGTCGCCGATGTTTCCGCAGCCGCAGAGCGCATCGTTGTTGTCGCTCACAAACATGTGGCCGGCATGACCTGCATTGCCGTGCTTGCCGCGCAACGCACGCCCATCCACACACAGGCCCACACCGATGCCGGTGCTCCATGTCACATAAGCGCAATGCTCGAATCCTTGCAGCGCACCCCAGCGACGCTCCGCTTCCAGCGCGGCGATGCAGTCATTTTCAATACGTACGTTTTTGAAGGCCTTGTGCAGGGGCGCTTCAAGGGGAACACTGGCCCAGTCATTGGGCAGGCCCCGTGCAGCCCCCGCAAGGCCACCGCAAATATTAGGTGCCGCCAACTCGATCAGGCCTTCGTGCAACACAAAAGGCCCGCATGACGCCACGCCCATACCGGCCAGCGCATCGACGGGAATACCTGCTTCGGCACAGCTGCGTGCCACCAAACCCATCACCTGCAGGCTCAACGCATCGCGCGTGCCCTGCTTGATGGTCGGCTCGGCCACGCGTGCGTGAACCCCCTGGCCATCTGCAATGCTGACCGCGACTTTGGTGCCGCCAATGTCCACACAGGCGACCGGCGCAGCGCCAGGGGGCAGCGAAGGCTTTTTGACGACGGGGTGGCTGTTCAAGGCTGGGTTCCTTGTGTGAATAGTCGTCCATGCTAACGACTGGACGGTGATGCGCCCGTAGGCGCAGGCCTCAAATTATTTTGGCCACCAGTGTGGCGACAAAACTCAGGACCACCGTGGTCGCCAGCGGGATAAACCATTCCCGGCCAAACAGTCGAAACCGGAAATCACCCGGCAGCTTGCCGAAGCCCAGCTTGTGGAGCCAGGGCGTCAATGCACTGATGACCACCAGAATCAGGAAGATGACGATCATCCAGCGAATCATTGATTTACCTTCATGCAATCATCCCATGCGGCCGCAGCGCCGGGCCGCGCCAAGCAAGGCCAGCCCCGGGGGCAGCGTATGACACGAAGTGAAGCGGGGTGGGGTGTCATAGTTTGTGCGTCCTGTCACCCTGGCTGAACCCCAGAGGGCTCCACTCCGGCGACGCTTTCGCGCCCAGCCCAATCACCTTGAACAACTCGCCCATCTCGTGTTCGTTGATGAGTTTTTGCACCATCACACGCTCAGGCAGGCTCACCTCTTCGAGGCCGTCGACCAGGCCGCAGTTCAACAAAAAGCGTCCCTGGCTGGTGTAGCCCAGCACGGTCATGCCAGCTTCCTGCGCAGCCAGTGCGATGCCCGTGAAGTTGACATGTGCGGTGATGTCCTTGTCGCCCACGTCGACCAGCGGGTTGGCGTCGGCCACATGCAGGCGGTGGCACATGAGCGTGCCCATGCTGCGCTGCGGGTGGTAGTACTCCTGCTCGGGAAAGCCGTAGTCGATGAGAAAGGCTGCGCCAGCGGCCAGCCGGTCGGCCACCGTCCGCACAAAACCCTCTGCCTGCGAATGTATCTCCGTCACGTAGTCGTGCGGGCCTTCAATCTCCACCGGCGGGCGCAGGTCCGTGGCCTGGTCTGCATACACAAGACCACCCTCGTGCAGGGCGACACCCCGCTCATGCCACACACCCGCCACACGCGCCAGCAGTTTGACCGGCATGGCGTCCAGCACTTCGTTGCCCACCACCACGCCCCTGATCTGCGCGGGCAATTCAGCTGCCCAGCGGACCTTGTCGCCGTACATGGCCAGCCGCTCACCCTGGCGCTCGCGCAGGCTGCCAGACAAATCGACGATGGTGTAGCGCGCCACCTTGCTGCCCAGCGATGCCAACAGCTGCGAGGCCAGCGCGCCGGTACCAGCCCCGAACTCCCAGACCTCGTCCGTGCCCGACGCGTCCAGCGCCTCGGCCACCTGGCGTGCCAAGGCCCGGCCAAAGTGGGCCGACATCTCCGGCGCGGTCGCAAAATCACTGCCCGATTGCGGCATCAATCCAAACTTTTGCAGGCCATTGGCGTAGTAGCCCCAGCCGGGCGTGTAAAGCGCCATCGCCATGAAGCGGTCAAAGCCCAGCCAGCCGCCGGCAGCCTCAATGGCCGCCGCCATATGCTTTTGCAGGCTGCCCGGTAAAATGGGGGAGTTGGTCGTCAAAGTCACAGCCCGTGATTGTCGGCTATCCCTGCACCCCTCCCGCCCGCACTGCACACCACCTGATGTCCGAAACGCGACCTGCCCCTGTAGTTCTTGTGACCGGCGCCGCCACGCGGCTCGGCCGCGAGATCGCGCTCGCGCTCGCCGCAGCGGGCTGGAAGGTCGCCGTGCACTACCGCAGTTCTGAAGCGCAGGCCCGGCAAACGGCGGCCGATTGCGCCACGCTGTCGGGCGATTCAGCGGCTTTTGCCTGTGACCTGGCCGAAGAAGCCGATGTCAACAAGCTGCTGCCGGCCGTGGTTGCCCGGTTTGGCCAGGTCGATGCGGTGGTCAACAACGCATCCACCTTCGAGCACGACAGCCACGCCAGCTTCAGTTTTGCTGCCCTTGAAAAACACCTGCGCAGCAACACCGGCGCGCCCATCCTGCTGGCGCAGGCGCTGCATGTGCATGTCACGTCCCGCAACGCGACCGGTGCCGTGGTGAACCTGCTGGACCAGAAACTCTGGAACCAGAACCCCGATTTTTTCAGCTACACCCTCTCCAAGGCGGCCCTGGAAGCCGCCAACACCATGCTGGCCATGGCGCTGGCACCGCAGGTGCGTGTGGTGGGTGTGGCGCCGGGCCTGACGCTGACCAGCCACATGCTGAGCGAGCAGCAATTCGAAGCCCTGCACAAGCTGTCGCCCCTGAACCGCTCATCGACACCGGCCGACGTGGCCGCGACCGTGAAATTTGCGCTGGAGAACCAGTCCATCACCGGCACCACCCTCCTCGTCGACGGCGGCCAGCACCTGATGCGCTTCGAACGCGACTTCTCGCTGATGGCCCCCAAGGCCTGAGACCCGGAACTTTTAGGCCCACACCATGTTCAATACAAGAGGCACCCAGATCCTGACGCTGACCGGTTTGCGCTTTGACGCCAACCTCGGCATTCTTGAGCAGGAAAAGCGGGCGCCGCAGCCCATACAGGTTGATGCAGAACTGAACCTCGGCACGCAGCCGCTGATGCCCAGCGACGACGACATCGGCCACGTGCTGGACTACAGGAAGGTGCGGCAAATCATCATCAACGAATGCACGGCCGAGCATGTAAATTTGCTGGAGAGCCTGATCGGCAAGCTGGCGCATCGCCTGATGACGTTGCCGGGCGTGCTGGGTGTGCGGGTAAAGATTGCCAAGCTTGAGATTTTTGAAGACTGCGAAGTCGCCATTCGCGTCGAAACAGGACAGTGGTGAACCACATGACACCAAATTCGGGAGCAATGACATGAGCGTAGTCTGGGAAAGCGATGTTGAGCAGCAGGCAAGTTCAGCCCGCGTGCAAAACACGCTGAAAATCGAACGCGAGGACCACAAGCTCGAAAAGCGGCTGTGCCGCGAGGTGGGCCGTGCGATTGTCGACTTCAACATGATTGAAGAAGGCGACAAGGTCATGGTTTGTGTCTCCGGCGGCAAGGACAGCTACGCCATGCTGGACATCCTGCTCAAGCTGCAAAAACGGGCACCCATCAACTTCGAGCTGGTGGCCGTCAACCTCGACCAGAAGCAGCCGGGCTTTCCCGAGCACATCCTGCCCGAGTACCTGGGCAAGCTGGGTGTGCCCTTTCACATCGAGAACCAGGACACCTACAGCATCGTCAAGCGTGTGATCCCAGAGGGCAAGACCCTGTGCTCGCTGTGCTCACGCCTGCGCCGCGGCATTTTGTACCGCGTGGCTGGCGAGCTGGGCTGCACCAAGGTTGCGCTGGGCCACCACCGCGACGACATGTTGCAGACCTTCTTCCTGAACATGTTTTTCGCGGCCAAGCTCAAGGGCATGCCGCCCAAGCTTGTCAGCGACGATGGCAAGAACATCGTCATCCGGCCCATGGCCTATGTGACTGAAAAAGACCTGACCCGCTGGGCGCAGGTGCGCGACTTCCCCATCATTCCCTGCACACTGTGCGGCAGCCAGGAAAACCTGCAGCGCAAGCAGGTCGGCAACATGCTGCGCGAGTGGGACAAAAAATTCCCCGGCCGCCTGGAAAACATGTTTGCCAGCCTGCAGAACATCGTGCCCTCGCACCTGATGGACAACAAGCGCCACGACTTCAAAAACATACGCACCACCGGTGTCGCTGATGCCGATGGCGACAAGGCCTTCGACGCAGAAGATTTTGGTGAGCCCCTCGCAGCCCGCATGCCGGCAGGCACGTCGGTCATCTCCCTTAACGGGTTTTAGGCCGGAAGCCCCTATGTTCAGGCCGGAGACACACGCATGAATCGCTGGATCAAGGTAGCGGCTACGCTGGTGACCATGCTGGTACTGGCCGGCTGCTCGGGCATGCGGCTGGTGGACAGCGATGTCACGGCATTCCCCGCATGGACATCGGCGCCACCTGTTCCCGGCACGCCGTATCGCTTTGAACGCCTGCCCTCCCAGCAAACCGTGCAACAGGACAGGCTTGAGGGTATTGCCACCACCAGCCTGGCGCGCGTCGGTATGGTGCAGGACCCGCAGAAGGCGCGCTACAGCGTGCAGGTCATGTTCAACACCCAGTTCCTCGAACGCTTCCCTGACGATGGCTTGCTGTTTGGCGGGCCGGGCATCTTCATGGGCGGGCCCATCGGGCCTTACGGCTTCGGTTACCCCATGCGCTTTGGTGAACCCTATTACAAACGCGACCTGACGATACTGATGCGCGACCTGTCCAACCAGAAGGTGGTGTTTGAAACCCGCGCCTACCATGAGGGCGTCTGGGGCGACACGCTGGCAGTGCTGCCCGCGATGCTGGACTCTGCCTTGTTAGGGTTCCCGCAACCCGCGCCGGGAACACGGCGCATCAACGTGGAAATTCCTCGCTAGATGATGCCCCCACGTTTACTCACTGCGTGTAGCTCTCTGCCCCCCGAGGGGGCTGGCCTTGCTTGGGGCGGCCCTGCGCTGCGGCCGGACTGATGGCGGACCCGACCCGAGTCATCGCCATCCGTCATGGCGAAACCGCATGGAACGTGGACACCCGCATCCAGGGCCAGCTCGACATCCCGCTGAGCGCCAATGGCCGCTGGCAAGCCGAGCGGCTGGGAGACGCCCTCAAGGACGAACCCATCACCGCCATCTATGCCAGCGACCTGGCCCGCGCCTGGGAAACCGCGCAATACCTCGGCCGCGCGCTGGGCATCGAGGTCATCAAGGAAGAAGGCCTGCGCGAGCGGGGTTTCGGCGACTTTGAAGGCAAGACCTTTGCAGAAATCGAAACGCTGTTGCCCGAGCAGTCCATGCGCTGGCGCAAACGTGACCCGGACTTCTCGCCTGCGGGTGGCGAATCACTAGTGGCCCTGCGTGAACGTGTGGTCGCGGCTGCCGACAGGCTCGCTGCGCGTCACCCGGGCGAACTGATCGCCATGGTCGGCCATGGCGGCGTGATGGATGTGCTTTACCGGGCCGCGACCCGGCTGGACATCCAGGCCCCGCGTACCTGGGCACTGGGCAACGCCGCCATCAACCGCCTGCTCTGGACGCCTGAAGGCTTCACGCTGGTTGGCTGGGCAGACACCCACCACCTCGACAACGACGCGCTCGACGAGACAACGAGCTAGAACACCCATGGCCACCATTCACGTCAAAGACCATTTGAACAAGCTGATCGGGCAGCCCGTCAGTGCCATCGATACGCCGGCCCTGGTGATTGACCTCGACGCGATGGACCGCAACCTTGCCAGCATGGCCGCCTTTGCCGACCTGCACAAGGTCAAGCTGCGCCCGCACGCCAAGATGCACAAGAGCGCCGAGATCGCCAAACTTCAAATGGCGCAGGGCGCGGTCGGTGTGTGCGTGCAAAAGACCTCGGAGGCCGAGGCCATGGTGGCGGGCGGCGTCTACAACGTCTTCATCACCAACGAGGTGATTGCACCGCTCAAGCTGGCGCGCATTGCGGCATTGACACGGCACGTGCTGCCGCACGCAGGCCGCATCGCCATCTGCGTGGACAGCGTCGATGGCATCACGCGCCTGGCCACCATCATGAACGAGTCGCGCGCCGCATCGGGCATCGCGACCGAGATCAATGTGTTTGTCGAACTCAACGTCGGCCACAACCGCTGCGGTGTCGAGCCCGGCGCAGCAGCCGTCGCGCTGGCATTGGAGATACGCAAACACCCTGCGCTCAACTTCACCGGCCTGCAGGCCTACCACGGCAAGGCACAACACCTGCGAACGCCGGCCGAGCGGCGCGTGGCCATCACCGACGCCATCAAGGCGGTGGCGATGACGCGCCGCTTGCTGGAAGCCGAGGGCCTGAAGGCCGGGCTGGTCACGGGTGCCGGCACAGGCACCGTCACGCTGGAAGCTGCCAGCGGCGTCTATGGCGAGTTGCAGGCAGGCTCTTACCTGTTCATGGACGCCGATTACGCCGCCAACCAGCGTGACCCCGCCCATCCGCGTTTTGAGCACGCGCTGTTCGTCAAGACGCAGGTCATCAGCACCCATGCGGATCAGGGCTACGTGGTCTGCGATGCCGGGCATAAAAGCCATGCGATTGATTCCGGCATGCCCAAGGTGCACGCCTTCAGTTCACGCAGCACGCTGGAGTATTCCAACGGTGGTGACGAGCACGGCATCCTCAAACCCGCCGCTGGCAACACACGCCTGCCCAACCTCGGCAGCCTGCTCTGGCTGATCCCCGGTCATTGCGACCCGACAGTCAACCTGCACGACGTGATGATCGGCGTGCGCGGCGGCCTGCTCAAGGGGACGGTGGAGCGCATCATCAAGGTCGATGCGCGCGGGGCGCTGACCTGATCAGTCAGCTCAGGTAAAGAGTTCGTTGCCGCTGGCGGGCGGCGCCACACCCAGATGCCGATATGCCGCCAGTGTGGCGATACGCCCGCGCGGCGTACGCTGCAGATAGCCCTGCTGTATCAGGTAGGGCTCGATCACATCTTCAATCGTGTCGCGCTCCTCACCAATGCTGGCCGCGATGTTGTCCAGGCCGACAGGGCCGCCGTCGAAGCGGTGGATCACGGCTTCGAGCAGTTTGCGGTCCATCACGTCAAAGCCCTGGGGGTCGACATCCAGCATGGCCAGCGCCCGGTTGGCAATGTCCAGGCTGATGTGGCCCGTGCCTTTCACATCGGCATAGTCACGCACGCGGCGCAGCAGGCGGTTGGCGATGCGGGGCGTACCGCGTGATCGGCGGGCAATCTCGAACCCACCGTCTTCGTCCATCGGTGCATTGAGCAGCTTGGCACTTCGCGCCACGATGCGGGCCAGTTCGTCCGACGTATAAAACTCCAGCCGGGCGACGATGCCGAAGCGGTCACGCAGCGGGTTGGTCAGCATTCCTGCACGGGTGGTGGCACCGACCAGCGTGAAGGGCTGCAGGTCGAGCTTGATGCTGCGCGCCGCCGGGCCTTCGCCGATCATGATGTCGATCTGGTAGTCCTCCAGCGCGGGGTACAAAATTTCCTCGACGACCGGGCTCAGGCGGTGAATCTCGTCGATGAAGAGAACATCGTTCTTTTCAAGATTCGTCAGCAGCGCTGCGAGGTCTTTCGGTTTTTCAAGCACCGGTCCCGAGGTCTGCCGCAGGTTGACGCCCAGCTCATGCGCAATGATGTGCGACAGCGTGGTCTTGCCCAGGCCCGGCGGGCCGAACAGCAGCACATGGTCCATCGCCTCGCTGCGTTTTTTGGCCGCCCCGATAAAAATTTCCAGCTGGTCGCGCACCTTGCTCTGGCCGACGTATTCGTCAAACAGTTTGGGGCGCAAGGCGCGCTCGATCGCCTCTTCATTCGGCGAAGCGGGCACGGCCGACATCACGCGCTTTTCAGGCGGCGTGCCGGGCATGAAGTCGTCGGTTTGAATGGTCATCTTTGAGAGCAGTGTTGTGACTTGTCCAGCTTTCCACCAAGCCGCGTGCAAAGTGCAACCACCCTTAGCTTGTAAGCGGCGTCAATGCACTTTTGATCCGCTACGCAGCTATTGCGACGCTGCAGCCATTGCCTATGTGCGGCCATTTCAACACTTGCAGGCTCGGCGTTGATCCTGTCCCATAGCGTAGCAACTTCGAAATCTAGTTCAGACAACGTCCAGTCGAGGCAGATAGCTTTCTCGGTTTGATTGCTGGCGCGCCTGCAGTCAAACGTTGGACTGAAAGCAGCCTCAACTCTGCCGGCTATAGGACCAAATGCAGTTAGTTCATGGGAACAAACGTCGGCATCCTTACACCCGCTTAGCTCGAACTCTAGGGATGCAGTTTTCTGGTTTTTTGCTGGCAGTCCCGAAACAACAATTTCACAGGACTCCCGACTCTTTCCACTCACCACTCTGGATATTCGAAGCTTGCCTTCGTTAAGGCGTCCTTCACCGACAAAACTGCAATCAATCAGTTTTGCCCAAGATCGCCCGTA
Source organism: Pseudomonadota bacterium (assembly GCA_040387435.1). Taxonomy (GTDB): domain Bacteria; phylum Pseudomonadota; class Gammaproteobacteria; order Burkholderiales; family Burkholderiaceae_C; genus Polaromonas. Next base: position 8,973 of record JAZKDR010000001.1, read on the forward strand.
GTCAGAGTACTTGAGCAATACACCAACCGCGTTGTCGGCAAACTTCTTGACCACGACCTCATTGATCCCTGGATTGTCGCAAGGCTGCTCATGTTCGGCGTCCGTGCGAACCGTTCCGTTCCCCATCAACTTTCCACAGGGTGCGATCTCACGAACCATGAAACTCTCGACTGACTGGGAATAAGTCGGGCTTAAGAAACCAAAAACCATCAGGGCAATAAAAAATCCACGCTTGCTCACTTCGCCAACGCCTTCAACGCCAGCTTGATGCCATCACTCACGCCAATATCTTTTGGCAGCGCTTTCAGCGCCAGCGCCGCATCACGGTCGCTGTAGCCGAGTGCGACCAGGGCTTGAAGGATGTCCGACTGGCTGTCACTGCTGACGTTGACGTGTATGCCGATGTCGGCACCCAGCTTGCCCTTGAGTTCCAGCAGCAGGCGCTCGGCGGTTTTTTTGCCTATGCCGGGCACCTTGATGATGCGGCCGGCTTCCTGCTGGGTCACGGCCTGGGCGAGTTCTTCGACGCTCATGCCGCTGAGCACGCTGAGCGCGGTGCGCGGGCCGACGCCTGAAATCTTGATGAGCTGGCGGAAGGCGGCCCGCTCTGAAGGCTGGGCAAAGCCGTAAAGGATTTGCGCGTCTTCACGCACCACAAAATGCGTGAGCAGGCTGACTTTTTCACCCAGGCCCGGCAGGTTGTAAAAGGTGCTCATGGGTACCAGCACCTCATAGCCCACGCCGTTGCAGTCCACCAGGATTTCGGGGGGGTTCTTTTCAGCCAGCAGGCCGGAGATGCGTCCAATCATGGGCAAATCTTATCAGCCGGGCTGCAGCAGCAAATTAGGCCGACAATCACATCTGAGCCGGTGTTTTACCCCGTGCTCAGGAAATCCAAAAGCCGTGAGGGCACTTCTAGAAATTAAGGTTTTCAGGATGAAGTGCTAGGCGGACGGAGCGCAGCAACCGGAACGTACTTGAGGTACGTGAGGATTGCGAGCACCGCCCAACGACGCAATTCGCCTGAAAAATTAATTTATAGAGGTGCCCTTGATCCTCCGCCACACCTTCACGCCCCCGAACAACACCCGCATGGGCAACCTGTGCGGCCCCATGGACGTCCACATCCGCACCATCGAGGCAGCGTTGGACGTGACGATTGCGCACCGCTTCGAGCAGTTCAAGATCGACGGCACCAAGGTCAAGGCCAACCAGGCGCTGGAAGTGCTGCAGGCGCTGTACGAAATGGCGCAGCGCCCCATCCCTGAAGAAACCGTGCAGCTGATGCTGGCTGGCGACACCGCCATGGGTGCGGCGCCCGATGCCTCCGCGCTGTCGACCCGCCGCGCCGACCTGCGCGCCCGCACGACCAACCAGGGCACGTACCTTGAAAACATCGCTGCCCACGACATCACCTTCGGCATAGGCCCGGCCGGCACCGGCAAGACCTACCTGGCTGTGGCCTGCGCGGTCGATGCACTGGAGCGCAGCGCGGTGCAGCGCATCGTGCTGACCCGCCCGGCCGTCGAAGCCGGCGAGCGCCTGGGTTTTCTGCCCGGCGACCTGAGCCAGAAGGTCGACCCCTACCTGCGGCCCCTGTACGACGCGCTGCATGAGCTGATGGGTTTTGAACGCGTGCAGAAGGCCTTCGAGCGCCAGCAGATCGAGATTGCGCCGCTGGCCTTCATGCGCGGCCGCACGCTCAACCACTCCTTCGTCATCCTCGACGAGGCGCAGAACACCACGCCCGAACAGATGAAGATGTTTTTGACCCGCATCGGCTTCGGCAGCAAAGCCGTGGTGACGGGCGACGTGAGCCAGGTCGATTTGCCGCGCACCCAACTGAGCGGGCTGGTCGATGCCGAACGTGTGCTCAAGCGCGTCAAGGGCATTGCCATCACACGCCTGACCAGTGCCGACGTGGTGCGCCACCCTCTAGTGGCGCGCATCGTCGATGCCTACGACAAAACCGGCGGAGGCAAGGGCAATGACGACGATGTCGATGTCACGAAGCCCGTCCGCAAGACCAGCGCGCGGAGTCGCAATGGCTCTTAAAAACCTCAGCCTGTCGTTGCAGTTCGGCGAGCTGAAAGACGCCAAACGCCACCGCGCCGCCCTGCCGCGCCACAGCGTCGCCCGCTGGGTTCGCCATGCGCTCGACAGCGACGCCGAAATTACCGTCCGCATCGTCGATGCCGACGAAGGCCAGGCGCTGAACCGCAGCTACCGCCAGCGCGACTACGCCACCAATGTGCTGACCTTCGACTACACCCGCGAACCGGTGGTCACGGCCGACCTGGTACTGTGCGCGCCGGTCATCGCCAAAGAGGCGAAAGAAAACAAAAAGACACTGGCGGCGCATTACGCCCACCTGCTGGTGCACGGGACGCTGCACGCCCAGGGCTGGGACCACGAGACCAGCGAGGCGGATGCCGAGGCCATGGAAGCGCGTGAGATTGAAATCCTGGCCGGGCTGGGTATCAAGTCGCCTTACTAAAGGGACAGCTTCCATTTTTAACGTACACGCTAAATTTTTGCCGTGTACGTCAAATTTCCATAAAAAGTTAACTTCCATATTAACTTTTCGAGCTTGAGCTGGTCCTCAGAAATCAGTCTGCTTAAAAAACAGGCAAAAAGAGGCCATTTTCAGGCATCAAAACGGCTGCAGGCCAATAGAAACGAGCGTGAGCCGCTACTGATTTAATAGTAAATCAGAGCTGCATCGGGATGGTGACGGGCCCGTCGTTGACCAGATGCACCTGCATGTCGGCGGCGAATTGGCCAGTGGCGACCTCCGGGTGCAAGGCCCGGGCCTGCGCCACCAGGTAGTCGTACAGTCGCCGGCCCTCGTCGGGCGGCGCGGCTGTCGTGAAGCTGGGCCGGTTGCCGCCGGAGACATCCGCCGCCAGCGTGAACTGGCTCACCACCAGCAAACCGCCTTTGACATCCTGAACACTCAGGTTCATCTTGCCCGAACTACCTGCCCCCACGCTCGTCGCTTCGCGTACGTCGCTGCCCCCCGAGGGGGCCGGCCTGGCTTGGGGCGGCCCGGCGCTGGCGGCACTATCCGAAAAAATCCGCAGCTTCAATATCTTGGCGAGCAGCTTGTCCGCGTGGGCATCTGTATCCCCGCGCTCGGCACACACCAGCACCAGCAGGCCCTGGCCGATCCGGCCCACCGTCTCGCCCGCAATCTCGACGCGCGCTTCCCTCACGCGCTGAAGCACTGCCTTCATCAGGCGCCCGTCAGTCGGTCACGCCCGCCGCCACAAACAGCGGCTTGCCCACCGGGCCGGCCAGAAAGCTCACAAACTCCTGCGACAGCGCCTGCTGCTTGCCGGATGCCAGCGGCGCCGCCGTGTACGAGGTGTAGTTCTGCACCGCTGCAGGCACGGGCCCGACAAACTTCAGGCCCTTGCTGCTGTACAGCAGGATTTCGGTGATCGCGCCAAAGCCGACTTCGCGGCCCTTGCCCTTGATGACATGCTCCATGACCGCCGCGCCGTCGGGGTAACGCGTGGACTTGCCTTCGACCTGAGGGTAGACCTCCATCTTCTTGAGCAGGCCTTCCAGGTACAGGCCCGTCGAGGCGCGGTTGAACACCAGCGAGTCGGCGGCCAGCACCGACTGCTTCATCGCATCGGCGCTGGAGATGTCCGGCACTGGCGCGCCTTCGCGCACCGCCACGCCCATGCCCACGCGGCCGACGTTGGCCCGCGTTTCGGCCAGCTTGCCGGCGCCGGCGAACTCACCGATGACCGCAGGCGGCGCAATCACGACATCGAACGCCGGGTTGCCGTCCATGCGCTTTTTCAGTTCGGGCGCGGTGTTGAAGGTGATCTGCACCTTGTGGCCGGATTGCTTTTCATAAGCAGACACGGCGGCCTTCAGGCCGGGCTCGATGGCGCCGGCACTGAGCACGGCGATGTCGGCTGCAGCTGCAGCGCCACCGAACAAGGCTGCAGCCACGGCGACCAGCGACAGGGATTTAAAACGGGCAGAAAGTTGCTTCATGGGAACTCCAGAATCGGGCGTTGGAAAGATCAGGTGGTGAAAGCCGGTGCGACCTTCGCATTATTCACGGTGCCGGCGACAGATGACCGGGTGCTATCCCGCTATGCAAGAATGCCCGCATGCTCCCCACCCTGTACCGCCGATGGCCCTGGATTCTTCTCTGGTGCCTGATCACCGCCGTCGGCTGCCTCGCGCTGGGGCGCCTGCAGTTGGGCCGGATTCGCGATTCGTTCGAAACCGACGCCCGCATCGCCCACCGCCTGCTGAGCCAGCGCGCGGTACAGCACGACGCCGTGATGGCCATGCTGGCGCTGATGCAGGCCGCGCCTGACCTTGCGCAACCTGGCCCTTCGCAACCTGGCCTTCCCCAGCCTGCATCCGCACAACCCGAGCAGCGCCTGCCGTCGGTCTACCCGCAAATCATCGGCGTGCAGCGGCGCGAGGTCGATGCCGCCTGGCCCGATGAACGCCTGACCAAAGCCGAAACCGTCTCGCGCGCCCTCAAGCGCCCGGTACTGGCCGTCACCGACTTTGCACGCGGCCGCTACCAGCTGGTGCTGGCCGCCGACCCGGTCAGCTATAGCCTGCAGATGGATGTGCGCGCCGTCGTGCCCTGGAGCGAATGGCCCATGACGCCCGAGGCCAGCCCGGTGCGCGTGACGCTGGAGCAGGACAGCCAGACCTTTGTCATCCAGCCCGGCCGCATCGCAGAAGGCGGCTGGCGTTTTGACTTTCACAAACACCTCGCCACCGACAGCCAGCCCTTCGATGTGTACGCGCTGCGCCAGGTCGGCTGGGGCGAAATGCCTTGGGCCTGGATGGCGGCGTGGGCCGTGCTGGTGGCGGCCGTGCTGTCCACAGCCCTGGCCCTGCTGCGCCAGCGCGCCGAGCGCCAGCGCGCCGAAGAACTGCTGCGCCTGGGCCAGGTCGCACGCCTCAACACCATGGGCGAGCTGGCTGCCGGCATGGCGCATGAACTGAACCAGCCGTTGACCGCGCTGCTCGCCAACACACAGGCCGCCACCCGCCTGCTGGCGGATGACCCGCCCGAACTCGACACCGCGCGCAATGCGATGAAACAGGCCGCCGAGCAGGCACGCCGCGCATCAGATGTCGTGGGCCGTTTGCGCCGCGCCATCGAGCGCCCCGACCACGCCGCCAAACCCGAAAGCATCAACCTGCAGGACGCGGTGAACAACGCGCTGTATTTGCTGGAGCCGGAATTCAAAAAGCGCGACGTGTCACCACAGGTGGTGTTGCAACAGGCCTCGCCGGTGGTGATGGCCGAGCCGATTGCCCTCGACCAGATCATCCACAACCTGCTGATGAATGCCCTGCAAGCCCTGGACAAAGTCCCCGCTGCAGAACGCAAGCTCACCCTCCGTCTGGGCAGCGAAGGCAGGCTGGGCGTGATGACCGTCAGCGACACCGGCCCGGGCATTGCCCCCGAGGTGCTGCCCCGCATCTTCGAGCCCTTCTTCACGACCCGCGAGAGCGGCCTGGGGCTCGGCCTCAGCCTGTGCGAAACACTGGCAACCGGCATGGGTGGAGGTTTGACGGCCGCGCACAATGCGCCTCGCGGTGCGGTGTTCCGGTTGTCGCTGCCGCTGGTGGGTGCAGACAAGAAGCCCGCATGAGCGCAGCCATCCTGTCGCCTTTGATTCACCTGATCGACGACGACGCAGCCGTGCGCGACGGCCTGTCACTGCTCATCAGCACCGTCGGCCTGCGCGTGCAACCCTGGGCCGACCCGCAAGCCTTCATGACCGGTTTTGATCGCGACACCATAGGCGCCATCGTGCTCGACGTGCGCATGCCCGGCATCAGCGGCCTGACGGTACTGGACACCCTAATGGCCCAGGGCGTCGACCAGCCCGTCATCATGCTGACCGGCCACGGCACGGTCGAGATGTGCCGGCGCGCTTTCAAATCAGGCGCAGCGGAGTTTCTGGAGAAACCCGTCAACGACGAACAGCTGCTGGAGGCGCTGCAGAACGCCGTGCGGCAGCATGTCAAGTCACGCGAGCGCAACAAGAACGACAGGCAGGCGCAGGAGCGGTTTGCGCAGCTGTCGGAACGTGAGCGTGAGGTGCTGGGGCTGATCGTTGCGGGGCTGACCAACAAGGAGATTGGGCGGGCGCTGGACGTGTCGCCGCGTACGGTCGAGACGCATAGAGCTAATTTGTTTGCGAAGCTGGAAGCGGAGTCGTTGGCGCAGTTGATACGGCAGTATGCGGCGTTGGTGGATGCTGCACACTAAAATCTGCGACGAACAGAGGGTTCTATCGCCTCCTGCATACGACCTTAAAAATTATCTGGCGCCATGAGATTCGCTGGCCACGTCAAATCCTGGAATGCAGAGCGCGGCTTTGGTTTTATTGAGCCGTCAGGCGGCGGACAAGAGATCTTCTTGCATATTTCCGCCGTGCCTACGCAGTTACGCCCTCCCAAAATCGGCCAACACTTCACCTTCGAAATCGAACTGAACCGCAACGGGCAGAAACGCGCCGCAAATGTCGGCGTTGAATCGGCGCCACGGAGAGTCCAGCACAGGAAACCAGCCTCCACCACGTCCTGGAGCTTGCCCAGCGCGCTAGCCATCCCCTGCTTCATTGCCATTTACATTGGCTTGTTGCTCACCAAAGGGGTGTCCATATGGTTTGCCGGAAAGTATTTGGCCCTTAGCATCGTGTGCTTGTTGGCATACGCTATTGACAAGTCAGCGGCGGTCGGTGGTCGTTGGCGTCTATCAGAGCAATCACTTTTACTCTTGGGACTTGCTGGAGGTTGGCCTGGCGGTTTGATCGCGCAGCAACTTTTGCGGCATAAGTCGAGCAAAGCTTCGTTTCGCAGCGCTTTCTGGGGCACGGTGGTCATCAATATCGCCGCTTTTATCCTCTTCCATACCTACGTCTGGCCCGGTCAGACAGGAACTACTCCGTAGTTCTACGGAGCCCCTCGCGTAAGCCTACGAATGGGCAACACGCCCTCCATTTTTTAAAGTTCATTCACGGTTAATTCAACCGGTTTGACAACGACATAAATGGAGAACACCATGCGCAACATCATCAAATTTTCTGCACTCGCCCTGACCCTGGTCGCTGCTGCAACCGCCAACGCACAGGCCGTTCGCACCGAAAAGAACATGTCTCTCGAACTGGCAAACCAGATCGCATCGGCCAGCGTTGCTGCCTGCGCTGCCAACGGATATGCCGTGGCGGCTACGGTGGTTGACCGTGCGGGTACCGTGCGTGCCGTGATGCGCGCCGACAATGCCGGCCCGCACACGCTGGGCGCCAGCCAAGCCAAGGCTTTCACGTCTGCATCGGCCAAGAACACCACGCTGGCCATGATGGAAGGTTCGCAGAAGAACCCTGCTGCGGCCAATCTGGGCAACATCCCCGGCTATCTGTTGCTGGGCGGTGGCGTGCCGGTCAAAGTCGGCAATGAAGTGATTGGCGCAGTCGGCATCGGCGGCGCGCCTGGCGGCAACCTGGACGAGCAGTGCGCGATGGTGGCGCTGGACAAGGTCAAGGAACTGCTCAAGTAAATCGCCTTCTTCTAAACACCACTCATCAAGGAGAGCGCCATGCGCAGGACACGTTTTTTTGAAGTGAAAAATATCGCAGCAGCCGCCCTGATCGGCATGGCGGCTGTCGCGGGCGGTCCGGCCATGGCGCAGGTCGCTCCCACAGCCTCGGAAGCGGCGGCCTACACCGGCTTGCATGCGGCCGCGCAGAAGGGTGATGTTGCCAAGATCGAAAAGCTGGCAGCGTCAAAAGCCGACCTGAATGCACGCGACAGCAACGGCCGCACGCCGCTGCATGTGGCGAGTTTTGCCAAACAGCGTGACGCCATACGTGCGCTGGTCAAGGCCGGTGCCGACATCAACCTGCTCGACAAGGACAGGTATGACGGTGTGACGATTGCATCTGTCGCAGACGATGAAGAAACGCTGCGTGTGCTGCTGTCTTCAGGTGCCAGTGCGAAACTGATCACCAGCCGTTACGACGGCACGGCGCTGATTGCGGCGGCACACCTGGGCCACGATGGTGTGGTCAAGCAGCTGATTGCCGCGAATGCACCGCTGGACCACGTCAACAACCTGCACTGGACGGCGGCCATCGAGTCCGTCGTGCTGGGCAACGGCGGGCCGCGCCACCAGGAAACCCTGCGCGCGCTGATCGGCGCGGGTGCCAATGTGCAGTTGACGGACAGGCAGGGCAACACGCCTCTGCAACTGGCCAAATCTCGCGGTTTTGGCGAGATGGTGAAGATGCTGGAGCAGGCAGGCAAAGCGAAGGCCGTGAAGGCTGGTTAATGCCTGCCTGAGCCTGCTTGAGGGTTGTTACCGGGTCGGGATGCAGCAATGCAACCCTAAGATAAAAGGCATGCGGCACCGCGCTGCATGCCTTTTTTTCCATCACCTGAGGAGACACAACATGACCATCAACAAACGCGCTTCAGCCATTCTTCTGGGCGGCCTGCTCACCCTTGCAGCAGGCACCCTTTTCGCACAAGCCTCGGGCCTGACCCGCGTGATGGTTGGCAAGGCCGACGTGTCGGTGCCCGGACGTGAAGCCGTGGTCGCCCGCGTCGAAGTCGCCCCCGGCGCAAAGGCCGGCCGCCACACCCACCCTGGCGATGAAATCAGCTACGTGATGGAAGGCGAAGCGACCCTGCTGGTCGACGGCCAGCCGCCGAAACAGATCAAGGCCGGCGAATCGTTTGTGGTGCCTGCAGGCGTGGTGCACGACGCCCACAACAACGGCAGCGCCGCCGTGAAGCTGGTGGGTGTGTACGTGGTCGAAAAGGGTAAGCCGCTGGCCAGCCCCGCCCCCTGAAGTCCCTCTTGTGCCCTCTCCCTGCGGGAGAGGGTTGGGGTGAGGGCTAGAGCCTTACACCAAAGCGCAACATCAAGTTCCGCTAGCCCTCATCCCTGCCTTCTCCCACAGGAAGAAGGGGTGGGGAAAGGTCCCGCTGGACTCAACTCAAAGTGACTTTGGCGAACTTGCGTTTGCCGACCTGAACCACATAGATTCCGGCATCGAGCTTCAGGGCCTTGTCGCTCACCACACTCGAGTCCACACGCACACCGCCGCCTTCGATCAGGCGCGTGGCTTCGCTGCCTGAAGGTGCGAGGCCAGCGGCCTTGAGCAGTGCGCCTATGCCCATGGGCGCGCCGGACAGGCTGAGTTCGGGAATGTCGTCAGGCACGCCGCCCTTGCTGCGGTTGATGAAGTCCTGCTCGGCGGCATCGGCTGCGGCTGCGTTGTGGAAACGCGCCGTGATCTCTTTGGCGAGTGCGACCTTCGCATCCTTGGGGTTGCGGCCACCTTCAATTTCGGCCTTGAGCGCGGCGATGTCGGCCTCGCTTTTGAACGACAGCAGCGTGTACCACTTCCACATCAGCACGTCGGAAATGCTCAACACCTTGGCGAACATGGTATTGGCGTCTTCTGAAATGCCGATGTAGTTGTTTTTGCTCTTGGACATCTTGTCCACGCCGTCCAGGCCTTCGAGCAGCGGCATGGTCAATATGCACTGTGGCTCCTGGCCGTATTCGCTCTGCAGGTGGCGGCCCATGAGCAGGTTGAACTTCTGGTCGGTGCCGCCCAGTTCGAGGTCGCTTTTGAGGGCGACCGAGTCGTAACCCTGCATCAGCGGGTACAAAAACTCGTGCACGCTGATGGGGGTGCCGGCCTTGTAGCGGTCGTTGAAGTCGTTGCGCTCCATCATGCGGGCGACGGTGTAACGCGAGGCCAGCTGGATCATGCCGGTGGCACCCAGTGGCTCGCACCATTCGCTGTTGTAACGAATCTCGGTTTTGGCGGGGTCCAGCACCAGGCTGGCCTGACGGTAATAGGTCTCGGCGTTGACCTTGATCTGCTCGGGCGTCAGCGGCGGGCGGGTGCTGTTGCGGCCGGAGGGGTCGCCAATCAGGCTGGTGAAGTCGCCGATCAGGAAAATGACCGTGTGGCCCAGATCCTGGAGCTGGCGCATCTTGTTGAGCACCACGGTGTGGCCGACATGAATGTCAGGCGCAGTGGGGTCCAGCCCCAATTTGATGCGCAATGGGACGCCAGTGGCCTCGCTTTTGGCCAGCTTTTGTACCCAGTCTTCTTGCGGAATGAGCTCTTCACAGCCCCTCAGGGTCACCGCCAGGGCATTCTTTACACTTTCAGTGACCGGGTATTTTGTAACAGACGCTTGATTCATAAGGGTTTTTCATAGGTCGGGGTGCTGTCTGACATATATACTGGCAGCCGTCCTGCATCCATGCACCATTTTAGTTGGCCTGCAAATTGCTGATCAGGACCAGAACGTTTGAGTCCGGTTTGTAAAAGTCCCACGCAGTGAATCAGCAAGATTCGCAGGTGGTCACCGATACCCTGTTTGGCAGGCTGCCTCCATCTTAAGGTGTGGCAAGCCCGCACTTTAGCTGGAAGTTTTTGTTTTGCGCCTGACAAGTTTCTCCCAAGCACTGCTTTCCGTCGCCACCAGCCTGCGTCGCCACCCCAAAAGAGTCACCACCAGCCTTGCAGTTTTGCTGCTGGGTACGGGCGTGACCGCTTTCGGCGTCGCGCCCATGGCACCTGATGCGTCCGACCTGCCTGTACGCCAGGTTCTGGAAGCCGTGCAGCCCCTGCCCACGCAGGGCCAGACCGATGCGCTCGCCGATTTCCGATTCAACCTGTTTCGCACCGACAGCACCCGCAGCAGCGACAACTTTGACTCGCTGCTCAAGCGCCTGAATGTCGATGACGCCGCAGCAGCAGCCTTCCTGCGCAGCGATGCCAATGCCCGCCTGGTGTTGACAGGCCGTCCCGGCAAGAACGTCACCGTCGAAGCCACCGACAGCCAGCAACTGCAAAAGCTGACCATGCGCTGGCCGACGGACGACGAAGCGATGTTCAAGCGCCTCGTGGTGCAACGTGATGCCGCCGGTTTCACCTCACGCGTCGAGATTGCCCCATACGTTGCGACCTCACGCCTGGCCAGCGGTGCCATCCAGTCCTCGCTGTTCGCCGCCACCGACGAAGCCCGCATTCCTGACGGCGTGGCCGTGCAGATGGCTGAAATTTTCTCGGGCGACATCGACTTCCGCCGTGCACTGCGCAAGGGTGACCGCTTCAACGTGGTCTACGAAACACTGGAAGCCGACGGCGAAGCGCTGCGTACTGGCCGCGTGCTGTCCGCAGAGTTCGTGAACGCCGGCAAGGCCTTTCAGGCCATGTGGTTTCAGCCGCCGGGCGCTGACGCCACCGGTGCTGCCAACAAGGGCGGTTATTACACCCTCGACGGCCAGAGCTTGCGCCGCGCCTTCCTGAGCTCGCCTGTCGAGTTCTCGCGCATCAGCAGCGGTTTTTCGATGCGCTTTCACCCCATCCTGCAAAAGTGGCGCGCCCACCTCGGCACCGACTTTGCAGCCGCCACCGGCACGCCTGCACGCGCGGTCGGCGATGGCGTGGTGGAGTTCTCGGGCGTGCAGAACGGCTACGGCAACGTGGTCTTCGTCAAACACCGCAACGGCCACGAAACCGTTTATGCCCACCTGAGCAAACTCATGGTGCAACGCGGCCAGAACGTCAGCCAGGGCCAGACGATTGGCCTGGTCGGCTCGACCGGCTGGGCGACCGGCCCGCATCTGCATTTTGAAGTGCGCGTCAACGGCACGCAGCAAGACCCGATGACGATTGCCAAGCAGAGCGAGACCATTCCCGTGTCGCCAGCTGTGATGCCGCTGTTCAGGCAGGCCGCTGCCACCGTCAAAACCGAATTGCAGGCAGCAACGACGATCGGCCAGACCCGCGCCGAATAAGCCTTCTCAGGCCCTACAAAACAGCGCCCCGATGGGCGCTTTTTTTATGCCCGGAACACTGCGGCAAAATACGTCCATGCCTGATCTCTATATCGGCCTGATGTCAGGCACTTCGCTCGATGGTGTCGATGGTGTGCTGGCCGACTTTTCAGGTGAGAAGATGCAGGTGCTGGCAGCAGCCAGCGAGCCCTTCATGGCACCTTTCCGCGCCGAACTTCTGGCCCTGAACACTGCCGGCGACAACGAACTGCACCGCGCCGCGATGGCGGGCAATGCGATTGCAAAGGTCTATGCCAGCGTTGCCAACAAGCTCAAGACGCTAGCACCTGCCGCGGTGACCGCCATAGGTGCCCACGGGCAAACCGTCAGGCACCAACCGCAAAAGGACGCAGGCTACACCCTCCAGATCAACAACCCTGCCCTGCTGGCGGAACTCACAGGTGTTGACGTGGTGGCCGACTTCCGCAGCCGCGACGTGGCGGCGGGCGGCCAGGGCGCGCCGCTGGTGCCGGCTTTTCATCAGGCCCTGTTTGCGCGCGCCGAACGAAGCGTGGCCGTGCTGAACATAGGCGGCATCTCCAACATCAGCGTATTGCCGGCCTCAGGCAGCAATGCACACGTCATTGGTTTTGATTGCGGCCCCGGCAATGCGCTCATGGACGCCTGGTGCCAGCAGCACACGGGTAAACCGTTTGACGACGGCGGTGTGTGGGCGGCCAGTGGCCATGTGATGCCGGCGCTGCTCGCCAGCCTGCTGGCCGAGCCTTATTTCAAACTGAGCCCACCCAAGAGCACGGGCCGCGACCTCTTCAGCATGCAGTGGCTGGCCGGCAAGCTTGCACCTTACGCCGCGGCAAAGCCGCAAGACATACAAAACACCCTGACCGAGTTCACGGCCCGCGCGTGCATCGACAGTGCGAATGCACACGCCCACAGCAGCAGCGAGCTGATTGTGTGCGGCGGTGGCGCGTTCAACACCCACCTGATGCAGCGCCTGCACGCCGGGCTGCCCAGCATGCGTGTCGTGTCGTCGGCGGCGCATGGTTTGCCGCCGCTTCAGGTGGAGGCCGCAGCTTTCGCGTGGCTGGCGCGACAGGCCATCAACCGCCAGCCGGGCAACCTGCCCAGCGTGACGGGCGCAGCTGGCCTGCGCGTTCTGGGTGCGATCTACCCGGCCTGAACCGGAACCGCTAGAACGCCTCAGCCCTGGCCCGAGGTCTCGGTCGATTCGGCTTTCTTGACCACACGCACCGCGGGCGACAACTGCCAGAAGATGCCTGCCGAGGCCAGTGTGATGACGCCCATGCTGACAAACGTCGCCTGGAAAGCGTGCAGCACCTGTGACGATTCGCCCGTGCCGAAGTAGCCGGTAAAACCTGCCAGAACGGCACCGGCCGCTGCCACGCCCATGCTCATAGCCAGCATCTGCACCATGGACAGCAGGCTGTTGCCGCTGCTGGCCATGTTGGGTTCGAGGTCACGCAGGGTGACGGTGTTCATCGCCGTGAACTGCATGGAGTTGACAGCCCCGAACACGGCCAGTTGCACGATGTGCAGCCACAGTGGTTGCTGCGGCGTGATGAAGGCAAAACTCGCCATCGTGAAACCCACCAGCGCGGTGTTGGTCACCAGCACCGTGCGGTAGCCATAACGCGTGATCAGCGGCGTGGTGACACGCTTGACCAGCATGCCGGCGACCGCCACCGGAATCATCATCATGCCGGCGCGAAACGGCGAGAAGTTCAGGCCCACCTGCAGGAGCAGCGGCACCAGAAAGGGCATGCAGGAGCTGCCCAGACGCGAGAAAAGATTGCCCAACAGCCCGATGCTCAGGGTCGGGATCGAAAACAGCTTTGGCGAGAACAGGGGGTCAGGCCGCTTCGTGGCGTGCAACCAGTAGGCCGTGAGGCTGGCGAGGCCAAAGATCAGCAACACCAGCACGCTGACCTGTTTCAGCCCCAGGCCCGACACCCCATCGACCGCCAGCGACACTGCCACCATGCCGAAGGCCAGAAACAGGTAGCCGGTGATGTCAAAGCGCGGCATGCTGGTTTTCGGGTTGTGCTGCATGTAAAACAGCGTCGCGACAGCACCCACCAGGCCGACCGGGATGTTGATCAGGAACACCCAGTGCCAGGTCGCGACTTCCACCAGCCAGCCACCGAGCGTGGGGCCCACGAGCGGGCCGACGAGGCCGGGGATGGCGATGAAGCTCATAGCCTGCAGGAAGCGCTCACGGGGATAGGCGCGAAGGACGGCCAGCCGTCCCACCGGCATCAGGAAGGCGCCGCCCATGCCCTGAACTACACGCGCCATGACCAGCTGGTCGACGTTGCGTGCCAGCGCGCAGGCCACCGAGCCCATCACAAACAACGCGATGGACGCGACATACACACGGCGCGTGCCGAATCGGTCGGCAATCCAGCCCGATGCCGGAATCAGCATGGCCATGGTCAGCGAATAGGCGACCACCACCGACTGCATGCGCAATGGGCTTTCCCCAAAGCTGCGCGCCATCGCCGGCAACGCGGTGTTGACGATGGTGGCGTCCAGGGTCTGCATGAAAAAGCCGATAGCCACCAGCCAGAGCAGCATGCGCAGTGATTTTTCTTCGGCAGGTGTGGCCCTAGAGGCAGTTTCAGGCGGCATTGTTTTTAGCGGGTCGGAAAGCAAAAAGCCGCCTCAGCGGCGGCTTTTAAAGAGCAGGTCGGGAACAGTCCTCAGGCAGAGAAGCTGGAGCCGCAACCGCAGGTGCTGGTGGCGTTGGGGTTCTTGATCACGAACTGGGCGCCTTCGAGGTCGTCCTTGTAATCGATCTCGGCGCCAACCAGGTACTGGTAGCTCATCGCGTCGATCAGCAGGGAAACACCGTTTTTGGTCATGGTGGTGTCGTCTTCGTTGGTGATTTCATCGAAGGTAAAACCGTACTGGAAGCCGGAGCAACCGCCGCCCTGCACAAACACACGCAGCTTCAGTTCCGGATTGCCTTCTTCGGCGATCAGGTCCGCCACCTTGGCCGCCGCGCTGTCGGTGAAGACAAACGGTGGGGGCATTTCGGTCTGGATAGCTTCGGCAACTGCGCTCATGGGGAACTCCGTAATTCAGGGCTTGAAGGGTAATAGTACAGCAAACTGATCAACCATACCGTCCGCATGCCATCATGCGGCTGCCCCTGCGGTAGCAACTATGTTGGCGCTCACTGACCCGCTACGAGCAGGGGTTGGCTGGTGTTGTCGGATGCGAGCGTGAGAATTGGTTTTTCTTCCGCCATCTGGCTGGTCGGCCGCAACTGACCAAAGATGACCGCGCCCTGATGCATTTCAAGGGCCTTGTAAGAGACGTCGCCCTCGATTTTGGCCTTGGGTTGCAGTTCCAGCAGTTCAGAGGCATGGACCGGGCCCAGCACCTTGCCGTTGATGATGACGTGGTCTGCATGGATGCGGCCCGTCACGCTGGCGGACTCGCTGATGACGAGGATGCTGGACGTGCCTTCGGCGGCGCAGATATTGCCCACCACATCGCCGTCAATGCGCAGGCCGTCGGTGAAATTCAAATTGCCTTCAATAGCTGTGCCCTGGGCGATCAGGCTTTTGATGGGAGGCTGTTTTTTCTTGCCGAACATGAGACGAATCCTTGGGTAAAAAGGTGCTATTTCAGCTTGAAGGTCTGCACGGAACGATTGGTCGTTCCCTCCACAACTTTAGCTGTAACAGTTTGTACCACGGCTTGAGGAGGCAAATCGAGAACCCCTTCAACCCGTCGGTATTGTTTGAATTGCAAGACTTGTGCCCCGCCCGGCAAAGTTGCTGTCCAGGCTTTGCCGGCCAGCGTTCCGTTGACGTTCATATCCAGCTTGCCCTTGAATTCCGGCGCCCCCTTGACCGGCTGGATCACCAGCACCTGCCATCTCAACTGCGACCCGGACACCATTTCGGCCTGCAGGCTGCGGATGCTCACCCCATCCGTTCCGCCTGCGGGCAGCAATTTCTCAAAAAACCCCAAATCGTCGCGCAACAACAGGTTGTCGGCCTCGAGCTGGCGGATCTGGCCGGCCATCTTCTCCTGGGCGGCTTTTTCCGCCGTCAGCAGGCTGCCTGACGTGTTGGCGATGGACTGCGCCTTGTCGCGGTCCGAACGCAGGGCCTGCACCTCGGCACGCAGGGTCTGCAGTTCCTCCTTGGCGTTGGTGTCCAGCCCCGCAATCCCCTTGCCGAACTCAAAAGCCCAGAGCGCCACCGCAGCCGAGAAACCCAGCATCACGGCGCCCAGCAGCCAGCGCAGCGGCCACGGCATGTGACTGCGGATGGCCATTCGGGGGGAGCTGATGGTGAGGCGGCGACGAAAGAGGCGGAATTTCAAAAGACGTTCTGCGTTTTTTCAGGGGAAAGGCATTGTGCACGGAAACCGGGCGCGGACCGGAAAATGTCGACGTAAAGCGCGGTAACTGTTTGCACTCACTTACATGCGCAGCTTGAGCCGGCAATGAACACAAAAGTGCTCAGGCCATAAAAAAGCCGCCAGGCAGAACCGTGGCGGCTTTTTTGCAGCAGAGCCGCAAATCCAGAAAAGCGATTAACGCTTGCTGAACTGCTTGCGGCGGCGTGCTGAACGGAAACCGACCTTTTTACGTTCGACTTCACGTGCATCGCGGGTCACGAAACCAGCCTGGCTCAGGGCCGGCTTCAGGCTTGCGTCATAGTCGATGAGCGCACGGGTAATGCCGTGGCGCACTGCGCCGGCCTGGCCGGACTCGCCGCCGCCGTGGACGTTGACCATGATGTCAAACGTCTCGACGTGGTTCGTCAGAAACAGGGGCTGGCGGCAGATCATGATGGAGGTCTGACGACCGAAGAACACCTGGATGTCCTTGTCGTTGACCGTGATCTTGCCGGTACCTTTTTTGATAAACACGCGGGCGACGCTTGATTTGCGACGGCCGGTGCCGTTGTTCCATTCACCAATCATCAATAGCTCCTTAGATGTCCAGCACTTTGGGCTGTTGGGCGGTATGCGGATGCTCTGCACCACCGTACACCTTGAGTTTCTTGATCATCGCGTAGCCGAGCGGGCCCTTGGGCAGCATGCCCTTGACGGCTTTTTCCAAAGCGCGGCCTGGGTGCTTGGCTTGCATGTCGCGGAAATTGGTGGCAGTGATGCCGCCTGGATAACCGGAATGGCGATAGTAGATTTTGTCGAGCGGCTTGGCGCCGGTGACACGCAGCTGGGCTGCATTGATGATGACGATGAAGTCACCGGTATCGACGTGAGGCGTATAAATGGCCTTGTGTTTGCCGCGCAAACGGAGAGCAACTTCGCTGGCTACTCGTCCGAGGACCTTGTCGGTCGCGTCAATCACAAACCACTCGTGCGTCACGTCAGCGGGTTTTGCGCTGAACGTTTTCATGAGTTTTCTCTTTAAAAGAAGGTTTGGCGGGTTCTTTTCTGCGGTCGGCGTTCTTCTGATGAGAACCTCTTAGGCAGTTAATCCGGCAACGGATTTCTCCATTACCTAAGTCTTCGCCGCGGAACCACAAAGTCGCTGCGAAGCCCTCGATTATATGAAAATTTGCCCTGAGTGGTCAATCACCGTGTTTTGGGCAAAAACAGGGGCAAAACACCGCCAGAAACCGCTGCCGCAGCACGGCCAAGCAGGTACCATCAAGCCATGTTTTCCTACCGCCACGCCTTTCACGCAGGCAACCATGCCGATGTGCTCAAGCACACCACGCTGATCGCGTTGATGAAGTACCTGACCCAGAAAGACACGGCGCTGACCGTGATCGACACCCATGCCGGCGCCGGCCTGTACCGCCTGGACGGCGATTACACCGAAACCAGCGGTGAGGCCAAAGACGGGGTGTTCAGGCTGTTCCAGACACCCGCAGCCCCCGAAGAAACGCCGGAAGTCCCGCCTGTTGCTGCAAAAACGGCCAAAAAGGGGCCGAAAGCAGGCGCGCCGGTCGTGTTGTCGCCCGCCTTGCAGGACTACATTGACCTGCTCCGCGGCCTGAACCCCCAGTTTGCCGAGACCGGCAACCCGGCCCACCTCAAGATTTATCCCGGCTCGCCGTTTATCGAGCAGCAGTTCCTCAGTGGCCGCGACAAGCTCAAGCTGTTCGAGCTGCACCCTACCGACTACAAATCACTGTCCGGCAACATCGAGCAGCTGGGCGTGGGCCGCCAGGTCGCCGTGGCGCGCGAAGACGGCTTTGAGGCACTCAAGACCTTTTTGCCGCCGCCTGCCCGGCGCGCCATGGTGCTGTGCGACCCCAGCTATGAAATGAAGTCCGACTACGCCCGCGTCAGCGCCTGCATGGCCGATGCCATCAAGCGTTTTGCCACGGGCACCTATGTCGTCTGGTACCCCGTAATACCCCGCCCAGAGGCGCATGACCTGCCGCGCAAGCTCAAAACCTTGGCGGTCAAAGCCTCCCGAAGCTGGCTGCATGTCGTTTTAACCGTCAAATCGAGCAAGTTAACGACAGATGAGGAAGGCGACGTGGTTAGGCCGGGCCTGCCTGCCAGCGGCATGTTCGTGATAAACCCGCCCCACACCCTGAAAGGCGAACTGCAACTCGCCCTGCCGCAAATGGTGCAGCTGCTGGGGCAGGACCGCCATGCGTCGTTCACGCTTGAGCACGGCGGCTAGGGCAAGTTTTCTGATTTTTCAATTACCCGCCAGACTGAACCCTTCAAGCAGATGACCACCATCCTCATTGTTGAAGACGACGACGCGATTCGCAACAACATCGTGCGACTGCTCAAGCTTGAGGGTTTTGACACCATCTCGGCGCCCGACGGTGCGGTGGGCCTGGAGCGCGCGCTGGGCATACGGCCGGACCTCATCATTTCCGACGTCAGCATGCCGGGCATGAACGGTTTTGAATTGCTGGCCGCCATACGCGGCGACAAGACCATGGCCACCCTGCCCTTCATCCTGCTCACGGCGCTGGACGACCGGGACAGCATGCGCAAGGGCATGACGGGCGGCGCCGACGATTACCTCTCCAAGCCATTCACGCGCAACGAGCTGCTGGATGCCGTCAACGCGCAGCTCAAAAAACGCGGGCTGGTTGAAGCCGTCATCCAGACGGAAGTTGCGGCAAGCGAGGAGCGCCTGCGTGCGGCGTTTGCACACAGCATCGACGGCGGCCTGCCGCAAGCCTTCCTGGCGGAGGCCCCCGAGGGCGCGGTCACCGAGCAATTGCAGGATGCGACGGTGCTGTTCTCGGACATCCGGAACTTCACCTCTCTTGCAGAAAAGCTGGGCTCGAGTGAAGTGGCCGAGCTTCTGACGGAATATTTCGAGCGCGCCTGCCAGCCTGTCCTCAAGAACGGTGGCCGCAACGTCAAGTTCATCGGCGACGGCCTGATGGCCGTCTTCACCGACAGCGCCAAGGGGTCGCCCTTACCGGCCGCACGACGTGCCGTGTCTGCAGGCCTGGCCATGGCGCTGGCGGCGCATGAGTTTCGCGGCTGGCTGGAGGCCCGCTATCCGGACCGCGGCCTGCCGCCGTTCGCGATCGGTGTCGGCCTGCACACCGGTGAAGTCACGCTGTGCAAACTCGGCACGGTGCAGAGCAAGGAGACCGCGCCTATTGGCGACACGGTCAACACCGCCGCCCGGCTGGAAGCGGCCAGCAAGGAACTGGGCTGGACCGTCGTGGCAAGCACCGCCGTTCTCCTGAAGGCCGGCGACGGCATCCTGACCGGCTCCACCACATCGCTGGCCGTGCGCGGCAAGGAACTGGTGGTCGATGTGCTCGAGGTCACCGGGCTGGTCACCACCATGGCCGACAAGGTGCACGGCATGGCCAGCCTGACCGAGCGCGCGAAAGACATCAGCGATGCCGTGAAAGCCAATTCGGCCATCACCGCACGCGCGGTCAAAAGCGCCCTCGATGCCAAGCTCTCCGCACTGAAGGCGCAAAGTTTCGACCCCTCGTCCGCCACCGTGCGCCTGAAGGGCTACCGCATCACCAACAAGATTGGCTCAGGTGGCATGACGGAGGTCTACCTCGCCGAGCGCGAAGCCGACGGCCTGCCCATCGTGCTCAAGGTGCTGGACTCCAGCGGCAAGGAGGCCTCGGAACACCTGGTGCGCTTCATACAAGAGTACGCACTGCTCTCGAAAATCGTGCACCCCAACGTCATCCGTATTTATGACCAGGGCTTCACCGACGAGCACGCCTACATCGCGATGGAATACTTCGAACTGGGCGACCTGCGCGGGTTGTTCGGGCCCGAACTGACGCAGCAACGTGCGCTGCGGGTCATCAACGAAGTGGCGCAGGCGCTGTCGGCCATCCACCGGGCAGGCATCGTGCACCGCGATATCAAGCCCGAGAACATCATGCGGCGCAAGGACGGCAGCGTGGCACTGGCCGACTTCGGCATTGCCAAGTCCATGCTCAAGGCTGAAAGCATGGGCATGACCCAGACGCGCCATGGCGATGTGGTCGGCACGCCCTACTACCTCAGCCCCGAGCAGGCCAGCGGCAGAACCGTCACCGCGCAGTCCGACCTCTACAGCCTGGGCGTGATGATGTTCGAGATGCTGGCGGGCAAGCGACCCTTTATTGCCGAATCACTGGACCTGCTGCTGGCCAAACACATCAACGCCGACACGCCGGACCTGCCTGCGGAAAGTGCGCACCTGCAGCCCATGGTCAACCGGCTGATGCAGAAAAATCCGTCGTCGCGTTATGCGTCGGCCAGCGATCTGCTGGCGGACCTGCCCGGCGCCGCATAAGCAAGCGCCGGCTCCCCCAGCAGGTCAGTTGGTGCGTGAGTTCCAGACGTGGAGCTCGAAAAAAGCTCCGTGCGCTGAAATCTTGAGCTGGCGAAACACCGCGCGTGTTGCCGCATCGGACGCCTTTTCCCACAGGCTGATGGCCTGCAGTTCTTCGGCCGTTTGCGGGTCTGAGGGGGTTTCGGCATGCAGGGAGCGTGCGGCCAGCCATTCCACATAGGCGCCCCGCACTTTCGAGGGGCTGCCGAAAGCCGCTTCCAGCAGTTCCAGAAATTTGGCTTCGGCTTCGGCGCGGAGCGCTTCGGGAATCCCGTTGGCGGCCTGGAGGGATGCGTTGTACTTGGCGGGTTTTTTGATCGTCATGGCTACCGGAGGCTGCTGGCGTGGAGTCATTAGTATTACACCACGACAACATGCCCTCAATATTTCAGGGCGGCACTTTTCCCCCAGAACACGCGGTATGCAAACACGGTGTAGCCGATGATCATGGGCAGCACCACCACCGCACCGGCAAGAATGACCTTCATCGCCTCCGGCGCCGTCGCGGCTTGCCAGATGTTGACCTTGTCGATGACCAGCCACGGGAACAGGCTGTAGGCCAGGCCATAGAACGCCAGCAAAAACACACCCACTGTCGCGCCAAAGGGCACCCAGGCACCGTATTCATTGCCCTGCGCCAGCCGCACCGGCAGACGCACCAGGCTGCGGTAGATCACACCGAACAGCACGGCCGTCGCCACAGGAATCGGCAGCAGCAACACGATGTTGGGAAATGAAAACCACTTGGTGAAAATCGCGGAACTCACCAGCGGCGTCGCCACCGAAATGGCGGCAATGCCGGCCATGGTCAGCAACAGACTGTTTTTGGCCCAGTGCACCGCACGCAGTTGCAGGGCACCTTCGGATTTGATGATGAGCCAGCCCGCACCGAGCAGGCAATAAGCCGCCACCAGGGCCAGGCCGATCACGGCATTGAACGCCATCGTCCACCAGGTGCTGGCGAAGCCCGTGATGAGCGAGCCCAGCATATAGCCCTGGCTCCAGCTGGCCAGCAGCGAGCCCGTGTAGAACATGCGGTTCCAAAGCGGCTTGTATGTCGCGCGCGCTTTCACGCGGAAGTCGAAGGCCACGCCGCGCAGGGTCAGGCCAATCAGCATGAAGGCCACCGGCAAATACAGCGCACCCAGAATCACGCCATGCGCCATCGGAAACACCGTCAGCAATATGCCCACGCCCAGCACCAGCCAGGTTTCGTTGGCATCCCAAAAAGGGCCGATGCTGGCAATCATGGTGTCCTTGTCGTCATCGCTGGCGCGGCGCATCAGCACGCCCACGCCAAGGTCATAGCCATCGAGAATCACATAAGCCAGCATCGCGAGGCCCATGACGACGAGAAACACAATCGGCATCCAGCCTGCCGCCTGCGTAAGGTCGGGCGCGAGGTCAAGCATTGGGCGCTCCTTCTTTTTCGGGGTAGTTCACGACGTTGAGCTCCGTTTCGGTTTCACCTGCGGTCTGGTCATCCTCGCCAAACGGCTTGTCTGCATGTTTGCGATGGCGTGCCAGATAGAACACGACCGAGATATACGCCGTGATGAGGGTGAGGTAAAGCACCAGGTACATCGCCAGCGTCAGCGCAATGCGTGGCGCAGGCACTTTGGATGCCGCATCGGCCGCCGTCAGCACGCCCGTCACCAGCCAGGGCTGGCGGCCGATCTCGGTCACATACCAGCCGGCGATCAGGCCAACCCAACCCGCAAACGTCATCGCCACCAGCACGCGCGCATGCCAAACCGTCAAAGTACGTGACGGGTCTTTTTTCCACGGAGCCAGTTGAAATGCACTTGCCCAGCTGACCAGCAGCATCAACATGCCGACACCCACCATGATTCGGAAGGCCCAGAACACCGGTGCCACCGGCGGGTGCTTGCCTTCAAATTCATTGAGCCCCTTCACTTCGCCGTCCCAGCTGTGCGTGAGGTAGAGGGATGCCAGCTTGGGCACGGCAATTTCGTAGCGGTTGCTTTTGGTTTTTTCGTCAGGCAGCGCAAACAGAACGGCGGGCACCCCTTTTTCGGTCTTCCAGATGCCTTCCATCGCGGCCAGCTTGGCGGGCTGGTGCTCAAGGGTGTTGAGGCCGTGCGCATCGCCCGCCAGGATTTGCAGCGGGATCAAAAATGCCGCCAGATAAATGCCGGTTTTGAGCCCCGCCATCACCTCGGCGCTGCGGTCGCTGCGCAACCAGCGGTAGGCCGAAATGCCAGCCACCAGAAACGCCACCGTCAGGCCCGAGGCCAGCAGCATGTGTGTCAACCGATAGGGAAAGGACGGGTTGAAGATCACTTCAAACCAGCTCGTCACATGCGCCTTGCCGTTGATCATCTCGAACCCGGCCGGCGTTTGCATCCACGAGTTGAGCGCCAGAATCCAGAAGGCTGACAGCGTGGTGCCGCCCGCCACCAGCAGCGTGGCGGTCGTGTGCATGCGCTCGCTCACGCGCTCACGTGCAAACAGCATCACGCCCAGCATGGTGGCCTCCAGGAAGAAGGCCGTCAGCACCTCATAGGCCAGCAGTGGCCCGGCGATGTTGCCGACCTTTTCCATGTAGCCCGGCCAGTTGGTGCCGAACTGGAAACTCATGGTGATGCCGCTCACCACACCCAGCGCAAACGTCAGCGCAAAAATCTTCACCCAGAACTGGTAGGCATCCATCCAGAACTGGTCCTTGCTGGAGACAAAACGCAGCTTGAAGTACAGCAACACCCAGCCCAGCGAAATGCTGATGGTCGGAAACAGGATGTGGAAAGTGATGTTGGCCGCAAACTGTATGCGCGCCAGCAGGAAGGGATCGAGGCCGTCCATGTTCAGCCCTCCTTTGTTTCTGTTTTTGTTTCAGTGGCGGTTTTAACCGATGAACGTCCGGTCAGTCCAGCCACCACCTTGTCCTTGGTCTCCAGCAGCTTTTGCACCTTGGCCCCCATCTTCATCAGGCTCATCAGCGTGGCGGAGTCCATCTTCTGCACATCGGCCAGCCAGCCCGTCATGAGCTCGATCAGGTCGTGCATCTGTTTCATGCGCGCCTGCGCGTGAATGTCGTCTTCGTTGGCCGGCTGCTCCATCAGCGCGTCACGCAACATCGACAGCGTAGGGTCGATCTCGCGCTTGCGGCGCTCTTCAGCCAGCGTGCGGAAGATGGCCCACACATCCTCGGGTGCCTGAAAGTACTCTCGCCTGTCATTGGGCAGGTGCTGCAGCCGCACCAGGTTCCAGGACTGAAGTTCTTTCAGCCCCATGCTCACATTCGAGCGCGAAAACGCCAGAGCCTCGCCGATATCGTCTGCATTCAGGGCGCGCGGCGACACATACAACAGCGCGTAAATCTGCCCCACAGTGCGGTTAATCCCCCATCGGCTCCCCATTTCACCGAAATGAAGGACAAAACGCTGTGTAAGTGGGGCGAGGTTCATGTTTTGACTTATTGAATTTTCAGGAATTACTGAAATTATAGAAAACCCTTCGCCTTTTGGCAAACAGGAAGCGTTTTGTCGCGCCCGGCAGAATGACGTCATGACTTTTTTTGAATCCTGCTGCCAATGCACCATGCGGGCTCTTCTTAAAACCCTGGTGTTGCTGATGCCATTGACAGGCGCAGCCTTCGCAGCAGACACGTCCACAACCTGCAAGCCAGGCAACAACCAGCAGGAGATGAACGACTGCGCCATGCGCGACTACCGGGCTGCAGACGCCGCGCTCAACATCAAATACGTGGAAGTAATGGCCCGGCTGCCGATGGACGGGCAAGGCAAGTTGCGGGGCCAGCAACGCGAATGGCTGAAAGCCCGTGAGCTGCAGTGCAAGGCAGACAGCAGGGCCACAGAAGGCGGCCCCACGTGGACGCTCGACTATTTTTCGTGCCTGCGTATTCGCACGGAGAAGCGCACGGCGGAAATCGGTCGCCTCTGAACAGTCGACCTCAGCGCTTCCAGGGCATCAAGGCGCGCAAACGCTCATCGCGCAGCCACAGCCCCAGCCACATCAGCACACCTACATACACACCAAACAAGGTGTGCGTGAACAGCGGGTCGTTGATGCGCACATGGGTGGCGATGGCGCCACCGAGGTAGCCGGTGAGCAACACGGCACCGAGTATGGAGGTCCTGGGGATGGCGTACAGCAGGCCGCACGCCAGCAGCAAAACCGCCAGCGGCACGGCTGAGGTCACAGGCCAGCCGAGTTGCGTCATCGCCTGGGCGACTTCGGGCACGCCCATGAACTTGATGGTGATGTCCATCGCCAGGAACAGCAAGACCAGACCGGTCAGGATGCGGCCGGCCCACAGTGCCGGTTTTGAAATGCTGGTGCTCATGTGTTGAAGTCCTCGTTCTGTCGTGGTTGACTGGTTAGCGCCTTACTCAACCGGCTTGGGCGCGCCTATCGCCTCACACAGCTGCTCGGTGCACAGGCCCCAGCCCATGTGGAAGCCCATCTTTTCATGCGCCTCTTTGTCGGCCACCGTCCAGTGTTGCGCTTTCGCGGTGTAGCGCGTCTTGCCGCCTTCGTTCTCAAAACTCAGCACCACCGTCACAAAGGGTTTGTCGGAAGGCTTCCACGCTTCGCTGAACGCGTCGGTGAACACCAGGCGCTGGTTGGGCACGACTTCCAGGTACACGCCCCGGTTCGGGAACTCCGTGCCGTCGGGCACGGCCATCACGATGAGGCTGGCACCGCCGGGCCGGACGTCGAGCTCAGCGCGCGCGGTGGTCCACGGCGTGGGGGCAAACCATTTTTTCAGCAGCTCGGGGTCTGTCCAGGCCTGGTAGACCTTCTCGGGTGGCGCATCGATCAGGCGCGTCAATACCAGGTCGCGGTCTGACGTTGCCGGGGTGTCATTCTTTGTGTTCATGCGCCCTACTTTAAAGGCTCAGGGCAAGATAAAGGCTCAAGGCTGTGGCGGCGGCGCGCCAATCGTCTCGCAGAGCTGCTCGGTCGCTTTGCCCCAGCCTTCGAGGAAGCCCATTTTTTCATGCGCTTCCTTGTCGGCGACTGTCCAGTGCACAACGCGGGCGGTGTAACGGGTCTTGCCGCCTTCATTGTCGAAGGTGAGGATGCCCGTCATGAACGGTTTGTCTGAAGGTTTCCAGGCTTCGGTGAAAGCATCGGTGAACACCAGGCGCTTGTTGGGCACGACCTCGAGGTACACGCCGCGGTTGGGGAACTCGGTGCCGTCGGGGCCGCGCATCACGATGACGCTGGAGCCGCCGGGTCGCACGTCGGTCTGTGCGCTGACGGTCTCGAAGGGTTTGGGCGTGAACCACTTGACCATGATCTCGGGCGTGGTCCAGGCGGCAAACACTTTCTCAGGCGGCGCGTCGATCAGGCGCGTAAGGACGAGTTCGCGGTCGGATGCGGATGAGGGGGCAGCGTTGCTCATTTCAATCTCCTTGGTGTCGATGACAGTATTTAACAGGACTTTTGTGGCCCATACCTGTACGACGAAGGAGAAAACGCTTTATCGACAATCGCCCGAAAATAATTTCGGCCAATTGGCAGGAGAAAAACAAAATGTAAAGTCGACTTTACATTTTGAAGCCTTGACCCGCTTCAGGAGCCCAAAACAGCCTCAGAAAGCCGTTTTTGAGCCGTTTTCAGGCATAAAAAAGGCCTGCAGACCAATAAACACGAGCGTGAGCAGCTATTGAATCAATAGCAAATTAAGGCTGCTTCCAACACGCCACTCACCCCTTCAGTCGATCTTGATGTTGGCCTTTTCGATCAGCTGTTTGTATTTGGCCGATTCATTCTTCACGTAAGTGCCGAACTGTGCACTGGTCGTGTTGGAAAAGATGAAGGCCTGCGCGCCCAGGCTTTGCACCACCTGCGGCGACTGCATGGCGGTGTTGATTTCCCTGTTCAACCGCTGCGTCAGTTCCGCCGGCATTTTGGCCGGCGCCCAGATGCCGTACCAGGAGACCATCTCAAAGTTCGGCAAACCGGATTCAGCCACGGTGGGCACATCGGGCAATGAGGGCAGGCGTTTGGCACTGGTCACGGCCAGCGCGCGCGCCTTGCCGGACTTGATGTGTTGCAGCAGCGAGGGCACGGCATCGATCATGCCGGTGGTGTGGCCGCCCAGCACATCGATCATGGCAGGCGCTGTGCCTTTGTAGGGAATGATCTGGATGTCGATCTTCGCCTCGTGCCGGATGGCCTCTTCCGCCAGGTGGCTGGGTGAGCCTATGGCGGCTGTGCCGAGCGAGTATCTTTTCGGCTCGGCTTTGGCGGCCTTGATGAAGTCGCCAAGATTGTTGATCGGCGCCCCCGGATAAGCCAGCATCACCAGCGGCACCGAGCCGAGGTTGGCCACCGGCGTGAAGTCTTTCTCGAGGTCGTAAGGTGAGTTTTTGACCAGCAACACGTTGGCGACGAAGGTGGCAGCCTGCATCAACAGGGTGTAGCCGTCGGCCGGCGACTTTGCGACGACATCGCTGCCAATGGCGCCACTGGCACCCGCGCGGTTTTCCACCACAAAAGGCTGGCCCATCTGCTCCGTCAGCCTGACGGCCAGCGTGCGTGCGACGGCATCTACCGTGCCACCGGGCGCATACGGCACGATGATCCGTACCGGCTTGTTGGGGTAAGCCGCCGCCTGGCCAAACGCCACAGGCGCAAGGGCCGAAAGGCCGAGCGCGAGGGCTACGCCCAGAAGGGTTCGTTTTGCTGTTGTCATGCTTGTCTCCTTACTAAAAATTCAGGTCGCTTCAGGCCGGCCGTGACGGACGCGCCCTGCGGTTCTCAAACACCTGCAGCGTCGCGTCGATGTCTTCGCGGTCAATGTCGCGGGTGATGAAGACCAGCCGCGTGCGGTGGTCCTCGCCCGGCCACTGGTCCAGAAAGACGGGCGGGTGAAAAACGTGCTGCACGCCATGGATGACCACCGGTCGGCCCGGGTGTTCGATGACGTTGACGATGCCCTTCACGCGCAGCAAATCGTCACCGCGCATCTGGCTGATCATGTCCAGCCAGGCCGAGAAGCCGGCCCATGAAATCGGCTCGTCGCGGATCACCGAATAGGCGCTGATGCGGTCGTCGTGGCGGTTGCGGTCGACTTCTTCATCATGATGTTCATGGTGATGATGATGGTCCTCACCGTGGTGTTGATCGTGATGATGCCCGTGATGCCCAGGCTCATAGGCTTCGATGCGCAGCCAGTCCTGCACGCTGGCTGTCTTGCCTGCCGGGTCAAACGCGGCACCGCCGAAGAAGTCTTCAACGCTGATGCAGCCATTGACCACATCGACCAGCGGCGCGGCCGGGTTGAGCATCCTGATGCGCTGGCGAAGTGCATCGGTATCGGTTGCCATGTCCGTCTTGGTCAGCAGAATGCGGTCGGCCACCGCTGCCTGCTTCACGGCTTCCTTGTGCTGGTCCAGCGTCGCCATGGCGTTGATGGCATCCAGCGTGGTGATGACCTGCGCCAGGCGGTAATGCGCGGTGACGGACTCGTCGCTCATCAGCGTGTGCAGGATGGGCGCGGGGTCGGCGAGGCCTGTGGTCTCGATGATGACGCAGTCAAAACCCGCCGTGCCTGCAGCGCGCTGTGCATCGAGTTTGTGGAAGGCCTCGACCAGGTCACCACGCACCGTGCAACACACGCAGCCGTTGGCAAGCAGGATGAGGTCTTCGTCGGATTGCTCCAGCAGGTCGTGGTCCAGCCCGACCTCACCGAACTCGTTGACGATGATGGCGGTCTTTTTCAGTTCGGGGTTCTTCAGCAGCCGCGCCAGCACCGTGGTCTTGCCGCTGCCGAGAAAGCCGGTGAGCACGGTGACAGGCAACTTTTGCGTCATTCGGTTTTATCCGTGCAGTTTGGCAAATGACGACAGCGTGCGGCCCATGCGCTGCAAGAGGCCTGCCCGAATCTCTTCAGCAGGCTGGATGCTGCCGTCTTCATCGACCAGCGCGGTGAGCAGGCGCGACAGGCTCCAGAGTTGCGTCTCTTCAATGAAGGCGTGGTCCTGCAAGAAGGCAATCACCTCCACGCGCTTGTTGCGTTCGGCCTCACCCAGCAGGTAGTCGGCAATGTCCTGCTCGAAATCTTCCAGCACCAGCGTGACGCCGCCTGCACCACACCCACAACCCGCGCCCATGGACACATGCGCGCGCGACAGCGTCTCCCACAGGCCGAACAGGCGTTTTGCCTCCTCGCGAGGGTCGGTGCTGACCGGTGGGCGTTCGGCCATCAGCGTCATGCCGCTTTTGTCAGGGTCTTGCGCAGGGCTGCCGTTCCCGCGGCATCGACGTCGCCCGCCTGCGTCATCGACACGCCGTAAACCTGTCGCGCGACCTCAGCACTCACATAACCTTCGCGCACATCGTGTGCAACCAGATCGGCCTCGCGTTCAACCGGCATACCAAAACCGCCGCCGCCGCCCGACTGCATCTTGTAGGCATCGCCGCGCGCCAGCCGCACGTTGAAAATTTTCGCATTGGGCATGCTGCTGTCCCACTCGCCCTTCTTGCGGATGGCGATGCCGTTGCCGGCTGCCTCACCGCCGCCTTCCAGGCCCCACGGCTTGCAGTGCACACGGTCAATACGTGTCGTGACCGAGAACGGCGACAGCGCCTGCACCACCATCTCGGCACCCAGGCCGCCACGCTGGCGTCCCGCACCGCTGCTGTCTTCGCGAATCGAATAACTCTCGACCAGCACCGGGTATTTGGATTCCAGCTGCTCGGTCGGGCTGTTGTGCGTGTCGCCGTCGTTGATGCAGACCGTGACCGACACCCCGTCTTCACGCGACTTGGCGCCCCAGCCGCCACCCAGCGGGCCGATGCCGACGATAAACAGGCGGCCGTCTTCCGGCGAGATGCCGTGGATGTTGGGGAACACCAGGTCGGCATGGTGGGCTGCAATCGAGCGGTCCGGAATGGCAGGTGCCAGCGCCTTGAAGATGGTGTCGATCACCGTCATGGGAATCGTCATCCACACCCGCATGGGGAAGGGCCGCTCGGCGCTCACCACCGTGCCCATGGGCATGATGACTTTCAGTGGCCTGAAGCTGCCGTCGTTGACCGGGTAGTCGGTCGGCGTGGTCAGGCACTTGTAGGCCACCTGCGCGCAGGCGATGCCGGTGGTGAAGCCCGAGTTGTAGAAACCGCGCACCTGCCGGCTCACGTCCGACAAGTCGACCGTCATCTCGTCGCCCTTGACGATGACCTTGACCTTGATGGGGATGCGCTGGCCGATCTCCAGGCCGTCATCATCCATGAAAGATTCGGCCTCATAGGTGCCGTCAGGAATGCTCAGCGTGTTGGCGCGGGCCACCGCTTCGGAGTGGTCCATGATCTGCACGATGGAGCCCTGCACCGCCGGCCAGCCGTAACGCTGCACCAGCTCGCTGAAACGACGCTCGCCTGTGGTGATGGCCGTGATCTGCGCGCGCAAATCGCCCATGGCACGCTCGGCCAGGCGCACGTTCATGGCGATGATATCGACCAGGTCCTGGTTGACGACACCGGCCTTGCGGTACTTGACGATGGGGATCTGTATGCCTTCGGAGTAGATGTCCGTCGTGACATTGCCCAGCGTGCCGCCCACATCCAGCCAGTGCGCCATGCAGCAGGTGAACGCAATCAGTGCGCCTTCGTGGAACACCGGCATGGTGAAGGTAAAGTGGTTCAGGTGGCTGCCGGTGGTGTAGGCGTCGTTGGTCACCAGGATGTCGCCGGGGTGGATGTTCTCCAGCCCGAAGTGTTTGATCTTGGCCTTGACGGTTTCCGACATGCCGCGGATGAACATGGGCAGGCCCAGGCCAATCGACACGGTGTCGCCCTCGACCGTGAACAGGCCGACGGTGAAGTCCAGCGCCTCATAGATGATGAGGTTGTAGGCGGTGCGCGTGAGGTTGGTCTTCATCTCTTCCGTCACGGCAAACAGGCCGTTGCGGATGATCTCGACGGTCACGGCGTCAACAGACGCTGCGTTGGCTGCGCTGGCGGTGGTCGATGAGCGGGTGGTGATGGTAGGTTCAGTCATTTTTCGTTCCCGACAGTGATTTGCAGGTTGCCGAAGGCGTCGACCAGCACGGTGTCGCCGGGCTGGACCACGGTGGTCGATGCGTGCTCTTCCACCAGCGCCGGGCCGGTGATGCGGTTGCCGCTGCGCAGCGCAGGGCGTTTGTAGATGGGGGTGGACACAAAACCCGAACTGCGGAAATACACCTGCTTGTGTGCGCGCAAAGCATCGGCTGTCGGTTGCTCGCTGCCCTCGGCCACGGCTTGGCGCGGAGGCTTGCGCATGCGGCCCAGCACCGTCACGCGCAGGCTGACCAGGTCGGCCGGCTCTTTGGGCGCTGATGTGCCGTAACGCACGGCATGCAGTTCATCAAAGTGATTCTTGATGGCGGCGCGGTCCTGGTCTTTGAAGAACGCTGTGGGCAGGTCCACCGTGACGGCGTGCTCCTGGCCGACGTAGCGCATGTCTGCGGCGCGTTCAATCACCACGTCTTCCGGCGTCACCGCCGAGCCTGCGATGGCCTTCATGCCCTCGGCTTCCATGCCCGCGTAGATGGCCTCGATGTCTTCGAAAGACACGTCGTCGAGCTTGCGGAAGACAGAGCGTACATAGTCGTAACGCAGGTCGCTGAACAACATGCCGTAGGCAGAGAAATAGCCCGGCGCAAACGGGATCAGAACATTGCGAATGCCCAGCTCGCGCGCAATGGCCGACGCATGCAGCGGGCCTGCCCCGCCGTACACCACCATGGTGAAACGGCCGGCATCCAGCCCGCGCTCCGTCGTCACGGCTTTCACCGCATGCGACATGGCCGTCACCGCAATGCGCAAAATGCCATCGGCCGCCTGTGTGGGATCCATGCCCAGCGGGCCGGCGACCTTGTTTTCCATCGCGCGCTGTGCGGCAGGCAGGTTGAGCGGCATCTCGCCGCCCAAAAAGTTCTCGGCATCGAGCCTGCCCAGCAGCAGGTTGGCATCGGTCACCGTGGGCTCCATGCCGCCGCGGTCATAGCAGGCGGGGCCAGGGTTGGAACCCGCGCTTTGCGGGCCGACGCGCAGCGAATTGCCGACTTCAAGCCGCGCAATGCTGCCGCCGCCAGTGCCGACCTCAAAAATATCCATCATCGGGATCTGTATCGGCAGCGCTTTTTCATAGCCGCCAATCAATGCACTGCCGGTGGTGAGCGGCTTGCCTTCGCTGATGACACCGGCCTTGGCCGTGGTGCCGCCCATGTCGAAAGCAATCGCATCGCCCAGGCCCAGCTGTTCACAAATAGCCTGTGCACCGATCACACCCGCAGCAGGGCCGGACTCCAGCATGCGCACACACTCGCGGCGCGCATCGGCCACGGGGAACAAACCGCCGGTGGACTGCACGGCGTAAAAGTCGCCCTTGAAACCCTGCTCGGTCAAATGTGTTTCCAGCTGGCCGAGGTAGGCCGACACGCGCGGGCCCACATAGGCGTTGGCTGCGACGGTCGATACACGCTCGAACTCGCGGTACTCCTGCGAGAGTTCGTGCGATGCCGTGACGAACACGCCAGGAATTTCTTCCTGAACGATCGCCTTCACACGCTGCTCATGCGCCGGGTTACGGTAGGAATGCAGCAGCAGGATGGCCACGGCCTCGATGTTCTGCGCCTTGAGTTCTTTGGCCAGGCCACGCACCGCGGCTTCATCCAGCTCCTTGTAGATGCTGCCGTCGGCCAGCAGGCGCTCGGGCACTTCGTAACGCAGCGAGCGTTTGATGAGCGGCTCGTGCTTGGAGAAGAACAGGTTGTAGGCATCGGGCCGGTTGACGCGGCCAATCTCATAAATGTCGCGAAAGCCCTGGGTGATGAGCAACGCGGTGCGCGCGCCGTTGCGCTCCAGCAGGGTGTTGATGGCAATGGTCGAGCCGTGCAAAAAGAGGTTGCCCTCCGCCACGCTGGCGCCTGCGCCGTCGAGCGTGCTCTGTATGCCCTTTACCAGTTCGCCATGAGTGGAGAGCGCCTTGCCGAAGAGCAGCTCGCCGCTGACCTCGTCGAAGGCCGCCAGGTCGGTGAAGGTGCCGCCGATGTCGACGGCGATGCGAAGCCGCCCGTTGCCGGGGGCTTTTGGAGTGCTTGTCATGGGGTTCCTGTGGTGGTGTTGGAGCGCGGGCTCAGGCTTCTTCGCGCACGATGTTGCGCAGCAGACCGATGTGGGTGATCTCGACCTCGACGGTGTCGCCGTCCTTCATGTAGAGCGGCGGCTCGCGCCTGTCGCCCACGCCGCCCGGCGTGCCGGTGGCGATCACGTCGCCGGGCATCAGCGGTGTGAAGCCCGAGAGGTATTCAATGATGACGGGCAGTGTGAAGATCAGGTCCGACAGCGGGGCCTGCTGCACCACCTGGCCGTTCAGGCGCGTGGTCAGCGTGACGGCGCCGATGTCCGGAATCTCGTCGCGTGTGGTCAGGCAGGGGCCAAAGGCGCCGGTTTCGGGGAAATTTTTGCCCGGCGTCCACTGGTGGGTGTGGCGCTGCCAGTCGCGCACCGAGCCGTCGTTGAAGCAGGCGTAACCGGCGATGTGTTCCAGCGCGTTGGCCTGCGTGATGTTGCGGCCGCCCTTGCCGATGACCACGGCGAGCTCGCCTTCAAAGTCAAAGCGCGCGCTTTTTTTCGGCTTGCGCAGTGGTGCGTCATGCGCGGTCATGGAGTCGGCAAAACGCGTGAAGATGGCCGGGTACTCGGAGTCCGAGCGTTTGGTCTCGGCCACATGGGTCTTGTAATTGAGGCCGACGCAAAAGATTTTTTGCGGGTTGGGAATGACGGGCAACAACTTGATGTCGGCCAGCGCCAGCGTCGGCGATGCGCCGGCGGCAGCCTTGGCCAGCTCGGGCAGCGCACCCGCTTCCAGCACGGCGCGTATGTCGGCATAACGCTGGCCGAAGGTGGCGCCGAGGTCTATGACCTTGTCGCCCGACAGGCTGCCATAGCTGGTTTTGCCGCCCGCTTCAAACGTGACGAGTTTCATGTGTTTGTCTCCTTCATCCGCCTTGCCTATCCCCATGGTTGGGGCGCTTGAGCAAAAGTATAAAATTTAAGCAGTCATTCAGATACCTGCACGCCATGTATCTCAGACATGCCTGAATTGGCATAACCAACACCTTCTTCCGGAGACCCATGAACCACGCGGTGCTCAAGCTGTTTATCGATGTGGCCGAGCTGGGCAGCCTGACCAAAACCGCCCTGCTTCACCGCACGACGCAGCCGCACATCAGCCGCCAGATCAGCGAGCTGGAACGCGAATGCGGCGGCCGGCTGTTTCAGCGCACCGGGCGCGGCGTGGTGCTGACGGCCTTGGGCGAACAGGTCATGCCGCGCGTACGCGCCTGGCTGGCAGACACCGACCAGCTGTTCAGCGACATCAAAAAGGCATCGGACACGCCGGTCGGCACCGTGCGCATAGGCGTTCTTCCTTCGACGGCGCACCCGCTGGTGAGCACCCTTTATGAGCGCCTGAAAGACAGCTTTCCGCTGGTCAAGCTGGTGGTGCGTGAAGGCCAGGGCTCGCAATTGGAAAGCTGGCTCGAAAATGGCTTGGTCGACCTCGCGCTGGTGTTCAGGCACGGCGCCCAGCCGCGTGAAGGCGAAACCTGGCTGATCAAGACCGACACCTACCTGGTGGGCGGGGCCGGCGACAAACTCACGCGCAAGCCGACGATTGCCTTCAACAAACTCGACGGCCTGCCGCTGGTGCAGTTTTGCCGGCCCAACAGCTGGCGTGACCAGCTCGATGAGCTGGGCCGCCAGAACGGCATCACCATCAACACCGCGATGGAGGCCGACTCGCTGACCCTTCAGACCGAAATCGTTTCGCGCGGCGGGTGCTATGCCGTGCTCGGGCCTTATGCGATTGCCGAAGGCCTGCGCACCAAACGCCTGCAGGCCTCACGCATCGTCGAGCCCGACATGACGCGCTACATCGCACTCACAACGTCACGCCATGCCGCCAGCACGCTGGCGCTGCGTTCGGTCAAACAGCTGATTCTCGATATCGTCAAAGACCTGGAAGCGGTGGCAGCGAAGTAGCGCCTCCCGCGCTGGCTCCGCTTCAATCCATCTTCACGTTGGCCTGGCGTATCACCTTGCCCCACATCGCGCGGTCGGCGTTGATGAAGGCGGTGAATTCTGCCGGTGTGTTGCAGCGCAGCTCGCCGCCGTAATCACGCCACTTCTTGCCCAGCTCCTGCGACTGGCAGGCCTGCTTCATTGCATTGCTGAGTTTGTCGAGAATAGGCTTGGGCGTGCCGGCCGGTGCCAATATGCCCTGCCAGGCGATAGGTGCGTAGTCGGGCAGGCCTGCTTCTGCAAACGTCGGCACATCGGGGAAGCTGGGATGGCGCGCATTGCCCGTGATGGCCAGCAATTTGAGTTTGCCGCCGCGTATCGGGCCGGCGGCTGCGGGCAGGCCGTCGAACATCAGTTGCACCTGCCCGGCGAGCAGGTCGTTGTAGGGACTGGTGCTGTTGTAGGGCACGAGGTTGGTCTTGACCTTTGCGGCGTCGTTGAACCACACACCCGACAGGTGCGAGTAGCTGCCGACACCGGCAGTCGCCACCGTCACGGAATCAGGTTTGGCCTTGAGTTCAGCAATCAGCGCACGCGCATCTTTGGCCTGTACGCCAGGGTTGGCGATCAAGCCGGTGTTGAGCACGCCCAGCAGGCTGATGGGTGCAAAGTCTTTCTCGGCATTGAAAGGCAGTTTTGAATACAGGTGCGGCACCACCGACAGCGAACTGGTCGTGCCGATGTAGAGCGAATAGCCGTCGGGTGCTGCGCGCGCTGCCGCCTCGGTGCCGATGATGTTGGAGGCGCCGGGCCGGTTCTCGACGACAAAGGTCTGGCCCATGATTTTGGTCAGCTCTGCGGCGATTTCGCGTGCGTTCGCGTCGGGGCCGCTGCCCGCCGGGAATGGCGCAATGATGCGCACGGGTTTGGACGGGTAGTCCTGTGCCTGCGCACGTGCGGCCAGCGGCACACACAGCAGCAGGCTGGCGCAGGTGGACAGGGCGGTGAGCGCCGAAAACACAGGTTTGAACGCAAATTTCATGATGTCTCCTTGTAATATTTGAATCAGCAATGCGGCTTTGAATCGTACTAAATAATCAATTATTGTCAATATATG
Organism: Pseudomonadota bacterium; assembly: GCA_040387435.1. Classification (GTDB taxonomy): domain Bacteria; phylum Pseudomonadota; class Gammaproteobacteria; order Burkholderiales; family Burkholderiaceae_C; genus Polaromonas. Next base: position 44,724 of record JAZKDR010000001.1, read on the forward strand.
ATAATATTTAGATAAATATGTGGCCGCATAATGCTTGCAACACACCCTTGAAGGAGACATCGTGGAGACCCCAAAACAGCCCGCAGGCCGCCTCAGCCTTCAGTTCAGCCACCTCGGCATCTATGTGTCCGACCTGCCCAAAATGGCGGGGTTTTACAAGCAGGCCCTGCAGTTCACGCAGACCGATATCGGCGACCTGGGCGCCATCCAGCTGGTGTTTTTGAGCCGCGACCCGACCGAGCACCACCAGATCGTGCTGGCGACCGGCCGCCCTGCCGACATGGCCTTCAATGTGGTGAACCAGATTTCGTTTCGTGTGCCCGACCTGCCCACCCTGCGCGCTTTTCACGGCCGCACGCTTCAGCACGGCGCGTGGGACATGCACACGGTGACGCATGGCAACGCCATCTCCATCTACTGCCGCGACCCCGAAGGCAACCGCCTCGAAATCTTCATGGACACGCCCTGGTACTGCGACCAGCCGCTGCGCGAAGCCGTCGACTTTGCGGAAAGCGACGAGGCCATCATGGCGCGCGCAGAAGCCATCGCCAAACGCCTGCCCAAGTTCATGACTCGCGAACAATGGCAGGCCGAAGTCGCGCGGCGCATGGAAGAAGACCAGCGTGCCTGAACACGGTGACGTGATGTTCGACGTCGCCATCGTGGGCTTCGGCCCCACGGGTGCAACACTGGCCAACCTGCTCGGCGGCGCGGGCCTGTCGGTCCTGGTGCTTGAAAAGGACGCCCGCGCCTTTCCCCTGCCGCGCGCCATCCACTTCGACGGCGAGGTGATGCGCATTTTCCAGAGCCTGGGCCTGAAAGACGAAGCCCTGGCCATCTCGCGCCCCGGCACGCAGGGCATGCATTTTGTGAACGCCGCGAACGAGACGCTGATGATTCGCGGCGGCACCGCAGCACTCGGCCCGCACGGCTGCGCCAACAACTATTACTTTCACCAGCCCGAGCTTGAAGCACTGCTGCGCGAAGGCTGCAAACGGTTTGCCGGCGTCAGGGTCTGCCTGGGCCATGAGCTCGTCGGCATCACGCAGGACGGCGACGGCGTGACGCTCACCGCACACGAAGCAGCCACCGGCGCGACCAGAACCTTCAAGGCGCGCTACACCGTCGGTTGTGACGGCGCACGCTCACCCGTGCGCAAGGCCATGGGCAGCCCGCTCACAGACCTCGGCCTGCGCCAACCCTGGCTGGTGTTCGATGTGATGCTGCAGCGCGATGTCGCCCTGCCCGACTACACGGTGCAGATTTGCGACCCGGCCCGGCCCATGACGTTTTGCAATGTCACCAGCAACCGCCGACGCTGGGAAATCATGGTCATGCCGGGTGATGACCACGAAGAACTGGTCAAACCCAACACGCTGTGGAAGCTGGTGTCGCGCTGGGTCTCACCTGTCGACGCCACGCTGGAACGCGCGGCAATCTACACCTTTCATTCCGTCATCGCGACAGGCTGGCGCCAGGCCCGCCTGCTGTTGGCCGGTGATGCCTGCCACCAGACGCCGCCCTTTCTCGGTCAGGGCATGTGCGCGGGCATACGTGATGCCGCCAACCTGGCGTGGAAACTCGAAGCCATCATTCGGGGCCGCGCAACGAATGCAGACAGCCTGCTCGATTCCTATGAAGCCGAACGCGCGCCGCATGTGCGCTCGCTGATCGAGCTGGCCGTCAAGCTGGGCAGCATCATCCAGACCACGGATACCGCGCAAGCCAAGGCGCGCGACGAACGGTTCGCCGCGGGCGGACCCGAAATTTTCGAATTGCCCGGGCAGGCGCTCGGCAACGCCGGCGTGGTCGGCACAGCTCACCCGGCTGTGGGCAAACCTTTTCCGCAACCGCGACTGGCCGACGGCCGCCTGCTCGATGAACTGCTGGGCAGGCGCATGGCCATCATCGGCGAACCGGGCCTGATGGCCGGCGTGCCGCAAGACGTGAAGGCGGGCTGGCAACGCGCAGGCCTGCTGGTCATGGCGCAGCCCGACGCAGCGTTGCTGCAGTGGCTGGATACGCAGGGCGTGGCGGCGGTCATCATCCGTCCCGACCGTTATGTGCTGGGCGTGGCGCGCGATGCGCGTGAACTGATGGAAGCATCGCAGCGCCTGCCCGTGACAACGGAACACACCGAAGAGGCCACGCTGTGAGTGACGACAAATCGACCTCCAGCCTCAGCCGCATGCTGGGTGTGCTGGACCTGTTCGACGACAGCATGCTCACGCGCACCGCCGAAAGCATTGCCGAGGACATGGGTGTCTCGATACCGACCGGCTACCGTTATGTGCGCATGCTGGTCGAGGCCGGCCTTCTCCAGCGCCTGGAGAACTCCCACTACACGCTGGGGCCGCGCATCATCCTGCTCGACCACTACATTCGCAAGGCCGACCCTGTGTTGCGCGAAGGCCTTCCGCTGATGCGTGAGCTGGTCGACAAAACCGGTTTTGACTGCGTGACCTCGGGCATGTTCGGCAACCAGCTGCTCGACACGCACCGCGAATACGGCAACACACCCGCCACGCTGGCCTATGGCCGCGGCCGGCCTCGCCCCATGTTCAGGGGCGCGGCGCCCAAGGTCATCCTGGCGTCACTGCCGTCGGCGCAACTGCATAAACTTTTTGACACACAGGTGACGCAGCGCCTGGAAGCAGGCCTGCCCGATGACTGGAGTGAATTTCGCCGTTACTACGCGGGCATTCGCAAAACCGGGTTTTACCTGTCCAACGGTGAACTCGAACCGCACCTGGCCGCACTGGCTGCGCCCATCCCCAAAGAAGGCGGTGGCATCTGGGGCGCGCTGCAGCTGGTCTTCAACACCTCGCGCCTGGGCATTGTCGACACCGACCGGCTGGCCGAACTCGTCATCGACACCGCGCAGCGCATGGCTGCACGGCTGAACTGATTTTTAACCCTAACCTTTAACCATTGAACGGAACGACACCATGAAGCTCATCAGCTTTAAGCACGGCGGCAAAAACACTTTCGGCGCGGTCGAAGGCGACAAGGTCATTGACCTGCAGCCTGCCTTTGCCGGCCGCGCCGCAGACCTCAAGTCACTGCTGGCCGCCGACCTGGTGGCCGAGGCCTCGGCCTTTGCCAAAAGCGCCAAAGCCACACTGACATTCGGCGATGTCGAACTGCTGCCCGTCATCCCCAACCCCGGCAAGATCGTGTGTGTGGGCCTCAACTACGGTGAACATGTGCGCGAGACCGGCCGCGAGATCACCGAAAGCCCGGCGCTCTTTTTGCGCGTGGCCGAGTCGCAGGTCGCTCATGGCCAGGACATCATCCGCCCGCCGGAGTCACACCGCCTGGACTACGAAGGTGAAATCGCCATCGTGATCGGCAAGGGGGGCCGCCGTATTTCCGAAGCCGATTCATGGAACCATATTGCAGGCTACAGCTGCTACAACGACGGCAGCATTCGCGACTGGCAGGTCGCCACGACGCAGTGGACGCCCGGCAAGAACTTCTGGCGCACCGGCGGCTTCGGCCCCTGGATGGTGACCAGCGACGAGATCAAGCCCAACCAGAAGATGACACTGGTCACGCGCCTCAACGGCCAGGAGCTGCAGCGCGCCAGCACCGACATGATGATCCACAGCATTCCACGCCAGATCGCCTACATCTCGACCTTCATCCCGCTGGAAGCCGGCGATGTGATCGTGACCGGTACACCGGGCGGCGTCGGCAACAAACGTACACCGCAACTCTTCATGAAGCCGGGCGACACGGTGGAGATCGAAGTCGATGCCGTCGGCATCCTGCGCAACGGCATCCGCGACGAAGCCTGAGCCGCACAACCCACAAGAGCCAGGAGACAAGACATGCGTTTTACACAAACCAAAATTCGGTTGGGCCTCATGGCGGCCCTGTCGCTCGCTGCCTGCGCGGCGCAGGCAGCAGACCCATTTCCCGTCCGACCCATTCAGTTCATCGTGCCTTTCGCGGCCGGCGGCGGGCTGGACCTGAACGCGCGCAACTTCGCGCAGGCCCTGTCCGATGTGCTCAAGCAGCCGGTGACTGTGGCCAACCGCGATGGCGCGGCCGGCACCATTGGCCTGCAGTCGGTGGCGGTCTCGAAGAGCGACGGCTACACCATTGCCTTCACGCCCGCCGTGTCGCTGACCAGCGAGCCCCACCGGCTCAAGTCCGTGCAGTACCAGCTCGACTCCTTCAAGCCGGTGTGCCAGGTGTTCGACAACATCTTCGCCATTGCGGTCCCCAAAGACTCGCCCTATAAAACGGTGGACGACCTGATCAGGGACGCCAAGCGCAACGGCAGCAATGTGAGCTACGGCACCTCGGGCACGGGCTCGATCCCGCACCTCGGCACCTCAGACATCGAAGCCGCGGCCAAGGTGCAACTCACCCATGTGCCCTACAAAGGCGATGCACCCATGCTGCAGGACTTGCTGTCCTCGCGCCTGAGCTTCGGCGGGATGCTGGCAAGCTCCATCACCAGCCAGATACAGGCTGGCACCCTGCGTCTGCTCGCCGTCTACGCTGACCACCGCCACCCGGCTTTCCCGCAGGTGCCGACACTGACCGAAGCCGGTGTGCCTGTGGTGCAGTTGAGTTTTGGCGGTTTGCTGGTGCCCGCAAAAACGCCACCTGAGGTGGTGGCGACGCTGGAGTCGGCCTGCGACAAGGCCATCAGGTCGACGGCGTACAAGGACTACGCCGAGCGCGCCAATCAGGTCATCGACTACCAGCCGTCGACGGGTTTCGAGAAGCGCCTGCGCCAGGACAGCGCGGCCAAGGCGGCGACGCTCAAGCGACTCGGGCTTTAAAACAGCGCAGCCGCCCCATGGGACGGCTGCGCGATCGGGCAAGTATCACGCGCCCGGTGTCAGGGTTTATTTCTTGCCCTGGGCTTCTTTTTCCTTGGCGGTGGTGACCTCCACCTTGGGCACCTCAATGGTCTTGGTCTCGGCCTTCACGGTGGGCACGGTGACGGTCTTTTCGGTGGTGGTGACCTTCACGTCCGGCGTCGTCACGTCGTACTTGGGCATGGTGACATTGCCTTCTTTGGTCTTCTCGACTTCATATTTGGGCATGGTGACTTCACCCTCCTGGGTCTTCTTGACGTCACAGCCGACCAGGCCCATGACGGCGGCAGAAGTGATGGTGAGGGCAATCGCGGTGGTCTTGAACATGGGTTCTCCTTGTTGGTTGTTGATGTCCAGACTATTGACCGGCCACAACAAGAAGTTTGTAGGCACCCGCCCTGTAGTCGGGTACGCGACGTCCACACAAGGCGCTCATCCATCAGGAAGCGCACTGAGTTCTCCGCACAAGCAGCCCGGGGCCCAGGTCCATCGAGCGCCAGCTTGCCACGGGCAACTGGCGTGGAGCGTCCCTTGCGATCAAACTGCTATTGATTCAGTAGCTGCTCACGCTCATGTTCAAAGGGCTGGAGCCCGATTTGAGCCTCTAAAACAGCCATTTTTGGCTGTTTTTGGTGTTCCGGCGGCCTGAAAACCCGCTTTCAGCCCCAAAAGTTAACTCCCATATTAACTTTTAGGCCAAATGTTTAGTTGTAACTTAACATTTGGCCATTTTGACGGCTTTTGGTCTTACCCAGCCAGCACCTGCCCGTAACCGGGGATGTGGGGCTTGAGCTTGAGCAGGTCCAGCATATTACGGGTGGTGCAGGCCGAGGTCGAGGTGACGGGAATGCCCAGCCTGTCCTGCGCCATCTGCAAGGCGGGGATGGACTGCATCTGCACACAGGCCGACAGCACGACAACATCCACATTGGCGGTGTTGAGCTTTTTGACGTCGTCAAGCAAGTCCATGGGGTCGCGCCTGCCGACCTCGAGGTTGTCGGGGATCTCGAAGCAGATGCTGTCCTGTACTTCTATGCCCTCGCTTTCGATGTAGGCGACGACTTTGGCGGTCAAGGGCTTCATGTACGGGGCCATCAAGGAGATCTTTTTGGCGTTGAGCTTTTTCAGGCCGTAGATCAATGCACCGGCAGAGGTCATGACTTCGGCGTCGGAGTTGTTCTCTGTGCAGATGCGTTTGAAGTCGGCTTCAACCTGGCGGTGGTAGCCCAGGCCCTGGGCCATGATGGCGACGAGGCAGGCAGTAGACATGACATCGACCCGCGCATCGGCAAGCTCGGCGGCACAGCGCAGGCCTTCCTTGTTCATGTTGGCCAGTTCTTCGGGCGTGACCCGGTGCATGCGCATGCGGCTGGAGTGGAAGGTGAAGCGTTCGGGGTAGAGGGCCTCGCGGGCGCGCAGCATGGCGGGGATTTCAGTCTCCATCGTGGTATTGGAGCTGGGCACGATCTGGCCGATTCGGTAGAGGGGTTTCATGCTTTGAAGGGCTGGAGGGCGTCCAGCATGGCTTGTGGAATGGGCACGCGTTTGCGGACTTCGCGACTGATGCAGATGGGCGAGAACCGCCCGGTGAAGATGCGCCGCCCGTCCCGCTGTTTCGCTTCGACGCGAATGTCATAGCCGTGGTCGCGTATAGCGGATACGGTGCAGTGCATTTCAAATTCGTCTTCGGGCCAGAGGGCGCCATGGAACTCCATGTCCAGCCCCTTGCACGGCGTGTCGACGGCCAGGGTCTTGACCCAGTCGAAATAATTGCCGCCGCCGAGTTCATCAAAAAAATAATTCACGGCAATCAGCATGTACTCGGTGAACTTGCCGGTGTAGACCACGCCGGCCGGGTCGCAGTCGGCCCAGCGCACGCGTTTGCTCACCACCAGCGGGCGCTGCGAAATCAATGCCTCGTAGCTTTTGCTCATGCGGGATGCCCGCTTTCTTCAGGCTGCGCGGCGGGCTTTTTCAGCACGCCGGCTTTTTCAAACTGCGCGAAGAGTTCGGGATATTGCTGCGCAAGGCGGTCATTGCCCATGCGGCCGGTGCGCGTCATGAAGGCGTGGATGAACTCGAAGGGCGTGTAGCGCTGCATCCACTGGCCGATGTCTTCATACCAGAGGTAGGACTTGCGCGACGCCGTCAGCAGCTTGTCTTTCTCGGGGCCGCGCCGGGCGGCAAAGGTGGCCAGCCGCTGCAAGGCGGTCGGCTCTGGGCTGCCTGCAGGCGCTGATTCGGTCAGTGCCTCTGCCAGGGCAATCGAGTCCTCCATCGCAATGCGGGTGCCGGAACCGATGGAGAAATGCGCACTCGTCTGCGCATCGCCAATCAGCACACAGTTGCCGACTGTCCAGTGCTGGTTGTGCGTGACGGGGAACTGCCGCCAATTGGAGTTGTTGGAGATCAGCTTTTCGCCTGCCAGCTCGGGCGCGAAGATTTTTTCGAACAGCTGCTGCCGCTCGTCGTCGGTCATCGCTTCCAGGCCCAGCTTGAGCCAGGTGGCGTGGTCACACTCGGCGACAAAGGTGCTGCCCGTGTCGCAGTAAGGGTAGTAGTGCGCAATGAAGGCGCCGCCCTGGTATTCACGGAAGACGAGCGCCGATTTGTCGAACACCTTTTGGGTGCCGAACCACGCGAAGTGATTGGTCAGGAAGGAACGCTGGGTGCCGAAGCCTTCTTCATGCGCGGCACGCACGACAGAGTTCACGCCATCGGCACCGACGATGACATCGGCATCACCGAGGCCCAGACGCGCGAGCTCATCAGGGTGGGCAATGCGCTGGCCGAAACGCACATCGACGCCGGCCTCCGCAGCTGTTTCCTGCAACGCATGCAGCAGGTCTATGCGTGCAATCGCACCACCCTTGGCCGGGTGGTTGATGTCGATGGGTTGCTCCTTCAGGTTGATGGTCTGGCAGCCGGTGAACGTCATCTTCGCGATAAGCTTGTCATAGACCTGCGGGTCAGCCGCCTGGATGCGGGCCAGCCCTGAATCAGCCAGCACCACACCGAAGCCAAATGTGGAATCGGCGACGTTCTGCTCGATCACGCTGACCGGCCAGGAGGGCTGGCGGCGCTTGACGAGGATGGCGAGGTACAGCCCCGAGGGACCGCCGCCGACGATGGCGATTTTCATGGCGCACTGTCCTCTATGGTGAGGGTGTCGTTGTCGAAGTGTGTGATGCGGCCGACCAGCCCGCCTGTCAGCGCCCCATGCCACACGGCGGGTTTAAACCCCAGCTCCTTGCGCTTGAAGTTGAGCGAGGGCGTACCGGTGATGCGCCAGTAACCCAGGCGCGGGCCGTCGACCTTGCAACTGGCCACACCACGCGCATGCTCGACCATCGGCAGAAATTCGGGCACGTTGAGAACAAAAATCGAAGGCATCATGCGGCCTCTTCCACAACGTCAAACTCTTTGGCGAGCGCATCGCCCTTGTCTTTCCAGACCTGGTCGATGGCCTTGAAGGGCGTCTTGCCACCGGCCAATTCCAGCGCCATGGCGGTTTCCATGGTGCGGGTGGCATCGCTGAGGTCCACCGCTTCGAAAGGCCGCACCTGCCAGGTCACTTCGAGCGAATAGCCGTTGGGGTCGTCGAAATAGATCGACTCGATGACTTCATGGCGGATCTGGTACTTGACCTGGATGCCGGCCGCTTCAATTTTTTCGCGGCAGGCCAGCAGGTCTTCACGCGAGGTCACGCGCCAGGCGGTGTGCGATGCGCGGTAGCGGTAGTCGTCGCGCACTTCCACAAAATCAGGCGGCGTGGTGCCGATGTAATAGAAGAAGGCGATGGTGCTGCCGTTGCCGCTGTCAAAAAAGAAATGCAGGAAGTCGGCGTGGTCTTCAGGGCCCCAGCCGCGTGCGGAGATGGCGTGCACCAGCGGCAGGCCCAACAGGTCGCGGTAGAAGTGCACGGTCTCGGCCAGCTTCCACGTTGGGCGGGCGGTGTGGTGCACGCCGGCGATGGGGATGGCGCTGGAGACTGCGGCAGCAGGTTTGGATGCGTTCATGTTTTTTCCCTTTCAGTTGTTCTGTGGTCAGGCGGTTGCCGGCTGTTCGGCCGCCAGCTTCTGGACAATCATTTCCTTGAGCCTTGGTTTGCTCAGCTTGCCCGCGTTGGTCAGCGGCAACTCGGCCAGCACTTCGACGCGCTCGGGCCATTTGAATTTGGCCAGCCCCTCGGCCTGCAGGAAGGCGCCGAGTTCGGCAATGTCGGGCGCAGCCATGCCGTCGCGCACGGTGATGAAGGCGCACACACGCTCGCCATACACCTTGTCGGGCATGCCGATGACGGCGGCCGCGGTGATGGCCGGGTGGCGGCCCACCATCAGCTCGACCTCTTCCGAGTTGACCTTTTCACCGGCACGGTCGACCACGTCCTTGGTACGGCCGCGGAACTGGTAATAACGCTTGCCGCCGATGTCACGGAACAGCATGAGGTCGCCCGAGCGGTACATACCGTGGCTGGTAAACGTCTGCGCGTTGCGCTCGGCGGCATCGTAGTAGCCGTGGATGGTGTACGGGCCGGAAAAAGCGCATTCGCCTTCCACGCCTTCTTCAGTGATTTCTTCCTCGGTGCCGATCTTGAACAGCTTGACCTGGTCATGCTCTGACACGGGCCGGCCGACCATGGTGTCCTGCACCTCCTGCGGGTCTTCGCCGCTGGTCAACATGATGACGCCTTCGGTCATGCCGAAGATGTGGCGTACGGGTGCCTTCAGGAGTTCTCGCAGCGCAGGCGCATTGTTGGCACTGATGACGCCGCGCAATTTGTCGAGTGGCAGCTTGCCGGACTGGATGGCGGGCTTGAGGCGCTCCGCAATCGGGCCGGCCACGACCGTCCATGTCGGTTCGCAGTGCTTGAAGATATCGCCCAGCGCTTCCGGTGACAGGCTGGTGGCCACGGCCACCGTGCCACCTGTCAGCAGGAAAGGACCAAAGCAGCAACCCATGTTGAGGTTGTGCATCATGGGCAGCGGCATGAAGAGGCAATCATCTGCCGTATAGCCCGCAAACGCCCCGAAGGCGCGCATGTTGTAGATGTACTCGTTGTGAAAGCGCGGAATGATCTTGGGCACGCCGGTGGTGCCGCCCGAGAGCTGGAACACGGCGACCTGGAAGGGGTCGCACACCACTTTCGACAGCTCGGCGCGCGGGTCATCCACGCTGACCGAAGCGATCAACGCCCGCAGGTGCAGGGCCGAGCCCCGCTGCTCGCCGCGTGCCTGCACAACCCACTGCATGCTGGGGATGGACGCCTTCATGCGCTCGGCAAAGGCGATGTCGTCAAACTTCGCATCGTCGCCCTGTACAAAGTGCATGCGCGCGGCCGAGTGTTTTCCGAGGTAGCCGATTTCGCTTTCGCGGTGGGCGGCCAGCGTGCAGACGGGAATCAGCCCGGCCTTCAGGCAGGCGATGAAACCGAAGACCAGCTCGTTGCAGTTGCCAAGCTGGAACACGACACGGTCCAGCGGCTTCAACCCCATGCGCAGGAAAGCGGACGCCAGCCTGTCGGTGATGACGTCGAGTTCAGCGTAGGTCACCTCGCCTTCCGTGCCGCGCAGCGCGAGACGTCCGGCATGTTTCTCAAAAGAGGCGCGAAACGCCTCGGGCATGGTCTCGCGGGTGAGCGCGCCCGCGTCGAGATAACGACGCAGGTCGGCGGGCGGCGCGTAAACGACGCCCGGCAAGGGGGCTTGGACCTGGTACTGGGTGCTGCTGGACATGCGGCTTTCCTGTTGATGGCTTCTTGGGGTGGCTGGAAGAGCTGTTTACTCGGGTTTCAGTCCCAGCGTCTTGATGACGCCGCCGAACTGCCCGATCTCGCTTTTGACAAACTTCTGCGCGTCGGCCATGGTGCCGGGCGTGGCGTAGGTGCCGAACTCGTTGAACTTGCTGATGACATCGGGCTGCGCCATGGCGTTGTTGATCTCGGTGTTCAGGCGCTGCATGACGGCCACGGGCGTGCCCTTGGGCGCATGCATGCTGAACCACCCATAGACATTGAGGCCGGGCACAGTCTTGTTGGCCAGCGGTATGCCTTCCATGCCGGGCAGTTCGGTCTCGGCAGCGATGGCCAGTGCGCGCAGGCGGCCCGCCTTGACCAGCTGGATCAGCGGGCCTGCGCCGTCCACATAGAACGCGGTGTCGCCGTTGACCACAGCCTGTATGCCCTGCCCGGTGTTGGCGAACGAGACCTGCTGGAATTTGGTATTGGTTTTGATGCCGGCCAGTTCAGATGCCAGATGGGGAATGGACGTACGCGTCGGGTTGCCCACAGCCACTTCCCCGGGTTTGGCTTTGGCCATGGCAATCGCGTCCGCCATGTTTTTGGCGGGGTTGGCCGCGTTGGTCACAAACAGCATGGGGGTCTTGCCGGCCATGGCGAACGTTTCAAAGTCGCGCTCGACGTCGTAGCTCGCTTCCTTGTAGGTGAAGGGGGTGACCACCACGACAGCGGCCTGCGCCAGGGCGATGGTGTAGCCGTCATTGGGTGACGCCTTGAGCGCATTCATCGCCACGATGCCGCCCGCGCCGGGACGGTTTTCGATCAGCACGGCCTGACCCAACGCGCGATTCAGCTTGTCGCCGATGATGCGGGCCGTCAGGTCAGGCGCGGAGCCAGCCGGTGCAGGCACGAGGATGCGGATGGGCTTTTGCGGCCAAGCTGCGGTTTGCGCCAGCGCGCCAGCAGCGGTCATGCCGGCAAGCAATGCGGCGGCGGTGAGTCTGAAGAAGGTTTGACGTTTCATGGTTTGTCTCCGGTAGTTGTCAATTGAAAGGGAACGGAAATAGAAGAACCTGGGGCGTGAGTTGAGTGTCTAGACAGGCGTATCGCTCAGCCATTGCTGCACCATGCGGCCGGCCAGCACTTGGCCCGACTCTTCGCCTTCGGCGAGTGCCTGGCCATGGTGGTTGCCGCGTACTTTTTCACTGCGCTTGTGGCTGGCACCTATCGACTCATAGATCGCCGCCATGTCGGACGGGAAGGCCGCCTGGTCACCGGTGTACTCAATCACCAGCGAGGGCGGCGTGACTTCAGCGCCGCATTTTTCAAAGCTGGCGTTCGACGTGATGCCCGACCAGGTCGACAGCCACGACTCCGGCGTGACCATGCGGGCGAAGCCCACGCTGCCGAGGTTGGATGCGTAGGGGTCGCGCCCCCACAGGGTGCCGACTTCACGGTCAGACGGGTCTATCGACAAATCCCAGCAACGCAGGTCGGCATCGGTGCGCCAGATCTGGAAGATTTGTGTGTGTGCGGCCAGCCGCTTGTCTGCGCTTGTGCCTTTGCCTTCCTTGACCAGCTTGCGTGCAGCAGCGCGCACGGCGAGCATCTCTTTGGCCTGCACATCGAGGCGCTGGACACGGGCATGTTGTGCGGCGCGGTAGCGCTGGATGAAGTCGGCGGAATAACTCGACGAGGCCGGTGCCGGCACAAAGCCGTTGGCGGCATCAAAGGGGTCCAGCGACGCATCGACCGACAGCGGGTTGTTTTCGTCGTCGACCGAGGGATCGATGCCGTTCATCAGCAGCTTGCCCTGGCCGGGGTGTGGCGAAACAAAAATCAAATCGCTGGGCGGCGGCATGTCGGTAGCGGCGAGCTTGACGGGGCGGCCGCTGGGTGAATGGGTCAGGCGTTTGGCGGGCGCGCGCAGGGCCTGCTGCGTGTAGAAGGCATACAGCCCCGCACCACCAGAATTGCCCAGCAGCACGATGCGGGTGAAGCCCAGGCTGCGCAGGTGGACCATGCCCGCGGCGACATCGAGGATGGCGAGTTCATGTTCCAGGCGCAGGTCGGTACCGATGGCACGCGGTGCCTGCACCCAGGCAGCGCAACCGGCGTCGAGCACATCGGGCACAAGATAGGGCGTGCCGGTGAATTCGCGCGGGTGCATGAGGCAGACGACCGTCTTTTCCTGGCCGGTCCGGCTGTAGAGCAGCCCCAGCGTGCGCTGGTCGTCGGCGGTGCGCAGGCTGAAGGGCGTGGTGGTGAAAGGCCGCGCCATGCGCGCCGGGTTCCAGCCTGCGCCACGCAATCCTGCGGTAACCTTGCCTTTGGGGATGTCTGCCACTGCTGCTCCAGATATAATTTAGACAGTCACAATTAAACAATTGTGACACTCACAATAAAATAAGGAAAAACCCTTGGATGGCCAAATCTGCCCGTCAAAAGGAAGCTTCTGAGCCCGTGCTGAGCCTGGCCGCCGTGGACGGCCAGGTGCGCAAGCGCGGACGCCCGCCCAAACTGGCGACGCCCGTCGATGGCGGGGTCCCGGGCTTGTCACGCGAACAGATCCTGGACCGCGCCACGGCGCTGGCCCGGTTTGAGCCGCTGGGCGAGATTTCCATGGTCGGCCTGGCGCGCGAGCTGGGTGTGACGCCCACGCTGATCCACTACTACATCGGCAGCCGTGACGACCTGATCTCCGGCGTGGCCAACCGTTATTTCAGGGAGCGTTTTGCGCGCGTGCAGCCGCTGACGGGCGACTGGAAAAAAGACCTCTTCCGCGAGGCGACGCAGTCGTATGAAGTCGGGCTCGAATACGGCGGCGTGCTGCGCTACATGATGTCGCACAACCGCTTCCGGCTGTTCCAGCAGGTGACGGCCGGCGAGACGGACTACGGCATGCTTTACCTGGACCGCATGGCGGGCATCTTTCGCGACGGTGGGTTCACGCCGCAGCAGTCAGCGATCGGCTACCACCTGATGTCGCAGTATGTGATGACCTCGTCGTATGCACAGGTCAGCCGTCAACTGCCGGGTTTCCACGAGAACTACATACGCCACCAGATCGAGTCGCAGCCTGAAGGCCAGATGCAGGGCGCGCGCTTTTTTGTGGAGGCGTTTTCAACGCTGGATTCAGCCACGTCTTTCCCCGAGGGATTGCGGCTGTTGCTGGACAGTTTTGAAGGCTGGCTGAAGAAGTAGGCGCCTGCGGGCCGCCTCTTCGCCTTCGTCCTTCGCAGCTGCGGACCCATCAGCGTTTGGCCGGCGCCGCCCTTTTACGGATGACGCGCCGCGGCGGAGGCGGCGTGAGTTCAGCCACCTGCGGCGTGGATTCCGGCACAAACAGCACGACCTGCTTGAACCCCAGGCCCAGCATGCCCAGCTCATCTGCCGCCGCGCGGCTCAGGTCGATGATGCGGTTGCCGCTGTAGGGGCCACGGTCGGTGATGCGCACATCGACTTCGCGGCCGTTGACCAGACTGCGCACGCGCACCAGTGTGCCGAAAGGCAGGGTGCGGTGGGCGGCAGTGAACGCGTTCATGTCAAAGCGCTCGCCGCTGGCGGTGCGGCGGTTGTGAAAACCCGGGCCGTACCACGACGCATGACCGCGCTGGAATTCACGCGGCAACTCACCATTCAACAGGCTGGGCGATGAGGGGACTTCGTCGGTCAGCGAGATGCCGGGTGCACGTTCGGCAGGTGTGCCCGTCGCCTCCGGGTTTTGTGACGGCTGAGTTCTGGCGACGGTGGCTGGTGCGGGCCGTCCGGCTGGCGATGATGGCGATGCGGGTGATGCCGGAGGCGGCGTGGTGCATGCGGCCAGCACGGCCATCACACCGCTCGCAAGGGCCAGCCTGATCAGGTGATTCAGCATGCCGGCCGTCTGCTTCGCCGGGTTTAACCCAGCTTTAAACGGCTGACGATCTCGCTCGTCGCCGCGGCCTGGTTCATGGTGTAGAAATGAATGGCGGGCACGCCACCTGCGCGCAACTGCTCGCACAGGTCGGTGATCACATCGAGGCCGAAGCTTTTGATGGATGCCGTGTCATCGCCAAAACCCTGCAGCCGCAGGCGAATCCAGCGCGGAATTTCTGCCCCGCAGGCATCAGAAAACCGCATGAGCTGCGTCGAGCTGGTGATCGGCATGATGCCGGGCACCACGGGCACATCGGCGCCGAGCTTCGTCGCATCATCGACAAAACGGAAGTAGGCGTCGCTGTTGAAAAAGTATTGCGTGATGGACGAGTTGGCACCCGCCTTCACCTTGGTAACGTAAGCCTGCAGGTCGCCTTCGGCCGATCTGGCCTGTGGGTGAATTTCCGGATAGGACGCCACCTCAATATGGAAGGCGTCGCCCGTTTCTGCGCGGATAAAGGCCACGAGGTCGCTGGCGTAGTGGAACTCGCCGCCTGCGCCATAACCGCTGGGCAGGTCACCGCGCAGGGCCACCAAACGTTTGACACCCATCTTTTTCAGGATGGCAAGCTGCTCGCGCACAGTGGCCTTGGTGGCGCCCACGCATGAAAAGTGGCTGGCGGCATCCACACCTTCTGCGAGGATTTCACCGACGGTGCCGAATGTGCCTTCTTGCGTGGAGCCACCGGCGCCAAAGGTGACCGAGCAGAACTCTGGCTTGAGTTTGTACAGGGACTGTCGCGTGGTGCGCAACTTCGCTGCGCCTTCGGGCGTCTTGGGTGGGAAAAATTCAAGGCTGATAGGCAGGGTCATCACATCTCCCGTATTTTTTATTCAGCCTCGTCCGATGGATCGGGCTGGTCTTGTTCGTATCGTTTCTTGCGTTTGCTGCGCGCCGGTCCGTGCTGGCCGGCGTGCGCTTCCTCAGAGTCTTCATGCGCTGCATGCAGTGCGCGCAGTTCGCTACGCGGTGTGCGTTTGGGGATGTTGCGCGAGGGTGCAGCCGCCAGCGGCTGTTCTTCACCCGCCACGTTGTGCTGCTTTTTGCCGTGGATGAAAAACTCGCGGTTGCCGTCGCCACCTTCGATGGCAGATTCCATCCATCCGAGCACATCCACACCGACAGCAGCGCAGGTGTCACGCAGGCGTTTTTCGACAAATTCGAAATGCGCAGGGTCACGCACAATGCCGCCCTTGCCGATCTGACCCGGCTGCAGTTCGAACTGCGGCTTGACCAGCATGAGCAGGTGGCCATCGGCCTTCAGCAGGCGCACGACAGCGGGCAACACCAGGGTGAGCGAGATGAACGACAAATCACCGGTGAGGAAATCAAACAGCGGATCGAAACCATCGCCGCTTTCGTCACCGTCCTCGTCAAAGCCGTCATCCATGCCGCCATCGTCTTCACCCCCATTTTTCAGGTGAAGGGCACGGCGGTAATGCTCCGCCAGATCATCTGCCGTCAGGGCGCGTGCATTGACGCCTTCGATGCAGACAACGCGCTCATCGGCGCGCATGGTGGCATGCAGCTGGCCATGGCCGACATCGACACCCACCACCTGTGCAGCGCCACGCTGCAACAGGCAATCGGTAAAACCGCCGGTGGACTGGCCGATGTCGAGGCACCGCAGGCCGTCGACCTTGACGCCGGTTTTGTCGAGCGCGCCTTCCAGCTTGAGGCCGCCGCGCGAGATGTATTTGGCTTCGGTGTTGTCCAGCACCTCGACCTCGGCGGCATCCGGAATCTCGTCACCGTTCTTGGCCACGCGCTTCCACGCCGGCACCACGTCACCTTCAACCAGCACGCGCCACTGCACACCCGACCCGATCAGGCGCTGGGCCTGGGAACGGGTGGTGGCAAAGCCGTGTTCGACGAGGAATAGGTCAGCGCGCATATGTCTTTTCTCCGTCTTGCGACGGCTTCAAGGGCGTAGCGAGCGGCTCGGTGGCAAGGCGCGGGTGTCGGGCAACCGGAATGCACTCCGGGTGCATGAGGATTGCCCGATCGGGACCCGCAACGCCGCCAGCGGGCCGCGCAGTAGCCGCTAAATCAATAGCGGTAGGTGTTGGCCTTGTATGGGCCGCTCTTCGACACACCAATGTACGCAGCCTGCTCGTCGCTCAACTCGCTCAACATCGCGCCGACCTTCTTCAGGTGCAGACGCGCGACTTTTTCGTCGAGATGCTTGGGCAGAACGTAGACCTTGCCGACTTCGTAGTCGGCCTGCTTGGTGAACAGCTCGATCTGGGCGATCGTCTGGTTGGCAAAGCTGGACGACATCACAAAGCTCGGGTGGCCCGTGCCGCAACCGAGGTTGACGAGGCGGCCCTTGGCCAGCAGGATGATGCGCTTGCCGTCCGGGAAGATCACGTGGTCGACTTGCGGCTTGATTTCTTCCCAGGTGCACTTCTCGAGTGCAGCGACATCGATTTCGTTGTCGAAGTGGCCGATGTTGCAAACGATGGCCTGGTCTTTCATCTTGGCCATGTGGTCATAGGTGATGACGTTCTTGTTGCCGGTGGCGGACACGAAAATGTCGGCCTTGTCGGCAGCGTATTCCATGGTCACGACCTTGTAGCCTTCCATCGCGGCCTGCAAGGCGTTGATGGGGTCGATTTCAGTCACCCAGACCTGGGCGCTCAGGGCGCGCAGGGCCTGTGCGGAACCCTTGCCCACGTCACCGTAACCGGCGACCAGTGCGACCTTGCCGGCGACCATGACGTCGGTGGCGCGCTTGATGGCGTCGACCAGGGATTCGCGGCAGCCGTAGAGGTTGTCGAACTTGGACTTGGTGACGGAATCGTTCACGTTGATGGCGCGCAGGGCCAGCGTGCCCTTGGCCGACATTTCATTCAAACGCAGCACGCCGGTGGTGGTTTCTTCGGTCACGCCGATGATGTTTTTCAGGCGGCGGCTGTACCAGGTCGGGTCTTGCGCGAGCTTGGCCTTGATGGAGTTGAAGAGGCAGATCTCTTCTTCGCTGCCGGGCTTGGAGATCAGGCTGGCGTCTTTTTCGGCCTTGGTGCCCAGGTGCATCAACAACGTGGCATCGCCGCCGTCGTCCAGGATCATGTTGGGACCTTCTTCAGGCGTGCCCTTGGCGCCGCTGAATTCAAAAATGCGGTGGGTGTAGTCCCAGTAGTCGGCCAGGGTCTCACCCTTGATGGCGAACACGGGCGTGCCCTTTTCGGCAATCGCGGCGGCAGCGTGGTCCTGCGTCGAGAAGATGTTGCACGATGCCCAACGGACGTCGGCACCCAGGGCCTGCAGCGTTTCGATCAGCACGCCGGTCTGGATGGTCATGTGCAGCGAGCCGGTGATGCGGGCGCCCTTGAGCGGCTGGGCCTTGGCGAATTCTTCGCGAATGGCCATCAGGCCAGGCATTTCGGTTTCGGCGATTTTCAGTTCCTTGCGGCCCCAGGCGGCAAGGGAAATATCGGCAATGGTGTAGTCGGCAACGGGTTTCAGAACAGCGTTCATTTGTTAACTCCAAAAGTCATAGGTCAAACTGGGCGGGATAGCCACGGGCTTGCGTTTTAGTGCGGATAGTCGGTTTGAACTCACCCGGCCTGAAAGCGCATGCGGGTGAGCGTGGTTGCAAATGAAAGTCCTGAGCCTAGACCACGTGGAGTGGGTTGCAACGCTCCTCAGGAAGCCCTTATTGTAGCGAAACCGGATGCATTCGCCAAACCCGTGTCCGGCGTGGGAGAATTTCACGATGCAAGAAATTGAGCAGTGGCCCATGCAAGACCGGCGGCGCATGACGGGCGTCTTCACCGATATTGACGACACGCTGACGACGGATGGCGTGATCACGCGCGACGCACTCGCAGCGCTCGCAGCCTTGCGTGAGGCCGGTTTGCCCGTCATCGCCATCACCGGCCGTCCTGTCGGCTGGAGTGAGCCGTTTGCGCACAGCTGGCCGGTCGAAGCGATCGTGGCCGAAAACGGCGCGGTGGCCTTGCGCCTTGAACGGCCCGCCGGGCTCCCCGAGTCCGTAGACGAACGCGCGCCGCTGGCCAAAAGCTATCAGCAGGATGCGGTCACCCGCAGCGCCAACCACGCGCGAATGCAACTGGTGCTGGAACGGATAGAGCGCGAGATTCCCGGGGCGCGGCGTGCCACTGATTCAGCCGGGCGCGAAACCGATATTGCTGTCGACCACAGCGAGTTCGAGCATCTGGACGAGGCGCGGATCGCCGCCGTGGTGGCGCTGATGCGCAGCGAGGGCATGAACGCGACCGTGAGTTCCATACACATCAACGGCTGGTACGGCACACACAACAAGTGGCAGGGCGCGCAATGGATAGTTCGTGAGCTGTGGCGTCGCGATCTGCGTGCGGAAATCGATCAATGGGTATTCGTCGGCGACTCGACCAACGACGTGCTGATGTTCGAGGCCTTTCCGCAATCGTTTGGCGTCGCCAACATCAGGCGCTTCGAGGCGCAGCTCGTGCACAAGCCACGCTACGTCACAAGGGGTGAACGTGGTGCCGGGTTTGCAGAGGTCGCCGCGGCACTTCTGGCCGCACGGCGCTAAACGCCCCCGGCCTTCGCCGAACGCAGGGCCAGCCACTGCCGGCAGGCACCACCCGCGGCCACCACGACCAGCAGGGCCAAATAGCCCTCAATCGTCATGCGCAGGCCCAGCCGGCCTATCAACAGGCCCGCCACCATGGCCGGCACACTGAAAGACAGATAGCAGGCCGCATACAGGGCGGCGAAGAGTTCGGCACGCTCATGGTTGTCTGCCAGCGGCGCGAGGATTTGCACCTGTGCCGAGAAGGCCGAACCGAAACCAAAACCCGCAACCACCGCCCCGGCGAAAAAGAGCGGCAGCAGCCCGCTGTAGAGGGATGCGATGGCCATGAGCGCACCAGCCACAATGCTGCTCATGCCAATGGCACCGGCCAGCGCGGGCGGCAGCTTGCGCAGCAGGGTCGGTGCGGCGGAGCCCATGCCGAACAGCAGGGCAATCACCACGCCGTTGACGATCCCGCTGTGAACGTCAAACACCTGTTGCATGAGCGAGGGCACCAGCGACAGGAAAAGTCCGGCCAGCGCCCACACCGAAAATGTCACCGGCAGGCTCCGCAAAAACTCGCCGCGCGCCTTGCGGGGCACCGAGATGCGGGGAATCAGCGACGCCAGCGCGCCGGGACGCCGCACGGCGCTTTCGGGAATGAACAGCACCGCCAGCGCCGCAATCACACAAATTGCAGTGAGGACGCCAAACACCAGCGGCACAGGATGCGCCGAGAGGGCCACGGCAAAACCAGTCAGCAAGGCCCCGACCGCCAGGCCGGCCAGCGGCGACACGCTGGTGATCATCGCGCCCAGCTGTTTCTTGGCCGCCGGCGCAGCCTCGACAATGGCGGCGCTCAGCGCGCCACTGACCATGCCGGTGGCGATGCCCTGCACGATGCGCGCAGCGATCAGCCCGCCTATGCCCTTGGCCAGCAGGAAAATCACCATCGCCGCGGCCTGCAGCAAAAGGGCAGCAAACACCACCGGGCGCCGCCCCACGTAGTCGGACAACGATCCACCGATCAACAGGGAAATAAGCAGCGCGATGGCATAAATGGCAAACGCGACCGTCAGCAGTGCCGACGAAAAGCCCCACTGCTGCTGGAACACGACAAAGAGGGGCGATGGCGCACTGCCGGCCGCGAAGAAGGCAAAGAAGGCCATCGCCAGCAAAGGGAAAGCCACCGCGTCAGGCAGGCGGTACGCCTTGCGCGAGGATGCTGTCACGATTGAGGCCGGCTGGGAATCTACAGACATGAAGCACTCGACTTTCTTAACGCAAAAATATTTGCTTTTAAGCATTCTAGGCCGTAAAATCCACTAATGCAAACATCGTTGCTTTAAAGATCTCGCATGAACACCGCCATCCAGATCAAGAGACCCGGTGGGCGCAGCGCGCAGGTACAGGCCGTGGTACGCCAGGCGCTGGAAGAGCTCGTGGCCGAGGTGGGCCGCGACAAGGTGACGGTGCCGGCCCTGGCGGAGCGTGCGGGCGTCAGCGCCTCCAGCATCTACCGGCGATGGGGCGATGTCAGCGGCTTGCTCGATGAGACCGCCCTGCACCGCCTGGACCCCAGCCGTGCGCTGCCTGACACGGGCGAACTGCGTAAGGATCTCGCCGCCTGGGCCAGGGAGCTGATCGTCCACCTGGGCAAGCCCGGCAATATCTCACTGCTGAAAGCCGCAGCGGCGCTGGCGGGCTCCGAAGACACCAACTGCCTGCGCAACCGCCGGGCGGAAGCCACCCTCATGGTCAAACGCGCACAGGCGCGCGGCGAAGCCACCCCCACCGTACAGGAGGTGCTGGACCACATCATGGCGCCGATTGTTTACCGCCTGATTTTTGGCTCAGGCGTCAAACCCTCTCTGGCCACGCAGCTGGCGGCCGAGGTTTTTGCTATCGCGGGTGCCAGGCACACCCGCCACTGACGTGTTGCGTCAGTTGGGCTTGGCGAGGCCCAGTTTGTCGATCAGGACCTTCTCACGGCCGACCGTGTCCTGCGCAAATTTGGTGTAGTCGGCAGAGCTCAGGTAGTTGGGCAACATGTCGTAGCCGGCCAGCGCCGCCACATAACTCGGCTCTTCCATCGCTTTTTTGAAGGCGTCGTGCAGGCGCTTGACCACCTCGGGCGGCGTGCCTTTGGGTGCGCCAATGCCGAAAGGCGAGTTCTGCACGATGTCGTAGCCCAGCTCTTTCAGCGTGGGCGCGGTGGGGAATTTATCCAGGCGCTTTTCGCCCCAGGTGTTGAGCACGCGCAGCTTGCCGGCAGCGACTTGCGGTGCAAAACCGGTGCTGTCGGCACCCGCCATCAGCTGCCCGCTGATCAGCGCCAGGGTCAGGTCTGCACTGCCCTTGTAGGGGACATGCTGCAGCTGGATGCCGGCCTTCTGGGCCACGAGCTCGGTCGTCAGGTGCGGGCTGGTGAGTGTGCCGGTGGAGCCATACGTCAGCTTGCCCGGGTTGGCCTTGGCATAGGCCACAAAATCAGCCCAGGTCTTGAAGGGGCTGTCGGCCGGCACCACGATGCCGAAGGCGTAGCCCGTGACATTGATGACATAGCTGATGTCCTTGACGGGGTCCCAGTTGATCTTGGTGGTGTAGCCGAGCCGGAAGACGCCCAGCGGGATTTGCGCGACGGTGTAGCCGTCGGCAGCAGCACTCTGCAGCTGCTGCGCGGGCAATGTACCGCCAGCGCCGGGTTTGTTCTCGACGATGACCGGCTGGCCCAGGATCTTTCCGGCGTTGTCCGCCAGCGAACGCATGGTGATGTCGGTCGGCCCGCCCGCGGGAAAGGCAATGACCAGCTTGATGGGTTTGG
This sequence comes from Pseudomonadota bacterium, assembly GCA_040387435.1. Classification (GTDB taxonomy): domain Bacteria; phylum Pseudomonadota; class Gammaproteobacteria; order Burkholderiales; family Burkholderiaceae_C; genus Polaromonas. The sequence continues at coordinate 66,564 of JAZKDR010000001.1, forward strand.
CCGGGAAGGCGTTCTGGGCAAAAGCCGGATGGCCCAGCGCAAAAACGGCAAGAGCGGCAGCGGTGTGCAAAAGACGGCGACGAAACATGGGAACTCCCGGTGGTGGTGTCAATCGCTGCATCTTGCGCGACAACACCACCGGGCGCATCAGGGGAACACCTGAAGCCCTGTCGCGCCTGCGTCAGGGTTTACCGCCAGACAGACGCGGCGGCGAGCTAGACCCGCGCCAAAACGCCCTTGAGCGCCCGGCCGGTGTGCGTGCCCAGTTTCACCACGGCCTCCGGCGGCGCAGAAGCCACCACCGTACCGCCCGCATTGCCCCCATCGGGCCCAAGGTCAATCACCCAGTCGGCTTCAGCGATCACATCGAGGTCGTGTTCGATCACCACCACGCTGTGGCCGCCGTTGACCAGCCGGTGCAGCACGTGGATGAGCTTTTCAACGTCCGCCATGTGCAGGCCCACTGTGGGCTCGTCCAGCACGTAGAGCGTGTGCGGTGCCTTTTGCCCACGCCGCGTGATGTCGTCGCGCACCTTGCTCAGCTCGGTCACCAGCTTGATGCGCTGCGCCTCGCCGCCAGACAGGGTCGGTGAAGGCTGGCCCAGGGTCAGGTAACCCAGACCCACGTCTTTCAGCAATTGCAGGGGGTGGCTGATGTTGGGCATGGAGGCGAAAAATTCGACCGCCTCGTCGACCTCCATCTTCAGCACTTCACCAATGCTTTTGCCACGCCAGGTGACGGCCAGCGTCTCGGGGTTGAAGCGCGCGCCGTGGCAGGTTTCACACAGCACCTTCACATCCGGCAAAAAGCTCATCCCAATCGTCCGCACGCCCGCACCCTCGCAGGTCGGGCAACGGCCTTCCCCGGTGTTGAAGCTGAAGCGGCCAGCCGCGTAGCCGCGGGCACGCGCCTCGAGGGTGTCCGCAAACAGCTTGCGTATGGTGTCCCAGAAACCGATGTAGGTTGCCGGGCAGGAGCGTGGCGTTTTCCCGATCGGCGTCTGGTCGACTTCCAGCACACGGTCCACCACCTGGTAGCCGTCAATGCTTTCGCAACCCGTCCACGCAGGGTGTTTGCCGGCGGCATCCGCATCGCGCCCGGCCTTGGTGGCGCGCTGCATCACGGCTGCATGCACGTTGGTCAGCAGCACGTCACGCGCCAGCGTGGACTTGCCCGAGCCGGACACGCCCGTCACCGCCACCAGGCGGTAGAGCGGCACATCAATGCTGACGTCCTTGAGGTTGTGCAGGTCCGCCTTGGTCACGCTCAACCATGACGTGAACGGGCTGGCCGCAACAGGCGCCGCGTTGTGAAGTGCGCTGGCACTGGCGGCAGCCGCTTTCAGGGCCGCGGCCTTGAGCTGCGCCTGCTTCTGTTTGCTCACCGGTTTGGCAGATGTCGCTTTGGCTTCCACCGTGATGCTTGCCAGAGCTTCCTGACCCTCACGCGTCTCCCGCCTGACCTCCAGCGGGTGGATCAGCGGATTGGCCAGGTAACGGCCGGTCAGCGAATCCGGCACGGTCGCCAGGTGCGCCGCCGTACCCTGCCCGACCAGCCTGCCACCGCGCTTGCCCGCACCTGGCCCGATGTCGATGATGTTGTCGGCACGGCGAATTGTGTCTTCGTCATGCTCCACCACCACCAGCGTGTTGCCGCGCTCGCTGAGCTTGCCGAGGGCGCGCAGCAATATCTGGTTGTCCCGCGGATGCAGACCAATTGTTGGTTCATCAAGCACATAACAAACGCCCTGCAGGTTGGACCCCAGTTGTGCCGCCAGCCGGATGCGCTGCGCCTCCCCACCCGACAGGGTGGGCGCACCACGGTCCAGCGTCAGGTAGCCCAGTCCCACATCTTCAAGAAACTCAAGCCGGCTTTTGATTTCGGGAATCAGGTCACGCGCGATGCCGGCTTCGCGTCCGCTGAGACTGAGCGTTTCAACCCAGGCCCGCACATCGGTCACCGACAGCCGCGCGATATCGGCAATGCCCACATTAGCAAACTGCACCGCCCTGGCCTGTTTGTTCAGGCGTGTGCCTTCGCAGCCCGGGCAGACAGTGTCTGTCACGTCTTCGGCTTCCGGCTCCTCGAAGCTTTGCTCGCGGCCCTTGTTGTCATCGTCGCGCACCGAATCGTCAAACACCTTGCGCTGCTCTTTGGTCAGCTTCACACCCGTACCCACGCAATCCGGGCACCAGCCATGCTTGCTGTTGTAACTGAAGAGACGCGGGTCCAGCTCCGGGTAGGAGGTCGAACAGACAGGGCAGGCCCGTTTTGTCGACGACGCTTCGAGCCGGCCAATGCCTTTGGTCGACGTGCCGGCGATCATCGCGCCCTTGAGTCCATCGAGTGGCGCCAGGACATGGACGACGCCCTTGCCGTGCTGCAGCGCGGTGGTGAGTGCCAGCCGAAGCGCCGTCTCGTTTTCGGGCGAGACATGAATATCGGCGACGGGCAATTCGACGGTGTGTTCCTTGAAACGGTCTATGCGCGGGAAGTTGGTGGTCGGCAAAAACTCACCGTCAATGCGCAGGTGGGTGTAGCCACGCGGCCTGGCCCAATCGGCCAGCTCTGTGTACACGCCCTTGCGCGCAATCACCAGCGGCGCCAGCAAACCGATGTGTTTGCCGCGGTAGGCTTTCATCAATTGCGCAGCAATGCTCTCAGGGCTTTGCGGCATCACGGCGGCACCATCCCTGGTGCAATGCTGGACGCCGAGCTTGACGTACAGCAGACGCAGAAAGTGCCAGACCTCCGTCGTGGTCCCCACCGTCGACTTGCGGCCGCCGCGTGACAGTCGCTGCTCAATCGCCACCGTGGGTGGAATGCCGTACACCGCATCGACTTCAGGCCGGCCCGCCGGCTGCACAATGCTGCGCGCATAGGCGTTGAGCGACTCCAGGTAGCGCCGCTGGCCTTCGTTGAACAGGATGTCAAAAGCGAGCGTGGATTTGCCTGAACCCGACACACCGGTCACCACATTGAACTTGCCGCGCGGAATATCCACCGACAGGCTCTTGAGGTTGTTCTCCTTGGCATTGACGATCTGTATCAGGTTGCTGAAAGCCGGCCGCGTCTTCCAGGCTTTGGGCTTGGCCTCTTCAACGCCATACACCTCACCCATCGTCGCCTCGTACTCGCGCAATGCCAGCGCGGTGTGCGATGTCGGGTGCTCGCGGACATCTTCAGGCGTGCCCTCAGCCACCAGCAAACCACCCGCCTCACCGCCTTCGGGCCCAAGGTCAATCAGCCAGTCTGCAGAACGGATCACATCCAGGTTGTGCTCGATCACGATGAGCGAATGGCCGGCATCGAGCAGCTTGCGCAGCGCACGCATGAGCTTGGCGATGTCGTCGAAGTGCAGGCCTGTCGTCGGCTCGTCAAACAGGAACAGCGTCCCGCGGCCGGGTGTCTTCAGCGCCAGCGCCTGTTTGCTGGCGCTCTGTGTTTTGCTGGCATCAGCCAGAAAGCCTGCCAGCTTGAGCCGCTGCGCCTCACCACCCGACAGCGTAGGCACGGGCTGGCCGAGCTTCACATATTCAAGGCCCACATCCACGATGGGCTGCAGCGCACGCACCACTTCCCGGTCCTGCGCAAACAGCTGCACGGCTTCGCTGACTGTCAGGTTCAGTACGTCGGAGACATTCATCACACTGGGCATGGCCTGGCCAATCGCCTTGCGCTCTATCGTGACCTCGAGAATTTCGGGACGGTAACGTTTACCGTCGCAGTCCGGGCAACGCAGGTACACATCGCTGAGGAACTGCATTTCCACATGCTCGAAGCCCGATCCGCCACAGGTCGGGCAACGCCCATCGCCATTGTTGAAGCTGAACTTGGACGAGGTGTAGCTGCGCTGGCGTGCCAGGGGTGCTTGTGCAAACAGGTCGCGCACGGCATCCCAGGCACCGACATAACTTGCCGGGTTGGAACGTGCGGTTTTGCCGATCGGCGACTGGTCGACAAACACAACGTCGGTCAGGTGATCCGCGCCGAGCAGCCGGTCATGCAGGCCCGGTGTTTCTGTCGCCTTGCCAAACTGGCGCAGCAAGGCCGGTGCCAGGATGTCCTGCATCAAGGTGGACTTGCCCGAGCCGCTCACACCCGTGACACACACCAGCCGCTGCAAGGGGAAATCAACGGTCAGGTTTTTCAGGTTGTGGTCCCGCGCGCCTTCCAGAATCAGACGCGGCGTGTTATCCGTCACCGGGCGCTTGAAGCCCATGCCCACCTTCTTGCGGGAGCCGAGGTAGGCGCCGGTCAGCGTGTCGGCGTGTTTGAGGTCGTCGGGTGTGCCGTCGAAGACGATCTGCCCGCCCTTTTCGCCCGGGCCGGGGCCCATGTCAATCATGCGGTCAGCTGCAAGCATCACGGCGGGGTCGTGCTCGACGACCACCAGCGTGTTGCCTGCATCGCGCAACCTGTGCATGGCCTGCGTGATGCGGTTCATGTCGCGCGGGTGCAGGCCGATGGACGGCTCGTCCAGCACGAACAGGGTGTTGACCAGCGAGGTGCCCAGCGCGGTCGTGAGGTTGATGCGCTGCACCTCCCCACCCGACAGGGTACGGCTCTGGCGGTCCAGCGTGAGGTAACCAATGCCGACATCACTGAGGTACTTGAGCCGCGTCTGGATCTCATCGAACAGCGCCTTCAAGGCCTTTTGTTCCGCATCGTCGCCGACGGCCGAGACAGACAGGCTTTGCGAGAACTTCTGCAGGCGGTCAATGGGCAGTCGCATCAAATCGTGCAGCGACAGACCCGGCAGTGCCTCCAGCTGTTCGCGCGACCACTGCACACCCACAGGCATGAAGCGTTCGGCAGCAGGCAATGCGGTATCGGCAGCCTCTTTCGTGCCCAGACGCCACAGCAATGACTCGAGCTTCAGGCGGGCGCCGTTGCAGGTTTCACACGTCGTGTAACTGCGGTACTTGGACAGCAGCACCCGGATGTGCATCTTGTAGGCCTTGCTTTCAAGATACTCAAAAAAGCGCTTGATGCCGAACCAGTGCTGGTTCCATTTGCCGTTCCAGCTCGGCGAACCGTTGATGACCCAGGCCTGTTGCTCCGGCGTGAGTTTGTACCAGGGCGTGTCGCGCGGAATGCCTGCTGTTTCGGCGTGGCGCATCAGGTCGTCCTGGGCTTCTTTCCACGCGGGCGTCTGCATGACCTTGATGGCGCCGGCGCGCAGCGTCATCTTGTCGTTGGGAATGACGAGGCCGTAGTCGACACCAATCACGCGGCCAAAACCGCGGCAGGTGGCACATGCACCCATGGCCGAATTGAAGGAGAACAGCGACGGTGTCGGTTCGGTGTAACGCATGTCACTCTCGGGGCAATGCAGGCCCGTCGAGAATCGCCACATTTCTTCCATGGCGGCCGCACCGGCTTCCTCGGCATGCGTGACATACACGTTCAGTCGGCCACCGCGTTTGAGCGCAGTTTCAACCGCCTCGATGGCACGCGCTTTTTCGATGCTGTGGATGCGGAAGCGGTCGGCGACGACATCCAGCAGTTTGACAGGGCCGGTGGGCGTGGCCACTTCACGCTGGGCGTGCACTTTGGTGAACCCGCTGGCCGACAGCCATTGCGCCAGCTGGTCTTCGCTGGTGTTGCCGGGCAACTCGACGGGGAAGGTCATGACCACGCGATCCGTGTCGTTTGTGCGCGCCATGATCTCCGCGTAAATCGACTCCGGGCTGTCATGGCGGACGGACTGCGCCGTCTGCTTGTCGAATAGCTGCGCCGAGCGCGCATAAAGCAGCTTGAGGTGATCGTTCAGTTCCGTCATGGTGCCGACCGTCGAACGCGATGAACGCACCGGGTTGGTCTGGTCAATGGCAATCGCCGGGGGCACGCCTTCGACCTTGTCGACGGCAGGTTTGTCCATCCGGTCCAGGAACTGGCGGGCATAAGCCGAAAAGGTTTCCACATAGCGTCGCTGGCCTTCGGCAAACAGCGTGTCAAACACCAGCGACGATTTGCCGGACCCGCTGGGGCCGGTCACCACCGTCATTTCACCAGTACGGATGTCGAGATCGAGGTTCTTGAGGTTGTGCTGACGCGCGCCGCGAATGCGGATGGTGCCCTGGGACATGAGTAGGTACTTTCCTGAATAGGTCAAACATTCTAGGCAGGCCACTGGCGCGCGTACGTCGTTGAATTAATGACCTTTTTCCTTAAATTGACACGCCAAAACCGCGGCATGACCGAATGGAGCCGATGGTTTCCCATATCGTAATTTCCACAGTTGCATGCTTAACTTTGCTTCCTACACTGCCACTCAGGAGACACAGATCATGAAAAAAATTGCCTTGTGGACAGGCGCTTTGGCTCTGGCTGTTTTCAGCCAGGCCGCCACGGCGCAAATACTGATCGGCCAGACGGCCGGCTTCACCGGGCCGGTCGGGGCCGGCGTGAAGGAGACCACAGACGGTGCCAAGCTGTATATCGACGCCATCAACGCCAAAGGCGGCGTCAATGGCCAGAAAATCGAACTGGTCTCGCTGGACGATAAATTTGATCCCAAAATCGCTGCAGAGAACGCACGCAAGCTGATCGAGGAACAAAACGTGGTGGCCATGTTCCTGACGCGCGGCACACCACACACCGAGGGCATGATCCCGCTGCTTGAAAAATACAACGTACCGCTGGTCGGCCCGTCGACCGGTGCAATGGTGCTGCATCAGCCGGTGCGCAAGAACATCTTCAATGTGCGGGCCACCTACCAGCGCGAGGCTGAAAAAGCCATCACGCACCTGGCCTCCATGGGCATCAGCCGCATCGCCATCATTTATGCAGACGACAGTTTTGGTGCGGACGGCGTGGCCGGCGCGCAAAAGGGCTTCACGGCCGCAAAACTCAAACCGGCATTGCTGGAAAAGTTTGACCGTTCAAAGCCGGATTTCGGGCCCATCGCCCCACGCATCACCCAGGCCAATGCCCAGGCGGTGATGATGGTCGCCTCCGGCGGTGCGGTGGTCGATGGCATCAAGGCGCTGAGGGCGGCGGGCTCGAATGCCCAGATCGTGACCTTGTCGAACAATGCCTCGGGCGGCTTTGTCAAAAGCCTGGGGGAGCTCGGCCGTGGCGTGATCGTCACGCAGGTGTTTCCGTATGAGCGGTCTATCGCCTACCCCATGGTCAAGGAAGCCCAGGAACTGGCCAAGGCACAGGGTCAAAACGAAGTCTCGCCCGCGATGCTGGAGGGTTTTGCAGCGGCCAAGGTGCTGGTGGAAGGCCTGCGCCGCGCCGGCCCCAAACCAGGCCGGGACAAAATCCAGACCGCACTGGAAGGTATACGCAAACTCAATATTGGCGGGCTCGAAGTCAACTACGGCCCGGATGATCACACCGGGCTTGATTTTGCCGACCTGTCCATCATCGGGACAGACGGAAAATTCAAACGCTGAAGTGCACACGCCGCGAGCAGGACCGCCTTGCGGCGATGCCTGTCCTCAGCTGCTCAGTAATAAAGCGCGTTTTCCAGCTCGAGAAACTTCTCGGGCCCGACGGCTTCCCGAATTTTGGGGGCCAGTTCCTTGAGCTTGTCGATATCGCCCGCGGCTTCGACCGCCAGGTTCAGCCTGAAACCCCGCAGGCCAAGACCGGCCGTCAGCCGGGTCGCAATCGGATAGGCCTTTGAATAATGGGCTTGCGCGCTAAGGGTCGGCTGACCATCGGCAGTGTGTGAAAGTTGCGCGGACTCCTGTCTCGGCGCGGCACCCGCTGGGGCAACAGCTGCAGCCGCGGGGCTGGCCACTGCAGGCGGCTGCACGGCATGCGGCGCCAGCAGACCCAGGGACACCAGGTGCTGAACGTCGTCAGGTGTCACGCCCAGCCCGGCCGTGGCTTTGAGAACTTCTTCCGAATCGCGTTTGCCGTCAAACAGAATGAAGGCGGAGCGCTGACGGGGAGTGAGCGCCAGGCCCCGGTTCTGCAATGCACCCTGTCCCAGTTCTGTTTTTGTATAAAGCATTGGCTTGTCTCCTGTTACTGCTGCAGCAGGCGCTTGCGCGCGCGATCAAATGCTCTGTGTGACGTTTGATATGTTTATTTTTGTCACAGTTTCAATTTACCCGATTTTTTGCGGCTGCGCATTAGTGTTAAGGATATGTAAAGCCTTCTTTCAAGTCAGACAAAACCCCGCATTCAAAGAAACAGGAATTGTTCGCAACGACGCTCAGGCCGAAACCGTCGACACGACTGCAGCATCGCCATGCTTCTCACCGCCCATGTCGATGTCGCCGCCCTTGTTCAACAGGAACAAGGCCAGGCCGACCACCACCAGAAAACCCACAATAATTTTCCACATTTTTTAAATTCTTTCCAAAAAAAAGCCCCCGCCATATGACGGGGGCTTGATGTTTATGCAATCGTTCTGGCAGTCGCCGGATTGACTCCGGCGCTGCTGTGTACAGGTCAGTCGTTGGCGTAAATGTCCACGTCCTTGGTTTCGCGGATGAACAAGGTGCCGACGATAAACGTGATGCCGGCAATGATGATGGGGTACCACAAGCCGTTGTACATGTTGCCGGTCTGGGCCACGATGGCGAATGCCGTCGTTGGCAGCAGGCCACCAAACCAGCCGTTACCGATGTGGTACGGCAGGCTCATGGAGGTGTAGCGGATACGGGTTGGGAACAACTCGACCAGCATCGCTGCGATCGGGCCGTAGACCATGGTGACCAGCAGCACCAGATAGAACAGGATGGCCGTGACCATGACCTTGTTCATCTTGGCGGGATCAGCCTTGCTTGGATAACCGGCAGCCTTCAGATCGTCAGCCACGAGTTTCTTGAACTCAGCGTCCTTCTTCTTGGCGTCGTCGGCGCTCAGGCCTTTGGCTGTGTAGCTTGGGATCGCGGTTTCACCGATTTTGATGCTGGCAACCGTGCCTGCAGGGGCAGCAATGTTGTCATAGCTGACCGATGCGCCAGCCAGAACCTGCTTGGCGATATCGCAAGAGCTGGTGAACTTGACGGTGCCGGTCGGGTTGAACTGGAACGAGCACTCGTTGGGGTCAGCCGTCACGGTAACCTTGTTCTTGGCTTGTGCAGCAGCAAGGTCGGGGTTGGCAGCCTTGGTCAGGGCGCCGAACACCGGGAAGTAGGTAACCACGGCCAGCAGGCAGCCTGCCATGATGATGGGCTTGCGGCCGATCTTGTCGGACAGCATGCCGAACACCACAAAGAACGGGGTGCCGAGAATCAGCGAGTAAGCCACCAGAATGTTGGCGGTCGGGCCGTCCACCTTCAGGGCTTGCGTCATGAAGAACAGCGCATAGAACTGGCCGGAATACCAGACCACGGCCTGGCCGGCGGTCAGGCCGATCAGGGCCAGGATAACAATCTTCAGGTTCTTCCACTGGCCGAAAGATTCGGACAGGGGGGCCTTGGAGGTCTTGCCTTCAGATTTCATTTTCTGGAAAGCAGGCGATTCGTTCATCGACAACCGGATGTAGACCGACACGGCCAGCAGCAGGATGGAAACGATGAACGGGATGCGCCAGCCCCAGTCGGCAAAAGCCGCTTCGCCGAGGGCGGTACGCACACCCAGAATCACGATCAGGCTCAGGAACAGGCCCAGGGTGGCCGTCGTCTGGATCCATGAGGTGTAAGCGCCGCGCTTGTGGTGCGGTGCGTGCTCGGCAACATACACGGCAGCGCCGCCGTATTCACCACCGAGTGCCAGGCCTTGCAGCATGCGCAGGGCAATCAGGATCACCGGAGCGGCGACACCAATCGATGCGTAGTTGGGCAGCAGGCCCACGATGAAGGTCGACAGGCCCATGATCACGATGGTGACCAGGAAGGTGTACTTGCGGCCGATCATGTCGCCCAGGCGGCCGAACACCAGCGCGCCGAAAGGACGCACGATGAAACCGGCGGCAAAAGCCAGCAGCGCAAAAATGAACGCCGAGCCGGCATCCAGTCCGCTGAAGAACTGCTTGGCAATAATGGCGGCGAGTGAGCCGTAGAGGTAAAAGTCGTACCACTCAAATACGGTGCCCAGCGAAGACGCGAAGATAACTTTCTTCTGCTCCGCTGACATGGGCCGGTTGTCGACTGCTATTGACATATGTTGTGTCTCCAAATAATGAATGCCTCCGGCTGGAAGCTGCACTGATTATTTGAAGGGTCGCTGACCCAGCTCTGACGTGAAAATAACAGGAGCTTGCGCCAAACTTATACGGGGCTGACAACTCAAGGGGAAACCCTTTGAAGTCGTTTCAGCATGCGAAGCCTCTAAGGGAAAACGCTTAAGACTTTCGAGCGATGCCCACAGAAACCTGACTGACGCCATTCCAGCCGTCTCCGGCGAACCATTCACTGCCTGTGAGGTAGTCACGCAGCATGGGCAGGGCGTCCAAGCCCCAGAAAATCCTGCCGTCGACTTCAAACGCCGGCACACCAAAAACGTTGTGAGCAAGCGCCTCGTCGGTGTTGCGTTTGAGCAAGGCCTTTGCCTCTTCGGGCTCGACACGGATCTGCGATGACAGCTGTTGCGACAGCCCTTCCAGCCGCTGTGCATCCGCCGCATCGGCCCCGCCCTGCCACACATGGCGAAAGATGGTCTCGCACACATAACGGTTGGGCGTCGCAGCATCGGCGGAGGTCGAGCACGCGGCCGCCAGGCGCAACAAGGGCAGGGGGTTGAAGGGGTGAGCCGACGGCATCTGCAGCGCAATGCCCTTGCTGTGCGCCAGCCAGAGCACCTGCCGGTAAGTCCAGTCGCGCTTGGGTGCAATTTCTGCCGGGCCCAGCTGGCCATGGTGCTTGAGCATGGCGGCAAACAGCACCGGCTTGTAGCTCACGCTGTGGCTCACGCCGGCCAGCACTTCGGGCATGTGCTCGAAAGCCAGGTAAGCGTAAGGCGAAATGAAGTCCAGGTAAAACGTGATGTGTTTCATGCGTGTCCCCCGGCTACGTTGTCAGGATTGCAATGCCGCCATGCGCTGGCGGATCAGCGCCCACACCGCCCGCTTGCCATCGTCACCGGCGCTGCTCCAGCCCGCAATCTCATTGCGGGTGCGGAAGCAGCCCATGCACATGTCGGTCGCGGTACTCATGCGGCACACCGAGATGCACGGGGACGGCACCTCGCCGCCCTCACCCACTGTTGCGGCGCGCATGCTGACCAGGGTGACGGCACGCTGCAAGGCCAGCTTTTCTTCATCGACGTCCACCGCGAAGTCGCCGACAGGCGCATCGGTGAGCAGTTCCAGTTCCTGCGGCGACAGGCGGAACACGGCATGCGGGTGCCCGGCCGCGGCCCAGACATCTTGAAAACGAAAAAGCGACCGGTCTACCAGCACCACGGTCTCGGTGGCATGCGCGACAGGCGACACACCACCAATCGAGAAACCGGTTTTGGACTTGACGAACTCCGCATCGGCACGGCCCAGGCGCTTGCCGTCGGGGCAGACCAGCGCCTCAACCTTTTTTTCATCCACGCGCTGATCGCCCGAGGTGATGACCAGCACCGCCACATCATCAGACCGGCGGCGAAACACAATGCTTTTGGCAATCTGGCCCACCAACACGCCCAATGCATCTGCGGCCTGCTGCGCCGTACGTGCGGCGTCGTCGAGCATGACCGGTGTGTGCGGATGGCCCCTGGTTTCCAGCAAGGCGGCTACGCGTTGTGCACCTTCAGGCAATGCCACAAGCTCCGATCCGCACATCAGGAAGCCCTTTTATTTAACAGCGCTGTGGCCGCGCGCGAGTTCGGTTTGCGCTCCAGGAAGTCGCTGATGAACTTGCCCGCGTCGATGAGCTTGTCCAGGTCTATGCCGGTGTTGATGCCCATGCCGTGCAACATGTAGACCACATCTTCGGTGGCCACATTCCCCGTCGCGCCCTTCGCAAAAGGGCAGCCGCCCAAACCGGCCGATGAGGTGTCGTATTGCCAGATGCCCAGCTCCAGCGCGGCCAGTGTGTTGCCCAGCGCCTGGCCATAGGTGTCGTGGAAATGACCCGACATGTCGTCCAGCGAATAGTGCTTGAGCGCGGCGTCCATCGCGCGCTGTACCTTCACCGGCGTGCCCACGCCAATAGTGTCGGCAATGCCGATGTGCTGCACACCGATTTCCTTCATCAGCCGCGCCACCATGCCCACACGCTCGGGTGCAATCTCGCCTTCGTACGGGCAACCGACGGCGCACGAAATCGCACCGCGCACCACGATGTTTTTGGCTTTGGCTGCCTCAACCACCGGGCGAAAGCGCTCAATGCTTTCCTCGATCGAACAGTTGATGTTGCGCTGGCTGAAGGCTTCGCTCGCCGCGGCGAACACCACAACCTCGTCGGGCTTTGAGGCCACTGCCGCTTCAAAACCTTTCATGTTGGGCGTAAGCACCGAATAACGCACACCGGGTTTGCGTTGTATGCCCGCCATCACTTCGGCCGCATCGGCCATCTGCGGCACCCATTTGGGCGAGACAAAACTGGTGACTTCAATTTCGGTCAGGCCCGCGTCCTGCAGGCGATGCACCAGTTCAATCTTGACTGCCGCAGGGACGGGCGCTTTTTCATTTTGCAGGCCGTCGCGTGGGCCAACGTCCACGAGCTTGACTTTCGAGGGGTATTTCATATGCCTAGTATCCTTTTTTCAGGTCAACCACGCCCGCCAGGCTGCCAATAGCCGCACCGCCTTCCAGGGCGCGGATTTTGCCTGCAATCTGGGCAATGCTTTCATCGCGCAGCGTGCGCGCCGAGGTGTGCGGTGTGACCGCGATTTTCGGGTGCGTCCAGAAAGCGTGCGCCGCAGGCAAGGGCTCGGTGCGAAACACATCCAGCGTCGCACCCGCCATGTGTCCGGCATCGATCAGTGCCACCAGGTCTTCATCGACCAGGTGGCCGCCGCGCGCCACATTCACCAGATAAGCGCCCGGCAACAGCATGGACAAGGTGTTCTTGTTCAGGATGTTTTCAGTTTCCGGCGTCAGCGGCAACAGGCAGACCAGAACGCGCGTCGCACCCAGAAACTCCTTCAAGCCAGCCTCGCCTGAAAAGCACTGCACACCGGCCACGGTTTTGGCAGACCGGCTCCAGCCCATGACGGGAAAGTCAAACTGCGCCAGAGCCCTGCTGACACGCTCGCCCAGCACGCCCAGGCCCATCACGCCAACGGGGAAATCTTCGCGCGAGCGTGGTTTGCGATACGACCATTTGCCTGAAGCCACATCAGCCTCGTAACCATCAAACTCACGAAAGTGGCGAATCACGGCGTGGCAGACATATTCGGCCATCTGCACCGACATGCCGGCATCGTCCAGCCTGACGACCGGTACGTGGGCCGGGATATTCAGCTTCGCCAGTGCATCAACACCTGCGCCAATGTTGAAGACACCTTTAAGCGTGGTCTGCTCATCAAAGAGTTGCTGGGGCGGTGCCCAGACCACCGCGTAATCGGCAGGTGCCGAGCCTGGCGTCCACTCTTCAATCGCGGCATCGGGGAAAGCCGCCCGAAAGCCGTCCAGCCAGGGCGGGGTCTTGGTGTCCGTCAAACAGAATGTGATGCGCATGGCCATCATTAGACCAGCCCGCTCCCGGGCTTCAGGCCGCAGCCACCGCAATCTTCAGCAGCTCCGCACCCTCGGCCACCTGGTCGCCGGGCGCGTACAGCAGCTCCTCGACCACGCCATCTGCGGGCGCTGCAATCGTGTGTTCCATCTTCATGGCCTCCATCACTGCCAGCGGCTGGCCCTTGCTCACCTTGTCGCCGGCCTTCACGCCAAACGACACGACCTTGCCCGGCATGGGTGCTGTCAGGCGGCCGCCTTCTGTCGGGCCCTGGCCGGCATGGGCCAGCATGTCCACCACCGTGATCTGCGTCGCGCCCACAGGTGCGAACACATGCGCCACCTCACCCTGCCGGTACACCGTGGCGTTGATGCGCTGCCCGGCAAACTGCACGTCCGTGCCCTGTGCGGTGGTCGCAAACACCAGCAGGCCCGAGGCCTCACCCACAGTCAGGCGCAGCGCGCCGTCGTGCAGGTAGGTCAACTCGGCTTTGGCGGGCTCGCCATGAAATTCAAATTCGAAACGGCGTACGTTCACACCGTGCGAGCGCCAGCCATCGCGGCGGCTGAACGGGTCATGGCCCTCGAGCGCTTTTTCGTCCAGCAGGGTTTGCGCCACTGCAGCTGCGGCGGCCATCGCCAGGCCCACAGGCTCCTGGTTGAACAGCACGGCGCTCTCGCGCGGGATCAGGGCCGTATCGAGATTCGCCTGCGCAAACGACGGGCTGCGCACCACGTAACGCAAAAACTGCACATTGGTGCTCAGGCCGACGATGCGGGTTTGCGCCAGCGCTTCATCCAGCCGGGCCAGTGCTTCTTCACGCGTTTTGCCGTGCACGATGAGCTTGGCCACCATGGAATCGTAAAACGGCGAGATCGCATCGCCCTGCCGCACGCCATCATCCACACGCACGTCGCTGCGCTCGAAGCTGGTGCAGCCGGGCTTGTCATACACATGCAGGTGGCCGGTCGCAGGCAGGAAGTTGTTGTCCGGCGTTTCAGCGCAGATGCGCGCCTCGATGGCGTGGCCATTGATGCGCAGCGCGTCCTGCGCCAGCGGCAGCTTGCCGCCCGCAGCCACCTGCAGCTGCCATTCGACCAGGTCCAGCCCGGTAATCGCTTCCGTCACCGGGTGCTCCACCTGCAGGCGCGTGTTCATTTCCATGAAGTAAAACTTCATCGTGCCGTCAGGGCGTTGCTCGACGATGAACTCCACCGTACCCGCACCCACATAGTTCACGGCGCGCGCCGCGGCCACAGCAGCCTCGCCCATTTCCTTGCGCATGGCCTCCGACATGCCGGGTGCGGGCGCTTCTTCCAGAACTTTCTGATGGCGGCGCTGCACCGAGCAGTCACGCTCGAACAGGTAAACATAGTTGCCATGCGTGTCGCCAAACACCTGGATCTCGATATGGCGTGGGCGCTGTGCATACTTCTCCACCAGCACTGCATCGTCGCCAAAGCTGTTGATGGCTTCGCGTTTGCACGACTCCAGCGCCGCAGCGAAGTCCTCGGCCTTCTCGACCGCACGCATGCCCTTGCCGCCGCCGCCCGCGCTCGCCTTGATGAGCACCGGGTAGCCGATGCGGTCCGCTTCCTTTTTCAGCAGCTCCGGGTTCTGGTCGCTGCCGTGATAGCCGGGCACCAGCGGCACGCCGGCTTTTTCCATCAGCTGTTTGGACTCTGCCTTGAGGCCCATGGCCTTGATGGCGGAAGGTGGCGGGCCGATGAAGACCAGCCCGGCATCACTGCAGGCCTGCGCGAACTCTTCGTTCTCGCTCAGGAAGCCGTAACCGGGGTGAATGGCCTCCGCACCCGTGGCCTTGGCCGCTTCAATGATGCGCTCCCAGCGCAGGTAGCTGTCTTTCGGTGCGCTGCCGCCGATGTGGATGGCCTCATCGCAGAAGCTCACATGCTTGGCGCTCGCGTCGGCATCCGAATACACGGCCACGGTCTTGATGGCCATGCGGCGCGCAGTTGCAGCCACTCGGCAGGCGATCTCGCCACGGTTTGCAATCAGTATCTTTTTAAACATGGTCTTTATTCTCGGAAGATGATCTTTTGAAACGCAAGGCTCTTTTCACGCCGGGGTCGGGTTTGCCGCTAAAAATGCTCGCAACCCTTTTGAACAGAGCCGACAAAAATCGCCAGCAAAGTCGGATCAGCCAGATGCTGAGCGCCAACACCAGGGCCAGCAGCACCACAAACACAATCGGGTGCGCAATAGCCATCCACAAACCCAGCGGCACGATGCCGTCTTCGACCAGCGACGCCCCGATGTTGCTGAACGGTTCAGGCGAGGTGTTGATGGCAGCGCGGCTGGTGGCCTTGGCCGCAAAGCTCGTGGCCGCCAGCGTGCCACCCATCAGCGCGGCAACCAGGCCCATCACGCCGCTATCAGCACCAAACACACCGGCCGCCAACGCGGCGCCTGCGGGTATGCGAATGACGCCATGCACCACATCCCACAATGAATCCAGCCCCGGGATCTTGTCTGCAAAAAACTCGATGAAGACCATGAAGCCGCTGACACCCAGCACCACCGGGTTCGCCAGCAGGTGCAGGCCTTGCGGCAATTGAACCCAGCCGAAGAAACCGGCCAGCCCGGTCAGCATGACCACAAGGTACAGCCGAATGCCGCTCGCCCAACCCAGCGCACCGGCCAGGGCAATAAGTTGAGCGGTATCTAAAGACTGCATCAACTGATCCAGTTGGGTTTGCGTTTTTGCAGGAAGGACTGCAAACCTTCGCGTCCCTCAGGGCTCACGCGCACATCCGCAATGCTGCCCACCGTCATGGCGACAAGCTCGGGCGTGATGTCATACCCCGCCACGTCCTGCACCAGCTTCTTGCAGGCCTTCACGGCTGCGGGGCCGGCGTTCACCAGTGCCTTCGCCAGCTCTGCCACCTTGGCATCGAGTGCATCGGCCGCCACCACCTCATGCACAAAACCGATTCGCAGGGCCTCTGCCGCATCGAAGCGCTCGGCGGTGAGGAAGTAACGATGCGCAGCCCGCGCACCCATGGCGCGAATCACATAGGGGCTGATGGTGGAAGGCAACAAACCCAGCTTGACCTCGCTCAAACAGAAGCCAGCGGTGTCTACGGCCACGGCGATGTCGCACGTCGCAGCCAAGCCGGTGCCACCCGCATACACGTCACCCTGTATGCGCGCGATCGTCGGCTTGGGGCACTCATAGACCGTGCGCATCATCTCGGCCAGGCGGCCTGCATCTTCGAGGTTCTGCGCACGTGTGTAGTCGGCCATGCTGCGCATCCAGTTCAGGTCCGCGCCCGCGCAAAAAGCCGTGCCGTTGGCGGCCAGCACGATGCAGCGCACATCGTCACGCGCGCTCAGGTCCCTGAAAGCCGCGGTCACTTCAAGGATGACCTCGTCATTGAAAGCGTTGCGCACATCCGGCCGGTTGAGCGTGACGGTGGCAATCGCACCGGTGACATTGATTTGAAGATAAGCCATGACCAAACCTCAATACCTTTTCGCGACTTCTTCCAGCATGACTTCCGTCGCGCCGCCGCCTATGCCCAGCACACGGGCATCGCGCCACAGGCGTTCGATGGCTGTCTCGCGGATAAAGCCCATGCCGCCATGAAACTGCTGGCAGGTCAGCAGCACTTCGTTGACCAGCTCACCCGTCAGCGCCTTGAGCATGGACACCTCCTGCACGATGTCGCGTTTTTGCGTGACGGCCCAGGCGCAGTGGTACATGAACTGCCGCGCCGCACGCGTCTTCGCGTCCAGCATCGATATGCGCTGGCGAATCGTCTGTTGCTCCCACAGCGTCGCACCAAAGGCCTGGCGCTGGCGCACATAGTCCAGCGTGATCTCCAGCGCGCGGCTGCAGTGGCCTACCGCCATGGCGGCCAAGGCAATGCGCTCGGTCTGAAAGTTCTTCATGACCGAATAAAAGCCCCTGTTCTCTTCACCCAGCAGGTTGCCTGCGGGTATGCGCACGTTGTCGAAAATCAGCTCCGCGGTGTCTGACGACAACCAGCCAGTCTTCTTCAGCGCACGGCCCACGGTGAAACCGGGCGTGCCTTTTTCAACGATGAACATCGACATGTCACGTTTGCCCGGCCCGGTCTTGGCCGCCACAAAGTACAGGTTGGCGTGCACACCGTTGGTGATGAACATCTTGGTACCGTTGATGACCCAGTCATCGCCATCCCGTTTGGCTGTCGTGCGAATGCCCGCCACGTCAGACCCCGCACCCGGCTCGGTGATGCCAACCGCCGTGATGGTCTTGCCGGCAATCACGTCAGGCATGTATTTGGTCTTTTGCGCCGCATTGCCCGCGTGAAACAGGTGCGGGCTGGCCATGTCGGTGTGCACCAGCGCCGTGATGATGAAGCCGCCAAACGTCGATTGCGACAGCGCCTCGGCAAACACCAGGTTGGTCAGCGCATCGGCCTCGCCGCCGCCATGCGCGCTGTCATACATCAGGCCGAAGAAGCCCGCCTCGCCCATGCGCCGCAGCACGTCGCGCGGCACACAGCCGTCTTCTTCCCACTGCGCGGCGAAAGGCTCGACCTCGCGGGCGATGAAACGTGCGATCTGGTCGCGCAGCAGTTCATGCTCGGGGGTGATGAAGATGTTGTCCATGCGTTTGTCTCTTGTCTTTTTTGTTGCTGGCCGAATGGCTTACATGCGGAAGATGCCGAATTTCGGCTCGCCAATCGGCTGATTCAGAGTGGCTGATAGCCCGAGCGCCAGCACGCGGCGTGTGTCCGCCGGGTCAATCACGCCGTCGTCCCAGATGCGCGCGCTCGAGTAGTAGGGGTGCGACTGGTGCGCAAACTGGTCCAGCACCGGCTGCTTGAAAGCGGCCTCTTCTTCGGCGCTCCAGGTGCCACCCTTGGCCTCGATGCCGTCGCGTTTGACGGTGGCCAGCACGCTCGATGCCTGCTCGCCGCCCATCACGCAGATGCGCGCGTTCGGCCACATCCACAAAAACCGTGGTGAATACGCCCGGCCGCACATGCCGTAGTTACCCGCACCATAGCTGCCGCCGATGATGACGGTGAACTTCGGAACACTCGCCGTTGCCACGGCCGTCACCAGCTTGGCCCCGTGGCGCGCAATGCCCTCGGCCTCGTACTTGCGCCCGACCATGAAGCCCGTGATGTTCTGCAAAAAGACCAACGGCACCTTGCGCTGGCAGCACAGCTCGATGAAGTGCGCGCCCTTTTGTGCGCTTTCTGAAAACAGGATGCCGTTGTTGGCAATGATGCCGACCGGCATGCCTTCGATGTGCGCAAAGCCGCAGACCAGCGTCGTGCCATAGCGCGCCTTGAACTCATGAAACTCGCTGCCATCGACGATGCGCGTGATCACCTCATGCACGTCATAGGGCTTGCGCGTGTCCACCGGGATCACGCCGCCCAGCTCTTCAGGGCTGTGCAGCGGTGCCTCGGGCGTGCGCAGCACCTGCTGCACGTTCTTGCGTCGGTTCAGGCTGCCCACGGCCTGGCGGGCCAGCGCCAGTGCGTGCGCATCGTTTTGCGCCAGGTGGTCAGCCACACCCGACAGACGCGTGTGCACATCACCGCCGCCCAGGTCTTCAGCCGACACAATTTCGCCAATCGCCGCCTTCACAAGCGGTGGCCCGGCGAGAAAAATCGTTCCCTGGTTTTTGACGATGATGGTCTCGTCGCTCATGGCCGGCATGTAGGCGCCGCCCGCCGTGCAACTGCCCATCACCACCGCGATCTGCGCAATGCCCAGCGAACTCATCTGCGCCTGGTTGTAGAAGATGCGGCCAAAGTGGTCACGGTCGGGAAACACGTCGTCCTGGTTGGGCAGGTTGGCACCACCGGAATCGACCAGGTACACACAGGACAGGTTGTTCTGCTGCGCGATCTCCTGCGCGCGCAAGTGCTTTTTGACCGTCATCGGGTAATAGGTGCCGCCCTTCACCGTGGCGTCATTGCAGACCACCATGCAGTCGATGCCATTGATGCGGCCAATGCCGGTGATGACACCAGCACATGGCGCGCTGTCGCTGCCGTCACGGTCGGGGTACATCGCGTAGCCGGCCAGCGGCGAGAGCTCAAGAAACGGCGTGCCCGGGTCCAGCAGCATCTGCACGCGGTCGCGCGGCAGCAGCTTGCCGCGCTTGACGTGTTTTGCACGCGCCGCATCGCCACCGCCTGCGGCAGATTTGGCGACCTTCTCGCCCAGGTCATCCACCAGCGCGCGCATGGCGGCGGCATTGGCCTGGAAGTCGGCGGAACGGGCGTTGAGTTTTGTCTCCAGAGCGGGCATGAATTTCCTCGTTGTCTAGCGGCGCGTCATTTGGGCGAGTGGCATGAGCGGCCAAAGGTGCAAACCACACCATACGCCTCAAACCACCCCAAATCACGCGCGAAACCACAAGCTTAAGGAAAACCCGCCCTACCCATGCCGTCAATCAGGTTGCAAATCGTGCCAATCTGGTTAAAACTTGTCCCCATGCCTCGCAAAGCACCCATCAGCCAAGACGCCCACCCCGCGGCGGCCACGCCCATGGCCTTTGCCAGAAGCATTGTGGCGGCCTACAAGCACTACGGCCATAACCCTGCCGTGGTGCTGAAGCTGGCACAGATCACGCCAGCACAACTGGCCAAATCGGCAGCCCACATCACCTCCCGCCAGATGGAAACCCTCTCGGGCGCGGCCATGCAGGAACTGGACGACGAAGGGCTGGGCGCCTTCGGCCGCAAGTTGCCTTGGGGCAGCTACGGCATGCTGGCCCGGGCATCGATCACGTCACCCAACCTAGGCATCGCCATCAAACGCTGGTGCCGCCACCACGCACTGCTGACGGACGACATCGTTTTGAAGGTCACGACCAGCGGTGACACCGCCGTGATCACGGTCGAAGAGAAGGTGCCGGGCCAGACTGGCGAGTTCGGCCTGGTGCATGTGCTGCGCAACATTCATGGCCTGGCCTGCTGGTATGTGGACTCGCGCATCCCGCTGCAGGGCGCGCGCTTTCCGTTCGCCGCACCGCCGCATGTGGACGCCTACGCGCTGATGTTTCCCGGCCCGGCGTTGCAGTTCGATGCCGCGCAGGCAGAGATCAGGTTTGATGCCCGCTACCTCGCCCTGCCCCTTCGTCGTGATGAAAAGGCCTTGCAACTCATGTTGCAGCGCGCCCTGCCGTTGACGGTGCTGCAGTACCGGCGCGACAGATTGCTGGTGCAGCAGGTGCGCCAGGCGCTGGGCAACCCGGCAGTGGTTTCACACAATGCAGAAACGCTGGCGGCCGCATTGAACATGTCGCCTCGCTCACTGCATCGCCAGCTTCAGGAGGAAGGCGCTTCGCTGCAGCAGCTCAAGGACGAGGTGCGGTTTGAGCGGGCGAAGGATTTGTTGTTGCGGACGACGAAGCCGATCAAGCAGGTGGCTGCGGCTTCGGGGTTTCGGAATGAGAAAAGTTTCATTCGGGCGTTTCGAGAGTGGAGCGGTAACACTCCAGCAGGGTCTAGGGAAACGCCCCCGCCGTCTAGCCCCTCCTCTACGCCAAATCCTGCAATTTAATAATGGTGAGAATTTTTACCGAAGCCACAGCCTAAAGCGACGGCAGTCGTTACACAGGCTTTGCAAAGGTCATGAAGCATGCGCCGCCATGTGCAGCAATGATGAAGCAGCATGGCGACACTTCATCGACGTCGGAAAAAAGCGTAAATCGTCATTGCTATGCCGACAAGCCCTGCGCACAAAGATACAAATCTAACTGGATCATCCCTAAAAGCGAAAAGTATGTCTCTTCCCAATACACCGTAAAGAATTCCAACCACTGCGAGCACGATACCGTAGATAAATAGAATTCTTTCGCGCATTGCAAGCATACCGACTCTTTGTTCAAGCGCTTCGTTCACAACTGGACTAATCCGCGGCAAGACAAGCTCAGCAGACAACTGAAGCTTAGAGCTAAAAATATTCCAAGATCTGGCCAACGCCCAACGGTAAAGAGATCGATTAACTGTGTCCCAAAATGTTGGCAGTCCAAAGTTATTGAGAATATCCATATCAAAAGGAATTAACCCTAGGTCAAAAATACTCCGCGCCTCAAACGTAATGTCTTCCTGCCGTCGAATTCCACGCGCCTTATTCACCAATCGAAAAACCGGCACCCTCGATCCGTTTGCTAGCTGAGAAATTAGATTGTCTGAAGTGACGCGCGAAATCGGGTCTTGCTCCTCTACGCAAATCGAAGCGGTGCTCAATTCATGCGCCGCAGCCACCAACTCATCAAACCCAGCCCGACTATCCAGAATAATAAACCTGTATTTTGCGCTCAAGCTATCGATAAGGGCTTTCAATATGGAGCGTGCTTCAAATTTCGTATTAGGCCCGATATCTTCGAAATTAAGCTGCTCATCTATTCTAGAAACCGCCGGAACAACATCAAACGATCTATATTTCAAAATCGCAAGCTCTTGCACCGGACTGGCGCGTTTAGCGACAAAAAAATCGGAGACGGTAATGGATTTTCCTGAAGTAATTTGAAGCTTTTCTTCTTGATGAAAATACAAAAGTGAAGTCAATCCTCTTACAAAAAAATCTAAATCAACTACAACTGTTCGACTATCGGCTGAATTTCCAAGCATATCTGCCAAAACGCAAGATAAAAGTGTTTTTCCTGTGCCGCCTTTACCACTTACAACATTGATGATTGTAGAGTTCACTATTTATCTCCAAACTTCATAAACGCAACAAACACTACCAACTGAAGAAACAGACTCAGAACAATTGTCGGAATGACGCAAGCAATGATGTTTGAATAATCAAAGGTCCATGTTTGAAATTTAAGCGCATGTATCACCAGGAAACTAGGAGTCATCAATAAGATTCCAATGCATGTTCTGCCCACGATGCCATGCAAAAGCTTGTCACCTTTCGTTTTCTTTCGAACGAATGCCGTCAACATAAAAGCCCACAAATGGCCTTCGATAAAGGCAAAGCAAAGTAGGCCAAGCGCCGTTGGCGTTGATCGCAGGTACTCAATAATTTCCGAGGTAACAAAGACTTCGACTTTTTTTTCGCTTGGCACCCAACCCCCCAATCAAATGTTGTTTACTTATAGTAGCGCAGTATTACAGATGCGATGCCCTCAAATCAGGAACTCGAATCAACGAATGTGACTCGCTACTTGTTGACGATTTGTGCCGATCTATAGATTAAGCCACTATCCAGATGCCCCCAGACCCGGTCCTTCGCCCTTATGTGCATTTATCGGCGATCGCGGCTCGCGACTATTTATCCGCCAGGAAATGTCTCGGTACTCTTGGCTCAGTGAGATGTCGTGCATAGAGTTGCAATACACCGGCGGACTGGCTCGGCCGGACGCGGCTCAGCCCGTACCGTTGAAGTAGCCGACCATCTCCGTCGGCTTGAGTCCGGTAATACCCGGGCACGCCCAAGGCGTCAGCCCTGTCTTACGGCCAGGCGGTGACGTGTCGGGCAAAGGCTACCCGGCCTTGGGCGTACGGTTTAGCTTTTGCAAGGAGATAAACCATGCCTGACGCAAGCAAAACCATCATCGCGCTTGAAAACAAATTCTGGCAATCCATGGTCGACCAGGACCCGGACACGGCCATCTCGCTGTTGACGGATCGGGCCGTCATGGTGAGCAGCCACGGCGCGTTGCAGTTCACCGCCGACGAGTACCGCAAGATGGCGGATCAGGGCCCTTCCGTCGTCACAGGCTTCAAGCTGGATGACGTGAAGGTGCTGTTCCCGAACGACGCGACGGCTGTCGTGACCTACAAGGCGACACAGGAGGTCGGCTCACGCGACAAGAAGACGGCGTCCAGATCGGAGGTGGTAAACGACACCTCGACCTGGGTGAAAGACGGCAGCGACTGGAAGTGCGTGATGCACACAGAGTCGCCGGCTGCCAAGCCTCAGGCCAGGCACTGACTGGCGCTCAGGCCCGCCGGGCCGCCTGTTGATCAGGCTGGCTCGGCAACCTTGGCGACCACGCCGATCCGGTCCAGCGCACCGGCGAGGTTGGCAACCGTCTTGTCGACGTTGTGCCACTTCTCCAGCCCGAACAACCCGACCCGGAAGGTCTTGAAGTCTGCTCCCTCGTCGCACTGCAGCGGCACACCGGCTGCAGTCTGCAAACCTTCGTTCAAAAACTTCTTGCCGGACTGGATGTCGGGATCGGTCGTGTAGCTGACCACGACGCCGGGGGCCTTGAAACCTTCGGCGGCGACGCTGGGCAGGCCGCGGGATTCGAACAGTTTGCGCACCTTGCTGCCCAAGGCTTCCTGCTCGGCCTTGACCTTGGCAAAGCCGTAGGCCTTGGTCTCCTGCATGGCGGCGCGCAGGCGCGTGAGGGCGTCGGTGGGCAGGGTGGCGTGGTAGGCGTGGCCGCCTTTCTCATAGGTCTCCATGATCTGCAGCCACTTCTTCAAATCACATGCAAAGCTGGAGCTGGTGGTGGCCTCGATGGCTTCGCGGGCGCGCTCGCTGAGCATGACCATGGCACAGCAGGGTGAGCTGCTCCAGCCTTTTTGCGGGGCCGAGATGAGCACGTCGATGCCGACCGCTTTCATGTCGACCCACATGGCACCGGAGGCAATGCAGTCGAGCACAAACAGGCCGCCGACGGCGTGCACGGCATCGGCCACGGCCTTCATGTAGCTGTCGGGCAGGATCATGCCGGAGGCGGTTTCGACGTGCGGGGCAAAGACCATTGCGGGCTTTTCCTTGGCAATCGCTGCGGTGACCTCGGCAATCGGTGCGGGTGCCCACGGGGCCTGTGCCCCGCCGCTGGCTTGCCGCGCCTTCATGACGGTGGACGACGCGGGGATGTTGCCCATGTCGAAGATTTGCGTCCAGCGGTAGCTGAACCAGCCGTTGCGGATGACCATGACGTGTTTGCCGGCGGCGAACTGGCGGGCGACGGCTTCCATGCCGTAGGTGCCGCTGCCGGGCACCAGCACGGCGGCGTGCGCGCCGTAGACCTCTTTGAGGATGCTGGAGATGTCGGTCATCACGCCCTGAAAACTTTTGGACATGTGGTTGAGCGCGCGGTCGGTGTAGACCACCGAGAACTCGAGCAGGCCATCAGGGTCGACGTTGGGTAAAAGTCCGGGCATGTGTGTCTCGCAGTCTTTGTAAAAGTCGGGCTGGCAGCTTAGCACGGGGCGCGGTTTTGGGGGTGCCCTTGGCCGGGCCGGGGTTTTAGCGCCGGTGGCACGGCTATCCTGCAGAATGTGCTGACTTGCCCGTTCAGGGAGGCAGGCCATAAAAAATCTTAACTACAGCCCCGACCCCTGAGCGTCATCAACCACCAACCAGGGCGCAGCACGACTGCGGACGTACATGGACTTTTTACTCGACCCCAATGTCTGGATAGCGTTTGCGATGTTGACCGCACTGGAGATCGTGCTGGGCATCGACAACATCATCTTCATCTCGATTCTTGTGGGGCGGCTGCCGCCCGAGCGGCGCGACAAGGCCAGGCGGCTGGGCCTGGGCTTTGCGATGGTGTCGCGGCTGCTGTTGCTGTTCTCCCTGAGCTGGGTGATGGGCCTGACGGCAGACCTCTTTACCGTGGCGCGGCAGGGCATCAGCGGGCGCGACCTGGTGCTGCTGCTGGGCGGGCTGTTTCTTTTGTACAAGGCCTCGCACGAGATTTTTGTCGAGGTCGAGGCACGCGAGCAGGCCGGCCCGGCCGCGAGTGACGACGCACAACTGAAGGCGGCGGGCAACAAGCTGTTCTGGGGAATCATCGGCCAGATCGCCATCATCGACATCGTGTTTTCACTCGATTCGGTCATCACCGCCGTCGGCATGGTGGACGAGATCTGGGTCATGGTGGCGGCGGTCATCACCTCGGTCGGCGTGATGCTGGTGGCGGCCAAGCCGATTGGTGATTTTGTGGACAGGCACCCTTCGGTCAAGGTGCTGGCGCTGGCGTTTCTGGTCATGGTGGGCATGGCGCTGACGGCCGAGGCCTTTGACCAGCATGTGCCCAAGGGCTACATCTACGCGGCGATGGCGTTTTCGCTGGGGGTGGAGGCCCTGAACATCCGCGCCCGTGGCAAGCGGGCCAAACTCGCTGCGCAGGCCGCTGGCGTGGCAGGCAAACCCGCCCCCTGAAAACCGGCGTCAGTGCGGCGGGGGCGCGTTGCCGCTGACCGCCGCATTGCGCATGAAGACCGCGCCCAGCGCGGCAGCCGACAGCGCAAACAGCGCACCGACGGCAAACGCCACCTGATAACCCCCGTTGAGTGCAGCCGCAGGCACCGCACCCGCAGCCGTCAATGCGGCTGAACGCCCCGCGGCCAGGCTGGCCAGCACGGCAAGGCCGAGCGAGCCGCCCATCATGAAGGCGGTGTTGACGACGCCCGAGGCCAGGCCCGAGTCTTCGGGTTTCACATCGCTCATGGCGGCGAGCAGCATGGGGTTGAAGGCGATGCCTGCGCCAATGCCCAGCAGCACCATGCCCGGAAGCACATGGGCCACAAAACTGCCACCGACCGGCGCACGCGCAAACAGCGCCAGGCCGCAGGCGGCAATGCCCAACCCCACAGCCAGCGGGCCGCGAAAGCCGAAGCGCATGACGATTTTGGCGGACAGGCCCAGCGACATCACGGCCATGATGATGTTGGCGGGCAAGAAGGCCAGGCCCACCTGCATGGGGCTGAAGTTGAGCACCAGCTGCATGTAGAGCGCCGAGATAAAGAACCACGCAAACATGGCGGCTGCCCACAACACGCCAGCCACATTGGCGGTGGCGACGTTGCGCAGTTTGAAGAGGCCCAGCGGCATCAAGGGTGAGGCGACGCGTGATTCGATGACGATGAACACCGCCAGCAACACGACGGCCGCGCCCAGCAGGCCCAGCGTTTGCGCCGAAGCCCAGCCCGACTCATTGCCGTTGACCACGGCATAGACGGCCAGCATGAGCGAGCCGGTGACGGTAATGGCGCCGCCCACATCGAGCCGCTGGCCGGTCTGGCCGCTGCCTGCGGGAATGAGCAGCATGCACAAGGCAAACACGGCCACGCCAATCGGCAGGTTGACCAGGAAGATCCAGTGCCAGTTGAGCTGGCTGGTGAGCAGGCCGCCCAGCAGCACGCCTATGCTGCCGCCGCCGGCGCACACAAAACCGTACACACCCATGGCTTTGGCGCGCGCAGCGGGTTCGGTGAAGAGGTTCATGATGAGCGAGAGCGACACGGCAGACACCACCGCGCCGCCCAGGCCCTGCACCGCGCGCGCCACGATGAGCATGGCCTGCGACTGCGCCATGCCGCAGGCCAGCGAGGCGATGGTGAAGAGCACGATGCCGGAGAGAAACAGGCGGCGGTGGCCATACAGGTCACCCAGCCGCCCACCCAGCAACAAGAAGCCGCCGAAGGTCAGCATGTAGGCGTTGACGACCCAGACGAGGGAGGTTTCAGAGAACCCGAGGTCGGTGCGTATGGATGGCAGCGCGACGTTGACGATGGTGGTGTCGAGCACGATCATCAGCACGCCCAGGCACAGCACCATGAGGGCCCACCAGCGTTTGCGGTCGTCGGCGCGGGAGGTTGCGGGCAGCGTGCTCATGCCGGAAGCTTGCCTTCGGCGTTGTACT
This sequence comes from Pseudomonadota bacterium, assembly GCA_040387435.1. Classification (GTDB taxonomy): domain Bacteria; phylum Pseudomonadota; class Gammaproteobacteria; order Burkholderiales; family Burkholderiaceae_C; genus Polaromonas. The sequence continues at coordinate 93,685 of JAZKDR010000001.1, forward strand.
GCTCGAAAAAGTCGATGGCATGAATGTCGATGCACCAGCCCGCCTGATCGCCCAGCGTGGCTGCCGGATGCAGGGACGCGATGCGCACGGCTTCATCGCGGTCAGCCGCCTCGATGATGAAAAAGCCGCCGACGATTTCCTTGGCTTCAGAAAAGGGCCCGTCGATCACCTGCGTCTTCCCGCCGCGCGGCTCCAGGCGGGCGACGCCTTCGCCCAGCGAGGCACTGACGCGCAGGTGGCCGGTGGCCTTGAGTTCCGCATCCTTGGCGGGGCACTGGCTGACCATGGCCTGCACCTCGGCGGGCGGCATCGCGGCCATGTCGGCGGGTTTGTAGTTGGCGAGGCAGAGGTATTTCTTCATGCTGCTGTCCTTTCGTGTTGTCGGCTGATACCTGTACGACGAACGAGGCGGGCCGAATTCGACATCGCCCACGGGAAAAGCGTCAGGCCAGGAGCCCGGGCAGGTCAGCCATGTCGGCAAAAATGACCGCCGCCCCCGCCGAACGCAAGGCTGCGGGCGTGTCGTGCCCGGCTTCGGGCGGGCTGTAGCCGAAGACGGTAGCGCCCGCCGCAACCCCGGCGGTCACCCCGGCCACCGTGTCTTCAATGACGGCGCAGCGGGTGGCATCGACGCCCAGCGCGGCGGCCGCGGCGAGGTAGACATCGGGGAAGGGTTTGGAGCGCGGGGTTTCGTGCCCGCTGAAGATGCGGCCCTTGAAGTACGGCATCAGCCCGCACTTGTCCATCTGCAGCTCGACCTTGAAGCGGTCGGCGCCCGAGGCGCAGGCGATGCGGCCATCGAACAGGGCGTGGATGCGGGCCGACATCTCGACCGCGCCGCGAATCGGCTGGACCTCGCTGGCCAGCCGCACGTTGCGGCGCTCCCAGAAAACCTTGAGCCACTCGTCCGTCAGCGGCCTGCCGGTCTTTTGCGCGATGAGGGCACCCTGGTCGCGAACCGCCTTGCCGATGAACAGCGCCATGCACTCCTGCAAGGTCAGCGACCAGCCGGCTTCTTCCAGCATGTCGCGCAACACGCCGTTGGTGATGGTTTCGCTGTCAACCAGCACGCCATCGCAGTCGAACAGCACGGCATCGAATTGGGGTTTGGTCATTATTTGCTATTTATTTAGTAGCTGCTTACGCTCATGTTTAAAGGGCTGGAGGCCGATTTGGCACCTGAAAATGGCCTTTTTTGAGCATTTTTGGAGGTTTTGGCGGCCCGAAAGCCCGGGGAAAGCCAAAAAGTTAATACCCATATTAACATTTGGCCGTTTTTTAACGTGTACGTTAAGTTTTTGCCTGTTTGGGCAGTTCCAGCTCGCCATCGAGGTAATGCCAGCGGCCGGCTTCCCGCAGGAAGCGGCTGAGCTCGTGGATGCGCACCGCGCGGCCGTTGATGCGGTAGCGGGCGACGAATTCGACCGTGGCGTGGTCGGCGTCCTGCAGTTGGTGACCGCGCACTTCCAGCCCCAGCCACTGGGTGGCGACGTCGGCCGCCACATCCGCCGGGCAGGTGCTGGCATGCCAGGTGGCGCGCAGGTAGGCATCGCGGCCGAGCACGAAGGCGCTGTAGCGCGAGCGCATGAGGCTTTCGGCGTCAGGCGCGGGCGTGGCGTCGAAGTGGTCGACAAACCGGCCGCAGCAATCGGCATACGCCAGCGGCTTTTTGGCGGGGCCCATGCGACCGCAGGGGCAGGACGTTGGGGCAGCGGTCATCGATCAGCCTTTTTTGGCTTTGCGCTCTTCCAGCGTTTCGGTCGGCGCGCCCTGCTTGAGCCATTCGGCATACCCGCCGTCGATGTGGGCCACGTTGGTCATGCCCATGTCCTGCAAGGTCTTGGTCGCCAGCGCACTGCGCCAGCCGGCGCCGCAAAAGAGCACGAACTCTTTGGACTCGTCGGCGAACAGGGGCTTGTGGTACGGCGAAGCCGGGTCGACCCAGAACTCGAGCATGCCGCGTGGGGCGTGGAAGGCGCCTGTGACTGTGCCGGCCGTAAGTTCGCGGATGTCTCGGATGTCGACGATCTGGACGTTGGGGTCGTTCAGCTTGGCCTTGGCTTCTTCGACGCTGTAGGTTTTGACCTGGGACATGGCTTCGGATACCAGGGTTTGGAAGCCTTTTGTGATGGGCATAGTTGTCTCCTTTTTTGTATTGTCTGCAATTCTGGGGATGGTCTTTAGTAGAAGAATGCTTTGCCCGTCACGACCAGGCCGGGAGTCGCCCCGGCGGGCGAGTTACTTTTCTTTGATTCGCCAAAGAAACCTAACGAAAAGAAAGGCGACCCTGTTCGTCGTCCCTTCGCTGCGCTACGGGCACCCTGCGATGCTCGCGTCAGCCGGGGTCTGAAACAACTCGCCTGCGGCTCAAACAAGTTTCAGCCCTGATCCGTCTGCCCCTGCGCTTCTCGGCTCCTCTCCAAGGGTTTTGAAGAGAAAGCCGGGGACGAAGTCCGCCTTCAAGCGCTTCGCGCTTGAAGCCTCCCCGAATTAATTCCCCCAAACCCCTGCTGGCCGCGCCGAGGAGCGCAGATGGAGTCGGCATAAAGGGGAAAAACTTGTTTGAGCCGAAGGCGAGTTGTTTTTCCCGCCGACGTAATCGAGCACCGCAGGTTGCCCGTAACGAAGTGAAGGGACGCGGACTGGGGGTCGCCTTTTCTTTTGGTTACTTTGCTTTTGGCGAAGCAAAAGAAAAGTGACTTGCTGCCGGGCAACCCCCGGCCTGGCAGTGAAGGGCACACCATCAAATCAACAAAAGCCCAAGCAGTGAAGGGCACCCCCTCAATCAAGCCAAAGCCCTTTGAATAATGATCTTCTGCACATCAGAAGTCCCCTCATAAATCTGACAAACCCGCACATCCCGGTAAATCCGCTCCACGGGGAAATCCCCCACCACCCCATACCCACCCAGCGTCTGGATCGCAGCGCTGCACACCTTCTCAGCCATCTCACTGGCAAAGAGTTTGGCCATCGCGGCTTCTTTCAGGCAGGGCAGGCCCGCATCACGCAAACTCGCGGCGTGCCAGATCAGCTGACGTGCAGCTTCAAGCTGCGTCGCGCAATCGGCCAGCCGAAAGCCCACGGCCTGGTGGTTGAAAATCGCCGTGCCGAAACTCTGGCGTTCTTTCGAGTAGGCGAGTGCGAATTCAAACGCACTGCGCGCCATGCCCAGGCTTTGTGCGGCGATGCCGATGCGGCCGCCTTCCAGTGCGCCCAGCGCGATCTTGTAGCCTTCGCCTTCGTTGCCGATCAGGTTCTCGGCGGGGATGCGGCAGTCGTCGAAATTGATCTGCGCGGTGTCGCTGGAATGCTGGCCGAGCTTGTCTTCGAGCCGGGCTACAACATAACCCGGCGCATCGGTGGGCACCATGAAGGCGCTCATGCCTTTTTTACCTGCGCCCTTGTCGGTGACGGCGATGACCACGGCGGCGTGGCCGTTCTTGCCGCTGGTGATGAACTGCTTGACGCCGTTAATCACGTAGCTGTCGCCGTCTTTCACCGCGGTGGTCTTCAGGCCCGATGCATCGCTGCCCACATGCGGCTCGGTCAGGCAGAACACGCCCAGCATCTGGCCCTGCGCCAGCGGTGTGAGCCACTGTTTCTTTTGCTGTGCATTGCCGTAGCGCATGAGGATGGCGTTGACCGGGCAGTTGGTGACGCTGATGGCGGTGCTGGTGCCGCCGTCGCCGGCGGCAATTTCTTCAAGCACCAGCGCGAGCGTGAGGTAGTCGAGGTTGGCGCCGCCAAACTCTTCAGGCACACAAATGCCGTAAGCGCCGAGTTCGGCCAGGCCCTTGTGCACGTCTTTCGGGAAGTGGTGCTCCTTGTCCCACTTCGCGGCGTGCGGCCAGAGCTGCTCCTGTGCAAAGGCGCGGACGGCGTCGCGAATCATTTCCTGGTCGGACGTGAGAATCATGTGCGGCCTGCCTTGTCACCAGCCGCCAAACGGGCTGCCTTCGTAATTGAGGTATGCGCCCTTCTGGGCCGAGGTCAGCCCAGCGATGGCGCCACGCATGCTGGAGACGCTTTTCTCCACCGTGAGGTTGGCGCCCGCGCCGCCCATGTCGGTCTGCACCCAGCCGGGTGACATGGCGACCATGATGGCTTTGGGGTAGTCGTGCTGGGCCGAGGCCACGGCCATGTTGAGGGCGGCTTTGCTGACGCGGTAAGTCCAGGCGCGGCTGGATTCCACACCTTCGATGCGGCCCATGGCGCTGGTGATGAACACAAAACTGCCGCCCTTGCCTTTTTTGGCGGCCTCGACCAAAGGTGCGACCTGCGGAATGGCCTGCATTGCGCCCAGCACATTGGTGCGCATGGTGCGGTCGAACTCGTCCTGTGTGGGCGGCGTGCTTGCATCGCCCTGCGGAAAGACGCCGGCCACATACAGCGCGACATCGATCTCTTCACCGTCGAGGCTCCACGCCAGGCCGCTGATGCTTTTGGGGTCGGCCACATCCACACGCAGGGGCTTGGCACCCATGGCCTTGAGGGTTTCAAGGCCGGCATCATCACGCGCCGTGGCGATCACACTCGCGCCGTCGTCGATGTACTGGCGCACAAACTCAAGGCCTATGCCGCGCGATGCGCCCATGACCAGGACTTTCATGATCAGATCAACTCGACAGCGAGAGCCGTGCCTTCACCGCCGCCAATGCACAGCGTGGCAATGCCCTTCTTCAGGCCGCGCGCCTGCAGCGCGTGGATCAGCGTGACGATGATGCGTGCGCCGCTCGCGCCAATCGGGTGGCCGAGCGCGCAGGCGCCGCCGTTGACATTGACGATGTCATGGCTGAGGTCGAGTTCCTTCATCAGCGCCATGGGCACGACGGCAAAGGCTTCGTTGACTTCCCAGAGATCAACGTCTTTCACCGTCCAGCCGATTTTTTTCAGCAGCTTGTTGACGGCGCCCACCGGCGCGGTCGAGAACCACTCGGGTGCCTGCGAGAAGGTGGCGTGGCCAGCGATGCGGGCGATGGGTTTGGCACCCATCTCTTTTGCCGTGGATTCACGCGCCAGCACCAGCGCGGCAGCGCCGTCGTTGATGGACGATGACGATGCCGCGGTGATGGTGCCGTCTTTCTTGAACGCGGGCTTGAGTGCGGGAATCTTGTCGAGCTTGATCTTGCCCGGGCCTTCATCGACAGAAATCACGGTGTCGCCGCTGCGGCCCTTGACGGTGACGGGCGTGATCTCGGCCTTGAACGCACCGGACTCGGTGGCGGCCTTGGCGCGCTGCACGCTGGCGGTGGCAAAGGCGTCCTGCGCCTCGCGGGTGAAACTGTACTTGGCGGCACAGTCTTCGCCGAATGTGCCCATGGAACGGCCGGGCTCGTAAGCGTCTTCCAGGCCGTCGAGCATCATGTGGTCCATCACGCGGTCGTGGCCGATGCGGATGCCGCTGCGACCCTTGAGCAGCAGGTGCGGTGCGTTGGTCATGCTCTCCATGCCACCGGCGACCATCACATCGCGGCTGCCCGCCAGCAACTGGTCGTGCGCGAGCATGGTGGCTTCCATGCCGGAGCCGCACATCTTGGACAGCGTGACAGCACCGGTGCTGGCAGGCAGGCCGCCCTTGAAGCCGGCTTGCCGCGCAGGCGCCTGGCCCTGGCCTGCCATCAGGCAGTTGCCGAACAGCACTTCATCAATTTTTTCAGGCGCGACACCGGCGCGTTCAATGGCGGCCTTGATGGCAGCACCGCCGAGGTCGTGTGCGGCAAGCGAGGCAAAGTCGCCCTGAAAACCGCCCATGGGGGTGCGCGCTGCGCCGAGGATGACGATGGAGTCGGACATGGAATTTTCTTTCGTATGTATGGACGTTATTTGGCTGAACGCGAGGCCACAACGGACGCAACTGCCGCGCGATACAGAGGCTCGATAGAGGCGGTGCTGGTCACGGTCATGTGCAGGTCCTGCAGCAGGCCGTCGTGCACACCAAAGGCCCATCCGTGCACACTGGTTTTCTGGCCCTTGGCCCAGGCGTCCATCATGACCGTGCTGACACAGACATTCACAACCTGTTCAATCACGTTCAGGTCGACCAGCGCATCGCCGCGTTGTGACTCGGGCAGCGCGGCCAGCAGGTCGCTGTGCCGGTCACGCACAGACTGGATGTGGCGTATCCAGTTGTCGGCCAGGCCGACGCGGACATTGTTCAGGGCGGCCATCACGCCACCACAGCCGTAGTGACCGACCACCATGACGTGCTCGACCTGAAGCATGTCGACGGCGTACTGGATGGCAGAAAGCGCATTCAGGTCGGAGTGCACCACGAGGTTGGCCACATTGCGGTGGACGAACACTTCTCCGGGCTCCAGCCCCGTGATCTGGTTGGCCGGGACGCGGCTGTCGGAGCAGCCTATCCACATGTATTTGGGCGTTTGCTGCTTGATCAGGCCGGTAAAAAACCCGGGGCGATCGCGTTCCATCTGCGCAGCCCAGGCGCGGTTATGGGCAAAGAGGTCTTGTATAGGCATGGCTGGATTTTCTCTTACAGGTCTACATGGTCTCGGCGAACAGCTCACGCCCGATCAGCATGCGGCGGATCTCGCTGGTGCCTGCGCCGATTTCATAGAGCTTGGCGTCGCGCCAGAGGCGGCCCAGCGGGTAGTCGTTGATGTAGCCGTTGCCGCCGAAGATCTGCACGCCCTCGCCGGCCATCCAGGTGGCTTTTTCAGCGCACCAGAGGATGACGGACGCGCAATCCTTGCGGACCTGGCGCACGTGGTCAGTGCCCAGCATGTCGAGGTTTTTGGCCACGGTGTAGGCAAACGAGCGGCCGGCCTGCAGCACGGTGTACATGTCGGCGACCTTGCCCTGGATGAGCTGGAACTCGCCGATGCTCTGGCCGAACTGCTTGCGGTCATGGATGTAGGGCACGACGTTGTCCATCACCGACTGCATGATGCCCAGCGGGCCGCCGGTCAGCACGGCGCGCTCGTAATCTAGGCCGCTCATCAGCACCTTCGCGCCGCTGTTGAGGCCGCCCAGAATGTTTTGTGCCGGCACCTCGACGTTGTTGAAGACGAGCTCACCGGTGTGGCTGCCGCGCATGCCGAGCTTGTCGAGCTTTTGCGCGATCGAAAACCCCTTCATGCCTTTCTCGATCAGGAAGGCGGTGACGCCGCGCGCACCCAGTTCGGGTTCGGTCTTGGCGTAGACCACCAGCGTGTCGGCATCGGGACCATTGGTGATCCAGAACTTGCTCCCGTTGAGAACGTAGTAGCCGCCCTTGTCTTCCGCTTTCAGCTTCATGCTGATAACGTCGCTGCCGGCACCGGGCTCGCTCATGGCCAGCGCGCCCACGTGTTCGCCGCTGATAAGTTTGGGCAGGTATTTTTTACGCTGTTCTTCAGTGCCGTTGCGCTTGATCTGGTTGACGCAGAGGTTGCTGTGCGCGCCGTAAGACAGCCCGACAGAGGCGCTGGCGCGGGAGATTTCCTCCATCGCGATCATGTGGGCGAGGTAGCCCATGTTGGCGCCGCCGTACTCCTCACCGACGGTGATGCCGAGCACGCCCAGCGAGCCCATTTTTTGCCAGAGGTCCATGGGGAACTGGTCGTCGCGGTCGATGTCAGCCGCACGGGGGGCGATCTCGGCCTGCGCGAAATCGCGCACGGTGTCGCGCAGGGCGTCGATGTCTTCACCGAGCTGGAAGTTGAGGCCGGGCAGGTTGTTCATGGTGTTGTCTCTTTTCTTGATTCCGAAGTGTTCAGCTGTCTGTTCAGTAAGTTTTCGCCACGGGCATGATGGTTTGCTGCATCACGGCGCACACCGTCTGTTTGCCCTGGCCGTCGTCGTGCACGACCTCGGCACTGGTGATGATGATGCGGCGGCCGGCCTTGGTGACGCGGCCTGTGGCCAGCAGCTCACCGCCCTGCTTGGCCGCCAGAAAATTGATTTTGTACTCGACCGTGGTGACTTCATGGTCGTCGGGTGCTGCCGTGAGCGCCGCATACCCGCCGGCAATGTCGGCCAGTGCGCCCATGGCACCGCCATGAAAGCCGCCCTGCTGCTGCGTCACACGGTCTGAATACGGCAGGGCAATCACACACACGCCGGGCGCCACGCTGACCAGCCGGGCGCCTAGCTGCTGCATCATGCCCTGACGCAGAAAACTCGCTTCGACGCGGTTGAACAGTTCCGGGTATGCAGGCGTTGCGGTCATCAGGGGCCTTTTTGAGTCGCCCCGACATGCAAGAGGCGTTTGGTATCGGTTGACGTTAGTTGACGTTTACGTAAACGTCAATTATCCACAAAACCGGAAATATCAGCCGGCGCGGGCTTTTTCCGTTTTGGCCAGCAGGGCCTTGGCCTCTTTTTCGTGGGTGCGGATTTCGTCGAGGTTGGCCTGCAGGTCGAGCATCTGCGCCTCAAGCTTTTTGCGGTGGTCGGTCAGGATCGCGAGGAACTTGCGCAGCTGCGGCGCGGTGTCGCGCGGACTGTCGTACGAGTCGATGATCTCCTTGGCCTCGACCAGCGACAGGCCCAGCCGCTTGGCGCGCAGGGTCAGCTTGAGGCGGGTGCGGTCACGTGCGGTGTAGACGCGGTTACGCCCGCCCGCCCCCTCACGCTGGGGCTGCAGCAGGCCCATGTCTTCATAGAAGCGCATGGCCCGGGTCGTGAGGTCGAACTCTTTGGCCAGGTCGCTGATGGTGTAGGTGGTTGCCATGGTCTTCACAGGTGATGCCAAGTTAATGCCGAGTTGTGCCGGTCAGTCAGCGCCTGAAGCGCATCGTCCCTACAATGAATGAGCAGTGACGTTTACGTAAACGTCATATGAACCCGCGAATATTACATGAACCTTCTTGAACAGCAACTCGATTACCCGTTTGGCGATGCCCTGCCCGAGGGCGGCTCAGCCATGGTGGTGGCACCCGGCGTGAAATGGGTGCGCATGGCCCTGCCCTTTGCGCTGGACCACATCAACCTCTGGCTGCTGCGCGACGAGATGGAAGACCCGCACAAGCCGGGCACCGTGCTGCAGGGCTGGACCATCGTCGACTGCTGCGTGAGCCGCGATGAATCAAAAGCGCAATGGGCCAGTGTTTTTGAAAGCCAGCTGGAAGGCCTGCCCGTGCTGCGCGTGATCGTGACCCACATGCACCCCGACCATGTCGGCCTGGCAGCCTGGTTGTGCGAGCGCTGGACGACCCCCAGTCACATTTGCCGTCTGTGGATCAGCGCCACCGACTACAACGTCGCCAAACTGTCGAGCCAGACCACCACGTCATTCGGCGGTGAAGGTGCGGCGATGTTTTTTGCATCGCACGGCCTGAATGACAAAGACTCGTTCGAGCAGATCAGGGCACGCAAGGGCTACTACGCCGACCTGGTGCCCAGTGTGCCGCCCAACTTCTGCCGGCTGATGGACGGGCTGGACGTGCGCATAGGCGGGCGCAGCTGGCGTTGCATCAGCGGTTATGGCCACGCGCCGGAGCACATGGCACTCTACTGCGAAGAGCTCAAGGTGCTGATCAGCGGCGACATGGTACTGCCGCGCATTTCTACCAATGTGAGTGTGTATGAGCAGGAGCCCGAGGCCGATTCGCTGCGCCTGTTTTTGACCTCCATCGCGCGCTTTCTGCCGCTGGACAGCACGACGCTGACGCTGCCCTCGCACGGCAAGCCGTTTCGCGGCTTGCAGACACGCATAGTCCAGTTGCAGGACCATCATCGTGACCGGCTTGCAGAAGTCATGGAGGCCTGCACCGAAAAACCGTGCAGCGGTGCCGACATCCTGCCCATCATGTTCAAACGCAAGCTCGACCTGCACCAGACGACGTTTGCCATGGGCGAGGCGGTGGCCCACCTGCACCTGCTGTGGCATGAGGGCCGTTTGAAACGTGGCCTGGGCGCTGACGGCGTTTACCGCTTCAGCAAGGCCTGATAGGCCCGCAGCGTCAGGCAGCCAGCAGCACGTCGTCCTGCGGAAACACCATGCAGAAGCTGGCACCCGTGGGGCTGGTTTCTGCCCACACGCGGCCGCCATGACGGTCGGCCACACTTTTGACGATCGCCAGACCGAGGCCGTTGCCTGGAAAGTCTGCCGATGAATGCAGGCGCTGAAACGGCGTGAACAGCTTCTCGGTGTAGGTGGCATCAAACCCCACGCCGTTGTCCGAGACCTGGAGCACGGTTTCATGCGGCACCTTGCCGGGGCGCAGGGCAACACGTATCCAGCCCTCCGATTTGCCGGAGGTGAACTTCCAGCTGTTGTCGAGCAGGCTGGCCAGCGCGCGGGTCAGCAAGGCCTTGTCGGCGACCAGCGGCAGGGCGGCGTTGATCTCCATCGTCACCACACGCTGCGGGTGGCGCCGCCTGAGATCTGCCACCAGCACGTTGCAGAGCGCCGCAACATCGATGACTTCCAGCTCGCCGACCTGAGGCAGTTGCACCAGCACACGCAGGTCGTCCACCAGCCGGCCCAGCTGGCGCATGCTGGCCTGGATGCGGTTGACGTAATGCCGGCCGGCGTCGTCCAGCAGAGCCGAATACTTGTCGCCAAGCATGGCGGCAAAACCATTGGCCGCGTGGAGCGGGCCCTGCAGGTCATTGGACAGGGCGTAGGTGAAGGCTTCGAGGTCGCGTCCGGACTTTTTCACGTCGCGCCGCAGGCGTTCGAGCTCTTCCTCCATCTCGGCGTTTTCGCGCCTCAGGTCGCGGTCGGCCAGGTGGCGCTCGGTGACATCGGCCAGGCTGACCAGAATGGCCTTGTGCTCGTTCCAGCGGATGCGGCCGCATGCAAGCTCGACCAGCACCAGCTGGCCGTCCACCTTTTTCTGCTTGCAGATCTCGATCGTGAGGTCGTGATCGGCGGCGCCCTGGCGCAGGTCCATGGAGCTCAGCAAAGCCGCCCCTTCGCCGTCCGGGAAAAGCGCGCCCATCTTGAGCTTTAAAAACATCTTGCGCGGAATGCCGTAAAACTCCACCGCGGCCTGGTTGACGGAAATGATCTTCAGCGACACGGCATCGAACACCCACATGGCATTCGGGTTGGCGTCGAAAATAAGCTGGTTGCGCCGCTCGCTGTCCTTGAGCATGGCGGCCATGCTCCTCGCCGCACTGACATCCCTCAGGCTGATCGTGTACCCGTCATCATGGCGGATGAAGGCGTATTCGATCCAGTCGCCTTCGAACTCGCTGTGGGCGGTGAAAACATATTGCGCCGACGCGGCCAGCGCCTTGCGGGCAGCGGCCTGATAACGCTCGGCCAGACGATCCGGCACCACCTCCCAGAAATCACGCCCCACCACGTCGGGAAGCGAGCAATGCAGCATCTGCCGGGCTTCTGGATTGATGTCGGAGATGCGGCCTTGCCGGTCCAGGAACACGAGGCCGGCCAGGGCAGCTACCGGCAGCGCTTCCAGTGCCCCTGGCAGTGTCTCCCCCGCTTCCGCCGGGCTGGTCGCGGCACCGCCCGCCCCGGGGGACTGGCGTGTGCCGCCTGCGGCTGTCATTCGGCCACGCCAGGCTCTGCGGAAGGGCCGGGTGCCTCGTGCCGGGCAGGCTGGGGGTCGCGGCTGCGCCATCTGGCGCCCGGCGGGATGAGCGCGGTCATGAAACCCTGCAGCCAGTCGAAGTTGATGGGCTTGCCCTGCAGGTGCGCATGCAGGGGGAAGCCGCCACGCGCTTCAATGGCCTGGGGGGAGAGGCCGCTGACGACCACAATCTGCATGTCCGCCAGATGGGCGTTGCGTTTCAGGGTCTTGAGCATTTCCAGCCCGTCCACGCCCGGCATGGACAGGTCGGTGATCAGCATGTCGGGGCGCACGCTGGCAATATCCATCATGGCTTCCAGCGCCGAAGGCATCCAGGTGCAGTCGATGGGCAGGTCCCACTCCTCGAACTGGCAGCGGTAGAGTTCGCGCGCGTTTTCGTCGTCCTCCACCACCATCACACGCAGCCGGGTGCCTGGGTTGGACTGGACCCGGACAATTTTTTTGCTGTTTTTTTCCAGGTAGGCATTGATGGAGCGCAATGCGATGCGGCGATGCCCGCCCAAGGTCTTCCAGGCTTCGATTTCACCTTTTTCAACCAGCGACTGCACGGTGGCCACCGACAGGCCCAGCAGCTTGGCCGCATAGCTGGTGCCGCAATAGTCTTCACTGGAGAAGTCTGTGGCGGTGATCGCGTCCTCGAAAGTTTTGAGCTTGTTAGACATAAAGGGAAGAAAACATATCGACGTGCGAATTTGTCACTTTTGTTATTTTAATTAGTATTGCTGCAGTATGGGGCATCTGGCAACAGATAGGTAGCGCGGTCCGAGGCATCTCATGGGGTGGCAGGCCCCTGTGGCAACGTGAAAAAGAAGGTGGCCCCCTCCCCCGGCGCGCCATCCGCCCACAGCTGGCCGCCATGCCTGCCGACCACCCGGCTGACCGTGGCCAGCCCCACCCCGGTGCCCGGAAACTCCGAGGCGGGGTGCAGGCGCTGGAAGGCCACAAAAAGCTTGTCGACATAAGCCATGTCAAAGCCGGCGCCGTCGTCCCTGACAAACAGCACCGGCAGGCCGGCGGCACCGGGCTGCTGGCCCACGGTGATGTTGGCGACTTCCTGCCGTGAGGTGAACTTCCAGGCGTTGCCCAGCAGGTTTTCCATTAGCACTCGAATCAGGCGCACATCGCCCTGGACCACGATGCCGGGCTCGATGTGGCAGGAGACCTTGCGGCCCGGATCGCGGGCCTGCCAGTCGTCCAGGATGCGCCGGCTCATGACCGAGAGGTCGATCAGCTCAGGGCGCAACTGCATGCGCGACACCTGCGCCAGCGACAGCAGGTCTTCAATCAGCTTGCCCATCTGCGCCACGCCGACCTGGATGCGCGTGAGGTAGTGGTGCGCCTTGGAGCCGGTTTCATTGGACACCTGCTTGGCCAGCAGCCGGCTGAAGCCGTCAATGGTGTTGAGGGGCGCGCGCAGGTCATGCGAGACGGAGTATGAAAAGGCCTCCAGCTCCTGGTTGGACAGGCGCAGGGCGGTTTCGATGTCCTTGAGTTCCGTGATGTCCGCATCGATGCCCACCCAGAAGGACACCTCACCGTTCTCGTCGAAGACCGGCGAGGCACGGTAGGACATCACGTGGTAGCTGCCGTCGAGCGCATGCAGGCGGCGTATGCCCATGTAGGGCGCGCGCGTCGCCACGGCCTGCTCCCATTTGCTGCGCACATCCGGAAGGTCCTCGGGATGGATGACGGACGACCATTGCCGCCCCGTCCAGTCTTCCAGACGGCCGCCGACGAGGTCAAACCAGGCGCGGTTGAAGTAGTTCGCCTCGCCGCTGTTGTCCACGGTCCAGATGACCTGCGGCGCCTGCTCCGCCAGCGTCCGGAAGAGCGCTTCCTGGCGGGCCAGCGCCAGCGTGCGCTCTGCCACCTTCTGCTCCAGCCCCGAGTTGAGCTGGTTGACCTGCTCCAGCAGGCGCGCGTTTTCAATCGCAATCGAGGCCAGCTGGGCGAGCTCGATCGCCACGTATTCATCCTGCAGCGTGAACTCGCCTTCGTACTTGTCGGACAGCTGGAGCAGGCCGATATTCTGGCCCTGCCTGCCGGTGAGCGGCACCGCCAGCCAGCCCCGCATGATGGGGTGCTTGTCCCCATAGCTGCCGAAGTTGCGCCAGCGCGGATGCGCCTCGAGCTCGGCCTGCGTCATGCGCATGACGCGGTTGTTCTCGCACACCATGGCATAGATGCCGGAGCCGTCGGCAGGGTCGCGCAAGTCTTTGTATGCCGCGTATTTCTCTGACAGCGACAGCGCATTGATCGCCTGTGCCCAGTCGTTGTTCACGGTCAGACTGACCACTGACTGGTGCGCACCGATCACGCCGCGGGCCTGCTCGGCAACCTCCTGCAGCATGCTGTCCACCGTCTGGTGCCAGGTGATGGCCTGGGCAGCGTCGGCCGCCCGCTGCAGGGTGAACAGGTATTCCTGTACATCCTGCTCGGCCTTGACCTGGGCGGTGATGTCGAGGGCGACGACAAACCGCGCAGCGCGGCCCGCGTACTGGATGGGCCTGGACACCACATTGACCGGCATGAAGGAGCCGTCCTTGCGCCTGTGCTGCCATGACTCGCGCGGCGGCGTCACGTCCATGAGCTGGCTGCGCAGCGCAGCGTGGTCGGACTCGCTGCGGATATCAAAGATCGTCATCGCCCTGAACTCGTCTGGCGTGTAGCCATAGCTGTTCACAGCGGCCTGGTTGACGGTGAGAAAACGGTGATCGTCGGCGTCATAGACCCACATCGGCACCGGCGCCATTTCAAACAGGGCGGCATAGCGCTGCTCGCTGTCCATCAGGGCCTTTTCGGCCAGCTTGCGCTCCGTCACATCGCGCTGTACCGCCACCCAGTGGGTAAACCATCCCTTGGTATCGGCAATCGGCACGATCTCGAGCTCTACCCAGAACTCCCGGCCTTCGCGGGTGTAGTTGATGAGCTCGGCGCGCACCGGCTGCCATGCCACCAGGGCCTGGCGTATGCGGTCGAGTTCCGCCCGCTGGGTTTTCGGGCCCTGCAGGATGCGCGGGGACTTGCCGATGATCTCTTCGCGGCTGTAGCCCGTGTACCGGACAAACGCGTCATTGACAAAAACAATGCGCGGACCCGGTTCGTCAACGGGCTCGGCCTCGGTGATCAGCACGATGTCATTGAGGCGGGCGATGGCGTTTTCCAGCATGTGCAGGTGCTGCCGCGATGCGTGCTGCGCGGTGATGTCCTGCAAGGCCCCCGTCAGCGCTGTGGTCCGGCCGTTTTCAACCACCGCCTGGCCCTGGCTGCGTACCTGGATATGGCGTCCTTTGGCGGTAATAAATGCCAGCTCCATGTCCCAGGGAACGGCATGCTTGATCGCCGCGCGTATCGCCTGATGCATCAACTCCTGGCCGTCCAGTTCATAAAACTCAATCGCCGTCAGGGGGTCAAGCGTCTCGCCGGGTTCAAGCTCATAAATGCGCCGCAACTCTTCGGACCACTCCGCCTCCATGGTGTCGAGCGTGACCTCCCAACCACCAACGCGCGCCATTTCACCAGTCCGGCTGAGTTGCCGCGAGCTGTGCGCCAGCGCCAGCTCTGACTGCTTGCGCGCCGTGACATCCTGCACCACACCGCTGCGCAGCATCGGCCCGCCAGGCTCGCTGACCCGCGCCTGCCCGCGCTGGTACATCCATCGCACCTCGCCGCCCCGCGTGATGATGCGGTATTCGATTTCTAGTTGCGTGCCATGCCGGTGCGCGGCCTCCCGTCCTGCCTCATAACGCTCACGGTCCGCGGGGTGAACCATCTTCAGGAAGGTGGCATGGTCACCATCAAATTCACCGGGCTTGAAGCCGAACAGCTCCTGCAGTTCATCGGACCACGTCAGCCGGCCGCTGCGCATATCCATCTCCCAATGCCCGATGCGGCCCAGCCGCTGTGCGGCGAGCAGCTGGCTCTGGGTCCGGCTCAGGTCGGCATAGCCTTGCGCCTGCTCCCGCTCGCGCTGCTGGAGCGAATCGGCCATGCTGTTGAAGCTGCTGGCAATCCGCATGAGTTCGTTACCCGCATTCTCCGGTGGCACGGGAATGCGAACATCCAGCCGACCGGCCTGGACCAGGCCTGTGGCTTCAAGGATATCGGCGGCCGGACGCACGATGGCGCGACTGCCCAGCAACCAGGCCATCCAGCTGCCGAAGAGGGCAACCAGGAACAGGAAAATAAAATTCAGCGCCAGCCGCTGGCGCGCCGGAGCGAGGACCTCGCGCCGCTCGGCACTGACCACTACAAAAAAGGCGGCGGCGGGCAGGGGGCTGCTTGGCAGCATTGCGTAAATCTGCTCTGCGCCAGCCGCGTCCTGCCCCTCGAAAATACCCGTCCTGCCGTCCTTGAGCGCCTGGCGAATCGCCGGATTGTTCACGGGCTGGCCGACCTCTGCCGCCTTCTCGGGGTTTGCCGCCAGCACCAGGCCCTGCTGGTCCATGACGACCACATGCCCGCCAGCCGGCAAGGGTGCCGAGGCCAGCGCCTTCGACACTTCAGACAGATACGTTGAGGCGAACGTGACCGCCTGTACCCGCCCGTCGCCGCCTTTGACGGGCAAGGCAAAGGTGATGATGGGCCTGCCCGAAATGCGCCCCTTCAGATAGCCACCGACGACGAACTGCTGTCCTGCCATGGCACCCTGAAAGTAGGGCCGGTCGCCGGCGAACGCGGGAGGGCTGTTGGGCACACTGTGGCACCGCACGGTCCCGTCGGGTGCGATGACGCCAACGTTGGCATACACCTGCAGCTCTGTCACCAGTGATTTGAAGTAGCGCTGGCAGTCGGGCTCACGGCCTTCGAGCATGCCCGGGACCTGGGAAATCGCCGACAGCATCTGCCGCACGGAATCGGCCACGCGTTGCTGGTTGGCGGCGACCAGCGATGCGGAGAACTCAAGTGTGCGGGTGGTCTGGCGTACGGCGTCGCGGGCGGTCAGCACGGCCCCAATTACCGACAACACCAGCAAGGGGACGATGGCGGCGATCACCAGCATCACCAGGCGCACACGCAAGGTCATGCCGGAGTTCATCGCACCCCCCTTCGGTGGCAAGCATCAGTCGACGTGGCACACCGGCGCAGGGGTGACACTGGAGATCAGCCCGGCGCGGCTTCGTTCACGCCCAGCCAGTAAGCCTGCAGGCAATCCAGTTTTTTGGTGAACTCGCCAAAATCAACCGGCTTGCGTATGAAGCTGTTGGCGCCCGCCAGATAACAGGCGGTGATGTCGGACTGCTCGCTCGATGAGGTCAGCATCACCACCGGCACCATGGCCGTCAGCGGATTGGCCCGCACCGCGCGCAGCACATCGAGCCCCGACAGTTTGGGCAGCTTCATGTCGAGCAGCACAAAGGCCGGCTGGCGGTGCGTATCGCGGCCGGCATGTGCGCCCTGGCCAAGAAGAAATTCAAGCGCCTGCGCGCCATCGCGTGCAACCACGATCTCTGCGGCGACGCCCTGCTCTTCGAGCGTCAGCACCGTCAGTTCAAGGTGATCGGGGTTGTCTTCCACGACCAGTATCAGTTTGTCTTTCATCAGATGTTCCTGCGCATCGCTATCAGTTTTGACAAAGAATTTTCATTTTCATCATATTACAAACGCCCGGCACACGGTAGCTGCGCGCCAGGGATCTGCAGCTACCACCGGGGAATCGCGTCGTCCTTGAGCTGGCCGCGGAGTTCGGCGTAATCAGGCACCACTGCGCGCACGGTGTCCCAGAAACGCGGGCTATGGTCCATCACGCGAAGGTGGCTCAGTTCGTGCACCACGACGTAGTCGATCACCGACTGACGGAAATGAATCAGCCGCCAGTTGAGGCGGATGGAGCCATCCGCACTGGCGCTGCCCCAGCGTGTGCCAGCGCTGGACAGGCTGAGCTTGCGCCACTGGACATTCAGCGTCGGGGCAAAGTGGTCCAGCCGTTCGATGAAGATGCGTTTGGCCTGGCGCATCAGCCAGGCCTGCACAGCATCCCGAATCTGCTCGGCCGTGGCGTTGTGGGGCAAGCCGACGTGCAGCGTCAGGTGCGTGACGCCCGGCAGGGTGTCGGCGTCATTGCTTTTGAGTTCGGCGCCCACGCCGCCAAAAGCATGGCGCGGATCCAGCACGACGATGACCTGCTCGCCCAGAAACGGGAGGGTGGTGCCGTCTTTCCATTCGATGCGGGCCGACTCCAGCCGATCGTGACGCGCACGGGTTTCCTGCAGCTTGTTGAGTATCCAGGCCGACTTCTCCAGCACGGCCTTGTCAATCTCATAGAGCGGTACCCATTTGGGCGCGCTCACCGTCAGCCCCTCAGGCCCCACCGAAAAGCCGATGGTGCGGCGCTTGCCGCGCCTGAACTCATAACCGACAGCGATGCCACCGAGCAGCGTCTCACGCGTGGCGCGCGGGTGGCGGAAGGTGGCGGGCGCGAGCGCCTGTTGCAGGGTTTGTGCGGGAAGCGAGGGGCCGACAAAGTCAGCCTGCGGCAGGATGGCTGGCTTCTCGGCTACCGGAGTGGCAGGCGCCAGGACTTTTTTCTCGCGCCGTGGCCTGGGCCGGGGCTGGGCGGCTGGCGGTTCATGTGTTGTCTCGAAGAGATCAAGCGTGAACTGGAGCAGCCGGTGCATCATGGCAGTTTAGCCTGCAGAGGCCGTAACAGACGTTGCGTAGGCCTCGGGGTCCAGCCTGTGCATTTCCGTCTCTATCCAGGCCTCGACTTCACGCATCAGCTCGTCCGGCTGGCGCCCGACGCTGGAGATGGGCTTGCCAATCGAGAAGTCGACGACACCCGGGTACTTGATGAACGCCTTTCGCGGCCAGCATTTGGCCGATGTCACAGCAACGGGAATGACGGGCGCACCGGTTTCGATCGCCAGCCGCGTGCCGCCGCTTTTGTAGGTGCCTTTTTGCCCGCGCGGGATGCGCGTGCCTTCAGGGAACATGATGACCCAGGTGCCTTGCGCCATCAGGCGTTTGCCCTGCGCGACAACCTTGCTGAAAGCCTGGGCGCGCTGGCTGCGGTCGATGTGGATCATGTCCATGCGGCTCATGGCCCAGCCGAAAAAAGGCACATACAGCAGCTCTTTCTTGAATACAAAGGCCAGCGGATGCGGCATCAGCGTCACCATTGAAAAGGTTTCCCAGGTGCTCTGGTGCTTGACCAGAAGCACACAGGCGCCCAACTCTTCGGTGGGCAGGTTTTCCATGCCGGTCACGCGGTTCTGGATGCCCAGAATCATGGTGCCGCCGGTGACCGCCAGTCGCAACCAGCCTGCGCACAACCAGTAAACCTGCGTGCTGCTGCCGAACAGCGAAAAAACCAGCACTGCAAGCGCCCACGGGATGACGGTGACGGTCATCCAGATCAGGTGAAGAATCGAGCGTATCAAGGGCATGGGTGTTTTTCCGGGAAGACCGTGTGGTGGTGCGGGTAGCCGCTTTTTAAAGCGCCACCTGCAGGGGCTGGGCGCTGCGTTCAAGGATGAAATCGACAAAAGCCCCAAGATCCGGGTGCAGGCGCGTACCTTCAGGCAGCCCGTCGGGCTGGCCTCCGTTGCGGTACTGCGCTGATTTGCCGGTCAATACCAGGTGCGGCTCGCAGCCTGCCGCCGCGCCGGCCTGAAGGTCGCGCAGCGAATCACCGGCCGTGGGCACACCCTTGAGCGGCACGCCGAAACGCAGGCCGATCTGCTCGAACAGCCCCGGCAGGGGCTTGCGGCAGGTGCAGCTTTCTTCAGGGCTGTGCGGGCAATAAAACACGGCGTCAATGCGGCCACCAACCGCCGACAGCATCTTGTGCATCTTGGCGTGCATGGCATTGAGCGAGGCCACATCAAACAGGCCGCGGCCCAGGCCGGACTGGTTGGACGCGATCACCACATGCCAGCCGGCGTGGTTGAGGCGCGCAATAGCCTCCAGCGAACCGGGCAGCGGCACCCACTCGTCAGGCGTTTTGACGAAGTCGTCGCTGTCGCTGTTGATGGTGCCGTCGCGGTCGAGGATGACGAGTTTCATGGCGTGGGCCGGTTATGACGCAAGCTTGGACAGGTCTGCAACGCGGTTCATGGCGTTATGCAGCGTCGCCAGCAAACCGAGGCGGTTTTTGCGCAGCGAGGGGTCTTCAGCATTGACCATGACGCCCTCAAAAAAAGCATCGACGGGTGCCTTGAGCGCAGCCAGCGTTTGCATCGAACCCGCGTAGTCACCGGAAGCAAACGCAGCATCGGCCCTTGGACTCACCGTTGCCAATGTTTCAGCCAGTGCTTTTTCAGCCGGCTCAACCAGCAGCTCATGGTTGATCACGGCCTGAACTTCGCCATCGGCTTTTTTCAGGATATTGCCCACACGCTTGTTGGCGGCAGCCAGCGCAGGCGCCTCCGGCAGCGCAGCAAAGGCGCGCACGGCGGCGAGGCGTTTGGCCACATCACCAAGACGTGGCGGTTGAAGCGCCAGTACGGCGTCGACTTCCTGCGCGCTGTAACCCTGCTCGCGCAGCGAGCCGGCAAAGCGGTCATAGACAAAAGCGGACAGCGCCGACGAGGCGCCCTCGATCTTGTCGCCGAATGTAGGCCGCGCACCTTCAATGAGTTCAGACACGCTCAGCGGCAGGTCTTTTTCAACCAGCATGCGAATCACGCCCAGCGCGTGGCGACGCAGTGCAAACGGGTCCTTGTCACCCGTGGGCAAGTTGCCGATGCCAAACATGCCCACCAGCGTTTCAAGCTTGTCGGCGAGTGCAACGACCATGCCCACGTCATTGCGCGGCAGTTCGTCACCTGCAAAGCGCGGTTTGTAGTGGTCTTCGATAGCATCGGCGACATCGGCAGACAGGCCATCGTTGAGCGCGTAGTAACGGCCCATGATGCCCTGCAGCTCGGGGAACTCGCCGACCATGTCGGTCACCAGATCGGTCTTGGCCAGCTGTGCAGCCTGATCGGCCTTTTGTGCCAGCTGCTCACCGCCCAATTGCTGGCCGATGGCTTTGGCAATGGCGCGAACGCGCTCGACGCGCTCACCCTGCGAGCCCAGCTTGTTGTGATACACGACCTTGCCCAGGCCTTCGACGCGCGACACCAGCGTCTTCTTGCGGTCCTGGTCATAGAAAAATTTGGCGTCGGCCAGGCGCGGACGCACCACACGCTCATTGCCGCCAATCACCGCGCTGGCATCCGCCGGGTTGATGTTGCTGACCACCAGGAACTTGTTGGTCAGCTTGCCGGATGCGTCGAGCAGCGGAAAGTATTTCTGGTTGGCCTTCATGGTGAGGATGAGGCATTCCTGCGGCACGTCGAGGAATTCTTTTTCGAATTCGCAAATCAGCACGTTCGGGCGCTCGACCAGTGCCGTCACTTCATCGAGCAAGGCCTCGTCTTCAATGGCTTTCACGCCACCACCGACTTTGACGGCTGCAGCGGCGAGCTGCCTGGCGATCTCGGCCTTGCGCTCTGAAAAACCGGCGATCACTGCGCCGTCTTTTTGCAAGGTGATGGCGTAGGCATCTGCGTCTTTCAACACCACCGGGTCGACGCTGGCCTCGAAACGATGGCCATGCGTGGTGTTGCCGGCTTTCAGGCCCAGCGCTTCGATGGGAACGATGGTGCTGCCATGCAGGGCGACCAGCCCATGTGCAGGCCGTACAAACTTCACATCGCTCCAGCCATCGGCAAGCTGGTAGGTCATGACCTTGGGAATCGGCAATTTCGCCATCGAGTCGAGCAGGGCTTTTTGCAGGCCCTCGACCAGCGTCGCGCCCTTGACATTGCTGTCGTAGAAGAGGGCTTCAGCCTTGCCGTCGGGCGCACGTTTCAGGCCGGCGACGGCGCTGGCATCGGCACCCAACGCCTGCAACTTTTTAAGCAATGCAGGCGTTGCGTTGCCTGACGCGTCCAGACCGACGGCAACAGGCATCAGCTTCTGCGACACGGCCTTGTCGGCAGCCTGTGCAGCCACGCCAGTCACATGCGCGCCCAGGCGGCGAGGCGACGCAAACGAGGTCAGCGAAGAAGCAGCCGTGGCCAGCCCCTGCGCCTTGAGCTGTTCAAACAGCACGCCGGCAAATGCCTCACCCAGTTTTTTGAGCGCCTTGGGCGGCAGCTCTTCCACAAACAGTTCAACCAGAAGGTTTTGGGTAGTCATCTCGCTCACGCTGCCTTCTTGATCGTCGGTGTCATCTGTTCGACCCATTCGCGCGGCGCCATCGGGAAACCGAGGCGCTCGCGGCTTTCAAAATAACTTTGCGCGACGGCGCGCGCGAGGTTGCGGATGCGGCCGATGTAGGCGGCGCGTTCGGTCACTGAAATCGCACCGCGGGCATCCAGCAAGTTGAAGCTGTGCGCCGCCTTGAGCACCTGCTCATAGGCCGGCAATGCCAGTTGCGCCTCGATCAGGTGTTTGGCCTGTTTTTCGTGCGCCGTAAACGCGGTGAACAAAAAGTCGGCGTCACTGTGCTCGAAGTTGTAGGT
Organism: Pseudomonadota bacterium; assembly: GCA_040387435.1. Lineage (GTDB taxonomy): Bacteria > Pseudomonadota > Gammaproteobacteria > Burkholderiales > Burkholderiaceae_C > Polaromonas. The sequence continues at coordinate 115,637 of JAZKDR010000001.1, forward strand.
CGATTGTTCGACCTCGTTTTGTTTGTAGACGTCGCCATAACTGAGGCCTTCGGTCCAAGTCAGGTTGTAGACGTTGTCCACGCCCTGCAGGTACATGGCCAGGCGCTCGAGGCCGTAAGTGATCTCGCCGGTAATGGGTTTGCAGTCGATGCCACCCACCTGCTGGAAGTAGGTGAACTGCGTGACCTCCATGCCGTTGAGCCAGACTTCCCAGCCCAGGCCCCAGGCGCCAAGCGTGGGGTTCTCCCAGTCGTCTTCCACAAACCGGATGTCGTTTTTCTTCAGGTCAAAGCCCAGGGCTTCGAGCGATCCCAGATAAAGCTCAAGAATGTTGGCCGGTGCCGGCTTGAGCACCACCTGGTACTGGTAGTAGTGCTGCAGGCGGTTGGGGTTCTCGCCGTAGCGGCCGTCCTTGGGGCGGCGGCTGGGCTGCACGTAGGCGGCCTTCCAGGGCTCGGGGCCGAGGGCGCGCAGGAAGGTCGCGGTGTGCGAGGTACCGGCGCCGACTTCCATGTCGTAGGGCTGCAAAAGTGCGCAGCCCTGGTCAGCCCAGTAGGACTGCAGCTTCAGGATGA
>JAZKDR010000002.1:0-60059 GCA_040387435.1 Pseudomonadota bacterium
AAACCGTTCAAGCTGGACGAAGTGCGCGAAGCACTTTCCGGTATTGGCGTCCAAGGCATTACGGTCACTGAGGTCAAGGGTTTTGGCCGTCAAAAAGGCCATACCGAGCTGTATCGCGGCGCGGAATATGTTGTTGATTTCCTGCCCAAGGTCAAGATTGAAGCTGCCGTGTCTGACGACCTGGTCGATCGTGTGATCGAAGCAGTCGAAGGCGCCGCACGCACCGGAAAAATTGGTGACGGCAAGGTTTTTGTCTACAACCTTGAGCAAGTAGTGCGTATCCGCACCGGCGAGACCGGCAAGGAAGCGCTGTAAGGCCTCACCCATCTACAAGCCAAAAAAAGAGAAACACTGACATGAAAAAACTACTTGCTTCCCTGGTACTGGGATTCAGTTTGCTGGCCTCCGGCGCCGCAGTGCTGGCGCAGGCGCCAGCCGCACCGGCTGCTTCTGCCGCCGCCTCCAAGCCTGCCGATGCACCGGCTTCTGCCACCGCACCAGCCGCCTCCGGCGCCCCTGCCGCCGCTGCTGCCGCCCCTGCGCCTGCAGCCGCTGCCTCCGCACCTCCTGCACCCGTTCCCAACAAGGGCGACAACGCCTGGATGATGGTCTCCACCCTGCTCGTCATCATGATGACCGTGCCTGGCCTCGCACTGTTCTACGGCGGCCTGGTTCGCAGCAAGAACATGCTGTCCGTCCTGATGCAGGTCATGGTCACCTTCTCGATGATCGTCGTCCTCTGGGTGCTCTACGGCTACAGCCTGGCATTCACTGAAGGCAATGCGTTCTTCGGTGGCTTTGACCGGCTGTTCATGAAGGGCATCTGGGACAACGCTGCAGGCACGTTCGCCAATGGCGCAACCTTCAGCAAGGGCGTCGTGATCCCCGAGATCGTGTTTGCCGCCTTCCAGGCCACCTTCGCCGGCATCACCTGCGCACTGATCGTCGGCGCCTTCGCCGAACGCATGAAGTTCGCTGCCGTGCTGCTGTTCATGGCCCTCTGGTTCACCTTCAGCTACGCACCTATGGCCCACATGGTCTGGTTCTGGATGGGTCCTGATGCCTACACCGGCAAGGAAGTGGTTGACGCCATGAACGCCAAGGCCGGTTACATCTGGCAGATGGGCGCCCTCGACTTCGCTGGCGGTACCGTTGTGCACATCAACGCTGCTGTTGCTGGTCTGGTCGGTGCCTACATGGTCGGCAAGCGTATCGGTTACGGCAAGGAAGCCATGGCACCTCACAGCCTGACGCTGACCATGGTCGGTGCCGCACTGCTGTGGGTGGGCTGGTTCGGTTTCAACGCCGGCTCCGCACTCGAAGCCAACGGTTTTGCAGCTCTCGCATTCATGAACACGCTGGTTGCCACGGCAGCTGCTGTGCTGGCATGGTGTGTGGGTGAAGCGCTGATGCGCGGCAAGGCTTCCATGCTCGGCGCCGCATCCGGTGCGGTGGCTGGCCTGGTGGCCATCACGCCTGCAGCCGGCAACGTCGGCATCGGCGGCGGTATGGTCATCGGCTTCGTGGCTGGCTTCGCCTGCCTCTGGGGTGTGAACGGCCTGAAGAAACTGCTCGGTGCAGACGACTCGCTCGACGTGTTCGGCGTGCACGGTATCGGCGGTATCCTGGGCGCGCTGCTCACCGGCGTGTTCAACTCGCCAAGCCTGGGTGGCCCTGGCTACACCGCTGACTGGGTTACGGTCACCATGGTGACGGCCGCTGACTTCTCCGTCATGTCGCAAGTGTGGGTGCAGGCCAAGGCCGTGCTGCTCACCGTCGTCTGGTCCGGTGTGGTTTCCTTCATCGCCTACAAGATTGTTGACCTGACCATCGGTCTGCGTGTCAGCGAAGAAGACGAACGCGAAGGCCTGGACATCACGTCGCACGGCGAAACCGCCTACAACCGTTAAGAATTAACCGCAGTGCCCCGGCTTCTTGCCGCGGCACTCCGTTAATAGCTAGAGAGTCTCCTTTGGATGTTCAGCCCGCCGGTGCAAACCGGTGGGCTGCTTTTTTTTGCCTGTACAGTTTGTGGTCCCACCCATCGCACAAGGCCTTCATGACCTGGCAAACCGTTGTCACACAGCCCAGCGCACTGGGCGAATCACCGTTCTGGCATCCCGACGAACAGATGCTTTACTGGCTCGACATCCCGGGCCGGCAACTTCACCGCCTCAATGTGTTCATGGGCAGTGTCGACAGCTGGCCCATGCCCTCGGAGCCCGGCTGCATGGCACCTGCGCGGGACGCCGGCGGCAGCCCCGCAGGCCTGGTGATCGCGCTGCGCGACGGCATTTACCGCGCGCGGGAATGGGGCGCGCCCCTGCAGTTGTTGCTGCGCGCAGCCCACGACACAAGCACCACCCGCTTCAACGACGGCAAGGCCGATCCGGCAGGTCGTTTCTGGGCCGGGACCATTTACGAGCCCAAGGATGCCGCGAAGGCACAGCTGTTGTCGCTTGACCTGCGCGCTGGCGAGGCAGGCGGACCGCTGGCGTTGAAGGCCATGGCGGGTGACGCCACGACGGCCAATGGACTGGCCTGGTCGCCTGATGCCAGGACCCTGTACTGGGCAGACACACCATCGCACGCCATACGCGCATGGGACTGGGACGCGGCGCTCAACACCCTGGCTGGCGAGCGCATCTTCAAACGCTGGCCCGCCAAGCCTGAGGGCTGGCAGCCCGGCCAACCGGCCTACAGGGGCCGGCCCGACGGTGCGGCGGTGGATGTGCAGGGCAACTATTACGTCGCCATGTACGAAGGTGCCTGCGTGCTCAAGCTGTCGCCGCAGGGCGAGGTCTTGGCAGAAATCCCCGTGCCGGCCCAATGCCCCACCATGCCCTGCTTTGGCGGCGCCGACCTGCACACGCTCTACCTCACCACGGCGCGTCAGGGTCGCCCCGAGGCCGAGTTGCAGCAGTACCCCGAATCAGGCTGTGTGTTTTCAATGCAGATGGATGTGCCAGGCCTGCCCGTCAACTTCTGCGCCGTCTAGCCGGCCCGACGGTCAGACGAATTTGCCCGCCGCAAAAAATCGAACAGCGGCCGTTCAAAAAATTCAAAACGCCTTGAGGGGCATCCGCGTACCATCACAGCCCATGGATAACCACGCCGATGCCCTTGCGACCCTTTCTGACTGTGTGAAACGGGCGGCTGCCGCGCGCACGCCGCTGCGCATTCGCGGTGGCGGCACCAAGGACTTTTACGGCCAGTCGCTCCACGGCGAGATTCTTGAAACAGCCGTGTTGGCTGGTGTGCACAGCTACGAGCCCAGCGAGCTGGTGGTCACGGTCGGTGCCGGCACGTCGCTGGTGGCGCTTGAAGCCCTGTTGGCCGAACAGGGCCAGTGCCTGCCTTTTGAGCCACCACACTTTGGCGCTGCAGGCAGCAACGCCACCGTTGGAGGCATGGTCGCCAGCGGCCTCAGCGGGCCGGCGCGCGCCAGTGCCGGTGCAGTACGCGACTACGTGCTCGGCCTGCAGCTCATCAATGGCAAAGGCGAACACCTGACATTCGGCGGTCAGGTCATGAAAAACGTGGCGGGCTACGACGTCTCCCGGCTGATGGCGGGTGCCATGGGCACGCTGGGGCTGCTCACGCAGGTCAGCCTGAAGGTGCTGCCAGTCGCGCCGCTTGAGGCCACGTTGCGTTTTGAATGCACGCAAGGCCAGGCCCTGCAACGCCTCAACGCTTGGGGCGGCCAGCCCTTGCCGCTCAATGCCAGCTGCTGGCTTGAGGAAGACGGCATTGGCACGCTCTACCTGCGCCTGCGCGGCGCCAAGGCAGCGGTCGAGGCCGCCTGCAAAACGCTGGCGGCCGCGGGTGGTGAACTCAAGGACAACGTTGCCGCCGACTGGCAGGCCTGCCGCGACCAGCAGCTGCCATGGTTTGCCGCGCGAGATGCAGCGCAGGATTTGTGGCGGCTGTCGGTACCGCAAACCGCCCCGGTGCTGGACCTGCCCGAACCGCCGCTGATCGAATGGCACGGTGCGCTGCGCTGGGTACGCGCAGGCGCAGGCCAGGCGCAGCGCCTGCGCGAAGTCGCCGCCAGTGTGGGTGGCCATGCCACGCTGTTCAGAACGTCCAGTGGCACCGGGCCCGACGTTCCGCGTTTCGATGCACTCAGGCCGCCGCTGGACCGCATCCACCGCCAGCTCAAGCATGAGTTCGATCCGGCAGGCGTCTTCAACCCCGGCCGCATGTACGCCGGTATGTGACAACAGCGACAACTTAAAAAGCATTCAGCCGCCGCCACATGCAAACCCATCTCGCCCCCCAATTCAAAAACACCGCCGACGGCCAGCAGGCCGAGGCCATCCTGCGCAAATGTGTGCATTGCGGTTTCTGCACGGCCACCTGCCCGACCTACCAATTGCTCGGCGATGAACTCGACGGCCCGCGCGGCCGTATCTACCTCATCAAGCAGGTGCTGGAAGGCGAAGTGCCGACGCGCAAAACGCAGATGCACCTGGACCGCTGCCTGACCTGCCGCAACTGCGAAACCACCTGCCCCAGCGGCGTTGAATACGGCCACCTTGTCGACATCGGCCGCAAGCTCGTCGATGAACAGGTGCCCCGCCCCGCCGGCGAAAAAGCGCTGCGATGGGCGTTGAAAGAAGGCCTGCCGTCACCGCTGTTTGCGCCGGCCATGAGGCTCGGTCAATCGGTGCGCAGCCTGCTGCCCGCGTCGCTCAAAAACAAGGTGCCCGCAAAGCAGCACGCCGGTCAGCGGCCTACGCGAAGCCACGCGCGCAAGGTGCTCATGCTGGAAGGCTGCGTGCAGCCCGCCATGGCCCCCAACATCAACAACGCCACCGCGCGCGTGCTCGACGCGGCCGGCATTGAGACCGTGGTGGCGGCAAAGGCCGGCTGCTGCGGGGCCGTGAAGTTTCACCTGAACGATCATGACGGCGGCAAGGCCGAGATGCGGCGCAACATCGATGCCTGGTGGCCACATGTTGAAAGCGGCGGCGTGGAAGCCATCGTCATGAACGCCTCGGGTTGCGGCGCTACCGTTCGCGACTATGGCCACCTGCTCAGGGACGATCCGGCCTACAGCGCCCAAGCCGCACGCATCAGCGAACTCACCCGCGACCTCAGCGAGCTGTTGCCCGACCTCGTGCCCGCGCTGCGCAGCCGTGTCGCCGCCAAAGCCGGGCAGATCGCCTTTCACCCGCCCTGCACGCTGCAGCACGGCCAGAAGCTGCGGGGCGGCGTGGAAAAACATTTGGGCGAACTGGGCTTCAACATCAAGGTCGCCAGTTGTGAGTCACACCTGTGCTGTGGTTCGGCCGGCACCTACTCGGTCCTCAACCCCAAAATCGCGTACGAGCTGCGAGACCGCAAACTCGGCCACCTCGGCGAGATGAAACCCGAGGTCATCGCCTCGGCCAACATCGGCTGCATCACCCATCTGCAAAGTGGCACATCGACACCGGTACGCCACTGGGTCGAGTTGCTGGACGAGGCACTGCGCCCGTAAAGGGCGGCAAGCCATTGCACGGCGCATCATTGGCCGTGCAAGTTGCCGGCAAGCCGCCTGACGGCCGCGCGCAGCAGTACCTGCGAGTAGAGCTTGTGAAACCCCAGCAGCGCACGAAACGCCAGGCCCATGGTGGCCTTGCCCGTGCGCCTGTTGGTGATGGGTACAACGGCAGAACCGAAAAACAGACGCGTGGCATCGCTGTCCGGCACAGGGGCCGTCATCAGCCACGACCGTGTACGGCCCTGAAAGTCGCACAGCAGCAACTGATGGGGGGCGCGCGCCTCCACGTTCCATGCGGCAAACGACGCCAGCCTGCCGCAGGCCATGGCCACCACCTCCGCGTCGCTCGATGGCCGCTTCGCAAGCCATGACAGCAGCAGTCTTTCGAGCTTGAACACCCGGGTGGTGTAGAAGGCGGTGACGAAGTCGGCATGCGATACCGGCCCGGCAAACGCGGTCGCGTAGCAGTCAGCGTAGGCCCCGCCGCCCAGATATCTGCGCAGCAGTGCGTCTTCCGGCAATTCGCAGGCTTCTATGGAACGCATGGCCTGTCCCCTGATTGCAGATATTTGCTATGTAATTTATAGCTGCTTACGCGCGTATTCATTGGTCTGCAGCCTATTTTGTGCCTGAAAAAGGAGGTTTTGACACGGTTTTTGGGCATTTTTATGGCTTTGGACAGACTGGAACTGCATTTGAAGGCTAAAAGTTAATATGGAAGTTAACTTTTAATGGGTTTTTAACGTGTACGTTAAATTTCAGTGCATTCAGGCTTAATGCACCATATCGATGGCCCTGCGCAGCGCGGCTCTCGCCAGCAGGCGGGTGGAGTCCAGGGTCGGCAAGGCCGAATTGCGGTCGTCAATGATGAGCGGGATCTCGGTGCATCCCAACACCACCGCATCGCAGCCGCGGCCTTTCAGGCCCTCGATGACCTCCTGAAAGCGCGCCACCGTCTCAAGCCTGAAGGAGCCGTTAACCAGCTCGTCCATGATGAGCCGCCCCAGTTCGTCGCGCTCTGCGTCCGTCGGGCGCTCAAAGGCCAGGCCGACCTTCCGCAAGGCGTCAGGATAAACCTCGCTGGCCACCAGCCAGCGTGTGCCGGTAATGCCCGGCTTCTGATAGCCGCGTGCGGCAGCTTCAGCAGCAACCACGTCGGCGATATGCAGCCAGGGCAGCGGTGAGGCTGGCGCCATCAGCTGAAAGGCCTGGTGGATGGTGTTGTCCGGGCAAATCAAAAAATCAGCGCCTGCGGCAGCGAGTTTTCTGGCCGAGATGAGCATGAGGTCGGCCACACCCTGCAGGTCGTTGTTGTCCAGGCACCTGACGTAGTCGGCGAGCGACAGGGAGTGCAGGGACACCTCCGGGTGAGCATGGTCACCAAGCAGTGCCGCGCCTTCCGCACAAATGGTCCGGTAGCAGAGGGCCGCGCCCTCTGCCGAACATGCCACGATGCCAATATGCAGGGGCGAATGCATCGCGGTAAATCTCAGGCCGCCAGCGCCGCCTCAATGTCTTTCGCCAGATCTGCCGGTTTGTCGGTGGGCGCGTAGCGGCGGATGACTTCGCCGTTCTTGCCGACCAGGAATTTGGTGAAGTTCCATTTGATGGACTTGCTGCCCAGCAGGCCGGGGGCTTCGGCGCTCAGCCATTTGTAGAGCGGGTGTGCGGCCGGGCCGTTGACGTCGATCTTGGACATCATGGGGAAACTCACGCCGTAGTTCACCTGGCAGAACTGCTCGATCTCGCCGTCGGCGCCCGGGTCCTGCGAGCCGAACTGGTTGCAGGGAAATCCCACCACCGCCAGGCCCTTGCCGGCATAGCTTTTGTGCAGCTCTTCCAGGCCGCCGAACTGCGGCGTGAAGCCGCACTTGCTGGCCGTGTTGACGATCAGCATGACCTTGCCCTTGTACTCCGACAGCGGCACGTCCTTGCCGTTGATGCCGAGTGCTTCGAAGTCGTAAACGGTGTGCGCGCTCATGGGTTCTCCGGTAAGTGGTGCTGCCACTTTAACCGTTGCCGGCGCTGCGGGGTTGTCACCGTGGCGCGGGGTCCGGCGCGGGCTTGCCCGCAGGGGCGGGCCCCAGGGCCGCAAGCAGCGCGGCCAGGATGATCAGGCTGCCGCCGATCAGCACGTTGCGGTTGAATTCGGAGGCGCCCAGCAGGCCGGCTGAAATACTGGCGAAGAGCAACTCGGTCAGCATGACCAGTGAGGTGGTGCTGGCGGCCAGCCGCGCCGCACCGTATTGCAGGGCTGCATTGCTGACCATGAAGGCCAAGGCCAACCCGAGCGCTATCGGTATGCCTGCCGCGGCGAGCACAGGTGGGGGAACCGCCTGCTGCCACATGCCCACAAGGGCAGTGCCGGCAGACAGCAGCGCACCGCCGCCGAACATCGCCAGCATGCGCGCGTCGCCGGGCGCGGTGTTGAGTTTTCGCAAAAAGGCGTTGGTGATCGCAAAACAGAAGCCGCCCAGCAGGCCCATCCAGTCGGCCAGGCTTTGCGGCACCGGCCATGGTGACTCGGGTGTCTTGAGAACGATGAGCACGCCGGCCATGGCCATCAGCAGCCGCAGCAACGAACCGGTGGTCGGTTTCTCGCCCAGCATGACCCAGGCCACCAGCACCGACCACGCCGGCATCAGGTAAAACAGCAGCACCACACGCACCACGTCGCCCACGGTGACGGCCCAGTTGAAGCAGGTGTTGGCCAGGCCGGCTGCGATCATAAGCCACCACAGCTGCGGCTGCGCGATGAAGCCACGCCAGCTGCGCGGATAAAGCATGAGCAGCACGGACAGCATCAGCACGTAGACCAGTGCCGTGGCCCACAGCGGGTGCAGGCCATGTGTTTGCAATTGACGGAAGGGCCACCACGACACACCCCAGACAAAGGCGTTGCAGACAAGTGCTCCGACCGCGAGCAACGCACCCCTGCTGTCAACTTTCATCGGTGATCGGTGGTCAGGCCTGACCGGCCTAGTGGCTGTTGTCGCTGCGGGCGATGTTGAGCAGGTGGTCGACCTGCTCCTTGTATTTGACGCAATTGCTCTTGTGCCAGTACTGGATCAGCGCCATGAAACCGGCGACCACGATGCCGAAGGCGGTGATGGCGCCGAAGGCCGACAGGCCCATGCCGGTCGAGAGGCTGTAGAACGCACCCAGGCTGAGAATGCAGGCCTGCTCGTTGAAGTTTTGTACGGCGATCGAACGACCCGCGCCCATGAGGTTGTGGCCGCGGTGCTGCAGCAGCGCGTTCATGGGCACGACGAGGAAGCCGCCCAGCCCGCCCAGCAGGATCAGGAAGGGTGCCGCCACCCAGACGTTGCTGATGAAGTTCATCAAAATCACCAGCACGCCCATCGCGATGCCCAGCGGCATGACCAGCGTCGCCTGGTCCAGCCGCATCTTCATGGAGGCGACCACAGCGCCGACGGCGGTGCCGATTGCCACGACACCCACAAGCGACGACGCCTGAGTGGTGCTGTAGCCGAGTGCGGCCGCGCTCCAGGCCAGCACGATGTAGCGCAGGTTGCCAGAGACACCCCAGAACAGCGTGGTGGTCGACAGCGAGATCTGGCCCAGCTTGTCGCGCCACAGGGCCGAGTTGCAGTTCCAGAAATCGGGCAGCAGCTCGAGCTTGTTGCGCGGCATGGGCCGCATTTCGACGCCGGTGTTGGGGATGCGGGTGTTGAACCAGGCCGCAATCGCGTAGAGGATGATCAGCACGGCAATCGCGGCTTCGGGGGCGGTGTCTATGCCGGTGTCAAGAAACGGGATGTCCAAGGACAGCAGGCGCGACGAAATGTGGTGGCCGACCAGCTGGCCGCCCAGCAGCACGCCGAGGATGATGGAGGAGATGGTCAGGCCTTCGATCCAGCCGTTGGCCTTGACCAGTTGCGACGATGGCAGCAACTCGGTCAGGATGCCGTACTTGGCGGGTGAGTACGCCGCAGCACCCAGGCCGACGATGGCGTAGGCCATCAGCGGGTGCGTGCCGAACAGCATCATCAGGCAGCCCACCACCTTGATGGCGTTGCTGATGAACATGACCTTGCCTTTGGGCTGCGAATCGGCAAACGCCCCCACGAAGGGCGCCAGCACGACATAAAACAGCGCAAACATTGGCACCAGTGCGGCAGGCTGCCACTTGGGCGCCCCGCTGGTTTTGAGGAGCTCCACGGCGGCCACAAACAGCGCGTTATCAGCCAGAGAGCTGAAAAACTGGGCCGCCATGATGGTGTAAAAACCGCGCTTCATTAAACTGTGTCTGTCACTTCATGGGCATGCACCAGCGGTGCGCTGCTGCAAAAAAGGGGGGTTGTCTCCGGGTCAAGGTGGTTTATAGCATGGGGGCTGCTGTCAAAATCCATAGAGCAGGCTTGTAAAGCACTTAATGTCCGGTTTGTAAACTTCGGGCCCGGGCTTACCCTGAGGCCCTGTGTTGTCAAAATACACAGTGCATACCCAACGCACGTTTCGACCTGCCAGCCGTCATCACTTACCCGCATGCCCCGTCCCATCCTCGCCACCATCCATACCGCTGCCCTGGCCCACAACCTGGGGCGCATGCGCGCCGCCGCGCCGGACGCGCGGGTGTGGGCCATCGTCAAGGCGAACGCCTACGGCCATGGGATCGAGCGCACATTTGAGGGCCTGCGCAGCGCCGACGGTTTTGCGCTGCTGGACCTGGACGAAGCCAGACGCCTGCGTGCGCTCGACTGGCGCGGTCCCATCCTGCTGCTGGAAGGCTGCTTCGAGGCGCGTGACCTCGAGCTGTGTTCGCGCCTTGGTTTGTGGCACGTCATCCATTGCAACGAGCAGATCGACATGCTGGCCACGCACAAGACGCAGCTGCCGCACCGCGTGTTCCTGAAGATGAACTCCGGCATGAACCGCCTCGGCTTCACGCCCGAACGTTACCGCGCGGCATGGACGCGGCTCAGCGTGCTGCCGCAGGTGGAAGAGATCTCGCTGGTGACGCATTTCTCCGATGCCGATGGCCCCAAGGGCGTGGCCGCGCAGGTCGCCGCGTTTGAGTCCGTGACGCATGACCTGCCCGGCGAGCGCAGCCTGAGCAACAGTGCTGCGGCCTTGCGTCATGGCGGCGAGATGGCGCCGAAGTCCGACTGGATACGCCCCGGCATCGCGGTGTATGGCAGCGCCCCCGATTTCCCCGCACGCAGCGCCGCCGACTGGGGCCTGCAGCCGGCGATGACGCTGGCCTCAAAAATCATTGGCGTGCAGAGCCTGGTCGCCGGTGACACGGTGGGGTACGGCTCCAGCTTCACGGCCGACGGCCCGATGCGCATCGGCATCGTCGCCTGCGGTTACGCCGACGGTTACCCCCGCCACTGCACGACCGGCACGCCGGTGCTGGTCAATGGCGTGCGCACCCGCATGGTGGGCCGCGTCAGCATGGACATGATCACCGTCGACCTCACGCCCGTGCCCGATGCCGGCATGGGCAGCGAGGTCACGTTGTGGGGCCGCGCATCCAGCGGTGCGCTGCTGTCCATCGACGAGATTGCACAGGCCGCAGGCACTGTCGGTTATGAACTCATGTGCGCGCTGGCGCTGCGGGTGCCGGTGGTCGTGGAAGGCTGAGCCCGGCAGGTCAGTCTGGCAGGCTAAATCTGGCGGGCATCAGTCAGCCGCCACCGGCTGCTCCACCTTCTGCTTGCGCAAACCCAGCGCCATCACGGTGCCCACCACCAGCAGCGCACCGGCCACCTGCATGGGTGCAATCGACTGGCCGAGGATAAGCCAGGCCAGCAGCATGGCGCAGACGGGTTCGACATTCATGATGGCCGAGTTGCCGGCCACGCCGAGCTTGGGCAGCACGGTGAACATGATGGTGAACGCGGTGCCATATAAAAACGTCAGCGCGCCCAGGCCCCACCAGCCGGCTGCCGCCTGCGGCATGTGAAAGCCGCCCTGCGTGGCCACCATGCCCAGCGCCACGATACCGGCCAGGCCCAGGGTGCTGGCGGTGCGCAACCGGCCGTCCAATCCGGCGGTCTCATGCTGTGTCAGCACCAGGGCCAGCCCGAACGATGCGCCTGCCGCAGTGGCAAAGGCCACGCCTGCGCCTATGCGGCTCCACTGGCCGGCCGCGCCCAGCCCGGAGGCCGCACCAAACACATCCAGCGCCATGCACAGGCCCAAGAGGATGAAGGGCATGGCGACAAGTGTGGCGCGCTCCGGTTTGTGGCCATAAAAAATGCGGTTCCAGATCGCCGTCCACAGCGGGTAGGTGTTGAAGGCCAGCAGGGCCAGCACCACGGGCAGGCGCGCAACGCCTGAATACAGGCAAAGGCTTTGCACACCGATCAGCAGCCCAATGGCGAGCATGAACGTCTTTTGCCGGCCGCCCAATGCGACCCGCGTGCCCTGCAGCAAAAACAGCACGGTGACCACCGCGGCCGTGATGAAGCTGCGCACCGTCACGGCGGTGGCCACATCCACGCCGTTGTTGAAGGCAAAACGTGCCGCGACGTGGTTGGAGCCCATCATCAGCGCGATCAACAGCAGGGTGGCAAAGGCGGTGCCGCTGAGTGCGCGGCCGGTTTTCACAGTCATCAGTAAAGGCCCCGAACCCTTGCGTTCAGGCGCGCCAGGCCGAGCAGCGCATCGGTGAACGGCGTGTTGACGTGTGTCAGTTGCCCAAGTTCGCGCACCGCAGACACCAGCGCATCCAGTTCCACGGGTTTGCCGGCCTCCACGTCCTGCAGCATGGATGTCTTGAAGGCGCCCAGCTTGCGAGTGATGACGTGCCGCTCTTCCGGTGTCTGGTCAATCGGTATGCCCAGGCGCGCGCCGATGTCTTTCGCTTCCAGCATGACGTTCGAGGTGAAACCGCACACCAGTTCATCGCCCATGATGAGGTCTGAGGTGGCACCTGTCAGTGCGCTGATGGGATTCATAGTCATGTTGCCCCAAAGCTTGTACCAGATGTCTTTCTGGATCTGCTCCGACACAGGAGCATCGAAGCCGGCCTTTTCAAGCAGTGCTGACAGCGCCTCAACGCGCGTCGTCTTCCGGCCTGAGGGCTCGCCGATGATGAGCGTGTTGCCTTTGTGGTGACGGATCAGGCCGGGTTCGTCCACAAGTGCGCTGGCATGCACCACACAGCCAATGATGTTCGCCGCGGGAATGGCCTTTTCGAGCGTGCCGTCAGGGTCAACCGTGGTCAGACGCTGGTTGGCCAGTGCGCCGCCAAAGCCCTGCAAAAACCACCACGGCACGCCGTTCATGGCGGTCAGCACGATGGTGTTGGGGCCGATCAGCGGTGCGATGTGGCGTGCGACTTCGGGCAGCGCCGGCGCCTTGACGGCCAGCACCACCAGTTCCTGCACGCCCAGGTCGGCGGGGCTGGCGCTGCTGGTGACAGCTTGCGCGGTGATGCTGCCGCCGGCATTCACGCGCAGGCCATGCGCCTGCAGTGCGGCAAGTGTGGCGCCGCGCGCCACCACGCTGACATCGCAGCCCGCAGCCGCCAGTTTGTGGCCTATCCAGCCGCCGATGGCGCCCGCGCCGTAAATACAGGTTTTCATGTGTCGTTTGTTCTTCAGGAGGGGTGGCGCAGCGGCAACCCGAGGAATGCAGCATAACGGCTGGCTGCTGCCCCGAAAAGTTTCCGCTTCGCGGCAGGCAGCGGGGTAAAAGGCGCGGTCGACACGGTCACGCCCCTGCCGGTTTCACTTCGCCGCCAGGTGCCGGCCACGCGCTGGCCTATCACCATGGTCGGCATGAACATGCCGTTGTTGCCGGGGCAGACCTGTGCGGCGTGCCGCGCATCGAGCACCAGGCTGCGGTCCTGGTAGCCCAGCAGGTACTCGTCGAAGCCGGGAAGCGCATGGGCGATGTCGGGTTCTAGTTTGGGCTCCGTTCCGGGCTCGGTGGCACTGTCCGCCGCGGCCATCATCCAGTAAACCTTTTTGTCCCATTCGGCGGACACCATGCGGGGCGTTATGGCTTCCAGCCCTGCACGCGCGTCGGCAGCGGGCAGGCCTGACCACCACAAAAAATCTTTCCACGTCGCCGGTCCGTGGCTCTGGAAATAACGCTGTGCCAGTTCGGCGCATGCGTGGGGCCTGTCGGCAGGCGTGAAGCGCGGGGTTTTTCCGGTCACGTCGTCGAGCAGCGCGAAGGTCTGCTGTTTGCCCTGGGGCGTGCCGCCGCAAATCAGGCCGCTGGAGGCGGCATGCCACAGCAGGTGGTACCCGCGCTGGCCTGCCGCGTCGATGCCTGCGGCCAGCAGCAGTGCATACAGCTCATCACGCGTCAGTTGTTCACCGCCCTGCAGCACATTTTGAAAAAGACTGGCGCTGGCCGCAAAGGTGTCGGCATCAAGGTTCAGTTCGCGGTGTCGGCGCGTCATGGCGGCGAGGTTGCCGGGCGATGTCAGCGCGAGCAGCCAGTGCGCATCTGCTGCCGCCACAAAATGCAGGGTGCCGCGCATGGGCCAGGTGCGGACGATGCTGCCCGTAGCAATGGCTTTGTCGACCACTGCCGCGCTGCAACCCGCGAGCCGCAGGCCGATAGACCATTTAGCGCCACCGTAGTCCTGCCCCTGGATACCGCCCATCCATGACAAAAGCTGTGCCGGCGTCTTGAAGCGTGGCCGCGACACGGAAATCTGCTGGTTGCGCAAACGCAAGGCCATCAGTTCTTCGGGATGCGGGCTGGCCGTGGACATGGGTTTTTGGGTGACTACTGTTTGTTTATACAGTAATATCGCTGGATGGCGAAAGACAAAACCGTTTATACCTGCACCGAATGCGGTGGCACCAGCCCCAAGTGGCTGGGCAAGTGCCCGCACTGCAATGCCTGGAACACGCTGATCGAATCCGTCGCCGAGAACACCTCGGCCGTCAAAAACCGCTACAGCAACCAGCACCAAGGCCTGACGAAATCGTCAGAGCTCACCGTGCTGGCCGACATCGACGCCATCGACATGGCGCGCACACCCACCGGCCACGAAGAACTCGACCGCGTGCTGGGCGGCGGCATTGTTGAGGGCGGTGTGGTGCTGATTGGTGGCGACCCCGGCATCGGCAAGTCGACCTTGCTGCTGCAGGCGCTGGATTCGCTGCAGCGGTCGGGGCACAGCACGCTCTACGTGACCGGCGAGGAGAGTGGCGCACAGGTCGCGCTGCGTTCAAGGCGTTTGGGTCTGGAAGGATCGCAGGTCAAGGTGCTGGCTGAAATCCAGCTCGAAAAAATTCTCGCTACGCTCGAATCTGAAAGGCCGACGATTGCCGTCATCGACTCCATACAGACGGTGTACTCGGACCAGCTCACCTCTGCGCCCGGATCGGTCGCGCAGGTTCGTGAATGCGCCGCCCACCTCACGCGCGCCGCCAAGGCCAGCGGCGTCTGCATCGTGCTCGTTGGCCACGTCACAAAAGAAGGCGCGCTCGCAGGCCCGCGCGTGCTGGAGCACATGGTCGACACCGTGCTGTACTTTGAAGGTGACACCCATTCGAGCTTTCGCCTGGTGCGCGCCATCAAGAACCGCTTTGGCGCGGTCAATGAGATCGGCGTTTTTGCCATGACTGAAAAAGGCCTCAAGGGCGTGAGCAACCCGAGCGCCATTTTCCTCAGCCAGCACAGCGAGCCGGTCCCCGGCAGCTGTGTCATGGTCACGCTTGAAGGCACACGCCCCATGCTGGTCGAAATCCAGGCGCTGGTCGACAGCGGCGGGCCCAGCCCGCGCCGGCTCTCGGTCGGACTGGACCGCGACCGCCTCGCCATGCTGCTGGCCGTGCTGCACCGCCATGCGGGCGTCGCCTGCATGGACCAGGACGTTTTCGTCAACGCCGTCGGTGGCGTGCGCATCACCGAACCTGCTGCCGACCTGGCCGTGATGCTGGCCATCACTTCCAGCCTGCGCGGCCGGCCGCTGCCCAAGGGCTTTATCGCCTTTGGTGAAGTCGGCCTGGCCGGTGAAGTGCGCCCCGCACCGCGCGGCCAGGAGCGTTTGAAAGAAGCCGCCAAACTCGGCTTCAGCATCGCCATCGTGCCCAAGTCCAACGCACCCAAAAAGAACGACAAGGCCTTTGAAGGCCTGACCATTCACGCCGTTGAGCGCATCGAGCAGGCGCTGGAAGTGGTGCGCAGCCTCTGAGCCTTTTGGCACTTGCCGCGGCGCAGCAAGTGGACATTTCCTACACCTGGCGGCCAGCGCGCCGGGTTAAGGTCAAACCTGTCACCACAGGAGCACCTTTTTGGAAAGCCAACCCCATGCTTGAAAACCTGCCCGATGCCTTGGGCCATGCGCTGCGCGATGTGCGTGCCGGCATGGACGAGCTGGTGTTCAACAACGCCGGTTTGCGCAGCGGCATGGCCGCCATCAGCGTGACCAGCCTGGCGTTCATCGACCACGCGCCGCTGCCGGCCCGCTACACCGCCGACGGCGAAGGCCTCTCGCCGCCGCTGCAGTGGAGCGGCGTGCCTGCCGGCGCTGATTCGCTGGTGCTGATTGTTGAAGACGCCGACGCGCCCACACCCCGTCCTTTGGTGCACGCCATCGTGGTCGACCTGCCGGCAGCCGACGGCGGCTTGCCCGAAGGCGCGCTGACAAGCCCCGACCACGAAGGCCACGACGTGCACGAAGGCCGAAACTCCTACCTGATGTCCGGCTGGCTGCCGCCCGACCCGCCGCCCGGCCACGGCCCGCACCGCTATGCCTTCCAGGTGTTTGCGCTGAGTGCCATCGGCGTCGGCGAAGCGTTCGGCGACACGCCGGGCCGTGATGCGCTGATGTATGCAGTGCGCGAACGCGCCGTCGCCAGCGGCTGCCTCATCGGCACCTACGAGCGGCCGGATACCTCGATTCCGGTCGGCGGCGCGGCCCCGGTCGTGGCTGCAGGCGCTTGAGATCTTCTCAGTGTCGTGATTTGCTCCTAAATTCGTAGCTGCTCACGCTCGTTTCTATTGGGCTGGAGGCCGATTTGATGCCTGAAAATTGGGTTTTTGGGCGGTTTTTAGTCGATTTTTGGGGCTGAAACCCATTTTCCCGTTGAAAAGTTAATACCCAACTTAACTTTTCAATGACTTTTGACGTAAAAGTTAAATTTTGCCGTAAAACGCAAAACCTGAACGCGCTGACCTGCTGCCGAGCACAGCACGTCTAAGCGTTGCCCGCAGCGGCTGCCGTTTTGGTGCTGCGAAAATAACGCCATGAACTTCCAAAGAATATTTGTCCCCATCGCTGTCATCGCGTCCGTCGTCGTGGCTTACCGCTTCTATGGCTGGCAGGGCGTCGCCGGTGTGGTGTCCATGCTGGTTTTCTGGGTGCTGCTCAACTTCAACCGCATGATGCAGGTGCTCAAGCGCGCCGCCAACCGGCCCATCGGCTATGTCGACAGCGCCGTCATGCTCAATGCCAAGCTCAAGCCTGGCATGACGCTGATGCACGTGATCGCCATGACCAAGGCACTGGGCAAGCTGATGTCCGTGAAGGACGAGCAGCCCGAAGTCTTCACCTGGACGGACAACTCCGACTCCATCGTGACGGCGACCTTCGTGGCCGGCAAGCTCTCGCACCATGAGCTGTTCCGGCCATCGCCGGACGACGCGCCGGTGCCGGTCGCCGACATCGCGCCCCCCGCCCCGCCTGCCCCGTAAAATCAGCAGTTCCGGGTTTTTGCCGCCGCCCTGCAGGGCGGCCGCACCCGAGCGGCTTGCACAACAACCACGACATCACCACCACAGGATCACATCACCATGTCCCCAGTAGCACCCTCCATGGCAGACCGCGACGGCAAAATCTGGATGGACGGCCAGATGGTCGACTGGCGCGATGCCAAGATCCACGTGCTCAGCCACACCCTGCATTACGGCTGCGGCGCCTTTGAAGGTGTGCGCGCCTACAAGACGGTAGACGGCACAGCCATCTTCCGCATGGAAGAGCACACCGAGCGCTTCTTCAACAGCGCCAAGATTTTGCGCATGAAGATCCCCTTCACCCAACAAGAGATCAACGAGGCGCAAAAAGCCGTTGTGCGCGAGAACAAGCTGGAAAGCGGCTACCTCCGCCCGCTGACCTGGATCGGGTCGCAAAAGCTGGGCGTCAGCCCGCGCGGCAACACCATCCACGCCATGGTGGCGGCCTGGGAATGGGGCGCCTATCTGGGTGAAGAAGGCATGAAGCGCGGCATCCGCGTCAAGACCTCCAGCTACACCCGCCACCACGTCAACATCACGATGACGCAG
Source organism: Pseudomonadota bacterium (assembly GCA_040387435.1). Lineage (GTDB taxonomy): Bacteria > Pseudomonadota > Gammaproteobacteria > Burkholderiales > Burkholderiaceae_C > Polaromonas. Next base: position 17,711 of record JAZKDR010000002.1, read on the forward strand.
GCCAAGGCCGTCAGCAACTACACCAACTCCATCCTCGCCAACATGGAAGCGCTGGACGACGGTTACGACGAAGCGCTGCTGCTCGACGCCTCCGGCTTTGTCAGTGAAGGCGCAGGCGAGAACATCTTCATCGTCAAGGGCGGCGTGGTTTACACACCCGACCTCTCGGCGGGCGCGCTGAACGGCATCACCCGCAACACCATCCTGCACATCTGCAAGGACCTGGGCCTGGAACTGGTGCAAAAGCGCATCACACGCGACGAGGTGTACATCGCCGACGAAGCCTTCTTCACCGGCACGGCCGCTGAAGTCACGCCCATCCGCGAACTCGACCGCATCGAGATCGGCATCGGCTCACGCGGCCCCATCACCGAGAAAATCCAGGGCGCGTTCTTCGACATCGTGAACGGACGCAACCCCAAGTACGCACACTGGCTGACCAAAGTCTGAAGGCAGATACACCATGACCACCACCGCATCCGTTGAACTGCTTGCCTCCGACCTGAATGACCAGGGCGGCGTGTTCTGCCCCAGCCCCAAGGCCGACATGAAAATCTGGAACACCCATCCCAAGGTCTACCTCGACGTGGCGCGTACCGGCAGCGCCAAGTGCCCGTACTGCGGCACTGTGTACGCGCTGAAGGCGGGTGAGCATTTCGGCGCAGGCCACTAGCGTGCCTGATCCCTCGCAAGCGGCCGCCGCGGAACCGGCTTCGCCGGGCCGCAAGCGGCGCCCCCCTGGGGGGGAGGCGGCTGAAGGCCGCTTCGGGGGGGCTTCCTTAATCATTGCGCCACAGTGGATAGGCGACGCGGTGATGACCGAGCCGCTCATGCGGCGCCTGGCGGCACGCGGTGAAAAACTCACCGTCGGCGCCCTGCCCTGGGTGGCGCCGGTCTACCGCGCCATGCCGCAGGTCGCCGGGGTCATCGAATTTCCCTTTGCACATGGTGGCCTGCAGTTTCGCGAGCGACGGGCGATTGCAAAAAAGATTGAAGGCCAGTTCGACAAGGCTTATGTCCTGCCCAACTCGCTGAAAAGCGCACTCCTGCCATTTTTGGCCAGCATCCCCGAACGCATCGGCTACTTCGGCGAAGCGCGTGTCGGGTTGCTGACGCACCGTCTCAAGAACCCCAAAAACAAACCTCCCATGGTGGCGTTTTACTCTGCCCTCAGCGGCGAGGCGGGGCTGGAAGCTGACCGCCCGCATCTGCAGATGAGTACGGCAGACATCGACCAGAGCCTGAACGAACTGGGCCTGCAGCGCGGCGGCTTTTATGTCTTCGCGCCCGGCGCCGAATACGGCCCCGCCAAACGCTGGCCCGCGGCTCATTTCTCGGAACTGGCGACAAAACTGGATCTGCCCGTGGTGCTGCTCGGCTCCGGCAAGGAAGCTGCGCTCTGCGACGAGATTGCAGCGCCCGTCAACGCCGCACGTGCCGGCCAGTGCATCAACTTCGCCGGCCGCACCACGCTGCTGCAGGCGCTGTGCCTGATTGCCGCCAGCAAGGCCACCATCAGCAACGACTCCGGCCTCATGCATGTGGCCGCAGCATTCGGCGTGCCGCAGGTCGCGGTGTTCGGCTCCTCAAGCCCGCTGCACACGCCACCGCTGAGCGACAACGCAACCGTCATCTGGCTGAAGAACGACCCGGCCTACCAGCCACCGCTCGACTGCGCGCCCTGCTTCGAACGCGACTGCCCGCTGGGCCATACGCGCTGCCTGAACGACATCGGCGCGCAGCGTGTGCTGGATGCGCTGGCTGCCTCGAAGACGGGTCAATAGCGAACGCGGAAAGTCAGGTCATCGCCGCGATCTCAACCGGCACCTGTCGCAACCTCCGCCTCCCAGCGATCCAGATTCTGCTCATTCGCCGGCTCGACAATGTGTTTGACCCTGGCCGCGACATCAGAGTCGTCAAAAGCCTGCGCCCACGTGACCAGTGTTCCGCCGGCAGTGGCTTCGAGGCCGATGGTGAGCTGGAAGTGCGGCTGGTTGGTGTGCCTCAGCACGATGGTGCGGTCGGGCTCCAGCGTGACGAAGGTGGATTCGTTCGGGTAGTCCGCGCCATTAGGCCCATGCATGGTGAAGCGCCAGAGGCCGCCGGGTTTGAAGTCGAAGGTCTCGAAGGTGTTGCGAAAGCCGTCGGGCCCCCACCATCTGGCGAGGCGTTCCGGGGCTGCGAAGGCGGCGTAGACAGCTTCAGGTGTTGCCGCAAAAACGCGTGATGTCTTGAACGTGGTCACGGTGGCCTTCCTTTCAAAAACAGGACAGGCTTTGATTGTGACGTGCCGTATCAGCCCCGGTTTTGCGAGACCGGCAGTTCCACCACAAAAGAGGCGCCGCCACCGGGGCGCGCTTCGCAGCGCACCGTGCCGCCATGTCGCAGGCTGATGGACTTGACCAGTGCCAGGCCGAGGCCGACACCGCCTTCGCGTTCGCTGGCGCCGGGCAGCCGGTAGAAGGGTTCGAAGATGCGTTCGCGCTGCGATTCGGGCACACCCGGGCCGCGGTCGTTCACGCGGATGACGGCGAAAGGCTGGCCGCGCACCTGCTTTTGCGAGAGGTCAAGGTTGACTTCACCAGTGCTGTAGCGGCGCGCATTTTCAAGCAGGTTGCGAATCAGGCGACGCAACAGGCGTGGTGAGCCCTGGATGGTCTGGCTGGGGGCCACGGCTTCGGCGGCATCGCCCTGGTGTTTGTCGTGTCCGCCTTGTTCACCGAGATCGGCGCCCAGCTCCACGTTGAGTCGGGCGCATTCTTCGGCGGCAAGCCCGGTCAGGTCCAGCGGTTCGAAAGGTTCGGCATCGGCCTGCCGTGCATCCAGCCGGCTGGCGAGCAGGATCTCGTCGATGAGCTGGTCGAGCTCGCTGATGCTGCGCGAGATCTCCTGGCGCTGCGGCGAACTGGCATCGCCGCCCATCAACTCGAGCCCCATGCGTATGCGTGCCAGCGGTGAGCGCAGTTCGTGCGATGCATTGGCGAGCAATGACTTGTGCGAGTTCATCAGTGTTTCGACACGCTCGGCCGCATGGTTGAAACGTGCGGCGAGAAAAGCCACTTCGTCACTGCCTTCGGTGCTGACGCGGGCCGACAGATCACCTTCGCCCCAGCGCTCGACGCCGCGCTGCAGCGATTCAAGCCGCAGGGTCAGGCGCCGCATGACGGGGTAGGCGCCAACAGCGACGGCCAGGCCCACGACGATGAGCATCCAGCCGAAATCGAACGGTGGGCGGCCCCAGGGCGGTGGCGGTGGACGTTTGGGGCGCGGCAGCAACAGCTTGAGCGCCTGGCCATCCCTTGTGACGATGTCGAACTCGAGGTCGTCGCCCAGCTTTCGGCCGGGCCGCGTTTGCGCCGTGCCGATTACTTCACCCTGGGCGTTGTGGACCAGCACCTCGCGTATGGGCAGTAGCGGTGGCTCTTTGGTGAAGCGCCAGGCGGCGGCGACCAGGAAGGTCAACACCACTACGGTGGCGACCACCGCCAGCCAGATGCGGACATAAAGATGCGAAGCGAACCGTGTCCACATTTGATTCATGGCGAGGGCCGGGTTTTGTTTTTGTCGTCAGTCTTGCTGCTTGGCGAACACGTAGCCCACGCCGCGCACGGTGAGGATGCGTTTCGGGTCTTTCGGGTCGGCCTCGATGGCGCTGCGGATGCGGCCCATGTGTACGTCGATGGAACGGTCAAACGCTTCCAGTTCACGGCCACGCACGGCTTCCATGATCTGGTCGCGGCTTAGCACGCGGCCCGAGCGCTCGGCCAATGCCACCAGCAGGTCGAACTGGTAGGACGTGAGTTCGCAAGCGTTACCCGACACCGTCACGGTGCGTGCGTCACGGTCGATTTCGAGTGAACCGAAACGCATGACTTTTTGTACGCTGTTGCTGCTGGCGGTGGGGCCTGCTTCGCTGCCGCGGCGCAGTACGGCGCGTATGCGGGCCAGCAGTTCACGTGGCTCGAAGGGTTTGGGCAGGTAGTCGTCAGCGCCGATTTCCAGGCCGACGATGCGGTCCATCGGGTCGCCCTTGGCGGTGAGCATCAGCACGGCGGTGCCGGCCTGCTCGCTGCCCTTGCCCTTGATGCGGCGGCAGACTTCCAGGCCGTCCATGTCGGGCAGCATCAAGTCCAGGATGACGAGGTCGGGCGGCGTGGCCTGCAGGGCTTCGAGGCCGCTGGCGCCATCGGCCGCATGTGTAAAACCGTAGCCTGACTGACGCAGGTACTCACCCACCATGCTGGCCAGGCGGGTGTCGTCTTCAATCATTAAAAGGTGCTGTTGAGCCATGAGCGAATCCTCCATTGCGGGGCGTGCCCCGTGAATCGCGATAGGGAAATGGTGCGCCGCAGGCAACAAGTGCGCTTGTAGGCATCGTAAAGTTGAGGTAAACCGGCACCGTGAGTGGTGAGCTTACAGGGGGTTTGGCAATGCGGCTGTAAGACAAAAATCACTCTTGCCGGGGCATTCCATCCCGATGCGGGTTTTGACGATTTGTGCCGCTTTTGTGCATTTCGGCGCTATATCAGGCCCCTTCAGGCTTTTTCATGCGTGATGCGAGCCAGACCAAAGCAAGCACCGGCAGCCCCAGCAGCGCGGTGGCGGTGAAGAAGTGGGTGTAGCCGAAGGCATCGACATACTTGCCCGAATAACCGGCCAAAAACTTGGGCAGCAACAGCATCATGGAACTGAACAGCGCGTACTGCGTGGCCGAATAGTTGATGTTGGTCAGGCTGGACAAATAGGCGATGAAGGCCGCCGACGCGATGCCGCTGGAGAGGTTGTCGGCTGAAATCACGAAGATCAGCGCGTTGACGTCATGCCCGCGCGAGCCCAGCCAGGCGAACAGCAGGTTGCTGCCGGCACTGAGCGCAGCGCCCAGCATCAGCACCTTCATCACACCAAAACGCATGGCCAGCGCACCGCCGACAAAGGCGCCCGCCAGCGTCATGATGACGCCGTAGATCTTGGTGACCGCGGCAACCTCGTCCTTGGTGTAGCCCATGTCGACATAAAACGGGTTGGCCATGATGCCCATGACGACATCGCTGATGCGGTAGATGGCGATCAGCGCCAGGATGAGCGCGGCCTGCTTGCCGTAGCGGCGCAGGAAATCGGCAAACGGATCGATCAGTGCACTCTTGAGCCATTCGGCGGCATTGCGTGACGGCGTGAGGGGGCGGGCTGCCGGCTCGGGCGAGAGCAGCACAGTGGCCACACCCAGCAGCATCGACACGGCCATCACCAGATAGGCCGTTTGCCACGCGCCCTGCTGGTAGCCCGCGACGCCAGCCACTTCGGCGCGCGCGGCAATCCACAACGCGCCCGCGCCGGCCCAGATCATGGCGATGCGGTAACCCGTCTGGTAGCTGGCGGCCAGCGCGGCCTGGCGCTGGGTGTCGGCGGACTCGATGCGGTAGGCGTCGAGCGCAATGTCCTGCGTGGCCGAGCCGAAGGCCACGGCCAGCGCGCAGCAGGCGACGGGCATGAGGGCAAGGCGCGGATCGGTCACGGCCATGCCGACCAGCGCGGCGATGATGGTGAGCTGCGACAACAGCAGCCAGCTGCGGCGGCGGCCCAGGGCGCGTGTCAGCAGCGGGATGGGCAGGCGATCGACCAGTGGGGCCCATACCCATTTGAAACCGTAGGCCAGGCCCACCCAGCTCAAAAAACCGATGGTGGTGCGGTCGATGCCGGCCTCACGCAGCCAGAAGCTCAGGGTGCCAAACACCAGCAACAGTGGCAGCCCGGCAGAAAAGCCCAGCAGCAGCATGCGCAGGGTCGCGGCTTCGGTGTAGACCTTCCAGACATCGCGCCAGCCGGCCTTCACGACTTGTGCGCCCGTCGTGTCGGCTGGCAGGGTGGCGGGCTGGGCGTCAGGGAAAGAAGGGGTTTTTTCTGACATGGGTCTTTCGGTTTGTCACTATTATTCATCCATGTGCTATCTATGTGAGGCCAAACACTCTGCCTGGGCTGGCCGCCGGGGTTTCCTGCTGGGCGCGGGCATTGCGACGGCGACTGCCGCCGTGCCGGCGCTGGCGCAGGTTCAGGTTGGGCCGTCGTCCAACCTGCGCAAGCTGGTGCCGGCCGAAGACCTTGAAAACGCGGCCACCCAGGAATACGCCAAGCTCTTGGCTGAGGCCAAGGCAAAGGGCGCGCTTGCGCCTGCCGGCTTCCCGCAGCTCCAGCGGCTTCGCAACATTGCTTCGAGGCTGATACCGCAAACAGCGCAATGGAATGATCGCGCCAAACAATGGAACTGGCAGGTCAACCTGCTGGGCAGCAAGGAGCTCAACGCCTTCTGCATGCCAGGCGGAAAGATCGCTTTCTACACCGGCATCCTCGACCAGCTCAAGCTGACCGACGACGAAGCCGCGATGATCATGGGCCACGAGATGGCCCACGCGCTGCGCGAACATGCGCGTGCGCGCATCGCCAAAAGCCAGGGCACCGGCACGCTGCTGTCGCTGGGCGCGCAATTGCTGGGCCTGGGCCAGGTCGGCGATCTGGCCGCCAATGTGGGCACACAGTTGCTCACGCTGCGTTTTAGCCGCGAAGACGAAACCGACGCCGACCTCGTGGGCCTTGAACTCGCCGCGCGCGGCGGTTACAACCCGCAGGCTTCCGTCAGCCTCTGGGAAAAGATGGGCCAGGCCGGCGGCGGCGCAGGCGGCCCGGGCTTTTTGTCGACGCACCCCTCTGGCCCCGACCGTATCCGCCAGCTGCAGGCCAATGTGCCCAAGGTGCAGGGCCTGTACCAGCGCGCACGCGGCTGACTTGCAAGCATGCTGCTGGCACCCTGCGGCAGTTTTCGCCGCCTTGCGTGAGACGTGAACCAGCCTCCCTCCAGCATTGACACCGCCGCTGTCCCGCCGCGCGTGAACGTGGCGTTCTCGCGTTCCTGGTGGCGCGCCTTCCTGCCAGGGCGCACGCGCATCAATGCGCGTGAGCGGCTGCGCATCGTCGCCGGCGCATTTCTGGGTGTGGTCCTCACAAGCTGGTTGTGCCACCTGCTGGGTGTGTCGGCCACACCGTCGCTGGTGTGGCTGGTCGCACCGCTGGGCGCCAGCGCGCTGCTGGTGTTTGCCACACCGGCCAGCCCCATGGCCCAACCCTGGCCCGTGGTGGCCGGCAACACACTGTCGGCGCTGGTGGGCATTGCCGGCGTTCACGGGGCTTACCTCATCGGTTCGCCGGAACTGGCTGCCGGTCTGGCGGTCGCCACCGCCATCGCCGTCATGCTGGCCCTGCGCTGCCTGCACCCGCCGGGCGGTGCGACCGCACTCATGATGGTGTTGGGCGGCATTGGTGATCCGCTGTTTGCGTTTTATCCGGTGATGCTCAACTCGGTGCTGCTGGTGCTGGTCGGCATTGCCTACAACAACGCCACACGCCGTTCCTATCCCCACATGCAAATGGCCGCTGATGACCGGATCGTGCCCGGGCACGAGGGCCAGTTCGATGCCGACCTCGACGCCGTGCTGGCGCGCTACAACCAGGTGCTGGACATCAGCCGAGACGACCTCAAGGCGCTGTTGTCCGAAACACAGCTGCGCGCCTATGACCGCAAGCTGGCCGATGTGCGCTGCGCCGACATCATGTCGCGCGACCTCGTCACCGTCGAGTTCGGCACGCCCCTGCAGGAAGCCTGGGCCCTGCTTCGCGAGCGCCGCATCAAGGCGCTGCCGGTGGTCGACCGCACACGCCGCATCGTCGGCATCATCACCGTGGCCGACTTCATGCGCGCCGCCGAGCTGGATGTGTACGAGGGCTTCGACGAAAAGCTGCGCAAGCTGATCCGCTCAAGCCGCCTCACCCACACCGACAAACCCGAGGTCGTCGGCCAGATCATGACCCGTAACGTGCGTGTGGCCGGCGAACAGCGCCGGCTGGTGGAACTGGTGCCGCTGTTCGGCAGCACCGGCCATCACCACATCCCCATCATCGGGGAGGCCGGCAAGCTCACGGGGATGATCACGCAGTCTGACCTGGTGGCGGCACTGGGCCGAGCGGTTGATCCGGCCGCTTAGGGCTGGTTTGCAACATTTTTTAACGTGTATGTTAAAAAATGACCAAAAGTTAACTTCCATATTAACTTTTAGGGGTTTTGGGCTTGGGTTTGAGTCAAAACGGCCGAAAAAGGCTTCAAAAAGCCGATTTTCAGGCATCAAATCGGCCTCCAGGCCAATAGACATGAGCGTGAGCAGCTACTGATTCAATAGCAATCAGCCTCGCTCACGGCCGCACAAGCAAGGCCTCGATGTCGTCCAGCAGGCGCGTTTCGGACAAACCCACGCGCTGGCGGAAGCCTACGTCGGCCAGGCCGCCGCTTCGCGGTGCGTGCTCACCTGCCGCGCCCCGCATCTGGAGGACGCCGGCAGCTTCCAGGGCTTCCAGCGCTGCCAGCGGTGCGCCCTGCATGGCGTCATGGTGTGTGTCCACCCGATAGCTCACCCGCATGCCCGAGCCCACGTTGCTCGGGCAACTGGTCAGGTAGCCGTGTCGTGGGTCGCCACAAAAATCAAGCTGGCTGGCCAGGCGTTCCATCACCAATTGCATGGTCTGGTGGCAGGCGGCGGCGCAGGCGCCTGGCATGACCACCGCCACGCGCAGGTGGTCTTCTTCGTTGATCCAGGCCGAGAGCTGCCCCTCTGCCGAGCAAAACACGCTGCGGCCGACCGGCCAGTCCGCGTGGATGCCGGCGGCGGCCATGAACCTGTCGTCCGGCCCGAAAGCTTGCTGGCTGGCGATCATGGCCGCAAGCTGGTCGCCTGGCAGTGACTGCAACTTCCGGATGCGGCCCGGAAACTGCGGTGCGAGCGAGAGGCAGGCCTGCGCCAGTTTGTCTTCCACGGCGCATCGTTGCTCACGCGTCAGGCCCGCCGGAAAATTGTGGCCCGCCAGGTTGCGCGCCACACGGATGCGGGTCGAGACCACGGCTGCGGGGTGGATGCAGGGCGGCGGCACTGCGCGCTGGCCCGGCGGGGGCTGCAGGTCGTGGAGGATGGGGTCGAACAGCTCGCCGAAGGTGTCGTAGCTTTGCGCATCCGGTGCGTAAACGCCCACGCGGCTGTCGGGATGGCGCAGCCCTGAACGAATCACATCCTCTAGCCCGTAACCGCCAGCGGTTGTTTGGCCCGACAGTGTCAGGCGCAGGGCATCGCTCAGGTGACGGGCCAGCAGCGACATGCGATTGGCCCGGTAAATCCGGCAGACGATCTAGGGCGCCGCGCAGTAGGCGTCGGTGGTCTGTTGCGTGATCACGCTGGCGGGGGTGCTGGCCTGCACCAGGAACTCGGACGCGCCGTAGTGGTTGGGTGCGGCGTTGACCTGGTTCCAGTCGTAGGTGTAGCCCAGGCGTGTGAAGGGGTAGCCGGGGCCTTTGGGGTTGTCGGTGACAAAGGAGTCGGCCATCTGCTTGAGCACGTAGTCGCGCACGTCGGGCGCGCGGCCGGCCTGCAGGTCTATGGTGCAGACGGGACGCTGAGGATTGCTCTCGTCCAGGCCCAGGCAAGGGCGGTCGAGCCGCTCGCGGGCGACTTCCATGGTGACGAAGCGGGCCTTGCGGAACTGCACCGGCGGGTCCATGGGCAGGCCGAGCAGCTGCTCAAGCCGCTGGCGCAGCGCATCACCCTGAAGGCCCCAGGCGCGGCAGCGTGCCTGCACCTCGCCAGCCAGCGTGACCCAGATGCGGTCCGCCGGCGTTGTCCAGGCGCATGAGGCATCCGTCGGCTTGCACGGGGTGCGGCTTTCCGTCACCCACGACACCACGCTGACCTTGCCGCTCTGCGGCAGCGGCATCAGCGCGCTGACCTTGCGAGGGCTGGCCACGGCCGCGTCGGCAATGCCAGCGGCATAGGCCGCTGATGGCGATGTGTCGGTCGGTGCGACAGTGGCGCACCCGGACAGCACCAGTACCACGGCGGCACTGAAAGCCAGCACGGCCGAAGGGCCGCTGCGGCGAGCATTCTGGAGGCGGGTGGTCATGTCGGTCATGGTTTTTCCTTCTTGAATTCGAGGCGCGCACGCGAATCGGCAATCGTCGACAACAGCTGCGACGCGAGGCCCGGGTTGGCCAGCACGCCGTTGGCGGCCAGCCGGCGCATCGCTGCCGCCTTGATGTCCGAGAGTTCTTTCTGCAGCGCATCGAGCTGCTCCGGCGGCAGCGGGCCGGGCGGCGACGTGTCGATGGTGCTGTCGATGACCAGCACACGTTCGATCTGCTCAAAGAAAAAGGCGTCTTCGGTGACCGTGGGCGCGGGCTCGGCGGGCGCACCCCTGAACCACTTGAAGACGACAATGAGGGTGGAGGCGACCGAGAGAATCAGGCCGAACAGCGCCTCGACTTTTTTGAGCGTGGCCTGCGACAGGAAGGGGTTCTTGCGGTCCATGAAAGTGCGGGTGCCGGCAGACAGCGGGTACAGCGCCGAGTCGAGGATGCGGTCTTCTTCAAAACGCATCTTCAGCCGCATCTGTAGGCCCGGGCTGTAAATGCCTTCGAGCACCTTGAACACGGCACGCGGATCGACGTTGCTGTTGGCGACCAGCTCCATGTTGACGCCCACCGTTTTAAGGTCGCGCGCCGGCACCGGGGGCTGCACGCTGTACATATAGGCCATCACCTTGGTGTCGGCCACCCAGCCCAGTCGCAGGGCCAGCGCACTCGGGAAGGGGATCTCCAGCAGGTTGTAGCCGTACTGCTTGACGATGTAGTCGGCCACGTTGGAGGGCGCAAACGATGTGATGACGATGACGTCCGGCACACGGTCCTTGCGCAGTGCGAGCAGGTCCTCGGTGCCGAGGTTGGTTTCGACGTAGTCAATGCCTTCGCGCAGGCCCGAGAACTCCATCAGCTGCTTGGCCACCACACGCGTGCCGCCGCGCTTGCTGCCCAGGTTGATGCGCTTGCCGCGCAGGCCGGCGATGTCCTTGATGTCGGGGCTCACCAGGAAGTGCAGCAGCTCGGGCGCGAGGTTGGCCACATGGCTGACGTTGGGGTAGGGCAGCTCCAGTCCGCCCTGTATCAGCGCAAAGTCGAGCTTGCCCTGCGAGACCAGGCTCAGGGCCTCCTGCGAGCCGTCGGTGGGCTGGATGACCAGCTGCACGCCGTTGCCGGCCACCTCATCACGCAGCGCACCGGCGACGTAATGCCGGTTGCTCAGGATGTCGCCGCCGGTGATCTTCAGCGAATAGGTGCGGGGAACCACCTCGTACACATAGTGCGCGGCCACGCCCAGCAGGGCCAGCAGCACCATCACGGCCAGGGTCTTGCGCAGGCGCTCGTTGCGCTGCACGCGCTTGAGCCAGTCGTTGAGTATGGAGCGGGCTTCGTTGGCCATCTGGGGTTCCGTGTCAGCGCACCGGCATAAAGCCGGCCTGGTCGATGATGCGCTGGCCCAGCGGTGATTCCGCCAGGGCGATGAAGTCGCGCGCCTCTTGCCGGGCATTGCCGTAGGTCATGAGGTAGAGCGAGCGGACAAAGGGGTAGCGCGCACTGAGAATGGTTTCGCGGGTGACCGGGACGCCGTCGATCTCCAGCGCCGTGATGTCGTCGGGCAGGCCGCCTTCGTCGGTCGCCACGCAGCCGATGGCATGGGGGTTCTGGCGCAGGAACGCCAGCAGGTCGTCCTTGCTTTTTTTGACCTGCGCCTGCAGCGTCATGTCATCGCCGTCGAGCACAAATTCGCTGACAAAGCGGCCCGTGGATGAGTCGCGTGGGCGGGCCACCACCTGGATGGGCGCGTTGGGGCCTCCAAGGGACTTCCAGTTGGTGATGCGGCCTGCCAGCACGTCGCGGACGGTGTCCTGCCGGAGTTGCCGCACCGGCGCTTGCGGGTTCACCACCACCGCGATGGCATCACGGCCGACGAGGTAGTTGTGCGCTTCGGGCTCGGCCTCTGCGCCTTGCAGGTCGCGCGCCATGGCGGCGATGTCGATGGCGTGGCGCTTGGCCGCCAGCAGGCCTTGCAATGAACCACCGCGCTCCACGATCACCGGCACGTTGTAGCGCTTTTCGAACTCCTTGCCGAGCGCGACGTTGACGTCATACATGGCCGCGGCGCCGCCCACGAGCAAGGCGTTCTGCTGGCGGGCGGTGCGGCGTCGCCGCGTCCATTGCCACGCCGGATAGGCAACCGCTGCTGCCACCGCCACGCCGACCCCGGCCAGGATGTGCCGCCGGTTCATCGTGCGGCCGGCAAGGCAAAGACCGTGTTGGAAATCGGCACCGACAGCGTGGTCACAAACTGCAGGAATTTCTGCACCTCGGCCGAGGGTTTGGCGCGGGTCACAAATTGCAGGGGTGCCAGCAGCGTGTAGCTGCCGCCTTGCACGCTGGCCGCGCCCGCCATCACCTTGTCCACGGACAGGGCTTTCAGCGCGGCGTTCTTGATGGAGTCGGTTGCCAGGTAGGTGATGCCTGCAGGGTCGGCGCCCACGGCCGCGATGCGCTGCTCGAGTTCGGCCGTGACAGCGCGCGGCGTGAAGGTGTCGGTGTCGCCCAAAACCTTGTCGCCCCAGGTCGTGGTGATGCCGTCGCCGGGCGGCCCGACATAGACCTTGATGGGCAGCGGCTTGCCGCCTACCGTGCTCCAATTGTTGATACGGCCGGTAAAAATTTCCCGCAGCTGGATGCTGCTGAGGTCACCCACCGGGTTGCTGAAGTGAACGGCTGGTGCCATGGCCACACGCCGGAAGGGCACCTGCACGAGTTTCAGGCCGCTGCGGTTGATTTCTTCCACCGTGTCTTCAGAAGGCGCGCCGCTGACCATGGCCAGGTCCGCGGTGTTGTCCAGCAGGGTCAGGTAACCGCGCGCGGTGCCGCCGCCGCTGACGACGACAGTGGCCGAGGGGTTGCTGCGCATGTATTGCTCGGCCAGCGCCTGCACGATGGAACCGAAGGCGATGGTGCCGCGGATGTGCACGGTGCGGTGCGGCGGGTCTTCAGCAGCGGCATGGCAAGGCAATGCCGCCAGAAGCAGGACTGGCAACAGCACACGCCACAGACCCTTACCGGGAAAAGTCTCCATCACCGGCCCTCGTTTTGGCTCGCCGACAACGTCGACAGCCGATGTTATTTTTTGTGCGTGCGGCCCTGCAGACTTGATGGGTGCCTGCCCGGATGCCGCAGCGACTTGCGGGACAGCGGATGGTAACGTGTTTTGTGTGCGCCATGAGTCCTGGGATGCGCGGATACGCGGCTGGCTTGCAGGGATCTTTTAAAGCTGGAAGTCGTAGTCCACCGTAATGGGCGCGTGGTCCGAGAACTTCTGCTCCTTGTAGATGTGCTCGGTTTTGGCCAGCGCGGCCATCGCCGGCGTGGCGAGGTGGTAGTCCAGCCGCCAGCCCACATTCTTCGCGTAGGCCTGGCCGCGGTTGCTCCACCAGGTGTAGGCCTCGTCGGTGGTCGTGGGTTTGAGCTTGCGGTAGACATCGACCATGCCGCCGCCGGGGCCGGCTGCGCGCGGCGACGGGCCGCCCCGAGCAAGCGCCGACCCCTTGGGGGGCAGCGAGGACACGTCAGTGCCGAGCGTGGGGGCCAACAATTCATCGGCAGCCTCGTTGGCTTCTTTGGCGTCTTCGGCGAGCTCTTTTGCTGCTTCAAGGCGCAGCAGCTCGGTCATCCAGGCGCGCTCTTCCGGCAGGAAGCCGCTGTTCTTTTTGTTGCCCTTGAAGTTCTTCAGGTCGATTTCCTGGTGCGCGATATTGATGTCGCCGCAGAGTACGAAATCGCGGGTTTTTTTCAGGTTCAGAAGGTAGGGGTAGAACTCGGCCAGGAAGCGGAATTTGGCGGCCTGGCGCTCCTCGCCGGAGGAGCCGCTGGGAAAATAGGCGCTGATGATGGAGAGTTTGGGCAGGTTTTTGCGGCCCGGGCTGTCAAAGCGCAGTTCGACGTAACGGCCTTCGGCGTCGAACTCGCTGGAGCCGTAGCCGACGATGACGTCGCTGGGCTCATGCCGGGTGTAGACGGCCACGCCTGAGTAGCCCTTTTTCTCGGCAAAGTGGAAATGTCCCTTCAGGCCGGACATTTCATCAAAACGCTCGCTGATATCGGCGGCCTGGGCCTTGAGTTCCTGCACGCAAATACAATCCGGCATGGATTTCGCAAGCCAGTCCTCCAGGCCCTTGCTGGTCGCGGAGCGTATGCCGTTGAGGTTCAGGCTGGTCAATTTAAACAAGGACATCTCCAATGAGCACCCCAACGGCAGCGCCAGGGCAAAAAAACAACGATGCAGGCCCGAAGGCTGACAGCCGGCTTGCACTTGAGTTCGTGCAATTTGCGGTGGAGTCGGGTGTGCTGCGGTTTGGCGAGTTTAAGACCAAGGCCGGGCGCCTGAGCCCCTACTTCTTCAATGCCGGCCTGTTCGACGATGGCGCCAAGCTCGGTCGGCTGGCGCAATTTTATGCACAGCAGCTGCTGATGGAAGAGCGCACCACCGGCCTGCAGTTCGACATGATTTTCGGGCCGGCCTACAAGGGCATTCCGCTTGCAGCGGCGGTCGCCGTCGAACTGGCCAGGCTGGGCCGCAACCTGCCGTTTGCCTACAACCGCAAGGAAGCCAAGGACCACGGTGAAGGCGGCTCGCTGGTCGGTGCGCCGGTCAAGGGCCGGGTGCTCATCATTGACGACGTGATGTCGGCCGGCACCGCCGCGCGCGAGTCGATCGCCATCATCAAGGCGGCCGGTGCCATTCCCCACGCCGTGGCGATTGCGCTGGACCGGCAGGAAAAGGCCACCGAAAACGGCCTTGACGTCGATTACAGCGCTGTGCAATATGTGACCAACCAGCTCGGCCTTCAGGTTTGTTCCATTGCGCGTTTGACCGACTTGCTCCAATATCTCGCGGCGCAGGGAGAAGGTGATTCAGCTGCAGGCGGCCCGATGGGCGGACATTACAAGGCGGTTCTGGCATACCGGCAGCGATACGGCGTTGATTGAGGTTTCAGGTGTTCTATTCAAGCTTGTTTTTGACTTCGGGGTTCTCACTGGCGGTGCTGGTGTCAGGCTCGGCCCTGGCCCAGGGTATTTACACCTGCGTGGACGCCAAGGGCCGCAAGGTCACCTCTGACCGGCCGATTGCCGAGTGCATGGACCGGCCCCAGCAGGAAATTTCCCCGATCTCCGGCTCGGTCAAGCGCGTGATCAAGCCGCCACCCACGGCTGCGGAGCGGGCCGAGGCTGAAGAGAAGGAAAAAGCGGCCGTCGAAGCCCGTGCGCAGGCGATCGAGGAAAAGCGCCGCGAACGCGTGCTGGTGCAGCGTTACCCCAACAAACAGGCGCATGACAAGGAACGCGCCCTGGCGCTGGGCCAGGGCGAAGAGCTGATCAAGGCTTCGACCAAGCGCATCCAGGAACTCTCCGACCAGCGCAAATCCATAGGCGCCGAGATGGAGTTCTACAACCGGGAGCCTGGCCGTGCGCCCCCCGCATTGCGGCGCAGGATGGACGAGAACGAGATGGGCATCGCCACGCAAAAGCGCGTGATTGCCGATCAGGAGAGCGAGAAAAAGCGCGTCAATGCGCGCTTTGATGAAGAGCTGGCCAGACTCAGGCCGCTCTGGGCCGCGGGGCCAACTGCGGCTGCGGCTGGCACCACCGCCAAAAACTGATTCGCGGGTTTGTGGCGCGCCCAGCTGGCCGCTTTACGCTTGAGCCAGCCGCTTCAGTCGGGCTGGACCTTCGCTTTTTTCACCACGTCCGTCCACTTGGCGATGTCCTTGCGCGTGTAGGCGTCGAAGCCCTCAGGCGTCGAGCTGGTGGCGTCCGTGCCCAGGGTCTTGAGGATGTCCAGGTAAGCCGGGTCTTTGGCCAGCCGGACGGTTTCTGCATTCAGGATGGCGATGATGGCTTTTGGCGTGCCGGCGGGCGCCGACAGCCCCGTCCAGGAACTGGTGTCAAACCCGGCCAGGCCGGATTCCGCAATGGTTGGAACCTCAGGCGCAGCCGTCGAGCGCTTGCCCGAGGTGACGGCCAGCGCGGTGAGCTTGCCGCCGCGGACCTGCGCCAGCGCATTGGGAATCGTCTCCAGCATCATGGACACCTGGCCCGAGATCAAATCGGGCATCGCTGCGCTGCCGCCCTTGTAGGGCACGTGGACCATGTCGATGCCGGCGGAAATCTGGAACAGTTCACCGAACAGGTGCGACGCCGAGCCGTTGCCGGCGGATGCAAAGTTGAGCTGGCGCGGATGGGCCTTGGCATAGGCGATCAGCTCGCCGACGTTTTTGGCCGGCACCTTGGGGTTGACCAGCAGGATGTTGGGCAGCGTGTGCAGCAGGCCGACGGGTGCCAGGTCCTTGAGGGGATCAATCTTGCGCGCCGGATACAGGGCCGGGCCTATGCTGTGCGTGCCATTGGTCGCAAACAGCAGGGTGTAGCCATCGGCGGGCGACTGCGCCACCGCCTCCATGGCAATGACGCCCCCGGCGCCGGGTTTGTTTTCGACCACCACCGGGCCCTTGAGCCCTTCGGACATGGTGCGCGCCACAGCCCGGGCCAGCAGGTCGGACGAGCCTCCCGCCGCGAACGGCACAACGATGCGTATGGGTTTTGCGGGAAAGACCTGTGCCGATGCCAGCGTGGGTGCAAGCAGTGCGCCTGCTGCGAGGGTGAGCGCGGCAGTGATGCGGGATGCGGTTTTTTTCATGGGGACTCCTGAGCGTTGGGATGCATCAACAGTTGCAAGTTTCGCTCCATGCCGGGCATCGGCAAGCGGGTTTTTGCCCCTGTCAGGCAGCCTGGCTGGTCTTGCGCCTCACTAGCAGTTATGCAGGCGGTGCATACGATGCGCGTGGCGGCGTGGTAATGTTGCCCGAAGGTGCCGCGAGGTATTTTGTGAAAGCGCCGGGCACAGGATTCAAACGTGGAACTCAGCCAGCTCAACTATTTTGTACAGGTCGCCGCGCACGGCAGTTTCTCGCGCGCCGCGGCGGTGCTTGAGGTCACACAGCCCTTTCTCAGCCGGCAGATACGCCGCCTCGAAGTCGAACTGCACCGCCATCTTTTTTACCGTCACGGCCGCGGCATCTCGCTGACCGACGACGGCCAGAACTTTTTGCTCATCGCCAAAAGCGTGTTGCACCAGTTGGAGCTGGCGACACAGGTTCGTGCGGCCAGCGATACGGAGCTGACTGGTCGCTTTGCATTGGGGCTGACGCCCTCGCTGGCACGCATCCTGACGGTGCCGCTGGTGCGGGCCTTCACCGCGCGCTTCCCGATGGCGCAACTGTCGATTGTGGAAGGTCTGTCGCGCAGCCTGCACGAGATGATTCTGGTCGAGCGGGTGGATGCTGCCGTCCTGCATGACCAGGCACCGTCCTCGCTCATCAACATCGAGCCGGTGATGGTCGACGCCCTGTGCCTGATCTCGCCACAGGCGCGGCCTGAACCGCCGCAAGGCGAGCGCGCCTCCATCACCTTCGATGAGCTGGCCGCGCTGCCCATGATTTTCCCCAGCGCACCGCACCCGCTGCGCTCCATCGTCGAGGCGCAGGCCACCAAAAATGGCGTCAAACTGAATGTGGCGCACGACATCGACGGTGTCGAGACCATCCTGGAACTGGTGCAGGAGGGCTTCGGTCACACGGTGGCGTCGGCGATTGTGCTCAAGGCCGGGCACTGGTCGCAAACCCTGTCGGCCGTGCCGGTAACCGAACCGGCGATGACGACCACGTTGTCGCTGGCGACATCATTGCGGCATCGGCCCACGGCGTTGCATCGCATCACGCTGGACATCATTCGTGAAGTGTTCGGCCGGCTGGTGCCACGAAGCACCTGAACGCCGGCACCCGGCGTCAGCCCGCGATGGGCGCTGCCGTGCCTTCGACCTGCACGCGGAAACCCGAACGCACGGCGGGCCAGTAATCCCAGATCGCCTTGTGGTGCGCGCTGCGGTTGTCCCAGAAGGCGATGGAGTGCGCACGCCAGCGGAAGCGGCAGGCCCATTCCGTGCGACCGCAGTGGTCATACAGAAACTGCAGGATACGGTTGCTTTCCTCGCGCGGGATGTCGTTGATGTGCGAGGTGAAGTCGGTGTTCACATAAATCAGCTTTTTGCCGGTCTCGGGGTGCTGCGTGATGACCGGATGCACGGAAATCGGCGTGCCCGGGCCGAAGACACGCGTGCCGTCGTGCGTGGCAGTGAGGCCGTCGAGGTACTGCTTCATTTTGGGCGACAGCGCATCGTAGGCGGCATACATGCTGGCAAACATGGTATCGCCGCCGCCGTCTGGTGGCACGGTGTGGTTGTAAAGCATGCTGCCCAGCGGCGGTATGGCCGCGCACGACTGGTCGCTGTGCCAGTTCTCGCCGGAAATGCGTTTGGAAGTCTCGTCGTAGTGAAAGCGGCGCACCAGCGGGTTGTCGGTCGATTTGCTGATGGTGTTGACGCCGACGTGTTTGCCGAGCGGGCCAAAGTAGCTGGCCACGCGGATCTGATCGTCGAAGCTGATTTTCTGCTCGCGGAAAAAGATCACCTGGCGTTCGAGGAAGGCGCGTTTGAGCTCGGCCACTTCGGCATCCGACAGGGGTTTCGTGAGGTCGATGTTGCCGATTTCTGCGCCTATGTGCGGCGACAGCGGTGTGACGGTGATGTGCTGGTACGGGGTCATGCGGGCTCCTGAACTGGGTGTTGCCAAATTCTAGGAGCGGGCTGCCCGATGGCCTAGCCTTGCACCGGACTACTAGGTATGCAGGTGGTGCATGGCTGGGGTCGCCGACACAGGGGTGTCAGCCCAGCTTTTTCTTCAGCAGCTCGTTGACCTGCGCCGGATTCGCCTTGCCCTTGGTGGCCTTCATGGCCTGGCCGACGAGGGCGTTCATGGCCTTGGCGTTGCCGGCCTTCACTTCCTCGACGTTCTTGGCATTCGCCGCGAGGACGTCATCGATAATTTTTTCGAGTTCGCCAGTGTCGTTCATCTGCTTGAGGCCCTTCGCCTCGATGACGGCGTCGACATCGCTGCCCTCACCTGTCCACAGAACATCGAACACCTGTTTGGCAGCGTTGTTGGAAACGGTGCCGTCGGAAATCCGGGCAATCAGGCTGGCGAGTTGCGCGGCGCTGACGGTGGAGGACTCGATCTGTTTTTCTTCGGTGTTCAGGCGACGCGACAATTCGCCCATCACCCAGTTGCTGGCCAGCTTGGGCTGCTTGCTGGTCGCGGCGACGGCCTCGAAGTAGGCGGCCGTGGCCTTGCTCTGCGTGAGCTGGCCGGCATCGTATTCCGGCAGTGCGTAGTCGGCGACGAAACGCGCAGCCATGACGCGCGGCAGTTCGGACATCTCTGCGCGGGTTTTCTCGACCCAGTCGCGCCCGATCACCAGTGGCGGCAAATCCGGGTCGGGGAAGTAGCGGTAATCGGCCGCGTCTTCCTTGGTGCGCATGCTGCGTGTCTCGCCGGTATCGGGATCGAACAACACCGTGGCTTGTTCGATGGCCTTGCCGTCTTCAATTTGTTCAATCTGCCAGCGGATTTCAAAATCAATCGCCTGCTGCATGAAGCGAAAGCTGTTGAGGTTCTTGATTTCGCGGCGTGTACCCAGCGGGGCACCCGGTTTGCGCACGGACACATTGGCATCGCAGCGGAAGCTGCCTTCCTGCATGTTGCCGTCGCAAATGCCTATCCAGGTCACGATCTTGTGCAGCTCTTTGGCATAGGCCACAGCTTCTGCAGACGAGCGCATGTCTGGCTCGGTGACGATTTCCAGCAGCGGTGTGCCCGCGCGGTTCAGGTCTATGCCGCTCATGCCGATGAAATCTTCGTGCAGCGACTTGCCGGCGTCTTCTTCCAGGTGGGCACGCACCAGGCGCACGGTTTTTTTCTCATCGCCTAGAAAAAACTCGACGCTGCCACCCTGCACCACCGGAATCTCGAACTGGCTGATCTGGTAGCCCTTGGGCAGGTCGGGGTAGAAGTAGTTTTTGCGCGCGAAGACACTGCTTTCTGCAATGTGTGCGCCCACGGCCAGTCCGAACTCGATGGCGCGTTGCACGGCACCCTTGTTCATCACCGGCAGTGCGCCGGGCAGGGCAAAGTCAACGGCCGAGGCGTTGGTGTTGGGTTCTGCGCCGAACGATGTCGAGGCGCGGCTGAAAATTTTCGACTGCGTGGTCAGCTGTGTGTGGGTCTCGAAGCCGATGATGACTTCATATTCCTGCACCAGCGGCCCGGTGGGGCGGCCGACCTGCATTTCTGCGAAGGGGTTTGCGATAGGTTGGGTCTGGCTCATGTCAAATCACTCAAATGCCTTGGGGCTTGCGCTGGTGCCAGTCGGTTGCGAGCTGGAACTGGTGCGCCGTGCCCAGCAGCTGCGCTTCCTTGAAGTAGTTGCCGATCAGCTGCAGGCCGACGGGCATGCCGTGCGCGCCGAAGCCGGCCGGCACACTCATGCCGGGCAGGCCGGCGAGGCTGGACGACAGCGTGTAGATGTCGGCCAGGTAATTGGCGACCGGGTCGTCAGATTTTTCACCGATCTTCCAGGCGACGGTGGGGGAGACGGGGCCGGCAATGATGTCGCACTGCGTGAAGGCCTTCTGGAAGTCCTCGGCGATCAGCCGGCGGATTTTCTGGGCCTTGAGGTAGTAGGCGTCGTAGTAGCCGTGCGACAGCACGTAGGTGCCAATCATGATGCGGCGCGTGGCCTCGTCACCGAAACCTTCGGAGCGCGACTTTTTGTACATGTCGGTCAGGCCGCTGTAGCTGGCGGCCCGGTGGCCGTAGCGCACCCCGTCGAAGCGGCTCAGGTTGCTGCTGGCCTCGGCCGGTGCGATTACGTAGTACACGGGAATGGACAACTCGGTCAGCGGCAGATTCACATCGACCAGCGTGGCGCCCAGCCTTTCAAATTCGGCCAGCGCGGCGCGCACGGGCTTGAGCACGTCGTCGGCGCAGCCTGCACCAAAAAACTGCTTGGGCAGGCCGATGCGCAAACCCTTGAGCGGTGTGGCGCTGCCGGCGCTGGCGGGCAGATCTGCGGCGTAGTTGGTCACGGGCAGGTCCAGCGAGGTGGAGTCGCGGTCCAGGTCGGGGCCGGCCATGGCCGAGAGCAGCACTGCGCAGTCGAGTGCACTGCGCGCCATCGGGCCGGCCTGGTCCAGGCTGGAGGCAAATGCCACCATGCCGTAGCGTGAGCAGCGGCCGTAAGTGGGTTTGATGCCGGTGATGCCGGTAAGTGAGGCAGGCTGGCGGATGGAGCCGCCGGTGTCGGTGCCGGTGGCGGCCGGCACCAGGCCGGCGGCGACGGCGGCGGCCGAGCCGCCAGAAGAACCACCAGGAATGCGTGTGATGTCCCAGGGGTTTTGCACAGGCCTGTAGGCGCTGTTTTCGTTGCCCGACCCCATGGCGAATTCATCGCAATTGAGCTTGCCCAGCGTGACCATGCCTGCGCTTGCCAGTTTGCCGACCACGGTCGCGTCAAACGGGCTGCGGTAGTTCTCCAGCATCTTCGAGCCGGCGGTGGAAGGGAAATCGCGCGTGACGAACACGTCCTTGTGTGCCAGCGGCACGCCCAGCAGCGGGGTGCGTTCACCGGCGGCAATGCGGGCGTCTGCGGCTTTGGCCTGGGCCAGGGACACATCGCTGTCGGTGGCGAGGAAGGCGCCCAGCGCATCCTGTGCCTTGATGCGGGCCATGAAATGCTGCGTCACCTCGACGCTGGAGACCTCTTTGGCGGCGAGTCTGGCGGCGAGGTCGGCCACGCCGAGGTGGTGGAGGTCGGTGTGCGCGCTCATTCGATCACCTTGGGCACAAGAAACAGGCCACGTTCGACGGCCGGGGCGCTGAGCTGGCTGGCGTCGCGCTGGTTGGGCTCGCTGGCGATGTCGTCGCGCAGGCGCAGGGCGACATCGCCCAGAACGGCCGCGGGGTGGGCGAGGGGCTCGACCCCGTCGGTGTTGACGGCGTCCATCTGCGCCACCAGCGAGAAAAAGCCGTTGAGCTGGGTCAGCACCCGGTCGGTTTCGTCGGGACGCAATTCGAGCCGCGCCAGATTGGCGACGCGGGCGATTTCCTGGGGGGTCAGTGCCATGAATAAAAGAGCTTAAAAATCAAGCTGAAACGGGGTGTAAATATGGAGCAATGCGCCTGATAATGGCCATTGGAGAAAAAGCGATGCGTTATTATCCCGCCTTTGGTGTGAAATCAGGGCGGGATGCACTCTTTAGGCGTTTTTTAAAGGCTTGAAACCCGTTTCCCTAGGTGCTTTCTCATTTATCCAAATTGACCCCTCATAAAAAGGCGATAGGGCAGCGAAGTTTGCCCATGCCCCAACCGGACTTCTGAATATGTTTGAAGCATTCCGTCGGTACTTCTCCACCGACTTGGCCATTGATCTTGGCACCGCCAACACCCTGATTTTTGTAAGAGACCGCGGCATCGTCCTTGACGAACCTTCCGTCGTTGCCATCCGCCACGAAGGCGGCCCCCAGGGCAAAAAGACCATCCAGGCCGTCGGCCACGAAGCCAAGGCCATGCTGGGCAAGGTGCCCGGCAACATCGAAGCCATCCGCCCGATGAAAGACGGCGTGATCGCCGATTTCACCGTCACCGAGCAGATGCTCAAGCAGTTCATCAAGATGGTTCACCCGCGCAGCTTCTTCAAGCCCAGCCCGCGCATCATCATCTGCGTGCCTTGCGGTTCGACCCAGGTCGAACGCCGCGCCATCCGCGAGTCGGCCCTCGGCGCCGGCGCTTCCGATGTGTACCTGATTGAAGAGCCCATGGCGGCGGCCATCGGTGCCGGCCTGCCCGTCAGCGAAGCCAGCGGTTCCATGGTGGTGGACATCGGCGGCGGCACGACCGAAGTCGGCGTTATCTCGCTGGGCGGCATGGTCTACAAGGGCAGCGTGCGCGTCGGCGGCGACCGTTTCGACGAGGCCATCATCAATTACATCCGCCGCAACTACGGCATGCTGATCGGCGAGCCAACGGCTGAAGCCATCAAGAAAAACATCGGTTCCGCATTTCCGGGCTCTGAAGTCAAGGAAATGGAAGTCAAGGGCCGCAACCTCTCCGAAGGCGTGCCGCGCAGCTTCACCATCTCCAGCAATGAAATCCTGGAAGCCCTGACCGACCCGCTCAACAACATCGTCAGCGCCGTCAAGAACGCGCTCGAGCAGACGCCGCCTGAACTGGGCGCGGACATCGCCGACCGCGGCATGATGCTGACCGGTGGTGGCGCCCTGCTGCGCGACCTGGACCGCCTGCTGGCCGAAGAAACCGGCCTGCCGGTGCTGGTGGCCGAAGAGCCGCTGACCTGTGTGGTGCGCGGTTGCGGCATTGCGCTCGAGCGCATGGATCGTCTCGGCTCCATCTTCACATCGGAATAACCCCGACCTGCAGCAGTGCCTGAACAGACCCGGGCACCTGACGATTCATGCCTTTAGGAACACTGGACAGATCACCGCCACCCTTTTTCAAGCAGGGGCCGTCGGCGCTGTCCAAACTGATGTTTTTCAGTGCGCTGGCGCTGTTCCTGATGGTGGCCGACACACGCTTCAAGATCACCCAGCCTGTGCGTGCCGTGCTGGCCACGGCGCTTTATCCCGTCCAGTGGCTGGCCCTGCAACCGGTGCGTGCCGTCCAGGGCAGTGGCGATTATTTCACCAGCCTCAACCAGGCCAATGCCAGCAGCGAAGACGCGCGCCGCAAACTTGCGCTTCAATCTCTGCGCGCCGGGCAGGTTGAACAACTCCTCCAGGAAAACGACCGCCTGCGCAAGCTGCTCGGCCTGCGTGAGCAGCTCGCCACCTCGGTGATGGCGGCCGAGGTGCTTTATGACGCGGCAGACCCCTACACACGCAAGGTGATCATCGGCAAGGGCTTGCTGCAGGGCGTCGACCTGGGTTCCCCCGTGCTGGACGAGGCCGGAGTGCTGGGTCAGGTCACGCGTGTGCACCCGCTGGTCAGCGAAGTGACGCTGGTCAACGACCGTGACCTGGCCATCCCGGTGCTCAATGTACGCACCGGTGCCCGCAGCGTCGCCTACGGGGATCCGTCGGCCTCCGGCAGTGGGCTGGAGTTGCGCTTCATGGGCAGCAACTCGGATGTGAAGGAAGGTGACCTGCTGACGACCAGCGGTGTCGATGGCGTGTACCCGCCCGGCCTGCCGGTCGCGAAGATCACCCGCATCGAGCGCCGCGCGGAATCGGCCTTTGCAAAAATTTACTGCACGCCGCAAGCGCTGGTCACGGCGGCGCGGCACGTGATGGTGGTCAAACCGGTGTCTGCCCAGATCCCGCCAAGGCCGGAGGCGATTGTTGAAGTGCCAGTGCCCGTGAAGAGGGGTACCGCCCGATGATCACGCAAGGAGTCACAGCATGATCATGCGATCAGGCCAGCAACTGCTGTTGCCGGCCAACCCTGTATTTATCTGGTGCAGCCTGATCGCCGCACTGCTGCTGGACATGCTGCCGCTAGGACGTACCCCCTGGATGCCCGATTTTCTGGCGCTGGTGCTGGTGTTCTGGAATGTGCACCAGCCGCTGCGCATCGGCATTGGTGTGGCCTTCATGTTCGGCCTGGGCATGGATGTCCACCAGTCCTCGCTGCTGGGCCAGCATGCGCTGTCGTACACAGCGCTCAGCTTTTCGGCCACCATGATCCACCGCCGCCTGTTGTGGTTTTCCGTCCCGTCGCAGGCGATACAGGTGCTGCCGTTGTTTGCCGTGGCCCATGGCGTGGAAATCGTCATCCGTGTGGCGGCCGGCGGAATTTTTCCGGGCTGGCCCATCCTGCTGGCGCCGGTGATCGAGGCGCTGCTCTGGCCAGTGGTGAGTGTGTTGTTGCTGGTGCCGCAGCGCCGGGCACCCAACCCCGACGAAAACCGGCCGCTTTAAAAATGGCCTCCACGCTCATCGCCGCATGTACCTGGCTGCACCCCGAGGAGGCTCCGCCCCTTGGCCCTGCTTGCAGCCGGGTGACCGATTGCGGCACTTTTCCGCGGGCGTTAGGATCACAGTGTCATGACTGAACTCAGAAATGTCGAAGCAGACCTGTCACGCTTTCGGGCCCGTGTGCTCGTGGCGAGTGCGGCCGTATTGTTTGCGTTTTCGCTGCTGGGCGCACGTCTGGTTTACCTGCAGGTTTATCGTCATACCGACTTGAGCGAGCAGGCGGAAAACAACCGAACGGCCGTCGTGCCCATCGTCCCCAACCGGGGGCTGATCCTCGATCGCAATGGCGTCGTGCTGGCCACCAACTACTCCGCCTACACGCTGGAGATCACGCCGTCCAAGGTTGGCAATCTCGAGGAGACCATCGCTGCGCTCGAGAAGGTGGTGGACATCCAGGTGCGCGACAAGCGCCGCTTCAAGCGTCTGCGTGAAGAGTCCAAAAATTTCGAATCACTGCCCATACGCACCCGGTTGACGGACGAGGAAGTGGCGCGCTTTGCAGCGCAGCGCTTCCGTTTTCCCGGCGTGGACATCAAGGCCCGGCTGTTCCGCAACTATCCCTATGGCGAGCTCGGCAGCCATGTGGTCGGCTACATCGGCCGCATCAACCAGGCCGAGAAAGAAGTCATTGAAGAGGGCGATGACGAAGGAAATTACCGCGGCACGGACTACATCGGCAAGCTGGGCGTCGAGCAGAGTTTTGAGCAGCAGCTGCATGGCACTACGGGCGTGGAGCAGGTCGAGACTTCCGCCGGTGGCCGCGCCGTGCGCAAGCTTGCCACCAACCCGGCCACGCCGGGCAACACCGTCATGCTGTCGCTGGACATCAAGCTGCAGAAGCTGGTGGAGGACATGTTCGGTGATCGCCGCGGTGCGCTGGTGGCGCTGGACCCGAAGACCGGGGACGTGCTGGCGTTCGTCAGCAAGCCCACCTTCGACCCCAACCTGTTTGTGGACGGTATCGACACCGAAAGCTGGGAGTCCCTCAACGAGTCGATCGACAAACCGCTGCTCAACCGTGCCCTGCGCGGCACCTACCCGCCAGGCTCGACCTACAAGCCTTTCATGGCCATGGCGGCACTGCAGACCGGCGCGCGTTCACCCAGCACCCTCATCAACGACCCGGGCTTCTACATGTTTGGCGGGCGCCGTTTTGGCAGCCCGGAGAACGAGAAGGGCGGCATCATGGACATGAACCGCGCCATCGTCGAGTCGAGCAATGTCTACTTTTATTCGCTGGCCAACGAAATGGGTGTGGACAACATCCACGACTTCATGAAGCCGCTCGGTTTTGGACAGACCACAGGCATAGACATCAACGGCGAAGTCCGCGGGATTTTGCCCAGCCAGGCCTGGAAACGCGGCTATTTCAAGAAGCAGGAGCAGCAGAAGTGGTTCGCTGGCGAGACCATCTCGCTCGGTATCGGCCAGGGCTACAACAGCTTCACCATGCTGCAGCTGGCACAGGCGACGGCTGTGATCGCCAACAACGGGGTCAAGCATAAACCGCGGCTGGTGATTGGCACGCAGGACCCCGTCACGCGCGTCATGCACCCGCTGCCCATGGCACCGGCCGAAGACCTCGGCTACAAGCCTGAAAACGTTGCCATCATCCGCAAGGCGCTGTTGGGCGTGACCCAGGGTGGAACGTCCACCCGGGTGTTTGCCGGTTCGGGCTACCTCAGCGGCGGCAAAACAGGCACGGCACAGGCGGTGACCATGGCCGCCAAGGGCAAGTACAACAGCTCCAAGATGGAAGAGCACCAGCGGGATCACGCGCTTTACATCGCCATGGCGCCGGCCGACGACCCCAAGATCGCGCTGGCGGTGATTGTCGAGAACGCAGGCTGGGGTGCTGGTGCGGCAGCGCCGATTGCACGGCGTGTGTTTGACTACATGCTGATGGGCCAGTACCCCAGCGAGGAAGACATGGCCGCCGTGCAAAAAGGGATGGCAGCCGCCCCGATTGGCAAGCCACGCCGCGTTGACGAAATGACCGCACTGCTGAAGGCCGTCAATGGCGGCGCAGTACCGGAGGTCCCCAAGGCTGCCGCGTCAGCCGTGGCCGCACCGCCCTCTGCGGTGGCCGGCGGACGTGGCCCGGTGTCGGCTTCAGTGCCCGCGGTATCGCAAACCGTGGCCCGCCTCGCGGCACCTTTGCCGCGATAGACCTGCCCTCCCTGGCCCAGTGCCCCTGGGTGCTGATCAGGGCCGCCGCTCGTACGCGGCTTCCCGCTGTACCGAGAGTGTTTCGCGCCTGATGAAGTCCCGAACAAAATCATCCTGCGGGTGGTTGCGCAGGGCGTAGGGCGAGTCCCATTGCCGAATTCGACCCGAGGCCATGATGCCTATCCTGTCGGCAATCGCGAAAGCCTCCGCCTGGTTGTGCGTCACGAGGATGGCTGTGTGTTGCGTGGCGCGCAGGATGTCCCGGACCTCGAAGGCCAGGTGTTCGCGCGTGTCCACATCCAGGTTTGAAAAGGGCTCGTCCAGCAACAGCAAATCTGGCGCAGGAGCGAGTGCGCGCGCCAGCGCCACGCGTTGTTGCTGACCACCCGAGAGTTCATGCGGATAGCTGTCGCCAGCCGTTGAGAGTGACACCAGTTCCAGCATTTCAGCGACGCGTGCGCGCTGCGCGCCCTTGTCCTGGCGGCGCAGTCCGAAGGCCACGTTCTGTGCCACGGTCAGGTGGGGAAAAAGTGCGTAATCCTGGAACATCATGCCGACGCGGCGAAGCTCGGGTGCGACCTGGCGCGAGCCTGACGAGATCAGCACGCCGTCGAGGGAGATGCTGCCGCTGCGCACCGGCTCGAACCCGGCGATCGCCCGCAGCACGGTGGATTTGCCGCAGCCCGATGCGCCCAGCAGGCAGCCGATGTCGCCGCGCGCCAGGTCGAGTGAAAAATCCCTGACGACCTCATGCATGCCATCGGGCATGTCGTAGGCAAGACGGACGCTCTCAAGCGCAAGAAGGGGAGACATGTTCAACGGCCCATTTTCAGATTGGTGCGTGCCAACAGGATCACGGGCAACAGCCCTGCAATGACGATGGCGAAGGCGGCTACTGCCCCCTCTTCGTAGCTTCCGCGGGCCGCGTCTGCGTACAGCCAGGTCGCAAGCGTATCGAAATTCATGGGCCTCAGCAGCAGCGTGACCGGCAACTCTTTCATGGTATCGACAAACACCAGCAATGCGCTGGCCGCAAGCGCCGGCCGCAGCAGCGGCAGGTGGACGCGGCGCAATGTGCCGGCGGCACTTTCCCCCAGCAGGCGCGAGGCCTGTTCAAGTGACGGCGGGATGCGTGTCAGCCCGGCCTCGATGCCCCCCGAGGAAATGGCAAGAAAGCGGATGGTGTATGCGATGACCAGCGCAGTCATGGAGCCCATCAGGAAGAGGCCGCCGTGGCCCGTGACAAAGCCCCATGCCCTGTCGATCAGCAGCAGCGGCGTGAGCAGGCCGATGGCCAGTACCGTCCCCGGCACGGCATAACCCAGTCCGGCAACGCGTGCGCAGGCGCGGGCGAGGTCAAACCCGCTGCCTGATCGCATGGTGCGCGCAGCCCAGGCAATGACCAGCCCACAAAGTACGGTCAGCACGGTGGCTGCCGTGGCCGCGACCAGTGTGTTGCGCAGCCCGGCAAGAAGTTGTGTGGACACCCCACCTGTCAGGTGCAGCCGTTTGACGGTCTCTGACAGCAAATAGGCCGCTGGCGCGCAGAAGCCGATGACGACTGGCAGGGCCCCGAGGACAAACGCCATGGCGGCCTGTGCGCCGCGCAGCCTCGTGGGCTGCATGGGCAGCATGCGCTGGGTGCTGGAAAAGCGTTGCCGTTTGCGCCCATGGCGCTCCAGCAGGATCAGGCCGATCACGATGACAAGCATGGCGATTGCAATCTGTGCCGCCCCGCCCAGGTCGGAGCGCGTGATCCATGTCGTGTAGACCGCGACGGTCAGGGTCTGCACACCGAGGAACTCCGATGCGCCTATGTCGTTGAGTGTTTCGAGCAAAGCCAGGCTCAGGCCCACGGCGATGGCTGGCCGCGCCATCGGCAGGACGACGCGAAAAAAGGTTTCACGGCGTGTGGCGCCAAGCGTGCGTGCCGCCTCCAGCAGGCTGGCCGCCTGGCTCATGAACATCACCCGTGTGCTCAGGTAGACATAGGGATAGAGGACAAAGCCGAGGACAAATATCGCGCCCTGAAGCGAGCGCAGATCAGGCAGCCGGAACTGGCGCGGATTGTCGTAACCGAGCAGGGTGCGCAATGCAGTTTGAATCGGGCCTATGGGGTGCAGCAAATCCAGATAGGCATAGGCGACGATGTAGGTGGGCACGGCCAGAGGCAGCAGCAAGGCCCATGACAGTGTGCGGCGTCCGGGGAAGTCGTAGGCCGTCACCAGCCAGGCACTGCCGGTGCCCAGCAGTGCCGCCAAGGCTCCAACGCCCAGCAACAACAGCACCGTATTGGCCAGCGCCGTTGGCAGGACATGGCTTGCCAGATGTTGCCAGTGCGCGGTATCGGCCTGCAGGGCAAACCAGACCAGCATGGCCAGGGGGGTCAGCACTGCAAATGCCAGAAGCGCGGCCGCCGGCAGCATCACGCTGCCGCCCCGCAAGGATCTTGTGGACGTCATGGGCAAGGTGTGGCAACGGCGGGCTCCGCCCCTGCCCGGTGGCGCGGGCTCAACTGTCGAACCCGACCTTGTCGATCAGCTGGCTGGCCTGTTTGCGGTATTTGGCAATTTCGGCCACGGACAGGGCATCGGTCCTGAGTGGGCCCAGGGCAGACATCACCGGGTCCAGTGTCACGTTGGCACGGATCGGGTATTCATAGTTGCCGCGGGCATACATGCTCTGGGCGGGTTCGGACACCAGGTACTCGATCAGCTTGACGGCATTGGCCTTGTTGGGCGCATTCTTCGCGACCGATGCGCCAGAAATGTTGACGTGCGTACCGCCGCCGCTTTTGACGGTGGCAAACGTCGGGCGAATGACCTTGATGGCCTCACCCCACTTGCGGCCGTCACTGCCGGCAGCTGCATTGCGCATCTGGCCCACATAGTAGGCATTGGCCACGCCGATGTCACAGATGCCGCCCAGGATGTCGCGTGCCACGTCGCGGTCGCCGCCGCCGGCCTTGCGGCCGAGATTGGCCTTGACGCCTCGCAGCCATTTTTCGGTTTCAGCTTCGCCGTCATGTGCAATCTTGGCGGCCACCAGTGCGGTGTTGTAAGGGTGCTGGCCGGCGCGAATACAGACCTTGCCCTTGTACTTCGGGTCGGCCAGGTCCTCATAGGTCAGCTTGTCGATCCTGGCATCTTTGTGCACGTAGATAACGCGGTCTCGCTGCGACAGTGCAAACCACTGGCCGTTGGCGTCGCGCAGGTTGGCAGGCAGGGTCTTTTCAAGCATGGCCGATTTGACCGGTTGTGTCACGCCGCCTTCAGCCAGGTCCACCAGGTTGCCGATGTCGACGGCCATGAGCACGTCTGCAGGGGAGCGTGCACCTTCGGCTTTCACGCGCTCCAGCATGCCGTCTTTCAGGAAGACCGTGTTGACCTTCACGCCGCTTTCCTTGCTGAAGGCATCCAGGAGGGGCTGGATCAGGGCGGGCTCACGCGTCGTGTAGACGTTGACTTCTTCGGCCGCCATGGCGACGCCGGAAACCAGCAGGCCCGCAGCAAGGGCGCAGCAGCGCGCCACGGGTGACATGAACGAATCTGGACGCATGGAAAACTCCTCCGGTTGGTGAATGTCCGCGATTGTATTTTTTTCAATGCGAATAGTTATCGTTTGCCCCGCCAAAAAATGGGACATTCGAACGCGATTCAGGCCGTGGTGCCCCAGTCCTGATCAGGACCCGTGCCCGTTAATCCAGTCAGACTTGCCGTAGAAACGCGTCAAAGCCCGTTTTGAGGATCAGCGCACTCACCACGACGATGAACACGATGCGCACAAAACCCGCGCCGTGCTTGAGCGCCAGCCGCGTACCCAGCAGGCTGCCCACCACATTGGCGACGGCCATGGTGAGCGCGAAATGCCACCAGACATGACCTTTGTATGCAAACAGCGCGAGTGCCGCCAGATTCGTTGCTGTGTTGAGCAGTTTGGCCGACGCTGACGCGTTGAGGAAGTCGTAGCCCAGCCAGCGCACAAACAGGAAGACGAAAAAGCTGCCGGTGCCCGGCCCGAAAAAACCGTCGTAGAAGCCGAGCACCAAACCGATGCAGCAGGCCGCCAGCGTTTCCGCGCGGCCGCTGAAACGTGGTGCGTGGTGCCGCCCCATGTCTTTTTTCACCAGGGTGTAGGCCAGCACCGCCACGAGCACAAAGGGCAACGCTTTTCGGAGGAAGCCGCCAGAAATCACGGTGACCAGCCAGGCGCCGGCCAGGGATCCGGCAAACCCTGCGGCTGCTGCTGGCAAAAGGGCGGCCCAGCGCATCTCGACCCGGCGGGCGAACTGGGCGGTGGCCACAGCCGTGCCCCAAATCGATGCACCCTTGTTGACGCCAAACAGCGTGGCAGGGTGGGTGGTCGGGAAAACCGCGAACAGGGCAGGTACCAGAATGAGGCCGCCACCGCCCACGATCGAGTCCACAAAACCAGCCAGCAATGAAGCGATCGAGACAATCAGCAGTTCCATGGGCAGATTGTCTCATTCGTGCGCAGGCGGCCTGGAGCACCAGGGCACAGCCGAGCCAAGGGTACAGGGGGAAAAGCAACGGGCAAAAAAAAGCGCCGGGGTTACCGGCGCTTTTGACAGGATCTTTTGGAATCCTGCCTGTCTCGTTAATTCTGTTCTTGTCCAACTCAACTCTAAACGCTTGTGTCTCCTCGGCTCCTCGTCTGAGAGCATCCAGGCTCATCAGCAAGACAATCAATGTAGCTTGCGCACTGAGATAGTGCATCGGGATTTTCCCGCCCCCCGGGAATCTACCAATCCCCGGTGCACTTGGCTGGACCCAAGGGTTCGCCGCTGTTGCAGGCGGCCAGACCCTTCTGCACGGGCCATTCACCTGCCCACTTTGCCCCTATTTGTGGCATCTGGCACGACTTATGCCTGTTGTTACCAATTGTTGGCTGATTTCATGAAGAAAGGCGTGTGCTGTATGGCGATCAAACGGTCCCTTGCAATGGCTCTATGTATCTGGATGGGGCTGGTTTACCAGCAAGCAGGTGCCCAGACGGGGCCCAGCGTGGCTTCCACCCCCATGCCAGTCACCAGCGCCCCGGCGGCTGCTCCAGCACCCGCCGCACCGGCCAGCAACGCTTCCGCTCCCGCCATGGCAGCCCCGGCACCAGCCCCTGCCGTGGCGCCTGCGCCGGTGGTTGCCGCCGCTCCGGCACCCGCAGCATCGGCGCCCGCGCCGGCTCCGCTGACAATGCCGGGCCTGGTGGACGGCTCCACCATCAATGGCGCGGACACCGCCTGGATGATGACCTCCACGGCCCTCGTGCTGTTGATGACCCTGCCCGGCATTGCGCTCTTTTACGGTGGCATGGTGCGCCGCAAGAGCATCCTCAACGTCATGGCCTGCGTGGTCGCCATCTGCGCCGTCGTGAGCATTCTCTGGTTTGCGATTGGGTATTCGCTGGCGTTCACGCCTGGCAGCGGCGCCATGGGCCACTTCATCGGCGGTTTTGAGCGTGCAGGTTTTGCCGGCCTCGATTACGTCAAGGAGACCGGCAAGGTCGCGGTGAGCCATATTGCGCCCAACATCCCCGAGTCCGTTTACTCGATGTTCCAGCTGACGTTTGCCATCATCACCGCGGCGCTGGTGGTCGGCTCGTTTGTGGAGCGCATGCGCTTTTCCGCCGTCGTCATCTTCATGTCGCTGTGGACCGTCATCGTCTACGCGCCGATTGCCCACTGGGTCTGGGAGCCCAACGGCTGGTTGGCCCGCATGGGCGTGCTCGACTTTGCCGGCGGCTCGGTGGTTCACATCAACGCCGGTATCGCAGGCCTGGTCTGTGCCTACGTGCTCGGCCCACGGCGCGGTTATGGCAGCGAGCCTTTCACGCCCGTCAACCTTGGCCTGACGATGGCCGGTGCCGGCATGCTTTGGGTGGGCTGGTTCGGCTTCAATGCCGGCTCCGCCGTGGCCTCTGACGGCCGTGCGGGCCTGGCGATGGCGGTGACGCATATTGCTGCCGCTGCGGGCGCCATCTCGTGGATGGCTGCAGAGTGGATCGTCCGCCGCCGCCCTTCGCTGCTGGGCTTGTGCTCGGGTCTGGTCGCAGGCCTGGTGGCCATCACGCCGGCGTCGGGTTTTGTATCGCCGCGCGCTGCGCTGGTCATCGGCCTGATCGCCGGTGCCGCCTGTTACTGGGGCGCCACGGGTCTCAAGCGCCTGCTCAATGCCGATGATTCGCTGGATGTGTTTGGCGTTCACGGCGTGGGCGGCATCGTGGGTTCGCTGCTCACCGGTGTGTTTGCGAGCAAGACCATTTCGGGCGTTGAGAGCAGCGTGCTGAACCAGTTCATTGGTGCCGGTACCGTGGCGCTGTACAGCCTGTTCATGACCGGTGTGGCCCTCTGGATCACGTCCCTGATCGTGAGTCTGCGGGTCGGTGAGACATCCGAGACCGACGGCCTTGATATTTCCCAGCATGCCGAGCGCCTGGGCAGCTGAAAACTGCCCGGCCATGACGATGGAGGATTAAAACCATGCCTTCCAGTGAAAAAATTGCCATAGCCGCCCACCTGCACGTGCTGCTGCGCCGCAAGACGGGGCGCGTCACCGACACCGAATGGATGGCCAGCAATGCCGAATACGCCGCCGAGATCACGCGTTTTGCGCGTGAGAAGGCGGTGGAAGACGGCCATACCGACCTGGCGGCGTGGGCCGACAAGCTGGAAGAAATCATGGGTACGCCCGACCCCAAACAGCGCGTGCCCCTGGTCAAGATGGTGACGGATGCCGTCAAGCACGGCGCGCCACCTCTGGTAGTGGCCCAGGTGCCCGACAGGCAAAGCTCGCAGTCGGTCAACACCGAGGAAGAGGTCTATCCCGAGTCGGGATTCATCGAGTCAACCTTTGGTGTCATCTTCGGTGAGCACGATCCCAACAGGCCGAAAAAGCATGTCGACCCGAACGCACCGCGTTACGTCAAGGGCCTGCGTTAATCCCAACGACCCGCGTCATCACACAAGCCCCATCGGCCCTGCCGTCGGGGCTTTTTTTCTGCCGCCTGCGGTTTGCCGGGGTCACGCGAACTAGGGTAAATCCTTAAGGTTTGGTCGCGCTGCAGGCTTGTTTTGATTATTACTTATAACCATAATCAGCCCCATCCGGAACCAGACATGACCACCAAAGACCTCCAGCTCGACATGCACGGCGTTGTTGCCGTGATTCGCCTTTCCCGCCCCGCCAAGCGCAATGCGCTGGGCGATGCCCTGATTCTTGCCCTGCGCGACAAGCTTGAAAACCTGCCCGCAGAGACCCGCGCAGCGGTGATCTGTGGCGAAGGCGATCACTTTTGCGCCGGCCTCGACCTGAGTGAACTCCAGGAGCGCGATGCCGGCCAGGGCCTGCACCATTCCCGCATGTGGCACGCCGCACTTGAGCGTGTGCAACACGGGCCTGTGCCGGTGATTGCAGCCCTGCACGGTGCGGTCGTGGGCGGCGGCCTTGAACTGGCCAGCGCCTGTCATATCCGGGTGGCTGACGCGAGCACTTTTTATGCGTTGCCCGAAGGCTCGCGCGGAATTTTTGTCGGTGGTGGCGGCGCAGTGCGCATTCCGCGGCTGATCGGCACCGCACGCATGACAGACATGATGCTGACAGGCCGTGTTTACAACGCGGAAGACGGCGAGCGCATCGGCCTGGCGCAATACCTGGTCCCTGCCGGTCAGGCCTTCGACAAGGCGATGGAACTGGCAAAACGTGTGGCCGAGAACGCACCGCTGACCAACTACGCGCTGATGCACGCCCTGCCGCGTATTGCCGAGCAGCCCGCGGACCAGGGCTTTTTCACGGAAGCGCTGATGGCCGCCGTCGCGCAAAGTGCGCCCGAGGCCAAGGCGCGCGTCAAAGCCTTTCTCGACGGCAAGGCCGCCAAGGTCAAAAGGGACTGAAGCGCCATGTCCGAACCGAAATACCGCCCGCTGAAGTTTGGCGTCACGCGCGTGCGCATGAGCTCTGGCCCGGGTGGCAGCAGCTACCTCGAAGCCGACCAGCCGCTGGCCACCTATGCCGCGCGCATGACGGACCGGTTCATGCACTGGGCGCAGACCGACCCCCAGCGCACGCTGATGGCGCGACGCCAGAAAACCGCCGACGGCACCCGTGGTGACTGGCAGACCTTGAGTTATGGCCAGGCCCTGGCCGACGCGCGCGCCCTTGGCCAAGCCCTGTTGGACCGCGGCCTGAATGCAGAGCGCCCGGTGCTTATCCTCAGCGAGAACGGGCTTGAACACGCGCAGCTCGCGCTGGCCTGCATGCTGGTCGGCATTCCCTATTGCCCGGCATCGCCAGCCTACAGCCTGGTCGCGTCCGACTACGGCAAGCTGCACCATATCTTCAGCACGCTGACGCCCGGCCTCGTGTTTGCGGTGGATGCTGCGCGCTATGGCAAAGCCCTGAATGCGGCTGCCGGCGCCGATGTCGAAGTGGTGCTGGCCGAGGGCGGCTTGCCCGGTCGCGCCACCACGGCCTATGCCGATTTGCTGAAAACATCCGCCACACCGCAGGTCGATGCGGCCATGCAGGCGACCGGCCCCGACACGATTGTGAAGTTTCTCTTTACCTCGGGCTCGACCAAACTGCCCAAAGGCGTGATCAACACGCACCGCATGTGGTGCGCCAACCAGCAGCAGATGCGGCAGTCCATGCCGGTGCTGGCTGAGCACGCGCCAGTGCTGGTCGACTGGCTGCCCTGGAACCACACCTTCGGCGGCAACCACAACGTGGGCCTGGTGCTTTACAACGGCGGCACGCTGTACATCGACGACGGCAAGCCCACGCCCGCACTCATGGCCGAGACGCTGCGCAACCTGCGCGAGATTGCGCCCACGCTCTACTTCAACGTGCCCACGGGCTTTGAAGCGATTGCCAATGCCATGAAGACGGACGGGCAGCTGCGCAAAAACCTGCTGTCGAAAGTACGCATGTTTTTCTACGCCGGTGCCAGCCTGGCGCAGCCCGTCTGGGACAGCTTGCACGCTACGCAGGAGGCCGAAATCGGCGAGCGCATCGTCATGGGCACGGGCTTGGGCATGACCGAGTCCTCACCCTTTGCGATTTTTATCACCAGCCCTGACGTCAAGGCCGGCGATATCGGCGTGCCCTCACCGGGCATGCGCCTCAAGCTGGTCCCCATGAACGGCAAGACCGAAATTCGCTACAGCGGCCCCAACATCACGCCGGGCTACTGGCGCTCGCCGGAGGCGACAGCCTCGGCGTTTGATGACGAAGGTTTTTTCTGTACCGGCGATGCGGTCAAGTGGATTGATGACGGTGACATTCATCAGGGCCTGAAGTTTGACGGCCGCATTGCCGAAGACTTCAAGCTCGGCACCGGCACCTTCGTCAGTGTCGGGCCGATGCGCGCCAAAATCATCGCGGCCTGTGCGCCCTATGTGCAGGACGTGGTGCTGACCGGCATCAACCTCAAGGAGGTGGGTGCGCTGGTGTTTCCCACGGCGGCCGTGCGCACGCTGGCCGGCGTTACGCCGGATGTGCCGCTGCGCCATGCGCTCGACTGCGAAGCCGTCGCTGCACATTTCCAGAAAGTGCTGGACGAACTTTCCGCCGCATCGACGGGCAGCGCCAACCGCATCGCCCGCATGCACCTGATGCATGAGCCAGCTTCCCTCGACAGGGGCGAGGTGACCGACAAGGGCTCCATCAACCAGGCGGCGGTGCTCACACACCGTGCGGCGCTGGTGAGCGGCCTGCACGAGGACACGATTTCTCCCATCTTCAAACCCGCGCAGACATAAAGACAGCAAGGACAGACGGTCAGCATGAAAGCCAAAGGATTTTTCTCTTCATTCGATGACGTCTGGATGCTGGATGGCATGCGCACGCCCCTGGTGGATTACTGTGGTGCGTTGGGCCATCTGTCGCCCACCGATCTGGGCATCAAGGCTGCGCGCGCCGCGCTGCAGAAAGCCGGCGTGGCCGGTGCAGAGATCGACTCGGTGATCGCCGGCAATATGGCGCCCGGCGACTTCGACCAGTTCATGCTGCCGCGCCACATCGGGCTGTATGCGGGTGTGCCGGTGGAAGTTCCCGCCATCATGGTGCACCGCATCTGCGGCACGGGCTTCGAGCTCTTTCGCCAGGCCGGTGAACAGATCCAAAGCGGCGCTGCCGATATGGCGCTGGTCGTCGGTACGGAAAGCATGACGCGCAACCCGATTGCCGCATTTGACCACCGCACCGGCTTCAAGCTGGGCGCGCCAGTGGGCTTCAAGGATTTCATGTGGGAGGCCCTGAAGGATTCCGCCGCCGGCATCAACATGATCCAGACCGCCGAAAACCTCGCCAAAAAATATGGCATCACACGCGAGCAGGTCGACGAGTTTGCGTCGTCTTCCTTTGCAAAGGCGGTGGCTGCACAACAGTCGTGCTTTCATGTCGGCGAGATCGCGCCTGTGATCAGCGAGAAGTTTGAGCTTGACGGCTATGCAACGCGCGGCATCCGCCTGCAGGGCAAGGTGAGCGAGGTTGCAACCGATACCCACGCACGCATCTCGCCCGTCGAGGTGCTGGCCAAACTGCGGCCTGTGTATGAAGGCGGTGTGCAGACCGGCGGCAACAGTTCGGCGCTGGTCGATGCTGCCGCAGCGGCCGTCGTGGCGTCTGGCGCGCGCATGAAGGCTTGGGGCAAAAAGCCGCTGGCGCGCGTCGTCGCCTCAGCCGCCGTCGGTGTGCCGCCGGAGATCATGGGCATAGGCCCGGCCCCGGCAATACGCCTGCTGCTCGAGCGCTGCGGACTGACGCTGGATCAGATCGGCCGCTTTGAAATCAACGAGGCGCAGGGCGCACAAACATTGGCCGTGGCGCGTGAACTGGGCCTGGACATTGCCAAACTGAATGTCAACGGCGGCGCGATTGCGCTGGGCCATCCCCTGGCGGCCACCGGCGTGCGCCTGACCCTCACCCTCGCGCGTGAGATGCAGCGTGCCGGCGTACGCTACGGCATTTCTTCGGCCTGTGTGGGCGGCGGCCAGGGCATCGCGCTCCTGCTTGAAAATCCTGATGCTGCGCAAGCTTAAAAGACAACCATGAGCAAAACCGTTATTTATGAATTCCCCGTGACCTTCGGCGATTGCGATCCGGCGGGCATCGTGTTCTACCCCAACTTCTCGCGCTGGATGGATGCGTCCTCGCTTCACTTTTTTGTGACCTGCGGCGTGCCCACATGGAAAGAACTGGTCAAGACCACCGGCATCATCGGCACCCCGCTGCTGGAGATCAATACAAAGTTCAGCAAACCTGCCAGCTATGGGGATGTGCTGCAGATTCACACCAGCGTCGAAGAGTGGCGGGGCAAGGCCTTTATGCAGCGCCACGTCGTGCGGCGCGGTGACGACCTGATTTGTGAAGGCACCGAGATGCGTGCCTTCTGCATTCGCCACCCCGACGATCCTTCGCGCATCAAGGCCATCCCGGTGCCGGACGACATCCGCGCCAAATGCAGCTGACCAGAGTTTTTTCCGTGACCGCCTGACTTCATCAATTACAAACCAGGAGACATTTCATGCCCGCCAACCAAACGACCCAGACCCGTCGCCATTTCGTGCAGACCGGCGCAGCGCTCGCTGCCGCCGCTGCCTACTCGCCCGCCTTCGTGCTGGCGCAGACCATAGAGCAGGTCAAGATTCTTTATGGCTTCCCCGCTGGCAGCGCCGGTGACATCTGCGCACGCCGTGTCGGCGACAAGATGGGCGGCACGAAATATTCGAAGAACAACGGCATAGTGGAAACCAAGGCCGGTGCCGGCGGCCGCATCGCGCTTGAAGGCCTGAAGATTGCACCCGCCGATGGCTCGGTGCTGGCGATGACGCCGTTCTCCTGCGTCTCCCTCTACCCGCACATCTACAGCAAGCTGGCCTACGACCCGGTCAAGGACATCGTGGCCGTCGGTACGGCCTCCATGATTCATCACGGTTTTGCCGTCGGCCCGCTGGTGCCGGCCACCGTGAAAAACCTCAGGGACTTCCTGGTCTGGGCCAGGGCCAACCCGAAAGATGCCAGCTACGGATCGCCTGCTGCGGGCTCGACACCTCACTTCATCGCCGCACTGCTGGGCCTGAACAACGGCATCGACCTCAAACACATCGCCTACCGCGGCTCTGTGCCCGGCGTGACCGATACAGTCGGCGGCCAGATTGCGTCCATGTGCTGCCCGCACGGAGACCTGATCGCCAATCACAAGGCTGGCAAGTTGCGCATCCTGGCGACCTCCGGCAAACAGCGTTCTACCTTTGTGCCTGATGTGCCGACGTTTGCAGAGCAGGGCTTTGCCGACCTGACGGTCGAAGAATGGTTTGGTTTCTACGCGCCGGCAAAGACACCTGCATCCGTGGTGAACGCCGCCAATGCCGCCATCAACGCGGCCATCAAGGACAAGGGATATCTTGACGCCATGAGTGTGGTCGGCCTGATTCCTTACGGCGGCACGGCCAGGGACATGGCGCTCAGCCAAAAGGTCGAGTTCGACCGCTGGGGCCCGCTGATCAAGAGGATTGGCTTCACCGCCGAGTCCTGATCGACAGCGACCTGCACGAACAGTAGCCCTTGCATTACCAGCCTGTCATCGAGGACCAGCACTTCATCCTGATGGAGGTGCTGCACGCCCCCGGGGTGCTGGCAGAACTGCCGCCTTTCGCCGAGTGTGATGCTGACCTGATGCAGCAAATCCTCGGTGAGGCCGGCAAGTTTGTGGCTTCGGAGATCGCGCCGCTAAGCCGCACCGGCGATGAAGAGGGTTGCACTTTTCATGCAGGCGAGGTTCGCTCCCCGCCGGGTTTCAGGGCCGCGTACCAGTCCTTCTGGCAGGCGGGCTGGGCCAGCCTGTCGAGTGCGCCTGAAGACGGCGGACAGGGCCTGCCCGAGCTGCTCAACCAGGTGCTGTATGAAATGCTCAGCGCCGCCAACCACGGCTGGACCATGGCGCCCGGCTTGCTGCACGGTGCTTACGAATGCCTGAAGCACCACGGCAGTGAAGCGCTCAAGGTTGCCTACCTGCCAAAGATTGCGAGCGGCGAATGGCTGGCCACCATGTGCCTCACCGAGCCGCAGGCCGGTAGCGACCTGGGGCTGGTGCGCACCAAGGGCACACCGCAAGTTGACGGCAGCTACCGTGTCAGCGGCACCAAGATTTTTATCTCCGGCGGCGAGCACGACCTGAGCGACAACATCGTTCACCTCGTGCTGGCCCGCCTGTCCGATGCACCGCCCGGCCCCAAAGGACTGTCGCTTTTTCTGGTGCCCAAAATGTTGCCCGGCGACAGCCGCAACGCCGTGCATTGCGAACGCATTGAAGAAAAGATGGGCCTGCATGGCAGCGCCACCTGCGTGATGCGCTTTGACGACGCCACCGGCTGGCTGGTGGGCGAAGCCAACCGCGGCCTGAATGCCATGTTTGTGATGATGAATGCCGCGCGCCTGCACGTGGGCCTGCAGGGTGTGGGCCTGCTCGATGCCGCCTGGCAGAAAGCCAATGCCTACGCCCACGAGCGCCGACAGATGCGTGCACCGGGGCCACGAAGCTCGACCGAGCCTTCAGACCTGATTGCGCTTCACCCGGCGATGCGCCGCATTCTCGATACCCAGCGCGCGTGGATAGACGGCGGCCGCGTTCTGGCCTACCGTACCGCGCTCGAACTGGACGTCGCCCGCCATCACCCCGATGCCGTGCGCCGCGCGCAGGCCGAGCGCTGGTGCAGCCTGGTCACGCCGGTGCTCAAGGCAGCGTTGACGCAGCAGGCGTTTGCCGGCGGCAGCGAATGCCTGCAGGTCTTCGGTGGCCACGGTTATGTGCGTGAGTGGGGCATTGAGCAGATCGTGCGCGATGCGCGTGTCGCCATGATTTATGAAGGCACCAACGAGATCCAGGCCATCGACCTGCTGGTGCGCAAGGTGCTGGGCGATGGCGGCAAGGCCATGGGCGCGTTGCTGTCGGAGTTGCACGATACGCTGGACCACAACTTTCCACTGGATGCCAAAGCCCTGCAGTTGTTGGCCGATGTGCGCGAGGTCACCAGCGCGTTGCTGAAGGCCGCTGGCCAGAGCGCCGAATTGCCGTACTGGGTGGCCGATGACTACCTGCGTCTGGTCGCGCTGGCGCTGCAGGCCTGGGCCTGGGCGCAGATTGGTGCGGCGCTGCGTCGTGATGGCGCAGCAGCAGATGTAGTGCGCTGGTCTGCGCCATCGCAGGCCTTGCAGCTGTGGGTGCTGCCGGAGTTCAGCATGCGCCTGGACATCATCCGGGTGCGGCTGGCCGGTGTTGCCGTGCCGGCTTTGGCCCCGTGATGAAAGTGGTGTGAAAATCCATGTCCATGCCTGAAAAAGTACCCGCCGTCGACAAGGTCGACAGTTCCTACCTCGAAACCCTGATGGGCTACAACGCCACGCGTGCGTCGCTCAAGGTCATCGAGCTGTTCACCAAACGCATGGCGGTGTATGACCTGCGGCATGTGGACTTCTCCATCCTCTCCATCATCATGCACAACCCCGGCATCACCTCGCGCCAGTTGTGCGGTGTGCTCAGCATCCTGCCGCCCAACCTGGTCGGCAAGATCAGCCTGATGGAAAAGCGTGAACTCGTCAGCCGCCGTCCCCACCCGCAGGACGGCCGGGCCGTCGGTCTCTACCTGACGGAAGCGGGCGCCAAGCTCATGGCCGATGCAGAGCGCACGGCCACGGCGCTGGAAGGCGACGTGACGCAGAAGCTCAGCGCCGCGGAAAAAAAGACGCTGATGCGTCTGCTCCAAAAAATCTACCTCTAGCGTTTTTTTAGCGCTTTCTTCAGCGTTTGCGCCGAACCTGAGCTTCGGCGCGTGTGGGCGAAGTTCCACTGGCTTTCCCACGCCTGAAAACACCCTCTTCGCGCCTCACTTTGGCGCGTGATTGTTCTGCTTTGCGGAACCAAATTCACTGAAATTCTCAGGGAAAACACAGCCGTTTCCGGGCTCTTGAAGGGCTGTGCACGTAGTATCGTTATACAAGACTTTGTTCTTCTATGCGATACACGCAAGTTTGGACAAAGGTCGATTTAAAACTGCCTGCAAGCCCAAACCATGTACGACAAATCCGATCCGCGTTCCACGCTGTCCTCCAATCCGCCATCGGCAATTGCAGCCGCAAACCCGGCCAAACCCTACGGCACAGCCTCCTGCATTCACTTCAAGGAAGGCCCGGCAGAAGAAGACGCACTGAGCCGCAAGTGGTATGGCCGCGGCCACAACTTCGTCATCTGCTACGTCGAAGCCAAAGCCGGTGCCCGCA
>JAZKDR010000003.1:0-87591 GCA_040387435.1 Pseudomonadota bacterium
AAGGCGAGTTGTTTGGACTGCCGCCGTAGTCGAGCATCGCAGGGTGCCCGAAGCGAAGCGTAGGGACGACGAACAGGGTCGCCTTTCTTTTGGTTACTTTTCTTTGGCGAAGCAAAGAAAAGTGACTTGCCGCCGGGCAACCCCCGGCACCCGACCTCAAACAAACACCGCACGTCCTACGAAGAACCAGATCAGTCCTGCGACCGTTCACCAGAATCCCGAACCTTCTGCGGCCGAGGAATCTTCTTGAACCGAATCAACCGGTCCGTCTCAATCTTGTCCTTCTTGACTTGCCGCTCAGCATCCAGAAGCTGCCCGGCCGCCAGCCAGCCCGCAAACTCCCCAGGCGTCTCCAGCGTGATGCGCCCCAGCGTCGACGCGCGGAATTCGTAAATCACGATCTCGGCGGCTTTTTGCAGGTTGACGCGGCCCTTGGTCAGCA
This sequence comes from Pseudomonadota bacterium, assembly GCA_040387435.1. GTDB lineage: Bacteria > Pseudomonadota > Gammaproteobacteria > Burkholderiales > Burkholderiaceae_C > Polaromonas. The sequence goes on from JAZKDR010000003.1 coordinate 443, forward strand.
CGGCACCGCGCTTGCGGCCGATTTCCTCGAGCATCTGCTCGTCGGTGATGCCGGGCGTCACCTCGACCTTGTAGCGCGCCTCCAGTGCGGCGGGATAGGTCTTGATGAGGTAGTCCAGCAGTTCCAGCGCAACTTCTTCCTCGTTGAAGGCGTTGCGGCCAATCGCGCCGCTGGCTGCGAGGTTGTAGCCGCTCTTGGCGACGATGATGCGCGGCCACAGCATGCCGGGCGTGTCCCACAAATAAAAGCCGTCGGCCAGCACCAGGCGCTGTTCGACCTTGGTGATGCCGGCCTCGTCGCCGGTTTTGGTGGCGCGTTTGCCGGTCAGGGTGTTGATGAGGGTGGACTTGCCGACGTTGGGAATGCCGCAGATCAGCACACGCATCGGCTTGACCATGCTGCCGCGCGTGGGGGCAAGAACGTGGCATGCGTCGATCAGGCGGCGGGCCGGCGTGGTTTCGCTGGCGTCGAGTTCGATGGCCCGGGTGTTGGGCATGGCGTTGTAGTGGTCGAGCCAGAGCGGCGTGCGCGTGGCGTCGGCCAGGTCGCGTTTGTTGAGCACCTTGAGCGCAGGTTTGCCGCTGGTCAGTTCGGCCAGCATGGGATTGGCGCTGGAGCCGGGCAGGCGTGCGTCCAGCAGCTCAATGACCACATCAATTTCCTTGATGCGCTCACTGATGGCTTTTTTGGTCAGGTGCATGTGACCCGGAAACCACTGGATGGCCATCGGCGTGTCTTTCTTCTTTACTGCGGTTTCGTGCGGTTTTGCGGCCTGCGGCGGCGGCACCGGCGGATTGGGGGGAAAATCAGGGGCTAGCGCCGGGGCAGGCTGATTCAGCCTGCCGACCCGCTATTTTCCTTTAAAAGAGTCCTCATGCCCCTGCCCAGCGCCCCGACCCAGCAACCTACACCCGGCAAGGCCGCCCGTGCCAGCGCCAAAGCCAACAACGAACTGGCCATCAAGGGCATCCTGCTCATCATGATCGGGCTCGGCGTGCTGGTGTCGCCCTACTTCATCACTTCGCCCGGCATGCAGAACATCGTCGCCCGATCCACGCTGGTCGGCTGGTTTGCCTTGGTGCTGGGCGTGGCCTTTGTCGGCGTGTTCTTCCGGCGTCGCATGGCGGCGTCTTCCGCGGCTTCCTGACTGGCGGTCAGCCTGTGGCGGTAGGCGTTTCAGACCTCGACACGGCGCAGGCGCGCACTCGCACGCGCACGCTGCAGGAAAGCCTGGCCGCTGCCGGGCTTGACTTTCGCGGCCCGCCGGCCGAACCCACCACCTGCTGCGGTCGTGGCTGCAACGGCTGTGTCTGGGAGAGTTATCACGCCGCCGTCGACTGGTGGTGTGAAGACGCCAACAACGCCCTCACCTCTCAAATTTTGTCGCATACAGCAAAAATTTAACGTACACGTTAAAAACTGTCAAAATGTTAAGTTGCAACTTAACATTTGGGAGTTTTTGAAGTTTGCAGACTTTTTTTGAGCCCAAAAATGCCCCAAAAACGGCATTTTCAGATGCCAAATCGGGCTCCAGCCCTTTAAAAATGAGCGTGAGCAGCTACGAAAAACGTAGCAACGCCGCACTAACCCAAGAGCAGGCTAAGCGGCCATCGCGGGCTGGCGGCGGCCTATGCCCAGGCGGTCTGCCGACACGTACTGCTCACGGTAGACCTCAAACGGCATGGTGTCGGCCTTTTCGATCTTTTCCTGCTCCAGCACCGAGGCCAGCGTCAGCCGGTTGAAGTGGGTTTGCCACTCAGGCAGGAAGGGCACGGCCAGCAGGGTTGAACGGGTCTTCTCCGACTGGGCACGCACAAAGTTGATGAAGGAGTTGTCGAACTCGCTTTCGACGGCTGCCAGCACACGCGCCGACGGCAATGTCGTCGCATCGTTCAGGCCGGCGGTGGCCGCAGCCAGCGCATCACGGTGGTGGTTGCCGCCGTGCACGGCATCCATTGCCTCGGCAATCGGCGCACATTCGGCGACGATCTGCTGGCCCCAGTCGACCAGAGAGACTTCCTTGCCGAAACGCTCCAGCATCAGGCCGGGTTCGCGGCCGCGTGCTGCTGTGCGGTGCTGGTTGCGGCCCAGCGCGGCGATCTCTGCCGGGCTGTCGTCCGGACTGTCGGACAGCAGGCAGTGCAGCAAAAACACATCCAGAAAACGCATGGTCTGCGCGGTGATGCCGACCGGGATGAACGGGTCGAGGTCCATCAGGCGCACCTCGATGTATTCGACGCCGCGCTCGCGCAGCGCATGCAGCGGACGCTCGCCCTGGAAGATCACGCGTTTGGGGCGAATCGTGCCGTAGAACTCGTTCTCGATCTGCAGCAGCGTGGTCGCCAGCTGGTTGTAATCGCCGCCGGGGTTCTGGATGCCGACCTTCTCGTAAGGCGGGTAGGCGCGGGTCAGCGCATCGGCCAGCGATTCGCCATAGCCTTCCAGGCTGTTGTAGCTGACGGCCAGCGACGCCTGGGCATCGCTCTGGTAGCCCAGCCGCCCCATGCGCAGCGAGGTGCCGTAAGGCATGTGCATGGTGTAGTCGCCCAGCTTCTGCAGCTCGTGGTTGCGGCCCTGCACAAAGGTGGAACACACGGCAGGCGACGCGCCGAACAGGTAGAGCAGCAAAAACGCCTGACGGCGGAAATTGCGGATCAGGCCGAAATATTCTTCATTGCTGACGCCGGGAAACGACCAGTTGTAGTGAATGCCCGAAATCGTCTGCATGCGCCGGCCATAGCGGTGCGACAGGCCCAGCCGGTACACACTCTTGGCGCGGCCGACGTTGGACGAACCGAAGCGCGCCACGGGAATGGTCTCGTCTGTCGGCAGGCCACAGGGCATGCTGGAGACCCACAGCATCTCGTCGCCAATGGCCTTCATCGACTGGTAGGTGAACTGGTGGATGCGCGTGAGCTCGTCCAGCGCCCCTTCGACACTGGCATGTACGCCGGTGACCAGCTCGACCTGCGACTCGCTGAAGTCGGTGGTGATGCTGGGGTGGGTGAGCGCCGAGCCCAGGGCCGCCGGATGCGGCGTCAGCGCCAGGCCGCCCGAACGCTGGGCACGCAGGCTTTCTTTTTCGATGCCGCGTCGCATGCCCTTGAGGCGGTCAGGCGCGAGCGCAGCCAGCCGGTCTTTCAAAAGACCTGCGCCTGCCCCCTGCTGCGGCCTGTCTCCGGCCACCTGCCTTGTATCCATAACTTGTTCCCGCCGATTCCTGAATTGGGGTGGAAGTTATCACAGCCAGCCGGTTCACGCTGGCGCACCACTTTTTGCCAGCACAGCCAGAAGCAGTGTCGGCCGGTGGTATGCAAGGTGGCCCGGAAAGCGCTAGGCGGCGCAAAAACGACGCTGGCCGGGCTCCGCTCACGAACGTTCTTGACTTGGCGCGGGGCCTCAACGACCATCGATACTTTGTAACAGGCAAACCCCGGTGCGGCCCGGTGTTTGAAAGCCTAGTACAGAGACCGGTTCGCCGCCTGTGATTGCCCATGAAAAACCTGCTCAAGCGCCTCTTCGGCCATTCAACTACCTCAGCCGCGTCGGGCGGGGCTGCCGGCAGCGCGCGTGAAAACCGCGACAGCCCGCTCACCATCGAAGACGGCTCCGAGAACGCTACCCGGCGCCAGCTGGTGCAGGTGCTGCTGCGCGACGTGTTGCGCAAAAGCGGCATCCCGCCCGAATGGCTGGAATGCCAGATGCTGCTGGTAGCCAGCCGCACGCGCGGCCAGGGCATGTATGTGCGCCTGATCGTCAAACACTGGGACGAGCGCCTGATGAACTACCTGTTTGCGTTCCAGCAAACCCTGATGACCGACATCTGCCACTTCGAGCCCAATGCCGTCAGCTGGCTGCACGGCATTTCGTGGCAACTCGACCTGGACGACAAATGCCCTTATGCAGCCCTGCCGGACAAATCCTTCTGGGTGGAAGCGCTTCAAGCACCCGAACCGCCCATGGCAGAGGTGTTTGCTGCCCCCATCGCCATCCCGGAAGTGCTGGACGAACCCGACAAGCCCGCCTTCAAGGCCACGATTGACGACGAGGAAGTCACCCGCGCCAGTGATCTTGAACGCCTGTTTGCCATCCGCGACCAGGAACTGGACCGGCAGGCCGCACACGGCATATCGCCCGTCGGCTACGAAAAAACGCAGCCCTCGTCGCTGTAAGCCGCGAGCCGCCCTCCCTCAGGGAAAACGACAGGCCCGCCCCGGGACATTCACGCGGGCGCGTGCTACGCTGGACTGATGACCGCAGCAAGCCCAGACACAGACAACTCCGCCGGCCTGGCCGACTCACGTTACGCCGTCATGCGGCTGCTGGTCACCCTGGCGCTCATGACTGTCGGCGCCGCCGGCATGTATGTGGTGCCCGTCGTCATGACCGCCGTGCAGGCCGAATTTGGCGTGTCGCGCGCCGACACGTCGCTGGCCTACACCCTGCTCATGATCGGTTTTGGCGTCGGCGGCATGCTGATGGGCCGGCTGGCAGACCGCTTCGGCGTGATGGTGCCGCTGCTCATAGGCGCCAGCGGCCTGGGCCTCGGTTATGTGGCTGCCGCGATGTCCGGCAGCATCTGGACCTTCATGCTGGCGCACGGCGTGCTCATCGGCCTGCTGGGCAGCTCGGCGACGTTTGCGCCACTTCTGGCCGACACCTCGCTCTGGTTTGTGCGTCGGCGCGGCATTGCGGTCGCTGTGTGCGCCAGCGGCAACTACATCGGCGGCGCGATCTGGCCGCCCATCGTGCAGCACTTCACCGAAACCGTGGGCTGGCGCCAAACCTATCTCGGCCTGGGCATCTTCACCTTCGTCAGCATGACCGCGCTGGCATTGCTGATGCGCAAACGCCCGCCGCTGGCCGTGGCCTCGAGCGTGGGCGGGCAGGCATCGGGCATGTCCAGCGCCATGCCATTCGGCCTGAAGCCCTCGCACGCACAAATCCTGCTGTGCATTGCCGGCGTTGCCTGCTGCACGGCCATGGCCATGCCGCAGGTGCACATCGTCTCGTACTGCACAGACCTCGGCTACGGCGCTGCACGCGGTGCTGAAATGCTCTCGCTGATGCTGGCCTGCGGGGTCGTCAGCCGGCTGGTGTCGGGTGTCATCTGCGACCGCATAGGCGGGCTGCGCACACTGCTGCTGGGCTCTGCGCTGCAGGGCATTGCGCTGGTGATGTTTTTGCCCTTTGACGGGCTGGTGTCGCTGTATTTGATCGCCGCGCTGTTCGGGCTGTTTCAGGGCGGCATCGTGCCGTCTTACGCCATCATCGTGCGTGAATACTTCGAACCCAAGGAGGCCGGTGCGCGCGTTGGCACGGTCATCATGGCGACCATGCTGGGCATGGCGCTGGGCGGCTGGATGTCAGGCAAGGTGTTTGACCTGACGGGCTCGTATCACGCCGCCTTCATCAACGGCATTGCGTGGAACCTGCTGAACTTCAGCATCGCGTTTTTTCTGTTGTACCGGGCGACGAAGCTGCGCAAGGCCGCCGCCGCCGTCTGAAAACGGCAGCCCGGTTCAGGCCAGCACGCGCTGCAGCCAGGCTTCCATGTCGCCGATTTCCTCCGGGCACACCGAGTGCTCCATCGGGTACTCGTGCCATTCGACCTGGTAACCCAAGGCCTTCATCGCGTCGCGTGAGGCCGTGGCGCGCTCAAGTGCAATCACCGGGTCGCGTGTGCCGTGGCCCATGAAGATGGGCACGTCCTGGCTGGCCACGCTGCGTTCGACCACGATCTTGGCCGTCAGCGGCAGATAGCCCGACATGCACATCAGGCCGGCGAGCTTTTCGGTATGGCGCAAGCCCACCATCAGGGTCATGGCGCAGCCCTGCGAGAAACCACCCAGCACGATCTTGTTCGCAGGAATGCCGCGCGCGCGCTCATTGGCAATCACGGCTTCAATGTCGAGCTGTGACTGACGCAGGCCGGCCTCGTCTTCACGCCGCACCAGGTCGGCACCGAGGATGTCGTACCAGGCGGGCATCTGATAACCGCCGTTGATGGTGACAGGAATCACGGGCGCGTTCGGGAACAGAAAACGCACGGGGCCAATGGCCGAGAGATCAAGCTCCTTCGCAATCGGGAAGAAGTCACGCCCGTCTGCACCCAGGCCATGCAGGATGATGATGGTGGCGACGGGGTTGTCGCCGGTCTGGGCTTCGAGGACTTTGAGGGACATGGGTGGGGCCTGTGAACGATTCTTGAACAGCCCCGGATTTTACGGGGGCCGGTCACCTGCCCCTGGCTAGCGGTTCAGCCACGTGATGGTGAGCTGCAGCACCGTCGCGAACGCCACCCACAGCAGGTAGGGAATATTCACATACGCCACCCATCGCACGCGGTGCCAGATGGCGGCCAGCGCCCAGACCAGCGTGCCGAGCACCAGAAGGATGTCGACCGACGCTAGCAGGTTGTTTTTCAGGCCGAACTGGATAGGCGTGTAGACGGCATTGAAGATCAGGTTCAGGATGAAGGGCAGCAACACCGCAAACGGCAGCCGGCGCTTGAGCGTCTGGACCAGCACATAACCAAAGCTGATCGCAATGATGATGTAGAGCACCGTCCACACCGGGCCAAACACCGACGAGGGGGGTGCAAAAAAGGGCTTGATGAGTTGTGCGTACCAGGCTGCGCTGGCCGAAGCGGAGGTGCCATCCATAAACCGGACCTTCAAAAAAACAGTAATGCCCCATTTTTAACAAGCCCCGGCCTTCGATGCCATGACCTGCTGCTGATACCCCGGTAGGACGCTGCCCCATGCATCCGAACACCCGGCGCTTGCGTACTTGCACAGGCATCACCCACAATCCATTTGAATCAGCCTGCCGGAGGTCGTTTTCATGACGCAACCAATCACCCAACGCCCACTCGCCACGTCCATCTGGCGTTTGACGTGGCCGCTTGCATTGCTCGTGTTGCAGTTGCTGGCGCTTCCCGTGCAGGCGCAGTCGCTCACTGCGACTGACGAAAAAAACGTGCGCGCCGTTGTCGAAGGCCAGCTGGCGGCCTTTGCCAAAGACGATGCGAAGAAGGCGTTTTCATTTGCCGCCCCCAATGTGCGTGAAGCCGTCGGTGACGCGCCCGCCTTTCTGGCGATGGTCAAACGCGACTACCCGGTGGTCTACCGGCCGGGCTCCGTGGCCTTCCTGAAGGTGGAAGGCAAGGACGGCGAGGCACTGCAGCGCGTGCAGATGCTGGATGCCACCGGCAACTCCTGGCTGGCGCTTTACAGCCTGCAACGCCAGAAAGACAAATCCTGGCGCATCACAGGCTGCGTGGTGGTTGAAAACAAGGGCCGCATGGCCTGAGTTTTCAAGGCCAGCGGTTCAGCCCAATAAAGCTCAATAAGCGCCCATGAAGTCTTTTTTGCCAATTTCCACACCGCCCTGGCGCAGCAGGCCGTAAGCCGTGGTGACATGGAAGAAGAATTGCGGCAGGCCATAACCCAGCAGATAGACCTGGCCTGACAGGCGCTTTTCTTTCGGCGTACCGGGGCGCAGCACAATTTCTTTTGCCGCCGCATCGCTGAACTGGCTTTCGCTCAGGCTGTCGAGGAAGGCCAGCACTGTGGTGATGCGCACCTGCAGGTCGGCAAAAGTCTTTTCGTTGTCTTCAATCTTGGGCACGTCCACACCCGCCAGACGCGCCGGTACGCTCTTGGCGAAGTCGGTCGCCACCTGCACCTGCTGGGTCAGCGCAAACATGTCGGGAAACAGCCGCGCCTGCAGAAATGCATCGGGGTTGATCTTTTTGTCGGTGGCGTGGGCATCGGCCTTGCGCAGAACGTCCTGAAGACCGCCCAGCATCTGTTTGAACACGGGCACGGACGCGGAATACATGGACAGGGAAACGCTCATAAGGGTCTTTCGTGGGGAGGAAAATGAGGGAACAGCGGGGATTCTCGCCGGGTTCGCCGAACGGCGCTCACCACCGGCTGTTACCCTGACGAAATCCCCGTGCTGGCATACAATTTTTGTTTGCTCCCGCAGCCGCTTGCAGCCCCCGTGCCCCACCGGCAGAAAGGCCTCCCATGAACGCCCCTCTCCCCACCGCCGCCCTGCAGCCCGTTCTGGCTGCCGACCTGGCCGCCCTGCCCCTGATTGAAAAGTGGATTTCATTCGCCTCGGTCTCGCGCGACAGCAACCTGCCGCTCATTGAATGGACACGCACCCTGCTCGAAGCGCAAGGCGTGCAGTGCGAGGTGATCTACGACGAGACCGGCAAAAAAGCCAATATGTGGGCCACGCTGCCGGCTGAAAACGGTGAAACAAAAATCGGCGGCCTCGTGCTGTCGGGCCACACCGATGTGGTGCCGGTCGACGGCCAGCCCTGGAACACCGACCCCTTCGTAGCGCAGGTCATCGGCGACAAGCTGTACGGCCGCGGCGTGACGGACATGAAAAGCTTCAGCGCCACGGCACTGATGATGGTGCCCGAGCTGCTCAAGCGCAAACTGAAACAGCCGGTGCACTTTGCCCTCAGCTACGACGAGGAAATCGGCTGCATCGGCGTGCGCACCATGATTGCCTGGATGGTCGACCAGGGCTACAAACCCGCAGGCTGCATCGTCGGCGAACCGACAGGCATGCAGGTGGTGATTGCCCACAAGGGCAAGCACGGCTACAAAACCTCGGTGCGCGGCTTCGAGGCGCATTCATCACTGACACCGCAGGGCGTGAACGCGGTCGAGATCGCCTGCCGGTTTGTGGCCCATCTCCGGGACATGCACGAGCGGCTGGCAAAAGAAGGCCCGTTTGACCCGGTGTTCGATGTGCCGCACACCACCATCCATACGGGCGTGATTGCCGGCGGCACCGCACTCAACATCATCCCGCGCGATTGCGACATCGCCTGGGAGATCCGCCACCACCACCTCAACTCGCCTGTCACGCTGTTCAACGAGGCCAAGGCCTTTGCCGACGCCATGCTTCCCGCCATGCAGGCTGTGGCGGCCGATACCGGCATCACGCACAAACAGACGTCCGTGTTGCCGGGCTTTTCTACCGATGCGGACAGCGACATCGCCAGGCTGTGCTTCAAGTGCGCGGACGTCGATGCTTCCAGCGGTGCAGGCAAGGTCTCGTTTGGCACGGAAGCTGCTCTCTTTCACCAGGTCGGTGTGCCCACCATCGTGTGCGGCCCCGGCCACATTGCGCAGGCGCATCAGCCCAATGAATGGGTGACGCTGGCACAACTGGCCTGGTGTGAACGCTTCATGCGCCGCCTGGCCGATGAGCTGTGTGTGAATTGATCCCCGACCCGATACCTTCCAACCACCCCAAAACCGGAACCCAACACATGATGCAACGCAGAAACTTTCTGGCCACGGCCACCGCAGCAACCGGCAGCCTCGCTTTCGGCGGGGGCACCGTCTTCGCGCAGGCCAACCCCAAGGTGGAACGCATCGTGGTGCCATTCGCAGCGGGTGGCGTGCAGGATTTGCTGGCGCGCGCCATGAGCACCGAGATGGGCGTGGCCCTGGGCCAGACGGTCATCATCGACAACAAGCCGGGCGCCGGCGGCACCGTGGGCACGGGCTTTGTCGCCAAGTCGCCTGCTGACGGCAGCACCATGGTGCTGGCCGCAGCCAGCCACAACATTGCAGGCACGCTTTACACCAAGCTCGCCTACGATCCGCAAAAAGACTTTGTGCCCATGGCCCACATCGGCACCGCCGACTATGTGCTGATGATTCACCCCGACGTGCCGGCCAAAACCGCGGCTGAATACATTCGCTACGCCAAGGCCAACCCCGGCAAGATGAACTACGCCACCGCCGGTGTCGGCAGTGCCACCCACCTGTCCATGGCCTACTTCAACGGTATGGCCGGTATTGATGTGGTGCACGTACCCCTCAAGGCCACCGGCGAAGCGATCAACGAGGTGATTTCAGGCCGCGCGCAAGCCGTGATTGCGGCCAGCATTGGCGCACTGGCCTTCGTCAAGGACAGCCGCATCCGCATCATCGGCGTGACATCGCCGAAACGCTCCAAATATTTGCCCGATGTGCCCACGATTGCCGAGAGCGGCCTGCCCGGCTACCGCTTTGATTCATGGTTTGGCCTGCTCGGCCCGGCCGGCACACCGGCGGCGGAAATCAACCGCGTCAACGCGGCGATGGCCAAACTGCTGAAAGACCCGGTCATCCTTGAGCGCCTGGACAAGCAGGGCATCGAGCCGCTGGCCATGAGCAATGCCGACTTCAGCAAGCTGCTGGCGGCCGACTACAAACGCATGGCAGACGTGGTGAAGGCGTCGGGCGCGAAGGTCGAGTAGAGCAGACAGGTCTAAAGACAAAGCACTCCGTGAATCGGAGGTAACTAATGTATTGGGATGGTGAAACTGTCCGGACTTATCAGTGAAGTCAAACTATGCATGCTTGCTCGCCCACACTGCTCGCAGTTCACTGGTACCGACGTAGATACCTGCCGACCACGTATACCAATGTACCTGATGCAATCATGAGGATTTCAATCCAATATGAATGCTCAACTGGGACCACGCGGTAGTAGCTCGTCGCAGGGCTCGAGCTAAACGGCTTCAGGAAATTTATAGAAAAGTCCACTGGCAACAGATCAGTGAGCGGCGACAAAAAGACCAACCCGATCAGGATCAGGCAGATACCGAAAAAACGAATAAGTGCGGCAGTAGTCTTAAGCATAGGTCTGATATAGCGGCGCGAAAAACAGATCAGTCTTTGGTATCTTTACTCACCAAAGATCCCGGTTTCCAGCCCGAGAACTGCGGGTAGATGCGCTGCACGACGGGCCCGTCGAAATCCCAGGCCATGCATTTGCCGAGGTGCGGTGGCGGCAAGCCTTCAGCCCTGCCGCGCATCGTGTGCTTGTTGTCCCTGTGGGCCTGGTACACCGGTATGGTCTGGTAGGCCGCCGTCGCCATGTTGAACAGCAATTCGCGCAAGTGCGTGCACCCCTGTATGCCGCCAATCGCTTTTTCGATCGTGTGCCGCCAGCCCGGCCCCATGGTGGCGCCCACCATTTTCTGCATCGGGTCTTCGGCTTTCGGGCACTCCGGAAAAGGCCGGCTCGCCATCACCGCCGTGATCTCGACGATCTTCATCGCGTCGTCAACCGTGGCGCGAATGTACATGTCGTGGATGGGCGTTCCGGCCGGCATCTCGCCGCGGTCCGGCTTGCTGATGGCGTAGGCCTTGGTGTCCGTCATGCGGGCTTCGAGGTCCCACAAACCGTCATCGCGCAGGTAGCCGTCGTAGGTGACCTGTCGATGGTGCAGGTGTTTTCGGGGTTGGGGCGGGGGCAGGGACAAACCGTATTCCTGGGAATGAAGGGCAATCCCCTATTTTGAACCAAAGCCCCTCGAAGGGCTTTATGCGGCGGTGTCCCACAGGCGACGAGTCGGCAGGCTGCTAATTTGGGGCTACACCACTGAAGGAGCACTCCATGTCCGGCAAATCAGCCAGCCCCACAGAGGCCAAAACCGGCGACGCACTGGCCCACACCACAGCCACCACACCCCGCCCCGCAATGGACGATGACCCCGACAACAGCGCCAGCACGCTGATCGAATCGCCCGTGAAGCCGGGTGATGGCAGCAAAAAGCATGACTTTCCGGAAGGCGGTGGCAGCGGCGGTGCCGAGGCTTACCGGATCGGCAAGCGGCCCGTGCCGCCGGCAGGTGTGCTGGGCGCTGGGGAAGACAAGGCCAAAGCGCCCAAACGCCGCGCAAAATTGCGGCCGCCCGAGTGGCTTGAATGAAGCTGGCAACCTTCAACGTCAACGGCATCAAGACGCGCCTGCCCAACCTGCTGGCATGGCTGGCGCGGGAGTCACCGGACGTCGTCTGCCTGCAGGAGTTGAAGGCACTGGACAACGCATTTCCACAATCAGCCCTGCGCGATGCCGGTTATGGTGCCTTGTGGAAAGGCCAGCGTGCATGGAATGGCGTGGCCATTCTTGCCAAAGGCGCAGACCCGGTCGAGATACGCCGCGCGTTGCCCGGCGACCCTGCTGACGACCAGAGCCGGTACCTCGAAGCCGCCGTCAACGGCATGGTCGTGGCCTGCCTCTACCTGCCCAACGGCAACCCCCAACCCGGCCCCAAATTTGAGTACAAGCTGGCGTGGTTCAAGCGCTTTCACAAGCATGCCCTGTCGCTCTACAAGTCAGGCCACCCGGTCGCGCTGGCGGGTGATTTCAACGTGGTGCCGACGGACTTCGACATCTACAACACGCGGTCATGGCTGAAGGACGCGCTGCTGCAACCCGAAAGCCGCGCTGCGTATCAAAAGCTGCTGGCGCAGGGCTGGACAGACAGCCTGCGCCATCTGCACCCTGAAGAGCGCGTCTACACCTTCTGGGATTATTTCCGCCAGCACTGGCAAAAAAACTCGGGCCTGCGCATAGACCATATTCTGCTCAACGCAGAACTGGCACCGCGGCTCAAGTCGGCCGGCGTCGATGCCTGGGTGCGCGGTGAAGAGCACGCCAGCGACCATGCACCGGTGTGGATCGAACTGTCAGCGAAACCCGCCGTAAAGAAGGTTGCAAAAAAGAGCGCCCACGCAAAGCGCTGACCCGCAAGCCGCTAAGCGATCACCAGAGTCTGCTGTTGCGCGGAAGCAGGCCGTACGACCACAGCACCTGCCAGCCACGCATCGATGAGCGCCGGGTCGTTGATCGTTTTCAGCGACTGGTAGGCCACTTCGGCCTCGGGAAAGCGTCGGCGCAGAAAATTCAGCCACTGCTTGAGCCGCCCTGCCTGCGCACGTTTGTCGATGCGGCTGCAGACGATGCGCCAGAAATCTTCGATCAGCGGCAGCAGTGACACCCAGGGCACAGGCGTATATGCCTGCCCCCGCATGTCGGCTTGGATTGCCAGCCCCAGGCCCGGGTTGACGACGGCGCCGCGGCCAATCATGAGCATGTCGCAGCCCGAGGCCTCGCGGCAACGGCGTGCGTCGTCCACCGTCCAGATTTCGCCGTTCGCCACCACGGGGATGCTCACCGCCGCACGAATATCGGCAATGCGTTCCCAGTAGGCCGGCGGCCGGTAAGCCTGGGCCTTGGTGCGGGCATGCACCACCACCTCACCGGCACCGCCATCGGCAATCGCCTGCGCGCATTCGATGGCACGCGAGTCATCGCTGTAGCCCAGCCGCATCTTGGCCGACACCGGCATGTGCGCGGGTACCGCACGCCGAACGGCGGTGACGATGGCGAGCATGGTTTCAGGTTCGCGCAGCAGCGACGCACCGCCACCATGGCGGTTGACCACATTGGCCGGGCAGCCGAAGTTGATGTCCACACCGGCCGGGCCGAGCGACGCGAGCCTTGCAGCGTTGTCGGCCATGCAGGCCGGGTCCGAGCCCAGCAGCTGCGCACGCACCGGCACGCCGGCCAACGTGCGGCCGCCGTTGTGCAGCTCAGGCACGATGCGCGTGAAGACACGCTCTGGCAGCAGCTGGTCGGTGATGCGTATGAACTCGGACACGCAGCGGTCTATACCGCCGACACGCGTGAGGATGTCGCGCAGGACAAAGTCGAGCAGCCCCTCCATGGGAGCCAAAAGGATTTTGGCGCGCGGCTCCATCTCCACGTTGATGCGCTTATTTGGCGGCCAGTCGCCACAGCGATGTCACTTCCGCCGCGCGCGCCGCATGCAACGCATCGGTGGCATCAGCAGCCTTGGGGTGGCGCGGCTCGGCGTCAAGCTTGTCGACCACCTTGAGGCCTGCCGTCTCAAACGCGGCCAGCAGCCATTCACGCGAACGCAGGCCGAGATGCTCGGCGATGTCGGACAGGATCAGCCAGCCCTCGCCTCTTGGCGCAAGGTGCGCTGCCAGTCCCTTGAGAAAGCCCAGCAGCATGCGGCTGTCTTCGTCGTACACCGCATGTTCAATCGGCGAACCGGGACGCGCCGGCAGCCAGGGCGGGTTGCAGACGATCACGTGTGCCTTGCCTTCTGGAAAGAGGTCTGCCTCGCGCACCTCGATTTGCGGGAAGCCCAGGCGCTTGAGGTTGTCACGTGCACAGGCCAGCGCGCGCGGGTCCTGGTCGGTGGCAATCACCCGATCAATGCCGCTGCGCAGCGCCAGCACCGCAGCCAGCACGCCGGTGCCGGTGCCAACGTCAAAACCCGTCATGTCATCGATCTCGGGCACAGGTGCCTGGGCCACGAGGTCGATGTATTCGCCACGCACCGGCGAGAACACACCGTAATGCGGATGCACGCGGTTGTGCGGCCCATCTTCACCCAGCGCAGGAATCGGCACCCCCTTGCGCCGCCATTCATGCGCGCTGATGAAACCCATCAGTTCGCGCAGCGAGGCGACAGAAATATCCTTGCTGTCCTTAACAGTCCCCCAAGCCTCGGCGCAGGCCTTTTTGGCGTCGGGCGCGCGGCGCAGCGGAATGCTGTAGTCCGCATCAAACGGAATCAGCACCATGCCCAGCACGCGCGCACGCTGTGCCTGTGCCTGACGGTGCAGGTGAAACGCCTCCGGAAACACCGGCGCAGGTGCTTCCGCCACGGCATCAGACTCACCCGCCTTGTGGCGTTTGGTGCGTTTCGGTTTGGCGGGCTTGTCGACACGCCGCGCCATCGCCTGCAGCAACAGCCGGGCATTCTGGAAATCTCCACGCCACAGCAGACCCGTGCCTTCACAGGCCATGCGGTAAGCCGTGTCGGCCGCCATGCTGTCATCGGCAATCACCACCCGCTTGGGCGGCGCAGCCCCCCGCTCAGACCGCCAGAGCGCAGAACGCGCCTCGCCGCCCTCTGTCCAGTGAATGGTGGCGGGCTCGGAAGATGAAGTGGCGGGAACGGTTGCGGACATCGGGGCTAACTTAAGAAGGAGAACAGGGTGTTTTAACAGAACGAGCCTGCCTGACGCTTGTCGTGAACACCTGTGAAAAACACGGTTGCTATTAATTCAGTAGCTGCTCACGCTCATGTCTATTGGTCTGGAGGCCAAAACGGGCATCAAAAAAGGCCCAAAAACAGTGTTTTTGAGCCTTTTTGGTGCTGGGGGCGGCCGCTTTCGGGCCAGCCAGAGATTAATGTCTCACAAATCAGTCATTAAGCACTTATTGATTCATCCATGACGCATTAAACAAATCCAGTGCTTCAGCGTTCAACTCAAGCCTCAGCCGGCTCGTTCAGCTGTTCGAAGGCAAAGCCGCTGTAGCCGTCGTTCGCGGCATTGGCGCACAGCTCGCGGTATTTGGCGAAGCCGCCGATAAACATGGTCAGGCCCTGCGACTTGCCGGGGACGTTGGCGCCCACCCACCAGGTCTTGGCCTTGTTGATCAGCGAGCGCTGGGCCAAGCCCTGCACGACGCCCATCCAGTTGTCTTCGGCCTGGGTGGTCGGCTCCATGGTGGCGAGGCCGTTTTGCTTCATGTGCGTGATGGCGGCAGCGATCCAGTCGACGTCGTGTTCGCTGATGCGGATGATGTTGGCCAGTGCCGACGGGCCGTTGGGGCCGGTGGTCATGAACAGGTTGGGGAAACCTTCCATCATGATGCCCAGCGTCGAACGCCCGCCTGCTTTCCATTTCTGGTTGACGGTGTGGCCGCCCTTGCCGACCACGTCGAAAGCGATCAGTGCGCCGGTCAGGCCGTCGTAGCCCGTGGCCAGGATCAGCATGTCGAGTTCGGTCTCGCCGGCGGCGGTACGCACGCCACGCTCGGTGATTTCGACGATGGGGTCGGTGATGCAGTCCATCAGGTGCACGTTCGGCAGGTTGTAGGTCTCGTAATAGCTGGAGTCCAGACAGGGTCGGCGCGCAAAGATGGGGTAACCCTTGGGCTTGAGGGCTTCGGCCGTCTTCGGGTCGGTGACCACTTCGGCGATCTTGCCGCGCACGAATTCAGCCACGTGCTCGTTGGCCTCTTCGTTGATCATCAGGTCGCCGAAGGTGCCCAGCATGGCGAGGCCGCCCTGCTTCCAGGCGTCTTCCAGCAAGGCCTGGCGCTGCTCGGCCGTCACGCTGAAGAAGGCACGTGTCGACTGCGGCCGCGTGCCGCCGACGGTGCTGTTGCGTGCTGCCTCGCGGATGCCCGCGTAGTTGCGTTTGACTTCGTCGACGTAGTCCGGTTTGAGCGGCACGTTGCGCATGGGCATGGTGAAGCTCGGCGTGCGCTGAAACACAAAGAGCTCCCCTGCATGCGGACCGACGTCCTGCACGATCTGGATGCCGGTGGAGCCGGTGCCGATCACACCCACACGCAGGCCGGCAAACGAGACCGGCTCATGCGGCCAGCGCGCTGCGTGCAGCAGGCGGCCCTTGAATTTTTCGACACCGGGAATGTCCGGCACCTTGGGCACCGACAGCGGGCCCGTGGCCATGACACAGAACGGTGCTTCGTAGCGGTCACCGCGATCGGTTTCGACCGTCCACAGCTGGCGCTCTTCGTCCCAGACCGAGCTGGTGATGCGGGTCTTGAACTGGAAGTGCTTGCGCAGGTCGAGCCGGGTGGCCACGAAGTCGATGTAGCGCAGCAGCTCGGGCTGGGCCGCAAACTGCTCGGACCAGGTCCATTCCTGTTCGATTTCAGGCGAGAAGGAATAGCTGTAGTCGATGCTGGGCAGGTCGACGCGGGCACCGGGGTAGCGGTTCCAGTACCAGACGCCGCCGAGGTCACCGCCGGCCTCGAAACTCTGGATCTTCAGGCCCATTTCGCGGAACTTGTAGGTGGCATACATGCCGCCGAAGCCGCCACCGACGATCACCATATCCAGACGAATGGGCGCCTTGGCACCGGCTTGCGTTGTTTCCTTGTTGCTCATGGCTTGTCTCTCAAAATTAAATTCGATGAGACAGTCTACCTGTCGACCGGTAAGTGTTGATTGAGTAAAAACCCTAGGTTTGGTCAAGATCGGGGCCGGACATGCCGACCCCGGTCAGGCGGGCAACTCACGCCCAGCCGCCACCCAGCGCACGTATCAAGCCCACCGTCGCCAGGTACTGGGCCGACTTGACCTGCAGCGCCTGCCGGCGGTTGCGCAACTCGCTGCGCTGGGCGTCCAGCAGTTCAAGCTGGCTGACGAACCCGTTACGGTAACGCGATCCCGACAACAAGGTCGCGCGGCTGCTGGAGTCCACCGAGCGCGACTGCGCCTCGGCCTGGTCGGCCAGCAGGCGCAGCGCCGAGAGCTGGTCTTCCACATCCCTGAAGGCGACCAGCACCTGCTCGCGGTAATTGGCCAGCGCGATGTCCAGCTCGGCATTGGCTCCCTGCACGCCGGCTTCACGGCGGCCGCCGTCAAAAATGGGCAGCGACAGCAGCGCACCCACACCCCAGGCCTGCGTCGAGAGTTTGAACAGGTCCTTGATGTCAGGCGCGGCGTAACCGCCATTGGCGGTCAGCGAGAACGTCGGGAACCACGCGGCCTTGGCCACGCCCACCCTCGCCTGCGCCGCCTGCATTGTGTTTTGTGCGGCAGAGATGTCCGGCCTGCGTATCAAGACCGTGCTGGGCACACCAGCGGGGATCACGGGCAAGGCCGTGGCCCAGGTGGTGGGGGCGACTTCAAAATTTGAAGCGACCTCTCCCACCAGCACAGCCAATGCATGTTCAAGCGCGGCGCGGCGCTGGTCGAGCGCCAGTGCTTCCGATTCGGTGGACGCCGCTTCGCTGCGCACACGCGCCACATCCAGTTCGGCCACATCGCCTTCACGGTAGCGGATTTCCGTCAGGCGCAATGTGTTGCGGTAGGCCTGCAGGGTGCCGCGCACCAATTCACGTTCGGTGTCGAGTGCGCGCAGGCTGAGGTAGGTTTGCGCCACATCGGCCTGCACCAGCAGCTGTGTGCTGCGCAGCAGGGCTTCGCGCGAAGAGGCATCGAGCGACGCGGCATTCGACGCGCCCGAGAGCTTGCCGAACAAATCCACTTCATAAGACAGGTTGGCACCCGCACTCACCACGGTTTGTGCGACGTTGCCTGTCGTTGAACTGCGCTGCCGTGTCGCACCGGCACCAATGCCGATTTGCGGAAATCGGTTGGCATCGAGCTGGCCGGCAATCGCCCTTGCCTGCGCCAGCCGGCCAGCCGCCACCTGGACGCTGTTGTTGTTGCCGTTGGCGCGGTCGATGAGGCCGTCCAGCACCGGGTCGGCAAACACCTTCCACCACAGGCCCTGGACTTGCGGCGCGGTCGCAGGCGTCTGCACGGCGTTGGCGTTTTCCTTGAAGGCGGTGGGCGCGGATGGCAGGCGCGAAGAATCAACGACGGCAGGCGTGGCGCACCCGGCCAGCACAAGCGCCATGGCCAGCGGTGCCAGCACCGCGCGCAATCTGGATGAAGAGTGATTCATGGTGAACTCCTTGGGTCTTTCTTTTCAGTTCGTTCTTTTATTCGTGTTGTTTGAGCGGTGCTGCAGGCTGCGCATGCAGCACACCGCCACCACCCGAGCCGATGGCATGTTCGACATGCGGCACCTCGCCATGCAGCTTGAGCGGGCGGTTGCCGGTGAGCGCACGCAAGGCCACGTAAAACACCGGCGTGAGGAAGAGGCCAAAAGCCGTCACGCCAATCATCCCGGCGAACACCGCCACACCCATGGCCGAGCGCATTTCTGCACCCGCACCGGTCGACAGCACCAGTGGCAACACACCCATGACAAAGGCCAGTGAGGTCATCAAAATGGGGCGCAGGCGAAGGCGGCTGGCCTCGATCGCAGCCTGTATCGGCGTGCGGCCGGCAAATTCCAGCTCGCGGGCGAACTCCACAATCAGAATCGCGTTCTTCGCCGAGAGTCCCACCAGCACCATCAGGCCGATCTGCGTGAAGACGTTGTTGTCGCCGCCGGAGATCCACACGCCGGTCATGGCGGCCAGCAGGCCCATGGGCACGATCAGGATGATGGCCAGCGGCAAAGTCAGGCTTTCATACTGCGCAGCCAGCACCAGGAAGACCAGCAGGATCGCCAACGGGAACACCAGCACCGCAGAGTTGCCGGCCAGGATTTCCTGGTAGGTCAGCTCCGTCCACTCATAGCTGATGCCCTTGGGCAGCGTCTCTGCGGCGATGCGTTCAATCGCTTCCTGCGCCTGGCCCGACGAGTAGCCGGGTGCAGGGCCACCGCTCACGTCGGCCGAGAGATAACCGTTGTAGCGCATGGCGCGCTCTGGGCCGAAGCTGGAGTTCACTTTCATCAGCGCTGACAGCGGCACCATCTCGCCGGTGGTGGAACGCACCTTGAGCAGGCCCACGTCTTCAGCCCGCGCACGGTAGGCCGCATCGGCCTGCACACGCACGCTGTAGGTGCGGCCAAACTTGTTGAAGTCGTTCGCATACAGGCTACCGAGGTAGATCTGCATGGTGTCGAAGATGTCGGTCACCGGCACATTCAGCTGGCGTGCCTTGGCGCGGTCGATGTCGGCATACAGCTGCGGCACATTGACCTGCCAGCTGGTGAAGGTCCCGGCAATTTCAGGCGCCTTGGCCACCTTGGCCATGAAGGCCTTTACAGCGCCGTCCATCGCGTCGTAACCCAGCGAGGCACGGTCTTCCAGTTGCAGCTTGAAGCCGCCCGTGGTGCCCAGGCCTTCGACGGGCGGCGGCGGGAACATCACGATGAAGGCATCCTGGATGCCGAAGAACGCCTGGTTGAGTTGCCCCGCAACAGCACCACCGCTCTGGTCCTTGTGCGTGCGTTCTGCAAACGGTTTGAGCGTGGCAAACACGATGCCCGAGTTGGAGCTGTTGGTGAAGCCGTTGATCGAGAGGCCCGGGAAGGCAATCGCGTCTTCCACGTTGGGGTTCTTCTTCATGATCTCGCCCATGCGCTGGATCACGTCTTCAGTGCGATCCAGCGTGGCGCCGTCAGGCAGCTGCGCAAAGCCGATCAGGTACTGCTTGTCCTGTGCAGGCACAAAACCGCCGGGTACCAGCTTGAAGATGCCGACCGTCGCCGCCACCAGCACCAGGTAAAAAGCCAGCATGGCGGTCTTGCGCGAAATGGCGCTCTTCACACCCGTGCTGTAGCCCGTGGCACCGCGGCTGAACAGGCGGTTGAAGCCGGCGAAGAAGCGGCCAAAGACCTTGTCCATGCCACGCGTCAGTTTGTCTTTGGGCGCATCGTGGCCCTTGAGCAGCAAGGCGGCAAGCGCTGGCGACAAGGTCAGCGAGTTGATGGCCGAGATCACGGTCGAGATCGCAATCGTCACCGCGAACTGGCGGTAGAACTGGCCGGTCAGGCCGCTGATGAAGGCCAGCGGTACAAACACCGCCACCAGCACCAGCGCAATCGCGATGATGGGGCCGGACACCTCGCGCATGGCGCGGTAGGTGGCCTCACGCGGGCTCAGCCCGTCGCTGATGTTGCGCTCGACGTTCTCGACCACCACGATGGCGTCGTCCACCACAATGCCGATGGCCAGCACCAGCCCGAACAGGCTGAGCGCGTTGATGGAAAAGCCCAGCAGGTGCAGCACCGCGAACGTGCCGACCACCGACACCGGCACAGCCAGCAGCGGAATGATGGAGGCACGCCACGTCTGCAAAAACAGAATCACCACCAGCACCACCAGTGCAATCGCTTCGAGCAAGGTGGTGATGACCGACTTGATGGAGGCGCGCACAAACTGCGTCGGGTCATAGGCGATGCGGTACTCCACGCCTTCAGGCATGTTCTTCGACAGCTCGTCCATGGTCTTGCGCACCGCGTCGGAAATCTCCAGCGAGTTGGAACCCGGCGCCTGGAACACGCCCATGCCCACGGCCTGCTTGTTGTTCAGCAGCGAGCGCAGGGCGTAGTCGGCAGCGCCCAGCTCCAGGCGGGCAATGTCACGCAGCCGTGTGATGGCGCCATCGGCACCGGTCTTGACGATGATGTCGCCGAATTCTTCTTCATTCTGCAGACGGCCCTGCGCGTTGATGGACAGCTGCATGTCGACACCGGCCAGGCCGGGCGATGCACCGACCACACCCGCTGCGGCCTGAACGTTCTGGCCACGGATGGCGGCCACCACATCACTGGCCGAGAGGCCACGCTGCGCCACTTTCTGCGGGTCCAGCCAGACGCGCATCGAATAGTCACCACCACCGAAGATCTGCACCTGGCCCACACCCTGGATGCGTGCGAGGCGGTCTTTCACATTCAGCACCGCGTAGTTGCGCAGGTAGTTGATGTCGTACCGGTCATTGGGCGACACCAGGTGCACCACCATCGTGATGTTGGGCGCACTCTTGACCGTGCTAACCCCCAGGCGGCGCACCTCTTCAGGCAAACGCGGCTCGGCCTGCGAGACGCGGTTTTGCACCATCTGCTGCGCCTTGTCGGGGTCGGTGCCCAGCTTGAAGGTGACGGCCAGCGTCATCACACCATCGGTCGTGGCCTGGCTGTTCATGTAGAGCATGCCTTCGACGCCGTTGATGGATTCTTCCAGCGGTGTCGCCACTGTCTCGGCAATCACCTTTGGGTTGGCACCGGGGTACTGGGCACGCACGACGATGGTGGGCGGCGCGACTTCCGGGTATTCGGAAATCGGCAAACCGCGCAGGGCTACCAGGCCGGCGATAAGCATCAGCAGCGAAAGCACGCCGGCAAAAATGGGCCGGTCAATAAAAAATTTGGACAAATTCATGGCAGTTCTTCTTGTTCGGTAAGACGCTAAAAAGCAGGGCCTCGTTTATTTGGCAGCGACCTTGATGGCCTTGTCGCCACCAGAGAGTTCGGCTTTCGCCGTCATCTCCACGACCTGCGGTGCCACGAGTGCCCCGGGGCGTATGCGCTGCAGGCCGTTGACAACGATGCGTTCATTGGCAGCGAGGCCACTCTTGATGACACGCAGGCCGTTGACCGATGCACCCAGCGTGACCTCGCGGTAGGCTGCCTTGTTGTCGGCGCCCACCACCATCACAAACTTCTTGTTCTGGTCGGTGCCGACCGCGCGCTCGTTGATGAGCAGCGCACTGGCTTTCGTGGCCTGGCCCATGCGGATGCGGGCGAACTGACCGGGCATGAGCTGGCCGTCCTTGTTGTCGAACACGGCACGCGCACGCACCGTGCCGCTTTTGGCATCGACCTGGTTGTCGACCAGTTGCAGACGGCCTTCAAACGGTGTGTCGCTGCTGGCTGCCGTGCCCATCTGCACGGGAATACGGTCAAGCTTGCGTTCACCACCGCTGCTGACTTCCTTCAGCGCCTTGGCGACCAGTTGTTCGTCGGCATCAAAGCTGGCGTAGATGGGGCTCACGGACACCAGCGTGGTCAGCACCGGTGCGCCCGGGCCGGCGGCCACCAGGTTGCCCACCGTCACTTCGAGCTTGCCGACACGGCCGGACACCGGTGCGCGCACCTGCGTGTAGCCCATGCTCAATTGCGCGGTTTGCAAGGCGGCCTGTGCGGCACGCAGGTTGGCGTCGGCCTCGCGCTGGCCGTTGGTGCGTTCGTCGAACTCGCGTTTGGAAATCGCCTGCTCGCTCCACAAACGCTGCGAGCGCTCCTGCTCACCCTTGGCCTGTGCCACGCGGGCCTGCGCCGCGCCGACCTGCGCTTCGGCGCGCTGCACGTCGGCCGCATAAGGAGCAGGGTCGATCGTCAACAGCAGGTCGCCCTTCTTGACGAGTGCGCCTTCCCGAAAGTGCACCGCCTGTATGGTGCCGGCGACCCGCGAACGAATGTCCACACGTTCGACCGCTTCAAGCCGGCCCGAGAACTCTTCCCAGGCGGCAACATCGCTCTGAACAACAGTGGCCACCGACACTGGCGTGGCAGGTGCTTCGGCCGCAGCCGGCTGGGCACGTGAACTGGTGACGCCAAAAATAGTGGCGGTCAGGCCAGTCAAGGCAAACACCGCGACGGCAATGGCAAGCAGACGGCGTTTGGGGGTGTGGAGACGAATGGTTTGCATGATGTTTTCCTTGAGCAGATGACTTAAAAAATGGAGATGGGTGATGACGGGTGTTTGCCGGTGGCGCCATCAGCTTGACCAGCGATCAATGCACTGGCCGTGCGCCTGGCGGCACTGCCGGCCAGAAAGGTTTTGAGTTCCTTCAATACCGCGGGCGACCAGCTTCTTTTGGTGTCCGATGCATCGACATAACTGGCGGGCCAGCCTGTGGGGCCGGGCAACACAGAGACATGGGCCAGCCGTCCGGCCTCCCGCAGGCGGTTGACATAGGCCAGTGCCTCGTCACGCAGGGGGTCGTCTTCGGCGGTGAGAACCAGCGTGGGCGGCAAATCAGCCAGGCGCAAAGCCGTGCCGGGTGCAGCGTAAGGGTGGCCGCATTCCTGCAGGCGCGACAGGTATTTGTGCCAGCCATCGGCCCAGGTGCAGCCCACCGGGCCGGCATCGGCGCAGCGCAGTGACGCCGTCGCCATGCAAGGGTCCAGCATGGGCGACAACAAAATCTGCCCGGCCAGTTCAGGCTCATGCTGGTCACGCGACATCAGCGCCACGGCGGCGGCGATGTTGCCGCCGGCTTCTTCACCGGCCACAAACACCTGTGCCTGTTTGCCGGCCAACTTGACTCTCGCCTTGACGGCCCAAAGCAGCGCGGCATAGCCGGCTTCAATCGCTTCGGGGAAGGGGTGGGCCGGGGCCAGCGGGTAGCCGACCGACATCACCACCGCACCCGCTTCGGCCAGCAGGCGGGGAACCGCAGCGCCGGTTTCCAGCGATCCGGCCACAAAAGCACCTGCATGGAAATGCACCACCAGGGGCGACGACACACCCGCATCGGCGCTCCGGCGGCCATAAAAGCGCATGTCCAGTGTCTTTTGCGCCGTCTTGCCGGGCGCGCTGGCCACCGTCACATCGACCTGTTTGCTGATCCAGTCAGATGCGGGGGCTGCCGGGGCGGCGCTGGAAACCTGGGAGCGGTGCATGGTGTAAGCCGATCTTCAAAGCCGCATGGCGGCGTCAATTTGTTGCGATGCAGCAGAATGTAGGGGGCCTGCCCGGCTCAATAAATAGCGATTTCGCTCATTCTTTGTTTCACCACTGCAACAATGGGGCTTTAAATTTGCCCAATAATCGCTTCCAGCCCGCAAACAGCGCATTTCGCTGCGATGCAGGGCAAATCTGAGGGAGCGACAAAAATGGACAAGTTTTCAGCAATGCAGGCGTTTGTGCGGGTGGTGGAAGCCGGCACCTTCACCAAAGCCGCCGACTCCATGGACCTGCCCAAGCCCACGGTCACCCGGCTGATCCAGGACCTTGAAAAAGAGCTGGACACCAAGCTGCTCAACCGCACCACCCGCAAGGTCACCGTCACCGTGGATGGCGCGGCCTATTACGAGCAGGCCAGCCGCCTGCTGGGCGAAGTGCA
Source organism: Pseudomonadota bacterium (assembly GCA_040387435.1). Classification (GTDB taxonomy): domain Bacteria; phylum Pseudomonadota; class Gammaproteobacteria; order Burkholderiales; family Burkholderiaceae_C; genus Polaromonas. The sequence continues at coordinate 24,711 of JAZKDR010000003.1, forward strand.
TGAACTGGAGTCCAGCATGTCACGCGCCAAAGCCAGCCCGCGCGGCCGCCTGAAGATCGACGTGCCCTCTTCGCTGGGCTTGGCCGTGATCATCCCCGCCCTGCCTGATTTTTATGCCCGCTATCCCGACATCCAGCTGGAGCTCGGTGTCAGCGACAGGCCCATAGACATCATTGCCGAGAACGTGGATTGCGTGGTGCGCGGCGGCGAGCTGACCGACCAGTCGCTGGTGGCGCGCAAGATTGGCGAGTTCTATCTGATGTCCTGCGCATCGCCGGCTTACCTCAAGCGTTACGGCCAGCTGAAGCACCCCGGCGAGCTTGAAAACGGCCACCAGCTGATTCGTTACGCCTCACCCCGCAACGGCAAGATCTTCACTTCCGAGTTGTACAAGGACGGCGAGACCGTGGAAATGGCCGGCCACAAACAGCTGTCCGTCAACGACTCCAACGCTGGCGTAGCCGCCGCGCTGGCTGGCCTGGGTGTGCTGCACACCGCCAGCTTTCTGGTCCAGGACCACATCAGCAGCGGCAAGCTGGAGCCCCTGTTCACCGAGTGGTGTGGCGGCGCCATTCCCCTGCACGTGGTCTACCCGCCGAACCGCCACCTGAGCAACAAGGTGCGCGTGTTTGTCGACTGGATCGCGGAGCTGTTCGGAAAGAATGACCTGATCCAGCGCAAGAGCAGCCTGCCTGATGCGATGTGCAGCGCGTGGGCCAAGCCGGCCTTGGCAAAGGCTGAAGCAACGGTTGCGGCAGACAGGAAGCTGGAAGAAGTCGCCGCCTGACCCTTGATGTCATCCCGGGCCCGACCGGGGGGTCCATGAATCCCAGCTGCGGCTTCATTTGACAGTGGATCCCGGATCAAGTCTGCGATGAAAAACGCCATGCCTGCCGGCGCAGTGATACGGATTGCTCAGGCGGTGTAAAAGTTCGTCCAGCCAAGCAGCAGGATGGCTGCCGCCACGGCCCACGCGGCTGTGGCGAGCAGCAAGGTGCTGGTCAGCGACAGGCGCGTGCTGAACCAGTACACCGCGAGCAGGTAGATCGCATACGGAATCAGTGACCACAGGCCGAAGAGCGCAGTGGTGCGCAGATCTGCAGCGGAACGCTCCGACCCGACGATGTAGTGCGCGATCAGTGCGAAGGTGGGGAACAGCGGCACCAGGCCGGCGATGTAAAAGCTTTTTGAACGCGACAGCAGCGCGATCACCAGAACGGCCGCCGCCCCCATCAGGCATTTGAGAAAAAGCGAGATCACGCGGACTCCATCAAACGGCGACGCCTGCCCGGCTTCAAGCGGGCGTTCCTGCTTTTGCGGGCCAGAACTTTTTGACCACACTCACAACCGCCAAGGCCGCGGCGCCCGTGATGAGCCCCACCACCGCATCCATCAACAATGGCGTGACGGCGCCCATCCAGCCACCCGCTTTGGCGGCCAGGCCTTCGATGAAGTGGTGCAAGGGCTGCACACCGTGCGTGACGATGCCGCCGCCGACCAGAAACATGGCGATGGTCCCCGCGACCGACAAGGCTTTCATCAGCCACGGCGCAGCCAGCAAAATGCCGCGGCCCAGGCTGCGCTGCAAACGTATCGCCGCACTCTCACCAGAACGTTGCGTCAAATACAGACCGCCGTCGTCCAGCTTGACGATGCCGGCCACCAGGCCGTAGACCCCGACGGTCATCACAAAGGCGATGGCACTCAACACTGCAAACTGGGTGGCGAAGGCGCTGTCCTGCACAGTGCCAAGTGTGATGGCAATAATTTCGGCCGAGAGGATGAAATCCGTCCGGATGGCGCCCTTGATCTTGGCCTTCTCGACTGCCACCAGGTCGATCGCGGGGTCAGCCAGCGCACTGATCAGTTCCTCATGCCCGGCCTGCTGCTCGTGTTTGCTGTGCATGAACTTGTGGGCGAGTTTTTCAAAACCTTCAAAGCACAAAAATGCGCCGCCCACCATCAACAGCGGCGTCACTGCCCACGGAGCGAAAGCACTGATGGCCAGAGCGGCCGGCACCAGAATGGCCTTGTTGATGAACGAGCCCTTGGCCACCGCCCAGACCACGGGGAGTTCACGCTCGGCCTTGACGCCGGACACCTGCTGCGCATTGAGCGCGAGATCATCACCCAGAACGCCAGCGGTCTTTTTGGCAGCCACTTTCGACAGCACGGCCACGTCATCAAGAATGGTGGCGATGTCGTCTATCAACGCTAGCAGGCTGCTGGCCATAAATATCTTTCCCTTTTAAACAATCCCGTATTTTGACGTCCAGCAAAAAGCCGCCTCGCGGGCGGCTTGTTAACGGGCGGCGGTTGTGCCGCCCAGGCTGGCTCTCACCCTAGCGTGCGGTCAGACGGCCAAAAACAAAACCAAACGCCAGCGCGGCCGCAACGGCTTCCAGGGGACGCTCACGAACCCAGGATTTGGACGTATCGAGTGCCTGAACCGGCATTTCGGTGAAACGACGCGTCTGATCAGACAGTCGGTCGGCGGTGGTGTTCGCGGAGCTGGCCATCCGGTCCACAGTTTCATGCGCCGTACTGCTCAGGCGATCCACTGCGCTGCGGGCGGGGTCGGCAACTTTGTCGATACCGCTGTGCAGGGCCGCGCCGGCAGAATCCACGCGACGCTGGACTGCACCTGTAGCGTCCATACCTGTGCCGGTGTTGTAAATGGTTTTTTCCATGATGGTGATCCTCTCAAAAAGTCAGAACAAATGCCGCGGTGAGAAAGAATCATCGGGCTCGTGTTCAAACCATAAGCACCCACCTTGCGCACGACTGTGCGCCTGCGCATGGCCTGCGTGTAGGACAACAGACGGTGTTCCGCGCACACGGGGAATGCCACAAGACACGGCGCCCTGTCAGCGCACACTGACAAGACAAACATGTGTTGGACTAGTGCGCAATCCTGGGCGCCTGACCAATATCAGGCTTCATTTGAGTCAGATTTTCAACCCGCAGATCTTCCACCCCGGATCCAACACCATCACCCAGATGTGAATCGAGGCCACCATGAGCAGAACACCCAAACCTGTCGCAGAAGAAACCGACGACGATGCCAACCCGCTGGAATTGCCGGTGGATCCTGATGAAGGTGCGTCCCTGATCCCCGATGAGGAAGAGCGCGTGGTGAACGTGCCGTCCTGAGACAGCAGCAACCTTTTAGTCGACCGCGCGCTTGAGGCGGATCTCTTCCAGCCGCGTGCCGCTGAAATCAGTTGTTTTAAGCGAGGTCATTTCGCGTTTGAAGCCTGCGGAGTGCTCAAAAAAACCGAGTGCACGGTCGTTGCCCAGCAGTACCCACAAGGTGACCTGCGTGCAGCCCTCTTCTTTCAGGCCTTCGCGCGCGCCGTCCCAAAGCGCCACGCCGGCACCGTTGTTCCAGTGTGCGGGCGACACATACATCGCCCAGATCTCACCGACGGTTGATTTCGTGCCCGCGTCGCGCGAGCGGTCAAAGCCCACAAAACCCACAATCTTGTCGTTCTCGGTCGCAACCAGCAATTGCGGTTCGCTGTATTCAATGGCTTCACGCCAGTAAGCCTGGCGCTTTTCAAGCGTCATTTTTTTGAGATGCTCTTCGGGCATCAGGTCTGTATAGGCAGCCTGCCAGGTGGCAACATGAATTTCGGCAATGGCTTTGGCATCGCGGGGAGCGGCGTGACGAACGGAATAGCTGGACATGTAGGAAATATTTATAAAAAAAGGCGGGGGAAGTGGAATTGTCGCGCAAAACGAAAAGCGCTCCCTGTAGCATGGCCACATGCCAGCCCCGCCGATCCAGCCAGACGATGAACAGGTTTTCACCGCACGCATCCAGCCCACGGGGCAGACCTTTGCAGCGCCCTCGTCCATGTCGCTGCTGACAGCCGCAGATCGCGGCGGTTTTGAGGGCTTGCTGATGGACAGCTCATGCCGCAACGGCACCTGCCGCACTTGCATCTGCAGGCTTGCTGAGGGCAAGGTACGCTACAGCATCGAATGGCCGGGTCTCAGCGGCGATGAAAAGCGCGAGGGTTACATCCTGCCCTGCGTGGCCTACCCACTGTCGGATGTGGTGATTGAGTTGCCGGTTTAACGGCTTGTAGCGTGGGCAATGCAGGAAGCCCCCGGTGGCACGAACAGCGCCCGCATCATGAGTTCACCAGTCGCCACATCAGCCAAGCCCCCAGCAGCGCGTTGCCAATCGCAAAGCCCGTGACCAGCAGGCTTGCGGCAACGCCAAGAGCAAGGTTGTGCGTGATCCAGGCCAGTACGGCAGACAGCAGGTTAAGCACCACCATCAACCAGAACAGCGGACTACGCGGTTGATACACGCGTGAAATTTTCACCACAGGTCAGCCTTGTTGGGATGAAACCGCATCGTCGCGACGCCGATTCATCCCGCGCTTCAGATCACGCCGCCATGATGGAGACAGCCTTGGTCGTCAGGTAGGCCTCCATGGCTTCAGGACCGCCTTCCGAACCGTAGCCCGAATCCTTGATGCCGCCGAAAGGCATTTCAGGTGATGGCGCTGCGGGCTGGTTGATCCACAACATGCCGACTTCCATCTGCTGCGACAGCACATGGGTGTTCTTGAAGGACTTCGTGAAGGCGTAACCGGCCAGGCCATAAGGCAGCCGGTTGGACTCGGCAATCGCTTCTTCGAGCTTGTCGAAGCCGCGGATGGCGGCGATGGGGCCAAACGGCTCGTTGTTGAAAACGTCCGAGTCCAGCGAGACATCGGTCAGCACCGTCGGCGCAAAGAAGTTGCCTTCGGAGCCGACACGCTCACCGCCGGTGGCGACGGTTGCGCCGGTCTTGCGGGCGTCATCCAGCACCTTGGCCATGGCCGTCAGGCGGCGCGCATTGGCGAGCGGGCCGATGGTGGTGCCTTCGGTGAGGCCATCGCCCAGCTTCAGTCCTTCTGCGTGTTTCACCATCAGCTTGGCAAACTCGTCCTTGATGCTGTTGTGCACCAGAAAGCGCGTCGGCGAGATGCAGACCTGGCCCGCATTGCGGAACTTCGCACCGCCGGCCGCCTTGACGGCAAGCGCCACATCGGCGTCATCACAGACGATGACCGGCGCGTGACCGCCGAGTTCCATGGTGGCGCGCTTCATGTGCAGGCCGGCCATCGCAGCCAGCTGTTTGCCCACCGGTGTAGAACCGGTGAAGGTCACCTTGCGGATGATGGGGTGCGGAATCAGGTAGCTGGAAATCTCATGCGGGTCACCGAACACCAGGCCGACCGTACCTGCTGGCACGCCGGCATCGACAAAGGCCTGCAGCAAGGCGGCAGGTGAAGCAGGCGTCTCTTCTGGCGCCTTGACCAGGAATGAGCAGCCGCTGGCCAAGGCTGCACTCAGCTTGCGCACGACCTGGTTGATGGGGAAGTTCCATGGCGTGAAGGCTGCGACGGGGCCGATGGGTTCCTTCAGCACCAGTTGCTGCGCCGCGAGGTTGCGCGATGGCACGATGCGGCCATACACACGGCGGCCTTCATCGGCAAACCACTCGATGATGTCGGCGCCGGCCAGCACCTCAATGCGGGCTTCGGCAAACGGCTTGCCCTGCTCCTGTGTCATCAGGCGCGCGATCTCGGGGGCACGTTCGCGCAGCAGGCCGGCGGCCTTGCGCATGGTGACGGCACGTTCGTTGGCAGGGATTTTTTTCCACGCATTGAAGCCGGCCTGTGCAGCGGCCAGCGCACGGTCAAGGTCAGGAATGCCCGCATGGGCCACCTTGCCGATCACTTTCCCGGTGGCAGGGTTCACCACATCCAGCGTCTTGCCGCTGGCAGAAGCGCACCATCCGTTGTTGATGAGGAGTTGTGTGTCTTTATAAACGGCTGCTGCGGTGGTCGTCATTCAATGCTCCGGGGTTTTCTGGGTGGAGCAGCAAGTTTAAACAACACGGAAGGGGAATGCCCGGGAGGGGGTATGGCTGGCAGTCGATGCGCGTTATTGTCGATATAACCTGCATCGTTACGCTTCCCAGCTCATTGCCCTTCAAAGGCATCTCGCCCGTCCAGAAGATCGAACTCAGACACGGGACGCCAGACGCTAAAGTTCTCATCGTCCTGCCCGATCCCGGCTTCTGGGGAGCAGTGCTATTCAGGCAGGTTAAGGATTGAAAGCAGTTTTGCCTTCGACCTGGCTTCTTCGGCAATTCGTGCAGAGAAAGCCGCCCTGTCCAGATAGGTTGCGCTTTGCAGGAGGGACTCGGCCGAAGCCTGATAGGCCGCGCTGTTGACGACATCCTTGCAGGTGGCTTCCAGCTTTTGCACCACTGGTGCAGGCGTGCCGGTACGGACGAATATGCCGCCGTAGCCCGCTGGCGCAATGTTGTACCCCAGGTCGGTCGTCGTGGGTACCGCGGGGAACCACTTTGAATGTTCCTTTGAAAAAATGAGCAAGGGCCGCAGCTTCTGCTGATGGGCCAGCGAAGAGGTCACGATGCCGGCCTCAATGTCTCCGGCAATCAAGCCCGGCAAGTAGGCGGTTTCTCCGCGGTAGGGAATGTCGGACAGATTCACCCCGAGATCACGCCACAGCTCCGCGGCCATCAGATGCGGCGTCGAGCCCGTGCCTGAGTGGCCGTAACGGATCTTCCCCGGGTTCGCCTTTGCCTCGGCCAGAAAGGACTTGAAGTCCTTGAATCGGGACGACTCGGGCACGGCCACCATAAAGGTGTTCTCGAAAGTCTGACAGACCGGTATGAAACCGTCGGCCGCATAGGGCAACTTTTTGGTTCTGAATGGCTGGATCGTCAATGGCGTCGCGGGCGTGAACACCATCATGTAGCCATCGGCGGGTGCCGCCTGGACGGCCTGCATCCCGAGCATCAGGCCTGCACCCGGTTTGTTGTCCACCAGCATGGGCTGCTTCAGCCGTGCTTCGACCTGCAGTGCAAAGACCCGCGCAAGCACGTCTACCGTTGATCCCGGCGGCAGCGTCAGCACCGCCGTCATGGGTTTGGTGGGATAGGCCTGGCTCCACGCTGCAGGTGCGACAGCTGCCAGTACGAATGCGGCAACGGCAACCCGGCACACCACCATGCCCTTCGATACCATTTTTTTCATGATCATTCTCCTGTTATGTGTGGCGCTCGTGAAGCAGTATGGTGAAAGTGCATTCAAGCCATCACCGCATAACCGCATCCACGAGCGTTGTCTCTTTCAACCGAAAATCAGCCGCGCGTGCCGAGCACTGCATCCTTCTTGTCGATCACGGACAGGCCTGCCTTCTGGAGCAGGTCGTAAATCGTGTCGATTTCTATCTGTCGCGGATTGGGCATGGGCGGGCGCATGAAAGGGTTCGGAATCAGGCCGCGCAACCACGTCGCGACCTTGTAGCGCACATGCAGCCGCCCCATGTCCGCAATGTATTCATGCAGCTGGACCAGCCCGCCGTTCCAGATCGTGCAGGCGCCGTCAATGTCCCGTTTGTCCCAGGCGTCCAGATGATCGAGCATGCTTTCCATGCCGAAATTCCAGAAACCACTCAGCGTGCCATCGAACATGTCGGTCGCACGATATTCGTGAAAGCGTGACGCCAGCGCAGCCATGACGGACACCCGCTTCGGCAGGCTTCGCAAGCCCTTGGCGACGATGCGATAGCCGTCATAGCCGTAGGTCATTTTCCAGCCCACGATGTTGGGGATCTCCTTGCAGATCGCCAGGGTGGCAGCAACCGGAAGGCCAGGCGAAAAAGGCGCGGCAGAACCGGACACAGGATGGGTGATGATCGGCAGGTCAACCGCCCTGTCCTGCGCCTTGATCTGGTCGGACCAGACCTCCGGGTAGTTGTCCGCATCCCAGCAAGACGTGATGTCCTGGGCACCCCCGGGAGGCGTGACAAAAATGCCGTCTGCGCCCAGCGCCTTGACGTCCCGTGCGGTGTCCACCACCTCGGCCGTGGTCAGGGCCCAGGTTCCGGCAATCACCGGCACCTTGCCATTGATTTCCTCCATCGCCACCTCAAGCACCCGGCGCTTCTCTTCACGTGTCAGGTAAAAAATTTCACCCGCTTCGGGGTTGATGCACAGGCCACCGCGCGCAACGAAGCGCTCATCCTTCAGAAAGTATTGCAGATATTTCCGAAACGCCGGCTCATCGATTTTCAGGTCGGGGGTCATGGGCAGCAGCACAGCCGCATAACAAACATCGCCAAGTGATCTCATGATTTCTCCAAAATAAACAAACAGTCCGTTGAATATTTCCAGCAATGCGCATTGCTGAAACTTGGTCAATTATGACTACAGTCATTATTTTGAGACTTGGGGTTTACACCGAGTGGTGACTCAGGTCGCCTTTGCACCATGCCCGCGGGCGTACGGACATCCGTGCTTCAAGAGGAGAACACCGCAGAAGTGATCAGGCAGCTGCCCGGTTTTTTCTTTGCGGTGTTTTGGCGGTTTGTTCGCCAAGGCCTGCGCCCAGCAAACCAAACGTGGCTTTCATGCTGGCGAGCCCCTTCTTCAAATCCGGCGTTTCATCGCTCAACCACCACCTTATTTCGCCGGAGTACAGAAAGAAGAACGTGTTTGCAATCCTCTCGACGTCTGCGTCGGCCGCGATGGCGCCTTTGGCGAGCGCGTCCCGCGCCATGGCCTGAAGTCCTTCGATGATGCGCCTGCGGTTCTCCATGTACTGTGCCGCCTGCTTGCCTTCGGAGAAAAAAACCAGCTCCCTCAGCAGCAGGCGTGCCAGCATGACCTGCTGGTGAAAGGCCTTGTAAAAATGCGAGAAGACCTCGAACGCCTGCAGGGACAAAGGCTTGTCCCGGTCAACGCGCCTGAATGCCGCCTCAACCACGCCATCCAGCGCGTCATTGAAGATCAGGAAAAGCAGATCCCGTTTGTCGTTGGCATACATGAAGACGGTGCCAATAGCGACATCGGCAGCCTCTGCAATTTCTTTGGTCGTGGTGGCCTCGTAGCCCTTTGCCTGGAAGAGCAGCAACGCTGCATTGCGGATACGCACCAGTTTTTCCTGCTTGTTGCGCTCGCGCAGGCCCAACCTCGGCATGCCCGCGTCCTCATCCTTGATCTGTTTCATTACTTCGTCCGTCCGGCTCGATATATGAGCGTGGTCATTTATTAGTCAGATCGTACCCGACCACCTCTAGCGTCGACAGCCGCCCTGGAAACACGCTGTGTAGCGCAGGAAGATCCGAGGGCCATATTTCTGACCGGGGAAAAGCATTTCATTTCAAAGAGCGGATTGAAGCGCCTTCCCCTCTGACCACGCGACAGGCTCGTTTGACCCTGAATGCAATGCGGGTACCGCGCCCAACCCAGTGGAAAAAGTCCACTCGTGAGAACTAATCTAACAATTCGACTCAAAATATATTTGCCGCACGCCTATTCACGCCTGCTTTTTTGTAAGCTCGCAGATTCTTGGGTATCTTCTCTTTTTCGTCGCGTTTCACAAGTGAAACCATCGGCTATGGAAATGGTTTTATGTATTTTTTCCGTGACTGCGCTTTCCGCCTCCTCGTAGTTTTTTTCTTCGGCATTTTTCAGGCTGGCCTGTCACAGGCGCAGGTTTGTGCAGCGCCCGGAATCATCGGTGCCCGCACCATTGGTGCGGCCAATACGCTGGTCAACACCTACTACCCCGGAACCGCAGCGGGCGGAGCCGCTGGGGGTAGCACGATTGGTTATACAAGCGCATCGCCTCGCGGCACGACCACTGCCATCGCGACGGGCGACCTGGTCATGATCATCCAGATGCAGGATGGCACCGGTGGCACCAATACCAATTCGGCGGCCTACACATTTCCGGCCACTGCGGCGGGCACCTATGAGTTCGCACGGGTGGTGTCGGTGGGTGCCAATGTGCTGAATCTTTCCGCGAATCTGATCAACACCTACACACAAAACACGGCATCAACCAACAACCAGACCTATCAGGTCATTGAGGTGCCGCAGTACTCGACGCTGACCATCAACGCGGCCGCGTCCATCGTGCCGGCACCCTGGGATGGCACGACGGGCGGCGTGGTAGTTGTGGATGTGGCCGGGGCTTTCACCAACAACGGCAGCATCAATGCGTCTTACGCGGGTTTTCGCGGCAACGCGGGTTCCAGCCTGGCGGGTGCCGCCGGGGCCGCTGCACAAACGCTGGCGAACTATGACCGCGTGAGGATCGACACCTACGGGGCTCATGGCGGCAAGGGGGAAGGCACGGCAGGAACACCTGATCGCGCGCTTGTGGTGTTCAGCGCAGCCGGCGTGCTGCAGACCTCCGGAACAAGCACCGCAAATGGCTCAGTCACCAATGCGACCAGCAACAACCAATCCATCTCTGCGACGGCGGTCTACCTGACGGCAACCGGCCGAAGCTACAGCGGCGGATCGCGGGCTGCCGGCGCCCCGGGCAACGCAGGCGGTGGCGGCGATGATTCGGCACCTGCAGGCAACGGCGAAAACTCGGGCGGCGGCGGTGGCGCCAACAGCGCTGCCGGGGGCATTGGCGGCAACACCTGGAACACCAACCTGGCCATCGGCGGCCGGGGCGGCAATGCCACAACGCCAGCCATCACCAACAAACTCACGATGGGCGGCGGTGGCGGCAGCGGCACATCCAACAACGGCTATGCGCTGGACACATCCGGCGGTGCAGGCGGCGGTCTGATTTTTGTCAAGGCGGGAACGGTGGGGGGTACTGGTGCGCTGCAGGCCAATGGCCAGGCTGGGCGGTCCATACCCATCAGTGGCGCCAACTGTCCCGCCAACGGACCCAACAACTGTGATGCAGCAGGCGGCGGCGGTGCCGGGGGCGGCATTGTGGTGCTGGCCAGTTCAGGCACTGTCGCCAGCGCGCAGGCGGTAGGTGGGCAGGGCGGCGATATCAACGGCACCATTCACGGGCCTGGCGGCGGCGGCGGCGGCGGGTTTCTGGTCACCAGCACCGGGCTCGGCATCACTGCAAGCACCTTTGCAGGCGGCGTTGCCGGGTTGACGAACAAAGGCGGCACAACGGCCGCTTATGGTGCCGGCGCGGGTGCGGCAGGTGCAGCCGCCACAGTCGCCAACACAGGCTTGCCAAACAACGCAGGGGGCCTGCCGGCCAATTGCCTGCCAGCACTGACGACCATCAAGACAACATCCACACCGGCATCCAGCACGTCGGTGTCGCCACCGGGCACGACCACCTATTCAATTGTTGTCGCCAACGGCGCGGGCCGGGGCGATGTACGTGGTGCGACTCTGTATGACCCCAGCCTGCCCGGCGGCACAGCCACCGTGGCGAACCCGCCCCTGCCCAGCGTCAGTTTCAGCGCGGCGCCCTCTGCCTGCGCGCTTGGCACGCGCACCGCCACGCTTGACCCGGCCAACGGCAATATTACGGCCCTGAGGGCGGGCACCTTCTCACTGCCAGGCGGCTGCACGCTCACCTACACCTTCACGGTCAACATCCCCATCACAGTCCCCAACGGCACTTACAGCAACTCGGCGCTGGCGTTCTTTCTGGACCCCACCGATACCACCGGAACCCGCACGGTCACCACTGCCCTGCCACCGGCTGCAGCAGGTCTCACGGCCAACACGGCCTTCACCACCGGCGGCACGGTAGGCGGCAGCAACTACGACGGCAACAACGCAGCGAATACCGGTGACGATGTGCGCGTGCAGCGCCAGGCCAACCTGCAAACGGTCAAAACCGATGGGGTCACGACAGTGGCTGCGGGAAGCACGTCAACCTACACACTGACGTTCTCCAACCTCGGGCCTGCAGATGCATCCGGCGCAGTAGTGAACGACCCACCCGTGACTGGCCTGAGTTGTACTGCAGTGACCTGTACGGCTGTGACAGGCGCAGCCGTGTGCCCTGTTGCCGCCAATGTGACGATCGCCAACCTCCAAGGTGCCGGCATCACGCTCAATACGTTTCCGGGCAATTCCTCAATCGCTTTTCTGGTGACGTGCGGCGTGAGGGCGACAGGTCTTTGAGACGTTAGCACCGCAGGGCGTGAGGCTTCACAAAACAGTGACACCCCTGTGCAAGGCATGGGACATGCCCCCCTTCCCTGCCTACTGCTGCACACCTTGCCCTTGACGTCACACGATCCGGCTACGCCCGCGACGGGATTTTTTTGTTTTATTCACGGGCTTGAGCCTGGCGCTTTGGCGCTGGTGTTGACGGAAGCTGGCTCACGATGAGCAGGGTCACCACAGAGGTTGCGGCCATGACACCGAGCAGCGCCGTGAAGCCTGCCTGCTTGACCACTGGCCCGATCAGCCAGACAGCGATTGAACTTGCACCCAGGGAAACGGCCAGCCGCATGCCAGAGACACGCGAGCGCATGCTGTCGTCCACGAAGCGAACGATCATGGCATCGGTAAATGGGATGGCCCCAAAAATCGTCGACATGAACAGAAACTGCAGCACGAAGAATGCCCAGCCGCTCACCAGCATGGACAAACCTAGCAGAAGCGCCTGGGCCGTGATGATGCCAAGGTAGAGGGTTTTGAGCGCAACACGGTCAATCAAATGCCCCACCACCAGCTGCGTGACGGAGGCGACGGCATAAATGAGCGCCAGGAGCACACCAATGCGTGCCGGGTCCTGAAGAATGCCCTGCAGGCGGTCGGTCAGCAGTTCGTAGTTGCTATTGGTCGAGAAATTAAACAGCAAACTGCCGCTGGTGGCAGCGATGGTCATGACAAGAAAAAGCCTGGCCATCGACACACCCGCCGGTGCGACGGCCGCGGATTTTTTCTTCGCCGGCGCGCTTTGTTCACGCGTCGCCATAAAGAAGAACGCCACGCCGACGACGAGGCACACCATGCCCGGCACGGCAAACGCCATGCGCCAACCCGAATATTTCACGAGAAAGCCAGTGGCCACCGCGGCGACAGCCACACCCAGATTGCCCACCAGACCATTGATGCCGATAGTCCACCCTGGCCGCACGGCACCCTGCACCAGCATCGGGATGCCGACCGGGTGGTAGATGGACGCAAAGCAACCGAGCAGCGCCAGTGCCACAGCCATTTGCCAGGGCGACTGGGTCACACTCACCAGCATGGCTGCCGCACCCATGCCAAAAAAGAACACCAGCATCATGTTGCGTCGACCCCAGTGGTCGCCCAGCTTTCCGGAAGGCAGCGACCCCACTCCAAAAAAGAAAAACGCGGCCACGCTGTAGGGCATCAGGTCCTCCCAGCGGGCCACACCGAACTCGCTCGCGATTGTTGTGACCGCTGTGGCGAAGATCAGCAAAAACATGTGGTCGATGGCATGCCCGATGTTCAACAGCCACTGTGTGGCCATCGAATTGCCTGTGCGGACGGGGGCGATGCCTGCGGGCTCGTTCATTGAAGTGATCCTTGTTGGACTGGCGTTCCCGAAAGCGTGAGTTTCGTAAAGCCGTATGAAATGGGCAATTGCATGCCAGAATTGTGCGGAAATCCTGACCGCCTGTCTCGCCAAAAATGACCATCAACCCTCGCAAAAAGGACATGCCAAGAAATCCGGAGCCACCCACGCTGCGGGACACGCTCGCAGAGATAGAGGCAGAGCAGGCACCCATTGCCGGTCGCGCCACCGACTACCCCGCAGGCTGGTACATCGAGCGGCACGCCCACACGCGGCATCAGCTGCTTTATGCCGTGCGAGGGGTCATGGTCGTTCAGGCCGAGGCCGGTCTCTGGGTGGTGCCCCCGACCCGGGCCATCTGGATGCAGGCCGGAATGATGCATGAGATCAGGTGCATCGGTGAAGTGCACATGCGAAGCCTCACAGTCGCGCCTGCGGCCGCAAGGAATCTGGTGGGCAACACGCAGACCGTTTCCATTTCACCGCTGCTGCGTGAACTGATACGCGCGGCCATGGACATCACCGGCGCCCCAGTGCCGGCATCGCGCAACGGCCGCGTTCTGCGCCTCATCCTCGATGAACTGCGCGCCCTGCCCGTGCTGCCGCTCTCATTGCAAATGCCGACCGACCCGCGCCTGGTGGCTATTGCAAAACTGCTGCAGGAGCACCTCGACGACCCTTCGACCATTGGCGACTGGGCACTCCGCCTGGCCGTGGATGTGAAGACGATCCAGAGGCTTTTCCTGAAAGAAACAGGCATGACCTTCGGCCAGTGGCGACAGCAGGCGCGGCTTCTGAAAGCCCTGGAACAGCTGGCCAGCGGCGAAAAGGTCATCGACGTAGCTCTCGGCCTGGGTTATGAAAGCCCGAGTGCCTTTTCAACGATGTTCCGCAAGCACTTCGGTCTGACGCCCAGCCAGTTTTTTGCGTGAAGCTTCACCAGCTCAAGCAAGGCCCGCTGCCGCGAAACAGACCATGCGTCACCGCAGGCTCTGCAATTGCCTTTTCTCAGGCGGCCAGGCACCAGACGGGTAAACCAGCACAGCCCCTGCAACAAAGCGCCGTAAAAAACGGCAGCGCGATTCTTGTTTGCTCAGTTGGCAGATGCCAATGCGGCGGCACGGCCGCGTGCCATCGTGATGGCCGTGTCTTCAATCATGTCTTCCTGACCGCCGACCATGCCGCGCCGGCCGAGTTCGACCAGCAGGTCACGCGCGGGAATGCCGTATTTCTTCTCTGCCCGCTTCGCAAACAGCAGGAAGCTGGAGTAAACGCCGGCATAGCCCAGCGTCAGGGAGTCGCGGTCGATGCGGATGATGTGATCCATCATGGGCACAACCAGATCCTCGGCGACGTCCTGAATCCTGAAGACATCAACGCCGGTTTCAATGCCCATGCGCGCGCACACGGCAATAAAAACTTCCATCGGTGTATTGCCCGCACCCGCACCCAGGCCAGCCGCTGCCGCATCAATGCGGTTGGCCCCCACCTCAATGGCGGCCAGTGAATTGGCAATGCCCATGGCCAGGTTGTGATGGCCGTGAAAGCCCAGTTCAGTTTCAGGTTTCAGGGCCTGCCGCACCGCGCCCACCCTCGCCCGTACGTCGTCGGGCAGCATGTAGCCGGCCGAGTCGGTGATGTACAGGCAGTTGGCACCGTAGCTTTCCATCAGCAGCGCCTGCTGTGTCAGCGCTTCCGGACTGCTCATATGCGCCATCATGAGGAAGCCAACCGTATCCAGCCCCAGCTCGCGTGAGCGCTGGATGTGCTGCTCGCTGACATCGGCTTCGGTACAGTGCGTGGCCACACGTATGGTGCTGACACCCAGTTCATGCGCCATCTTCAAGTGATCGACCGTGCCGATACCGGGTATCAGCAAGGCTGACACTTTGGCCTGTTTCATCAGCGGTATCACTGCACCCAGGTATTGCTCATCGGTGTGCGCAGGAAAGCCATAGTTGACGGAACTGCCGCCCAGGCCGTCCCCATGCGTGACTTCGATCAGGGGCACACCGGCAGCATCAAGCCCGCAGGCCACTGATTTCATTTGATCAAGCGTCATCTGGTGGCGCTTGGGGTGCATGCCGTCACGCAGGGTCATGTCGTGGACGGTGATTTTTTGGTGGGTCATGGTCATGCTGTGCTCCTCAGGCAGTGACGGCGTCCAGCGTCAACGCACCGGACAATATTTCTTCCGCAAACATTTCTGCCGTTCGCGCCGCGGCGGCGGTCATGATGTCCAGGTTGCCGGCATATTTGGGCAGGTAATCGCCGAGGCCTTCGACCTCCATGTAAATCGAGACGCGGTTGCCGTCAAACACCGGGCCGTTGACCAGCCGGTATCCGGGCACATACTTCTGCACCTCCTTGACCATGGCATGCACCGAAGCTTCGATTTGCGCCACTTTCGGGGCTTCCTCGGTCAGGCAGTGAATCGTGTCACGCATGATGAGTGGCGGCTCCGCCGGGTTTATGACGATGATGGCCTTGCCCTGTTTGGCGCCGCCCACCTTTTCAACGGCACCAGCGGTGGTGCGGGTGAACTCGTCGATGTTCTTGCGGGTACCCGGCCCCACAGAGCGGCTGGCGACAGTGGCAACGATTTCTCCATAGTTCACAGTCTGCACGCGCGAGACCGCCGCCACCATGGGAATGGTGGCCTGGCCACCGCAGGTGACCATGTTCACGTTGATCTCGCGTTTACCGAGGTGCTCTCGCAGATTGACAGGTGGCACGCAAAAAGGGCCAATTGCCGCTGGCGTGAGGTCAATCATCATCACGCCCAACGCATTGAGCTTGCGACTGTTTTCAGCATGCACGTACGCACTGGTGGCGTCGAACGCGATCTGCACCCCGTCGGCCAGCACATGCGGCAACAGGCCGTCTACGCCTGCAGCGGTGGTCTTGATGCCCATTTCGCGTGCGCGCTGGAGACCGTCCGAGGCGGGATCTATGCCGACCATCCAGACCGGCTCCAGCACCGCGCTGCGCTGCAGTTTGACCAGCAGGTCGGTGCCTATGTTGCCTGGGCCTATGACAGCACACCTGATTTTTTTGCTCACTTTTTTCTCCAATCTAAAAGCGAAGACTCAGTCGATCACCGCGCCACTGGCTTTGACCAGTGGTGTCCAGCGGTCCACTTCGCCTTTCATGAACACACCAAACTGCTGTGCGTTCATGGGCATGGGGCGCATGCCGAGGTCACCGAAACGTTTGGTCAGATCAGGGGTGGCAATGCCTTTGGTGATGGCGTCATTCAAGGCTGCAATCACGGCATCTGGCGTGCCTGCGGGTGCCACCACGCCAAACCAGACGCTGGCATCCAGCCCGCTGAGGCCAGCTTCTGCCAGGGTAGGCACGCCAGGCAGGTTGGCGAATGGACGCGGGTTGGCAACTGCCAAAGCCTTGAGCTTGCCGCCGGCAATCAAGGGGCCGCTGCTGGCCACCACGTCAAACATCATGTCGACCCTGCCGGTCGCCAGATCCTGCAGCGCAGGTGCCGAGCCCTTGTACGGGACGTGGACCATCGTGGCTCCCGTCTTCACAGCCATGGTCTGACCCAGCAAATGCCCGACGGAGCCCAGGCCTTGCGACGCGAAAGACAGCCCGCCTGGTTTGGTTTTTGCCAGCGCAATCAGCTCCTGCACCGAGTTGGCCGGGCTGTCTTTTGACACCACCAGGATCATCGGCGTTTCAACAAAGGCGCTGACCGGCTTGAAGTCTTTCAGCGGGTCATAAGAGAACTTGCTGAAGAGCGTCTGATTGATGGCGAACATTTCACTGGCGCCTACAAACAGTGTGTAGCCATCAGGCCTGGATTGTTTGACGAAGGTACCCGCGATCTGCCCACCCGCGCCGGGGCGGTTGTCAACCAGCACGGGTTGGCCCAGTGTGTCGCTCATCTTCTGCGCAACGTTGCGCGAGATGGCGTCCGTCGGGCCGCCGGGTGCAAAAGGCACGATCAGCGTGATCGGTTTTGAAGGGAAGGCCTGGCCGTAGGTCAGACCTGCCAGCCCGACAAGGGACAGCGCGGCCAAAGACTTGATGAATGTACGAATCGTGTGTTTCATGTTGACTCCTTTTGTAATCAGTTTTCTAAAAAATGCCGCCTCAAGACTCACTGAACCTTGCGACCACGGAACCCAGCCCGGAAATGCCCACCTCAAACACATCGCCCGGCGAAACCGCCACCATGGGACCCAACGCCCCGGTCAGGATCAGGTCGCCAGCCTTCAGAGGCTGGCCCAGCGAGGCCATCTTGCGGGCCAGCCAGAGCGCCGCATTCAGTGGATGGCCCAGGCAATCTGCGCCCGTGCCCGAGGACACGCGCTGCCCGGCCCTCATCATTTCCATCTTGCAGGTTCGCAGGTCCAGATCCTTCAGTGAACGCAGCGGCCCACCCAACACCACCAGGCCACTCGATGCGTTGTCGGCCACGGTGTCAAAAAAGCGAATATCCCAGCTGGCGATACGGCTGTCCACAATCTCGATGGCCGGCAGCACATAAGCAGTGGCGTTGATGAGCTCGACCAGCGTGCAAGTCGCCAGTGGCAAGTCCTTGTCCAGCACCAGCGCAATTTCCGCCTCAACCTTGGGCTGCAGCAGGCGGGACATGGGCACCACCTCGTTGTCGCCGTAAATCATGTCGTCGAGCAGTGTCCCAAAGTCGGGTTGGTTCACGCCAATCTGCTTTTGCACCGCAACCGACGTCAGTCCTATCTTGCGCCCCACCACGCGCCTGCCCTGTGCCGTTGCATGCGCGATGTTGAGTTGCTGCACACCATAGGCCAGTGCGGCCTGCCCGGCTTCCGGCAGCTGTGCGAATTCGTTTCTGAGAGCGGCTATCGGCGAGCGCGTCCCTGCCGCCTGGCGCAGGCGCGCAGCCACCGACTGCAAGGTTTGTGGGTCAACCATGATCTTTTCCTGTACGTGCGGGATCAGCATCTACAAACATCACGCCAAAGCCGGCAATCAGTTCGTCAATCGCCTGGTAGCGGCGAAAAGCGCAGCCGCGCACGCCGGACGGCAGCGCGGCGCGGCCTATCAGCCAAGCCTTGGATTCGTGGGCCGACAAGCCTGCTTCTGCGGTGATCCCGGCTTCGGTATAGCTGTCAAAAAAATCCATATCACCCTGCTCCAGCCCGTCCATCCAGCGCTGGTCCCACGCGCTGTTGAGCGGCTTCATGGCCGACTCGCCCGAGGCCAATGCCAAGCCGGCGGCAATCACGCCCTTGATCTTGGCGGCGCGCGTGGCCTCGGTGAGGTCAGAGCGCAGTGTGATGCGGTCACGCACTTGCGGGTCAGGGTGGTCCATGGTCGGCACGGGCGGCTCATGCGACAACCCACCGGAACCAATCAGCAGCGTGCGGCCCGGCACACCATCCAGAAAGCGGCCCAGCGCCATCCCCAGATCGCGGCAACGGCGCACGCGCGGGATGCTGGGGGGTGCCAGTGCGTTGACAAAAATAGGTACCACAGGCGGTGTGGCCAGACTGCCCCACAACAGTTGCAGCGGCTGTGAAAGCCCATGGTCTATCCGCATGCGGCGGGAAACCGCCGGATCGAAGCATTCATCCATCAGGAAATCAGCTGCCTGCAGCGCAAGCGGTCCATCGACATTCAACGGACCGCTGGGCATCAGGTAATCCCCCACTGACGAGGCCTGCGTCCCAATACAGAAGGTCGGCATCAGTTCGTTGAAAAATCCGTTGTAGTGGTCTGGTCCGATCAACACAATGCGGTCTGGGGCCCACTGCAGCACGTGCTGCCTGGCCAGGTCTATGGAGGCCATGAGTTGCGCCTCGACCGCAGGGTCCAGACTGGCCAAGCCCAGCAGGGGCGTGTGCGACATGCCCAGGAAGGCGCGGGCGTTTGCAGAGGTGGTCATGCCATCTCCACGGCTTGGGTGGGAGACATTGCCACGGCATAGCTTTCAGCCGCCGGTGGCGTTGAGACGGCGGATACCAGCGTATCAAGCCCCATCTTCGCGCTCAACGCCTGAAGCGTATCGTTCAGTTCAAACGGCGTACAAACCGCGGCCACGACACGGTCCGGTCGCAGCACGATGATGGACCCCGGCGCAGCGTCAAACCAGCGTTTGAAGTCGCCATCCCGGTCGGCCAGGACCTGCCCACCGTCAGGCACATCGCGCGCCAGATCCTGGCAGACCGGCCGCACGACGATGGACACGGCACCCAGCCTCGCCAAAAATTGCCGTGACCCGGCATTGATCCAGGCATCTGCGTGCACGCTCCAGCTCAGCAACGCGAATCGCAGGCCGATGGCGTCGTCCAACCGCAGTGCCTGTCCGAACTGATCACACACACAGGGCTGGGCAAACATGCGGCCCACGGGTCCCTTGGGGTCCGGGATGCCCCGGTGTACCACTGCGCCGTTTGCAAAAAAGGGCATGGGCTTGAAGCGCATTTCGGCAATGTAGTTGCGCAGCGGGGTGATGCGTGCAATCAGCGGTGCGGTGATGTTCCTGCAAAGCCTCAGAAAAGGGTTGGCCGGTACAAATATCTTGCCTACCAGCACCGACAAATCGATCATGGCGCCCGCGTGCGCATGACGTTCCTGCGTGTAGGTGTCCAGGAGAGCCGGCCGCTCACTGCAGCGGCTGGCCAGTGCCAGCTTCCAGGCAAGGTTGGTGGCGTCGCGTATCCCGGTGTTGAAACCCTGGCCTTGCCAGACGGGCATCAGATGCGCAGCATCACCGGCAATGAATACCCTGCCCTTGCCAAAACCGGGAGCGATGCGCGCATGGTGCATGTACACCCGATGCCGGATAACCTCCGGCCTGACGTGGTCTGGCAACACCCGCTTGAGAAGTTGAAGGATATGGTCACGGTTGTCATAGGCAGCCTCGTCGGCTTCGGCAGGCACCAGAAACTCAAAGCGGCGTATGCCGTGCGGCAGCGCGATCTCGACATAGGGGAACTCGTCGTTGAGTACCAGACTGACATTCGGTGTCCCGATCGGGTCGTTGGCGATGTCAATCACCAGCCATTTTGTGGATTCACTTTTTCCGTCGAAAGGCAGTTTCATCAGGCCACGCACCGGGCTGCGTCCGCCGTCGCAGCCGACCAGGAAACGCGCCGTGACGTAGGTCATATCACCGCTGTGTGCTCCCTGAGCATCCATGGGCTGGATGCCGACATGCACCATGCCGTCTTCTTCGCTGTAGCGCTGTACGGCGCTGTTGAACCGCAACGTCACATGAGGAAAACGCTCCAGGCCTCTTGCCAGTTCGCGATCGATGAGCGGCTGGATAAAACCGCTGCGCCGCGGCCAGCCAAAGGGTTGCGCCTGCGGGTTAATCGACACCAGCACCCGTCCACGCCGGTCTACGAAACGCATCGCCTGGTTGGGCACCGTGTGCCGCCTGACCTGCTCCACCAGCCCTATGGCCTGAAAGCTTCGCAGGGTTTCGTCGTCCATGCCAACACCGCGCGGGTAGTCGATCAGCGCAGGAAGCGTTTCCAGCACCAGTGTGCGCACGCCAAGCATGCCAAGATGATTGGCCAGCGTCAGACCAGTCGGCCCGGCTCCGGCAATCACCACATCCCATTGAACATTGCTTTCCATGTGAATGCGTCAGATACCCAGGGGCGTATCGAGCGGACGGCCCAGCAGGAAGTTGATGTGGATGCGGTCGAAGGTGGCAACGTCTTCCCACTGCGGCCAGTGTCCACAGTCGTTCATCACCACAAACTGTGAGCCGGGAATCATGTCCGCCACGCGCTTGCCCTCGGACACATCGGCGGTCGGGTCGTGCGACGTCCAGAGCACCAGCGTGGGTGCCTTGAATCGGCCATAGTCTTCGGGACTGATCAGGTTGCGGGTACGGACATCCATGTCCTGCAGAACCATGGCGTTCGCCATCGCCTGCTTGAACCCGGGCTGCGAATAAATCGCCTGACGGCAGGCAATCAGGTCTTCTGTCGCGTGCTCGGGGTGGGCCATCAGCCATTCAACCCGCGCCTTGATGAACTCCCAGCTCGGGTCTTCAGCAGCGCGAGTCGACAGGCTCTTGATACGCGCCATCACGGACGGTTCGGCACGCGAGCCACCAGCGGTATTGAGCACCACGCGCTCGACCCTGTCCGCGTGGCTGGCCGCCATACGCGCGGCCACCCAACCACCCAGCGATTCACCGCTGATGCAGGCCTTGTCCCAGCCCTGGGCATCCATGAACCGCAGGACGTGGTCAACGTAGTGATGGACTTCGTAAGGGTGGTCTGGCTTGTCCGACCAGCCGTGGCCGATCATGTCCAGCGACCAGGTATTGAAGAACTGGCCATGCGCGGCCAGGTTGCGTGCATACGCCTCAGCATGACCGCCGACACCATGCAACAACAAAAGTGGTGGCAGCGAAGCGGCACCCGACTGCAGGTAGCGCGTGCTGAGGCCCTTTGCATCGAACCAGCCCTGTGAGAAGGCTGTCCGGTTCATGTTTTGCCAAAGGCTGGGCGTTGGGATATTCGACATTTAATTTTCCTGCGATTGCAATTTCAGATGCGGCCATCACCGCATCGCTTTGATGAGCCGTATCTTCTGGCTATCAAACCAGGCTGTAAACTGAGTGCACTCCATGCACCTTTGGCATGGTGGAAACCCGAAGCCGGAGAACAACAGTGGTGACTGCTGCGCCGTATCCGTCAAGTGCATACAAGGAAGTGCGCGGCCTTTCACGGGGCCTGCAGTTGCTCAAGGCCCTCAACGCCGCGCCCGGCGGCATCGCATCGACCACCGAGCTGGGAAAGGCCTGCGGCATGCACAGGACCACCGTCAAGCGTTTGATGGAGACGCTCAGGTCAGAAGGCATGGTGCGCCACGGCGAACGCGACGGCCAGTACTACCTGACCTTCGAAGTGAAGCGCCTGAGCGAGGGCTTTGAAGACGAAGCCTGGGTTTCTCAGGTCGCCACGCCGCTCATGCATGCGTCCGTCAAGGAGATGCTTTGGCCATGCGATATCGCCACTGCCGAGGGCGGTTTTATGGTGGTGCGCGAGTCAACCCACCGTTGGAGCACGCTGTCACAACACCATGCACGACTGGGCCAGAAGCTGCCGATGTTTGTGACAGCCGTTGGCCGTGCCTACCTTTCCGCCTGCACTGATGAAGAACTCGAAGGGCTACTGGAAATGCTGGGCAGCCGCGAGGACGGCATAGGAGAGATCGCGCGCGACCGCAAAAAAGTGACCCGGATGATTCGTGAAACCCGACGTCGGGGTTACGCCACCAACGAAGGCGAGTGGAGCCCGGAAGCCCACTTCGGCGCCATTGCCTTCCCCATCTTCAGCGGTGAACGGCTGCTTGCAGCAATCAACATGATTTTCCCGAAAGATGCGGTTTCCCCGGCCGACCTGAAGACCCGCTTTGCACCCAGGCTGCAGCGGCTGGCGCAGTCCATCGGAAAAAACAGCCTTGCATGGGTTGAAGACTAAACACCCACATCGAATTTCTTTCCTGCCCTGCGGTTGACGATCAGCCGCGATGTTTGCACTCTTACAGACATCAAACCGTCACAGTCCTGTACAAGGCATGGGACATGACCCCTTCCCCGCCTGCCACCGCAGAACTTGCCCTGAACCTTGCACCCACCGCCGACCTCCAGCACACCTTTGTCGAGCATGAAGACCTGAAGGTTATTTTGCTGGCTGGGCAAAACCCGTGCCGTTCCTGGCAGGTTGGCAGACGATGACGCCGCCGCTGCCCTGGTATTGCGGCAGGCCCCACATGCCGATGAAAAAAGAAAGCGCCGCGCTGCTGCAGGTGGTGCGTGGGCAACTGGCAATACTGCCGTTCATCCAGTTCTCTCGCGCTGCTGCTTTTGCATCAAAGCGCTCAAGAAGTCACCGCTCGCCATCATCTCTGCTATGAAGGAATGTAGCTGCATTGGTGTTCCGGTTATTTTCAGGTCACGATAAAACATCAATATCTTCTCAGTCGACCGTCACTTTTGCAGTCCGGATGTACTGACCCCAGCGGTCGAATTCAGCGTTATAAAAAGTCTGGTAAGTGCGCTGATCCATGTAATCGATGATCATGATCATTTTCTTCATCTGGTCAACGATGGCTGGCTCCCGCAGGGTAGCTTCTATGGCGCCATTGAGGCGAACGAGAATATTTTCTGGCACCCCAGCAGGAGCCAGAATGCCCAGCCATGGCCCCATATCAATGCTGATTCCCATCTCTTTCATGACCGGTATATCCGAAAACTGGGGCAGCCGTTCTTTTGCCGTGATTGCCAGCAGGCGCAGCGTACCGGCACGAATATGCTGTTCGACCACGGGCAGCGTATTGATGGAACAGTCGGTCTGTCCAGCCAGCTGTGCCTGCACCAGCGGCGCGGTGCCGTTGTAGGGCACATGGAGCAGATTCACTTTGGCGACCTGCTTTAAGGCCTCCATCGTGATATGGCCAGAGCTACCCTGCCCCCACGAACCGAAGGTCAATGGTTCCTTGGCCCTCTTTGCCATTTGCAGGAACTGCTCGAAATTCTTTGCGGGGTGCGACGCACTGACCACCAGCCCCAAGGGCGGGAAACCAATAGGCGCGACGGCTACGAAATCCTTCCTGGAATCGTAGGGTGCCTGTTTCAACAGGTTAGGTGCAATTGAATGTGAGTCGGCTGCGCCATACACCAGCGTGTAGCCATCGGCAGGGCTGCGTGCCGCCGCCAGGCTTCCAATGGTGCCCGTTGCACCAGGACGGTTGTCAACGATGATGGGCTGGCCGAGCCGCTGGGAAAGGCTTGGCACCATCAGGCGCACCACCACGTCACCGCCGCCACCGGCAGCCCACGGAACGATGATTTTGATCGGCCGATTGGGATAAGGCCCCTGCTGGGACCAGGCCGACGCGGCCAGGGTGAGCCCGCCAGCACCCAAACCGCCCAAGGCCGCACGTCTTGTGATTTTTGAAGTCATATGTGTGTTCTTTCTTTCAATGTAATTAATCAATCGTGACATTTGCGGTTTTGATGTACTGGCCCCAGCGGTCATACTCTGCGTTGTAGAAGCTCTGGTAGTTTTTCTGCTCCATACGGTCGAGGATCATGATCATCTTTTTGGTCTGCTCGACGATGGCAGGCTCACGCAAGGTGGCCTCGATGGCTTCATGCAGACGCGCCACAATGTCGGGCGGTATGCCGGCTGGGCCGAACAGTCCAATCCATGGCCCCATATCGATGCTGATTCCCATCTCCTTCATCATCGGAACATCGGGGAACTGGGGAACACGTTCTTTGGCCGTCACGGCCAGCAGCCGCAGCGCACCACTGCGGATGTGCGGCTCTACAACGGCCAGCGCGTTGATCGAACTGTCAATCTGCTGCCCCAGCTGCGCCTGAACCAGAGGCGCGGTGCCGTTGTAAGGTACGTGCAGCATGCGGGTCTTGGTAGCCACCTTGAAGGCCTCCATCGTGATATGCCCTGAAGTACCCTGGCCCCATGAACCGAACGTCAACGGTTCTTTTGCATCCCTGGCCATCTGCAGGAACTGCGCGAGATTCTTTGCCGGGTGCGACGCGCTGACCACCAGGCCGAGGGGAAAAAATCCAATCGGCGCAAGCGCGACAAAGTCTTTCCTGGCGTCGTACGGTACTTGCTTGAGAACATGCGGCGCGATGGAGTGCGAATCAGCACCTGCATATACCAGCGTGTAGCCGTCGGCCGGACTGCGCGCTGCCGCCAGGCTTCCAATGGTGCCTATGGCACCGGGGCGGTTGTCCACAATGACGGGCTGGCCAAGCCGCTGGGAAAGGCCTGGCCCCATGAGCCGCACAATCACGTCGCCACCGCCGCCTGCGGCCCAGGGCATGATGATCTTGATGGGGCGATTGGGATACGGGCCCTGCTGTGCGAGCGCCGGGGCCGCAACGGCAGTCAGCATACCGGCTCCGAGTGTGGTTAATGCAGTTCGGCGGCCAATGTCGATGCGTTTCATATTTGTCTCCTTGTTATTAAAAATTCTGTGGCCAACAAGCAAGTTCTGGATCACGGGTTTTTCAGCCGGCTTGCGCAACAGGGCTGTGTGAGAATGAAAACCCGGTGTACCCAGCGCTGGCGATCTCGTTGCATTTGCGCCTGTACACCCCGACTCCGCCCATGTAAGGCATGAACATGCGCGGCTTGCCCGGAATGTTGGCGCCCATGTACCAGGAGTTGGTATCAGGCATCAGTGATTTGCGCGCGATGTCATCGACGTGCTGCGCCCACTCGTCTTGCGCTGATTTCTTTGCATCAATGCGGTCCAGTCCGGCCGTGCGCATGTGTGCAAGACAGTCGCAGATCCACTCCACGTGCTGCTCCACGGATACCACCACATTGCTCAGTACGGATGGGCTACCCGGCCCGGTGATGGTGAACAGGTTGGGTAGCCCCGCGACCATCAAACCGAGATAGGCGCGCGGGCCTTGTGCCCAAAGGGTATTCAGGTCGGTGCCGCCTCTTACCCGCATGTTGACCGCCAGCAACGGGCCTGTGATCGCATCGAAGCCGGTCGCAAAAACGATGGCATCCAGCGGGTAGTGGGCGTCAGAAGTCTGAATGCCCGCTTCAGTCACCGCAACGATGGGGGCTTTTTTGATATCCACCAGCGTCACGTTGTCGCGGTTATAGGTGTCGAAGTAGCCGGTATCGCCACACAGGCGTTTGGTGCCCACCGCATAGGTTGGCGTCAGTTTGGCCCGGACTTCAGCGTCCTTGACACCTGCCAGCATGCGGGGAACCAGGTAGGCCCGCATCAGGTCGTTGGCGGCCTTGCTGGTCACGGTATCGTTGAATGCGCGGGCGAAGCTGATGCCACCGAAGTTCCACCGTTCGTCATAGACCTGCAGGCGTTCGGCTTCAGGGAGTTCTAGGGCGCCGCTTTCCGGATTCGGGAACCGTGCAACGCCGGATGGGCAATGCCTGGCTTTCTCACGCAACCTGGCGTAGTCGGCCTTGATGGTTCTTTCTACTGCTGCATCCACAGGGCCATTGCGCAAGGGCACACTGTAGTTGGCGGTACGCTGGAACACATGGAGATGGGCCGCCTGCCTGGCCACAAGGGGAATCACCTGTATACCGGTAGAGCCCGTGCCAACCACACCCACACGCTCGCCGCTGAAATCCATGCCCCCATGCGGCCAGAAACCGGTATGAAACCAGCGCCCCTTGAAGCTCGACAAACCTGGAACATCAGGCACTTTGGCGTTTGACAGGCAGCCACTGGCCATGACCAGGAAGCGGCCAGTGAACTGCTTTTTGTTTTCCGTTACCACGGTCCATGTGTTGATGGAAGGATCAAACTCCGCATCGCTGACGCGGCTGTTGAATTCGATGTCCCTGCGGAGGTCGAAACGTTCTGCGACGTGCTGGATGTATTTCAGAATTTCCGGCTGCGCTGCATAACGTTCACTCCAGGTCCATTCCTGTTGCAAAGCTTCGTCAAAAGAGAACGAGTATTCGAGGCTTTCAACGTCACAGCGCGCGCCGGGATAGCGGTTCCAGTACCAGGTGCCCCCTACATCGTCGGCGGCCTCCAGGACGCGGACACGCATGCCCTGCTTGCGCAAGCGGTGAACCATGTACAAGCCGGCAAAGCCGGCACCGACGACTAGGGCGTCGTAATGTTGGGGTTTCATGTTTGTTGCTCGATCGTGCTGCGCGTCAAACGCTGATCAACTGACCAGAA
This sequence comes from Pseudomonadota bacterium, assembly GCA_040387435.1. Lineage (GTDB taxonomy): Bacteria > Pseudomonadota > Gammaproteobacteria > Burkholderiales > Burkholderiaceae_C > Polaromonas. Next base: position 51,710 of record JAZKDR010000003.1, read on the forward strand.
CGAGGCGGCCATTGACACTGCCGTCATGCAGCAGATGCAAGGCAGCGTTGGCCTCGTTTTTTGGCATCAGCGTGACGGGAATGGGTTTGAGCTTGCCCGACCGCGCCAGCGCCACCACGTCCCGCAGGTCTTGTGGGTTGCCTGTGGCAGACCCCTGTATGGTGCGTGGACGAAAAATCATTCCTGCCAATGACAGCACCAGTTCGCCGCCCCCCACGCCGACCAGTACCAGCTTGCCCCCCTTGCCGAGGAGTTCCAGGCCTGCTGCCGAGGTCGAGCCAATATTGACAAAATCAATGACAGCCATCAGTGGCGCACCCGTCACCGCCAGGATAGAAGCAACCAGATCGCTGCGCGAGCCATCAAAAACATGTGTAGCGCCCATTTCCAGCGCTACGGCGCGCTTCTCGGCGCTGATGTCAACGGACAGTATGGACGTGTGACCCAGGGCCCTCAGCATGGAGATGGCCGCAAGGCCAAGACCACCTGCACCAAACAGCACGACGGGCTCGTCGGGTGTCATGGGCATCACTTTTTTGATCGCCGAATAAACAGTGATGCCTGAACACGCCAGGGTAGAGGCGTAAGCGGGGTCCACATCGCCCGGGTCAACAAGATAGCGTGCATGCGGTACCACCACCTGCTCACCAAAGCCGCCGTCCTGCATCACGCCGATGGCGTTGGGCTTCGTGCACAGGTTGTCATCACCTCTCAAACAGACTTCGCAAGCCCCGCAGCCCAGCCAGGGAAACACGATGCGCAAGTCGCCGAGCTTTACCCCTTTGGCATCAGGCCCCAGCTTTGCGACACGCCCCACCACCTCATGGCCGGGCGCACGCGGCAAAAGAACACCTCGTTCGGCGAGCTTCATGAGCTTGCCACCGCCCATGTTGTAGTAACCCTTCCAGAAATGAAGGTCGGAGTGGCACACACCGGCATGTGTCACATCCAGCAGTACCTCGGTACCCAGTGGTTCACGCGCCGGACGTTCAATTTTTTCCAACGGCTCACCGTTCTCTACAACTGCCCAAATACTCATGTCTCACTCCACCGATAGAAATTTCTAGTCAAGGTTCATGTAGACGGCTTTTTGGTAAAGGAATGCATCCACGTGCTGTGGGCCACCCTTCCAGCCATAGCCGCTCATCCGGTAACCGCCAAAACCGACTCCGGGGTCGATCAGCCCGTAACAGTTAACCCAGATCGTTCCGGCCTTGATGCCGTGAGACATCTTCATTGCCGTAGACAGGCTGCTCGTCCAGACCGCGCCGCCGAGGCCGTAATTGATGTCATTGGCCATCTTCAGCGCGTGGTCGGCATCATCAAAAGGAATCACGGAGATGACTGGCCCAAAGATTTCTTCCTGGGCAATCGTCATCTCATTGCTGACGTTCGCAAATACCGTGGGTTCGACAAAATATCCATCGGCCAATCCGGCCTCCAGCCGCTTTCCGCCGCTGGCCAGTGTTGCGCCCTCGCCTTGTCCGATATCGACGTAGCGCATGACCTGGTCTAGCTGTTTGGCCGAGATGATCGGTCCTATCTGAACGTTGGGGTCGATCCCGTTCCCGACCTTCAGGGTGCGGCTGAAAGCAGAGAGGCGCTCGACAAATTGATCCTGAATGCTTCGCTGAACAAACAGCCGGGTGCCCGCGTAACAGATCTGACCGGTGTTGTTAAACGCAGCCATGGCCGCGCCCGGCACGGCAGCATCAAGGTTGGCATCTGCAAAAACGATATCCGGCGACTTGCCACCAAGCTCAAGCTGCAGGCGCTTGATGTTTCCAGCAGAAGCCTGAATGATTTTTCGGCCCGTGGCTGTCGAGCCGGTGAATGCAATCCGGTCAACGTCCATATGCTCTGACAAGGCCGCACCGGCCACATGGCCATATCCGGTGACCACGTTAACCACGCCCGCCGGCATGCCAGCTTCCATCAGCAATTCCGCGATGCGCAGGACCGACAGCGAGGCGTCTTCTGCGGGCTTGAGAACAGCCACGCAACCAGTGGCAAGCACCGGCCCCAGAATCCACCACTGGCTGATCAGCGGCCCATTCCACGGAATAATTCCACCCACAACACCAACTGGTGCCTTGATCGACATGGTTTTGATATTGCCGGCCAGCGAATTGGGCAGCGTCTCACCGGCCACATTCACCGTTTGGCCAGCGTAGAAATTAAGCAGCTGCGAGATATAGCGCTTCAGGCCCCGCGTACGCTGCAGCGGAGCGCCCATGTCAAGCGTTTCGATCAGCGAAAGTTCTTCAAAGTTTTTCTCGATCAGGTCGTGAACGCGCAATATCAGGCGCTGGCGGTCATAAGGCGTCCATCGGCTCCACTCACCTTCAAATGCCTGCCTCGCGGCCTTCACGGCACTGTCCACATCCGATGCATCGCCCTCTGCAATCCGCGTCAGCACCTCCCCTGTAGCGGGGTTGCAGGTAACAAACGACCTGTTGGTTGAGGGTGCAACCCACTCGCCCCCGACGAGAATGCGCTGCGTATCACGCGCAAATATGGCGGGCAGGCCGACAGGCTGGTGGGGTTGTCTCGGCATACGTTCCTTGTGCATGAGCACTGACCCGCCGAGCGCGGCGAGTCAATCCATACCCATGTGTTTTTGTTACTTGCTGCGGAGTATCAAAGCACTCCTTAGTTAAGTAAATTTAAACTTTTGGAACGTTAATCCTGTTTTATTGAACTACAAAAAACGCACGCGCTTACGCTACTGATCTTCGTTTTGCTTTCAGCGCGGGAACCACGTGTTGTGGCGGGTTGGCGGAAATGATGGCGAGCAGGGACCGCGCAGCAACTGACAGGGTCTGGCCTCTTCGCTTCACCATGAACAAGGGGCGCAGCAGTTCGCGGTCACGCACCAGCACGGCCTCGAGCCCAAGTCGATGGAACTGGAACAGCCCAAAACCGGGAACAAGGCTCTCGCCCACGCCGTTGGCAATCAGTCCTGCCAGCGTGCTGAGTTGCTGCACTTCAAACCCTGTATCCTTGAATTCAATGTCCTTGACATGGGGCTCTATCCATCGCCACAAGCTTCCCGTGCGAAGCGTGTGGATGTATCGGCAACCCTTCAGATCCTTGAGTGAAATGCTCTTGCGCCCTGCATAAACGTGATCAGGGCGGCAAATGAAGTAGTAGGGCTCGTTAAACAGGAATTCGGAGTCGAATTCTTCCGAGCTAAAAGGCACCGCATTGATGGCAAAGTCCACAGCCCCCTTGCGTATCAATTCCAGGTTGGGCTCTGCTACGGTGTCGTGCAGCTGCAGTTTGATGCCTGGATACAGCTTGCTGAAGTCAGCCAGTATTTTTGGCAGCCAGTCGGCGCTGAGTGACGGCAGGGCTGCAATGGATACCTTGCCCGTACGCTTTTCTGCGTGGTCAAGCAACTCGTCATACATCGCCTGGATGTCGCCAGCCACAGTGCGGGCAATAGGCACCAGCAGCCGCCCTTCAGGGGTCAACGACACCTGGCGCGTGTCGCGGTCAAACAACCTGACGCCGGTTTGCTCTTCCAGACGCGCAATCATCTGACTAAATGCAGATTGCGACACATTGCAGCGCTCGGCGGCAATCTTGAACTGCCCCGTGTCTACCAGAGCAAGAAAGGCACTCAGCAGTTTTCCGGAGAAGTTGTTTAGATGGTTCATTTCAGCCCCGGCATTTTTTGACTCCTGCGATAAGTCGCCACTATATCCACGCCCGACACGAAACCGTCACACCCTTGTGCAAGGATGGGACATGCCCCCTCCCCCGTCTGCCGCCGCAGAGCTTGCACTCAGCCTTGCACCCACCGCCGACCTCCAGCACACCTTTGTCGAGCATGAAGACCTGAAGGCCATCCTCCTGGCCGGGCAAAACCATTTTGATATTCAGACCGTGTGCGATGTGCGGGCCGGCAAGGGACCAGCGCTTTTGCGTTCGCACTTTCCTGTCTTCACGGCGGCCATCGGCTCGCGCGACCCGCAGGCACCGGCAGTAGGGTTTTTCGGTGGCATTCACGGGCTGGAGCGCATCGGCTCGCAGGTGATCCTGCATTACATGCGGGCGCTGTTGTTCAGGCTGGAGTGGGACGAGTTGCTGCATCGCCAGCTTGAGAAGGTGCGCCTGGTCTTCATGCCCATCGTCAACCCTGGCGGCATGTGGGCGCACAAACGGGCCAACCCGAACGGTGTTGATTTGATGCGCAATGCGCCGCAGCGGGCAGAAAGCCGGGTGCCGTTTCTCGCGGGTGGGCAGACCCTTTCGCCGCTGCTGCCCTGGTATTGCGGCAGGCCGCACACGCCTATGGAAATTGAAAGCGCTGCGCTGCTTCAGGTAGTGCGTGGGCAACTGGCGAGCCGGCCCTTCAGCCTGGCGCTGGACTGCCACTCGGGCTACGGTTTCGACGACAGCATCTGGTTCCCCTATGCGAAGACACGCCGGCTGATGTCGCGCCTGCCGGAGATGTTTGCACTCAAGACCATGCTGGAGCAATCTCATCCGCACCACGACTACAGCTTTGAGCCGCAAAGCAACCAGTACCTGCTGCACGGCGACCTGTGGGACCACGCTTATGACAACGCGCCTGCAGCAAACGTGTTTCTGCCCATGACGCTGGAGCTCGGCTCGTGGCTGTGGATACGCAAGAACCCGCGCCAGCTGTTTTCGCGACACGGCATCTTCAACCCCATCAAGGCGCACCGCATCAAACGTGTGCTGCGCCGCCACGCCGACCTGCTGGACTTCCTCACGCGCGCCGCCTACGCTGCCCCGGGCTGGCTGCCGGATGCCCAGCGCCGGGTGCAGCTGCAACAACTGGCGACCGCTTTCTGGCGACCGAGGCGAACGCCATGAGCTGGATTCTTTTGCGCGGCCTGACGCGTGAGGCGCGGCACTGGGGTGGCTTTGTGCAACTGCTGGCGCAGCACACAGGTGAAGAGGTCTTCACCATCGATTTGCCGGGCAACGGTGCGTTCGCCGCGCTGCCCTCGCCTGCTGGCGTTGCAGCGATGACAGACTTTGTGCGTACGCAGGCTCGGTCGCGCACGGCAACCAGCTCGCACAAACTGCTGGCGATGTCGCTGGGCGGCATGGTGGCGACGGACTGGGCACAGCGTTACCCGGCGGAAGTCGAACGGCTGGTGCTCATCAACACCAGCATGCGACCGTACGGCAGCGTGTGGCAGCGCCTGCGGACTGGCAACTGGCCTCACCTCGCCCTGCTGGCGGCGCGATGGACGGATGCCGACTACGCTGAGCGGACGATTCACCGGCTGACCTGCAGCGACAGCGCCACGCGTGATGCAGACATCGCCGCCTGGCTGCGCATACGCAAGAGCGCGCCCATCTCGGCGATCAACGCACTGCACCAACTGACTGCAGCGGCCACTTACGCCTGCGCACCAGCCACCCCACGCTGCCCGGCGATGGTGCTGTCGTCTGCCGGTGACCGGCTGGTGAACCCGGTATGTTCTGCGCGACTGGCTACCGGATGGCAGGTGAAGCATGCGCAGCATCCCTGGGCGGGGCACGACTTGCCGCATGATGACGGCGCATGGGTGTGCAACCAGCTGATGGCGTGGATGGACACACGCTAGCTGCTACGTTTTCTGTAGCTGCTCACGCTCGTGTCTATTGGGCTGGAGGCCGATTTGGTACCTGAAATCGGCATTTTTGACGACATTTTCGGCCTGCTGAAGCGCTCCGCCGCATTCCACACATTCAAAATGGAAAGTTGACTTTACACCTCTACCAGGCGTGTTTCCCTTCAAACCTCCGCGCGTGTGCAGCATTGGTGCCAGACCCGCTTTCATATAAAGTAGGCCGACCCTTCCGGCAAAAACACCCCACGCATGGCGACACCTCCTTCCCACGGTACGGCTCCTTCCAGCGCGCCCTTGACGGCGGGGAGTATCTCCGATGCGGACTTCCGGTTGCTGGTCGATGCCGTCACCGACTATGCGATCTTCCTGATGGATTCTTCCGGCCACGTGCTGTCGTGGAACAGGGGCGCGGAAAAACTCAAGGGCTATACGCAGCAGGAAGTGGTGGGCAAACACTTCTCGATGTTCTACCCGCAGGAATTGCTGGACCGCAACTGGCCGGCGCACGAACTGGAAGTGGCCGTGCAAACAGGCCGCTTCGAAGATGAAGGCTGGCGCCTGCGCAAGGACGGCACGCGCTTCTGGGCCAACGTGATCATCACCCGCCTGTCCGGCCCGGGCGGCGAGCACCGCGGGTTTTCAAAGATCACACGCGACCTGACCGAGCGCCGCGGCCATGAAGAGTTGCTGCGTTTGAGCGAAGAGCGCTTCCGGCTGCTGGTCGAGGGCGTGAAGGACTATGCAATCTTCATGCTGGACCCGGACGGTCACGTGATGAGCTGGAACGCCGGCGCGCAAAAGAACAAGGGTTACACGGCGGCCGAAATCATCGGCAAACACTTCTCGGTGTTTTACCCGCCTGACCTGATTGCCAGCGGCTGGCCGGTGCAGGAGCTGAAGCTGGCGCTGCAAAACGGCCAGATGGAAGACGAAGGCTGGCGGCTGCGCAAGGATGGCACGCGTTTCTGGGCCAACGTCACCCTCACCGCGCTGCATGACGAGCAGGGCCGGCACCGCGGGTTTGCCAAGGTCACACGCGACATGACCGATCGCCGCCGCGTCACCGAGCTGGAGGACGAAGGCCGGCAGATGACGACCTTCCTGGCGATGCTGGGGCATGAGCTGCGCAACCCGCTGGCACCGATATCGAACGCGGTCGCGCTGCTGGAGCGCGATGCCTCCGGCTCCAAAACCGTGGAGCTGACGCGCGGCATCATCAGCCGGCAGGTCCGGCAGTTGAACCGGCTGGTCGATGACCTGCTGGACGTCAGCCGCATCACCAGCGGCAAGATCAAGCTGGAATCAAAACCCGTGCGGCTGCGCGATGTGATTGCCGAGGCGGTGGAAGCCTCACGCCCGCTGATTGAAAGCAGGTCGCACCGCTTTGAAGTGGATGTGACGACGCAGGACGCCTGGGTGCTGGGCGACAAGGCCCGGCTGGTGCAGGTGGTATGTAACCTGCTGAACAACGCCGCCAAGTTCACGCCTGACAACGGCAAGCTGGCGCTGCGCCTGTCGCTGCAGGCCGGGCTTGTGGAACTGTCGGTCAGCGACAACGGGGCAGGCATCAAGACGGAGAACCTGCACAACATCTTCAACCTGTTTGTGCAGGGCGAGCAGGACATCTCGCGCGCACACGGCGGTCTGGGACTGGGGCTTAGCCTGGTGCAGCAACTGGTTCGCATGCATGGCGGCGATGTGGGTGCCTACAGCAAGGGCGTGGCGGGTGAAGGCAGCGAGTTTGTCATCCGGCTGCCGGCCATTACCGCCCCTGCTGACGGCGGCGTTGAGCCGGCGCACGATCGCAAAGATGCCTCGGGCCGCGGCGCGGTACTGGTGGTGGACGACAACCTGGATGCCGCCGACACCATGGTGCTGGTGCTGGAAAGCCTGGGCTACCGGGCCAACGCTGTTTATGACGGGCTGGATGCGGTTGAAAAAATCAAGGCTGAGCGGCCCCAGCTGGTGTTGCTCGACATCGGCCTGCCAGGCATCAGCGGTCTTGAAGTGGCCAAACGCGTGCGCGCGGCATTGCTGCACCCGCCGGTGCTGGTGGCGCTGACAGGCTACGGCCAGGCCAGTGACCGCGAAGCCAGCCTGGCCGTCGGCTTCAAGGCGCACATGACCAAGCCGATAGACGTTGAAGAACTGATCACGCTGCTGGAGAACGTGCTGCCGCTGCCTGGCGCCTGAGTTGCTACTGTTTTAGTAGCTGCTCACGCTCGCTTCTATTGGCTTGCAGCCCGATTTGCCACCTGAAATCGGCCTTTTTCGGGCTTTTCAGGCCAGATTTCTCTCTCCCAGCCCTCCCAGAACACCAAAATGTAAAGTCGACTTTACATTTTGAGTTTCTACGCCGCAGCTTACTTGCGCAGCTGCCCGTGCGGATCAATCACAAACTTCACAGGCGCACCCGCATCGAACTGGGCGTAGCCGGTAGGCGCCTCATCCAGCGAGATGACCTTGACGCCGACGATGTCGGCGATCTTGATGCGGTCCCACAGGATGGCCTGCATCAGCGCGCGGTTGTACTGCATCACCGGCGTCTGGCCGGTCATGAAGCTGTGTGACTTGGCCCAGCCCAGTCCCAGGCGAATGCTCAGCGAGCCTGTCTGCGCAGCCTTGTCGACACCGCCCGGATCATCCGTGACGTACAGGCCAGGAATGCCGATCTTGCCCGCGGCCCGGGTGATTTCCATCAGTGAGTTGAGCACGGTGGCGGGTGCTTCGTGTTTGGCGCCTTCATGGCCATGACCGCGTGCTTCAAAGCCGACGGCGTCGATGGCGCTGTCGACTTCAGGCACACCGAGGATGGCCTGGATCTGGTCGCCGAGTGGCACATCGGTGGACAGGTCGGCGATTTCAAAGCCGACGCTCTTGGCGTGTTTCAGGCGGGCGGGGTTGACGTCACCGACGATGACGACGGCCGCACCCAGCAATCGGGCGGATGCAGCTGCAGCGAGACCCACCGGGCCTGCGCCTGCGACATACACCGTGCTGCCGGGGCCGACGCCTGCGGTCACAGCGCCGTGGTAGCCGGTGGGCAGAATGTCCGAGAGGCAGGTCAGGTCACGAATCTTCTCGATGGCCTGGTCGCGGTCGGGGAACTTGAGCAGGTTGAAGTCGGCATACGGCACCATGACGTATTCAGCCTGTCCGCCCACCCAGCCGCCCATGTCGACATAACCGTAGGCGCCGCCGGGGCGGGATTCGTTGACAGTCAGGCACACACCGGTCTGGCGCTCCTTGCACAGGCGGCAGCGGCCGCAGGCAACGTTGAAGGGCACGGAAACGATGTCGCCGACAGAAAGCGTTTCAACATCCTTGCCGGCTTCGATGACTTCACCGGTGATTTCATGGCCGAGGACGAGGCCTGCGGGGGCGGTGGTGCGCCCGCGCACCATGTGCTGGTCGGAGCCGCAGATGTTGGTGGTGAGCACCTTGAGGATGACGCCGTGGTTGGCGGTGCGTCCTTTGGGGTTCAAAAGCTTGGGGTAGTCGATGGCGCGTACCTCGACCTTGCCCTGCTCGACGTAGACCACGCCTCTGTTGTTTGCTGTCATGCTGTTTGTCTCCTGTGTTGAACTGGCTTGCGAACTCACTGAATCAAAAGAACTAGGCCGTTACCCTGGGTTGCCGCAACCTGGCAATCAGGCGCCTGGCCCGATTGGGCCCCGCGTCGACATGAATGTCAATGTTGGCACCCGGGCCCTGCTTGACCTGGTTGTTGTACTGCGCCTCGATGATGACCTTGTCTTCCTCGAACGTCGCCGCCGTCTGGTCCACCACCAGCGTCGTGACGTCGGCGCGGTCCGGGTGCGGGTTTGTGGCAATCGTCCAGAAGTAGTGCGTGGTGGTTTCGGTCTCCGGCGTCACACCGTGAAAACCACGCATGTGAAAGCCGTGACGGTTCGGGTCGTCGTAAGAGCCGGTACCGTGGTCCATCGCGCCCGTCCAGATGGCGCAGTGCGAGGGGTGAAACTCGACTTCCTGCCAGCGGTCGATCTTGCCGGCGAAGGGCCACGCCGACGAATACGTTGGCGGCGGGTCGGACTCAGGCATCAGGCGAATCACGCGCACGGTCTCTTCGCCGCCCTCGACCTTGAGCGCCGCATTCATGTGCAGCGTGGGGTTGCCGCCAATGGTTTTCAGGTGCACATAACCGAGGTGGCTGAGGTCGAGCAGGTTGTCGTGAATGAGCTGCCACGGCGCGTCGTAGTGGTACACATCACCGCCGAACTTGTAGGCCGCATCGCTGTGAAAGCGGTACGGCGGTGGCTCGTCTGCGGGCTCGCTGTCGGGCGTGGCGCCTATCCACACCCAGAGGATCTGGTCGCGCTCCCGCAGCGGGTAGGAGGTGACGCAGGCCTTGGCCGGGATGCGCTCCTGCCCGGGAATTTCAACGCACTTGCCGGCCGTGTCGAACAGCAGGCCGTGGTAGCCGCAGCGCAGGCCCGCGCCTTCGACCGTGCCGCATGACAGCGGCAGGTCGCGGTGACAGCAGCGGTCCTGCAATGCAGCGACCGTGCCGTCCTGCGCACGAAACAGCACCATGGGCCGCGACAACAGTGTGCGGGCCACGGGCTTGTCTTTCAGCTCCCATGAAAAACCGGCGACGTACCACCGGTCCATGGGGAACAGGTTGGGTGTGCGTTTGACTTCTGCGGGTGTGACCATATCGTTCATGTGGGGCTCCGGCTGCATTGGCAGCGCTCTTTCTTTCTGGCTTGCTTACTTCGCGGGGTCCTTGACGGCCTTGATCTTGTCGATTTCGATGTTGTAGAGCTGGCCGTTGCGGCGCTCGACCTTGCGGATGTAGACGTCCTGCACGATGTCGCGGGTTTGCGCATCGATGGTGATAGGGCCGCGTGGGCTCTCAAACGACAGGCCCTTCATTGCATCGACCAGCGCCTGGCCGCTGCCTTGCCCTTTGGTCTTCTCGAGCGCCTTGTAGATGACGGCCATGCCGTCGTAACCGCCGACCGCCATGAAGTTGGGGCGCATGCCCTTGTTGGCCGCGTTGAAGTCGGCTACAAATTTTTTGTTGACGGCGGAGTCGTGTGCGGCCGAGTAGTGGAAGGACGTGACCACGCCTTGCGCCGAATCACCCATCTCGTTGAGCAGGTCGTCGTCGGTGATGCCGCCGTCGCCGATCAGCTTGATGCCGGCCTTGTCCAGGCCGCGCTCGGTGAACTGCTTCATAAGCGCAGCGCCCGGGCCCGAGGGCACGAACACAAACACCGCTTCGGGTTTTTCATCACGCACGCGCTGCAGGAAAGGTGCGAAGTCCGGGTTGCGCATGGGCACGCGCAACTCGGCCAGCACCTTGCCGCCGGAGGCATTGACTTTTTCGGTGAAGTTCTTCTCGGCATCCAGACCCGGGCCGTAGTCGGACACCAGTGTGACGAACTTCGTGATCTTGTTTTTGGTCGCCCACTCGGCCATGGTCGATGCGCTCTGGTACAGCGTGTAGCTGGTGCGCACAAAGAAGGGCGAGGTCGCCACCACGCTGGACGTGGCGGCAGCCATGATGACTGCCGGTGTTTTGGACTGCGTGGCAATCGCACCTGCGGACAGCGCGCTTGGCGTGAGGCCGAAACCCGCAATCACGCTGACCTTGTCGTTGACGATGAGTTCCTGCGCAATGCGCTTGGTGCCGTCGGGAACGCCCGCATCGTCCTTGAGGATGACCTCGACCTTGCGGCCGGCCACGGTGGAGCCGTTTTGCGCCATGTAGAGCTTGACGGCCGCTTCGATCTGCTTGCCCGTGGAGGCAAAAGGCCCTGTCATGGGAAGAATCAGGCCGACCTTGAAGGGTTCGCTTTGCGCCATCGCGCCGGCCGAAACGCCGAGCAGTGCACAGGCCGCGAGTGAAATGAATGAACGTTTTTTCATGGTTGTCTCCGTGAGGTTTGCGCTTGCCAACAAACGGCATTCAGCAGCAGGTTTGCCGCAGTCATTCCGTATACTTAATGACGATAAGTGTACTGAATGACTTGACGTCAAACAATCCCGGACAAAGGCTTCTTTTTAAGGGGTTTCCCTAGGTTTCAGTGGGCGTGCCACGTTGCAGCGGTGCCCGGCTCTGCTCGTTGTTGATGTGCACGAACTTTTTGAGCAGGCGGATGAATTCCTTGCGCTCGGCCTCCGACAGGCTGGACAGCATGCGGTCACGCAGCACGTGCACGGACGTCACAGTGGCAGCCAGTGCGGCCTCGCCCTCAGGCGTGAGCGACAGGCAGCGCTGCCTGCGCGCCACCACCTCGCGGTGAATCAGCCCGCGCTTTTCAAGCCGCACGGCAATGTCCGCCGTGGTGGACTTGTCGAGCGCGACCAGACCCGCCAGCGTGACCTGGTCTATGCCGGGTGATTCCTTGAGCATGCGCATCACGGCGAACTGCACCGGCGTGATTTCTGCGTCCATGGTTTCGCGGAACATCGACACGGCAATCTGCTGGGCCCGGCGAATCAGGTGGCCCGGCTGGTCGTACAAATCCATCAACAGGTTTTCTTCAGCCCTGGCCGCGGCGGCGTCGGTTTTGCGCTTGGTGCTCATGCGTGTATTGTGCGGCAGGTTTTTTGCCCTGGCATGCGCGCGGCCCACATCACCAAGCAGCATGAGCGGCTTCCTTCAGCGGGGTGCCAGCCATATTGACCGCGGCCGATTGTTCAGCCGCCAGCCGTTTCTGGATCAGCTTGCGCGCCTGAATGGGACCGACATCGGTGCACAGCGCCACCGGGAAAGCCGAGCCGCTGCCGTCGCCCAGGGAACGCTGCTGCGCTTCGAGCATGGCCTTGTCTTCGTCGAAGGTGTTGCTTGACTGCTGCTGGATGAACTGCGTGAGCGCAACATCATCGCGCTGGTAGGCGCGCGCCACGCCCCAGAAGTAGTGGCAGCTGGTGGCGGTCTCGGGCGTGGTGAGGTGAATCACCCGCCGCTCCAGCGCCTGCTCGCGACTGGCCGTCGCAGGGTAAGAGCCGTTTTCAATCAGGTTGAAGGACGGTGGCTTGAAGACGGTGGTGTGCCAGCGGTTGATGCGGTCCGTGAAACCGGTGGCCTTGATGTAAAACGGTGGCGGTTCGCAGTTGAGGATGTCGCGGTGCACACGCACCTCGTCTGTACCCACGGCGGTTTTGATGGGTGCCTCGGCCACGGCTTCATTGCCGATCGTCCTGTCGTGCAGGAAAGACTCGTGCGAGAGGTCCAGCAGGTTGTCGTTCATCAACTGGTAGTCGGCGCCGACATGGTGGTAGCCACCGCAAGCCGCCCACGCCGGATCGTCCATCCAGTGCACATCCGGGATGAGCTCGGCATCAGCCTGCGCCGCATCGCCCATCCAGATCCACGCAAAGCCGTGCTTTTCAGCGAGCGGATAAGTCACGACACGCGCCTGCGACGGAATCAGTGTCTGGCAGGGAATGTGTTTGCACTGGCCATCGCTGTTGATGCGCAGGCCGTGATAGGTACAGCGCACCATGCCATCGACCAGCTTGCCCAGCGACAGCGGCACACCGCGATGCGGGCATTTGTCGGCCATGGCCACTGGTTTGCCGGCCCGGTCGCGGTACATCAGCACAGGCTTGCCCAGCAGCGTGCGCGCCAGCAGCTCGTGCTGCACATCGCTGCTGAAGGCCGCCACGTACCAGGCGTTCCTGATCCACAGACCACCCTGCATATCTCCTGAATCCTTGTCTTGCATGTTCTCAGTCCCCTGTGATGCGTGCAGATTTGACAATCGGTGCGCTCATGTCCATCTCCTTCGTCATCAGGCTGGTCAGGGCCGACGGAGGCCCGCCCAGCGGCTCCAGCGCGCCTGTCAGGAGTGTCTTCTTGACTTCGTCGTTGTTCAGCGCCTTGTTCATCGAGGCATTGAGACGCTGTATCGCCGCGTCGGGCGTACCCGCGGGTGCGAGCACGGCGTACCAGCCGTCAAAGCTGTAGCCCTTGATGCCGAATGAGGCGACCGTCGGAATCGCCGGCACCAGGCCGGAACGTTCCGAATTGGTGATGGCCAGGCCCTTGACCTTGCCTGAAGCAAGGAAGCTGGACACGGCGGTCAGGCTGTTCACACTCACATCGACCTGTCCACCGGCGAGATCGGTGACGGCCGGGCCGCAACCCTTGTACGGAATGTGCACCATGCTGATGCCGGCCACGGCCTTAAGCTGCTCGGCGGCCAGCTGGTGAATGCTGCCATTGCCGCACGAAGAATATGACACCTTGCCGGGATTGGCCTTCGCGTAGCGCAGCATCTCGGGCAAGGTGCTGAACGGTGCGCCAGGCCGGGTGAGCACCAGCACCGGTGAGTGGGCCAGCGCAATCACGGGCGCATAGCTCTTGAGCGCATTGAACCTGACGTTGCTGTAGATGAGGGGGTTGATCACAAGGCTGTTCGTGGTGAACAGCAGCGTCTTGCCGTCGGCCGGTGCGGCGGCCACATAGTCATGCGCGATGTTGCCGCCAGCGCCGGGCTTGTTCTCGACGATAACAGTCTCACCCAGGTCGGCCTCGATGCGACGGCTCAGCACACGCGCAAGCACATCCGTTCCACCACCCGGTGGAAACGGAACGATGAGCCGCGTCACGTTGCCCTGCGCGTGCGATGCGCTGCAAAACAGCAGGCCGAGCGCGAGACCGGCCAGGCCAGAGACCCCGAGCATGGTTTTCTTCAATGTGTGCTTGTTCATCATGTCTCCTGTTTTTTTAGATTACGAACTGTTCATGCGTGGCTGGGGCGAAGAGCTCGTCCGGCTGCAGCCGCCGGGCCGAAAGCCCCTGGCCATGGTGATGGCGCAGGAAGGTGTCCAGCACCAGCCTGTTCGGCTCCAGGCCGTAAGACCAGAAGTCGCGTCCCATGGCGGCCACGGTGTCGTCGTACTCGGTCGTCAGCCAAGGCAGCGAGGTCTTGAGCGCACCCACTTCGGAGAGTTCACGCAGCGCGTGGTCCTTGGCCTGGTTGAAGGCCTTGAACACACTGCCGGCCAGCCAGGGGTGCTGCTCGACGAGGGTCGCGCGAATGCCGACCACATGCATGATGGGGAAGATGCCCGTCTTCGCAAAATAGGCGCGTTCGGTGTCGCGCAGGTTTTTGACCAGCCGCACCGACTGGCCCTTCACAAACGAGCCCGGCGCACGCGGCGCAATCAGCGCATCGATGCGCCCATCGAGCAGGTGCTGGTCCAGCGTCTCATTGGCCGGGATGGGTGCTATGCGGATGCCTTCAGGCGCTGAAAAATTAACCTTTTCATGACGTCCTGGTGTTTCAACACCGCCAGTGCGCCACTGCATCTCCTGCGGCTGCACACCGTATTCATCCCGCAGGATGGCGCGCACCCAGACCGGTGCGGTCAACTGGTATTCAGGAACGCCTACGGTCTTGCCGCGCAGGTCTTCCGGCGAACGCAGCGGGCTGTCGGCGCGCACATAGATGGCCGAGTGGCGGAACATGCGCGAGAGAAACACTGGAATGGCGACGTAGGGGCAATCGCCACGTGACCGCATCATGGTATAGCTACTCATGGAAAGTTCAGCCACGTCGAACTCGTGCGTGCGCAGCGCCCGGAAGAAGGTTTCTTCAACAGGCAGGCACAGCATGTTGGTGCTGCAACCTTCAACCCCGATGCTGCCATCGAACAGCAATCGGGTGCGGTCGTAATCCCAGCAGGCAACGGTCAGCGGCAGTTTCATCAATGGTGTTCTTCGCGGTTCTTCGCAGTTAGGTGCGGCACTGAATGGGATGCGCCGTTCATCGGTATGCGAAGAATAGGCAGCAAGGGCAACTTATACAATGACGACATCGCGTCTTCTGATATGTAATTAGTGCATATCCGAAAAGGTGATCCCAGGATGGACCTCAAGCAACTCAACTACTTTGTGCATGTCTCGGACCTCGGCAGTTTTGTCAAGGCGGCCGAATTGCTGGGCATTGCGCAGCCCACATTGAGCCGGCAGATACGCGCGCTGGAAATCGACGTGAAAGCCAGCCTCTTCCACCGCAACGGCCGCGGCGTGATGCTGACGGCGGCTGGTGCGCGTTTTCTCGAGCAGGCGCGCGGCGTGCTGCACGCTTCGGAAGCGGCGCTGCAGGTGCTGCACACCGGCGACAGCCGGCTGTCGGGCCGTGTGGTGTGCGGCATGACGCCCAGCGTGGGCAGCTTCATGATTCCCCACTACGTGCGTCGCTTCAGGCAGGAGTTGCCGCACGCCAGCCTGTCCATCGTCAACCACCTCTCGGCCGCCCTGCTGGACCAGATCAAGGCGTCGCGGCTGGACTTTGCCATCTTCCACAACCCGCCGCCCACGCCCAATCTGACGATGACGCCGCTCAGTGACGAAGAGCTCTACCTGATAGGACCCAGGCGCATCGGGCGCCGCAAGGCATCGGTCGACTTCCGTGAGCTGGATGGCCTGCCGCTCATCATGCCGTCTCGCCTGCACGCCATTCGCGGCCCGGTCGAACTCGAGGCCGCGCGCCTGGATATCACGCTCAACGTGACGCTGGAAGTCGACATCATGCAGACGATTTTCCAGCTGGCGGCGGAAGGCGCGGGTCATACCATCGCGACCCGCTTTCCGCTGACAGGTCAGCCTGCCAAAGCCGGGCTTTTCGCGCAGCGCATCACGGCACCGGAACTGCTGACCCACCTGGTGCTGGTGACGCCCTCGCAACGCGTCCTCACGCCGCTGCAGCGGGCGGCGACAGACCTTGCCAGCGCCACCTACCTGGAGCTCGTCCACCAGTTGCGGTGACAGACTGTTTTGCAGGGTCACTCGAGCGATGTTGCCCCTCTGTCAGCAGGCTGAGGCATGATCTGGGGATGTTGAAGTTTTTACCCCCGGTGCGGGTGCATGTAGCGGCGTGGTTCGCCAGCACATGCCTGTCACTCGCCCTCTGCGCGCCCGCTGCGGCCGCCCCCTTCGAAGACACTATCGCCCAGCGCACCATGGCCTGCACGGCCTGCCACGGGCCCCAGGGCCGCGCGGCACCTGACGGTTACTACCCGCGCCTGGCCGGGAAGCCTGCGGGCTATCTCTACAACCAGCTGGTGAACTTTCGCGACGACAGACGCCACTACGGCCTCATGACGCAATTGCTGGCACCGCTGACGGATGCGTACCTGATGGAGATCGCGCAATACTTTTCGCAACTCGAGGTGCCCTACCCCGCGCCAGTGCCGACGGCGGCATCACCGGGACTGCTCCAGCAGGGCCGGCAACTGGTGATGCAGGGCGACAGCGTACGCAACATTCCGGCCTGTGTGCAATGCCACGGACAGGCGATGACCGGTGTGGCCCCCAACATTCCAGGGCTGCTGGGCCTGCCGCGCGACTACCTCAACGCACAACTCGGCGCGTGGAAAACCGGCCAGCGGCGTGCCCACGCGCCCGATTGCATGAAGGACGTGGTGGCCAGACTGACGCTGGAAGACATCAACGCGGTCGGCAGCTGGCTGGCGGCACAGCCGCTGCCCGCCAACACCAAACCGGCAGCCGCCCTGCCCGCACCTGCGGCAGGTGTCACAGCCATCAGCTGCGGCAGCGCGCCCGTCAAAAGCGCCGGGGGCAAGCCGTGAAAAAGCTGGGCAAACTCCTGGTCGTCCTGCTGGTGCTGTTCACCAGTGGGGTGGTGCTGGTGTGGCTGCTGAACAGCCGCGACGAGGTGGATGTGAACACGCCTGTGGCAGCGGCGGCACCGAGCGACGCACTGATCGCCCGGGGCGCCTACCTGGCCCGGGCCGGCAACTGCATGGGCTGCCACACGGCGCGCGGCGGCGCAAGCTACGCGGGCGGCCGCGGCATCGACACGCCTTTCGGCACTGTGTTCACCTCCAACCTCACACCGGATGAAAAGACCGGCATTGGCAGCTGGTCGTCGTCGCACTTCTGGCGTGCCATGCACAACGGCAAGTCCAAAAACGGCCGGCTGCTGTACCCGGCTTTTCCGTACACCAGCTTCACGCAGATGACGCGCGAGGATTCCAACGCGCTCTACGCTTATTTGAAGAGCCAGCCCGCCGTGGCCAAAGCCAACCAGGCGCATACGCTGCGCTTTCCCTACGACTCACAGGCTGCACTGGCGGTGTGGCGCGCACTCTATTTCAGCCCGGGCGTGTACAAGCCTGATGCGACGCGCAGCGCCGAATGGAACCGCGGCGCCTACCTTGTCACCGGGCTGGGGCATTGCACGGCCTGCCACACGGCGCGCAACGTCCTCGGTGCGAGCGATGGCCTGGACCTGGCCGGCGGGCTGATCCCGATGCAAAACTGGTATGCACCGTCGCTGGTGTCGCCTCACGAGGCAGGCGTCGGCAACTGGACGCCACAAGAAATCGCGATGCTTCTCAAAACCGGCGTGTCTGCGCGCGCTTCCGTCAACGGGCCGATGGCTGAGGTGGTGCAGGGCAGCACGCAATACCTCAGCGACGAAGACCTTGGTGCGATGGCGCAGTTCCTGAAAGCGCTTCCGGCCTCTTACGGCAAGGATGAAAAACGCGAACCCGACATTGCACTGATGGCCACCTCGCCTTCAGCAACAGCCACGGCGGGCCCCACCGGAGCAATAGCGGCGAAGGGCGCAAAACTGTACGAACAAAATTGCGCGCAGTGCCATGGCGACAAGGGCGAAGGTGTGCCCAATGCCTATCCGCCGCTGGCGGCCAACCGCGCGGTTCTGATGCCGCAGACGGTCAACCTAGTGCAGATTGTGCTGAACGGCGGTTATGCCCCGGCAACAGCAGGCAATCCGCGCCCCTTCGGCATGCCGCCCTTTGTGCTGGTGATGGATGACAGCGACGTGGCTGCAGTGCTCACGCACATCCGCAGCAGTTGGGGCAACCACGCCGGTGCGGTGTCGCCGCTGGAAGTCAACCGGATACGCGCCAGTTCCGGGCGTTAGATTCCGGACCTTGGTTTTCGGGCGTTAGTTCTTCCCCGGGGAATTGGCGTCCACCGGCACCGGGGTTTCCATCCCGTCCCGGTTGGCCAGTGACGGGAATAGTTTGAACCATGACGCTGCCACCAGCAGCGTTCCCACACCGCCCAGCACCACAGAGCCGACCGGCCCCAGCAGGGCCGCCGTCGCACCGGATTCAAACTCCCCCAACTGGTTGGATGCCCCGATGAAGACGGAGTTGATGGCGCTGACCCGGCCGCGCATGTCATTGGGGGTATCGATCTGCACCAGCGTCTGGCGCACGACCACGCTGACCATGTCGGCACCGCCGGAAATCGCAAGTACCAGCAACGACAACAGGAAACTGGTCGACAGGCCAAACACAATCATGCAGGCGCCAAACACCGCCACCGCGCCAAGCATTGTGCGGCCCACGCGCCTGGTCAAAGGCCAGCGCGTCAGAACCACCGCCATCGTCACCGCACCGGCTGCGGGGGCCGATCGCAGCAGGCCCAGCCCCCAGGGGCCGACGTGCAGGATGTCTTTGGCAAACATCGGCAGCAAGGCCACCGCACCGCCCAGAAGCACGGCGAACAGGTCCAGCGACACCGCGCCCAGCAACGCCTTTTGCACCCAGACAAAACGTGCGCCGGCCAAGAGCGTGTGCATGGAGACCGGTTCACGCGGCGGTGGTGCGTGGTCGTAACGCACCATTGAAATCAGCACCATGGCCGCCACAAAAATCGCGGCACAGGTGGCATAAACGGCGGAGGCGCCCGCTACAAACACCAGCCCACCGAGGGCAGGTCCCGCAATGACGGCGGCCTGGTTACCGCCAGAACTGAACGCCATCGCACGCGGCAGCATCACGGGCGGCACCAGCATGGGCATGAGGGCTTGCTGGGCCGGATTCTGGAAGGCCCGCGCCACACCCAGCCAGACCGACAGGCCCAGCAACAGCCCACGCGAAGCCCATTGCACCGAGCCGGCACCCCAGCCCTGGGTGGCGGCAATCAAAACAAAGGCCACTGCGCCCTGTATGAAAAAGCAGCCGGCGATAATGCGGCCGCGGTGCACGCGGTCGGCCACATGGCCGGCCACCAGCGTGAGCAATAGGGCCGGCAAAAACTGGTAAAGGCCAACCAGGCCCAGATCCCAGGCGCTGCCGGTCAGGTCATACATATGCCAGCCGACGGCCACCATCAGCATCTGCGTGCCCATGGTGCCAAAAACGCGGGCACACCACATCCGGATATAGGGTCGCTGCCGGATCAGTTCCTGGAATGTGTGGGTGGCCATCGGGGGGCAAGCTTAACAGCCGGTGGCATTCCCCGCACGGGCGGCGGCATCGCCCCCCGGCGCGGCAGTTAACATCGGCGACAGAACAACACCGCGGCACCACAGGGAACACTTTTATGCAACGCATCGTCATCGTAGGGGGCGGCGCTGGCGGCCTCGCATTGGCCACCCAGCTCGGCAAACGCCTGGGCAAAAAGAATCTGGCCGAAATCACCCTGGTCGATGCCGCCCGTACCCATGTCTGGAAGCCCCTGCTGCACCAGCTGGCCGCAGGCAGCTTCGACACCCACGCCGAAGAAATCGAATACCTGGCGCAGGCGCGCTGGAACCATTTCAAGTTCCGCCTCGGCAGCCTCACCGGCATCAACCGCAGCGCCAAAACCGTGCAGCTCGCGCCCAGCCACGACGAAGCCGGGCGGGAAATCACGCCCGCACAGGAGCTGGCCTACGACACGCTGGTGATTGCCGTCGGCAGCCAGACCAACGACTTCGGCACGCCGGGCGCCGCTGAGCACGCGATCAAGCTCGACAGCCCGCAGGCGGCGCGGCACTTCAATGACCGGCTCATCAATGCCTGCATCCGTGCCCAGAGCGTGCCGCGTGAAGCCGGCAGCGGTCGCCTGACCGTGGCCATCGTCGGCGGGGGTGCTACCGGTGTCGAACTTGCCGCCGAGCTGCACGCGGCCGCACGCATCCTGGCCAACTACGGCTTTGACCATATCCACCCGGAGAAAGACCTGCAGATCGTGCTGGTCGAGGCGGCCCCGCGCCTGCTGGCGCAGCTGCCTGAACGCCTGAGCGATTCAGCCCTGCGCGAGCTTCGCAAACTTGCCATTGAAGTACACACCAACGAGCGTGTGGTCGCCGTCAATGAAGGCAGCCTCGACATGGCCAGCGGCAAGGTCATTTCCTCCACGCTGACCGTCTGGGCGGCTGGCGTGAAGGCGGCCGACTTCCTGAAAACCCTGGGCGGCAGTGGGCAAGAAGCGCTGGACACCAACAAACTCAATCAGTTGATGGTCAACGGCAACCTGCAGACCACCCGCGACGCCAGCATTTATGCCTTTGGTGATTGCGCGGCCTGCCAGCAGCCCGACGGCACCTGGGTGCCGCCGCGCGCACAGGCGGCCTACCAGCAGGCCATGTACCTGGTGGACGCCCTGCCCCGCCTGGCCAGGGGCGAAACCGTCACCCCGTTTGTGTTCAGGGACCAGGGCTCGCTGGTGTCGCTGTCCGAGTATTCGTCCGTCGGCAGCCTGATGGGCAGCCTCACCAAGGGCAGCTTTTTCATCGAGGGCCAACTGGCACGCCTGATGTACTGGGCGTTGCACAAACAGCACCAGTTTGCGTTGGGCGGGTTCAAAAAGACAGCGCTCATCACCTTGTCTGAAATGCTTGACCGCACCTACCGCCCACGCATCAAGTTGCATTGATAATCCCGGTACAGATTTCTTAAACCCACAGGAGAGAGCCATGGCAAAAGGACAGCAATCCCAGAAAATGACGAAGAAGCCGAAAAAAGACACCTCACCACCAAAGCCGGTGTCGCCTGACGCAGTCCGGGCCACGGTCGTGACGCAGGTCATGCCCAAAGGCAAGATGAAAAACAAGCCTGCCTGATGACTAACAATCCCCCCGCAATCGAAGCGATGTCTTCGCAAGCAGGGGCCGCGGAACTGGCTTTGCCAGGCCGCAGGCGCAGCGGCCCCCTCGGGGGGCAGGGAATTACACGAAGTGGATGACCGTGGGGGCTCTACAGATCCGCTGCACGGCGTAAAGCTGGAGGCCATGGTCACTGCCTTGTCTGACCATTACGGCTGGGAACAACTGGGGCAGCGCATCAACATACGCTGCTTCACCAGCGAGCCCAGCGTGGCGTCAAGCCTGAAGTTCCTGCGCAAGACGCCCTGGGCCCGCGAGAAGGTGGAAAGCCTGTACCTCTTCATGCTGCGTGAGCAAAAGCGCGCCGCACCCACGGTACACAACTTTCCGCCGCCCAAAAAGCCCCAGCCCTGAGCACTAGTTCCTCAACGGGTTGGCAAACATCAGCATCATGGCAACGCCCACCCCGATCAGGAAGTTGGCATCGATCAGCCCGGCCAGCAGGAACATCTTGACCTGCAGGGGCTCCATCAGTTCGGGCTGGCGCACCGCGCCCTCCAGGTAGCGTCCGCCCATCACGCCTATGCCCATGCACGCGCCGATCGCGCCCAGGCCAATCATCAAACCGCATGCAATCGAAATGGCACCTGCATCAGTCATGGTTTTCTCCTTTGGTTTTCACTTGCTGATGCGTGCATGATGGAAGCACCCACGCCACAAAACAATTACCTCGCAGGTCATGGCGGGTTTGAAGTCGTCCATGCAGACGACAGCCTGCTGGTGCTCAACAAGCCCGCAGGCCTGCTCTCGGTGCCCGGCAAAGGCGAAGACAAGCAGGATTGCCTGAGCAGCCGCGTGCAAAAGCAGTACCCCGACGCTTTGGTCGTGCACCGGCTGGACATGTCGACCTCCGGCCTGATGCTGATGGCGCGCGGCGGCCAGATGCAGCGGGCACTGTCACGTCTGTTTGAAAACCGCGCGGTGTTCAAACGCTATGTCGCTGTGGTCGACGGCGACATGCACGGCGAGACGATCGGCAAAATGACTGACGCCGGTGCCTGGCAGTTGATTGACCTTCCCATCAGCGTGGACTGGCCGCGCCGTCCCCTGCGCATCATTGACGCCGAACTCGGCAAGCCCAGCCAGACGCGCTGGCGCAGTCTCGGGTTCAACGCCGGGTCCAACACCACACGGGTCGAACTGGAGCCCGTCACGGGCCGCTCGCACCAGCTGCGCGTCCACCTGAAAGCCACAGGTCATGCGATTGTGGGCGATGCGCTGTATGGTGATGAACCGCAAGCCGGTGCCAGGCTGTTGCTGCATGCCTGCCAGACAGGATTCACGCATCCAGTCACCGGGCAGGCGCTGTTTTTTGAGAACGCGCCACCTTTTTGAGGATCCGGGAAATATTTGATGCCCTGATGCGGAACCGCAGGCGGGGGCGAGGCATCCAACCAGCCAACCAGGAGAACCGGCATGCCCACAGGACAACAGCCATCCGGCGCATATCCCTTGCCACGCAGGCGCATGGCGGCCGCCCTGATCGCGGCACCCATCGTCTGGACGCTCTCGCGCAGCCTGTCCGCGCAGGCGCAAACCAGTGCGCCGCGCATCCTCACACCCAGACAGACGGAAGGCCCTTTTTACCCGGTTGCCTTGCCCAAAGACGCCGATTTCGACCTGCTCAAAAATGGATCGCTCGAGTACCGGCTGGGCCAGCCGGTCTGGCTCGAGGGCAGCGTGACCGATTTACAGGGCAAACCCGTCGCAGGCGCACAGGTCGAAATATGGCAGGCGGATCATGCAGGCCACTACGACCACCCCGGAGACGGCAGCCGCATCGACAAGGCTTTTCAGGGGTTTGGGCGTGTTGCGGTGAATGCCCAGGGTGAATATCGCTTCCGCACGATTCGGCCTGTCGCTTACAGCAGCCGCACGCCACACATTCACGTCAAGGTCAAACTGGCCAACCGCGAGTTGCTGACGACACAGCTCTACGTGGCGGGTGAATCCCTCAACCAGCGCGATTTCCTGTGGCGCGGCATGTCCGATGCCCAGCGCGACGCAGTGACGGTGCCATTTACAGCCTCCACCGAAGGACAGCGCGCCAGGTTCAACATCGTGGTCGCCGCCTGATGACGGCTATTGCCAACGTACCCGGGGCCGCTGCAGCCACAGTTCAATAGATCTCGGGCACCACGATGTCCTGCGGCACGGGGTTACGCACATAGTCATCGTGCCGAACACGCTCGGGCAACACGATTGCCGGGTGCTCGGTTTCGCCATAGGGCATCTGCTCCAGCAGGTGATGGATGCAGTTGAGCCGGGCTTTTTTCTTGTCGACAGCTTGCACGACCCACCACGGTGCTTCAGGAATATGCGTGCGTTCCAGCATGATTTCCTTGGCCTTGGTGTACTCCTCCCAACGGCGCCGTGATTCGAGATCCATGGGACTCAGCTTCCACTGCTTGAGCGGGTCGTGGATGCGCCCGAGGAAGCGCAGGTGCTGCTCTTCATCAGAAATCGAAAACCAGTACTTGATGAGTTGAATGCCCGAACTGACCAGCATCTTTTCAAACTCGGGCACGGTGCGAAAGAACTCTTCGTATTGCTCGTCGGTGCAAAAACCCATGACTCGCTCGACGCCGGCCCGGTTGTACCAGCTGCGGTCAAACAGCACGATCTCGCCGGCCGCCGGCAGGTGCGACACATACCGCTGGAAGTACCACTGCGTGCGTTCGCGGTCATTCGGTGCCGGCAATGCCGCGACGCGGCAGATGCGCGGGTTGAGGCGCTGGGTGATTCTTTTGATGACGCCGCCCTTGCCCGCTGCATCACGGCCTTCGAACAGGATGACCACCTTGTGACCTGCGCTGACGACCCAGTCCTGCAGCTTGACGAGCTCGGCCTGCAGGCGAAACAGCTCGCGAAAATACTGGCGACGGTTTTCCTTGTCCTGGGCGGTGTGGCTGTGTTCCGACTCCCCCGTCAGCTCGGCGACCGTGCGGTCTTCGAGTTCCATCTCCAGCTCTTCGTCGTAGCTGTCGATCAGGTCATGGCGTATACGCCGCATCAACTCATCGTCGCTTGCATTCAAAACGTTCTCCCGGGCCCGCAAAACGCCCAAGCCTACGCGCGGAATGTGTCAGCAACGTGAAAGTCGGCGCCTGCGTGCGCCCCGCGAGGGCCCTCAGCCCTTGAGCAAGCGCTGGTAGATCTCGTCCTTGGTCTTGAGGCGGCGCTTTTTCAGTTCCTCAAAGCCCTCATCACTGATGGCGATGCCGCTCTTTTCCAGGTTGGCGATGGCGTGGTTGTCTTCGTCGTACCGCTTGAACAGCTCGGCAAAGTGGGGGTCGTGGGTCTTGAGCTCACGCATCTTGTCGAGGTGGTGCGGGAATTCGTGGGCGAGGTCGTGGTTGAGCAGATCCATGCCAGTGGCTCCTTATTCGCGAACAATCATGACGGGCAGATGGGTGTGCGACAGGACCTGGGCTGCCACGCTTCCCAGCACCAGCTTTTGGAGGCCCTTGCGCCCGTGCGAGCCCATCACGATCAAATCTGCACCGGCCGTTTCGGCGGCCTCAAGAATGCTTTTGTAAACCGCCTGCCCCTCCAGCACCGACGCGCTTGCCGCCGTGCCGTTGGCTGCAAACTGGCTTCGGGCTGCCTCGATGGCGTCGTGGGCTTCCTTGGTGGCGGCCTTGAGGTACTCGTCCTGGCCATAGGCAAACTCGGTGCCCACGCCAGTAAAGGCGTAGGTGTCGATGATGCAGACCACCGTCACCTTCGCGTTGAAGGCCTTGGCCACGGCCGCGGCCTTTTGAATCGCCTGGTTGGCTGTACTGGAGCCGTCGATGGGAACAAGGATGTGCGTGAACATGATCGGTTCCTTCCAATGGTGAAACATGGGCAAAAGGCAACTATGCCATTTTGCTGGCCGCGGTGCCCTTCGGAAATGAGCAAGCGCGAACCGTGACCCATTTGTAAACCATCACACCCTCAAAAGCTATCGGAAAAATCCGACGACCCACATGCGGGCTGATGCGGCTATTCGCCCTTGATATTGGCCGATTTGGCGAGCTGTGCATAGCGCGCGAGGTCGGACTTGATCAGCTTGCCCAGATCGGCAGCATTGCCGACCAGCGGTTCGACACCTGCCCCGGAGAGGTTTTCCCTGACGGCGGGTTCTGCAAGCACCTTCTGCACATCGGCATGGATTTTTGCGACCACTTCCGGTGGCATTTTTGCAGGGCCCATCAGTGCGTACCAGATCGAAAAATCCAGCGGTTTGAGGCCTTGCTCTTCGAACGTCTGCAGCTGTGGCGTCAGGCTGTAGCGCGTGGCGGTAGACACACCCAGGCCATACAGTTTGCCCGACTTTATGTGGGGTGCCACAAGGTTGGAGCTCAGGATGGCCAGTTGAACCTGGCCGCCGAGAACGTCGGTCAGGGCCGGTGCGCAGCCCTTGTAGCCGACATTGGCGGCGTTGATGTTGGCCTTCTGCTTGACCAGTTCCATCACGAAATGCTGGGGCGTGCCGACACCACACGAGCCATAGTTCAGCGTGTTGGGGTTGGCCTTTGAATAGTCGACCAGTTCCTTGAGCGACTTGATGCCGGACTTCTCGCTCGCAACCAGCGTGATGGGGGTCAGGCCCAGCAGCATGATGGGCGTGAGGTCTTTTTCGGGGTCGTAGTTGAGCTTGCCGCCCAGCGCCGGGTTGACCACCATGGTGCTGTTCTGCAGCAGCAAGGTGTAGCCGTCCGCAGGCGACTTCACAACGGCCTCTGTGCCGATGTTGCCGGATGCGCCTGCACGGTTGTCAACCGCCACGCCCTGGCCCCAGATCGTCTGCAGGCGTGCGCCGATCTGGCGCGCCAGCGTGTCAGAGCCACCACCCGTGCCGTAAGGCACGATGACCTTGACGGCACGTGACGGGTAAGCCTGCGCAAATGCCGAATTGGCGCCCAGTGCGACCATGGCCATCACGGTGGCCGTCAAAAGCTTGTTCAGTTTCATGGTTTGCCTCATTGAGTTGTCGTTTATTTTTCAGCGTGTGCTGCCACCGACCACTTATGTCCACTTACTCGATGGCACCTATGCTTTGGCTCCACAACTCCCACGGCCGCCTGACCTGGCCTTCGACGTTGGTCATGGCCAGTTCTGCCTCTTCCGGGTTGAGGAACTCGATGGGGCCCAGCGCCGCAGATGTGAGCTGCAGTTTTGCATTCTCCTCCGCATACACCGCGCGGTAAACCGCCTGTTCCAGCGATGGGCCGACCACGGTCGAGCCGTGCCCGCGCATCAACACGCAGTTGTGCTTGCCCAGCGATTCGGCCAGCGCCTTGCCCAGCCCCGTGTTGCGGATGAGCAGGTCGGTGTTGCCGCCGGCATCACGGATTTCAAACAGCGACGAGCCGCTGCCCAGGAAACCGCTCATGTGAAAGATCGGGCGTAGCCGCTGGCCTGTGACACCGAAAGGAATGACGCTGACCGAGTGGCTGTGCACCACGGCCATCACGTCCGGCCGGGCCCGGTAGATTTCGCTGTGAATGAAGCGCTCGAGATAAGAACGCTGATCCGACGGCACAACCAGGTCGCCGTCGAGGTCGTAACTCAGGATGTCGGCTTTTTTGACCAGCCCCGGCGCGCGGTTGCAGGACAGCAAAAAATGGTCGGGTGATTTGTCGTGCCGCACGCTGACATGGCCAAAACCGTCCACCACGCGCTGGTCATACAGGATGCGGTTGGCGATGACGAGTTTTTCAATCAGCGCCGGATCGGCGGGGGCGAGGGCCATGTTGTCTCCTGTGACTCTGTAAAGGGCACCGGCTATTCGGGCTGAACCGGCAATTTAATAAGTATACATATCAATAATCCGGCTGTGTACAGGAAGGGATGGCTGAAATCAAAGGGTTAACCCGATCCCAGGGTGCCCTGATTGTGTAGCTCAAGCCTCGATCTTCACGCCCTTCCAGAACGCGATGTGACCCTTGATGTTCTCGGCTTCAGGTTTGGGGTCCGGGTAATACCAGGCCGCATCGGTGTTCATCTCGCCGTTGACCAGCAGCGAGTAATAACTCGCCTGGCCTTTCCAGGAACACATGGTGTGGTGGTTGCTGAAGGTGATGTAGTCGCGGTTGAGCGCACTTTCAGGGAAATAGTGGTTGCCTTCGATCACGACCGTTTCGTCGCTCTGTGCAATGGTGGCGCCGTTCCAGATGGCTTTCATGTTTCTTCCTGTTGTCGATAAAAAATGGGGGATGGGCAATATTAACGTCGGCCCTAAGCCAGACAAAAAAAATGCCCATCGTCAGGATGGACACTTTTTCTGCAAGGAGCGAACCACTGTCAAACAGTGGTGCTGCCGGCCCTTTTAGTGGTCGTCACCCTTGTGGCCCTTGCCGTGGTGCTTGTCCTTGTTTTTGTGCTTTTCACGGTACTGGACGCGTTCAAACTGGTCGTCGCCCTTGACCTTTACAAAATAAACCGGCTGGCCGCAGGCGTTGTACTTGGCGCAGTGTTTGGACCATTTCTTGGCGTGGCCGGGTGGCACATGCAGGTAAAGAGGCTGCTGCTGCACCAGCACGGCCGGGCGCTGGATGATGACGGGCTGCGCATAGATCACCGGCGGTGGGGGTGCCGTGCCGAATTCGATGCGGCCATAAACCCCTGGCACCAGGGCGCCCTGCGCCATGGCGCTGGCAAACGGCATCGCGGCGAGTGCAGCAATACCCGCAGCAACCAGCCACCTGGGGCTGTGGAAAGTTCTTGTAGTCATGGATTTTCTCCGTTTCTTGTTATGTGGGGGAACCATGCAAAGCGATGAATGGCGGGCTGGCGCGTTGGTCAGCCCGCCATCATGAGCGGATTAACCGTTGGCGTTGGCCACGCGGAGGTTCTTGCCCTCGACGATCACCTTGGTGCCCACAGGCACAGAGGTCGAAATGTCGAGGTTGCGGCGCGAACCATCATCCATGCGGACGGCCACGTTGTACACGGTGACCTTCTTCATGTTGGCTTCCACCTTGTTGCCGGCGTAAGCACCACCCGCGGCGCCCAGCACCGTCATGGCGGTTTTGCCATTGCCGTTACCGAGCTGGTTGCCCACCAGGCCACCGATCAGGCCACCGGCCACGGTGCCGATACCAATGGTCTGGTTGCCGACGGCAACACCATTGACCTGGCCCTGACGGGTTTCTGCAGTCACAGACTCAACCGTGCCGCAACTGGCGCAGACATTCGCCTTCGCAACCTGCACCGGGGTGCTGCTGCTGCGCGGTGCCGTGGCGACCACGGGTTTGCTGCTGGTGGTTGCCAGCTTGTTGACAGGAGCTGGCGTGATGGCCGGCGTCTGCACAGTCGTGTTGGCGGCATAAGGGTTGGGTTCAGCGTCAGAGGTTTTGACGACCAGCGCAGCAGCCAGGGCTGCGACGGTGAGCCCCAGAACGGCGACGATGGCAATCAGCGCCTTGCTGTGCTGCATGCGGTAAGCAAAGCCGGTTGTGTTCGGCGAAGTACCTGGGGTAGCGAGTTGATTGGTTTCCATGATGGACTCCTTTTGTTGGAAGTCCATTTGTACCAATCGGACCTGATACAACTTGTAGGACGAGCGTCAAGTTCGTAAGCAGCGGTTTCCGCGTGCCAGGGTTTTTCGCTGCTTTATGCGCACTATTTGGCACTTTGCACACCATGCCGCGGAATGCGGCCTGCTCTCCTACACGCCGCCTTGCGGGTGCGTCGGGTCTATCCAGAGCACCGTCGCCGGTTTTTCTACCGGCTCGATGTCCAGGTTCACAGCGACCGCCTCCCCGTCACTGCGGCACAGCACACACTCCAGCGCTTCGGTTGCGCTGGCATTGATCTCCTGGTGCGGCACATAGGGCGGAACGTAGATGAAGTCACCGGGGCCGGCCTCTGCGGTGAACTCGAGGTGCTCGCCCCAGCGCATGCGCGCCTTGCCACGAATCACGTAGATCACGCTTTCGAGGTGGCCATGATGATGTGCGCCGGTTTTTGCATCGGCGTGAATGGTCACCGTTCCGGCCCAGAGTTTTTGCGCACCCACGCGTGCAAAGTTGATGGCCGCCTTGCGGTCCATGCCCGGCGTCTGCGCGGTGTTGCCATCCAGCTGATTGCCGGGAACTACACGCACGCCGTCGTGCTTCCAGCGTGCGTCGCCGCCAGGCGCGTGGCTGTGCCCGTGTTCACCGTCATGCGAATGGTCGTGGCTCATGCGGCACTCCTTTTTTAAACTTGCTTGTAGCGCTCGCGGGCCAACGCTGCGCCCTTGGCCAGTGCTTCGAGTTTGCGCAGGGCAATCGTCCTGTCCATGGGTGCCAGGCCGCAGTTGGTGCAGGGGATCAGGCGATTCTTCGGCACATACTGCAGCGCCTGGCCAATGGTGTCCGCAATCTGCTCGGGCGTTTCAATCTCATCGCTGGCGACATCAATCACGCCGACCATCACGTCCTTGCCTTCCAGCAACTTCATGAGGTGCGGTGGCACATGCGAGTGGTAGCACTCGAGGCTGACCTGCTGGATGCTGCTTTTGGCCAGCGCGGGGAAAACCATCTCATACTGCCGCCACTCCTCGCCCAGCGTTTCCTTCCAGTCGTTGTTGGCCTTGATGCCGTAGCCGTAGCAGATGTGCACAGCAGTTGTACAGGTCAGACCCTTCGCGGCGATTTCCAGCGCCTTCACGCCCCAGTCAGCGGCTTCACGCATGTAGACATTGAAGGCGGGTTCGTCGAACTGGATGATGTCGACCCCGTCGGCCTGCAAGGCCAGCGCTTCCTGGTTCAGCAACTCGGCAAAAGCCATCGCCATCTTCACCTTGTCGCCGTAAAACTGGTCGGACACGGTGTCGATGATGGTCATGGGGCCTGGCAACGTGAACTTGATTTTTTTGTCCGTGTGGGCGCGCAGCAACTTCGCTTCAGTCTGGTGTACACGGCCCTTGAGACTCAGCTTGCCCACCACCTGCGGCACCATGGCGTCGTAGCGGTTGTTGCGTATGCCCATCTTGACCTTGTGATCAAAGTCGATGCCGGCAACCTGCTCGAGGAAGCCGTGCACAAAGTGCTGGCGCGATTGTTCGCCGTCACCAATCACATCCAGCCCGGCATCTTCCTGCGCCTTGATCCACAGCAGCGTCGCATCGGCCTTGGCCTGCTGCAGTTCGGCACCTTCGGCCTTCCACTGCGGCCAGAGTTTGTTGGTTTCGGACAGCCAGGCGGGTTTGGGGAGGCTGCCGGCGATGGTGGCGCTGAAAAGTTGCTTGGTCATGATGTCTCTTTATTCTTGATGATGGGAAGTTATCAGAAAAATTCTTTGGCGAGCAGTTCGTAAGAGCGCCTGCGCGCCGCAGGGTCGTGCGCCCAGGTGATGACGACCAGCTCGTCGACGCCATGAGTATCGGCCAGCGCGCGCAGCTTATCAGCCACCTGCGCGCCACTGCCGACCAGGGCCATGCGCCTGAGTCTGTCGGACTCCATCTGTTCGGCGGGCGTGTAAGGCCGCAAAGCGACCTCGGCAGGTGACGGCAGGGCACCCAGTGCGCCCTTGTTGCGGTCGATTTTCCAGCGCTCGCGGCTGGCAAAGTGGTGCCATGCGCCGGCCTCGGTATCGGCGGCCAGGGCCCAGACGCAGAGCAGCGCTTTCGGCTCAGGGTTCAGAGGACTGGGACGGTACAGGCGGCGGTACAGGTCCAGCGCCTGCTCTGCGCCCTGCCCGTCGGTGATGAAGTAAGCGAACGCATACGGCAGGCCGTAGTGCGCCGCCAGCTGCGCGCCGTAGTCCGAGCTGCCCAGCATCCACAGATCAGGTGTCGTCGGGCCGCTGGGGTTGGCCGTCACGCCGCGGCCGGGGTGGCCTTCCGGCAGGTCGATGCCGGAGATCCAGGCCTGCAGCTCACGCACCTGGATGGGAAAGTTCTCTGCCGACTGCTGCGGGTCTGTGCGCAGCAGGCGTGCCGTGCGCATGTCCGAGCCCGGCGCGCGGCCCACGCCCAAATCGATGCGCCCGGGGGCCAGCGCCTCCAGCACGCGGAACTGCTCTGCCACCTTGAGCGGCGCGTAGTGCGGCAGCATGATGCCCGCGCTGCCGATGCGGATGCGGCTGGTGGTGGCGGCAATCGCCGCCATCAGCACCTCAGGTGCAGAGCCGACGATGCTGGGGTGGCTGTGGTGCTCGCTGCACCAGAAGCGTTTGTAGCCCAGCGCCTCGCAGTGCTGCGCCAGCGCCAGGGTTTCACGGATGGAGTGGTCTTCGGTGCGGCCGGAGACGGCGACGGACTGGTCGAGAACGGAGAGACTGAGCATCTGCAAACTATAGCCAGAGCGCTCCAACCCTGCTCGCTGCGGGCCATGACTCGGCCTCTGTTCCAATAGGGGCCTCATAACTATTTACCCCGGGGCCTTTAGAAATTCGATTACCGGGATGCAGGGCAAGGCGCCCGGAGCGCAGGACACCGGAATGCACTTGGGTGCATGAGGATTCCGAGCACCGCGCAACGCGGCCATGCGCCCGGCAATCGGATTTATAAACGCCCCGAATACTATGGCACTTAAGGCCACCATCTATAAAGCTGCGCTCGCCCTGTCCGACATGGACCGCAGCATCTACGCCGACCACAACGAGACGATTGCGCGCCACCCGTCCGAGGCCGATGAACGCATGATGATCCGCATGCTGGCGTTCGCGCTCAACGTACCGGCCGATGACAAGAAGGGCAAGCTCGAGTTCGCCAAGGACCTCTGGGATGTGGACGAGCCCGCCCTCTGGCACAAGGACTACACCGAGCAGATCCTGCACTGGATAGACGTCGGCCAGCCCGACGACAAGCGCCTGATGAAGGCGGCCGGCCGCGCAGAGCGGGTCAGCGTCTACAGCTTTGCCAGCAGCACGAACGTCTGGTGGAAAAACATCGAAAGCAAATTGACCCGCGCGTCCAATCTTGTCGTCTGGCAGATCGATGCCGCACAAAGCCAGGCGCTGGCCAAACTCGCCGAGCGCAGCATGCAGCTTCAGGTGACGGTGCAGGACGGCACGGTCTGGATGAGCACGGCGCTGGGCTCGGTCGAGATCACGCCGGTGCGGTTGACGGCCGGAGATTAGGTTTCTTTGGCCAGCCTCAGTCTGGCACCGCAATGGGCGCAGAACCGGGCACCCACGGCTTGGTCGGTACGCAAGCATTCCTGACACGCTGCCCCGCCCTCTTCTGAAGATGTCTCCAGCGCGGCGATGGCCTGCAACTTGCGCTGCATCGACATCTCCGCCGTGACGATGCCGGTCGGCACTGCGAGGATGCCCCAGCCGAGCAGCATCATGAACGACGAGATCAGCCGGCCGAAGTCGGTCTTGGGCGTGATGTCGCCAAAACCCACCGTCGTTACCGTGCTGATGGCCCAGTAGACCGCCGTCGGGATGCTGGTAAAACCGTTTTCCGGCCCTTCGACCACATACATCACGGTGCCCATGACCAGCACCACCATGAGCACGGCCGAGAGAAAGACCAAAATCTTGCGACGGCTGGCGGCCAGCGCACGGCCGAGCGAGAGGTATTCCTCGAGGTAGGCCGAGAGTTTGAAGATACGGAACACGCGCAGCAGACGCAGCACACGCACGTCGATGAGTGCATGCCACTCGGGAAAGAAGAGCGCCAGATAGGTGGGCAACACGGCCAGCAAATCGATGATGCCGAAAAAGCTCAGCGCGTATTTCAACGGCTGGCGCACCGACAGCAGGCGGGCCACGTACTCGGCCGTGAAGAGCACGGTGAATAACCACTCCAGCGCCGAAAAAACCCTGCCGTGGCGCGCATGAATCGCCTGCACGCTGTCTGCCATCACCACCACGATGCTGATGAGGATGACGCCGATCAGGACCTTGTCGAACAGGCGGCCGGCTGGCGTGTCGGCCTCAAAAATAACGGCGTACCAGCGGCGGCGCCAGCCGTCGAGCGGTTTGTCGTCCGGTGAAACAGCGGTGGCGTTTTGTCGGGTGTCGGTCGTGGTCATAGGCAGATGCACGATGCTAAGCGACCGCGCCAGCAGGGCACAACGGATGCCCGCCGACGCGCGGTGTCAGCGCAAAGCCACTACTCGAACGCTATCTATTTAGTAGCTGCTCACGCTCATGCCTATTGGTCTGGAGGCCAAAAACACCTCTAAAAATGGCCTTTCTGACGGAATTTTGGGTGGTTTTGCTGACTTCCAGCGCGAATTTTGGAGATCCGGGGACATAAAGTGTCACAAATAAAGCCATAAGCACTTATGGACTCATTGGAGACACTTTAAATGCATCTTCTCCGGGTCAGGCCTTGGCGCTTTCGCTTTCCTGCAGCGCCCGCCACATGACCTTGCCCGAACCGCTTTTCGGCAGCGCATCGACGAACTGCACCACACGCGGGTATTTGTAGGCAGCCATGTTGTCCTTGCACCAGTTGATGATTTCTTCTTCGGTGACTTTGCCCTTGAACGCGGCACGCAGCACGACCACCGCCTTGACCGACTCGCCGCGGTAGGCATCGTTGGTCGAAATCACGCAGGCTTCCTGCACCGCCGGGTGCTTGAACATCAGCGCCTCGACCTCCGCCGGCCAGACCTTGAAACCCGAGGCGTTGATCATGCGTTTGAGCCGGTCGGTGATGAAGAAGTAGCCGTCTTCGTCCACATGCCCGAGATCGCCCGAGCGAAAGAAACGTTTGCCATCCAGCTCGATAAACGCCAGTTCCGTCGCGTCGGGCCGCTTCCAGTAGCCCTGGAAAACCTGCGGCCCGCTCATGATGATTTCGCCCTGCTCGCCCTGGGCGACTTCTTTCATTGTCACCGGGTCCAGCACGCGCGCGTCGCAGTCGATGAAAGGCACGCCCAGGCACTGCTGCTTGGTGGCGTCATAGGGGTTGCTATGGGACGGCGCGGCGGTTTCGGTGAGGCCGTAGCCTTCGGCATAACGCAGGCCGTATTGCTCGAACAGGCGCTGCGCCACCGCCTGCGGCATGGCCGCGCCGCCGCCGCCGATGTAGACGAGGTTGCTCAGATCGAAATTCGCGAAGTTCGGGCTGCCCAGCAGGTCGATGACCATGGTCGGGATGTTGGTCCAGTGCGTGACCCCCCAGTGCGAGATCAGGCGGCCGGCCAGCTCACGATCCCAGCGCGGCATGATGACCAGCGTGGCGCTGCCGTAGATGGCGGCATGCATCACAGACACCATGCCGGTGATGTGGAACATGGGCACCACAGACAGCGTGACGTTTTCAAACGTGCTGTTGCCCCACAAGCAGCTGCCCACGGCGTTGTGCATGATGCTGGCGTGCGTGTGCATGCAGCCCTTGGGCAGGCCGGTGGTGCCGCTGGTGTAGGGCAGGATGGACATGTCCTGCGGGCCGACGGTGTGCGGCGGCAGGTCTTGCAGCTTTCCGGCAATCGCGTCCTGCCAGTTCAGCACTTCACCCCCGTCAATGGCGGGCAAAGCATGCTGCGTACCCAGCCAGTCACGCCAGGCCGCGGGCATGGCACTGTTGGCGGGGTCATTGATGTCAAAGCCGTCGCTGTAATGCGTGACGACCATCTTTTTCAGCTGCTCATCCGGTCCGAGCTGTGCATTCGCCTTCATCAGCTCAGGCGCCAGGTCAGCCGCAACGATGGCGACTTTGGTGTCGGGGTCGGTGATGTAGTGCTTGAGCTCTTCAGCCCGGTTCATGGGGTTGACCGGCACCACAACCGCATTGGCACGCAGGATGGCGAAGTGCGCGATCACCCATTGCGGCGAGTTCTGCATGATGAGCGCGACCCGGTCGCCCTTCTGCACACCCATGCGGTGCAGCGTGGCCGCCAGGCCTTCCGCCTGCTGCCTGACCTGCGCATAACTCAGCGAGCGTTCAAAAAAAACAAGCGCCGGTTTGTCGGGAAAGCGCAGCGCACTGACAGCGAGGTTGTGCCAGAGCGAGGTGGTGGGCGGGGTGATGCTGTGCGGCAGGCGTTTGGGCCAGAACTTGAAATGGGCGCGGTTCATGTTGTCTCCTTTGTGGAGCCTAACGCCTGTGGGGAGGGCTTGCATCGGGGAAGGTACTAGAGCGGTGGGCTATTCGTCGCCTTGGTGACGCGGGGTCACCGCTGTTTAAACGGTACTGCCCTTCACGACCAGGCCGGGAGTCGCCCCGGCGGGCGAGTTACTTTTCTTTGCTTCGCCAAAGAAACCTAACGAAAAGAAAGGCGACCCTGTTCGTCGTCCCTACGCTTCGCTGCGGGCACCCTGCGATGCTCGACTACGGCGGCAGTCCAAACAACTCGCCTGCGGCTCAAACAAGTTTGGCCTGACCTTCCGCCTCCGTCTGCGCTTCTCGGCTCCTCTCAAAGGGGTTTGAAGAGGAAGCGTGGGACGAAGTCCGCCTTCAAGCGCTTCGCGCTTGAAGCCTCCCCGAACCCGAATTCATTCCCCACCCCGTGGAGGCTGGGCCGAGGAGCGCAGATGGAGACGGCATAAAGGG
>JAZKDR010000004.1:0-239191 GCA_040387435.1 Pseudomonadota bacterium
ATACCGGCCTGTCACGCCGGGGGTCGCGGGTTCGAGTCCCGTCCACTCCGCCAAATTTATTGAGAATCAATGGGTTACAGCCGCAAGGGTGTGACCCATTTTGGTTTCTGGCCTGCTTTGCGCCACTTGAGGCTGTTGTCCAACGCCTTCACAATCCGTGCATGCTCAAACACTTTTCTGAAACCACCGGGCTACATCGGCTGGTGTATGGTCTCGCGGCCGGATTGGCGGCCGCAGCCTTGCCGCTTCCTGTGACTGGTCTGGCGCGGGGACTGGTGGGCTGGACTGTCGGGATGGTGCTTTATCTGGGACTCGCCTGGTGGGTGTGTGGCGGCTTCGATTCAAAGCGCACGCGGCAGCGCGCACAGGCGCAGGACGAGCCCAGTGCTGTTTTACTGTTGATGATGGTGCTGGTGACCATGGCCTGCGTTGCGGCGATCACGTTGATGATGCAGCAGAGTCGCGATTTGTCGGGCATTGCGCGCGGCGTGCATGTGGCGCTGGCCGTGGTCGCATTGATCACCTCCTGGCTTTTCATCCAGACGGTGTTTGCCTTTCACTACGCCCATCTGTACTACTTTGAAGAAAAACAGCACGAGAAGGATGGCCCGGGGCTGGAGTTCCCTGGTGGCCTCGATCCGGACTACTTTGATTTCCTGTATTACTCGCACGTGGTCGGCATGACCTCGCAGGTCTCGGATGTGCAGGTGACGTCGCGCGAAATGCGGCGCCTGACCCTGATTCATGGCGTGCTGTCGTTTGCCTTCAACATGCTCATCGTCGCTTTGAGCATCAATGTCGTGGCGGGGCTGCTTCAATAGCAGCTACCTACGGGTTCTTCGTACGGCCGTAGTAAATCAGGCCCGTCGACAGGGCGGTGCCGCAGATGATCACGGCCCCGGATAAAAGCATCCACGGTGTCACGACTTCATCGAGCAGCACCGTGCCGTAGAGGATGGCAAACAGCGGGATCACGAAGGTCACCGACAGGGCGCGGGGTGGCCCGACTTTTGAAATCAGCCGGAAAAACAGCACATAGGCCACGCCGGTACAAACGACTCCCACGCCCAGCAATGCCAGCCATGCAGGCAGGCCGGGCATCTTGGTGGGCCACAGCCAGGCAGCGGGCAGCGCCAGGCCCAGCGTGCCACCGACCTGGCTGCCGGCTGCGGTGGCCAGTGAAGGCACACCCATGAGATAGCGCTTGGTATAGCTTGCCGCGATGGCGTAGCAGACGCACGCCAGCAGACAGGCCAACACGGCCCAACCCGGCGCGACCCCCGAGGCGTCGGGCTTGAACGTGGCTTTGTCCCAGGCCAGCATGGCCACGCCGGCAAATCCGAGTACCAAACCCGCGATGCGCGATGCCTCGGGCTTGTCCTTCAGCCAGATCCATGCCACCAGGGCGCCGAACATCGGCACGGTGGCATTGAGAATGGACGACAGCCCGGTGGTGAGCGACAGCAATGCAAATGCAAAACAGGCAAAGGGAATGCCCGAATTCAAGAGCCCGACCACGATCATTTTCGGCCAATGGCGGTGCAGTTCGGACATCTGCCCGCGAAGCCACACCAGCGGCAATAAAAAGATGGCGGCAATCGCCAGTCGCATCGCGGATGTGGGAATCGGGCCGAATTCCACCACGCTGATGCGCATCAGCAGGAAGGAGCCACCCCAGATCGCCGCGAGGACGATGAAGTCAAGCAGCCAGGGTTTGGGGGCCTGTGCAACGCTGCTGGTATCGGCCCCGGGGCCTGGGCTGTCTGTCGCTGAATTCAAAACATGTTTTCCTGAAGTGCGCCTTCGAGTTTGAGCAGCGCAGTTTTGCGGTCCAGCCCGCCTGCATAGCCGGTAAGTGAACCGTTGGCACCCACCACGCGGTGGCAGGGCACAACGATGCTAACCGGATTGCGGCCGACGGCGGCCCCCACCGCCCGTACCGCCGCGGGGTTGCCGATACGCTGGCTCACGTCGCCGTAGCTGGTGGTGCCGCCTTGCGGTATCGCCAGCAGCACTTTCCAGACTGATTGCTGGAAGTCGGTGCCGCCCGAGAGATCCAGGGGAAGGTCGAACTGCTGGCGCTCACCTGCAAAGTACTGCTTCAGTTGTGCGCTGGCTTTGACCAGTATTGGGTGTTCAGGCCGCGACGGCCATGTAGGTTTGCTGCCCGTGAGCTCTGCGGGGCTGTGGCGCTGGCCCTCAAACCACAGGCCTGCCAGCCCTCTGTCGGTGGCGGCGATGACCATCTTGCCCAGGGGGCTCTCGAAGATTGTTTGAACGGTAGAGTTATCGAATTTCATGGCAGCGTCCTTTGTGTTCAGGATTGGATCGTTGGGGAAATTGCAGCGCCGTGCCAGGCACCGCTCCACACACGTATAACGGCGTAACTACGCCACGGCTTCCAGGCCGCAGAAGCTTCTTCGGCCAGGCGTGCGGGGTGTTTCTGCCCCTGCACGCCGAGGGCCTTGTGCAGGGCCACATCGCCGGATGGGAACGCATCGGGCCATCGCAATGCGCGCATGGCGATGTACTGCGCTGTCCAGTCACCTACACCGGTTAATTCCTTCAATGCGGTGATGGTGCCATGCACATCTGCGCCGCCGTGCAGTTGCAGGCGCTTGTCAGCAACGGCCTGGGCGATGCCGACGATGGCGGCCTGCCGTTGTTTGACGATCCCCAGTTGCCCGAGTGCGTCGCCGCTGGCGGTGGCCAGTGTGGCGGGCGCCGGAAAGAGCCGTGAAAGTGATGACCAGGGTGTCGAAATGGGGTCGCCAAACCGGTCGACCATGCGCTGTGCCAGCGTGCGCGCGGCAGCCACGGTGATCTGCTGGCCAAGCACCGCACGAACTGCCAGCTCGTAGCCGTCAAAAGCGCCAGGCACGCGCAGACCGTCCCCGGACGGGAAGCTCTCGTGCAGCACGCTGTTGATGGCATGGGGGTCTGCGTCCAGATCGAAAGTGGCGCGCACGCGGCGGATGACCGTTGGCAACACGTCACGCAGGCTGTCGCTCACTTTGAGCACCAGCTGTGACTTCTGCTCGTCAAACCTGGCCTGCAGCCAGCCGCTGTAAATGGTCCCGCCAGATTCAATGCGGAATGTCCGTGTCAGCCCTGCACCCTGTGAGCCATCGTCCATCAGTTCAAGCGAGGCAATCAGGCGCTTCGCAAAAAATGCCAGCATGGCCTGCACATCGTAGGGCGGGCGATAGCCGAGGCGAACAGTAATGGCGCCATCGGTTGCCTTGGCAGAGCCGGTATCCTGGCCTGTGGCCGTGCCTTTGCGCCTCAGCTGTGTCGGGTTGAGTTTGTAGTATTCGAGGAAGGCGGCATTAAACCGCCGCACGCTGGCAAAGCCGCTCATGAGGGCAATTTGCGTGATGGGCAACGCCGTGTCGGCCAGCAATTGCTTGGCGGTGTGCAGGCGGCGTGTCTGCAAGTACTGCATGGGCGATACACCGAACTGCGCTTCAAAAATCCGCCGCACGTGTCTGTCGCTGACGCCGAGCTTGGCCGCGAGCTGTTCAACCGTGGGCGCTGCATCAGACCATGCATCGGGTTCATCCAGCAGGCGGGCGGCCTGGTGGGCCAGGATGTAGGAGGCATCCTGGATGGACCAGACCACCGAGTGCGGTGCCAGTTCGGGTCGGCACCGCAGGCAGGGCCGAAAGCCGGCACTTTCCGCCTGCGCCGCATGGTGAAAAAAGCGGCAATTCTCACGCTTGGGTGTTTTCACACTGCAGACAGGGCGGCAGTAAATGCCGGTGGAGGTGACCCCTGTGAAAAAGCTGCCGTCGAAACGCGCATCCCGCGTCTTCAGGGCGAGGTAACAATCGTTGTCGGCGAGGGCAATTTCCTGGTTCATGGCCACGATGTTACGCCGCACGACGCTTTTGACTAGCCGTTTTCGGACATGCCCGTCAAAACCTTTCGGCCCGTGGCGAATGCGGATCAAAGGGCACCCGGCAACCTACAATCTCCTGCTACAGAGGGCCTCCCGCGCGTATCGGCAGCGAGACCTCCCTTCCTCCCCATCCCACAGCCCAGGAACCGCTTTCATGCAAGCCAGTGCGTCGATTTTCAAGGCCTATGACATCCGTGGCGTTGTGCCTGCCACCATCAACGAGGGATTGGCTGAAGCGCTGGGCCGCGCCTTCGGTACGGTCGCCCTGAGGGAAGGCGAAACCAGCGTTGCGGTCGGTCGTGACGGCCGGCTCAGCGGGCCATCGCTTTGTGCAGCGCTGATACGCGGCCTGGCCTCCACCGGAGTGAACGTGATCGATATCGGCATGGCAACCACGCCCATGCTGTACTTTGCGGCAAATACGCTGGCCACCTCTGGCATACAGGTCACCGGCAGCCACAACCCGAAAGACTACAACGGCTTCAAGATGGTTCTGGCAGGCCGCGCTATTTATGGCGATGACATTCAGGGCCTGCGCCAGATCATCGAGTCCGAAACCTGGGTGTCAGCCGTGAAGCTGGGTGTCGTCAGCCAGATAGATGTGCAGGCCGACTACCGCGCGCGCATTGTGTCGGGCATCAAGCTGTCGCGGCCCATGAAGATTGTGGTGGACTGCGGCAATGGTGTGGCGGGTGCATCTGCACCGGCAATTTTCCGGGCACTGGGTTGCGAGGTGACCGAGCTGTTCAGCGAGGTGGATGGCAACTTTCCGAATCACCACCCGGACCCCAGCAAGCCCGAGAACCTGCGCGACCTCATCAACGCGCTGAAAAATTCAGATGCCGAGCTGGGCCTGGCCTTTGATGGCGATGGCGACAGGCTGGGCATCGTGACCAAGGATGGCCAGAACATCTACCCCGATCGCCAGATGATGCTGTTCGCGCGCGATGTGCTGTCCCGGGTGCCGGGCGGCCAGATCGTCTTTGACGTGAAGTGCTCGCAGCGGCTGGCGCCTGCCATCGAGGAAGCCGGCGGCGTCCCCCTGATGTACAAAACCGGTCACTCGCTGATCAAGGCGAAGATGAAAGAGATCGACTCACCGCTGGGCGGTGAGATGAGCGGCCACATCTTCTTCAAGGAACGCTGGTACGGTTTCGACGATGGCACCTATGCCGGCGCACGTTTGCTGGAAATCGTCAGCCGTGTGCCTGATGCAGGCGTGTTGCTCAACAGCCTGCCCACCAGCTTCAGCACGCCAGAGCTGAATGTGGCCTGCAAGGAAGGCGAGCCGCATGCGGTGGTGGACACGCTGATCAAGACGGCAAGGTTTGCAGCGCCTGCAAAAATCTCCACGATTGACGGCGTGCGTGTAGATTGGCCCGATGGATTCGGCCTGATTCGCGCGTCCAACACCACGCCTGTGCTGGTTCTGCGGTTTGAGGGCCACACGCCCGAAGCGCTTGCGCATATCGAAGCCGATATGCTGGCTCTGCTGCGCAGCGTCAAACCGGACGCCAGTTTCTCGGCCGCTGCCCACTGACCCCCAGGGCTTGATGAAAATTCTGTTGGTCAAGCTGTCGTCCCTGGGGGATGCGGTTCATGCGCTGCCTGTCGTGGTGGATATTCTGGCCGCCATGCCTGATGCGCAAATCGACTGGGTGGTCGAAAAATCATTCGCACCGCTGCTGTCCAAACATGCAGGCATACACCGCGTCATCACCTGCGAGATCAGACGCTGGCGCAAGTCGCTGTTGTCGGCAGACACACGCCAGGCCTGGGGCATCTTCAAACAAGAGCTTCAACAAGAGCGTTATGACGCCGTGATCGACCTGCAGGGCCTCACCAAGGCCGCCCTGGTGGCCAGGATGGCGCGCATGGCTCCTGGCGGAAAACGCTATGCGCTGGCCAACCAGACAGAAGGATCGGGCTACGAAGCCCCCACACGCTGGGTGGCCGACGTGGCGATCCGCATGGAACCGCATATCCACGCGGTACAGCGTTCGCGGGAACTCGCAGCACGTGCGTTGGGCTACACCTTTGACCCCAAACCCGATTTCGGTTTGAAGGGTACGCACGATCTTCAAGCAGTACAGGCCAGTAAAAAAGTGGCCTTTGTGCACGGTACATCCCGGGCAGACAAGGAATGGCCGCTCGACCACTGGATTGAACTGGGCTGGCGCCTGCGGGCGGCCGGATATAAACCTGTGCTGGCACATGGCAGCGCGAAGGAGCTCGACACCAGCCGGCGGATCGCTGCAGGGCTCGGCCAGGCCGAAGTCTTGCCCTTGCTGACGCTGGACGCTTTGGCAGATGAGCTGGCCTTGTGTGCCGGCGTGATTGGTGTGGACAGTGGCGTCAGCCACATTGCGGTAGCACTCGATGTGCCCCATGTGCAGATCTACAACTTTGATACCGCGTGGCGTACCGGCCCTGTGGCCCTAGACGGCAAGCCGCGCCAGCTGAGTGTGTTTGCCAAGCCGAGCCCGTCCGTCGATGCGGTGTGGCAGGCCTGGCTGTCATGCACGGAAGGCGTTGCATGAACGCGTGGATGCTGCGGCTTTATTCAATGCTGATGTGGCTGGGCCAGCCCTTGCTGCGCCGCAAGCTGGCACGCCGAAGCCTGCAGGAGCCGGGTTACAGCGAGGCCGCCGCCGAGCGCTTCGGCCGTTACAGCCAGCCCGCAGAAATTGCACCGGAGCTGGTGTGGTTGCACGCGGTCTCGCTTGGTGAAACCCGTACGGCAGCGGTGCTGGTGAAAGCCTTGCGTAACCAATACCCGGGGCTGCGCATCCTCCTCACGCACGGCACGGCGACCGGTCGCGCTGAAGGTGCAGGCCTGCTGCGGGACGGCGACGTGCAGGTCTGGCAGCCGTGGGACAGCCAGGGTGCCGTCGGCAGGTTTTTCAACCATTTCAAACCCCGTCTGGGGCTGTTGATGGAAACCGAGGTCTGGCCCAACATTGTCGCGACCGCCAGGGCGCGCGCCATGCCGCTGGTGCTGGTCAATGGGCGCCTGTCCAACAAGTCGCTGCAGCAGGCGCTGGGTATGGCACCGCTGTCCTATCCTGCATATGGCGCACTGACCGCCGTCTACGCGCAGACAGAAGACGACGCCGGACGCTACCGGCAATTGGGTGCCCATGTGGCTGGTGTTTTTGGCAACCTGAAGTTTGATGCCACGCCGGACCCTGATCAGCAGGCGCTGGGCAAATCCTGGCGGCTCGCCTCAGGACGGGCGGTTGTCATGTTCGCCAGCTCTCGTGAAGGGGAGGAGGCCACTTTCCTCGCGCAGGTCGCCGCGCTCAAACACGAACCGCAGACCCGGGCGTTGCCCCGGTTTCTGGTGGTGCCACGCCACCCCCAGCGCTTTGACGAGGTGCAGGCGCTTGCCGAAAGCCTGGGTCTCACCGTGTCACGCCGTTCGACCTGGCCGGCAGGCCCCGCAGGTCACGACGATGCCATCGCTGCCGACATCTGGCTTGGCGACTCCCTGGGCGAGATGGCGCTGTATTACGCCATGAGCGACGTTGCCCTGCTGGGGGGGAGTTTTGAACCGCTGGGCGGCCAGAACCTCATCGAGGCAGCAGCTTGCGCCTGCCCTGTGGTGATGGGCCCGCACACCTTCAACTTCACCGAAGCCGCTGACCTCGCCCAGGCGGCAGGTGCAGCAAGGCGTGTGACGGACATTCCCGAAGCCCTGCGCACGGCCGTGGCCTTGCTGTCGCGACCGAATGCCCATCAGGCGGCTGTGGCGGCCAGCCTGTCTTTCGCGGCAGCCAACCGCGGAGCCACGGTGCGAACCTTGCAGGAACTGGCACCCTTTCTTCAGCAGAAGTAGGCCGGTTATTGTGCTGGCCGCCGAACGGCGACCCGGACAAAACTCCGCGTATTCCCCAAGGCGCTATGCGCGCGGCGACATAGCAGTTCTGCTGTGCCCGCGCTTGGTGATCGGGTGCCTCGCTGCATAGACTTGCCGGGTATCCGCTGGCATCGCGCGGGCCCCTTCATGGGCTTGTCGCGATCCTGCTTTCTCAGATCAACCCCCGACTATCGGCCCCGCCATGAACGACCTTACCCAACTCCAGGTGCAACTGGACAACCATATCGCCGTGCTGACGATGAACAGCCCGCCGGTCAATGCCCTGACGCGTACCCTGAACGACGAGTTGACGCTGGCGCTTGACCGCATTTCCGAGATGGACGAGATTCGTGTCGTGGTACTCACCGGCGCAGGCAAGGTGTTTTGTGCCGGCGCCGACCTGAAAGGCCGTGCAGAAAATATCAAGGGCCCCGGCGACCTGCTGGCCCACTCGCGCCGCACGCGCGAATGTTTTCACGCCATCCGCGAATGTTCCAAACCGGTGATCTGTGCCATCAACGGTGCGGCACTTGGTTCCGGGCTGGCGATGGCCGCGTCGTCCGACATCCTGATCTGCTCGGACAATGCATCG
Source organism: Pseudomonadota bacterium (assembly GCA_040387435.1). Classification (GTDB taxonomy): domain Bacteria; phylum Pseudomonadota; class Gammaproteobacteria; order Burkholderiales; family Burkholderiaceae_C; genus Polaromonas. The sequence continues at coordinate 8,353 of JAZKDR010000004.1, forward strand.
ATGGGCCTGCCCGAGGTCGATGTGGGCCTGCTCGGCGGTTGCCGCCATGCGATGCGGCTGTTCAGCCATTCCCACCTGCGCCGGATGATGCTGACCGGCCAGCGCATCAGCGGGCCCGAGCTGCTGCGCATGGACATTGTGGAAGCCTGCACAACTCCTGAAGGCCTGATGCCGGCGGCCATGGAACTCGCCGCGACCATCGCTTCAAAAAGCCCCATCTCCACCCGCATGGGCAAACACACCCTCAACGTGATCGAGGACATGAGCCTGCGGGACGGTTACCGCTATGAGCAGGACATGACGGCCCAGATCGGCAGGACAGATGACGCCAAAGAGGCGCAACTCGCCTTTCGTGAAAAACGTCCTGCAGTTTTTACAGGGCGTTAAAAAATGAATCACGCGATGAACAATATGCCCCCGCTCTGGTCACGCAGAAACGTCCTGGGTGCCGCAGGCGCCTGCCTGGCCACCTTGCCGGCATGGGCCGCCGGCTACCCTGAAAAGGCGGTGCGGCTGGTGGTGCCGTTTCCCGCTGGTGGTGCGACCGATTTCATGGCGCGCGGACTGGGCCAGAAGCTGTCCGAGCGACTGGGCCAGCCCGTGGTGATCGACAACAAGGGCGGCGCGGGCGGCCAGTTGGGCGCGGAGGCCGTTGCAGGCGCTGCGGCAGACGGCTACACGCTGCTGTTTGCGACCATGGGCTCGCTCACCATCAATCCCTCGATTTACAAGACGCTGCGGTACGACCCGCAAAAAAGTTTTGAACCGGTGGGCACCACACACAGTACGGCCAACCTGCTGGTGGTGCACCCGTCGGTCAAGGCCAACACCGTCGAAGAGTTGCTGGCACTGGCCCGCAAGAATCCGGGGCAGCTGACTTTTGCGTCGGCCGGCAATGGCACGACCAGCCACCTCTCGGGCGAACTGTTCAAGAGTCTGGGGGGCGTCGACATGGTTCATGTGCCCTACAAGGGCAGCGCACCGGCGATGACCGATTTCCTCGGGGGCCGTATCTCCATGATGTTTGACACCACGTCCAACTTTGTCGAGCACGTCAAGACAGGGCGCCTGCGCGCGCTCGGTGTCACCAGCCGCAAACGTTCGAGTGCCATGCCGTCGGTACCTTCGATTTCCGAAACCGCCGGTATGGCGGACTATGAAATGTCTCTCTGGCTGGGCGTGCTTGCGCCTGCCGGCACACCGCGCGACATCGTCAACCGTTTGAATGCCGATCTGGGCAGGGTGATGTCCACACCCGAAATGGCCAAACAGCTGTCCGACGCCGGCATAGAGGTTCGCCTGTCCACTCCTGCCGAGTTTGCTGCGCTGGTACGCAGCGACACGCAGAAATGGGCGTCGGTGGTCAAGCGCTCCGGCATGTTGCCGGAGTAGCGGCGTAACCGGGTAACCGGGTGATGGACTGATAGAGCAGGGGCGTTATGCGCCATTGCGCATCACAGGATTGCCTGCAGCGCCATAGGCTGCAGGGCCTGCGAAACCTAGACTGGTGCCTTGTCATGAAAGCGATTTAATGAGCCTTCCTTCCGGTCCCCTTTCACATGTCCGCGTGCTGGATCTCAGCCGCATCCTCGCTGCCCCGTGGGCGTCGCAGATCCTGGCCGACCTGGGTGCGGAGGTGATCAAGGTCGAGCGCCCAGGGGCTGGCGACGACACCCGCACCTGGGGCCCACCCTTCCTCAAGGATGCCGAGGGCCGCGACACCAAGGAGGCGGGTTACTACCTGGCCGTCAACCGTGGCAAAAAATCCATCACGGTGAGCCTCGACAAACCCGAAGGCCAGCGCATCGTGCGTGAACTGGCGATGACCTGCGACATCGTGCTCGAGAACTACAAGGCCGGCACGCTGGCACGTTACGGCCTGGACCAGGCCTCGCTGCGCAAGCTCAACCCGAAACTGATTTATTGCTCGGTCACCGGCTTCGGACAGACCGGCCCGCGCAAGGACCAGCCCGCTTACGACTTCCTGATCCAGGCCATGGGCGGCCTGATGAGTGTGACCGGTGAACGCGACGGCAAACCCGGCGGCGGACCGCAAAAAGTGGGCATTCCCATCGTCGACCTGATGACCGGCATGTACACCGCGGTGTCGGTGCTGGCTGCGCTGGCGCGCCGCAACGAAACCGGCAAGGGCGACAACATCGACATCGCCATGCTCGACGTGCAGGTCGCCACGCTGTCCAACCAGGCCATGAACTATCTGGTGTCGGGCAAGGTGCCGGCCCGCAACGGCAACGCCCACCCCAACATCCAGCCGCAGGACGTGTATGCCTGCGCCGACGGCGATTTCATTCTGGTCGTCGGCAACGACGGGCAGTTCGTCAAGCTGTGCGACGTGCTCGGCGTTGCCGACTGGGCCCGTGATGAACGTTTTGCAACCAATGCCCAGCGCGTGCGCAATATTGCAGTCCTCGCGGCGCTGCTTGAAGAACGCTTTGCACTGTGGAAGCGCGCGGACCTGATTGCGGCGCTGGATGGCGCGGGCGTTCCGGCAGGGGCCATCAACAATGTGCCAGAGGTTTTTGAAGACCCGCAGGTCAAGCACCGTGAAATGCTGAAATCGGTGCCGCACCCCAGTGGTGTGATGGTGCCGCAAGTGGGCACGCCCATGCGGTTTTCCGACGCACAACTCAAAACCTGCGATGCGCCGCCGCTGCTCGGACAGCACAGCGATGATATTTTGCAAACCCTGGGTTATGACGCTGCAGCGATCGCAGCACTTCGCACTTCAGGAGCCATTTGATGAAACTGCACTGGTCCCCCAAATCGCCTTATGTCCGCAAGGTGATGATTTGCGCGGAAGAACTTCAGGTCACCGGTCGCCTGACGCTGGTGCGCTCTGTTGCCGCCATGCTCAAGCCCAACCCGGCCATCATGGCCGACAACCCGCTCAGCAAGATCCCGACACTGGTTCTTGAGGACGGTACCGTGCTGTTTGACTCCAGTGTGATCTGCCAGTACCTGAACGATCTGGTGCAGGGCCCGCTGGTACCGACCCAAGGTGCAGGCAAATGGCAGGCGCTGCGATGGGAAGCTTTCGGCGACGGGCTGCTGGACGTATTGATCCTGTGGCGCAACGAGCGCGAGCGTGCACAACCGATACAGGCGCTGATCGACGCCTTTGAACTGAAGACCCACGCCAGCCTCAAGCAACTTGAGGCCGAGTCGGCCAGCCTGACCGGGGCATCCTTTGGGTTGGGGCATGTCAGCCTTTGCTGTGCGCTGGGCTACCTCGACTACCGCTTTGATGCACTGGGCTGGCGGGCAGAGGCACCGGGACTGGCCCGGTGGTATGCGCGCATGCAGGAAAAACCTTCCGTCAAATCGACAGAGCCGGTAGAGGGTTGAGCTTTCGCGACAGTGCTACCGCAGCAATTTTTACAAACAGGAGACAACAACATGACATTCAACATCAGCCGCCGCAAGGCCTTTCTTCCGGCCATCCTTCCGTCACTGGCAGCCATTGCCGCCTTCCTGCCGGTGGCTGCAGCCCACGCGCAAGCCTGGCCGACCAAAGCGGTGCGCATCGTGGTGCCCTTTGCCGCAGGCGGTCCTGCCGACGCGCTGGCGCGTTTTATCGCCGTCAAGATGGCTGCCGAGCTCGGACAGCCTGTGGTGATCGACAACAAGGGCGGTGCGGGCGGCGTGCTTGGTGCCAACGAGGTCATCCGGTCAACGGATGGCTACAGCCTGTTGTTTGCATCGACCGGCGCGTTGGTCATCGTGCCAGCGATGGCGCCCAACCCGAATTACAACCCCGAGCGTGATCTTGTGGCCATCGGCCAGGCGGTCAATACGCCGTCGGTGGCCGTGGTGTCTTCCAAAAGCAATTTCAACAAGCTCTCCGAACTGGTGGCTTACGCGAAGGCCAATCCTGGCAAGCTCAATTTCGCATCGGCCGGCAGCGGCACCTCCACGCAGCTCGGCACGGAACTTCTGAAGCGCGACGCAGGCATCTTCATGACGCACATTCCCTATCGCGGTGCGGCGCCCGCAACAACCGACCTGATTGCCGGTACGGCTGACATGATGTTCGCCGATGTGCCGGCGGTGATCTCCTTCATACGCGGTGGCCAGCTCAAGGCCCTGGCGCTGGCAGCTCCTACCCGGTCTACCGCGCTGCCGGATGTCCCCACCACGGCCGAAGCCGGTTTTAAAACCGTGATCAGTGGCACCTGGTATGGGCTGATGGGGCCCGCGAAGATGCCGCCCGAGGTGGTCGCCAAAGTGAACGCTGCGCTCAACAAGGCCCTGCAAAATCCCGAGACGGCGACATTCTTCAGGGCGCAGGGCGTCATTGCGGCCGGTGGTACATCGCAGGACTTCAGCAAATTCATCCAGGCGGAAAGCAAAAAATGGGGCGGGCTCGTCAAGTCCGCCGGCATCAAGCCTGATTGATACCGGGCCGGTGTCATGAGAGCCTTTCTGGTTTGCGCGGTTGTGGCTACCGCTGTTCTGATGACATCCTGTGCATCGGTGTCATCGTCGCGCGCCAACCACCTGGTTCGCTACGACGACGTGCAGATCGACGTGGTTGCCGAGGGGCAAGGACCGCTGGTGGTCATGTTGCCTTCGCTGGGGCGCGACTCCGACGACTACGGCGCGGTGGCTGAAGCCTTCGTCCGGCAGGGCTATCGTGTGCTGCGCCCGGCACCACGCGGGATAGGGCGAAGTACGGGCCCCGCAGCCGGTGTCAGCCTGCATGACTACGCGCGCGACATTGCGAAAGTCATCCAGCATGAGGCCGGCGGCCCGGCGGTGGTGATGGGCCATGCCTATGGCAATTGGGTCGCCCGTACGGTGGCCGCCGACTACCCTGCGCTGGTGCGGGGCGTCGTGATTGCCGCGGCGGCCTCTAAAAACTACGACCCGCGCCTGAGTGGCTATATCGACAAGTGCGAGGACGCCAGCCTGGCCGAAGAAGAGCGCCTTAAATACCTGCGCCTTACTTTTTTTGCACCGGCAAGTGACCCGAAGCCGTGGCTGCACGGCTGGCATCCGGATGTCAAAAAAGTCCAGCGCGCTGCGAGAGCCGCGATCAAAACAGAAGAATTCTGGGGAGCGGGTACCGCGCCCATGCTGGATCTGATGGCCAGTGAGGACCCCTTTCGCCTGCCCGCTACACGTGATGAAAACCGGCAGGAGTTCGGTGCGCGCGTGACGGCCGTGGTGATCCCGGGCGCCAGCCATGCGCTGATCCCCGAGCAGCCTGACGCGGTGGCGCGGGCAGTGTCGCAATGGATGCGGGGCCTGGCTTTGCGGCCCGCCTGAAACCGATGAACGCTTCAAGGAATGTTTACCGTCATGAATGATTTTGTTTTTGTAGATGCAGCAGAACTGGACACCGCGGCGGCTTACCGCATGGTGATCGGCTGCGTCGTGCCGCGGCCCATTGCGTGGGTCACCACGGTCGATGGGTCGGGCTGTGTGAACGCTGCACCCTTCAGTTCCTACAACTACGTGGCCACCACACCGCCAATGGTCGCCATCAACATTGCCAGCCGTGAGGGCACCGAGAAAGACACCGCACGCAACATCCGCGAGAGCGGAGAGTTCGTCGTCAACGTTGCCACCGAGGCCACGATGGAGCTGATGCATGCCTGCGGCGAGAACTATGCACCCGGTGTCAGCGAAACCGATGCGCTCGGCATTCAGCTCTTGCCCAGCCGCCTGGTGAAGCCCCCACGCATTGCACTCACGCCAGTGCAGATGGAGTGCAGGCTGGACCAGATCGTGGTGCTGGGCAAGGGCATCAACACTTTGTTTATTGGCGAGGTGATCGCGTTTCACCTGTCACCCGATATTTACGACGGCAAACGGGTAGACAGCGCGAAGATGCGGCCCGTCGCGCGGCTGGGCGGCCCGTTCTACGCCGGGCTCGGCGAGATTTACCACCGCCCCATGCTGCAACGCCCGCCCGGCGGTGAAGGCTGGGTCGCGCCCGTGTCAAACGAATCCGCAACAAAAAAGGAGACAAACCAGTGACCACCCCAAAAATTCTGCGACGCAGCGTTTTGATCGCAGCCCTGTGCGTAGCGCCGTTTGCAGGTGCGCAAACTTTCCCGGACAAGGTCATACGCATCATCAACCCCTACGCAGCAGGCGGCCCATCGGACACTATCGTCCGCATGCTGGCGGCCGGCATGAGCACCGAACTCGGCCAGCGCGTCATCGTTGAAAACAAACCCGGTGCCGGTACGGTGATTGGTGCCAGCCTGGTGGCCAAAGCCGCGCCTGACGGCTACACGCTGTTGCTGGCAACTGTGGCCCCGCTTGTCGTGCAGCCTGCCATAGGCGCGACCCTGCCTTACGACGCGCGTAAGGATTTTGCGATGGTGGGCATGTTTGCCACCGTGCCCAACCTCATCTCCGTGCACCCGTCGGTGCCGGTGAACTCCATTGCCGAACTGATTGCCTATGCCAAAAAGAGCCCCGGCAAGCTGAACTACGCATCGGCCGGTGCCGGTACCGGCCCGCACCTGGGCGGCGAGTTGTTTGACCAGATGGCCGGCGTCAAGCTGACGCACGTCCCTTACGCCGGTGCGGCGCCGGCCGTGCTCGCTGTTTTGTCGGGCCAGGTCGAGGTGTCTTTCGTCAACATCACGCCGCAGATACAGCATGTGAAAGCAGGCAAGCTGCGCGCGCTGGCCATCGGCAGCAGTGGGCGTTCCAAACTGTTTCCCGAGGTGCCGACCATGGCCGAGGCCGGGCTCAAGGGCTATCTGTCGGAATCATGGAACGGCCTCGCCGCGCCAGCCGGCACGCCACCTGCCGTGATCGACAAACTCTACAAGGCGATGGCCAAGGTCATGGCATCGCCTGCCGTGCAGGAAGGCCTTCTGCCTCTGGGTGCTGATTCAACCGTGATGGGGCCTGCCGAGTTTGAAGCCTACGTGCGGGCTGACGAGAAGCAACTGGTGCCGGTCATCAAGACCCTGGGCCTGACCAACAACTGAAGCAACTGATAAGTGGAGGTTTTTCGATGAGTTCCCTGTCAGGCGTTCGTGTGCTCGATCTGAGCCGCGTGTTTTCCGGCCCGTGGGCTGCGCAGATGCTGGCCGACTTCGGTGCCGACGTCATCAAGGTCGAGCGGCCGGGCCGGGGCGACGATGTGCGGCACCAGGGCTTTCGCATGAAGGACGAGGCGGGCAACGAGACCAATGAGCGCTCGTCATTCGTGGCGATGAACCGCGGCAAACGCTCCATCACGGTCGACATGTCGCAGGCGGCGGGGCAGGCGGTGATCCGCGAACTGGCGGGCAAATGCGACATCGTGATTGAAAACTTCAAGGCGGGTGACCTGGTGCGTTACGGGCTGGACTACGCCTCGCTGAAAGCGGTCAACCCGCGCCTGGTTTACTGTTCCATCAGCGGCTTCGGACAGAGCGGCCCTTACAGCCATTTGCCGGGCTACGACCCTATTTTCCAGGGCATGAGCGGACTGATGAGCCTGACGGGCCAGGAGGACGGCCAGCCCGGCGACGGGCCGCTGCGCGTGGGGTATTCGGTCAGCGACATCACCGCAGGCTTTTACGCCGTCAGTGCAATTCTTGCTGCGCTTCGCCACCGCGATGTGGTGTCGGGTGAGGGCCAGCATATTGACCTTGCACTGCTGGACGCCTCGGTTGCCGCCATCTCCCATGTCGCGATGAACTACCTTGCCACCGGCAGGCAGCCCGAGCGCCTCGGCAATGCGTCCCTCATCACCTGTCCCTGGCAGTCGTTTACCTGCACAGACGGCGACATCATGATCGCTGTGGGCAACGACACGCAATTCGCCGCCTTCTGCAAGGTGCTTGGCGTGCCTGAACTTGCAGGCGACGAACGCTTCAAGACCAATCCCTTGCGGTCCGGTCACCGCACAACCCTGATTCCCATACTCGCCGACATCTTCAGGACGCGTACCGTCAATGACTGGTACCAGGCCTTTGATGCGGTGAATGTGCCCAGCGGCCCCATCAACGGGTTTGCCGAGGTCTTTGCCGACCCGCAAATCAGGCACCGGGAGATGCTGCTGCGACTGCCGCATGCAGAAGCCGGCAGCGTGCCGCAGGTCGCCAATCCGGTCAAGTTTTCTGCCACACCGGTTGAATACAAACTGGGCCCGCCGGTGCTGGGCCAGCACACGGCAGAGGTGCTGCGCGAAGTGCTGGGCATGGACGACGCGGCGATTGCAGCCTTGCAAGACACCAAGGTCGTCTGAGATGCTGGTATTGCAAACACCGACCGACCTGCTGGACCATGTGGGGCAAAAACTGGGCGTGAGCAGCTGGTTCACCATCGAGCAGCACCACATCAACGATTTCGCACGTGTGACGGGAGATGATTTCTGGATACATGTCGACGTTGAACGCGCGGCGCGCGAGATGCCGGGCGGCAAGACCATTGCGCATGGCCTTTTCACGCTGGCGCTGGTGCCGGTGCTGCAGCGCGGGATTTTTCGTATCGAAAAGCGCGGCAAAGGTTTGAACTACGGCTCCAACAAGGTTCGTTACACCGCACCGGTGCCCGTGGGTTCCCGGGTTCGACTGCACCAGACGCTGGTGACCGCTGAGCGCTCGGGTGATGGAACACGCATCACCACAAGATGCGAGTTTGAAATCGAAGGCAGTGAACGCCCGGCACTGGTTGCAGAGTTCATCCTGCTCATCAACGACACCTGACGACTGCGTCAGCCGTCGGAGCAAATTCTTAAATTACCCGGAGACAAGCCGTGCCTAAAAAGTTTTTCATTCTCGCCAGCCTGACAGCCTTGTTGGCGTTCGCCACCGGGTCGGTGATGGCGCAGGCCCAGTGGCCTGCCAAGCCCATCCGATTGATCGTGCCTTACCCGGCGGGTGGACCCGTCGATCAGATTGCCCGATCTGTAGCGCCCAGGCTGGGAGAGCAACTCGGGCAGGCCATCCTTATCGATAACCGCGCAGGCGCCAGTGGGACGATAGGGCTGGACGCAGCGATCAAGGCTGATCCGGACGGCTATACCTTCGGGTTTGGGGTGCCGGGAGGCATCACGGTATTGCCCCACCTGCAAAAGCTGCCCTACGCGGTGGAGGGCATCAACTATGTCTCGCTGGTGGCCCGCGTGCCGCAGGTCATTGCCGTCAGTCCGCAGTTGAAGGTCAATACCCTGAAGGAGTTGATCGCGATGGCCAAACAGGAGCCCGGAAAAATTAATTATGGTTCTGCGGGCAACGCCACCACACCACATCTCGGTGCAGAACTGTTGTCGCAGGAGACCGGCATCAAGATGGTCCACGTCGCCTACAAAGGGGCTGCGCCCGCCGTGACGGCCTTGCTGGGCGGTGACATCCAGGTGCTGGCTGCTGACCTGTCTGCGCTGCTGCCTTTCCTGTCCCGTGGTGTGAAGATCCTGGCCGTCGCCGGTCCGCGCCGTGTTGCCACTTTGCCAAACGTGCCGACCACCGCAGAGCTCGGGTTTCCCGCTGTCTACGTGGAGTCCAATTACGGCCTGATTGCACCGGCAGCCACGCCGCCAGCCATTACCCAAAAAATGCGTGAAGCGCTTGGCGCCGTGCTGGACTTGCCAGCGGTAAAGGCACAGCTCGCCGCCCAGGGTGCACTGGCCGTCGCTACCACGCCGGATGAATATCGAAAGCTGATGCAGCAGGAGTCCATCAAGTGGCTGGCAGTCCTGCGAAACGGCCGGATCACGCTCGAATGAAGGGCATGACTTTGCGTGTGGCCCTTCTCGACGACTACCAGCAGCTGGCGCTGGGCATGGCCGACTGGGCCTCATTGCCCGAGGACGTCGACGTGAAGTCCTTCAGCAAAGCCATGGGTGACGAGAACGAACTCGTGCAGGCGCTGCAGGATTTTGACGTGGTGGTCGCCATGCGTGAACGCACGGCATTTCCTGCATCCGTGATTCAGCGACTGCCCAAACTGAAGCTGCTGGCCAGCACAGGCCTGCGCAATGCCTCGATCGATGTTGAAGCGTGTGCGCGCCAGGGCATCACCGTGTGCGGTGCCAAAGGGGCGAAGCATGGCTTGGCAGCCACTGCAGAAACGGGCTGGGCACTCATCCTGGCCTTGCACAAACGCCTGGTCACCTCGCACAACGCGCTGCGCGAAGGGCAGTGGCAGCCCCAGCTTGCGCTGGCCCTGGAAGGCCGGGTGCTGGGGATTGCCGGTCTCGGCAACATCGGCAAACGCATGGCCCGTATTGGCCAGGCTTTTGGTATGGAGGTCATTGCATGGAGCCCCAACCTGACGCCTGAGCGTGCAGGGCAGGCGGGTGTGCGCATGGTCAGCAAGGCAGAGCTGTTTGCAGAGGCTGATGTGATATCGCTGCATCTGGTGCTGTCGGCCAGCACGGCGGGGATGGTGTCGAAGGCCGAGCTCTCCGCGATGCGGCCCGGCGCTTTTCTTGTGAACACCTCGCGCGCCGGCCTGGTGGATGAAGCGGCCTTGATAGTCGCGCTGCAGCAGCACCGCATCGGCGGTGCCGGGCTTGATGTGTTCTGGCAGGAGCCACTGCCGAAGGCCCATGCCCTGTGCAGCCTGGACAACGTGGTGCTCACGCCGCACCTGGGTTATGTCACGCCCGAGAATCTCACGGCGTTCTATGGCGGTGTGCTCGACAACATCAAGGCCTGGATCGACGGGCGGCCTGTCACGCCCTTGTCGGCCTGATGTAAAGTCGACTTTACATTTTGGTGCTTCACGGTCGCCTTTTGGCGTCAAAAACCGTTGTAACGGCCAAAAAGCATCAAAAAAGGCCTCTTTTTAAGGGTAAAAACGGCTGCAGACCAATAGACACGAGCGTGAGCAGCTACTGAAAATATAGCAATTGGCGTGTTTGCCGGGACCGGGTTCAGCGGTAAAGCGCATCCGGGTTGTCGCAGAGGATGCGGTTGACGAGTGCTTCATCGGCCGTCCAACGTTTGAAGGTCTCCAGCAGTTGCGCAGTATCCGGTTCGGGCGTCACGCGCAGGTGTGGCCAGTCGCTGCCCCAGACCAGACGCGCCGGGTTGACCTTGAGCAGCGCTTCGTGAAACGGCCTGCCCAAGTCTTGGTCCGGCACCGTGAAGAGGTTGCGGTAGGCGCACAGCTTGACCCAGGCCTGGCCGCCTTCGACCAGCGACAGCAGGGATTTAAATCCGGCATCTTCGACACCGGCGCCGACATCAAAACCCCCCATGTGGTCAATCACCACGGGTACCGGTAACTGGCGCAATGCGGGCGCGATGTCGGGCAGCACCTTGCAGTCTGTCCAGAGCTCGGCATGCAGGCCGGCATCGGCCAGCGCGGGTGCCATCTGCAGCAGGTCGTCAAAAGAAGCGCTGCCTGCAAAGTTGTTGCCTGCGCCGCTGCGGTGGCTGTAACGCAGCGCGCGTACACCCTTGTCGCGCAGCCCTTTCAGCGACGGCAGCGCGCCGGGGCGCGCGACGATCACGCCGCGCAGCTGTGGCAGTTCGGCCAGTGCGTCGAACAGCAGCGAATAGTCGTCCCCGTAAGCGCTGGGGTGTACCAGCACGCCGTTGCTCAGGCCCAGGTGCGCCAGCAATGCAAGGTACTGGCTGCGCAACGCTTCAGGCGGGGTGTAGCTGCGGTCGGCCGCCAGCGGAAAGCGGTCATAGGGGCCGAAGAGATGGGCGTGGCAATCCCAGCCCGTGTTGACGTGTGCCATCAGACCAGTCCTGCGTGCTGAGGCAGCGGGAAAGCTGGCGTGATGCCTTCAGGCAGCGGGATCTCGTGGCAGTTCAGCGTCATGGCCACCATGGTGTAGTAGCCGACCAGCGCGGTGAGCTCGACCACCGTCAGCGCGCCGAAATGCGCGAGCGTCGCTGCATAGGTGGCGTCAGACACCGAGCGGTGCACGCAGAGTTCGCAGGCGTAGTTGTAGATCAGCCTTTCACCTTCATCGCGAAACGGCGGCTTGGTCTGCGCCAGCATGGCATCGAGGATGTCGTTTTCGATACCGATCTTTTCGGACTCGCGGCGATGCGCATACCACTCGAAAGGGGACTGGCAGAGACGGCCGGTGGCGCAGATGGCGATCTCCGACAGCCGCGGGGGCATGGAGGTGTTGTAACGCAACTGCGCGCCCAGCGCCTGCCATTTGTCGGCCAGCTCGGCGTTGTAGAGCGCGGCACGCAAGGGGCCTTCGATCTTGCCGCGCGGGCCGGAGACAACCTTGTCGTAGACCACGCGTTGTTCCGGCGTCATGGTTTCGGGTGTGGGAAAGGGAATTCTGCTCATGAAGGGCTTTCTGTTCAGGAAGGTAAATCCAGCACGGCCTTGGCCAGGATGTTGCGTTGTATTTCATTGCTGCCGGCAAAAATCTTCGCGCCCAGGCAGTTGAAGAGCGGTGCCACGACATGCATGTCGATCTCATCGGTTTTGCAGTGGGCCTGCATGCCGCCGTATTCATCGGCAGATTCAATCAGCAACAGCGCCAGCTTTTCATAGGTTTCGGTCGACCAGATTTTCAGCATCGAAATGCTGGCCGGAATCGGATCGCCGCGTTTGGCGATCTCCGCAAAGCCCGCGTAGGCGGCACCCAGGTCGGCGGTGTCGAGTTGCAGTTCGGTATAGCGTGCGACAAAAGCCGGGTCGTCGAACAGGCCGCGCTGGCGCGCCAGCTTTTCGACCTGGTGCAGGGTGTGCTGCGAGTGTTTGGGGCTGCCTGTGAAGAGGCGTTCAAAACCGAGCAGCGCCTTGGCCACCGTCCAGCCCTGGTTCAGCTCGCCGACAAGGTTGCTGCGCGGCACACGGACGTTGTCGAAAAACACCTCGCAGAACTCACGTTCGCCGGCGATGTTGCGTATCGGCCGCACGGTGACGCCGGGTGTTTTCAAATCGACCAGCAGGAAGCTGATGCCGGCCTGCTTCTTGACGGTCTTGTCGGTGCGTACCAGCATGAACATGTGCGTGCCGTCGGAACCCCAGGTGGTCCAGGTCTTTTGCCCGTTGACGATGAAGTCGTCGCCGTCGATGACCGCCTCGGTGCGCACGGCAGCGAGGTCCGAGCCGGCGTTGGGCTCCGAGTAGCCCTGCGTCCAGACGTGTTCGCCGGCCAGTATGGGCGGCAGGAAACGGGCGCGCTGCTCGTCATTGCCGAAGCGCATCAGGATGGGGCCGACCATCACCAGGCCCTGGTCGGGGCAGCGTGCAACGCCCCAGGCCTCGGTCTCCTCGATGTAGGCAATCAGTTTGGCGGCCGGCAGGCCCATGCCGCCGTGTTGTTTAGGCCAGGCCGGAGCCAGCCAGCCGAGGCGGGCCAGCGTCAAATACCAGTCTCTTGATTCGGCCCAGGACTGGCGATAGGGCATATGTCGCCGGTGTTCGGGGTAGTGCTGCGCAAACATCGCACGCACGCCCTGACGGAAGTCCTGCTCCGGCATCGCTTTCCAGTCGGCATCCGCAGAAAACCCGGCGACGGCAGCGCTGATTTTGATCGCGGCCTGCTGCGCCGTGGCGGCATGTAGCGCGGCATAACGCCGGCGGTGCGCTGCAGCATTGCCCCAGCGGCTGGCCAGCAGCATGGCCCGCTTGAAGTACAGGCCCACATCGTATTCATTCGTCGTGCCGATCGCGCCATGCAACTGTATCGCCATGCGCGTCATGTCGGTTGCGGCATGGGCGCAGCGTGCCTTGACGCGGCTGGCAATCGGCGCAAGCGCTTGCCCTGTTTGGGCCGCGTCTGCCAGTGCCAGGCCTTCACGCAGGCAGGCTTCAGCCAGTTCGACCTGTATCAATCCGTCGACCAGTCGGTGCTGCAGCGCCTGGAAGCTGCCGATGGCCTTGCCGAATTGTTGTCGCGTGTTCATGTACTCGCGCGTCAGCTCGAGCGCGCGGCGTGCGATGCCTGCCAGCTCTGCGGCTTGTGCGAGCCGTGCGGCTTCGTTGGCAAACTGCAGTGCGGCCGTGGCGGCATCGCCCTGAGCCAGCAGTTCAGCGTGGGCCTTGGTGAAGGTGAGTGTGGTGGTCACGCTGCCGTCGACGCCACGCTCTTCTTCAATGTGCACTCCGCTGGCGTCTGCCTTGACCCAGACGATGGCTGCCTTGCCTTGTATGTGCGCCCATACAAGCCAGCCGGTAGTGCCTGTGCCGGGCCTGACGAAACGCTTGTGGCCTGTGAGTTGCAGCGTGCTTGCATTGAAGGCCGTTTCAATCGCCGAAGACGGCTCCAGCTCGCCAGCGTGTTCCTGCCAGGCGATGCCGGACACGGATTCGCCCGTTTGCAGTGCGGCCAGCAGTTCGCTGCGCAGCGCGCCGGCGGGCAGGCGACTCAGCAAGGCGAGGGGGTGTACGCCTGCATCGACAAAGGGCTCTGGCAGCAGGTGGCGGCCGGCTTCGCGGGCGATGGCCGCAACTTCTTCAAGCCCCAGCCCCAGGCCGCCGTCTTCTTCAGCGACCAGTATCGACAGCCAGCCCAGTTCGGCAATTTGCTGCCAGGTGCTGCGGTCGAAGCCGCCGCCGCTGTCTTCGAGCTGGCGCGCGCGCTGGCGCTGGTCGGTGGCGCCCAGGTAGTCGGCGGCGCTGTCTGCGAAGACTTGTGATGACTCACTGAACATGGTGAAGGTGATTTTTCAGGTCAGGATTTTGTGGATGATTTGTCGGCATTAAAACGCGCCCGGCCATCGTCCATGAACGCCATGATGCGGTCCATGCCGGCGCTGGCACCCGCCTGAGCATCGGCATAGGTGCTGTTGCCGTGCGCATCGATGGCGACGGTGACAGGCCCCAGACCTTCGACCCGGAGGCGCACCAGCCGGTAATGCATGAGCATGTCGCTCCAGCCGACTTCCAGTACCTCGCGCATGGCATGGGTGTGCAGCGTCGCACCGCCGCCGAGGAAGGAGAGGTACACGCAGCCGGTCTTGTGCATCTGTGCGACCGACTTGTCGTCAAGCCCGCCCTTGCCGCCTATGGCATGCAGTTGCAGTTCGTTGATGATGCGCGGCATCACCGGGTTGAAGCGCGTGCTGGTGGTCGGGTTGATGTAGAGGATCTCAAGGTCGTCCGGACCCGTGCCGCCTTCTTTTTCGCGGCTGTAGCTGCCGAGGTGAAAGAGCGACTGGCCCTGCAGCTTCATGGGCAGGGGCTCCTTGCCATCGAAGCAGCCGATCAGCCGGTGATGTGTCGGCAGGCCGGCGGTGACGACGATCTCGCCGTCGATGATGACCTGGTCACCGGCGCGCAGGCTGCGTGCATCGGCTTCACTGAGCGGGAAGTTCAGGCGGTGGGTTTTGAGGGTCATTCAAGTACCTCTACGCGGCCATCGTTGTAAATGCGGGCGCGGGTCCGCCGGTTGATCCAGCAGTTGAAGGCCACGGCCACGGGCGTGAAGCCGTGGCCTGCCGCGTAGTTGATGTGGACAGCCGATGCCGTGCTGTCGCCGCCTGTGCCCATGGGGCCGAAACCCATCATGTTGACGCCGGCGAGCAAGCGCTTTTCCATATCTGCAACCAGTGCCTCGGGGTGGTGTTCGCCGATGGGCCGCAGTGTCGCTTCCTTGGCCATCTTGGCCGCGTAGTCGAAGGTGCCGCCTATGCCGACCCCGATGACCACGGGCGGGCAGGGCTGGGAGCCCGCGCGGGCCACCACGTCCAGCACGTATTTTTCAAACGTGCGCAGGTCGGGAAAACTGAAAATCTCCAGAGCCGCCCATCTGCCGGACCCCAGTGCCTTGGGGGAGCAGGTGATGTCCATGCAGTCCGAACCGTCTTCCATGTCGAAGGTGACGATGGGCATGCCCTTGCCCGCGTAACCGCGCTCGTTGGTCATCGGGTTGGTGACGTGCGGCAGCAGCGGCGGTTGTATGGTGGCGACGAGTTCGTCAAAGCCCTCGGTGATGGCCTTGCGTACATCGCCACTGAAGCGTGCCTGGGTGCCGACGCGCACAAAGTACACCGGCACGCCCGAGTCAGAGCAGACAAAATGTCCGCCGCTCTCGGCCTCTTCGGCGCTTTTGATCATGATGCGCAGGGTGTGGCGCGCGGTCTCGTTGCTCTCTGCCTGGTCCGCGCTTTTGAGCGCGGCCATGGCGTCGACAGGAATGCGGCGCAGCGATCGTTCATAGAGCTGCGCCGTGACGGTCTTGATCAGTTCAGGTGTGATGGCCATGGGTGTCCCGTAAGTCAGGCGCTGAGCAGGCCAAATGTTTTGGCACGCATGCGCGCCAGTGCATAGACGTTGTCCAGCGCCGGCGTGGCGATGCCAAGCTTGCGGCCGAGTTCGCAGGCCGCACCTAGGATGGCATCGACTTCGACAGGCCGTCCGGCTTCTGCATCCTGCAGCATGGAGGTTTTGATGTTGCCGAGTTTGCGTGTGAACGCAATGCGGTCCACCACCTGTATGCCCGGGTCAATGCCCAGTGCCTTGCCGACCGCCAGCAGCTCGCCCATCATGCTTGTGAACAGCTGGTAAACGCCCGGGTCGTCGATCATCAGGTCGGTGGCCGAACCGGTGATCAGGCTGACGGGGTTGAAGCAGGCGTTGCCCAGCAGTTTTTTCCAGGCTTCGGTACGGATGTCTGTGCTGGTCTCTGCGTCGAACCCGGCCGACTTCAGAAACGCTACCAGCGCGAGCAGGCGCTCTGTAGGTGGTGTACCCGGCGCGGCACCCGGTTCGCCAAAGACGATTTTTGTGCCGGATTGGTGGCGCGCTACCCCTGGGGCAGGGCTGGAGCACGACGGGTACACCACGGCGCCCATCACCGCAGAGGCTGGAATGGCGGCTTCAATGTCACCGGAGGCATCCACGCTGTCGAGTCGGCCCGAGACCGGCAGACCGGCTGCGGCGTCGGTGAACCACCATGGCACACCGTTGACGGCGGGCAACACCAGTGTGTGCGGTGCGAGTAACGGTTTGACCATCTGCACGACGCTGGCCAGCGCGTAGCTCTTGACGGCGATGATCACGATGTCCTGCGGCCCCAGTCCGGCGGGGTCGGCCACCGCGCGCACGGGTGACGCCTTGCGTTCACCGCCGCTTTCGAGAATCCAGCCGTTTTGTTGAATGGCCTGCAGGGTGGCCCCCCGGGCGATGACGCTGACGTCTGCCGCGCCTTGCGCCAGACGGGCACCAAAAAAACCGCCAATGGCGCCTGCGCCGATCACACACACTTTCGGCAATGCCTGGTCTGTCATGCTTGTCTCGCTGATTTTTTAGGGAGCGGGTGGGGCTACCCGCCGCTGCATGGCCGATTTAAGCACCTCGGCGGCGCGTGTCTCCGCACTTTGCGCGCAAAGCAGTTATGCACTTGGCATACAGCCTGGGGCGCGGCTGGTCAGGCGGCAGCGTTGGGGTGCTGGCTCCACATGCCGCGGCGCGCATTTTCTTCAACAATCTCGACAATCTGCGCTGCCACGACTGAGACTGCCTTGCCGGGCCCCTTGGACTTTGCAAATGCCATGGAAACCGTGCGCTGCACGGCCGGATTGATGATTTTTGTGGCCTGCAACTGGCCGCTGGCCACTTCGCTCCAGACGGTGTGTATGGGCAGCACGGTGTAGAGGCGCTCCTGCGCCACGACCGAACGCATGATGGGCAGCGAATCTGCCTCGATCACCGGTACCAGCGCGATGTGTTCCTGCTTCGCCATCGCATCCAGCGTGGTGCGCAGGCCGTTGGGCGCGCTGGGCAGTATGAAGGGCAAGCCGTCCAGCGCCTTGAAATCGATGGTGGTGCCGGACGTGAGTTTGTCGCCCATGGGCCCTATCAGGTAGCTGTCCACCGTGGCCAGCGCCTGCTCGTGTTCCGGGTGGTGGTTGCCATAGCGGTAAAGAATGGCCAGATCCACGCGGTCATCGGACAGCCATTCCTCGACCTGGCCACTGGAGCCCTCAAGAATCTTGATCTGTATGCCGGGAAAACGCTCGCGCAGCTCCTTGAACAGCCGTCCCACGATGGGAAAGGTGATGGAGGGGAGGGAGCCCAGCGTCACGCGGCCGGCCGGTTCACGCGCATCACCACGAATCTCGCGCTGCAGCTGTTCGGCATCGGACAACAGGGTTTTGACCTGCGGAAAAATACGCGCACCGATGTCTGACAGCGCCACACCACGGCCCGTGCGGTTGAACAGCCGGGCACCGCAGTCACGCTCCAGCGCATTGAGCTGGCGGCTGAGCAAAGACTGGTTGCGGTCCAGAAAAATCGCAGCGCGTGTCAGGCTGCCAAGTTCGGCAATGGCCAGAAATGTGCGCCAGCGCTGCAGGTCCGAAGCGATGTCGATGTCGAGGGTGGTGGCTTTACCGGCTTGCATGGCCGTTGATTGTGCATGGAGGACCTGATTTGGCCATCCCTATAAACCACAAGGGGCAGGTTCCGCAGGAAACATCAGGACGCAAGCGAAGCGGTGCCTTCGCAAGCTCAAGCCGTGGAACCGGCTTCGCCGGGCCACAGGCGGGCGGCCCCTTGAAGGGGGCAGGGCGCTATACGCAGTGAGCAACCGTGGGGGCTATGACCAGCGCAGCGAGGGGCCGCCCCGAGCAAGCGACGGCCCCCTCGGAGGGCAGGGCGCTACACGCAGTGAGCAACCGTGGGGGCTATGACCAGCGCAGCGAAGGGCCGCCCCGAGCAAGCGACGTCCCCCTCGGGGGGCAGGGCGCTACACGCAGTGAGCAACCGTGGGGGCTATCTCTTCTGATGGCAGGTGCAGTTGTCGTGGGCGTAAAGGCGCAGGTGGTGCGCCCAGTCGCGCAGCGTGGCCCAGGCGCCGCCGGTGGCGACTTCGTAGGGTGTCAGCCCGAACATGCCGAGGCTGATGGAGGGTTCACGAGACACGACCGAATGCCACGTCCGCTTTGGAATGAAAAGCGCATCGCCAGCTTCCACCCGCGCATAGATGCCCCGGGCTTTTTCAAACGACGCCAGTTCCCTGGCCTGTTCCGGCAGGCGCGACACATTTATATCGCTGAGGGTCGCCCCCCAGTCGTACTTGGCGGCGGGGCACAGGTGCGGGCTCTGGTCGGGCGGGAAGAGGATGAATTCCTTGGTGCCCTTGAACTGGCAAAACCAGTTGTGCGGAAAGTCGTTGTGCAGGCCGGTGACGGTGTTCGCCGGGCCCATGAAGATGTATTCCCAGGTCAGCTTGCGGTCGAGAAATGATTTGTCCGGCCACAGGCTTTTGATGAGCAGGTCCTGGCGCAGCGCGGGGAATTTTTCGAGGATGTCCCATTGCGCCAGGTACAGCGTCGTCGGTTTGAACGACTGCATGTGTGCCCAGTTGAGGTGAAAAACCGAACCCGGTGCGAGGCGAATCTCTTCCAGCCGTTTCATGGTCAGCAGGCCGGCTTCCGGGTCGGGCGTTTTTAATGCGGCCTTGCCGAGCTCGCGCAGGTAGGGCGCCACAGGCAGGTAAGGGCGGCCCTTGGTGACGCCCTGCTCAACCAGTCCATCGGTGAATTTCACGGGTGCTTCGGACGCATTGCTTTCGCAAACATCGGCCAGCGACTCGAATGACCACTTGTTGTACGACGGCCAGTGCTTCACGCCCCCCTTGACCAGCAGAGGCCGGTCAAACGGCCACTGCCGGCCGGACGCGTCCAGGGCTTCCCAGGTGGTTTCCTCGATCAGCTCAAACGACGGACCGACGGGCACGATGCCGGGGGCGGCCGTGAGGCGTTCAGCCTCGATGGGCAGGTCGCCCATCATCAGCGGCGCGTCTTTGGTCGGCATCAGCATGGGGACGCGCGCCGCTTTATTTGACGAGCAGCGAGTTGATGATGAGCAGGTCTTGCGGCGTCAGCGTGCCATTGGCCTGGCGCAGGCGCAGGCCGCCCAGCAGGACGTTGTAGCGCGCCTGTGCCAGGTCGCGTTTGGTCTGGAACAGCTGGCTTTGTGAATTGAGCACGTCAATGTTGATGCGCACGCCGACCTGGTAGCCCAGCTTGTTGGCGTCAAGCGCACTCTGGCTGGAGAGTTCGGCCGCTTCCAGCGCCTTGACCTGGCCCTGGCCCGATTGCACGCCGAAGTAGGCCGTGCGGGTGTTGAGCGCCACGGTACGCCGCGCGCCTTCCAGGTCGCTTTGGGCCTTGTCTTTCAAAGACAGCGTTTCCCGCACACGATTTTGGGTGGCAAAGCCGGCAAACAGCGGCACGTTGAGCAGCACGCCGATGGTGCCGGTGTTGTTGCGTGTATTGAGCGCGCTGACCGACGTGCCGGCCGGGCTGCGGGTGACGTTGTAGCTGGCGTTCAGGTCGACTGTGGGTTTGTGGCCCGCCTCGGCCTTGTTCACTTCGAGTTCTGCAATCTCGTAGTTTCTCTCGGCCTGGCGGATGCTGGGATGCACCAAGCTGGCCTGGTCGACCCAGGCGTTGACGTCTGCTGGCACCACAGGCGGCAGGGCGATGGGCGCGGCCAAGCCTTTGGGTTCTGAATTCGTCTTGCCGGACAGCGTGTCCAGCACCAGCTTCTTGACGCGCAGGTCGTTCTCGGCGGCGATCTCCTGCGAGGTCACGAGGTCGTAGCGCGCCTGGGCTTCGCGGGTGTCGGTGATGGTGGAGGTACCGACTTCAAAATTGCGCTTGGCCGATGCCAGTTGTTCTGCGGTCGCTGCTTTCTGTGCGCGTACGAAGGCCAGGGTGTCCTGTGCGGCCAGCACATCGAAGTAGGCCTGGCTGGAACGCACGATCAGGTCCTGGTCGGCGGTGTCCAGTTGGGCCTTTGCCAGTTCGACCTGCCTGAGACCCTGTTCGTAGGTCGCCCAGTTGGCGGGGCGGTACAGCGGCTGGCTGGCTGTCAGTGTGGCATTTTGGGTGCTGTAGCCGCGATCCACCAGTGGGTTGGTGTTGTCAAAACTGGTGCGCGACACCCCCGCAGCAAGACCTGCCGAGGGCAATATGCCGGCTTTGGCCTGGTCTGCCCGCGCAAGGTTGGCGTCGTATTGAAGCCGTGCCGACTGGTAGTTGGCGTCGTAGGCGCGTGCGGACTCGTACACCTCGACCAGGCTCTGCGCATGGGCTTGTGGGGAAAAAGCCATGAACACGGAGGCCAGGGCCAGTGAAAGAGGCAGCAGGCCCGGCAGCACCGGTGGTTTTTGGGGCGTTGTCATAAACATCCTGAACGAAAGAAAATCAGCAAACAGATCCTGTGCGCGGTCGGTCAATAGCGTGGAACACCGGTGTCGACCTGGTGAGACCAGGCGTCAATACCGCCCTGCAGGTTGACCACTTCGGTGAAACCACGCTGCTCGAGAAAATTGCCGACCTGAAGGCTGCGCATGCCGTGGTGGCACAGGCAGGCCACCGGGTGGCTGTTGCCGTAGGTCGCTTCAAGCTCAGCCAGCCGGGCCGGCACCTCGCGCATGGGGATGTGCAGCAGCGTGAAGCCGTCGGGCTTGACGGATGCGGTTTGCAGTTCCCAGGGCTCGCGCACGTCCAGCACCACAGGCAAGGCCGCCGGTGCCGTGGTGGCAGCGTTGTCGCGCCAGGCGTGGAAGCTGGAGAGGTCGAGTTGGGGAATCATCAGTTGGCTCTTGGCTTGGATGTCGAAAGGAATTTGTTCAGGGGCTGTTGGTGCTGTTCGTGTCGTGCGCTGATGTTCAGAAGCTGAACTTCGACGGCTCGGGGAAGTTCAGCAATTGCGGTGCGACGGTGTCCCATGCCTGCGTGGTGCGCCAGGCATCGTCGGCCACGCGGGTCACCAGCGTGGCCCGCATGACGGGTTCGGTACCGACGATGGCGCTCAGGCGGCCACCGACCTTGAGCATTGCCAGCAGCGTCTGCGGGATTTGCACCACGGAGCCGCTCAGCACGATGACATCGAACGGCCCGCGCAATGGGTCGCTGCCGGACACGGCCTGCGCGATTTTGGCGGCGCCGTCGCCAGTACGTACTTCGGCGTTGTGGATGCCGGCTTTTTGCAGGTTCTCACGCGCCGTCTGCGCCAGCGCAGTGTCGATTTCCATGGTGATGACCTGCTGCGCGCGGTGGCCCAGCAAGGCGGCCATGTAACCGGAACCGGTACCGATTTCCAGCACTTTTTCGTGTTTTTGCACGGCCAGGTCCTGCAGGATACGGGCTTCGACCTTGGGTGCCAGCATGCACTGGCCGGGGGTCTTCTGGAGGTCGGTCGTCAGCGGGATTTCCATGTCCACAAAGGCCAGCGCCCTGTGCGCCAGGGGTACAAAATCCTCACGTTTGACCACTGCCAGCAGGGACAGGATCTGGCTGTCCAGCACTTCCCACGGGCGGATTTGCTGTTCGATCATGTTGAAACGGGCTTGTTCGTAGTTCATGGCGGTAGGTATGGTGTAAGGGTGGGAGTGGGGCAAACCCTGAATTTTAGTCGTGGCCTGTAACAGCGGCGTGTCCGTCGCCGGGCGCGCCCGGGCCGCCTGCCTGCGGGGTTTTGGGGCCGAATTTGCGTTTCAGCCATTGCGACAGGTCGTCCAGGTAGCAATACGTCACTGGAACCACGACCAATGTCAGCAGTGAGGATGTGATGACACCACCTATCACGGCTTGGCCCATGGGGGCGCGCTGCTCCGAGCCTTCGGTGAGCGCAAAGGCCAGCGGGATCATGCCGAAAATCATGGCCAGCGTGGTCATCAGGATGGGGCGCAGCCGCACTTTTGCGGCTTCCAGCAGGGCGGCGCTGCGCTCCATGCCTTCCTCTCGCATGCGTATGGCAAAGTCCACCAGCAGGATGGCGTTCTTGGTCACCAGCCCCATGAGCATCACGATGCCGATGATGGAGAACATCGACAGCGTCGATCGGAACATCAGCAGCGCCAGCACCACGCCAATCAGCGTCAGTGGCAGCGAGGTCATCAGGGCCATGGGCTGTAGAAAGCTCTTGAACTGGCTGGCCAGGATCATGTAGATGAACAGGATGGCCATGACCAGCGCCGAGATGGCGTAGCCGAACGACTCCGCCATGTTCTTTGTCGAACCACTGAACTGGTAGCGGTAACCCGGCGGAAAGCTCATGGTGTCCAGTGCGGCGCGAATGTCGGTGGAGATTTCGCCCGCCGAGCGGTTGTAGACGTTGGCATTGATGGCGACTTCACGTGCCAGGTCGCGCCTGTTGATCTGGTTGGGGCCGGTGGCCTCGCTCACACTGGCGATCTGGCTCAGGCGCACGATGCGCGTTGAACCATCGGCGTTGCTGCCCACGGCGCTGCTGGTAAACGGCAGGCGTGCCAGGTCTTCGGGGGCATTGCGTGCGTCGGGTGCCAGCCGCACGTTGACGTCGTAGGTCTGGTCGTCGGGCGCGCGCCAGTTGCCGACGGTCTGGCCAGCCACCAGTGTGCGCAGCGACGCCGCAATCTGGGACACCGACAGCCCCAGGTCGGAGGCTGCATCGCGGCGCACATCGACCTGTATGACGGGCTTGTCGGCCTTGACGCTGGAGTCGAGGTCCACCAGACCGGGAATGCTGCGGATGCGGTTGCTGACGGCCACCGTCAGGCGCTCCAGCTCCTTGAGGTCCGGGCCTTGCAGTGAAAACTCGACCTGTTTGTTGCCACCTACGGAATCGAGCAGGCCGATGTGGGTGACCGTGATGCCCGGCACCTGTTTGAGTCTGTCGCGCAGCACGCCGGACAACTCGTCCACGCTGCGTGAACGTGCCTTGCGATCCACCAGCCGGATGTAAATGCTGGCGTACATCTTTCCCTGCGCATTGCCGGTGTTGATGGTGGCCAGTGTGTAGTTCACCTCGGGGAATTCACGAACGATGGCTTCGACCTGCCTGGCCTTGGCCTCGGTGGCTTCCAGCGAAGAGCCGACGGGCGTGTAGAAATTGAGCGAGGTTTCCGAGAAGTCGGCCTTGGGCACAAATTCAGTCCCCAGCAGCGGCACCATGAAGATGCTGATGAGAAAAATCACCACGGCCAGCAACAGCGTCTTCAGCTTGTGCACCAGCGACCAGCGCAGGATGTTCTGGTAGCTGTTGCTCAGGGCTTCTGTCGCGTCGTCAAACCAGCCTGTCACGCGGCCTATGGTCTTGTCGTAAAACGTGACGGGTGGGCCGCGCTTGCCGTGTTCGGCGATCGACGGGTCATGCCAGATGCTGGAGAGCATGGGGTCCAGCGTGAAGCTCACAAACATCGAGATCAGCACCGCCGCGACGATGGTCACGCCGAACTCGTGGAAAAACTTGCCAATGATGCCGCCCATAAAACCAATGGGCAAAAACACCGCCACGATGGAGAAGGTGGTGGCCAGCACGGCCAGGCCGATTTCTTTTGTGCCGTCCATCGAGGCGTCGTAAGCGCCTTTGCCCATCTGTACGTGGCGCACGATGTTCTCGCGCACCACAATCGCATCGTCGATCAGCAGGCCGACGCACAGCGACAGCGCCATCAGCGTGATCATGTTGATGGTGAAGCCGAACAGGTTCATGAACAGGAATGTGCCGATGATGGAGATCGGCAGCGTCAGACCGGTGATGACAGTGGAGCGCCAGGAGTTCAGGAACAAAAACACGATGAGCACCGTGAGCAGCGCGCCTTCGATCAGCGTGCGGCGCACGTTCTCGACGGCCACGCGGATGGGTCGTGCGCTGTCGGCGATGAGTTCCAGCCGCACGCCGGCCGGCAGTTGCGGTTTGATTTCGGCAATCGCCTTGTTCAGCCCGTCGACCACGGCGATGGTGTTTTCGTCCTGTGCCTTCTGCACCGAGATCAGCAGCGTGCGCTGGCCGTTGTAGAGCGCCAGGCTGTCGATTTCTTGCGCGCCGTCGGCGATGCGGGCAACCTGGTCCACCGTGACGGCCGCGCCGCCCTTGCGCGCCACGATGATCTTGCCGAAGTCTTCCGGCCGTTTCACGCGGGCATCGATCTTGACCACGCGTTCCTGCGCCAGCGAACGAATCGCGCCTACCGGCAGGTCCTGGTTCTCATTGCGCACCGCATTGACGACCTGCTCGGCTGTGATGCCCAGAGACTCCATGGCCTGCGGGTTCAGGTAGACATTGATCTCGCGTTTCGTGCCGCCCACCAGCACGACCGAGCCTGCGCCGCGCACATTCTCAAGCCGCTTTTTCAGCACCTGGTCTGCCCAATTGGTAAGTTCAACGGCGGACATACCAGCCCCCACGCTTGTCGCTGCGCGTACTGCGCTGCCCCCCGAGGGGGCTGAGCTTGCTTGGGGCGGCCCTGCGCTGCGCTCGGCTGCCACTTGTGAAGATGCTGGAAGGACGGCTATTGACCAGACGGCCTTGCTGGCAGGGTCGAAGCGCAACACGCGCGGCTCTTTCACCTCATCGCGCAGCGTGGGGCGGATGGACGCGATCTTTTCGCGCACATCTTCGGCCGCCTTGCGTCCGTCGACATACAGCTGGAACTCGATGATGACGACCGACTGGCCTTCGTAGCTGCGCGAGGTGAGGGCGCTGACGCCGGCAATCGAGTTGACGCCTTCCTCGATTTTTTTGGTGACTTCGCTTTCGACAATTTCCGGCGATGCACCCGGGTATTCGGTGGTGATGACGACGACCGGCAAGTCGATGTTGGGGAACTGGTCCACCTGCATGCGCTGGTATGAAAACAAGCCCAGCACCACGATGGCCACCATCACCATGGTGGCAAAAACCGGGTTTTTAAGGCTGACCTGCGTGAACCACATGCCGAGCCTTAAGGTGCTTTGGTGCTGGAGGCGGCAGGCGCGACAGGCGCGGCCGCGGGCGTGCCTGGCAACTGCGTGAAGCGGACCTGTGTGCCTTCACGCAGGTAGCCGATGTTGGCGCGTACCACCTGGGTGCCTTCGGTCAGGCCTTTGACGGCGATCACGTTCTCGCCACCTGCGGTGCCGCGTGCGCCGGCTTCTATGGTCTTGTGCACCACCTTGCCGTCTTCAATGGCCTGAGCATAAGGCGCCGGTTTGTCGGTGCGCACGCTGCCGAGCGGAACCGCCAGCAGCGCAGCGCTGGCCGTGCCCAGCGTGCCCTGGGCAAACAGGCCCTGGCGCAACGGCAAAGCCCGGCCGCCTGCTGCGTTGTCTATGCTGAGGTAGGCCAGCACGCTGCGGCTGCCCGCCTGCGCACTCGGGTTGATGCGCACCACGCGGGCCGTCGCGACCTGGCTGCCACCTTCAATCTGGAGCTCTGCCGTCTGGCCGACGCTGATCTGCGCGGAGTCTGCGGCGCTGAGCGTGGCTTCCAGCTCAAGGCGGCTCAGGTCCACCACTTCAACAATGCGGGTGTCTATGCCGACCCGTTCACCGGGCTGTGCAAGGCGCTGCGAAACCTGGCCTGAAATTGGTGATTTGAGGACGGTGTCGTCGACGGATTTTTTGGCGACGTCGGTTGCTGCCAGTGCCGCGCGGTAGGTGGACTGTGCGGCATTGAGGTTGGCCAGCGAGGCGTCCAGCGCCGTCTTTGAAATAAAGCCCTGGTCGACCAGCGCCTTGTTGTTGTCGTACTGGCGCTGCACCACGTCGACCTGCGCCTTGGCCGAATCGGCCTGCTCGCTGGCCTGCTTGACGCGCGACTGGTATTCAGTGGCTTCGATGCGCGCCAGCACCTGACCGGCCTTCACAAAATCGCCTTCACGCACGGTCAGGCCCTGCAGCTCACCAGCCACGCGCGCCTTGATGACGGCCGAGTTGACCGCCTTCAGCGTGCCCGATACCGGCAGGCCCTGCGAAACCTGGAGCGTCTGTGCCTTCACCACATCGGTAGCGGCCAGTTCAATCAGGCCCTGTTCCCTGACCACGGTGCTGGCTGCCAGCGCCTGCTGCTGGGCCTTGCGTGCCGACAGCGCGCGCAGCACACCAATGGCGATCAGCACCACCACCAGCGCAGCAGCGCCCCATTTGATCCACTTCTTTTTGTTGTCGCTTGTCATGGCGTTTTTTCTTGTTTGTCAGGCGTACCAGGTGCGGGTGTTGTTTGCAAGCCGTGGAGGATGGTGTCGAGCTGCATGGCGATGTATTTTTTTGGGTCCATGGAGAGTGCCGCGGGCGCACAAATGCCTGGCGAGTGTTTGGCCAGGATGATGAACATCATGGGCGCGACGATGGCAAAGACCGCGTAGTCCAGGTCCAGCGGGCGGATTTCGCCGCGGTCAATGCCGCGCTGCAGGATGCGACGTATCAGCGCCTGGCCCGGGGCGATGACTTCCTGCTGATAGAAGGCCGCGATTTCCGGAAAGTTTTTGGCCTCGCTCATCATGAGCTTGGTGATGCCGGACGCCTTGGTGGCGCCTACCCGGTCCCACCAGACATTCATGCAGTAGGTGATCATCTCGGCGCTGTTGCCTTCGAAGGTCAGGAACTCCTCGTTCCATTCCTTGAAGCGGCCCGAGATGTTCTCGCGCACCACAGCCTTGAGCAGTTCTTCCTTGCTCGGGAAATACAGGAAAAGTGTGCCCTTGGAGACGCCGGCGCGGGCGGCGACTTCCTCGGATTTGGTGGCGGCAAAGCCCTTTTCGACAAACAGGTCCAGCGCAGCGGCCAGCAACTCGCCGGGGCGTGCTTCCTTACGTCGCTCGCGCTTGACGGTGGCCGAGGCATCCGGTTTGCAGAAAAATTTGGAGATGGGCATGGTTAATGACTGACTGGTTAGTAATGTAACCCGTCATTTTTCAAGCGTCAACAAGCTTGAGCTGCCGGTGGAAGCTCAGATTGGCAGCCAGCGCCCGGCTTGAAGGCCCAGCCATTCCTTGAGCAGTTGCTGCGTGACGGACAGGCCGTCGCCCGATGGCAGCCATTCCACCAGGTCGTTTTTTGCCGGCAGCACATAGCCTATGGGCGCTGCGCTCACGATGAGGCCTGTGCGTTCGAACGCCTTGACGGCGCGTGGCATGTGCCAGGCGTCGGTCACCAGAACGATGCGTTCGATGCCGTCACGCTTGAGGATGGGCGCCAGAAGCTGGGCGTTCTGGGTGGTGTCTTTCGACTGGCTTTCAAGCCAGCGCGGCGTGACGCCATATTCCTGCTGTGCAACCCGCGCGCTGACCTGCGCCTCGGAGGTCTTCTCCTCGCCACCGACGGTGCCCCAACCTATGCCGCCCGTGACCGCCAGGGGCAGGCCGGTTTGTTTTCCCAGCCAGATGCCGTAGCGCAACCGGGCCAGCGTGTAGGCGCTGGGCTGAGCCTGGCCATACTCCGGCACCACCAGCTGCATGCCGCCACCCAGTACGACGATGGCCTGGGCTTTGGCGGCCTTGAGCTGGGCTACGGAGGGGGGCGCGTACTGCGGCAGGGCGTTGCGGGCCAGCCAGACAGCCGTCCCGTGGCAACTGCAAATCCAGAGCAGCGCCAGTGCCAGCGTGATCAGCGTCACACCGGTGCGTTTGCGGCTGCGCAGCATGAGCAAACCGAGCACGGCGAGCAGCAGCAGGGACAGCGGCGGCATGGCCAGCGCGGTCAGCAGGGGTTTGAAGGCGCCGAGTTCCATGAATGCTATGAAAAAAGTAGCGAAGTACATTCATTCTACAAAGCACTACAGCTGGCAGGCGACGCGCACGGCCTGCACACCCAAAGGCCGCAGTCCCACAGGGGCTGCTCCCCGCACGTAAGATAGTTGCGGCATGGCCGACCAACGGCTTTACAGCAACTTTTTGAATGGCGGAGATTTCCATGGCATCAACTGAAACCATCACCTTGGGCGGCGGCTGCTTCTGGTGCACCGAGGCGGTGTACGTCAAGGTGCGCGGCGTGACCGATGTGGAGTCGGGCTACAGCAACGGCCAGGCGACGCGCCCCAGCTACGAAGACGTGTGCACTGGGCGCACCGGTTCGAATGAGGTCGTCAAACTCGAATTCGACCCGGCGCAGATCACCCTGCGCGAGATTCTTGAAATCTTCTTTGTCATTCATGACCCGACCAGCCTGAACCGTCAGGGCAACGATGCCGGCACGCAGTACCGCAGCGGGATTTATTACAGCTCGCCCGAACAAAAGCAGGTGATCGATGACTTCATCCGTGAAGCCAGCCAGGACAAAACCTTCAGCAAACCCATCGTCACCGAGGTGCTGCCGATCGCCCATTACTGGCCCGCTGAGGCCTACCACCAGGATTACTTCGAGAACAACCCCAACCAGGGTTACTGCGCTTTTGTGGTCGGCCCCAAGGTGGAGAAATTCCGCAAAACCTTTGCGGCGCGGGTCAAGGACTGACCTGGCAGGCCCAAGGCGCCGCCACTGAGAGAGGTGGGTTGCTATTAATTCAGTAGCTGCTCACGCTCGTGTTTAAAGGGCTGGAGGCCGATTTGATGCCTGAAAACAGGTGTTTTTAGTGCTTTTTGGCCGTTTCAGGCGCCTCCAAACCGGATTGCAGTGCCTATACTTACAATTTTTGTAATAGTCATGAATTTTCGGTTCGAATAAACTATAACTATTTCATTTTTTGTAAGAATTGCTGGTTTTCGGTTTTGTGTGGTTTCACTCCCGTCGCAGCGCAAAGTAAAACCATTCCTGGCCGACTTCCCCGCGGGGGTTGGGAAAGACGATAAAACCGTCTTTCGACGCTTTCACCTCTTCGCCGTTTTGCCGCCAGCCGATCACCTCGTCGGTTTTGACTGCATCAAAGCTGCGCCATTCACGCGTGAAGCGGTCGCCGGCGTGCTCGCGGTCGGTCACATCCACCAGCCGCAGGATCTCGCGCGCCGTCACCACCGGCGCCGGGGGCGTGGCTGTGATGCCCAGCAGCGCCAGCGTCTGCAGGATGGCGTGGCGGGCCACCTCCGCGCCTTTGGGGTCATCATGCTGGCCGCACTCCAGCGTCACGCCATAGCCGCCTTTCGACCGCATGTATTCGCTCGTGCCGACGCCGTAGTTGGTGCTGGTGACCAGTGCCTGTGATCGGTCGCTTGTGCCCATTGCGGCTTTGTCGGCACGGCGCTTCACGCCGCGGGCATAGGTGTCCAGCCAGCCCTCGACGACGCGCCAGGGGCCGGTGTGCAGGGCCAGCTGCATTTCTTCTGCGGCCTGGCTGAAAGGCTCCAGCGTGCCGCTGTTGTTTTGCGGGCCGATCATCACAAACGGCGCGCCGCCGGTGTGAAAGGAGTGCAGGTCCAGCAGCACGTCGTGCGCCTCAAGAATGGGGCAGAGCAGGTTGGCGATGCGATCTTCGTAATCCTGCGGATCGGCCGTCACCGCCATGTTGCGGTTCAGGTTGCGGTCGCCCGTGCGGCGCTTGAGTTGGTAGGCCAGCGGGTTGGTGATGGGGATGAAGGTCACCGTGCCGCGCGCTATCACCAGCTCGCCTTTCTCGATCTCCGCCAGCAACCTCGTGATGGCCTGCGTGCCGCAGGTCTCGTTGCCGTGCACGGCGCCCAGCACCAGCAGGCGCGGGCGGGGCTGGCTGGTGTCTTTTCCTTGGAAGGTGTGGGTCTGGAGCCGGGCGGGGATGTTGGCTTGAGGCGTGGCGATCATGGAATGTTTATATCCGCTTTGGCGGGCCGGGGCAAAGTTGTGGCCCGGGCTGCAGGGTTTATCAGTTGGGTGTGATGCCTTACATTACATGTCCTGCGCATCGTGCCAGGCCCATCTGTCCCTCTTCATCTGCCCATGACCCGCCGGTCTCTGTTTTCAACCCGCACCATCGTCTGGATTTTGACGCTGGCGCTTCTGTTCGCGCAGACACTGGGGTTGATGCACGGTACGCTGCATGGCGCGGGCTATGCGCCTTCCGGGGCCATCACCAGCCTGGCCAAGGCGGGCAGCGGCCATCCCGACCACGGCTCGGTTGCCGCCCTTTTCTCATCCCACGCCAGCGACGCAGATTGCCGGCTGTACGACCAGGCCAGCCATGGCAGTGCGGCGCTGCACGTCGCATCGCTGGCCTTGCCGGTGCTGCTGCCTTCTCTGGCGGTGGCGATATTTGAGGGCGAAGCACTCGCCCGCTGGGCTGCGCTTTTTGACGCGCGCGGCCCGCCCCTGACTCTTTGAATCCATCCCGCTGACGCCGGCTTTAACGCTGCGTCGGCCTTGCCCCTGCGCTGCCAACGGCCGTGCAGGTTCGCATCCTGATTCAAAGAGTTCACATGACATTCCTGTTTTCAAAAAATGCACTGCAGCTTGCGGTGCTGGCCCTCATCGCTACCGGAACGGCACAGGCGCAAAACGCGCCGCCACCTTCGCCAACTTCAGCCAACCTCAAGGAAGTGACGGTCACCGGCAATCCATTGGGGGCGACGGAGATCATTGCGCCTGCGGCCAGTTATGGCCGCACCGGCTTGTTGCTGCGCTCCAAAACCACGCTCGGTGAAACGCTGGACGGCGAGCCCGGCATCAGCAGCACCTACTTCGGCCCCAACGCCAGCCGGCCCATCATCCGCGGGCTGGACGGTGACCGCATCCGCATCCTGGGCAATGGCGGCGCGATGATCGATGCGTCTTCACTGAGCTACGACCATTCGGTCACCGCTGACCCCATCAGCATTGAACGCATCGAGGTCCTGCGCGGCCCGGGCGCGCTGATGTACGGCGGCAGTGCGGTGGGTGGCGTGGTCAACGTCATTGACAACCGCATCCCGCGCGAAGCCCTGTTCGATGAGAAGGGCGGCATCAGCGGCAAACTGAACCTGGACATGGCCACCGGCAACCGTGAAAAAGGCGCCGGCGCATTGCTGGAGGCCGGCAACAACCGATACGCGCTGCATGTTGATGCATTTACCCGCGACACCGGCGACGTGCAGGTGCCGGCCAGCCTCAACTGCACCAAGCCAGGCTCGACAGGCTTTGCCAACCGCATCTGCAATTCGGCCAGCAAGGTCGATGGTGGCGCTGTCGGCGGTTCGGTCTTTTTCGACCATGGCTATGTGGGGGCATCGATGGGCACCTACCGCAGCACTTACGGCACCGTGGCAGAGGACAACGTGAGCATCCGCATGAAATCGGACCGCGTAGCGCTGGAAGGCGAAGTCCGCGATCTCGGGGGCTTCTTCAAAAGCGTGAAGGGCATGTACAGCCAGACCGACTACACCCACACCGAATTTGAGGGCGCCAGGGCGGGCACCGTCTTTCGCAACAAGGGCAGTGATTTCCGCCTTGAAGCGAAACATGCAGATTTCGGCAAGCTCAGCGGCGTGCTGGGCTTCCAGTCGGAAGACACGCGCTTTTCGGCGGACGGCAGTGAAGCCTTTGCGCCCTACAGCAAGACATCCCAAAAGGCCGTGTTCGCCTATGAAGAGTACGGCACCGGATGGGGCAAGCTGAGTTTTGGCGGACGTCTTGACTCAGTCAGGGTCGAGTCCATGGGCAACCCGCTGGTGGCCGCTTTTGTACCGGGCAGCCGTACCTTCAGCCCCTCAAGTTATGCAACCGGCGCGCTCTGGAACGTGGCGCCAGGATGGCAACTCACCACCAACCTTGCTTACACCGAGCGCGCGCCCAGGGACTACGAGCTTTACGCTTTCGGCCCCCACGTGGCGACGCGGGCCTGGGAGACGGGTAATGCCGCACTCGACAAGGAAAAATCCACCAGCGTGGATGTGGGTGCCAGCTGGGCGTCGGGCGCCAACAGCTTCAAGGCCAATGCCTATACGCATTACTTTAAAAACTACATCGCGCTGCTGGCAACGGGTAACACTTACGGCCAGGAAGGCCGCGGACTGAACCCGACCGATGCCGACGGCGACGGCGTGGACGACAACGACCCCGACAACCGGGTGTTGCCCGAGCAGGCCTATACCGCTGTGCGTGCGCGCTTCAACGGCATCGAGCTGAGCGGCAACGTGCGCCTCCTTGAGGGTGCCAATACGCTGGACCTCGGGCTGCGCGGCGACATGGTCAGGGCGACCAACCTCAACAACGGCCAGCCGCTGCCGCGCATTGCGCCCATGCGTGCAGGCGCGACGCTGAAGTGGGCCAGCGGCCCCTGGGGCGCAAGCCTGGGCCTTGACCATTCGGCCGCGCAAAACCGAGTGGCTGCCGGCCAGCGCGCCACGGCCGCCTACACCTTGTGGAACACGGCAGCGACCTATGCAATCAAGATGGGCTCCGTCAACACGTTGCTGTATGCGCGGGTGGACAACCTCACCAACCAGCTGGCCTACAGTGCGACATCGGTGCTCACCACCACGGCTTTCCCCAAGGCGCCGCTGCCGGGGCGCAGCCTGAAGGTGGGCTTGCAGGCGTCGTTTTAACGGCCTGCGTTGACCGCGGCAGGAGAGGCCGGGCGCTAAGATTGGTGCGATGAACCAGTTAGTCCTTGTCTCCCTGCTGCCCGTCGTTTTGTTGATTGCTGCCGGTTTTGCCGCCGGACGCGCGCAGTGGATACGGGACACAGCGGTCAAGGACCTGTCCAACCTGATCTTTTTGCTGCTCACGCCGGCGCTGCTTTTTCGCACCATGAGCAAGGTGCGCATCGAGCAGCTGTCGTTCAAGCCGGTGATGGCGTACTTCGTGGCGGTGGCGATTATTTTTGGCGGCATCCTGCTGGTCAAGGGCTTGAACCGGCGGGCCGCGGTGCTGGCGCTGGCCGGTACTTTTTCAAACACCGTGATGATCGGCATCGCGATGGTGGGCCTGATGTACGGCCCCGAGGGTCTGGTGATTTTGCTGACGCTGGTCTCGACCCACGCGCTGGTGCTGCTGACCGTGGCCACACTGGTGCTGGAGCTCGCCGTGGCACGTGAGCAAAAGCACGGCCTCGGCGGTGAACTGGGCACTGCGCCGCGGCATCCGGTCGCCACTGTGCTGATCGCCGTGAAAAATGCAGTGCTCAACCCTGTGCCCCTGCCCATCATCTGCGGCCTCTTGTTCGCGCAGACCGGGCTGGTGATTCCCGAAGTGATAGACCGGCCGCTGGAACTGCTGGCCAACGCCTTCGGCCCGCTGGCGCTGGTCATGGTGGGCGTCACGCTGGCCAACACACCGCTGGGCCTGTACTGGCGTCCGGCGCTGGCGCTCTCCGCCATCAAGAACCTGTTGCACCCGCTGCTGGTCTATGTGTTGTGCCGCGTCTTCAACGTCACGGGCATGGCCATGGCGGTGATGGTGACGGCTTCGGCCCTGCCCATGGG
This sequence comes from Pseudomonadota bacterium, assembly GCA_040387435.1. Taxonomy (GTDB): domain Bacteria; phylum Pseudomonadota; class Gammaproteobacteria; order Burkholderiales; family Burkholderiaceae_C; genus Polaromonas. The sequence continues at coordinate 42,257 of JAZKDR010000004.1, forward strand.
GGCCAACGTGTTTCTGTTTTCGCAACGCTACAAGGTGGCGGAGGAACTGATCACGGCGACGGTCGTGGTGTCCACGGCGATGGCCCTGTTTACCCTGACTTTTGTCTTGCTGTTGCTGGCGCGGTTCAGTTGACGGCGGGGAATATATAGAAGGCCGCACATGCAATTTTTGCAATCGCTTCCCGTGTCGGCGCAGACCATCGGCCTGCTGCTGCTGTCGAATATCTTCATGACCTTTGCCTGGTATGGCCACCTGAAGAACCTGGCCACCTCCCCGTGGTACATCGCCGCGCTCATCAGCTGGGGCATTGCCCTGTTTGAATACCTGCTGCAGGTGCCTGGCAACCGCATCGGTTTTACGCAGTTCAGCGTGGGCCAGCTCAAGATCATGCAGGAGGTCATCACCCTCACGGTGTTTGTGCCCTTTGCCGTGTTTTATCTGAACGAGCCGCTCAAACTCGACTATCTCTGGGCGGCGCTTTGCATGGTGGGGGCGGTTTACTTCATCTTCCGATCGGCTTGAAATCGCCCCCACGGTGCTCACTGCGTGTAGCACTCTGCCCCCCGAGGGGGCCGCCCGCCTGTGGCCCGGCAGAGCCGGTTCCACGGCTTGAGCTTGCGAAGACACCGGCGCGCTTGCACGCAGGTGTGCTCGCGGACTGTGGCGTTTGCTGCTTGCAGTCGCCAAAGACGTTGGCGCGTTAAACTTGTCACAAAGTCGTCACATTTGACGTAAATCACCAAGGAACCGGCATGCTGTTTGGCAAGTTGCTGCCCCGCGAAGGCAATTTTTTCGAAATGTTCAACCAGCATGCGGAGCGCATCGTTGAAGCCGCCCAGGCTTTTTCGAAGATGGTTGCCAATTACAGCGACATTGAAAAACGTGAGGCTTTCAACCGCGAGGTCGACAACGCCGAGCGCGCCGCAGACCGCATCACGCACGATGTCAACCGGGCCCTGCACAAGACCTTTATCACGCCGATCGACCGTGAACAGATCCACAAGCTGATCAATACCATGGACGATGTGGCCGACCTGATCCAGGATTCGGCGGAAACGATGGCGCTGTACGACGTGCGCCACATGACCGACGACATCGTTCGCCTGACAGACCTGAGTGTGAAATGCTGCGAGCGCCTGAAGGACGCCGTGGCGCTGATCGGCAAGGTCAGTGAGCCCGCAACGGCCGAAGCTGCGCTGAAAACCTGTGAGGAAATCGACAAGCTCGAATCGGATGCCGACCGCGTGATGCGCTCGGCCATGAGCCGCCTGTTCCGCGAAGAGCCGGATGTGCGTGAGGTCATCAAGCTCAAGGCGGTGTACGAACTGCTGGAGACCATCACTGACAAGTGCGAGGACGTGGCCAACCTCATCGAGGGCATCGTCCTCGAGAATTCTTGATCACGGCCTGATTCATGCAAAGCGTACAGACCGCCCTGTGGGTCGTGGCCCTGCTGGTTTTCCTGGCGATCGCCTTCGACTTCATGAACGGGTTTCATGATGCCGCCAACTCGATTGCCACCGTGGTGTCGACGGGTGTCCTCAAACCGGGGCAGGCGGTGGTGTTTGCCGCGGCCTTCAACCTGATCGCCATCTTCATCTTTCACCTCAGCGTCGCGGCGACGGTGGGCAAGGGTATCGTGCAACCCGGCATCGTGGACACCCACGTGGTGTTTGGGGCACTGACGGGCGCCATCGCCTGGAATTTGCTCACCTGGTATTACGGCATTCCCAGCAGTTCATCGCACGCGCTGATCGGCGGAATCGTTGGCGCGGTCATGGCCAAATCGGGTGCGCACGCCCTGATTTCCGGCGGCATCATGAAGACGGTGGCCTTTATTTTTGTGTCGCCGCTGCTGGGCTTTTTGCTGGGCTCCATGATGATGGTGCTGGTGGCATGGGTCTGCCGGCGTGCGACACCGTCCCGGGTTGACAGGTGGTTCAGGCGCCTGCAGCTGGTGTCTGCCGGGGCGTACAGCCTGGGCCACGGCGGTAACGATGCCCAGAAAACAATCGGCATCATCTGGATGCTGCTGATCGCGACCGGGTATTCGTCTGCCAGCGATCCGCTGCCCCCGACCTGGACGATTGTGAGTTGCTACCTGGCGATTGCCGCAGGCACCATGTTTGGCGGCTGGCGCATCGTGAAAACCATGGGGCAAAAAATCACCAAGCTCAAACCCGTGGGCGGCTTTTGTGCAGAGACTGGTGGCGCGCTCACGCTCTTTCTGGCGACGGCGCTCGGTATTCCGGTGTCGACCACACACACCATCACCGGCGCGATTGTGGGCGTGGGTTCCACGCAGCGCGCGTCAGCCGTGCGTTGGGGTGTGGCGGGCAACATCGTCTGGGCCTGGATCTTCACCATCCCGGCGGCGGCATTTGTTGCTGCGATTGCCTATTGGGTCAGCCTGCAGATTTTCTAGGCCATGGACCGAATTCTGCGAGGGCAATTTTTCGACGGGCCGCCCCTAGAAAAATTAGCCCCCTCGGGGGGCAGAGAGCTACGCGAAGTGAGCGAACGTGGGGGCCAGTCTTTACTGACTGATTTTTCGCGCTTCCTCGACCTGGTATTCAAAGTAGCGCTGAAAGCTGAACGCGATGCTGGACATCAGTGTGACGGCACCAAACAACAAGGCAAACACTACTGCGCCTATGGTCAGCCAGTTGGTATTTCCTGAGGCGGTTTCAGGCAGGTCCGGGTTGTAGATGGCGTTCCATTTTTCGGTGGGCATCAGGCCGTAATAAATCGCCGTGATCGACGTGCCTGCCAGCGTAAAGCCCAGCAGGGGAATCAGCAGCCATGCGATCTGGTCATCCTGTCCATACAGGCTCACGCGGTAAACGCCCCACCAGCCGATGGCCGCGACCAATGGATGCAGCCAGGCCCACAGGTCCTTGAGGCCGAACAAATAAAAACGATGCAGGCCAAACTGGCCAAAGATAAAAGCCAGCCAGGCGGCGGCGGTTTTGTTTTTGGCGCCCGGTGTCGCCGTATCTGTGTGGGTGTTGGAAGGCATGCGGGATTATGGTGCCGCGCCATCGGGCGGCGTGCTGTCACCCAAGCCTATGCTTTTTTGCATGATGACGATGTCGCGCCAGGCGCCGAACTTCCAGCCGCAGGATTTCACCTGCCCTACTTCTTCAAACCCCAGTGCCTTGTGCACGCCGACCGACCCGGCGTTGGCGGAGTCCCCGATGATGGCCATCACCTTGCGTATGCCCGCCGCTTCGAAGTGCACCAGCAATTCGGCCAGCAGCGCACGGCCCAGGCCCTTGCCCTGCAAGCCGGGCGCGAGATAAATCGAATCCTCCACCGAGTAGCGGTAGGCCGGCCGCGGCTTGAACCAGTTGCCATAGGCAAATCCGACCACCTGACCATTCAGTTCGGCTACCAGATATGGCAGGCCCTTGCCGCGCACGTCGGCGCGGCGGGCGGTCATGTCGGCCAGGCTGGGCGGCTCGGTTTCGAAAGTACCCGTGCTGTTCAGGACATGGTGGGCGTAGATGGCGGTGATGGCCGGGATGTCCTGCTCGAGGCTGGGGCGGATCAGGTGCGGGTTGCTCATTGGTTCAGGCATGTATTTGGGGCGGCAATTGATGCGGAAATCGGGTCTGGCATTGTCTGGACAGGCGGTTTTGACGCCAAAACGCTTCCTCAGGCTATAATCGCAGGCTTTGCAGCATTTCGCTGACCGGGTGGTCATGTCGTGTGTCTCAATCGCTGCAGGAAACTTTGGGGTACGTGTTTAACCACGCGCCCCACCACCCAAGGATAAATCATGGTCGTCATCCGACTTGCACGCGGCGGTTCCAAGCACCGTCCATTTTTCAACATCGTTGTGGCCGACAAGCGCGTCCGCCGTGATGGCCGTTTCATCGAGCGCATCGGTTTTTACAACCCGATCGCCAAAGGTGGCGAAGAAGGCCTGCGCATCATGCAGGACCGCCTGACCCACTGGATCAGCGTTGGCGCACAGCCATCGCCAACCGTTGAGCGCCTGGTCAAGCAAGGCGCAACGGCTGCCAAGGCAGCCTGAGCATCGCGCAGATGGCGTCCGGCTTCAAGCCGTCCGGCCTGCCGGACGATGCGATTGAGGTTGGGCGCATTCTCGATGCCTGGGGCGTCAAGGGCTGGGTCAAGATCCTGCCCCACAGCACGGACCCTGAAGCCCTTTTTGCGGCCAAATCCTGGTTTCTCCAGGTTCCTGACGCCAAATTTCGCCCCGGATTCAATGCCTTTACCGGCACGGTCTCCGTTAACGTGGACGAGGCCAAAACCCATTCCGATTCCGTCGTCGCCAAGCTTGCCGGCATGGACGACCGCACGCCCGCCGAGGCCCTGCGTGGCGCACGCATCTTTTTGCCACGCAGCAGTTTCCCCGCGGCTTCCAAAGACGAGTATTACTGGGTCGACCTGATCGGCTTGGACGTGGTCAACCGCGAAGGCGTTGCGCTGGGCGCGGTGCGTGACCTCATGGCCACAGGGCCGAATTCCGTGCTGTGCGTGGAGTATCAGGCGCAGCGCGAAGACGGCACAGAGGGCACGGCTGAACGCATGATTCCCTTTGTATCGGTTTACGTGGACAACGTGGACATCGCCGGCAAACGCATCACCGTTGACTGGCAGCCTGACTACTGAGCGCCTTGCCGGCTGCAGCAATGGCAGCCAGACGCCGCGCAAAAGTCGCGCAAAATGGGCCTCCCATGCGCTTTGACATCATTACCCTATTTCCCGAACTCTTCACCGCTTTTGTCGCCAGCGGCGTGACCCGTCGCGCCTATGAGTCGGGGCTGGTCGAGGTGAAATTGTGGAATCCGCGTGATTTTGCAGAGGGTACTTACCGGCGTGTGGACGACAGGCCGTTTGGCGGGGGCCCGGGCATGGTGATGCTGGCTGAGCCGCTGAGCCTTTGTCTTGAAAAAATACAGGCAGACAGGCTGGCGCAGGGGGCTGCAGCCGCGCCCGTCGTGCTTTTTTCACCCGTCGGTGAGACGCTGACCCATCCCGCCGTGGAAAGCTGGTCTGCCGGCCCCGGCGCGGTGCTTATTTGCGGCCGCTATGAAGGCCTGGACCAGCGGTTTATCGAAGCCTTTGTCGACATGCAGATCAGTCTGGGTGACTTTGTCTTGTCCGGCGGGGAAATCGCGGCCATGGCGCTGCTGGATGCGGTGGCCAGGCTGCAGCCCGGCGTGCTCAACGACGAGGGCAGCCACCAGCTCGACAGCTTTAACCCGGCTTTGGACGGCCTGCTCGATTGCCCCCACTACACCCGGCCCGAATCCTGGCGCGGGGAAGGCGTTCCGGCGGTGCTGTTGTCGGGTAACCACAGCCACATCGAGCGCTGGCGGCGCGACCAGCGCCTGGCACTGACCCAGAGACAGCGCCCGGAACTGGTTAAGGAAGCCAGGAAAGCAGGGCGGCTGACTGCGGGCGACGAGGCTTTTCTCATGGATTTGCTCGAAAATCCTGAAAAAGACGCCTGACTTGCTATAATCGAAGGCTTTTCGGTCCTCTGGCGGCCACTGCAACCACATTGCCCATGGATGTTTCCATGACGCGCAATTTCTGGATTTGCGGTCTTTAGCGTAGCGCGTGAATGAACGAAAAAGCAAAATTGGAATTTTTATGAATCTGATCCAGACCCTTGAGCAGGAAGAAATTGCCCGCCTCAACAAGACCGTTCCCACCTACGCTCCCGGCGATACCGTGATCGTCAGCGTCAACGTGGTTGAAGGTACCCGCAAGCGTGTGCAGGCTTTTGAAGGTGTTGTGATTGCCAAGCGCAACCGCGGCCTGAACTCCAGCTTCATCGTTCGCAAGGTTTCCAACGGTGAAGGCGTCGAGCGCACCTTCCAGGTCTACAGCCCGCTGATCGCCAAGATCGAAGTCAAGCGCCGTGGTGATGTGCGTCGTGCCAAGCTGTACTACCTGCGTAGCCGCAGCGGCAAGTCTGCACGTATCAAGGAAAAACTGGGCGCCAAGGCTGCGTAAGCTGCCTGCCCCTGAAAAAAGCCGCTCTTTCGGGCGGCTTTTTTTTGCCTGCTAGGATTTGACCAGCCCGTCATCACACCATGAGTTTCACCAAACCCCTGCCCAAGTTTGACCCGCGCAGCATTCCTGTGATGGGCATTGACGACCATCTGGCGGGCGTGGCCATGGACCGCCTCACCCCCTCGGCTTTGCGGCAACGTTTCCTGAGCCCGCCCGAGTGGATGCCCGAGCACAGCGTTGAGAAAAAATTCGAGAACCGCCAGCCTGCCCTTGCCGCAGTGCTGGTGCCGCTGGTGATGCGCGAAGAGTTGACCCTGCTCCTGACGCAGCGGACCAGCAACCTGTCGACCCATTCCGGGCAGATCGCTTTTCCCGGCGGGCGCACCGACGACACCGACATCGATGCCGTCGACACCGCACTGCGCGAGGCCCATGAAGAGGTTGGGCTGACACGCGACCATGTGGAGGTGCTGGGCGTGCTCCCGACCTACGTCACCGGCACCGCCTACATCATCACGCCCGTGGTGGCGCTGGTGAGGCCCGGCTTTGTACTGCAACCCAACCCTGGTGAGGTCGCCGACGTGTTCGAGGTGCCGCTGTCTTACCTGATGAACCCGGCACACCATCGTCGCCACCAGGTCGAGTTCGACGGCGTCACACGGCAGTGGTTGTCCATGCCCTATCTTGATCCTGCGGTGGTGGCAGGCCTTGATCCCACCGAACGTTTTATCTGGGGCGCTACCGCGGGCATGTTGCGAAACCTCTATCGTTTTCTGAGTGCCTGACACATGGCCCCTACGCTTACCACCCTGTGTGGTTCGCTGCCCCCCACCGGTGGCTAATTTTTCCAGGGGCGGCCCGTCGAAAAATTTGCGCTTCCCCTCTCTCGTGTAACCTGATTGCTCCCTCGGGCGTTTCCCCAAGTGGCAAGTTATCATTCCTTATGAGCTTTCTTGCCGTTTTGTTTGCACTCATCATTGAACAGGCCCGGCCGCTGGCTCGTGGCAACTGGATTCACTCGACTTTCAGGGGCTGGGCCCGCTGGGCCAGTCGCAGCCTCGATGCCGGCAAACCCCACCACGGGTGGATCGCCTGGACGGTCACCGTCATGGTGCCGGCAGTTGTCACACTGGCTATTCACTGGCTGCTGTGGAGCTTCAGTGCCGTGCTGGCATTTGTCTGGAGCGTGGCCATTTTGTATGTGACGCTCGGCTTCAGGCAGTTCAGTCACCATTTCACCGACATCCGCGATGCGCTCGACGACGGCGACGAAGCGCTCGCACGCGAGCTGCTCGCGCAGTGGCGTCAGGTCGATGCGAGCGAATTGCCGCGCAGCGAAATCGTGCGCCACGTCATCGAATATTCCGTGCTGGCCGCGCACCGCCATGTGTTTGGGGTCCTCGGCTGGTTTTCTGTCCTGGCTGCCTTGGGGCTGGGCCCGGCGGGTGCCGTGATGTACCGCATGAGCGAGTTCGTGTCGCGCTACTGGATGTACAAAAGCAAGTCACCGTCGGCAGGTGAGGGCGCAAGCCCGGCACTGCAGGGCGCCGCGCTCAAGGCCTGGGGCGTGATTGACTTTGTGCCCGCACGGGCGACAGCGCTGGGCTTTGCGGTGGTGGGCAGCTTTGAAGATGCCATCGATGCCTGGCGCAACTACACACAGCGCTTTCCGGCAGATGCGCCTTCCGCATCGGAAAACCGCAACGACGGCATCATTCTGGCGGCGACGTCCGGTGCGGTGAATGTACGCCTCGGCGGGGAGGCCCTCAAAACCGTGTTTTCGCCGAATACATCCCAGAGTTTTCAGGCCGGCGGCCTCGATGTCGAACAGACTGCCGCCATCGAACCCATGCCCGGTCGTGAGCCCGAGCAGGCGCACCTGCGCAGCATCGTTGGCCTGGTCTGGCGCTCCGTGGTGTTGTGGATGGTGTTGCTGGCTCTGCTGACACTTGCCCGCCTCCTGGGCTAGGCGCGGCGCTTCGGCTCAATAACGCGTCTGCGAAAGCTCTTCGAACAGCTCGCCATACAGGCGATAGCGGTTCTGGCTTATTGAAGGGCTTGCGCCCTGCGCGTTCACTTCGGCAATGACGCCACAGCCCGGTTCATGCAAGTGAGTGCAGTTGTAAAACTTGCAGTCCTGCGCGTGGGTCTTGAGGTCGGGCATCAAGGTCGCCAGTTGCATGGGCTGTATGTGGTTGAGCCCGAACTCCTGGAAACCCGGTGAATCAATCAAGGCTGTGGTGCGTGCCTCATCAACCCAGTACAGCGTCGTGCTGGTCGTCGTGTGTTTGCCGGAGTTGAGCGCCTGGGAGATTTCTGCCGTCAACACCTTTGCTTGCGGCACCAGCAGGTTCGTGAGACTGCTCTTGCCAGCGCCCGAGGGGCCCAGCACCAGCGTTTTTTTGCCCTGCAGCAGCGCCATCAGTTCTGTTTTTTGTGCGGCGTTGTCCGTGTCGCCCTGTTTGGGCTTGATGGCCAGTGGCAGCATCCTGTAGCCCATGGCCCGGTACGGGCCCAGTTTGGTCCATGCCCGCCCAAAGGGTTCAGCCAGATCACTTTTGTTGAGCGCGATGATGGGCGTAATCCGCTCCGCTTCTGCAGCGATCAGGGCGCGGGTCAGCTGGCTTTCCGAGAACTCGGGTTCGGCTGCGATCAGGATCAGGACCTGGTCGAGGTTGGCCGCGAAAGACTTGGTCCGCATTTCATCCTGCCGGTAAAACAGGTTGCTGCGCTCCTCCACTTTCTCGATGGTGCCTTCATCTTCACTGGGCAGCCAGCGGATCCGGTCACCGACCACCGCCTGGCTCTTCTTGCCACGCGGGTGGCAGATGAGCCGCTCGCCGCTGTCGGTTTCTACAAGAACGTGCCGTCCGAAACCTGCGACGACAAGGCCGGGGCGCGTTCCCGCAACGGGTGCCGCGCCTGGCCTGGCCGGTTTGCTCAAACCAGAAGGGCGTCTGTTTTCGACGCACAGAAAAAGTCACTGACGGAAATGCCGTCCACATCGTGCGTGTTGAAGCGCACCGTGCATTTGCTGTAGCTCACGGCGAGGTCCGGATGGTGGTCCTCGGCATTGGCGATGAAGGCCAGTGCGTTGACGAAGGCAATCGTCTCGTAGTAATTCTTGAAGGTGAAGGTCTTTTCAAGCGAACCGTCTATCAGCCGCCAGCCATGTACCTGTTCGCCATTGACCTTGCTCAGTTGGGTCACGATTTCGGTGGCGCTGAGCGCCCGGCGGTTTTGATGAATGGGGTTCAAGAGGCGGCTCCTTCCAGGGCGGGTGCCATCCGTGCCAGCCGCTCGGAGGCCGGAGGGTGCGAGTAATAAAACTTCACGAACACCGGATCTGGTGTGAGTGTGCTGGCATTGTCCTTGTACAGCTTGAGTAGGGCGCTCTGCAGGTCGCGGCCATCCGTTTGCGACACGGCGTAGGCATCTGCTTCAAACTCGTGTTTGCGCGAGAAACGCGCAAAGACCGGCGATATGAAAAAACTGAACAAAGGTACGACCAGCATGAACAGCAGCAGCGCCAGCGCGTCGTTGGCACCGCCCATGTTTGGGCTGACGCCCAGGCCCGTGTAAAACCAGACCTGCGACGACAACCAGCCCAGCAGCGCGAAGCCGGCCAGGCTCATGGCGAACATCGAAACGATGCGTTTGATAATGTGTTTGTGCTTGAAGTGCCCGAGTTCATGTGCGAGCACGGCATCCACCTCGCCCGGTGTCAGTTGCTTGAGGAGCGTGTCGTAAAACACCACGCGTTTGGTTGCGCCGAAACCTGTGAAATATGCGTTGGAATGGGCGGACCGCGTACTGCCGTCCATGACAAAAAGTCCTTTGACTTTAAAACCGCATCTATGCATCAAATCCATGACACGAGCTTTGAGATTTTCGTCTTCCAGTGGTTTAAATTTATTGAAGATTGGTGCAATGAATGCTGGATAAATGAGTTGCAGTAAAAGTGAGAATCCAATCCACGCACCCCAGGCCCATAGCCACCACAGGCTTCCGGCACTGCCCATCAGCCACAGGATGAGGGCCACGATCGGCAGGCCGATGATGGCGCCGACGACCAGGCCTTTCGCCATGTCGGCCAGCCAGAGCCTGAACGTCATCTTGTTGAAGCCAAAGCGTTCTTCGATCCTGAACGTGCTGTACAGCGTGAACGGCAAATCCAGCAGGCCGCCTATCAGGCCGAATGCCGCCAGCAGCGCGATCTGCGGTACCAGGCTGCCGTAAGCGGCCAGACCAGAGCTGGCGAGAAAACGGTTGAGCAGATCAATGCCGCCAAACAGCGTCCACGCCAGAAGCACGGCCGCGCCAAACGCCATTTCAAGCAGGCCGAAGCGGGCCTTGGTGATCGTGTAGTCGGCGGCCTTGCGGTGTGCCTCCAGCGGGATGATGGATGCGAACGGAGCCGGCACGGCATCACGATGCTGCGCCACATGGCGAATCTGGCGTGAAGCCAGGTAGAAGCGCACCAGCAGACCCGCCACCAGTACGGCACAAAACACCAGTGTGAAAACAAGGGAAAAGTCGCTCATGAGGGGAAGTTTAGGCTATCAGCGAGAATCGCAAGATGGCTGACAACGAACCCTTACTCAAAAAATCCGACCAGAACCTTGTCTGGCTTGACTGCGAAATGACCGGGCTGGACCCGGAAAAAGAACGGCTGATCGAGATTGCGGTGATCGTCACCGGCCCGCAGCTGACGCCGCGCATCGAAGGGCCTGTGCTGGCCATTCATCAAAGTGACGAACTACTCGACCAGATGGACGCCTGGAACAAGGGCACGCATGGCCGCAGCGGGCTCATCGACAAGGTCAAGGCCAGCACCGTGAGTGAGGCTGATGCCGAGGCGCAAATTCTCGCCTTCCTGGCCCAGTACCTTCCCAAGGGCACGTCGCCTCTGTGTGGCAACACCATCAGCCAGGACAGGCGCTTTCTGGTCAAGTACATGCCCAAACTGGAAGCGTTTTTGCATTACCGCAACATTGATGTCAGCACCTTCAAGGAACTGGCCAAACGCTGGAGCCCTGAGGTCTACAGCGCTTTCAAGAAGCGCCAGAGCCATACCGCGCTGGCCGATGTGCATGAATCGATTGATGAACTCGAGCATTACCGCGCGCATTTTTTGAAGTGATTTCCGCTTCTTTTGCCCTTGGGACTGGGCAATGTGAACGGTCACTTTAAAAAAGATTGGTACAAACCCGTAAATCGTGCCATAATCATGGGCTTGCAGTTGCACAGGGTGCGCTGCATTTGTACATCTACCTCACACTTTTGGACCCTACTGATTAGGGTCACCGTTTCGGGCAGTTCAGTTTTTCTGTTCTATCGCCTGAACGTCATATTCGTTTGATGGTTGATGTTTTTTTAACCATTGAACGAAGCCTCCTGCCACGCGGGAGGTCGAGTTTTCCTGCGACTTTGCCAAAAGCATGGCTTGCAGGTGATTAGTGAGAAACACATGACTGACTCTTTTGAGGCTCGTGGCGACTTTGCGCCCGAAGCAATTATCGATACCGACAACTCCATGGTTGCGGACTTTTCCGGCGTGTCTGCCGGTGCTGAAACGTCGTTGGACGCCGTTGTCGCCGAGCCCAATGGCTTTGTGAAGCTGGGCCTGGCCAAGGAACTGCTGCAAGCCGTTGCCGACATGGGTTTTACCCAGCCTACGGCCGTGCAGATGGCCACCATCCCCAAGGCCATGCAGGCGCTTGATGCAGGCAATGAACCTGTCGACCGTAAAGCCAAATTCACCGACCTGATGGTCTCCAGCCAGACCGGTAGCGGCAAGACCGCGGCCTTCCTGCTGCCCGTGCTGCACACCCTGCTCAAGCAACAGGAAGAAGCCGAGCGCCATGAACGCGCCGAGTTCGAGCGCCTGTCTGCCGAAGCCATCGCCCGCGGCGAGGCCCCACTCAAGAAGCCAAAGCGCAAGGACCCGACCAATGCGCGCAACTTCAAGCCTGCTACACCCGGCGCACTGATCCTCTGCCCTACCCGTGAGCTGGCCCAACAGGTCTGCGCCGATGCGATCGACCTCGTGCGTCACTGCCGCGGTCTGCGCATTGCCAATGTGGTTGGCGGTATTCCTTACCAGCTGCAAATCGCCAAGCTGCAAAACGCCAACCTCGTGGTCGCCACGCCTGGCCGTTTGCTCGACCTGCAGCGCAGCATGCAGATCAAGCTGGACCAGGTGCAGTTCCTCGTCGTTGACGAAGCCGACCGCATGCTGGATCTCGGCTTCGCCGATGACCTGACCGAAGTCAACCAGCTCACCATCGAGCGCAAGCAGACCATGATGTTCAGCGCCACGTTTGCGCCCCGCATCATGCAACTGGCGACCCGCGTGATGCGCGAGCCACAGCGCGTGCAGATCGACTCGCCGCACGAGAAACACACGTCCATCACACAGACCCTGCTGTGGGCCGACAACCAGACGCACAAGCGTAAGTTGCTCGACCACCTGCTGCGTGACACCACCATCAACCAGGCCATCGTGTTCGCATGCACGCAGGTCGAGTGTGATGGCCTGGCCAATGACCTGGTCCAGGAAGGCTTCAGTGCCGTTGCGCTGCACGGCGCGCTGAGCCAGGGCCTGCGTAACCGCCGCCTGATGGCTTTCCGTGACGGTCGTGTCCAGGTGCTGGTGGCGACCGACGTTGCCGCCCGTGGCCTTGACGTGCCGACGATCACCCACGTGGTCAACTACGGCCTGCCGATGAAGGCTGAAGATTATGTGCACCGCATTGGCCGCACCGGCCGTGCTGGCCGCGAAGGCAAGGCCATCACGATTGCCGAGTTCCGCGATCGCCGCAAGATCCAGGACATCGAGCACTACACCCAGCAGAACCTCAAGCCCAGCGTGATTGCCGGCCTTGAGCCACAACAGCGTTTTGCACCCACTTCGGATCGCCCACGTGGCAACTTCGGTGGTGGCCGTGATGACCGCGGCGGTGGCCGCAGCTTTGGCGGCGGCGGTGGTGGTTTTGCCGGCCGCAAGCCTGCAGGTGGTTTTGGTGGCGGTGGTTTTGCCGGCTTCGGCAACAACCGCGATGAGCGTCCGCCTTTCCAGGGCCGTCCCGCACCTCAAGGCAACAACTACGCTGACCGTTCGGGTTTCAACGACCGCGGCCCGCGCCGTCAGGACGACCGTGGTTTCGGCAACAACAACGCAGGCAACTTTGCCCCGCGTGATGACCGTCATTTCGCGCCACGCGATGACCGCAACTTTGCACCCCGTGACGACCGCAATTTCGGCGCGCGCAATGAAGGTTTTGCACCACGCCCCGACTTTGCAAATCGCAAGCCGGCGTTTGCCAAACCCGCAGGCAAGGTGTTTGTGCCGCGTGATGCGGCCAAAAAGGCCAAGTTCTCCAAGGCCCGCGACTGAAACCAGCGCGCGGTGAAGCGGTAAACGCTTTACCGCCGCAAAAAAATCCCCGGTCGTCTGACGATGACCGGGGATTTTTTCTTTTCGGGCCGGTTAACTCATGCCGTTGCGGCTGGCCAGTTCCACAAACAGCCCCGACTGGTCCAGGTCGGTGAGGCCATGTTCCACGCCGTCGGCATAGAGTTTTTCAAACAGGGCGGTGATGGGGGCTTCAAAGCCGATCTCCTGCGCCGTGGCCAGGGCGTTGCGCATGTCCTTGAGCTGTATGCCCATGCGCCCTCGCGGCGCAAAGTCACGCTGCACCATGCGTTCACCATGCAGCTGCAGGATGCGGCTGTCTGCAAAACCGCCCGTGATGGCCTCACGCACCTTCGCCATGTCTGCCCCACCCCTGGCGGTGAACAGCAGCGCTTCGGCCACCGCGCCAATCGTGATGCCCACAATCATCTGGTTGGCCAGTTTGGCGAGCTGGCCGGAACCATGTGGCCCCACGTGCGTGGCCCGGCCGAAATGGGCCAGCACGGGCAGGGCGCGCTCGAAGTCCGAGGGTTTGCCGCCGGCCATGATGACCAGGCTGCCCGCTTCCGCGCCGGTGGTGCCGCCGGATACCGGCGCATCGAGATGTGCAATGCCCATGGCGCCGAGGCGTGCTGCATGGTCGCGCGCCTCGCGCGGCTGTATCGATGCCATGTCCATGAACAGGCTGCCCTTTTTCATGGCCTGGGCGGCGGCGGGCGCGTTCTGGCCGGGCTTGCCAAACAGCACTTCATCGACAACAGCGCCGCTTTCAAGCAGGCTGATGGTGATGTCCGCATCTTTCACGGCATCTGATGGATCCGCGTGCACCAAAGCGCCGTGAGCCTCAAGCGGCAGCGCCTTGTCGCGGGTTCGATTCCACGCATGAACGGTGTAGCCTGCTTCACACAGCCGGCGAGCCATGGGCAAGCCCATGTTGCCGGTGCCAAGCACGGCAACGGTGGGTTTGTCAGTCATTGTTTTTCCAGAAAATTGTTCGTTGACGGGATGCTCTATTCGGCATCATGAAGGGCGGCGGGGCTGAATCCTGTCAGCCAGCTTGCAGCTGTGTCAAGATGGTAGACACTTTTGAAAAAACCCGAGGTCGACATGAGTTCTTTTAATCTGGATCCGCAATGGCTGGACAGCATGTACAACAACCGCGCACTGGTGCCCGACCACGCGGTCTGCCTGAACCGGCTTGTCGCGCTGTCAGCTGAGGCCAGGCAGCAACTGCCCGGTCACATCGACGTGCGCTACGGCGATGCGCCGGGTGAACGCCTGGATGTGTTTCCGGCGGCACCCACAGCCGGCAACAATAAAGGCGCGCCCGTACTGGTCATGGTGCACGGAGGTTACTGGCGTGCGATGGACAAGGCCGACCACTCCTACATTGCCCCGTCCTTCACGCAGTCGGGTGCTTGCGTTGTCGTGCCCAATTACGATTTGGCACCTGCGGTGACCGTCCAGGACATCATGATGCAGGTGGTCCGGGCGCTGGCCTGGACCTGGCGCAACGCCCGGCGTTTTGGGGGCGACCCCGAGCGCATCACCGTGGTCGGGCATTCGGTCGGTGGCTACATGGCGGCGATGCTGCTCAGTTGCCTGTGGAAGTCCCATGCGGCGGACCTTCCTGCCAGCCTCGTGAAGAATGCGCTGTCCATTTCCGGTCTGTATGACCTTGAGCCCCTGGCGCTCACGCCCTTCATCAAGGACATTGTTCGAATGAATGTCGGCGAAGCCAGGAAGATCAGCCCTGCGTTCTTTCCCAGGCCCAAAACGGGAACCCTCTACGCGGTGGCTGGCGCAGACGAGAGCCCGGAGTTCCTGCGCCAGAACCTGCTGATCCAGAAAGCCTGGGGCGAGAAGTTCGTGCCGGTCTGCGAGTCACACCTGGGCCTGAACCATTTCACGGTGCTCAATAGCCTGGGAGACCCTTCGCAGCGCATGCACCGGCTGGTGCTGGAGTTGCTCCACAACACGGCTTGAACGGCGGCCTGAAACCGCGCCGCAGCGTCTTCACATCAACAGATGTTCACCCGCGTTGTCGCCACCGAGCGTCACGTAGTTGACCTTGCGGATGTCCATCAGTTTTGTGCCACCTGAATAGCTGATGGAGCTCTGGATGTCTTCCTCCATCTCGCGCAGCGTGCCTTCCAGCGTGCCCTTCACCGGCTCCAGGATGCGCTTGCCTTCAACGTGTTTGTATTCGCCCTTGTTGAAGTCCGATGCACTGCCGTAGTACTCCTTGAAGAGCTTGCCGTCGACCTCCACCGTCTGGCCCGGTGACTGTTCATGGCCAGCCAGCATGGAGCCGATCATCACCATGGTCGCGCCGAAGCGAACCGATTTCGCGATGTCGCCGTGCTCGCGTATGCCGCCGTCCGCAATGATGGGTTTGGTCGCCACGCGCGCGCACCATTTGAGCGCCGACAGCTGCCAGCCGCCCGTGCCAAAACCGGTTTTCATTTTGGTGATGCACACCTTGCCCGGGCCAATGCCAACCTTGGTCGCATCGGCGCCCCAGTTCTCCAGGTCGATCACGGCTTCTGGCGTGCCTACATTGCCCGCAATGACAAACGACGACGGCAGCTTTTGCTTCAGGTAGGCAATCATCTTCTGCACGGTGTCGGCGTGGCCGTGTGCGATGTCGATGGTGATGTACTCGGGCACCAGCCCTTCGGCCGCCAACTGGTCGACCGTGTCGTAGTCGGGCTTTTTCACGCCCAGTGAAATCGAGGCGTAAACACCTTGCGCCTTCATGTCGCGGACAAACTTGACGTTGTCCAGGTCGAAGCGGTGCATCACGTAGAAGTAGCCGTTCTTCGCCATCCAGACGCAGATGGTTTCGTTGACCACCGTCTTCATGTTGGCGGGCACCACGGGAATGCGAAACGTGCGGCCGCCGAACTCGACGGACGCGTTGCACTCGGACCGGCTCTCCACGCGGCATTTGCGCGGCAGCAGCAGGATGTTGTCGTAGTCGAAAATTTGCATATGAGTCCCAAGCTCCTGAAAACTGTTGATGAACAGAAGGCGCTTGGACTGGCCCGGCTTTGTTGCCCGGCCGTTAAACCGGGCAACAAAAAACCGGGCGCAATTGCTTGGGCCCGGTGACTGATTCTAGGCGCGCGCTGAAGCCGCAGCGTGGCGCATGGTCATATAGCCTCTATACGAATAATCCGATGGTTCATTTCTCCGTTGCAAGGCAGCGCGATTGCATCGCCGCCACGATCTGGCCCTGCGGGTCTTCAAGCCAGCCGACCACGCTCAGCAGCTCCGGGTTCGCGCCATGGGGCACACCCATCACGCGTGATTCGAAAAAACGGTTTTGTGCGGCTTCCTGTGATGCGGGCTGCCCACGCCAGTCGATTTGAAGCGTGTTTCGCACCAGGTTTCTCGCGACGGGTGAGCCCTCCACGCCTTTGGGGATGCGCTCCACCACGGCCAGCCATCCCGTCCAGCCTTGTGTTTCAAAATTGCGGGGGCGTGGCTTCAAGGCCATCGAGGCGCCGAGGTAGGCATTGATCACCGGGCCATGCGCGACCCGCAGCCGGGTGCCCGGCAGTCGCCCCGCTTTTCTCAGTTGCACTGCTGATTCAACGGGCACAGCCATGGCAAGGGACTGGACACGTTTCAGGCTGTCGCGTGTGGCGACGGCAGACAGCGGCGCATCGTCGCCCCGCAGGCCGGGCAAAACCCAGTCGAGCACCAGTTGCCCGGGTTTGGCGGTGGTGCTGGCCGGGTCACGCCAGCAGCTCTCGCAATCTGCATTGATAAAGCGCTCCAGCAGGGCCACGGGCTGGGGTTGCCCGTCGCTCGAACAGGCGCCTTGCGCCATGGCTGCCAGGGGCGCTGCGCCTGTGAGGACGAGCGTCAGCACGCGCACGATGTAAAGGGTTGAAAAACGTAGCGCAGTGGTTTTCATCGGACTTTCTACAATGGGTGATGTTCCCAGAATTCACTGATTTCTCTCGTGCAGTCGCGCCAGACTCCCCGCTCTTACAAAACCTCAATCCCGAGCAGCTGGCGGCCGTAACGCTGCCGGCCACCCATGCGCTGATTCTGGCGGGCGCCGGGTCCGGCAAGACGCGTGTGCTGACCACCCGCATCGCCTGGCTGCTGCAGACCGGGCAGGTGTCGCCCGGTGGCATTCTTGCCGTGACCTTCACCAACAAGGCCGCCAAGGAAATGATGGTGCGGCTGTCAGCCATGCTGCCCGTCAACGTGCGCGGCATGTGGATAGGCACCTTCCACGGTCTGTGCAACCGCTTTCTGCGCGCCCACTACAAACTGGCCAACCTGCCATCGACTTTCCAGATCCTCGACACCCAGGACATGCTCTCCAGCATCAAGCGCCTGTGCAAGCAGTTCAATATAGACGATGAGCGTTTTCCGCCCAAGCAGCTGATGTACTTTTTTGCGGGTAACAAGGAAGACGGCTTGCGCGCCAAAGACGTGCAGGCGCGCAATGAGGAAGACCGTAAAAAAATCGAACTCTATGCCCTGTATGAAGAGCAATGCCAGCGCGAAGGCGTGGTCGACTTCGGCGAGCTGATGCTGCGCAGCTACGAGCTGCTGCGCGACAACGCGCCCGTGCGTGAACATTACCAGCGGCGCTTTCGCCACATCCTGATTGACGAATTCCAGGACACCAACAAGCTGCAGTACGCCTGGATCAAGATGCTGGCGGGGCAGGGCGATGCAGCGTCTGCATCCATGCCCGGCGGCTCCGTGGTCGCTGTGGGGGATGACGACCAGAGCATTTACGCTTTCCGCGGTGCGCGTGTGGGCAACATGGCCGACTTCGTGCGCGAGTTCGAGGTCAAACACCAGATCAAGCTGGAGCGCAACTACCGCAGCTTCGGCAACATCCTCGACTCGGCCAACCAGCTCATCAGCCACAACAGCAACCGCCTCGGCAAGAACCTGCGCACCGAGGCCGGTCCCGGCGAGCCGGTGCGTGTGTATGAATCCGCCAGCGACTTTGCCGAAGCCCAATGGTTTGTCGACGAGGTCAAGCAACTGGTACGTGACGGTGTAGAGCGCAAGGAGATCGCGCTGCTCTACCGCAGCAATGCCCAAAGCCGGGTGATGGAAACCGCGCTGTTCAATGCCGCCGTGCCCTACCGCGTGTACGGTGGCCTGCGCTTTTTTGAACGCGCGGAAATCAAGCATGCCCTTGCTTATTTGCGGCTGCTGGAGAACCCGCATGACGACACCAGCTTCATGCGCGTCGTCAACTTTCCGCCGCGCGGCATCGGCTTGCGCAGCCTCGAGCAGTTGCAGGAAGTCTCGCGTTCGGCGGGGTGCTCGCTGCACGACGGCGTCAGCGCCGTGCCCGGGAAGGCCGGTGCCAACCTTGGCGCGTTTGTCGCAAAACTCGATGTGATGCGCGAGCAGACTGCTGGCCTGACCCTGCGCGAGATCATCGAGCTGGTGCTGCAGCATAGTGGGCTTGAAGAGCACTACAAGCTCGAAAAAGAAGGCCAGGACAGGCTGGAGAATCTGGCCGAACTGGTCAACGCAGCAGAGTCCTTTGTGGGCAATGAAGGCTTTGGCCGCGACGCCGTCGCCCTGCCTGTCGATGAACTCGGCGCACGGATGTCGCAATCGCCTGCCAGTCAGGGGCTGGACCCTTCCGCTCCCGTGCTCGATGAAGCCCTGCCCGAGATGCTGGCGCCGGATCTTGAAACCGGCGAAACACTGTCACCCCTGGCAGCCTTCCTGACGCACGCCGCACTCGAAGCCGGCGACAACCAGGCCAAGGCCGGCCAGGATGCCGTGCAGCTCATGACGGTGCACTCGTCCAAGGGTCTGGAGTTCGATTGCGTGTTCATCGCAGGGCTGGAAGACGGCATCTTCCCGCACGAGAACTCCCTCAGCGACCACGGCGGCATCGAAGAAGAACGCCGCCTGATGTACGTCGCCATCACGCGGGCCCGCAAACGCCTCTACCTCAGCCACTCGCAAACGCGCATGCTGCACGGCCAGACCCGCTACAACCTCAAAAGCCGCTTTTTCGACGAACTCCCCGACGCGGCGCTGAAATGGATCACACCGAAGAACCAGGGCTTCGCTTCCAACATGGGCCGTGGCGGCAACGCCTGGGGCGACGCGGGCCACGCAGGCGGCGGGCGCAAGGACTGGGCCAGCAGCGTGTTCTCGTCAAAAGCCGGCACAGCCGAGCGCTTCGCCAACCCGCCAGTGCCTGAGCAGCGCAATGCCCCCGCCCACGGCCTGAAAAGCGGCACGCAGGTTTTCCACGCCAAATTCGGCGAGGGCAAGGTGTTGATGCTCGAAGGGAGCGGCGACGATGCCCGGGCCCAGATCAATTTCACCCGCCACGGCGTGAAATGGCTGGCGCTGAGTGTGGCGAAGCTGACGGTGGTTTAGGCGGCGCGCTGACCTGTCTCTACTCTCAAATGGGGAATGCATTGCCTCATTCTTCGCTACAGTGCGTACTGTTGCGTTTCATTCACCGTCAAGGCCAAGCCGCAATGAGATATGTCCTTGGGTTTCTTCTGCTTTTCGGTACGGCCTGCGCTCTGGCTGCCGACCTCGCCTGCCAGGTGCCGACACCCACTTCACCCGTGTTGGCGCAGGCCGAGCGCCTTGTGCAACAACTTCCCGAAACAGCAAACTGGTCGAGGTCGCACGCCTTTCCGGTTGCCTACATCGGTTCATTTCAGCCCGTCTCGCGGCTGGGCCAGTGCTTTCTCGCTGTCGCCGTCTATGCGAATCGTCCCGAACGTTATGAGTCCTGGAACCTCTTTTATGTGAATGTTGAGAGCAAAACTATTCTGGTTGCCGAGCCGGCTAGCGGCGATGTTGTGACTTTGAAGGCATGGCGAAATACAAAGCGCTAGTCGGCTCGTCCCGTCGCATCATTGCTCGTAGATCGACTCGCGAATTTTCGCGCGAAAAGGCAACGCTTTCTTCCTGTCAATTGAGGGAGTCACGGTTCGGTCAAATCAAACCTCAAAGCCCCGGAAATGAATAAGTTTTTTGTCATCTTGCTTCTGGTTCAAACTCGGGCATTCGCTGTTGAGATAGGGGATGCATGCACGCCTTCTGCCAGCTTGCCTTCAGGTTTTGCATGCTTCCAAAACCAGATTTACGACTGCCGGGGTGGAGACTCTACGGGTGGGGCGGGGCGCATGGGTTACGCCGCTGCGGAGACCTGAAACTCAAAACGCTGGAAGCGATATGACGCGGCGTTATCAAAGGGTGCTGGTTTCATTCAGGAAGACAGCGGAAAACGGTGAGGATTTCCAGCGAGCGCACGCCGCACTCGTTAGATCTCAAAATGCCTGGAGGCTTTTTATGCGGGCCGATTGCGACCTGCAAGATAGTTTGCTGGGAACTGGCAATGCCAGCGCGGGGGTAGCGGTCGACTGCTACGCTGGGCATGTACAAGCGCGTATAGCAAAACTAAAAGCTCTGGGCGGGTGAGGACGTGGAAACGGAAGTAGATTGTTCAAATTCCTTTTTGACTCGATTGGCGATGTGTGCCTCTCAGCGTCAGCCTCGTCACTTTCATTCACTTAATTAGTGGGTCGCGGATCAATTTTTAACTTATACGTTAAAAAATGTGGCAATGTTAAGTTGGGAGTTAACATTTTTGCATTTTCGAGCCTTCGACAGCCCGCGAAACCGAAAAAAAGGCCATTTTCAGGCATTAAATCGGGCTGCAGCCCTTTAGATACGAGCGTGAGCAGCTACTGAATTAATAGCGGTTTCATTCTGCACGTCAGTTGCTGACGCTGGAAAATGGTGCGCTTCCGGCTCAATACCCCATCGTGCCGCTGCCGTCGCCCTTGCCCTTGCGGCCGACGATCTGCCAGTAGGTGCGCTGGCCTATGAGTTCGGCCAGGAACTCCTGTTCGGCGTCTGTGTGGTTCAGGTAACCGGCCGGCGTGATGCGCGGCCCCTCTTTGGTCGTCGGCTCTGCCCAGAATGACTGGTGGTATTCGGACTGCGACAGCTGCTTGCTGCCGCTGGCGTTCAGGTCGACGGTGCCGTAGCAGTTGCAAAAGTAGGTACGGCTGTCCTGCTGGGGCAAAACCTCGGTGTAGACGCCGGTGCCACGTATGCCTGCGGTCAGCGTGGGCGTGACGATGGAGCGGCTGCCGCCCTTGTTCCAGATGCTGGCGACCGCGCCGGTGACGAGCCGCAGGACGCTGACGGCGGTGAGGGTACGGCCACGCTCGACGGTCATCAGGGAGTTCTGGCGGACGAGGAAGGAGGCGTTGCCCATCACAAAAATCAGGCTGGAGCCGGGGCCGGTCTGCAGCTGGTCGCCGGTTTGTATGGTCTGGCCGGGGAGCAGGCGGCTGCCATTGAGCAGGGCGTCACCGGTTTGCTGGACGACGTTGGTGCGCTGCTGGGCCACCGATGCGCCGAAACTCCCCATCGCCACCCAGGCGGCAGCTGCCTTGAGGGTGTCACGCCTTTGGTACCACAGGACTTCCTTTTCGGAGCGGCCTTGCAGAAAGTGCTGGGTCATGGGGAATCTCCTGAGGGGGAAGCGGGCTGGTCCGTCACGGTTTCCGTGAAGCTATCACGAAAGGTGAAGTAAATCGAGGTAAAAAACATGGCCATCACCAGCAGGGCAACGGGAAACAGCGCCATCACGGCGATGTTGGGGTTGCCGAGCAGGACGGCGACCAGTGTCAGCAGCACCATGGCGATGACAAAGATGGCCGCCCAGGCCAGGCCGTACACCGCCAGTGCGGCCCAGTTCCTGTAGCAGGCCATCAGGCTGAAAAACAGGCTTTTGACGGGGGGAATGCCGTGCCAGTGCACCAGCGCCGGCGCGTGCCAGAAGAGCAGCGAGAGCGGGATGTAGAGCAGCATGGTCACCCACATCGCCAGCTGGAAATTGTTTTGCGAGACCATTTCCTGGCTGATTTTTCCGCCCACCAGGTAGAGCTTTGCAAACTGGCCGCCATCGATCAGGGCCGATATGCCCATCAGGATCAGGAAGCCGGCGGCGTAGAGCGCACCCAAGACCAGAATCGCCCGCAGACGTTGCTGGCCGGCGCGGAAAGCGCTGATCAGGATGGACGGCATGGGGAATTTGCCCTTGGTCGCTTCCTGCGTGGCGGCCATCAGGCCCAGCGTCGCGGCCGGCAGTAAACCGAGTGCGAGTGCCGCCCCGATAAAGGGGACCAGGGTGGCAATGGACAGCACCGCCATGAACATGAAAAACAGGCCTGACATGGCCAGGGGCTGCTGCAGGAAAGTCCTGAAACCGAGTTTGACCCACAGGAGGCCAGTACGGGCCGGGACGATATTGAGTTGCATGGGGAGGATGAAGGTGCGCGGCCGTCAGGCGGCCATGAGCGCGGGATGGGCACGGCGCTCGCGCAGCACGCGCTCAAAGTGGCCGGGGTCGTGGGGTTGCAGGACGGCGGCCTCGCGCGGCAGGTGGAAGTCCCACAGGCGTGACACCCAGAAGCGCAGGGCACCGGCGCGCAAGGCCGCCGGCAGCAGGCTTCTTTCAGCCGCGGTGAGCTTGCGCACGGTTTGGTAGGCGTCCAGAAACGCCTGGGCGCGCTCCGCGTCGTGCACACCGGTTGTGATGTCGACACACCAGTCGTTCAGGCAGACGCCGATGTCAAACAGAAAGGTGTCGCAACCGGCGAAGTAAAAATCAAAAAAACCGCTGAGCTTGCCGTCGTCGAACATCACGTTGTCGCGAAACAGGTCGGCATGAATCGGGCCGGAGGGCAGGGCGGCATAGGCGGACGATGCGGCAATGTGGTTCTGGTAGGCCAGCTCGCCCAGCAGCAGGCTGCGTTGCTCGTCCGTCACCTCGGGCAGTACCACCGGCACGGTCTCGTTCCACCAGCCCAGGCCCCTGAGGTTGGGCTGGCGCCTGGGGTAGTCCAGCCCTGCGAGGTGCATGCGGGCCAGCATTTCGCCGACCTGGGCGCAGTGGCTGGTGCCGGGCTGCAGTTCGCTGCTGCCGCGCAGCCTGTTGACCACCGCGGCAGGTTTGTCCTTGAGTTTGTGGAGAATCTCGCCGCCGGCATTGGGCGAGGGGTCCGGCACGGGGATGCCGTGGCCCGCCAGGTGCTTCATCAGGTGCAGGTAGAACGGCAGCTGCTCGAACGTCAGGCGCTCGAACAGCGTGAGCACGTAGCGCCCGGTGGTGGTGTCCACGAAAAAATTGGTGTTCTCGATGCCGCCGTCACACCCCTTGATGGACTCAAGTTGTCCGAGATTGAGCGCGTGCACAAAGTCATCAGCTTCGTCGAACGAGACTTCGGTAAAAACGGCCATGCCTGAAATTAGGGCTTGTTCACACTGTTTTCAGGAGTGCGAACGGGGTGAAAACAGCGCCAATCAAGGCGCGCGACGACGGCAAGGCTCATGCCTTGCCCAGGAGTGCAACGCGGAGTGGCGTTGTTTTCACCCCGTTCCCTGCGGGTTGTGATCAAAAAGCCCGTGCGCCGCGTTGCAAAGCCTTGCCGGGGCTTACCCCGGCGGCGTTTTGCGCCTTGCTCACGGCCTTTTTGACTCACAACGCATCTCCTGAAAACAGGGTGAACAAGCCCTCAACCTTCACAGTAAGTACAAAATTGTACGAAACAGCGATGGTAATAGGGTTCACAGACCTAAAACTTCAGGACGTTCCAGACGCGGGCACCGTTGGTGTCGCTGCTTGATGAGGTGGGCGAGCTGCTCTTGGCCGTGTCTGAGGGTTTGACTTCGTAGGCTGGCAGGTTGTTGCCGGTCTTGGGTTGCACCGTGATGCTCTGGGTCTCACCGCCGACCCGGACTTCATCGATGCGCGAGCCGGCATCTTCGGTGCGGATGCGCTGGGTGGCCTTGTCGGGACGGCCGCCGGCGGGCGCGGCGGCTTCAGGAAGCGGCGCTGCAGCAGGCGCAGCGGATGCCGCAGGTGCCGTCTGGGCCAGTGAAACCGTCGCCATCGGCACAGCAAGCAGCGCAGCGATGACCACGGCACGAAATGAGGATGGCAATACTTGTTTCATGCCTGCATTGTAGGCTTCGCACCTGTGCAAACAAGGGTTTTGCAGGGCCGCCAACCGCCCGGCGGATATCCCCGACAATCCCAAGGCATGAGCACTGACAAAAAAACCCTGCTGCTGGTCGACGGCTCCAGTTACCTGTACCGCGCCTTCCACGCCATGCCTGATTTGCGCGCCAATCCGGGTGATCCGGCCAGCCCGGCAACCGGTGCCATACGCGGCATGATCAACATGATGCAGAAGCTGCGCAAGGATGTGCGTGCCGACTACGCCGCCTGTGTGTTTGATGCCAAGGGCCCGACCTTTCGCGATGCCCTGTACCCCGAATACAAGGCCCAGCGCTCGCCGATGCCCGATGACCTGCGCAGCCAGGTCGCGCCCATCCATGAGGTGGTCCGCCTGCTGGGCTGGAAGGTGCTGGATGTGCCCGGCGTCGAGGCCGACGATGTGATCGGCACGCTGGCCTGTACGGCCTCGCAGCAGGGGATAGAGGTCATCATCTCCAGTGGTGACAAGGACTTGAGCCAGCTGGTCGACGAGAACATCACCGTCATCGACACCATGAACGACAGGCGCCGTGACCTGGCCGGTGTCGAGGCCGAGTTTGGCGTGCCGCCGCGCCTCATGGTCGACTACCAGACGCTGGTCGGCGATGCCGTGGACAACGTGCCCGGCGTGCCCAAGGTCGGCCCCAAGACGGCCGTGAAATGGCTGCTGGAATACGGCTCGCTTGACGCGCTGGTCGCCAAGGCTGCAGACATCAAGGGTGTGGTGGGCGAGAACCTGCGCAGTTCCCTGGACTGGCTGCCCAAGGGGCGCGAGCTCCTGACGATCAAGAAGGACTGCGAACTCACGGCATACATCGATGGATTGCCTGCCCTGGATGCCATCGCAATGGGGGCGCAGGAGACGGATGCCCTGAAAGATTTTTACGAGAAGTATGGCTTCAAGGGGCTGGTCAAACAGATAGGCATTGAAACGACGCCGCCTGAAATGATTGGCGGTCCCGAGGGCCGGCATGCATCACCCAAGGCCAATGCGGTTAACGATTCGCCTGGCCTGTTTGATGAACCTTCGCTGCTGGACACGCCGATCAAGGAGCGCGTCACCAACCTCAAATACGACACCATCTTCAGCTGGGAGATGTTTGACCGCTGGATGGAAAAGCTCGCAGCCGCGGACCTGGCTGCCATCGACACGGAGACAACGTCGCTCGATGAAATGCTGGCGCAGATCGTGGGTATCAGCTTCAGCGTGACGCCGGGCGAAGCGGCCTATATTCCGCTGACCCACGATTACCCGGACGCGCCGGCCCAGCTGCCGCGCGACGAGGTACTGGCGAAACTCAAACCCTGGCTTGAAAACCCGGCCAAAGCCAAGCTGGGCCAGCACGTCAAGTACGACCGCCATGTGTTTGCCAACCACGGCATCGAAGTGCAGGGTTATGCCCACGACACCATGCTGCAAAGCTATGTGCTGGAAGTGCACAAGCCGCACGGGCTGGCCAGCCTGGCCGAGCGCCACGTGGGCCGCAGCGGCATCAACTACGAAGACCTGTGCGGCAAGGGCGCGCACCAGATCAAATTCAACCAGGTCGATGTGGCGAAGGCGGCGGAATATTCGTGTGAAGACTCGGACCAGACGCTGGATGTGCACCGCGTGCTGTGGCCGCAAATCCAGGCGAACGACAAGCTGAAGTTCATCTACGAGCTGGAGATCGCCAGCAGCGAATCGCTGTACCGCATTGAACGCAACGGTGTGCTGATCGATGCGCCCATGCTGGCCACGCAAAGCCATGAGCTGGGCCAGCGCATATTGCAGCTGGAGACCGAAGCCTACGAAATTGCCGGCCAGCCCTTCAACCTCGGCAGCCCCAAGCAATTGGGCGAGATTTTTTTCGACAAGCTGGGCATGCCGGTCATCAAGAAGACCCCGAGCGGCGCGCGCAGCACGGACGAGGAAGTGCTTGAAAAACTGGCCGAGGATTACCCGCTGCCGGCCAAGCTGCTGGAGCACCGTTCACTCAGCAAACTGAAAGGCACTTACACCGACAAGCTCGCCCAGCTTGCCTTGCCAAGAACCGGCAGGGTGCACACCCATTACGCGCAAGCCGTGGCGGTGACAGGGCGCTTGTCGAGCAATGACCCCAACCTGCAGAACATCCCGATCCGCACGGCAGAAGGCCGGCGCGTGCGCGAAGCCTTTGTGGCGCCGTCCAACAGCGTGATCGCCAGCGCCGACTACTCACAGATCGAGCTGCGCATCATGGCCCACCTGAGCGGCGACGAAGCCCTGCTCAGTGCGTTCACGCAGGGGCTGGATGTGCACCGGGCCACCGCAGCCGAAGTGTTTGGTGTGACGGTCGAGCAGGTCAGCAGCGAACAGCGCCGCTACGCCAAGGTCATCAATTTTGGTTTGATCTACGGCATGAGCAGCTTTGGTCTGGCCCGTAACCTGGGCATCGAAACCAAGGCTGCTGCGGCCTACATAGACAAGTACTTCCAGCGTTACCCGGGCGTGAAAAGGTATATGGACGAGACGGTTGTCTTTGCCCAGGACAATCATTTTGTCGAAACCGTCTTTGGCCGGCGCCTTTACCTGCCCGAGATCAACGGCGGCAATGGCCCGCGCAAAAAGGCCGCCGAGCGCCAGGCCATCAACGCGCCCATGCAGGGAACCGCCGCCGACCTCATCAAGCTCAGCATGAACAGGGTCCAGGAAGTGCTGGACTCGGAAAAACGCGCCACAAAAATGATCATGCAGGTGCATGACGAACTGGTTTTTGAGGTGCCGGAGTCAGAAGTGGAATGGGTGCGCGTCGAGATTCCGCGCATCATGGCCAGTGTGGCCGAACTCAAGGTTCCGCTGCTCGCGGAAATCGGCATAGGGCCGAACTGGGAAAAGGCCCACTAGAGAGCCCTGCGCGATGAGCGACGCCAGTGTCAACCGCAGCGCGCGCGCATTACTGTATTGGCACCATTGACTTCAAGGTTCAGGCGCATGGCATTGAACTCCATGGTGACCGCCTGGCCGGGCTGAATGACCCGTGCAATGTAGGAGCCGGAACGTACGCGGGCCTCTTCGACCAGCGCCGCATTGGCGGCACCGCCCAGTGCGAACTGCGCCCCTGCAGCGTTGCACGCACCTGCTGCCGGCGGCATGGCGGGCGATGGGGTGGGAGCTTGTTGGGCGCATGCGGCCAGCAGGCCCACCAGAACGGCGATTGCAGAATATTTGTACATGGTCATTTTCCTTGGGGTGATGGTTTGGTTGTCGGCATGCACGGTGACATGGCGCTGCATGTGTGGCCCGTTCAAAAGCTCGGGTTGCGCCGTCAAAGTCTAGCCCGCAGGTGTTGGCGCCATGCAGGAAAAAACCTCGTGGGCTTGTGGGCAGAGGCTGCAAGCGATTAAGCTGCGCCTGTACGGCAGCGACGCCGGACATCCAGCACTACAGGAGACAAGACATGCATACACCCGTCAACCTTGGCAAGCGTGGGCTGCTTCAGTCCGGTGCGCTCATGGCGGCGACAGCCGTGGCCGGCTGTGCGTCAGCCGGTGGCACCGCAGGCACACCCTCCACACCATTCGCAGTGGCCGACACTTATATACCGATTGCCGGCAGCGACCAGTCGTTTCCGGTGCGCCGGATTTATTGCATCGGGCGCAACTACGCCGCCCACGCCATCGAGATGGGGTCGGACCCGACGCGGGAATTGCCTTTCTTTTTCCAGAAGCCCACGGACGCGATTCAGATCGTGCCGCCGGGCAAGGTGGTGGACCACCCTTACCCCACATTGACCAAAAACTACCACTACGAAGTCGAACTGGTCGCGGCCTTGTCCAAAGGCGGGCGCAACATTCCCATCGATCGCGCACTGGAGCTGGTGTACGGCTACGCGGTCGGCCTGGACATGACGCGCCGGGATTTGCAGCGTGGCATGGGTGACCAGAAAAAGCCCTGGGAGATTGGCAAGAGTTTTGATTTGTCTGCACCCATAGGCCCGATCCACAAGGTGGCCCAGACCGGCCACTACACCAAAGGCGCGATCTGGCTCAAGGTCAATGGCCAGGTCAAGCAGCAGGCGACGCTCAACCACATGATCTGGTCTGTTGCCGAGCAGATTTCAAAATTGTCCGAGGCGTTTGAGCTGTTTCCCGGCGACATCATCTACTCGGGCACGCCCGAAAATGTTGGGCCGGTGGTCAAAGGCGACATGATTGAATGCCACATCGACGGTTTGCCGGAGCTCCGGGTCAGGATTGTGTGACGCCGTCCAAGGGAAAATACCGATCGGTATTTCCCTGAACCAGTGCGAACTTTTGTGACCAGATAGACTCCGACGGTTGGTTTCGAGCACGTCCCCAAAACTTTATACCGAGGAAATCTGCATGTTGAACAACAATCTGAAGAGTGAATTTGATGCCTTGCTGCCTGGCCAGAGCACCGAAACCGGTGCCAGTCGACGCACTGCACTGAAGGCCGCGCTGGGTGTCGGCTATGCCGCCACCGCCATGCCGATCATGGCGCAGACCGCCATCAAGACCTCATCGGAAGGGTTAAAGACCGGCGAAATCAGTTTTGAAGTCAATGGCTTCAAGGTGCCGGCTTTTTACGCCGCGCCCGCCAACAAGAAGAACCTGCCGGTCATCCTGGTCATTCAGGAAATCTTTGGGGTGCATGAATACATTGCTGACACCGCCCGCCGCTTCGCCAAAGCCGGCTACCTCGCCATTGCCCCCGAGCTGTATGCGCGCCAGGGTGACCCCAGCAAGTACAACGAGATGGCCAAACTGATGACCGAAGTCGTGTCCAAGGTGCCTGACGCGCAGGTCATGGCCGACCTGGACGGCGCCGTGAAATGGGCAGGTGCCAATGGCGGCAACGCCAAAAAGGTCGGTATCACCGGTTTTTGCTGGGGCGGCCGCATCACCTGGCTGTATGCCGAGCAGAGCAAGAATGTCAAGGCTGGCGTGGCCTGGTACGGCCGCCTGGTCGGGACGCCCACGCCACTGTCGCCTACGAACCCGCTGGACCTGGCAGCCGGCCTCAAGGCGCCGGTTCTGGGCTTGTACGGTGGCCAGGATGGCGGTATCCCGCTGACGACGGTCAACCAGATGAAGGACGCCCTGGCTGCCGCGGGAGCCAAGGGCAACAAGGCTGCTGCCGCTTCCGAGTTCGTGGTGTACCCCGCTGCGCCGCACGCTTTCCACGCCGACTACCGTCCCAGCTACCGCAAGGATGCGGCGGATGATGGCTACGCGCGCGCGCTGGCGTGGTTCAAGGCGAATGGCGTCGCATAAGGTGCATCGACGCAGCCGGCAGGAGTCCTGACGCGCCTGCCCGCGATTGCCGGGATGACCGCGCAGAAAAAGCCGCCTTGATCAAAGGCGGCTTTTTTTATGGACCTTGCCTCTTGACACGCTTGATAAGATCAAATGAAAGGGGCCAGCCGCTTTGCGCTTGTGCACCTCTTCTTTCCTGTCAGGATGGCCCCGGAGGCTTTTTCTGGCTGCTTCTTCTTCAATAAATTGGGCGTTGACCCAATACAGGCGAGCATAATCAGCTATGACTTTAGTAGCAATTTTGGCGGGCACCATTGCTGCCGGCATTGGCAGCGTGTGGCTGGCGGCCATTTTGAGCTTTGGCGTTTTGGCCCGTTACACCCAGCACATGCTGAGCCTGGCGGCCGGGGCACTGCTGGCCACGGCCTTCATGCACCTGCTGCCGGAGGCGTTTGAAAGCCGCGTGAGCCCACAGGCGCTGTTTGCCGCGTTGCTGGCGGGCCTGGTGTTCTTCTTCCTGCTCGACAAGGCTGAACTTTGGCATCACGGCCATGAGCACCACGGCGGCGAGCACAAGGACGTGCCCGGCGTCGTCGGGGAAGCCAATGACCGTCACCAGCATCATCCGCACCATCCGCACGATCATGGACACGCGCACCACGATCACGGCCATGGCAAGTCAGGTGGCTGGGCTGTGCTGGCGGGCGACAGCGTGCACGCCTTTGGAGACGGCATCCTGATCGCATCTGCCTTTATGGCGGACCTGCGGCTGGGTGTGGTCGCTGCATTGGCGGTGCTGGTGCACGAGGTGCCGCACCACATGGGCGATCTGGTGGTCTTGAGGCAATCTTCCAACAACCGGCGCGCAGCCCTGGTGAAGGTCTCGATGGCGGGTGCGGTGACCGCTTTGGGCGGCATCGTCGGCTACGCACTGGTGGACCAGTTGATTGGCTACCTGCCGTTTTTCCTGATCGTTGCTTCCAGCAGTTTCATTTATGTGGCACTCGCTGACCTGATTCCACAGCTGCAAAAACGCGTCACTGCCCGGGAAACAGCAGCCCAGATCGCATGGCTGGCCATCGGCATCGGGATGGTGACGCTCATCAGCAGCGTCGCGCACACGCACTGAGATCGCCGCGAGCTGGCCGTGGCGCAGGTCATGCCACTGTCAGCCGACACCTGACACGCGCTGGGGTTCGCGGCCTATAAACAGTTTTGTTCCTGCGCTGCACGATAGAGCCATCTTCAAAAACTCGTGCAAAGGTAGGACCGCCATGAACACCCATCCGGTTCCCGCTTCTGGTTCAGATTATTTCCATGCGCCCCACCGCGCCGAGCGGCTGGACGAGACGGCTTCTGTGCCTCCCGCCAAGCTTGGCACCCGCCTGGCACCTTACATCGCGTTTTTTGTCATGGTATTTGCCAGCATGGCTGCGGCCGCTACGGTGGTCAGTGAAGCGCCCATGATGCTGGTGGGTCTGTATTGATGGACCACGTGCCTTCGCCAACACCGGGCACACCTGACCCAGGGCCAGCCATGCCGCCGCCTGAGCACCCAGGCATTCCGGGTGGTGGTCATGAAGAAGGCCCGGGCAAATCGCAGAACGAAGAACCCGAGGTGCGTTATGAAGACGATATTCCTTCAGATGGTGCTGATGGGCAAGGCGAAGCCGAAATAAGGCATGTGCCCTCGAAACCGGAGCTGTCCCCGGTGCCTGACCGCCTCAAAAACTGAACACCTCCACCATGGTCTGCTCCGCGACTGAACCCAACCTGCCGCCTCCCGAACCTGTGGCACCGCTGCAGGTACCACCCGAACCCGGCGAAGTACAAACTACCCCGATGCCCATGAATTAACCGGTCGCGTGGTACCCATCGGCGCCGGTCTTGCATTTCGGGTCACCCTGTGCGACTCTGATGGCATCCATTGGGGTAAGTCTGCATGAACACCGACCTGTCGACGCGCTGCTGTATTGCCGGAGGAGGGCCCGCCGGCATGATGCTGGGTTTTTTACTCGCGCGCGCTGGTGTGGATGTGGTGGTCCTCGAAAAGCATGGTGATTTTTTGCGCGACTTCAGGGGTGACACGGTGCACCCTTCCACCCTTGAGGTCATGCACGAGCTGGGGCTTCTCGAGAAATTTCTTCAGCGGCCCCACGATGAGGTGAGGGAACTGCATGCCACTGTTGGTGACACCGAAATGGTGCTGGCCAATTTCTCCCATTTGCGCACGCGTTGCAAATTCATTGCCTTGATGCCGCAGTGGGAATTCCTGGATTTTTTGCGTGACGAGGCCTTGCGTTTCCCGACCTTTCGGTTGATGCAGAACGCTGAGGTGACAGGCGTGATTGAAGATGCGGCCACCAGCACGATCACAGGTGTTCAGGTGCAGACAGCGGAAGGCGCACTTCAGGTTAATGCCGATCTGGTCATTGGTGCGGACGGCCGTCATTCACGGGTAAGGGAGGCAGCAGGGCTGGTGGTTCGGGACTTGGGCGCGCCTATCGATGTGCTCTGGATGCGATTGCCCAAACTGGCCAGCGACCCCTCGTCCAGCGGTGGGCGTATCAACACGGGCGTGTTTCTCGCCATGATCGACAGAGGCTCTTACTGGCAATGTGCCTATGTGATTCCAAAAGGCGGTATTGATGCCTTGCGCACCAGGGGCCTGGAGGAATTTCGTGTGTCGATGGTGCGCATTGCACCGCTTTTTGCAGACCGTATTCATGAACTCAAAAGCTGGGACGACATCAAGCTGTTGAGCGTGACGGTAGACCGGCTGGAGCGTTGGTACCGGCCCGGGCTTTTGTGTATTGGGGACGCGGCACATGCCATGTCGCCGATTGGCGGGGTCGGTATCAATCTGGCAATCCAGGATGCGGTGGCGGCGGCCAACATACTCGCTGCGCCCCTGTCGGCCGGTGACAGCCCTGCGGACTTGCTGCTCCTGCTTGCGGCTGTTGAAAAGCGCAGGTTGTTCCCCGCGCGCGTCACGCAAGCCGCTCAGGTTGCGGTGCAAAACCGGCTGCTGCGTCCGGTCCTTGCGGCCGACGCGCAAGACACCTGGGCCATGAAAGTACCGTGGCTGATGAAGCTGATGGCGCGCTCGTCCTGGATGCAGTCCATACCCGCCTACGCCGTGGGTGTCGGCGTTCGACCTGAACATGTGAGAAACCCGGCGCGCAGCTGACCCTGGCGTTTGGGGTGTGTGCAGCCTTTGGCGGAGGAAGAATGCCTACAAACGTATTGGCGGATGTCTTCTCCGGGTGTGCTGAACTTTGGCTAGATTGGAAATCTGGCAAATCCGGATGGCACTTGCCAAACCATCTTCCCAAAGTTCAAAGGAAATTAAATATGTTTGTACTCAACGTAAAACCCGCCATGGCGACCAGCATGGCATTGGCGGCTCTGCTGGCCCTTGGCGCCTGCGGCAAAAAAGTGGACGACACCGGCGCGACCACTACGCCGGCCGCGACGCCTGCGCCGTCGAGCATGTCTTCTGCGCCAATGTCCCCCGCGTCACCGAGCTCGGGCAGCATGGGCAGCTCTTCTTCGACGGACAGCTCATCGGCCATGGGATCGGGTAGCAGCATGGGTGCATCGTCGGGTGCCACGGGGTCCGGTGCGATGGGCGGCAGTTCGTTGGGTTCCAGCACCAGCACCAGCGCCACCAATCCTGCGACCAACCCCAAGAGCGGCGGTTCTACCAACTAGCTTGTTGCTCATCGTCTGATCGCCTGAAAGTCACAAAGCCCGCACCTTTCGAGGTTGCGGGCTTTGTGCTTCTGTCAGGCATTGCGCCGGCGAGGGCGCGCAAACTTATCCGCGTTCGACGGGGCGGCTGCTGTCACTGCACCAGTCGCTCCAGCTGCCGGCATACAGGCCCGTGCGGCCCAAGCCGGCCAGTTCCATGGCGATGATGTTGGGGACGGCACTGACGCCGCTGCCGCAATGGTGCACCACACTGGTGGGATCGCGCCCCGACAGCAATTCTTCAAACTCTGCCTTGAGCCGCGCTGCAGGCTTGAATTTGCCGTCCGCGTCCAGGTTCTGGCCGAAAGGCCTGTTGAGTGCGCCGGGAATATGCCCTGCCACCGGGTCGAGTGGCTCGACTTCGCCCCGATAACGTGGCGCGCCGCGGGCATCAATGAGTGTCTGCGCCGGTTTTCCCAGTTGCGCCAGAACGGTGGAAGGCGTGACCAGCCGGGCCAACTCCGGGCCAAGCTCGAAGTTGCTCTGGAAATGCGCGGGCTCTTCGCCCGATGTCACCGCACCGCCTGCTGCCTGCCAGGCCTGCAAACCACCGTCGAGCACGGCGACGTTGTCGTGGCCAGCCCATTTCAGCATCCACCACAGCCGGCCGCAATAGTTGGCGCCATTGCGGTCGTACACCACGGCCTGCATATTGTTGGCGAAACCAACGCTGGACAGCCATGTCGAGAACCGCTCCCTGTTCGGTAGGGGGTGGCGTCCACCGGAGGCGGGGGCGTCGGCGCCGGTGGCAGGGATGACCGCATCTGCGCCGGACTTGGCCGGGTTGACACCGTGCTTCGCGCTCAGTGCGGTGTCGAGATTGGCGTAAACCGCGCCCGGAATATGTGACGCAAGATAGTGTTTTTCGCCGGCGTGCACATCCATCAACTCGAAGGTGCAGTCGAAGATGCGCAGCGGTTTTTGGGCTTTGACGAGCGCCTGGAGCTCTTCGACAGAAATCAGCGTGGTATACATAGGGGTTTCCTTTTGCTTCGGTTCAATGTTCTTCAGCCGGTGCATTCGGCGCTGCCCGTGCGCGCAGCACGGTGGCTGCAATGGCGCTGAGGATGATGAGCGTCATGCCCACCCACCCGGACAGGGGAATATTGTCTCCAAAGAGCAGTACGCCGTACAGAGCCGCAAAAACCACGCCCGAGTACTGCAGGTTGGCGACCATCAGGGTACCGCCATGATGGGCGGCAATCGAATAGGCCTTGGTCATGCTCAACTGGCCCAGCGATGCGAACAGGCCCATGGGCAACAGCCAGAGCGCCTGCGGCCAGGACCAGGCCGATAGCCCGAGTCCGGCCATGCCCACGAGTCCGGTCAGCATGGTGCCGAACGCGAAGTAGAAAACCGTGCGCGTGTCCGGTTCACCAAGCCGTGCCATGGCCATCACCTGCATATAGGCGAAGGCAGCCCCGAAACCTGAAAGCAGGCCCACCATGGCCGGGAAGGCCTGGTTTTGTGCGATGGCGGGCCGCAACAGCAGGACCACACCCGCAAAGCTGGTGAGGATGGCTAGGACCAGTGGCCCCTGCTTTGGCGCGCCCTTGCCCAACATGAGGGCACCGCCCACCAGAAAGGCCGCAATCCAGATGCTGCTCATGTAGTTCAGCGTCATGGCCGTCGCCAGGGGTAAATGTGAGATCGCGTAAAACCAGGCGGCCATGGATGTCACGCCAATCACGCTGCGCCAGGCATGCATCGCCGGGTAGGCGGTGCGCAGCGAGGTACCGCGGGCCCGCGCAAACGCGGCCATGAACACGATGCCGAAGATGCCGCGATAAAACAGGATCTCCGCCCCGTTGAAATGGACGGACGCGAATTTGATGCAGACACCCATGCTGGCAAAGCTCAGCGAGGCCAGGATCATCCAGAGAGCTTGCATGTGCGTTTGCGGAGGGGAGGGGGTCGGTGTTGCGGATTGGCGTGCACGCGTGTCGCGGGCGCGCCGTGGTGTGGCGCAGACTTCAGATCATCTGGGTGGTCTTGCTGGCGCCCATCTCGCGCCGGTACCACTCATGGAAGTGCTGCATGCCGTCTTCCATGGGGCTCTGGTAGGGACCGAATTCATTGTCGCCGCGCTGCATCAGGGCCTTGCGGCCGGCATCCATGCGAAGGGCGATCTCATCGTCTTCCACGCAGGTTTCCATGTAGGCCGCCTGCTGGGCCTCGATGAAGTCGCGTTCGAAGGCGCAGATTTCTTCGGGGTAGAAAAACTCGACCACGTTGAGTGTGCGGTCGGGTGCCTGCGGGTGCAGCGTGCTGACGACCAGCACATGCGGATACCACTCGACC
Source organism: Pseudomonadota bacterium (assembly GCA_040387435.1). GTDB lineage: Bacteria > Pseudomonadota > Gammaproteobacteria > Burkholderiales > Burkholderiaceae_C > Polaromonas. Next base: position 78,008 of record JAZKDR010000004.1, read on the forward strand.
ATCACGTTCGGGTAATAGGTCAGCCAGATGGCGCCGTATTTGGGCGGCACGCCCTTGCGGTACTGCAGCACCACGTCGTGCCACTTCTTGTAGGTGTCGGTGCCGGGTTTGCCCAGCTTGTCGGACACCCCTACGGTCTGCACGGAGTAGTTGCTGTTGAGCTCCCACTGCAGGTCATGCGTGGTCACAAAACCACCCAGGCCCGGATGGAAGGGGCCGACGTGGTAGTCCTCCAGGTAGACCTCGATGAACGTCTTCCAGTTGTAATTGCATTCGTGCAGGTGCACCTTGTCGAGCTGGTAACCTGAAAAGTCGAGGTCGGACATGGTGGCCAGTCGTGACATTTCCGCACCGATGTCACGCCCGTTGTCCTCGAACACCAGCCCGTTCCAGGTTGTGGTTTTGTAGCGGTTGAGGTTCAGGCAGGGATCGGTTTCGAAATGCGGGGCACCTATCAGTTCACCTGAGGTGTTGTAGGTCCAGCGGTGCAAGGGGCAGACGATGTTGCTGCCTGTGTTGCCCCGGCCCTGCAGCATGGTCGACTGGCGGTGCCGGCAAACATTGGAAATCAGTTCAATGCCACCGGCGTTCCTGACCAGCGCGCGGCCTTCGCCCTCCTGCGGCAGGGTATAAAAATCGCCAAGGTGGGGGACGGCCAGTTCGTGGCCAAGGTAGCGCGGACCCCGAGCGAACAGCTTTTGCTGTTCGCGTTGATACAAACCTGCATCAAAGTAACTTGAGATGGGAAGCTGGCTGGTGGCCTGCAACAGGCGGAGGCTTAAATCGGACATGCAATGATGCGGAAGGCCGCAATGGTCACCTTATCGAGAACTGTTCTCAATTCTACCTGCCGGGGCGGTGAGCATGGCGCGCAGACCGATAATGCGCTGGTGGCGGTACCTTGCCGAAAAGCCCACCCAAAAGGGTGCGCCAAGGGTCGGCAAAGGCCTAAAATCAGCCCTCACTCCCAATACCATGGCCAAATCTTCCTCCGCGACTGCAGCCTCAACGCCACCCGTTCCCGCCTTGCCGGCCACCTATGAAGCCGCGCTGGCGGAGCTAGAAGGCCTGGTGTCGGACCTGGAGTCCGGGCAACTGCCGCTGGACCAGCTCCTGTCGGGCTACCAGCGCGGTGCGCAGTTGCTGGCTTTTTGCAAAAGCAGGCTGGAAGCGGTGGAAAATCAGGTCAAGGTTCTCGAGGGCAACGAACTGAAGCCATGGGCCTGAACGTATGCAAGCACAGCGCCACCGAAAGATGCCTTGAACGCCCCTGACAACATCTCCTTTTTCAACCTCGCCGAATGGAGCGCGCGGCAACTGGCCACGATTGAGCAGGCCCTGTCCCGCTGGGTCGCCTGTCCGGTGGACGCACCAGCGCCTGCAGGTCTTGGCGATGCGATGCGCTACGCGGTTCTGGATGGCGGCAAGCGCCTGCGCCCGCTTCTGGTGATGGCGGCCTGCGAAGCGGTTGGTGGCCACCCGGAGGCTGCATTGCGCTCGGCCTGTGCGGTGGAGCTGATCCATGCCTATTCGCTGGTCCATGACGACATGCCCTGCATGGACAACGATGTGCTCAGGCGCGGCAAGCCGACCGTTCATGTGAAGTTCGGCGAAGCCCAGGCCTTGTTGGCCGGCGACGCCTTGCAGGCTCTGGCTTTTGAATTCCTGACACCGGAAGGTGCCGATATTGACCACGCGACACAGGCCCGCCTTTGCCGCATTCTGGCGAAAGCGGCGGGCTTTCAGGGCATGGCGGGCGGCCAGGCGATTGATCTGGCCAGCGTCGGTTTGCCGCTCACGTCCGGGCAGCTTCATCAAATGCACAGGCTCAAAACCGGTGCCCTGTTGCAGGCCAGCGTGATGATGGGTGCGCACTGCGGTGCTGTGTCCGCACCGGTGCTGGAAGCTTTGGCTGACTACGGCGCAGCCGTGGGGCTGGCTTTCCAGGTGGTTGACGACATCCTGGATGTGACGGCCGACTCGACCACGCTGGGCAAGACCGCCGGCAAGGATGCCGCCCAGGACAAACCGACCTTTGTATCGCTGATGGGCCTGGATGCATCGCGGCAATACGCCCAGGAGCTTCTGGCGCGCTCCCTCGCCAGCCTGGACAGGGTCGAGGCCCATCAACTCCACAATACGGCAGCGCTGCGTGCACTGGCCGACATGCTGGTCAACCGGCATCATTGATGGGTAACCACCCGCGCTAACCACACACCACGATGACCTCAATCCTTGATTCCATCAACAGCCCGGCGGACCTGCGCAAACTGCCGCGTGCGCAACTCAAGCCGCTCGCTGACGAGCTGCGCGCCTACCTGCTGGACTCGGTGTCCAAGACGGGCGGGCACCTCAGTTCCAACCTGGGGACGGTCGAACTGACGGTTGCGCTGCACTACGCCTTCAACACCCCCGACGACCGCCTGGTGTGGGACGTGGGCCACCAGACCTACCCGCACAAAATCCTGACCGGCCGTCGCGAGCGCATGGGCAGCCTCCGGCAGTTCGGCGGGCTCTCGGGGTTTCCGCGCCGCGACGAGAGCGAGTACGACACCTTTGGAACGGCCCACTCGTCCACCTCCATTTCTGCGGCGCTCGGCATGGCGCTGGCATCGAAACAAAAAGGCGAAGACCGCTATTCCGTGGCCATCATCGGCGATGGCGCGATGAGCGCCGGCATGGCTTTCGAGGCACTGAACAACGCTGGCGTCTACGATGATTGCAAACTGCTGGTGGTGCTCAACGACAACGACATGAGCATCAGCCCGCCGGTCGGCGCGCTCAACCGGTATCTGGCCCAGCTGATGAGCGGACGTTTTTATGCATCGGCCAAGAACGTCGGCAAACACGTGCTGAGCGTTGCCCCGCCGCTGCTGGAACTGGCCAAGCGTTTCGAGTCGCACGCCAAGGGCATGGTGGTGCCCGCCACACTGTTCGAGAACTTCGGTTTCAACTACATCGGGCCTATCGATGGGCATGACCTTGAGTCCCTGATTCCGACCATCGAAAACATCAAGCAATTGATGCAAAAGGGCGGCGGCCCGCAGTTCCTTCATGTCGTGACCAAAAAAGGGCAGGGTTACAAGCTGGCCGAGGCGGACCCCATTGCCTACCATGGCCCCGGAAAGTTCGACCCCGCCATGGGCTTGCAGAAATCCACTGCACCGGCCAGGCAGACCTTCACGCAGGTGTTTGGCCAGTGGCTGTGCGACATGGCCGCACATGACAAGCGACTGGTCGGCATCACACCCGCCATGCGCGAAGGTTCGGGCATGGTGGAGTTCCATAACCGTTTCCCCGACCGTTATCACGACGTCGGCATTGCAGAACAGCATGCCGTCACGTTTGCGGCCGGCATGGCCACCGAAGGCCTCAAGCCGGTGGTCGCCATTTACTCGACATTCCTGCAGCGGGGCTATGACCAGTTGATCCACGATGTGGCCCTGCAAAACCTGCCGGTTGTGTTTGCGCTGGATCGTGCGGGTCTGGTCGGTGCTGATGGTGCCACGCATGCAGGTGCCTACGACATTCCTTATCTGCGCTGCATCCCCAACATGAGTGTGGCCTGCCCTTCGGACGAGAGCGAATGCCGCAAGTTGCTCAGTTCGGCTTTCGAGCAGGACCACCCCGTCGCTGTGCGTTATCCGCGCGGTGCAGGTGTGGGTGCGGCCACAGAAGCCAACCTCGATTCACTGCCTTTCGGCAAGGCTGAAATCCGCCGGGAAGGCAGCGGCATCGCCATCCTGGCATTCGGTACCCTGCTTTATCCCGCACTGCAGGCCGCCGAAAAGCTCGGCTGTACGGTGGTCAACATGCGCTGGGTCAAGCCGCTCGATACCGAACTGCTGCTACGCGTTGCGGCATCGCACGAGGCGCTGGTCACGGTTGAAGAAGGTGCCGTCATGGGCGGCGCCGGCAGTGCCGTCAGTGAAGCATTGCAGGCCGCCGGCATCGCCATGCCGGTGCTGCACCTCGGTCTGAAGGACGAGTTCATCGAACACGGCGATCCGGCCAAGCTGCTGGCGATGCAGGGGCTGGATGCAGCAGGCATGGAGGCCGCTATCACGGCGCGGTTCGGCGAACTGCCAGCATCAGGCAAGCCGGCCAGGGTGGCGCTCAAGTCCGTCGCCTGAACTGCTGGCCGGCGGTGCCGCTCGAGGGCGGATTCAGGCGGACGTCAGGTTTTCAAGGGTAAGTCCCTGCGCGGGCGCGTCGCCCGGTTTCTAAAATCCGGCACAGCTCACGCGTGATGTCCGCGCTGTTGCGGGATGTTTTCCTGATTGGGAGTCAAGTTGCTGGACCGCCGTTCCCTTGTCAAACATGCCGGTATTGCAGGTGTCCTGGTGGCGGGAGCTGCACCTGCTGTGCATGCCGCACCGGTCCTTCGCTGGCGGCTGGCATCGAGTTTCCCCAAGTCGCTGGACACCATTTACGGCGGCGCCGAAACCTTCGCCCGGCATGTCAAGGCCATCTCGGGTGGCAAGTTTGATATTTCCGTCCATCCAGCTGGCGAACTCATGCCTGCTTTCGGTGTGGTCGATGCGGTGCAGCGGGGCCAGCTGGAAGCGGCCCATACCGCCCCCTATTATTTTTTTGAAAAAGACGAAACCTTCGCCATTGGCGGTGCCATCCCGTTCGGCCTCAACAGCCGGCAAATGAGTGCGTGGACATTCCAGGGCAATGGGCTGAAGCTCATGCGCGAGTTTTATGCGGCCTACAACATGGTCAGCTTCCCCTGCGGCAATACCGGGGCGCAGATGGGTGGCTGGTTTCGCAAGGACATCCGATCACTGGCCGACATGAAGGGCCTGAAGTTCCGGGTCGGTGGATTTGCGGGCAAGGTCATCGAACGTATGGGCAGCCTGCCGCAGAACCTGCCAGGCGGCGAGATCTACAGCGCGCTTGAGACAGGCGCGATAGACGCTGCCGAATGGATAGGACCGTATGACGACCAGAAGCTGGGCTTCAACAAGGTCGCGCCCAACTACTACTACCCCGGCTGGTGGGAAGGCGGGCTTCAGCTTGACCTCTATGTCAACCGCAAGGCCTATGACGCCCTGAGTGCCGAGTTCAAGGCGCTGGTGGAAGTTGCCGCATCAGCGGCCCACGTGGACATGCAGGCCAAGTACGACGCCAGGAACCCGGCCGCGCTCAAGCAGTTGGTGAACGCGGGCGCCAAACTGCGGCCCTTTCCCGCTGACGTGATGAACGCCGCCTTCAAGGTGTCCAGGGATCTCTACGCCGAACTGTCGGCTTCCAACCCGAGGTGGGCCAAGGTGTATGCGGACTACGCGAAGTTCCGTGGCGAACAAAACCTCTGGTTTCGTTTTACTGAAGCCACCTTTGACCGTTTCATGCAGGGCCAGAAACTGTAGCCGTGTACTGAATGCGTCGCGGCGGTGCGCGTACCTTGCGTACAGTCAGTTTACTGACAGCTAAACCCCCCTGTTTTAGCCGTTTTTGCCTCTGTACTAGGGGTAAAAACCGGGTCGCCTGCCAACAAATTGCCGTGAGAATCATCCGGGTCAGCCGCATTCATGCACGGTATCAAAAGTACCGTGAAGAGGCGGCAGATCGTTGCAATTTGATATTCCAAAATTCAGGCAAACTTTCAGGAGAAAGCACTCATGGATCGTCGTTCACTTATTAAAAATGCCGGTATCGCCGGCGTCCTTGCTGCAGGCGTCGCGCCCGCAGTACACGCGCAGGCCGCCGTCCGCTGGCGCCTCGCTTCCAGCTTCCCCAAGTCGCTCGACACGATCTATGGCGGTGCTGAAGTCTTCGCCAACGCGGTCAAGGCCATGTCCGGCGGCAAGTTCGAAATCTCCGTGCATGCCGGTGGCGAACTGATGCCTCCGTTCGGCGTGGTGGACGGCGTTCAGGCCGGCACCGTCGAGATGTGCCACACCGTGCCTTACTACTTTTACGGCAAGAACCCCGCCTTCGCGCTGGGCTCTGCTGTTCCGTTCGGCCTCAATGCACGTCAGATGACTGCATGGATGAAGCACGGCAACGGCCGCAAGCTGATGAACGAGCTGTACGCCAAGTACAACATGGTCAGCTTCGCCGGCGGCAACACGGGCACCCAGATGGGTGGCTGGTTCCGCAAGGAAATCAAGAGCATTGCCGACTTCAAGGGCATGAAGATGCGCCTGGGCGGCGGCCTGGTCGGTGAAGTCATGACCAAGCTCGGCGCAGTGCCACAAAGCATTCCTGGCGGGGAAATCTACCAGGCCCTGGAAAAAGGCACCATCGATGCAGCCGAATGGGTCGGTCCTTACGATGACCAGAAACTGGGCTTCAACAAGGTCGCTCCGTTTTACTACTACCCAGGCTGGTGGGAAGGCGGTCCTGAAGTGGACTTCTTCATCAACCAGAAAGCCATGGACGCCCTGTCCCCAGAGAACAAGGCGATTGTCGAAGCGGCAGCTGCTGTGGCCTCTTCGGACATGCTGGCCAAGTACGACGCGCTGAATCCGGTTGCCCTCAAGCAACTGGTCGCCGCCAAGACCAAGGTTCTGCCTTTCTCGCAAGCCGTGCTGGACGCGTCCTTCAAGGCTTCGATGGAAGTGTTTGCGGCCAACGATGCCAAGAGCCCCGAGTGGAAGAAGATCTACGCTGACATGCGCGCATTCCAGCGTGACCAGGTTCTGTGGTTCCGTTTCGCAGAAAACGGCTTTGACAACTTCATGGCCCGCCAGAAGCTGTAATGCCCGTGTGATTCCCGGGTGCCGTTGCAGGACGGTCCCGAAATCAAAAAAAGCCCCGCAATGCGGGGCTTTTTTATTGCCTGTGCTTTATGGGATTGAAGGGGTGGCCCTTAAATGGGTGGTCCTTCAGCCGGGCGTGGCACGCGAAACGAAGCCAAGCTTGGCGCAGGCGGATCTTGTGTAACACGGCGGTCAGCACCAACCGTGCGCGGCCTCATGGGTTCGGTGGATCGGCTGCAAACTGCGGTCACGATAGCCCGCATGGCGCGTACTTCCGGCCAACGTGATGGTCCATTCGCCATTGCAGCGAACAAAAAAAAGCCCTGCGATGCAGGGCTTTTACGGCAGGCCACGATGTGTGGCTTCGGTGTTTTTATTTCTTCGCCTTTTCCATCGACTCCTGCATGGCTTTCATGGGGTCGTCTTCCGCAGCGGCTGGCGTCCCACCCGCTGCACTTGCACCGGATGCCGGATCGCCGGCCGGCGTGGGTTCTGTTGGTGCGGGTTCCGCGGGCATGTTGCGCTCCATCTCGATGCGAACCTTATCCAGGTCATAGACCACCTTCTTGTCCAGACCACTGGAGACAATGCCCGGGAAGGCAATGATCAGGCCGACCATGATGATCTGGATGAGCACGAAGGGCACCGCACCCCAGTAGATCTGCATGGTGGTGACCGGCTGGATCAGTTTTTTGGTGATCTTGTCGGTGTAGGCCTTGGCCGGCGCCACGCTGCGCAGGTAAAAGAGGGCGAAGCCGAAAGGCGGGTGCATGAACGAAGTCTGCATATTCACCGCCAGCAATACGCCGAACCAGATCAGGTCGATGCCCAGCTTCTCTGCCACGGGTGCCAGCAGCGGGACGACGATGAACGAGAGTTCAAAGAAGTCCAGAAAGAAGGCCAGGAAGAAGATCATGACGTTGACGACGATCAGGAAGCCGACCTGGCCACCAGGCAGGCCTGTCAGCAGGTGCTCCACCCACTTGCCGCCATCGACGCCCTGGAAGACCAGGCTGAAGATGGTGGAGCCGATCAGGATGAACACCACAAAACACGACAGCTTGGTGGTCGTGTTGAGCGCCTGCTTGAGCAGTGCAAAACTGAGGCGGCGGCGCAGCATGGCCATGATGAAGGCTCCGAGCGCACCCATGGCACCGCCTTCTGTTGGCGTTGCGACACCCAGGAAGATGGTGCCCAGCACCAGGAAGATCAGCAGCAGCGGCGGGATCAGCACAAAGGTCACGCGCTCGGCCATGCGGGACAGCAGGCCCATGCGGGTGACCTTGTTGACCACGGCGATCAGGAAAGCCAGGATGACGCCGGCGCACATCGACACGACGATGGTTTCATCGGTTGCCGGCGTTGGCGCAGGCTTGTTTTCGAGCCAGCCCAGCACGGCGCCATAGTGCTCGCCAAAATAGATCGCCACACCGGTGGAAAGAACGGTCAGTATCAACAGTGACAGCAGGCCGCTCTTGCCGTTGTCTTCGCGGATCGTGCGGGCTTCAGGGGGAAGCGCTGGCACCCATTGCGGCTTGATGACAGCCAGCAGGAAAACATAGCCCAGGTACATGCCCGTCAGAATGAAGCCAGGGACAAATGCGCCCTTGTACATCTCACCCACGCTGCGACCCATCTGGTCGGCCAAAATGATCAGCACCAGCGAGGGTGGAATGATCTGTGCCAGCGTTCCTGACGCGGCGATCACCCCGGAGGCGATGCGCCGGTCATAGCCGTAGCGCAGCATGATGGGCAGGGAAATAAGGCCCATCGAAATCACCGATGCCGCCACCACACCCGTGGTTGCTGCCAGCAGTGCACCGACCAGAATGACGGCGATGGCCAGGCCGCCACGAACGGGGCCGAAGAGCTGGCCTATGGTGTCAAGAAGGTCTTCAGCCATGCCGCTTCGTTCAAGGATCAGGCCCATCAGCGTGAAGAACGGAATGGCCAGCAGCGTGTCGTTCTGCATGATGCCGAAGATGCGCAGCGGGATGGCCTGCAGCAGCGCCTCGGGCAGCACGCCCAGCTCGATGCCTATGAAACCGAAAAACAGTCCGCAGGCGCCGAGGCTGAACGCCACCGGAAAACCCATGAGCAGAAAGACAAACAGCCCCGCAAACATGATGGGGGCCAGGTTTTGAATAAAAAATTGCACGTCTTGTCTCCCGATCAGGCGGCGTTGCCGGCGGTTTTTGTTTTGGCGTCGGCGAGGCGGGCAATGGCTTCCGCCAGTTCCTCTTCAGCGGTCTTTTCGGCCTTCTTCTGGGTCGGGTCTTCGATCAGTCCTTTGAGGAAGGCCACACGCTTGATGAGCTCCGACCAGCACTGCAGCAGCAGCAGGGTAAAGCCAAGCGGCATCATGGCGTACACCGGCCAGCGGATCAGACCGCCAGCGTTGTTGGACATTTCGCCCGACTGGTAGCCTCGCAGGAAAAACGGCGTGCTGTAGTACAGGATGGCCACACAGAAGGGCGTGAGGAAAACGGCAAAACCGAAGATGTCCACCCAGATCTGGCCGCGCTTGGATAGCCGGCTGGAGACCACGTCAATGCGCACGTGCTCGTTTTGCAGCAGCGTGTAGCCGGCCGCGATGAGGAAGGACGCGGCAAACAGGTACCACTGCACCTCAAGGTAGGCGTTGGAGCTGATGTTGAAAACCTTGCGCACCACGGCGTTGATGCCGCTGATGACGGTGGACGCAAGGATCAGCCAGATGACATGTTTTCCGATAAAGCCGTTGAGCCAGTCAACGGCATTCGAAAATTTGAGCAGCGCACGCATATTTTTTTGTCTCCAGGGTAAAGAGGACCGCTCGAAAATCCATCCGGCAGGCTGTGGTTTGCAGCGCTAGACCCCATGAGGGCGCGGACGGTTCTTTGCGGGACAGCGAAGTTTATAGAGAACTATAAAAGGCAGGCTGACAGCTTTTTGACGGAGTGCCCTTGTAAACCTAGGGGTAAACACTGCCTTTTGCGCAGGCGTGTGCTGTGGGCGAGAACGGCGCTCCAACGGAGGCCAGAAGGCTGAAGAGCCGTAGCGCCGGGCTATTGACTGCCGCGGCGCCCCTACAGGACTTCCAGCCCGCCGCCGTCGGTCATCCGGCCTATGGTGGCCGCCTGCATGAAGCCCCCACGCCTGAAGATGGCGAGCACCTCGTTCTCGCATTCCGGTGCACACGACACCAGCAGGCCGCCGCTGGTCTGCGGGTCGCTCAGCAAGGCCTGCTGCGCGGCGGTGATGCCTGCGGGCAGGGTGACCTCGCTGCCGTAGCTGGCCCAGTTGCGACCCGAAGCGCCTGTCACCACGCCGGCGGCTGCAAGCTCCAGCACGCCGGGCAACAGGGGGATCTGGTCGAGCCGGATCTGCATTTTGAGTTTCGCGCCACGCGCCAGCTCCAGCCCGTGGCCCGCGAGGCCGAAGCCGGTGATGTCAGTCAGCGCATGTACGCCGTCGAGTCTGGCCAGCTCGATGCCGGGCTTGTTCAGCTGGGTGGTCACGGCCATCATCTGCGCGTAGCCTTCGGGCGGCAGGATTTCCTTCTTGAGCGCGGCAGACAGGATGCCCACGCCCAGCGGTTTGCCGAGGATGAGCAGGTCACCGGCCTTCGCGCCAGAATTTTTCTTCACGCGTGAAGGGTGCACCAGGCCCATGACGACCAGGCCGTAAATCGGCTCGACGGAGTCAATCGTGTGGCCGCCGGCAATCGGGATGCCTGCGTCGCGGCAGACGTCCTGGCCCCCGCGCAGGATGGCGCCTATGGTCTCCAGCGGCAGCACGTTGATGGGCATGCCGACCAGGCCCAGCGCCATGATGGGTGTGCCGCCCATGGCGTAGACATCACTGATGGCGTTTGTCGCGGCGATGCGGCCAAAGTCATACGGGTCGTCCACGATGGGCATGAAGAAGTCGGTGGTGGCGATCAGCGCCTGCTCGCCATTGAGCAAATAAACGGCTGCGTCGTCGGCGGTTTCGATACCGACCAGCAACTCCTTGGGGATGGGCAGATTGCTGGAGTTTTTGAGGATCTCGCTGAGCACGCCGGGCGCGATCTTGCAGCCGCAGCCCCCGCCGTGGGACAGGCTGGTCAGGCGTGGCACAGCTGACAGGGTTGCGTTTTCAGGTGCGTTCATACGAAGCTTTCAGGGGTGTCCGCGCTGGGCGAGATGTTCAGGGTGCCATTCAGCGCGCTATCTACCAAGTTTAGGACAAGGCGCTTTTCACGTCCGGCCTCAAACAGCGGGGCGCGCTCGCGGCATTGCTGCTGCAGGCGGGCCATGAAAGCCGGCTCCGACGCGCAGCGCCTGAGGAGGGCCGCGAGTTGGGCGTCGTCACCCGTCTCAAAGTAGCCGGCGTAGTCCGCGCCCAGCATGCCGACATTGCCGCTGATGCGCGACGCCAGCACCGGCGTGCCGGCAAGGATGGCTTCAATGATGACCTGCGCGCCGCCTTCCATTCTGGAGCAGTTGACCAGCACGTGGGCGCGCTTGATGTGCTGGCGTGTGTCACCGCGCGGCAAGCCGCCCAGCCAGCGGTAGCGTGGCGTGCGCTTCGCCGTGACCTGTGCTGCTGTAGCCAGTGGCGGCTCCAGTGCATCGCCTATCTGTACAAACTGCACATCTGTCGCGAACGCATGGCCGGCGGCTTTCATGAAAGTCTGCGGGTCTTTTTCCTGCCGCAAGTGGCCGACCATCACGGCACGGAAGGTGCGTGTCGACTTCACCGCAGGCAGCAGCGGCAGGGCCGATTGGTAAATCACGTGTGTTTTGCCGCGCCAGGCTTGTGGCAGCGCGGCCACGCCGCCGTCCTGCAGCACCACCAGATGGGTGGCCAGTGCCAGTGATTGCTGCGCGCTGGCGTCGGTGTGGATGTCGCGGTACAAGTCGGTGCCCGTCAGCACAATGATCAGGGGTTTGTGCGGCCAGGCCCTGGCCCAGGCATGGATGGCCGCGGCCGAGCGGCGTGCGTGCAGGGCCAGCATCAGCACGGGTGGTTTTGTAGCTTTGGCGGTGCCGTGTATGGGCCACTGCGATGTCAGTGCAATGTCACAATGGCCGGACAGAAATCCTGCCCAGCGGCGTGCGGTGTGCCAATTGCCATTGTTGGCGTCCCGAAGCGCCGGGCTTACCAGGACAATTTTTTTGGCTTCAGACCCTTCACCCGACTCTCCATCGGCTCCGGCGGCATCTGCCAGAACGACCTCCGCGCTGATCGACTCGCCCCTGATGCGTGGCGCGGGTCGGGACGTGTTGTCACTGGCGCTCATGGATGCGCGCAATCATACGCTGCACCTTTTTTCGCAATACCAGCAGGCGCTGGAGGTGGCGAACTTTGCCGTGCCCTTGATCCCGGAGATCAACCCGCCGCTGTGGGAATTGGGCCACATCGGCTGGTTCCAGGAGTGGTGGATAGGCCGCAACATGCAGCGCGCGCAGGGCAGCCGCCTTGCACCGTCGCACACCCGCCTGGCCTCGATCGAACCCAACGCCGACGCCTGGTGGGATTCCGGCCAGGTGCCGCACGACATGCGCTGGACATTGCCGCTGCCAGGTGTGGACAGCGTCCGCGCCTACCTGCTCGACACGCTGGAGAGCACGCTCGAGCTGCTCGACAAGGCCGGCGACGACGATGACGCGCTCTACTTTTACCGGCTCTGCCTGTTTCACGAAGACATGCACGGCGAAGCCATGGCCTACACCGCCCAGACGCTGGGACTGGCGCTGGCGCCCGCCCTGCAGGCGGTGTTCACGCCGCCTGCCATGGCCGCGCGTGCGCCTGTACTGGTGCCGGCCACGGTCTGGCAACTGGGCAGCGCTGCGGGTGCTGGTTTTGTGTTCGACAACGAGAAGGCCCAGCACCCGGTGCCAGTCCCCGAGTTTGAAATTGATGCCCAGCCGGTGACCTGGGCGCAGTTTGTCGAGTTTGTGGATGACGGTGGTTACGACGATCCAGCGTTCTGGCACCCCGACGGCTGGCAGTGGCTGCAAAAGCTGGCCGAGGGAGAGGGCAGGCGCGGGCCGCGATATGTCGACCAGATCGGCGTGGCCAGCGGCGCGGTGATGCAGACCCGCTTTGGCGTGCCGCGCCGCATGTCGGGCAACCAGAGCGCATTGCACATGAGCTGGTGGGAGGCCGACGCCTGGTGCCGTTGGGCTGGCCGCCGTTTGCCGTCAGAAGTCGAGTGGGAGGTGGCGGCCCACACCGCTGCACGCCGCGGTTTTCGCTGGGGCGATGTCTGGGAATGGATGGGCACCACGTTCAGGCCGTATCCCGGCTTCACGCCCGACCCCTACGCCGATTACTCCCAACCCTGGTTCGGCACCCACAAGGTGTTGCGCGGGGGCTCATTTGCGACCCGGGCGCGCATGAAGCACCCGAAGTACCGCAACTTCTACCTGCCCGGGCGAGACGATATTTTTTGCGGATTCCGTTCCTGCTCGCTATAAAAAAAGTAGCTGCTCACGCTCATGTATAAAGGGCTGGAGGCCTAAAACATGCCTGAAAATGGCTTGAAAATGCCCGAATTGAGGGTTTTTCAGCCGTTTGGCGCTGCTTTTAGGACGTTTGGTCATTTAATGCGTCACATAAGAATCATTAAAAGCTTATGGTATTTTTTGTGACGCTTTAAGTTTGAAATCCTGTTTTGAGGTGCTTGGGTACCGGAAAGGCCGCCCCAAAACCTGCAGCCGCACGCCCTCCCTATAATCACGCCGTGTTCTCCACGCCGTCATCCCGCCAGCGACCCACACTCTGGGCACGTTTTGCGGCCTTTCTCAGCTTCCTGGCCGTCATGTCGGCGCTGGTCGCGCCCGCATCCATGCTGGCCGAGGAAGTGCGTACCGGCAAGCTCGGCGGCGTCTGTGCCGTCAACAGTGCCTTCCAGGGCAGCGCCGATGGCGCTGTTTCTGCCGACGGCGATGCCGGCAACACAGGTTCTCATTGCGAGCTGTGCGGCTCATTGGGCATGGCGCTGCCACCGCTGGAGGTCGCCAGCGTGCCCTGCGTGCCAGGCACCCAGGTCGCCGATGCCTCGCTGCCGTCGCACCATGCCGGCTCGATCCCCGGCCTGCCGTTCAGCCGCGGCCCTCCCGCACTTTGAACTGAAGCGATTCAGGCCCTGCGCCTGAATGTTGTGACGCCCGGCGCTCGTCGTCTGGTGTCGCCCGTTTTCTTTTTCAACGTGTGGATTCATGACATCTCCTCCTTTTCCCCTGGCCCTGCGCCTCAGCGGCGTGGCAGCCGGCGTGCTCGCCAGTCTTGCAGCCTCAGCGCAAACCCCGGCTGACACCCCCGCGAAATCGCTGGGCGTCGTCACCATCAACAGCGGCCAGCCGACCTCCCTGCCTACCCAGATCCCGACCACCATCGAGGGCGTGACGAAGGAGCAGATCGAGCAGACCATCAACGCCACCGACAGCGAAGATGCGCTCAAGTACTTCCCCAGCCTGCTGGTGCGCAAGCGCTACATCGGCGACTACAACCACGCGGTGCTGTCCAGCCGCGCATCGGGCACGGGCAACTCGGCGCGCTCCATGGTCTATGCCGACGGCATCCTGCTGTCCAACTACCTCGGCAACGGCGCCACCTACGCGCCGCGCTGGGGGCTGGTCACGCCTGAAGAGATCGAGCGGGTCGATGTTCTGTACGGGCCGTTTTCTGCAGCCTACGCGGGCAACTCTGTCGGCGCCGTAGTCGATTACGTCACGCGCATGCCCACGACGTTCGAGGCGCATGCCAAGCTCAGCGGCTTCACGCAAAACTTCAGGCTGTACAACACCGACAGCACCTTCAGCGGCTCGCAGGCCAGCGCGTCTCTCGGCAACAAGGTGGGCGACTGGTCCTGGTTTGCCAACATCAACCGCACCAAAAGCGCGGGCCAGCCACTGACCTTCACCACCAAGGCCATCAGCACCACGGCGCCTGCAGTGGGCGCGCGCGTGGTGACAGGCGCCGTGCCGGGGCTGGACCGCACCAACACGCCCTGGCTGCTGCTGGGCAGCGCCACGCAGTACGACACCACGCAGGAGCACGCCAAGGTCAAGCTGGCTTATGACTTCTCGCCCACAGTGCGTGCGGCCTACACGCTGGGCTACTGGAAGAACAACACGCAGAACTCGTCGCAGACTTATCTGCGTGATGCCACCGGCGCACCGGTGTACAGCGGTAACGTCAGCATAGGCGGCAGGGGCTACGCGCTGGCGGCCACCGATTTCGGCGTGAGCAGCGATGCGCTGGTACACCTGATGCATGGCCTGTCGGTCAAGTCGAACACGCAGGGTGTGTTTGACTGGGAAGTGGCGGCCAGCCTGTACGACTACCAGAAGGACCAGCAACGCGCAGCCAGCACCGCGCAACCCGGCGCGCTGCTGGGTGGCGCTGGCACGGTCACCGACCAGAAGGGCACGGGCTGGAACACGCTGGCGCTCAAGGGCATCTGGCGGCCGGGGACGGCGGGTGACATCAAGGGCGCACATGTGGTCGACTTCGGCTACCAGCAGGACAACTACGCGCTGCGCATCCTGCGCTCCACTATCGCAGGCAACTACCTGACCGACGGCGCGGGCACGCTGGCCAACGATGTGGGCGGCCGCACGCAACTGCGCAGCGTCTACGCGCAGGACGCCTGGGCCTTTGCCCCGAAATGGAAAACCGTGCTGGGCGCACGCCTCGAAAACTGGAGCGCCACCAACGGCTTCACCACTTTCGGCGTGGGCAATGCCGCCAATGCCATTTACGGCAAGCGCAGCGAGACCGCCATCTCGCCGAAGGCGGCGCTGTCTTACCAGTGGTCGTCCGATACGGTGCTCAAGGCCTCGACCGGGCGCGCCGTGCGTTTCCCCACAGTCAGCGAACTGTATGGCGCGACGACCACCGTCAACGCAAGGTTTGTGAACGACCCTTCGCTGAGGCCGGAGAAGTCATGGACCACCGAACTCTCGGCCGAAAAAGACATGGGCAACGGCCTGCTGCGCCTGACCTTATTTACTGAAAACGTGAAGGACTCGCTGTATTCACAAACTACGTTTGACGCGCTGGCCAACCTCAACGTCAGCCGTGTTCAAAACGTCGGGCGCATCCAGACCGAAGGCGTGGAGCTTGCCTACAGCGGCAACGACGTGTTCAAAAAGGGCCTGGACCTCAGCGGCAGCGTGACGTATGCGGATTCACGCATCCGCGAGAACGCCGGCTTCGTGGTGACGCCCGGCGACACCATCGGCAAGTACCAGCCGCGCGTGCCGGTGTGGCGCGCGACGGCGCTGGTCAGCTACCGCTTCGACCCCAAGTTGAGCGCCACTTTGGGTGCGCGCTACAGCGGCCCGCAGTTCTCGGCGCTGGACAATTCAGACGTGAACGGCTTTGCCTATCAGGGTGCCAGCAAGTACTTAACCACCGACGTGCGTGTGCGTTACCAGGTGACGAAGCAATGGACGGCCGCTGTCGGCATCGACAATCTCAACAACTACAAATACTGGAACTTCCACCCCTACCCGCAGCGCACGCTGGTGGCCGAGTTGAAGTTTGATTTGTGAACACCCGCTTTTATTGACTGAAAAACACCATGAAAAAAATCTTCAAAAAAACACTCCCGACCCTCTGCGCTGCAGGCCTGTTGTGTGCCGCCGCGTTGCCTGGCGCCGCCCACGTGGTGCTTGAATACCAGGTCGCCAACGCCGGCAGTTATTACAAGGCCACCTTCAAGGTTGGCCACGGCTGCGGCACGTCGCCCACAAAACAAGTTGTTGTCACAATTCCTGCAGGCGTGCAGGGCGCCAAGCCCATGCCGAAAGCCGGCTGGACGATCGACATCGTGCGTGAAAAGCTCGCACAGCCGGTGGTCGATCACGGTCGCACGGTGGCTGAAGATGTCGCACGCATCACGTGGACGGCGAAGACACCGGCCGACTATCTGCAAAACGACTGGTATGACGAATTTGCGCTGCATGCCAAACTGCCGGGCAAGGCCGGCACCCTGTACTGGCCTGTGAGCCAGATCTGTGAATCAGGTCGTACCGACTGGAACGAAGTGCCCAAGCCTGGGCAGAAAATGTCGGACATCAAAAGCCCCGCCGCGGTGCTGGAGCTCATGCCTGTGGGCGGGGGCGGTGAGCACAACCACTGAGCGGTGCATCGCCGCCAGACCATTCTTCTCCCAACACACACAAGACATCACATCAAGGACAAAACGACATGACCGCATCAACACTTTTTAAATCATCCGCCCTCGCCATCCTCGTTGCGGTGGGCACCAGCAGCTTCGCGCAGACCGCGCCCGTCAAGGTCGACAAGGCCTGGGCTCGCGCCACTGTTCAGGGTCAGAAGGGCACAGGCGCTTTCATGAGCCTCACCGCCAGCGAAGGCACCAGGCTGGTGGGGCTCTCCTCACCTGTGGCGGGCAGCGCTGAAGTGCACGAAATGAAGATGGACGGTGACATCATGAAAATGCGCCCGGTTGGCGGAGGTCTGGAGCTGCCCGCAGGCAAGACGGTGGAACTCAAACCCAGCGGCTACCACGTCATGTTGCTGGACCTGAAGGCACCGCTGGCCAAAGACAGCAGCATTCCCATGACCCTGACGTTCAAAAATGCCAAGGGCGTGGAGAGCAAGCTGAATGTGACTGTGCCGGTGGCCGTGGCGGCACCGGGTGCAGCCGCCGCTTCAGGCAGCGATACGCACAAGCACTGAGCAGGCTAGCCAGCGCGGCTGGCCAGAAAGAACATGGCGCTTTTCAGACCGACAAATGTCATCAGGAATGAGCCCGTCATGTGCACGACGGCCGTGAAGACGGCCAGCCCGTAACGCGCTTCGGTCATGTAAAGCACCACTTCGGCCGAGAAGGATGAAAAGGTCGTCAGGCCGCCCAGGAAGCCGGTGACCAGCAGCAGGCGCCAGACCGGGTCCAGGTCAGGCATGGCCTGGAACACGGCGATGCAGACGCCGATGAGGTAGCCGCCAACCAGGTTGGCTGCCAGCGTGCCCCACGGAATCATGCCGCCGGGCGTGAGCCACAGCGCCAGGCACCAGCGCGCCAAGGCACCCAGCGATGCACCGACACAGATGGCTATGACTGAAGGCATGGTGTGGATTAGAGCAGGGTAAATGCCGCCACGGCAACCAGCGTGGGCAGCGACGCACCCAGAAACAGCTGCCCCGCGCCTATCGATTCATCGGTAAAGCCGTGTTTGAGCAGCGCCGCACCTGCCGGGTTGGGCGCGTTGGCAATCACCGTCAGTCCCCCACCGGCGACCGCACCGGCCACCAGGCTGTATTTCGCTTCCGGTGAAATACCGGTAATCAGCGATCCGAGATAGGTGAGGGCGGCGTTGTCGGTCACCGCTGTCAATGCGGTGGCACCAAAAAACAGGGCCTTGGGCGAGAGGCTGGTGACCACGGGCTGCAACCACCATTCCTGCATGCCGCCCAGCACCACCAACCCGGCCAGGAAGAACGCCACCAGCAGTGCTTCCTTGATGATGGGCGGGGTCTGGTAGCGCTCATAGGCCTGCACAAAACCCAGAAACATCATGAAGATGCCCAGGAAGATGATCTGGTGGTGCGCGAACAGCACCACCCCGGCCAGAAAAGCCAGGTGCACGCCGACCACCTGCAGCGGCACCTTTTCAACCGGCGTGCTGGGCACGGGTGGGTCGACGAGGTATTTGCGCAGCATGAAGATGGCTGCCGTGGCATTGATCAGCACCGCAATCGCAGCCTTCCAGCCTATGGTCGCCAGCATGAAGCCTGAAGACCAGTTCCAGGTACTGGCCACCATCAGGACAGGCGGCGCTGCAAAAGCCGTCAGCGTGCCGCCTATGGAGACGTTCACAAACAGTACACCCAGCGCCAGGTATTTGTAGCGCTCGGGCACGCCGGGCACGAAGATGCGCGGTGCCAGCATCAATGCCGCGATGGTCATGGCTGCAGGTTCCGTGACCAGGGAGCCCATCAGCGGCACGCCCGCCAGCCCGAGCCACGCTGTTGCGAGGGAGGTGCGCACCGGTGCCAGCCTGGCCACCAGGTCAATCACCCATGACACGGCCTGCAGGATGGGCCGGGATGCAGCCACCACCATGACCACAAATACAAACAGCGGCTCGGTGTAGCGCCGGGATTCAACATAGGCCAGCGCCTGCTCGCCGCTGGACACCGCCCACATGGCAAAGATCAGCACAATCGACCAGAAGCCGAAAACGACCTCGACCTCGCCCAGCAGGTGGAACAGGCCGGAATGCCGTGGGTAGCGGTGTGCCAGCCGCTCGAACAGCTTGGCCGTGAACGTGTGTATCAGTGCAATTGCAAAGATGACAGCCGCAACAATGTTGATGGTTTGATCGTGCAAGGGGAGGCTCTTTTTGGCTGGACAATAAAACCATGACTGTAACTGCGCCAAAGCCCATGAATGCTGACGACCAGAACGCCGCTGCGGCCACCGGCTTTTTGGGCGTGGTGATGCTGGACACCCGCTTTCCGCGCCTGCCGGGCGACATCGGCCATCCTGACGCCTTCGGCGTACCCACCAGCCTGCGCACCGTCAAGGGCGCCTGGCCGGACAAGGTCGTGCAGTCGGCCGCCGGCCTGCGCGGCGCGCGTGTGGTGCCGGCCTTTGTGTTTGTGGTGCGCGCCATGGAGCGCGACGGCGCCAAAGCCATCACCACCAGTTGCGGTTTTCTGGTGCTGCTGCAAAAAGAACTACAGGCAGCAGTCAAGGTACCTGTCATCACCTCCAGCCTGATGCAGTTGCCCGGCCTGTTGGCAACGCAGGCCAAAGTCGGCGTGCTGACCATCAGCGCCGGCAAGCTCGGCCTCGAACATATACGTGCAGCCGGTGTGCCGCGCGAACGCCTCAAGGATGTGGTGATACAGGGCGTGGACCCGAAAGGCGAGTTCGCCACTGCCATCCTGGGCAACCAGCTCTACATGGATATCATCAAAACCAGCGCCGAAGTCGTGGCGGCCGCCGTTGCGCTTAAGAAGCGAGAGCCTTCACTTGAACACCTGGTGCTGGAGTGCACCAACATGCCGCCTTATCGTGAGGCGATTGAAGCGGCTACTGGGCTGAAGACCTGGGCGTTGACGGATGATGAGCGGTTGTTGCGGCCTTTTCGTATTGACTGACACATCAGTTGTTGGAGAAACGCGTATCCCGCCTAGACGCTAACAAGGAAATCGCGATACCAGTGAATATGCGAGGTTAGCGTGACTACCTGTTGGTTTGTCTTCAGCGCAGGCCTTACTCAATATGCCCTTGTTTTTCAAGCTCAGCCGCGGGGGCCTCAAAGGCTGCGACAAACTCAGTAATCACCTCAACAATTCTCTTAAGCGATTGATCCGTGATGTCGAGATAGCGCAATTTTCCCTGATACGGGGTGCTAAATCTATCGGCCTTACGAAATCCAGTAAGTGCATACAGCCCGTCTGGCGCATGCACTTCAGGATGTGCTTCATTTTCGCCTTTATGGGCAGTGGCGTGTCGCAAGGCTTCAATGTCTGGGAAATATTCATCAAGCCTCTTACGCGCGCGCTTAATTTTTTCCATGTCGATGTAGGGGCGTAATGACGGACAGCCGCGAAGCCTTACAGACTGGATTTTCTCCAGCCTAGATCGAAGGTGATAAAGCTCAAAAATACACTCGTGGCAAGCGATCCAGCGCCAACGATCCGCGATAGCGTGAGGGATTCCAGAAGGCGGATTTTTTGACGTGCGGTACAGCTGTAAGGCGGCATCCCATGCTTCGACGCTATACGCGAGTCCCGTCAGATGTGCATACAAGTCTTTGATCTGTCCGACCTCTTCTGGAGAGGTAAGTACTGACGGCCAGAGAACAGGAACACGCAGCATTTCTGAGGCCTAACGCGCAACTCGACCGGTCAGCGAAGTACGAACGCTACGCATCGGTCTGGTTCTCCACACTCATCACAACGTTAGGCAAACTGGTCACGACCTTCGGAAACAACATGATCAGCACAACACAAACCACCAGGCAGCCAAAGAAGGGGATCGCCGCATGTGCAATCGTGTTGCTGTCCGGATTCTCCGGGGCGAAAACTTCAGCTCCCGATTCATCACCCTTTCGGCTTGCCCTAAGCACGGCCGCCTACATCTTCCCCGGCAACCAGGTGACGACGGCCGGAAAGGCGTAGATCAGTCCTACCGCCACACAGAGCAGCAGGAACATCGGCAGGGTGACCTTCGCGATCCATGGCAACTCCTTGCCGGTCATGCCCTGAAGTACAAAGAGGTTGAAGCCGACGGGTGGGGTGATCTGGGCCATCTCGACCACCAGAACAATAAAAATGCCGAACCAGATGGGGTCTATGCCTGCCTTCTGTATGGTGGGCATCAGCACGCCCATGGTCAGCACCACCATAGAGATCCCGTCGAGAAAGCAGCCCAGCACGATAAAAAACAGGGACAGCGCGAGTATCAGCTGGCCTTGCGACAGCCCGAGCGTGGCGATCCATTCAGCAAGATGGCGCGGCAGGCCGATGTAACCCATGGACAGCGTCAGGAAGGCAGCGCCGGCAAGGATCAGTGCAATCATGCAATACAGGCGCGTCGCGCCCATCAGCGCATCCCTGAATGTCTGCCAGCTCATGGAGCCTTGCAGCGCTGAAATCACCAGCGAACCGACCACACCGACTGCAGCTGCTTCGGTGGCCGTCGCGATGCCGCTGTAGATGGAGCCCAGTACGGCCATGATCAGCAGGATGACGGGGATCAGCGCACGTGAGGCAGACAGCTTCTGCAGAAAAGTTGACTTTTCATCTGCAGCAGGAATTTGGTCAGGGTGGCGCAGCGACCAGAGCACGATATAGCCCGAAAACAGCAGGGCGAGCATGATGCCCGGGAAGACGCCCGCAATGAACAGTTTGGCAATCGACACTTCAGCTGTGACGCCGTAAACAATCATGATGATGGACGGCGGAATCAAGAGGCCAAGCGTGCTGGCGCCAGCCAGTGTGCCGATGATCATGTGCTCTGGGTAGCCGCGGCGCTTCAGCTCAGGCAGCGTCATCTTGCCTATGGTGGCGCAGGTGGCTGCGCTCGAGCCGGAGACAGCCGCAAAGATGGTGCACCCTACAACGTTGGTATGCAGCAGACGCCCGGGCAGCGCCTGCATCCATGGTGCCAAGCCCTTGAACATGTCTTCGGAAAGACGGGTTCGAAAAAGTATCTCGCCCATCCAGATGAAAAGGGGTAACGCTGTCAGCGTCCAGCTCGACGCAGAGCCCCAGATCGTGACCGCCATGGCGTCGCCTGCTACGCGTGTGGTGAACAGTTGCATGCCAATCCATGCAACGCCGGACAGGGTCAGGCCGATCCAGACGCCTGTCCCGAGGATCAGAAAAAGGGACAGCACCAAAAGCGCCATGATGGCAATGTCGTTCATATTTCTTCAGTCAGGTGCGTGTGACGGGGGCGGGAGCGTTATTCATTGCGCAGGGCTTCACCGCTGGCAACGACCTTGCGTTGTCCCCGGATTTCAAGCACCAGTTCATCCACAAAAGCGATGCAGAAAATGACGGTGCCGAAAGCCATCGCCAATTGCGGGATCCACAGCGGGGTGGCATCACTGCTGGTAGAGATGTCATTGAATGCCATCGATTGCCAGGCAAGCTTGCAGCTGTACCACGCGAAGAGCAGGGACAGCAGCACAGCCAGACCGAGAGACCAGAGCTCAAGCCATCTTTTCCAGCTGCCTGTTGCTGCGTTCAGCAACAACGTCACCCGTATATGCTCGCCGCGCTTGAGCGTGTGGGCCAGCGCCAGAAAACCGCTGGCGGCCATCATGTAGCCCGCATAGGCATCAGTTCCCGGCACGTGAAAATGCAGTTGCCTGCTGAGGATGGACAGAAGCACCATCACCAGCAGGCCCACCATGAATAGCGCCGCCACGGCGGCTGCGCTGTTGTAGAGGCCGTCAAGCAGCTTGCGCATGCCTGGGCTTATTTGCGATAGGCGTCAACCATGGCCTTGCCTTCAGGACCGGCCTTGTCAAGCCATTCCTTGAGCATCACGTCGCCCACCTTTTTCATGTCGGCCTTCAAAACCGGGGAGGGCGTCACGATGTTCATGCCGTTGGTCTTGAGTGTGTTGATCGAGTCAGTGTTGACCTTTTTGGAGGCTGTCCAGCCGCGCACTTCGGCATCTGCGGACGCCTTCAGCACGGCCTGCTTGGTGGGTGCGTCCAGCGCATCAAAAGCCGCCTTGTTCACGATCACCGCGTTTTTCGGCAGCCAGGCCTGGGTGTCGTACCAGTACTTGAGGTGTTCATAGGTCTTGCTGTCCACGCCGGTCGAGCCGGAGGACATAAAAGATTCCACCACGCCGGTTGCCAGTGCCTGGGACAGCTCGGATGCCTGAATGGTCACAGGCTGTGCGCCCACCAGCTCGGCGATACGCGCGGTTGCGGGGCTGTAGGCACGCCACTTCACGCCTTTGAGGTCAGCCGCAGAAGCAATGGGCTTTTTCACGTAAATGCCCTGGGGTGGCCAGGCCACCGCGTACAGCAGGGACATGCCCTGTTCGGCCAGCTTCTTTTCAAGCAGCGGCTTTTGCGCCTGATAAAGCTTCATGGCCGAGTCATAGCTGTCAGCGAGGAATGGCAGGCCATCGGCGCCGAACAGCTGGGCTTCATTCTGGAAGTTCACCAGCAGGATTTCACCCGCCTGTGCCTGACCGCCCTGAACTGCCCGCTTGATCTCCGGCGCCTTGAACAGGGAGGCGTTCGGATGCACAGTGATCTTCAGCTTGCCGCCGCTGGCCTTGTCGACATCATTTGCGAACTGGATCAGGTTTTCGGAGTGGAAGTTGGAGGCCGGGTAGGCGGCTGGCAAATCCCATTTGGTCTGTGCAAAAGCGGATGTGCCCAGGGTAAGGGCTGTGGCGACCAGTGCAAGCTTGAATTTCATGGTGACTCCGTGAAGGATGGGTGGGGTTGATGGGTATGGGCTGAAAAAGTAGTACTAGGATAGACGCAAATCCCGCGCCAGTTCCCCGGACATACCCCAAAATCCGGCCTGTATGTCCCAGCAAACCCGATGAGGCCCTTATGAATCTCCGTTTTGTGGAAGCCTTCTATTGGGTGGCCTCGTTGAAAAGCATTTCACGCGCGGCAGAAAAACTCTTCCTCACGCAATCGGCCATGTCCAGCCGGATTGCGACGCTGGAAGAAGAACTGGGCATCCTTCTGCTGGACAGGCGCGACAAACAGTTCAAGCTGACGATTGCCGGCGCGCGCTTTCTTGTGTACGCCCAGAAGTTGCTGGACCTGCAGCGCGAGGTGAAGGCCGAGATGGGTTCGGGCGCACCCATGGCTGTGGCCATGCGTATCGGTGCCATTGAATCAGTGCTGCATTCCTGGCTTATTCCCTGGCTGGAAAAGCTGCGCCTGGACCACCCGGGGCTGGAACTGGAGCTCACGGTAGAAACCACGCCCATCCTGCTGGAGCAAATCGAACGCGGCACGCTGGACCTGGTGTTTGCAGTCCTGCCCGCATCGGCCGATGGCGTGCGAAACCACGCCTTGCCGGTCATGGACATGGCGTTTGTGGGCAACCCGCTGTTGCATAAAAAAAGAAATTACCGGCTTGATGAGCTCGCAGAAATGGAATTGTTGACCTTCCAGAAAGGCTCACAACCCCATGTCACGCTGCTCGACATGTTCAAACAGAACCGCATGGAGCCCAAAAAGGTGCATGCGATTTCTTCGATTTCGGCGATGGTCCAACTGGTGCAGGGCGGATTCGGCGTGGCGCTTTTGCCGCGTGCGGCGGTTCAACGGCTGACGGGTTTTGCCAGCCTGAAACCGCTGACCTGTGACAAGATACCCAAGGGATTGCCCATTCACGCGAGCTACCGCACGGACCCCACCTCATCGTCCGTGGAGACGGTTGTGAAATCTGCAGTTGATTTTGCTGTTGCTGTCACGGGGGTGTCTGCAGGCACCAAAAGAGGTGTGGCGCAAACAGGGAAATCCACAAAAAAGGTGCGTCAGGGTAAATCCTAGGCATCGAAAAAATCGATGGTGTAAGCGAAAAATTTTAAATTTGCTGAAGGTTACCGTCGCTCACACAATTCGCCCATCGTCATGAAAGTGACATACGCAAACGGGGAATTTTCTGGTGAGTACATCGACTGAATCGGCACTCTCGGTTTTCGACGCTGGCAGCATCGACAGCGCCGCCTACGTTCGCAGTGTCATCCGGCAGGGGCGCTGGACCTCGCAGACGAGCGGCCTGGCCAATGGCCATGTGCAGGGCAACGTGGTCATCCTTCCTGCAGCGGAAGCCGGTGATTTCCTGACCTACTGCCAGCGCAACCCCAAGCCCTGTCCGGTGCTGGCGGTTTCCGGGCCTGGTCACGTGGGGCTGCCTGAGCTGGGCACCGATATCAACATCTGCACCGACCTGCCCCGCTACCGTGTGTGGCACCGGGGCGAACTGGTCGATGAACCCACGGACATCAGCGCACTCTGGCGCGACGACATGGTGACGTTTGTGCTCGGCTGCTCATTTTCTTTCGAGCAGGCCTTGCAGGAAGCTGGCTTGCGCATCAAGCACATCGATCAGGGCAGGAACGTCCCGATGTATCGCACGAACACGCCCACCGAGTCGGCCGGCCCGTTCCATGGGCCCATGGTTGTGACGATGCGGCCATTCAAGGCCGCCGATGCGATCCGTGCGGTGCAGATCACCTCGCGCTTTCCCGATGTGCATGGCGCGCCTGTGCATATCGGAGATCCTGCCCTGATTGGAATCGTGGATCTGGCCAAACCCGACTATGGCGATGCCGTCGAGGTGCTACCGGATGAAATCCCGGTTTTCTGGGCCTGTGGCGTGACGCCGCAAGCCGCCATCATGCAGGCCCGCCCCGAGTTCTGCATAACCCACGCGCCCGGCGCCATGCTGATCACTGATTTGTTGAACCACGACCTGGCCACTCTTTGAGGCCTCATTTTTTTACTGGAGATCATGATGAAGAAATTGCTAGTTTCACTTGCCGCCGTAGCCGCTGTCAGCGCCTCCTGGGCCCAGACAAAATGGGATTTGCCCACGGGCTATTCGGCCAACAGCTTTCAGACCCAGAACGTGCAGCAGTTCGCCACTGAGGTGGACCAGCTGACGGGTGGAAAACTCAAGATCACGCTGCATCCCGGTGGCTCGCTGTACAAGGCCAACGAGATCAAGCGCGCGGTGCAGACCGGGCAGGTTCAGGCAGCCGAATTCATCCTCTCTGGTGCGGCCAACGAAAACCCGTTGTTCGGCGTCGATTCGATTCCCTTCCTGGCAACCAGCTATGGCGATGCGCGGCGGCTGTACCTGGCTGCGAAACCAGCTCAGGACAAGCTGCTCGCATCACAGGGTGTGAAGGTTTTGTTCAGCGTGCCGTGGCCTGGCCAGTCGCTGTATTCGCTCAAACCCGTCAGCACGCCCGCGGACTTCGCCGGCACCAAGATGCGCGCCTATAACCCGGCCACCACCCGTATCGCCCAACTCCTGAAGGCACAGCCGGTGACCATCCAGCTGGCCGAGCTGGGCCAGGCACTTGCAACCGGTGGCGTGCAGAACTTTTTGACGTCCAGTGCCAGTGGTGTCGAGAGCAAGCTGCACGAGCAGGTCAAGTATTTCTATCCCGTCAGTGCCTGGTTGCCGCGCAATGCAACGGTGGTGAGCCAGAAAGCCTTTGACGCGCTGGACAAAACCACGCAGGACGCACTGCTCAAGGCAGCTGCCGCCGCCGAGCAGCGTGGTTGGGCCACCAGCGAGAAGCTTGATGGCGAATACATCAAGGAGCTTGCCGGGAAGGGCATGGTGATCAGCGCGCCTTCCGACAGTGTCAAGAAAGAATTGGGCGCCATCGGCGAGACCATGACGGCGGAGTGGCTCAAGACCGCTGGTCCTGAAGGCCAATCCGTGATCGACGCTTACCGCAAAAAATAAGCAGCTTCAATGGGCGGGCCGGTCTGCGCAAAGCAGATCCAGGGCCGGCTCGTTGCCAACTTTTTTCTCTAGATTTTTGATTGATGCAGGAGCGTGCCATGGGCAAACTTATCCAGTATTTTTACAAATTGCTCATGGGCTTGTCTTGCGTTGCCATGCTGGCGGCCTTTGTCACTGTCATGCTGGGTGTGGTGGCGCGAGAGGCGAACTGGGACATTGCCGGACTGGATGCCTACGCCGGTTATGCGATTGCCGCAGCGCTGTTTCTTGCCTTGCCGGGCACGCTCGAACATGGTGACCATATTCGCGTGACCCTGCTGCTGGAGCGCGTTTCCCCCAAGGTGCGAGGATTTCTTGAGTGGTGGTCTCTGGGCGCCGGGTTGGCCCTGACCGTTTATGTGGCCTGGTACGCGATGCGGTTGGTGTGGGTGTCGTACAGCACGCACGACATCTCGCCTGCGGCAGATGCCTCGCCCCTGTGGATTCCGCAGCTTGCCATGGCGCTCGGCTGCATTGGTTTTGCCTTGTCTTTTGTACAGGCGCTCGTTGAGCGCTGGCGCGGCGGCAGCTTTATTGCTGTCTCCACAGAAGCCGCCCACATCGAATAAGCCGGAAAGAAAAAAATGGACATTATCATTGCCTTCGGATTGATTGTGCTGCTCTTTGTCGCGCTCGGATCGGGCCTGTGGATTGGACTGTCCCTGATGGCCGTGGGCCTCCTTGGGATGGAACTTCTGACAGCGCGGCCTGCAGGAGACAGCATGATGCTGACCATCTGGGGTTCCACCTCCAGCTGGACCCTCACGGCGCTGCCACTTTTTCTGTGGATGGGCGAGATCCTGTTTCGCAGCAAACTCTCGGACAGCATGTTCAAGGGCCTGGCACCCTGGCTGGACCGGTTGCCTGGGCGGTTGCTGCACATCAACGTCGTGGGCTGCACCATTTTTGCGGCGATCTCGGGCTCATCGGCAGCCACCTGCGCCACCATTGGCAAGATCACCTTGCCAGAGCTCAAGAAGCGCGGCTACCCGGACGACATTTCCATTGGGACGTTGGCCGGTGCAGGCACGCTGGGCCTGTTGATTCCACCGTCGATCATCATGATTGTGTACGGGGTGGCGGCGAATGTGTCGATCGCGAAGCTGTTTCTGGCGGGCGTGATTCCGGGCCTGATGCTGGCCGCGCTGTTCATGGGCTACATCATGGTCTGGGCCATGTTCAATAAAGACAAAGTGCCTGCGGCTGACGAGGCCTTGAGTTTCGGTCAGAAGATATATGCTTCGCGTCACCTTATTCCCGTGGTGTCGCTGATTGTGGTGGTGCTGGGCGGGATTTACAGCGGTATTGCCACGGCCACTGAAGCGGCTGCACTGGGTGTGGCCGGCTCACTTGTGCTGGCGGCCATCGAAGGGTCGCTGAACTGGACCAAATTCAGGGAAGGGCTGGTCGCCGCCTGCCGCATCTATTGCATGATCGGCCTGATCCTCGCCGGTGCAGCCTTCCTGACCTTGTCGATGGGCTTCATTGGCCTGCCGCGCCACCTGGCCGAGTTCATAGGCGCCTTGCATCTCTCGCCATTCATGTTGATGTTGGGCCTGATCGGCTTCTTCATTGTCCTGGGCTGTTTCCTCGACGGCATCTCGGTTGTTGTGCTGACCATTGCCGTGTTGCTGCCGACCGTGGAAGCCGCCGGGTTCGACCTGATCTGGTTCGGCATCTTCATCGTTCTGGTGGTGGAGATGGCACAAATCACGCCACCTGTCGGCTTCAATCTTTTTGTGATCCAGGGCCTGACAAAGCGCGAGGTGACGTGGATCGCACGCGTGGCGTTGCCGCTGTTCTTCCTCATGATCCTGGCGGTACTGATTACCTATTTCGTTCCGGACGTGGTGCTGTGGCTGCCACGTCACATGTAGTTCAACAGCAAGAAGCCACTTCTCTTCAGGAGTTCCCATGAAAAAGCTTTGGATGACCGCCCTGTGCGCGGTTTCGCTGAGTCACGTCCCTACGCTGTACGCCCAGACCACGTGGAAGCTCGCCACGGGCTACCGGGCAGAGTCTTTCCACACGCAAAACATCATGCAGTTCTCGCGTGATGTGGAGCAGGCCACGAGTGGCAAGCTGCGCATTCAGGTGCACCCGAACAACACGCTGGCCAAACTCAATGAGGTGAGCCAGGCCGTGCAACAGGGCAAGGCCGAGGCCGGTGAAACCATCATGACCAGCATGGTGAAAGAAATTCCGCTGGCCGGCGCAGACTCCATTCCGTTTGTCGTGGGCTCCTACAGTGATGCGCAGCGCCTCTGGAAGCTTCAGCGGCCCGGCATCGAAAAGCATTTTGCCGAGCGCGGCCTGAAGCTGCTGTACGCCGTGCCCTGGCCGCCGCAAGGCCTGCATTCGAGCAAGCCCATTCGCGGCCTGGCCGATTTCCGCGGAACGCAGATGCGAACCTATAACTCGACAACCTTGCGCATCGCCGAGATGCTGGGTGCCAAACCCGTCGATGTGGCGATGGTCGATGTGGGCAAGGCCCTGTCCGAGGGGCGCATGGACAACATGATCACCTCCGCACTGACGGGCGTGGAAAACAAGGTCTGGGGGCCCATCAAGTATTACTACGAGATCAATGCGTGGTTCCCGAAGAATGTGGTGTTTGTCAGCAGCAAGGCCTTTGACGCCCTCAAGCCCGACGGCCGCAGTATGGTGCTCAAGGCGGCCGCTGCTGCCGAGGCGCGGGGATGGGAAGCCAGCCAGGCGCTCGCCACCAGCGCCACAGAAGAGTTGCGCGCCAATGGCGTGAAGATTGAACGTATCCCCCAGGACCTGGACCTTGAAATCAAGCGCATGGGTGAGAAGTTCTCCCGCGAATGGGTGCGCTCGGTGGGCAACGAGGCCAACGACATCTTCGTGCCTTATTACCTGCGGCCGTAGCTACCCCACAACCTGACCGACGGCCCAAAACCTGCTTTGTGAGATTTGTCAAAACCTGACAGGCTGGCACCGTTTCTCCCGCTATCCTCTGAAAAACCGCTTTTATAACAATGACGACAACAAACACATCCGACACAAGCACGCCCCTGGCGGACAAACGCTGGCAATTCTGGATAGACCGTGGCGGCACGTTCACCGACATCGTGGCCAAAAAGCCGGATGGCTCGCTGGTCACGCACAAGCTGCTGTCCGAAAACCCCGAGCAGTACCGTGATGCGGCAGTCGCCGGCATTCGCCACCTGCTGGGGCTGAAGGCCGGTGAACCCATCAGCGCGAAGCTGGTCGATTCGGTGAAGATGGGCACCACCGTCGCCACCAATGCGCTGCTGGAGCGTAAGGGCGAGCCGACGCTGCTGGTGACCACCCGTGGTTTCAGGGATGCGCTGCGCATCGCGTACCAGAACCGCCCCCGTCTGTTTGACCGCAACATCGTGTTGCCCGAGCTGCTGTACGGCGCCGTGCTGGAGGCGCAGGAGCGCGTGGGCGCTCAGGGCGAGGTGTTGCAGGCACTTGATGAAACCCTGCTCAAGAAGGAATTGCAGGTCCATTTCCAGAAAGGGCTGCGCAGCCTGGCGATCGTGTTCATGCATGGTTACCGCTACACGGCGCACGAGAAGGCGGCCAAACGCATCGCGCTGGAGGTCGGCTTCACGCAGGTCAGTACCTCGCATGAAACCAGCCCCATGATGAAGTTTGTCAGCCGGGGCGACACCACCGTGGTGGATGCCTACCTGTCGCCCATCCTGCGCCGTTATGTGGAGCAGGTGGCCGCCGAGATGCCGGGGGTCAAGCTGTTTTTCATGCAGTCTTCAGGTGGCCTGACGGACGCCCATGTGTTTCAGGGCAAGGATGCGATCCTGAGCGGCCCGGCCGGTGGCATTGTGGGCATGGCCCGCACGGCAGCCATTGCAGGTCATGCCAAGGTTATCGGCTTTGACATGGGCGGCACGTCCACCGATGTGTCGCACTACGCCGGTGAGTTCGAGCGTGAGTTCGAGACGCAGGTGGCCGGTGTGCGCATGCGCGCGCCCATGATGAGCATTCATACCGTCGCCGCGGGCGGCGGCTCCATCCTGAAGTTTGACGGTGAGCGTTTTCGGGTCGGCCCGCAGAGTGCGGGCGCCAACCCCGGCCCCGCCAGCTACCGCCGTGGCGGACGGCTGGCGGTGACCGATGCCAACGTGATGGTCGGCAAGGTTCAGCCGCGATACTTCCCAAAGGTTTTCGGCCCGAACGCCGATGAAGCCCTGAGCTATGAAGCTGTCGAGGCGCAGTTCAACGAACTGGCAGGCCAGACCGGCCGCAGCGCGGAAGTGGTGGCGGAAGGTTTCATCAACATCGCGGTGCAGCAGATGGCCAATGCCATCAAAAAGATATCGGTTGCCCGGGGCTACGACGTAACCCGTTACACGTTGCAGTGTTTTGGCGGCGCGGGCGGTCAACACGCCTGTCTGGTGGCCGATGCACTGGGCATGACGCGCGTCTTTGTGCACCCGCTGGCCGGTGTGCTGAGCGCCTATGGCATGGGCCTGGCTGACCAGAACGTGATTCGCGAGCAGGCGATTGAACTCAAGCTCAGCGCCTCAGCGCTGCCCGAGATTGCAGAGAAGCTCAACACCTTGGCGGCGACGGCGGAAGAAGAATTGCAACGCCAGCAGGTCAACACGGGCACCATCACCACGCACCATCGTGTGCACGTGCGCTACGAAGGCAGCGATGCGGCGCTGGTCGTGCCTTTCGGCACGCTGGACCAGATCGAGACCGGGTTTGAGTCGGCTTACCGCCAGCGTTTTGCCTTCCTGATGCAGGGCAAGGGGCTGGTGGTCGAGGCGGTGTCGGTTGAATCGGTGGTGGCCGGCGATGCACCTGTTGAACCGCGCCATGCGACGCACGAGCCGCGCGAGGTGCCGCGCCGCGAAACCGTGCGCATGTACTCGGGTGGCCAGTGGCACGACGCGGCGCTTGTGGTGCGTGAAGACCTGCAGCCCGGCGACATCATCTCCGGCCCGGCCATCATTGCAGAGAAAAATGCGACTACCGTGGTGGAGCCCGGCTGGGAAGCGGCGCTGACAGCGCTGGACCACCTGGTGCTGGACCGTCGCGCCGAACGTGCGATCAAGTTTGCGGCGGGCACGCACGTCGACCCGGTGCTGCTTGAGGTGTTCAACAACCTCTTCATGAACATCGCCGAGCAGATGGGCTTGCAGCTGCAGAACACGGCGTATTCGGTCAACATCAAGGAGCGTCTGGACTTCAGCTGCGCGCTGTTCGACACGCAGGGCAACCTGATTGCCAATGCGCCGCACATGCCGGTACACCTGGGCTCGATGGGTGAAAGCATCAAGACGGTGATCCGCGAGAACGCGGGCAAGATGCAGCCAGGGGATGTGTATGTGCTGAACGATCCGTACCACGGCGGCACACATTTGCCCGACATCACCGTCATCACGCCGGTGTATCTGGGCACGGCCTCGCATGACACGCCGACTTTTTATGTCGGCTCGCGTGGCCACCATGCCGACATTGGCGGCACGACGCCGGGTTCCATGCCGCCATTCTCGACGTTGATCGAGGAAGAGGGCGTGCAGATCAACAACGTCAAGCTTGTCGAGCGCGGTGTGCTGCGCGAAGCCGAGATGGTGGCATTGCTCAAGAGCGGCAAATACCCCAGCCGCAACCCGCAACAAAACATGGCCGACCTCAAGGCGCAGATTGCGGCGAATGAAAAGGGTGTGCAGGAACTGCGCAAGATGGTAGAGCAGTTCAGCCTCGAGGTGGTGCTGGCCTACATGAGCCACGTGCAGGACAACGCAGAAGAGTCCGTGCGCCGTGTGATCACCAAACTCAAGGATGGTGACTTCACCCTGCCGCTCGACAACGGTGCGCAGATCAGTGTGGCCATCCGGGTAGACAAAAAGAACCGCAGTGCGGAAATCGACTTCACCGGCACGTCCGCGCAGCAGACCAACAACTTCAACGCGCCCACGGCGGTGTGCATGGCGGCGGTGCTGTATGTCTTCCGCACGCTGGTCGATGACGACATCCCGCTGAACGCGGGTTGCCTGAAGCCGCTCAAGGTCATCATCCCGGCAGGGTCCATGCTCAACCCCAATCCGCCGGCATCCGTCGTGGCGGGCAATGTGGAGACCTCGACCTGCATCACCAATGCGCTTTACGGCGCGCTGGGTGTGATGGCGGCCAGCCAGTGCACGATGAACAACTTTACGTTCGGCAACCAGCGCCACCAGTACTACGAAACGATTTCGGGTGGCTCGGGTGCAGGTGGTGTGACCGATGGCAGCGGCAAGGTGCTGTCCGGTTTTGACGGAACATCGGTGGTGCAGACGCACATGACCAACTCCCGGCTGACCGACCCCGAGGTGCTGGAGTTCCGCTTCCCTGTCCGGCTGGAAAGCTACGAGATCCGCGAAGGTTCGGGCGGGGTAGGGCGCTGGCACGGCGGCAACGGCGGGGTGCGCCGGGTTCGCTTTCTGGAACCGATGACGGCCAGCATTTTGTCCAACGGGCGCACGCACGGTGCATTTGGCATGGCAGGCGGCCAGCCCGGACAGGTGGGCAAAAACCTGGTGGTGCGGTCCGACGGACGCATCGAGGCGCTGGGCCACATCGGGCAGGCCGACATGGCGCCCGGAGATGTTTTTGAAATCCACACACCGGGCGGTGGCGGGTTTGGCGGCAACTAACTGCATGGAGGCGGCGCATGGACAGGAACTCCCGCATTCATCGCTGGTTCGGCACCAGCACCCGTTCTGATCCCGCGGAGGGTGAGGGCACGCATGAGGTCGCGTCCACGCCGCCGGCCGACCTGGAGGCCATCAGGCAGGCGATGCTGGCCGCCGTCGCGCCGTGCAGCGAGGCGCACCGCCTGCGTACGGCTGATTTGGTGGGCCATGCCCATACCGTCGTGGAGCTGTGGCTGATCCGCGCAGACATCTTCCAGTACCTGGCACAGGACATTGGCCAGATGCGTGCGGCGCAGCAGGTCTCAACCCTGCTGCCGCTTTTCACTGGCATGCCCGGCGTTGCGGCGGTGCAGAAAAATCCAGACAATCGCGGGCATGACCCCCGACTTCACTGAGCTTTACCGTTTTCACGCCAAGTACAACCGCTGGATCAACGGGCGCATGTATGCCGCCTGCGAGAACCTGACAGATGACGAGCGCAAGCGCGATCGCGGCGCTTTTTTCGGATCCATCCACCGCACCCTGAACCACCTCGTGGTGACCGACCAGGTCTGGCTGCGCCGCTTTGCGCGCTCAGGGCTTGAAAACGGCTTGCGTTTTGAGATGCTGGACGGCGACCTGATCACGATCCCCGAAGCTTATGCGCTGGACATGGTGCCCCACGCGGACTGGGATGACCTGAAAGCCAAACGGGCGCAGCTGGACGATGCCATCGATCAATGGACGGCCAGCATGCCGGCGGCCTACCCGCAAATGCCTATGGCCTACAGCAACTCCCGGGGAACGCGGCGCGAGCACCCGGCTTGGCAGGCCATGACGCACCTATTCAACCACCAGACCCACCATCGCAGCCAGGCGATCACGCTGTTGACGCAGGCGGGTGTGGATATTGGGGTCACAGACATGCTCGCACTGATGTGACGGGGTGTCGATTGCTATAAAATTAATAGCTTCTCACGCTCGTATCTATTGGTCTGGAGGCCGATTTAGGGGGGTAAAAAGGCCTTTTTTCCGGTGTTTTCAGGCTTTCCAGGCAAGGGTCTAGGCCCATCAACTGCCTTAAAACAGCTGTTATAGCTATAACAGCTGTTTTAAGTTGGCCTGATTCGGCGGTCGTCTCTGTGTCGGGCGAAAAAAAACCCGCTTGAGCGGGTTTTTTTGAAGCCGCGTGAATTTATTTCTTTGCAGCAGCGCTGGCGGCTGGCTTTGCAGCATCGGCCTTGGTGTCAGCCTTGGCCTCAGCCTTTGCGGCTGGCTTCGCATCCTTGGCGGCCTTGGCATCTGCCTTGGCTTTGGCGTCGGCTTCTTTCTTGGCCTTGGCTGCATCAGCCTTGGCCTTCTTCTCGTCGGCCTTTGCTTTGGCGTCGGCTTCTTTCTTGGCTTTGGCTTCTGCCTTGGCGTCAGCCTTTGCATCGGGCTTGGCTGCTGCGGACGCCGCAGCAGCGGGCTTGGCCATGGCGGCAGGTGCAGAAGCGGCTGCTACCGGCTTGGCTGCAGCTGCTGGCGCTGCGGCAACGGTGGCGGCAGGCTTGGCATCAGCCTTTTTTTCTTCAGCCTTGGCGGCTGGCTTGTCGTCCTTCTTGGCTGCTGTTGCAGGTGTAGCGGCGACACCCTTGAAGCTGCTGCCGCCGACAGTCATGCCTTCAGCGGAGAACTTGGCTGCATTGCCTTCGCCAATGCCTTTGACGCGTTCGATAAAGTCATTCCAATCCTTGAAGCTGCCCTTTTTCCGCTCGTCGACGATGCGGCCAGAAATGGCGGGGCCGATGCCCTTGATGCCGTCGAGTTCTGCGGCCGTAGCCTTGTTGACGTCCACGGCAGCAAAAGATACTGCCATGTACATGGCGGCGACAAACGCCAGCAATTTTTTGAACATGAGAAACCCCTCGAAATATTTTGAATGGGAAAACCGGTTTTGATCACCCCGAAGCAGGGTGAACCTGCTTAACGGCCTGCTTTGCCAAGGGGTTGACCGGGTGAGCGCCTCACCCGCATGGGAAAACCCTAGGCAGCGTGGCCCAGGCTGGTCATGTATGACGCGACACCGCTCTGCACGTTTGAAAACAGGTGCTTGCAACCCGCCGCGCGCAGAGCACCGAGATCCGCCTGGGTGTAGCACTGGTATTTGCCAGCCAGGGCTTCGGGGAAGGGCACGTAGTCGATCATGCCGCCGCGGGTTGCTTCTTCGAGGCTGAGTGCCACCTCGCCCTGCGACTGGCGCAGGGTGTTCACCACAGTCAATGCAACATCATTGAAAGGCTGGGCCTGCCCGGTGCCGAGGTTGAAGATGCCCGAGGCCTGTGGGTTGTCGAGAAACCAGAGGTTGACGGCGACGACATCGTCGATAAACACGAAGTCGCGCATTTGTGCGCCGGGGCCGTAGCCACCGTACTCACCGAACAGCTTTACCTTGCCCTCGGCACGGAACTGGTTGAACTGGTGGAAGGCCACACTGGCCATGCGGCCCTTGTGTTGCTCGCGGGGACCGTAGACATTGAAATAGCGGAAGCCGGCGACCTGGGTTTCTGCGTTTTCGAACTTCTTGCCCAGTTCGCGGCGCAGGCGCTGGTCGAACAGAAGCTTGGAGTATCCGTAAACATTGAGCGGCTTTTCAAATTCGGGCGATTCGGTGAAAGTATCCGAGCCGCCATAGGTCGCTGCGGACGACGCGTAGAGCAGGCGCGTCCCCTGCTCCTGGCAGGACTGGTACAACTCGCAGGACAGCGTGTAGTTGTTGTCCATCATGTACTTGCCGTCGAGCTCCATGGTGTCGCTGCAGGCGCCTTCGTGGAAGACCGCCTCGACCTCGCCAAATGCACCTTCGGCAAAGAGGTCGTAAAAATCATCGGCGTCGACGTAGTCTGCAATCTGCAGGTCGGCGAGATTTTTGAATTTGTCGCCCTCGGTCAGGTCGTCAACGGCAATGATGTCGTCGATGCCGCGGGCATTCAGGCCCTTGACGATGTTGCTGCCAATAAAACCTGCAGCGCCGGTCACAACTATTTTCATGGGATGTCCTAAGTTCAGTGGGCTGCAAACAGCTCTTCATGGCTGACGGTGGCGGTGCCGAACTTGCCGACGACGATGCCCCCTGCGCGGTTGGCTACGGGAACCGCATCACGCAGGCTCATGCCGGCGGCCGCCATCGCAGCGAGGGTGGCGATCACGGTGTCGCCCGCGCCGGTCACGTCGAACACCTCGCGTGCCACGGCGGGCACATGCAGAAAGCCCTGCTCGTCGAACAGGGTCATGCCGGCCTCGGCGCGTGTCAGCAGCAGCGCTTGCAAGCCGAGCGAGGTGCGCAGCGTCTGAGCCTTGGCGTGAAGGTCGGCCTCATCGCGCCATTGGCCTATGACCTGCTCCAGCTCTGCACGGTTGGGCGTGATGACGGTGGCATTGCGGTAGCGGCTGTAGTCGGAACCCTTGGGGTCGACCAGCACCACCTTGCCTGCCGCGCGCGCCTGCTCGATCATCAGCGGGATATGCGCCAGGCCACCCTTGCCATAGTCGGAGAAAAGCACCGCGCCATGTTCTGGATACAGTTTTTCGAAAGTCGCCGATTGCGAGGCAAGCACCTCGTTGTCAGGCGTGTTCTCGAAGTCCAGGCGTATGAGCTGCTGCTGGCGGCCGATGACCCGCAGCTTGACTGTCGTCTTCAGCCGTGTATCGCGGCCGAAATGTGGCGTGATGCCCGTCTTGGCGACCAGCGCTTCCAGTTGGTGGCTGGCCTCGTCATCGCCCACCACGGTCAGCAGCGACGCTTTTGCACCCAGCGACACGATGTTGGAGGCCACGTTGGCGGCACCACCCACGCGCTCTTCGGTGTGCGAGATACGAACGACCGGCACAGGCGCCTCGGGCGAGATGCGGTCTACGGCGCCATACCAGTAGCGATCCAGCATCGCATCGCCGACGACGAGAACGCGGGCTTTCGAGATTTGTTCGATGGTAAGGTTTGAAGAGGTCGTCATTGGGTTTTTATTGAAAGCCAGAACAGCGTGGAACCGGCTCCGCCGGGCCACAGCTGTTGCCCCCTGCAAGGGGGGGAGGCGCTACACGCAGTGAGCGTACGGCGGGGGTGTTCATAACTCTTCCACCCGACGCGCAGGATAGCTGTCCCACGCCTGGCAACCCGGGCAATGCCAGAAGTGTTGTGTGGCCTCGAAGCCGCAGGCCGCGCAACGATAGCGCATCAGGGGTTTGGTGGCCTGGTCCAGTGCACGTTGCACCAGTGTGTGGTTTTGTTCTGTTCCCAGGGCCTCGTCGGCGATCCATCGCGATGCGGCAACCAGTGAGGGTTCTCGCCGCAAATGCTGGATGTACCAGTTACGGGCGGATGACGGTTCTTCATCAAGCCGCACCATGGCCTCGAGGATGTCGATGGAGGGCATGGACTCGTAGTGCGTTTTCAGCAATGCCATGACCTTCGCTCGCAAGGCCGTGTTCTGGGCAATGTTCACAAGCAGACCTGCCGTCAGGGGCAATGACTGTGGTGCAGTTTTCTCCAGCTGCAGCAAGGCGTCGAAAGCGGCCTGGTGGTCGCCACTCTGGAGATGCAGCTTTGCTAGGTCTATGCACGGCCGGGCAAGCGCAGGGGCCAGGCCGCAAGCCGTCTTCAGGATGCCCATGGCCTGCGATGAATCACCGGCTGCGAGTGCGGTGGCGGCCTGTTCGCAAAGGTAGTGGGCCTGCCTGCCGCTGAAGCTGCCGTTGCTGGCGCTGTCGAGCTTGCTGGCGATCTCGCTCGCGTGCGCCCAGTCCCGTGAACGCTCGTAAATGGACAGTAATGCGAGACGCGCCTCTTCTTCGTAGCTCGTGCCTTCGAGTTTGCGCAGGGCCGCTTCCGCGCGGTCAAGCAGGCCGGCCTTCAGGAAGTCAAGGGCCAATGCGTGTTGTGCGCGGTCGCGCTCCGGCTGGGCGAGGTCGCCGCGCGACATCAGGTGTTCATGCACACGAACGGCGCGCTCATACTCGCCGCGGCGCCGGAACAGGTTGCCCAGTGCGAAATGCAGTTCGGAGGTGTCGGGATCGTTCTGGACAGCTTCGATGAAAGCGTCGATGGCCTGGTCCTGCTGTTCATTCAGCAGGAAGTTCAGGCCGCGAAAATAGGCTTTGGGCGCCTGCCGGTTCTCGATGCGCAGCTGTCTCAGGTCAATGCGTGAGGCCAGCCAGCCGAGTGTGAAGGCGACGGGAAGGCCAAGCAGTATCCACGTGAAATCAAAGTCCATGACGTGGGACGCTCAGGATGTCCGGTGAGGCATTGGAGGATGCTGTGCTGTTGTCCGGAAGAACCGGGCTCACCACTGGGTGCTGACGGGCCATTTTTCGCTTGCGCCACCAACGCGGCATCATGACCAGAACACCGAGTGCCAGTCCGCAGCTGAAGGCTGCCAGTACCACGAGCACCAGGGGAGCAGTCCACATCGTGCCGAAAAAGAAGTGGACAGCAACAGCTTGCTGGTTATTCAGCGCAAAAGCAAAAAGGGTAAAAAAAATGGCCGCCTTAAGCAGCCACATCAGGTATTTCAATTGGCCTGGCTCCTGGAGTTTTCCAGTTCAATTGTAGCCAGCGCCTTGCTCGCCCGGCTTATTTTGGTGCCTTCGGCGCCTGCGCCGTCAGCAGTTCCTGGGTTCGTGCGTCGACCGCTTCGCGCAGGGCCTTGCCCGGCTTGAAATGCGGCACGCGTTTTTCAGGAATGGCAACGCTTTCACCGGAGCGCGGATTTCTGCCCATGCGGGGAGGGCGCCGGTTTACCGAAAAGCTGCCAAAACCGCGAATTTCGATCCTGTGTCCGCGCACGAGGGCGTCACTGACCGCGTCAAGAATGGTCTTGACGGCGTATTCAGCATCGCGGTGCGTCAGCTGGCTGAAACGCGCAGCCAGTTCTTCAACAAGATCGCTTCGGGTCATGGGAATGATGGGACGGAAAAATGGCGTGCCTGTGATGTCTCAGGCACGCCATGTTTCTGAAGTCCGATTATTTCTCGGCGTTGTCCATCTTGGCGCGCAGCAGTGCGCCGAGGTTGGTCAGGCCGGCGTTGTCACGCGAGGACTGCTGGCTCAGGGAAGCCATGGCTTCCTGCTGGTCTGCGTTGTCCTTGGCTTTGACCGACAGCTGGATGTTGCGGGTCTTGCGATCCACGTTCACCACGACTGCGGAGACTTCGTCGCCTTCCTTCAGCACGTTGCGTGCGTCTTCCACGCGGTCACGGCTGATTTCGCTGGCGCGGAGGTAACCGATGATGTCTTCGCCGAGGTCGATTTCAGCGCCCTTGGCATCCACAGTCTTGACCTTGCCGGTCACGATGGCGCCCTTGTCGTTGATGGACACGAACGTGGTGAACGGATCGGAGTCGAGCTGCTTGATGCCCAGGGAAATACGCTCGCGGTCGACGTCGACAGCCAGCACAATCGCTTCAACTTCCTGGCCCTTCTTGTAGTTGCGAACAGCGGCTTCGCCGGGTTCGTTCCACGAGAGGTCGGACAGGTGCACCAGGCCGTCGATGCCGGCAGCCAGGCCCACGAACACGCCGAAGTCGGTGATCGACTTGATCGGGCCCTTGACGCGGTCGCCGCGCTTGGTGTCCTGTGCGAACTCTTGCCATGGGTTGGCCTTGCACTGCTTCATGCCCAGGCTGATGCGGCGCTTGTCTTCGTCGATCTCGAGGACCATGACTTCGACTTCGTCGCCCAGTGCCACGAGCTTGCTCGGTGCCACGTTCTTGTTGGTCCAGTCCATTTCGGACACGTGGACCAGACCTTCGATACCTGGCTCGAGTTCAACAAATGCGCCGTAGTCGGCGATGTTGGTGATCTTGCCGAACAAACGGGTACCTTGTGGGTAGCGGCGGTTCACGCCCATCCATGGATCGTCGCCCATCTGTTTCAGACCCAGCGAGACACGGTTCTTTTCGGTGTCGAACTTGAGGATCTTGGCAACGATTTCCTGGCCAGCCGTCACCACTTCGCTTGGGTGACGCACGCGGCGCCATGCCATGTCGGTGATGTGCAGCAGGCCGTCGATGCCGCCGAGGTCAACGAATGCACCGTATTCGGTGATGTTCTTGACGACGCCGCGCACAACGGAGCCTTCCTTCAGGGTTTCCATCAGCTTGGCGCGTTCTTCGCCCATGGACGCTTCGACGACAGCACGGCGTGACAGCACGACGTTGTTGCGCTTGCGGTCCAGCTTGATGACCTTGAATTCCATGGTCTTGTTCTCGTACGGAGACAAGTCCTTGATGGGGCGGGTGTCGATGAGCGAACCGGGCAGGAAAGCGCGGATGCCGTTGACGAGGACGGTGAGGCCGCCCTTGACCTTGCCGCTGGTCTGGCCGGTGACGAATTCGCCGGATTCCAGGGCTTTTTCCAGGCTCATCCACGATGCCAGGCGCTTGGCCTTGTCACGGGACAGCAGGGTGTCGCCGTAGCCGTTTTCGACGGAGTCGATGGCAACGGACACAAAATCACCAACCTGGACTTCGAGTTCGCCCTGGTCGTTCTTGAATTCTTCGAGCGGCACATAGGCCTCGGACTTCAGTCCGGCGTTGACGACGACGTGGTTGTGGTCGATGCGAACGACTTCAGCGGTGATGACTTCACCGGTGCGCATTTCAGAGCGCTGGAGCGATTCGTTGAATAGATCGGCAAAAGATTCAGACATGTTTTTCCTAATCCACAGAGCAGGTTTCCAATGGCACGATTGCCATTGTTTTTAAGGCTGACTGCGGCGGTTTGCGGCCGTTAAAAGCGGTCGCGGGGTTACGTTGATGAACCTGCTGATCAGCTCACTGGGAGTGGCGCCAATGTGGCGCGCGATGAATCAGAAGGGCCGTTTGCCTTGCCACCAGTCAATCACCTGACCGACCGATTTTTCAATCGAGAGGTAGGAGTTGTCCAGAAGCAAAGCGTCATCAGCAGGTTTCAGAGGGGCTGCTTTTCGCGACATGTCGCGTGCATCGCGGGCCTCTAAATCTTGCTGAATCGCGGTGATTATAGCGGGAATTCCCTTTGAAATCAACTGCTTATGACGACGTTCGGCGCGATGTTCAGCGCTGGCGGTGAGGTAGATTTTCAGGGGGGCGTCCGGAAAGACGACCGTCCCCATGTCTCGCCCGTCGGCTACCAGCCCGGGCAGGGTCCTGAAACTTTGCTGTAGCTCCAGCAGCGCCAGCCTGACCTGGGGGTGGGCGGACACTTTCGACGCGGCCATGCCGGCAGCTTCGGTGCGGATGGCGTCCGCCACGTTTTTTCCGCCCAGGAAGATCTGGTCGCCCTGAAACCTGACCGGTAGCGTACGCGCAATGGCGGCCACGGCGTCGCCATCGTCCAGGGAAATCCCTGCCTGGTCGGCCGCATGGGCGCTCAGCCTGTAAAGCGCCCCGGAGTCCAGGTAGTGATAGCCCAGCCGGTGGGCTGTTTCTGCCGCCAGCG
The DNA here is from genome assembly GCA_040387435.1 of Pseudomonadota bacterium. Lineage (GTDB taxonomy): Bacteria > Pseudomonadota > Gammaproteobacteria > Burkholderiales > Burkholderiaceae_C > Polaromonas. The sequence continues at coordinate 119,788 of JAZKDR010000004.1, forward strand.
TACCCTTGCCGGACGCTGTGGGGCCGTCTATGCAAATAACCGGAATCGACGGCGTTGCGGCCTCTGCGACCTGAAACAGTGTTTCAAAATAGTCCGGGAAGGTCTTGGCGACGCATTTGGGGTCAAGAATGCGCACCGGCAACCCAGCCGGATTGAACGCGGCCAGCGAAAAGCACATGGCCACCCGGTGATCGTCATAGGTATGGATGGCGCCGGTGGCCCATTTTGTAGGGGGTGTGATTTTCAGGTAGTCCTGACCCTCCTCCACGGTGGCGCCAAACTTTCGCAATTCGCAGGCCATGGCTGCAATCCGGTCGGTTTCCTTGACCCGCCAGCTGGCGATGTTGCGCAAAACGGTGGTGCCCTCTGCGTACAGGGCCATCACGGCCAGGGTCATGGCGGCGTCGGGAATGTGGTTGCAGTCGAGGTCAATGGCCTTCAGGGGCCATCCCTGGCCGGGTTGGCCACGACGAATGCGCAGGGAGTTGGGCGTCGGGTCGATGTGCGCGCCCATCATGCGGGCAGCCTCTACAAAACGGATATCGCCTTGTATGGATTTGCCTCCCACCCCCAGGATTTCAATGCCATCGGTCGTGCCTTTGCCGCATGCGATCGCACCCAGCGCGATGAAATAGCTGGCAGAGGAGGCATCCCCTTCAACATGGATGTCGCCAGGTGAGAGATAGCGGCTGCCGGCTGGGATAGTAAAGCTTTGCCAACTGCCGGCCCCGCCGGGCTGTTGCACGTCAATACCAAAACGCCTCAGGAGATTGAGGGTGATCTCGATATATGGCCGTGAAATGAGTTCACCAACAACGTTGATCTGAATATCCTGCGTGGCGACGAGCGGCAAAGCCATCAAAAGCGCGGTCAGGAACTGGCTGGAAACATCTCCCCTGACTTGTATGGGGGCGCCAAGTTTGAGTTGCCCGGGCGACAGGCGAAGTGGCGGGAAGCCCTCGTTGCCAAGGTAGTCGACATGGCACCCGAGTTGCCGCAAAGCGTCCACCAGATCGCCAATGGGTCGCTCATGCATGCGCGGGACGCCGGACAGTTCGAAGGTTCCGCCAAGAAGGGCCAGTGCTGCCGTCAGCGGGCGCATGGCGGTTCCGGCATTACCCATGAAAAGTTTGGCCTGCGTCTGCCGAAGACGACCGCCCAGGCCTTCGATGGTGACGGTTGAATCCCCGCGTTCGATCGTGCACCCCAGCTGCTCCAGGGCCGTGAGCATCACCGCCGTATCGTCGGAAGCGAGCACGTCATGGATGGTGGTTTTGCCACTGCTCAGCGCAGACAGGAGCAATACCCGGTTGGAAATGCTTTTGGAACCGGGGAGACGAACCGTACCGCCCGCCCTGGCCAGTGGGGGAATGTCCAGGAACTCGATATCGAACATGCGGTGATTTATTTGTGCGGTTTTTGGGAGCTGGAAATTCGCCAGTTGGCACGCGTTTCGCTGGCATGCTCGATCAGTTTTTCCAGAGCATCCCCATCGCCGGCGGTGATCAGTTTTTCGAGAGCCTGAAGGGTCTGCTGAAAAATTCTCGATTGGTCCAGCAACTCTTCGCGGTTGGCCACCAAAATGTCACGCCACATCTTTGGATCGCTGGCGGCAATGCGCGTGAAGTCGCGAAAACCGGGGCCGGCAAGAGACATGAAGTCCTTGCCCTTTTCCTGGCCGGAAATGCCACTGATCATTGCAAATGCGATGAGATGGGGGAGGTGACTTACCGCTGCATAGGCCGCATCGTGCGATTGCGGGGACATCTTCACCACGTCGCAACCGAGGGCCGTCCAGACATTCACGGCTTTCTGGAGTTGCACGGTGAAGGTGCGTTCGATCGGCGTGAGGATGACCTGTTTGCCTGCATAAAGGTTGACGTCTGCGTGCTCTACCCCCGACACTTCCTTGCCGGTAATGGGGTGGGCAGGTACAAAACACCCGACGTTGTCGCGCAACACGCGACGTGCCGCATCAACCACATCGCGTTTCGTGGAGCCGACGTCCATCACCAGGGTATTTGGTGTGATGAGGTGCCTGATCGCCTTGAACGTGGCCTCGGTGGCGGACACCGGGACGGCGAGCAGAACAATGTCCGCCCCCGAAACGGCAAGCAGCGCAGATGGCGCCTCCACGTCAATCACGCCCATCTGGCGTGCGCGTTCGGTGGTTGACGGGGACTTGCTGTAGCCCACGACGCGCTTGACAAGCCCGGCCCGTTTCAGCGCAAGCGCAAACGAGCCGCCCATGAGCCCGCACCCGATGAGTCCCAACTGTTCAAACATGCAGCAAATCCGATATTTTTAGAGGCATGAACATGCGTGTGGAAATTCCTGAAAACTGCATTTCAATCGTTGACGGGATAGACGCCCAGCACCTTGTAGAACGCGCACAGCTTTTGCAATTCAGACAATGCTGCGCTGACGTGCGGTTGGGAAGGATGCCCTTGCAGGTCTATATAAAAGTAGTATTCCCATTGGCCCGATCGGGCCGGACGGGATTCAAACCGCGTCATCGACACGCCATGGTTCTTCAGCGGCACCAGAAGGTCGTGTACAGCGCCGGGACGATTGTTGACCGAGACCACAAGGCTGATGCAGTCCTTGCCGGATGCCGGTGGCGCTGCCAGCGTCTGGGGCAGGCACACCACTGCGAAACGCGTGCGGTTAAAAGCTTCGTCCTGAATGCCATGGGCAACGCTGTGCAGGCCGAATTGTGCGCCGGCGCGTTCGCTGGCGATGCCGGCCCATGCAGGATTTGTCGACGCAAGCCGTGCACCTTCTGCATTGCTTGACGCTGCATGGCGCGCCGCGTGCGGCAGATTTGCCGTGAGCCACCCCTGGCATTGCGCAAGGGCCTGTGCATGGGCATAGACGGCCTCAACGCCTTCCAGCGAGTCCGACTGCCGCAGCAGGTTGTGCCTGACCATCAGGCTCACCTCCCCCACGATGTGAAGAGGTGAGTTCAGAAAGAGGTCGAGGGAGCGGGACACCACACCCTCCGTCGAATTTTCAACCGCAACAACGCCATAGGCTGCGCTGCCAGATGCGGTAGCTCGAAAAACCTCGTCCACGTTGTTGCAGGGCATCTGCTCGATGCTTTGCCCGAAGAACTGCAATGCCGCCTGTTCGCTGAACGTGCCTGCCGGGCCCAGATACGCGACACGTATGGGCGCTTCGAGGGCGAGACAGGCTGACATGATTTCACGCCACACAGCGGCGACATGCTCACCTTTGAGGGGCCCTTTGTTCGCCTGCTGTATGCGCTCGATGACTTTTGCGACCCGGTCGGGCCTGAAAAATGGTGAGCCTTCCAGCCGTTTTACATCGCCGACCTTTTCGGCGACATGCGCGCGCTTGTTGAGCAGGTCCAGCAATTCGCTGTCGATGGCATCAATCTGTACACGCAGCTCTGCGAGGGTTTGTGTTGTCGGGGTCACGTGGGGGGACTGGGTTTCAGGCGTTTTCACGCTCAAATTCTCGCATGTAGTTCACAAGGGCCTGGACGCCTTCCATCGGCATGGCGTTGTAGATGCTGGCGCGCATGCCCCCCACAGACTTATGTCCCTTCAACTGAAGCAGTCCGCGTGCCTTTGCACCTGACAAAAAAGCATCGTTGCGGGACTCGTCGCGCAGCATGAAAGGAACATTCATGCGGGAGCGGCAGTGCTTGTCGACCTTGTTGTAATAAAAACCGGAGTCGTCGATGGCTTTGTAGAGAAGGTCGGCCTTGGCGATGTTGCGCAGGGCCATTGCCGCAACGCCGGTCGCGCCATCTTCAGTCTGACGCTTCAGCCACTGAAACGTCAGCCCGGCTATATAGATGGCATAGGTGGGCGGCGTGTTGTACATCGACTCGTTGGCGGCCACAGTCTTGTAGTCGAACGCGCTGGGGCAGATTGCCAGTGCATGGCCCAACAAATCTTCGCGAACCACGACAATGGTCACGCCGGCAGGCCCCAGATTTTTCTGCGCGCCGCCAAATGCCAAACCGACTTTGGACCAATCGACAGATCTGGATGCGACATGCGATGAAAAGTCGATCACCAGCGGCGCCGATGATCCCAGGCGCTGCAGGTCTGGCAACTCCCCGAATTCCACGCCATGGATGGTTTCGTTGGTGCACAGATGCACGTACGCGGCATCGCTTTGCAGCTTCCAGGTCGATGCTGGCGGCAGGCACGTAAAGCCGCTGTCCCGGCTGCTGGCGGCGATCTTCGCGTCGCAATAACGACCGGCTTCTTTTTGTGACTTCTCGCTCCAAGAGCCGGTGACAACGAAATCGACCGATTTTCCTTGCGACAGGTTCAAGGGCACGATGGCGTTTTCAGCAAGTCCGCCACCTTGCATGAAAAGGATCCTGAAATTTTCAGGGATGGCCAGCAGTTCGCGAAAATCGGATTCGGCGGCCTCGTATATGGAGATGAATTCCTTGCCGCGGTGGCTCATTTCCATGACGCTCATGCCACTGCCATTCCAGTCCATCATCTCGGCGGCGGCCTGCTCAAGCACGGCTTCGGGCAGGCAGGCGGGCCCTGCCGAAAAGTTGTAGGGCCGGGTCATTTCTTCGGCGCTGGCCTGGCTGCTCCCGAGGAGCTTGATGGCGGTGTGGCGGCTTTGGGTGCCGCAGCCCCCGTGCTGCCAATAATCTTGGCTGCACTGTCGTCAAATTGTTTGACCCTCGCCGACACATCGGTGCGTGTGGCTTCGATCAGCTGTTTAACGAAGATGCTGCCGAGTTCCGGCGCTGCCGCCTGATATTTCTTGATGGCGGCCGACTCAAAAAAAGAGGCAATCTGCTTTAACTCATCGATGGAAAAACGATCCATGTATGCTGGAACAAGCGCTTCACCGCTGGCTGCAACCACTTTGTTTTTGATGGCTCTGGTGATGTCTTCATAGCTCTTTTTGAGCTCTTCATTAAGTGCATCCTTGGCCTGCTGCTGTCGGTCTGCCGGCACGGTCTGGAGTTTGGGGCCCCAGTTTTGCAGCACTTCTTCTGTGGCACTGTCCGCAAGTTGGCCTATCAGGCGGTCAAGCTCGGGGCCTTGTTGCAGTGCGACAACCTTTGCAGCCCATTCCTGTTTGGTGTTTGGGGTTTGCGCAAAGCTGGCGTTGCAGAAAGTCAGGCCCGCAAGGACCATCGCTGTCAAAAGTTTGTTCATTCGAGATTTTCCGGTTTGATATTGGTGGTGTCGGCGGCTTCGTCACCGTTTGGCGGCTCGCCGCCGGTGTCATCCAGTGCAGCGTCGTTTTCGACGATTCGCTGCAGACCGCTCAATTGTGAGCCCTCGTCCAGTCCGATCAGTGTCACGCCTTGGGTAGCCCTGCCCATCTCGCGGATTTCACTGACTCTCGTCCGTACCAGCACGCCCTTGTCGGTAATGAGCATGATCTCATCATCGGTATGAACCAGGGTTGCGGCGACAACCTTGCCATTGCGTTCACTTTGCTGAATGGCAATCATGCCTTTGGTTCCCCGGCCATGACGCGTGTATTCCGTGATGGAGGTCCGCTTGCCGTAACCGTACTGGGTCGCGGTCAATACGCTTTGCTGCTCATCTTCAGCCACGAGCATGGCGATCACGCCTTGTCCGTCTTCCAGCATCATGCCGCGTACACCGCGGGCGTTACGACCCATGGGTCGTACGTCGTTTTCGTCGAAGCGCACGGCTTTGCCGCCATCGCTGAACAGCATGACGTCGTGTTTGCCATCGGTGAGCGACGCCCCGATCAGGTAATCGCCTTCGTCAAGGTCCACGGCAATGATGCCGGCCTTGCGTGGGTTGCTGAATTCGTCCAGTGCGGTCTTCTTGACCGTGCCCATGGAAGTCGCCATAAACACATACTGGTCAGCGGGGAAACTGCGTTTTTCACCAGTCAGCGGCAGTACGACGGTGATTTTTTCCCCTTCCTGCAGCGGGAACATATTGACGATAGGCCGGCCGCGTGATCCGCGCGAGCCCGCCGGCACTTCCCAGACCTTGAGCCAATAGAGCCGGCCACGGTTGGAAAAGCAAAGGATGTAATCGTGTGTATTGGCGATGAACAACTGGTCGACCCAGTCGTCTTCCTTGGTTGCGGTGGCCTGCTTCCCGCGACCGCCGCGCTTCTGGGCGCGGTATTCGGACAGCGGCTGGCTCTTGATATACCCGCTGTGTGAGAGTGTGACCACCATGTCGGTGGGTGTGATCAGATCTTCGGTGCTGAGGTCAAACGAACTGTGCTCGATCAGGCTGCGTCGTGCGCCGAGCTTGGTCTGGCCGAATTCCTGCTTGATGGCCGTCAGCTCTTCGCCAATGATGATGGAGACCCGTTCAGGCCGGGCAAGAATGTCGAGCAGGTCGTCAATCTCGGCCATGACTTCCTTGTACTCGGCGACGATTTTGTCCTGCTCCAGGCCGGTCAGTCGCTGCAGGCGCATCTGAAGGATTTCCTGTGCCTGGGTTTCCGACAGCCTGTACAGGCCATCGCTGCCCATCCCGAACAGCTTTTCCAGTCCATCGGGGCGGTAGTCGTCGGCATTGACCACGCCGCCATCGGCACGCGTGCGGGTCAGCATTTCACGGACCAGCTTGCTGTCCCACGGCTTGAGCATCAGTTCAGCCTTGGCGACAGGCGGTGTCGGCGCATTGCGGATGATGGCAATGAAGTCGTCAATATTGGCGAGTGCAACGGCCAGGCCTTCCAGCACATGACCGCGCTCGCGTGCCTTGCGCAGCGTGAACACGGTGCGCCGCGTCACGACTTCCCTGCGATGGGACAGGAAAACCTGTATCAGGTCCTTGAGGTTGCAAAGCTTGGGCTGGCCATTGACCAGCGCCACCATGTTGATGCCAAAGGTGTCCTGAAGCTGTGTCTGCTTGTAGAGGTTGTTCAGTACAACCTCGGGTACCTCGCCCCGCTTGAGCTCGATGACCAGCCGCATGCCGGATTTGTCGCTCTCATCCTGGATATGGCTGATGCCTTCGATCTTTTTCTCGTGCACCAGCTCGGCCATACGCTCCTGGAGCGTCTTCTTGTTGACCTGGTAGGGCAGTTCGTCCACGATGATGGACTGGCGCTGGCCCTTGTCGATCTCTTCAAAGTGGCACTTCGCACGCATGACGACCTTGCCGCGCCCCGTGCGGTAGCCGTCCTTGACGCCGTTGATGCCGTAGATGATGCCGGCCGTGGGAAAGTCCGGTGCCGGCACAATTTCCATCAGTTCGTCGATGGACGCCTCCGGGTTTTTCAGCAGGTAAAGGCAGGCGTCCACCACTTCATTGAGGTTGTGGGGCGGGATGTTGGTCGCCATGCCGACGGCGATGCCGCCTGAGCCATTGACCAGCAGATTTGGCAGCCGGGTGGGCATGACCAGCGGTTCCTGCTCGCTGCCGTCATAGTTCGGCCCGAAATCGACGGTCTCCTTGTCCAGATCAGCCAACAACTCGTGCGCTATCTTGGCCAGGCGGATTTCGGTGTATCGCATGGCCGCGGCGTTGTCGCCGTCGACGGAGCCGAAGTTGCCCTGGCCGTCGACCAGCAGGTGACGCATTGAGAAATCCTGCGCCATGCGGACGATCGTGTCATAGACCGACTGGTCGCCGTGTGGGTGGTATTTACCGATGACGTCGCCAACAATACGCGCCGATTTTTTATAGGGGCGGTTCCAGTCGTTGTTGAGCTCGTGCATCGCAAAGAGCACACGGCGGTGAACGGGTTTGAGGCCGTCCCGGGCATCCGGCAGTGCCCGGCCCACGATGACGCTCATGGCGTAATCCAGGTAGCTGCGCCGCATTTCCTCCTCAAGGCTGATAGGGAGGGTTTCTTTTGCAAACTGGGTCATGAGAGGCCTGGGTAGAGATTTGTCGCGATGTGCCGGGGGCAGCAAAGAACGATTTTAAGGCCTGAGTTTAAGGTTCCCGGGTTGTGGCTCTGCAGCAACAAACTCCAAAGATTCTCTAGTCTGTGTCGGACGAACACGATTGTGGGCTTGTGGCTTCAATAGGCTGTGGCACAATATCTGTAACGCTTTGAGTGATGGTCATTCACGGCGTGTAACTTACTAATCGCAGCCAGTCTGCGGCTTTTCTCTAGAGGAGAACCATGAAGAAACTCAACAAAGTGGCAATGTTGTTTGCTTCCGCAGCGCTTGCTACCGCCGCTGGTGCACAAACAATCGACAACTGGAAAAACGGTACCGGCGAATACGTCTGGAAAAACGGTACGAACGAGTACTGCTGGCGTGATGCCTTCTGGACGCCTGCTACTGCAGCTCCAGGCTGCGATGGTGCGATTGTTCCTGTGGTTCCTGCCGCTGCTCCTGCTCCTGCTGCTCCAGCACCTGTTGCTGCTGCTCCCGCACCTGCTGCTCCAGCAACCGTTGCCTCCAAGGTAACGTACGCTGCTGACGCATTCTTTGACTTCGACAAGTCCGTCATCAAGCCAGAAGGCAAAGCCAAGCTGGATGACCTGGTCGGCAAGATCAAGGACATCAACCTCGAAGTCATCATCGCTGTCGGTCACACCGACTCCGTTGGTAGCGATTCCTACAACCAGAAGCTGTCAGTTCGCCGCTCTGAAGCTGTGAAGGCTTATCTGGTGTCCAAGGGCATCGAGAAAAACCGCGTCTACACTGAAGGCAAGGGCGAGAAACAGCCAGTTGCTGACAACAAGACCGCCGAAGGCCGCGCAAAGAATCGTCGCGTGGAAATCGAAGTCGTTGGTACCCGCGCCAACAAGTAATCCTCACGGATTGCCTCAAAAAACCGCGCTACGGCGCGGTTTTTTTATGCCTCAACGATAATTGCCCCATGCCCATCACAGACAACGTCGATCCGGCCGAATTGGCCAAGTTCTCGGACCTCGCCCATCGCTGGTGGGACCCTGAAAGTGAGTTTCGCCCGCTGCACCAGATCAATCCGCTGCGCCTTGCGTGGATCGATGGCATTTCACCGCTTGCGGGCAAACGTGTACTGGATGTCGGCTGCGGCGGCGGCATTTTGGCGGATGCCATGGCACGGCAGGGCGCTGAGGTGCTCGGGATCGACCTCGCTACAAAGTCCCTCAAAGTGGCGCAACTCCATGCCCTGGAAGCGCAAACCGAGGGTGTGACGTATCAGGAAATCAGTGCAGAAGCGCTGGCCGCAGAACAACCCGGCACCTTCGACGTCGTGACGTGTATGGAGATGCTTGAGCACGTTCCCGACCCGTCATCCATCGTCAAGGCCTGCGCAACGTTGGTGAAACCCGGCGGCCATGTCTTTTTTTCAACCATCAACCGCAATCCCAAAGCCTTTCTGTTTGCGATTGTCGGCGCCGAATATGTGCTTAACCTGCTGCCGCGCGGCACGCATGAATACGCCAGGCTTCTGAAGCCCAGCGAACTGGCCGCTCACTGCCGCGCCAACGGACTGAATCTGCAGCAGACGCGCGGTATGCAGTACAACCCGCTCACGCGTCATTACTGGCTGGATGCCGACACCAGCGTCAACTATCTTCTGGCGACCACCCGGTCCTGATGACCGTGGATTTGCCGCTCGCCACCATGTTTAAAGATATCGATGCCGTCCTGTTTGACCTGGACGGAACCCTGATCGACAGCGCGCCCGACCTCGGTGCGGCGGCCGACAAAATGCGGCTGGACCGCGGTCTGGCTTCTTACCCGCTTGAGCTGTATCGGCCCATGGCAGGCGCCGGCGCACGGGGCATGATAGGCATCGCGTTTGGCCTGACCCCGCAGGACAGCGGCTTCGACGCCCTCAGGGAAGAGTTTTTCTCGAACTACGAAGCCTGCATGACCGAACGCACTTACGCCTTTGACGGTGTGGCGGGCTTGATCGGGCAACTGGAGGGCGCCGGCCTTAAATGGGGTGTGGTCACCAACAAGTCAGAGCGGTTTACCTTGCCCCTGACTGCCGCCATGCCCCTGTTTGCCAGCGCGCAGGCGATTGTCAGCGGCGATACCACACCACATTCCAAGCCGCACCCAGCGCCCTTGCTTGAAGCCGCCCGCCGGCTCGGCGTTCAACCCGAACGATGTGTGTATGTAGGTGACGACGAGCGCGATATCGTGGCAGGGCGTGCAGCAGGCATGCCGACGGTCGCCGCGGCTTACGGTTACCTCGGCGCTGCGCCCGATGCTGCAGCCTGGAAGGCCGACGCGGTGATCTCCTCGCCTGCGGGACTCTTGAATTTATTGGGTATGCCTTAAACTATGCGTCTGGGGCTGCATTGGTTTCGACGTGGGTTCGGACGCGGTGTGGTGCATGTCGAGCTGAGTGTGCTCGTAAAACTGATTCAAAAAAACTAACTGCAAACGACGAACGTTTCGCACTCGCTGCTTAATTGCCAGTGAGCTTTACAACAGCAGGCCGATGGGCTGGGCAAGGGGTGTTTAGCGCAAGTTAAATGCTCCCGGCTGTAAAGATAATTTCATCGGCTGGCTCCGGGCTGGGTACCTTAACCCGGGGCGAGAAAATAGGGTGCTGGCGTCCTGTGTAGCGTGCGACTGCGCGACACAGGTGGCGAGACTCAAATCAGACCGCTAAACATGTAGATCTGCCCGAACAAGGCTTGCGGACGGGGGTTCAAATCCCCCCAGCTCCACCATCCAGAACGACAAAGCCGTTTGCTGAAACTTCAGTAAACGGCTTTTTCATGCCCGTCATGTTTGCGGGCTCGCCTTCCGCCTGGCTATACAACCCGCAACTTGCTGGAAGTCGGCGACGTAAAAAAGATGGTCCTTGGCAACTAAATTCACAAGGCGTGTCTAACGAACTGTCTTTGGCCTTTTGCCCGCCGCTTTGCCGGGCTTGGGCCGAAGACAGTTTCATAATCGCAACCATCCCGGCCAAATAAAACCTATGAACCTGACCAACAACACCCTCCTTATCCAGCGCATGCTGTCCGTTCTGCGCATTGTTTCGGCTTTCCTGCTGCTGCAGCACGGCACGTCAAAGCTGTTTGGTTTTCCGCATGTGGCCTATTTCGACAACCTGCAGGTCTTTTCGCTGATTGGCTTTGCGGGCATTCTTGAAGTGGTGGGCGGTGTGTTCCTGTTGATTGGCCTGTTCACGCAGCCGGTGGCCTTTGTGCTGTCGGGCCTGCTGGCCTTTGCGTATTTCATTGGCCATGCGTCCAAAGGTTTCTTCCTGATGCCGACGCTGAACAATGGCGAGTCAGCGGTGTTGTTCTGCTTTATTTTTCTTTTCCTCGCGGCTGCCGGCGGTGGTGCCTGGGGCCTGGACGCGCTGCGTTCGCGCAAGCGCTGATCTGCATCGTTGCTGCCGATGGCCGTTGGGCCGCTGCACAAAAAAAGCCCCGGAACGCCTCCGGGGCTTTTTGCTTTCAGCATGCACGGGATAGCCTTGTAGGTACGGACCTACGGCCCTATGCCGCCCGTGCCGGTGGTGCGCCCGGGCCTTCAGGTCCAGACTGAAATCATCATGGCACAGGCAGCCGCCAGCCAATCCCGGCCGATGCATCGATATCGCATTGCCTTTTGCAATCGGCCCCACAGGAGACCATTCCATGCAAGTTTTACTCAACACCGACCATCATGTAGACGGACGCCAGGAAATGGCGGATCACCTGAGCGCGGTGGTCAAGGATGCGCTGCACCGTTTTGGCGATCACATCACGCGTGTCGAAGCGCATCTGTCGGATGCCAACAGCCATGTGAAAGCCACGCCTGACGAGATTCACTGCACGCTGGAGGCGCGCGTCGCTGGTCAGGAACCCATCGTCGTCAAGGACCACGCCGCGACTGCGCACCAGGCCATCAGTGGCGCAGTGGGCAAGCTCAAGCGTGCGGTTGCGACGGCTTTTGAGAAGCATGACCCAAGGCGCGCTGGTGCAGCTGTGCGTGAGGGGCTGGCGCTGGATGAGGCGGAAGAAGCCGGGAGCGCACCATGACTTCAGGCCAGACATCCGGTCTTTAAAGCGGGGCACCGCCCAAGTTGAAAAAACCATCATTGATGCACACGGGCGGAAATCTGGAAGGCGCTTACAGAACTGTGGCATGTGCTGCACGCTCTGGCCAAGCTGTTTTCATGAAACTGCGCCCTGGATGTTTTGATACACCGAGAAAGCAAATAGAAGGGCGAGCGATGATCATTCACGGGAGCTGCTATTGAGGCAAATCGGCGTTCAATATCGAAGGTGAGATTCCCGAAAAACTGACCCGCTGCACTTGCTGTTTTTGTTCAAAACGCGGAGCGCTGGTGGCTTACTACGCGCCAGAACAGTTTCGGGCGACGACTGCCGCGGCCGATGACGGCATTTATTTGTGGAACGCGAAAGCGGTCACCCACCATTTCTGCAATAACCGCGGTTGCGCCATCTACAGCGACAGCCCGGCGTTTGAGCCGGATGGCAAGTGGGATGGCAAGACGCGCAGGATCGGGGTGAATGCGCGGCTCTTCGATGATTTTGATGCGGCTGCCGCGCCAGTCACGGTGATCGACGGCAAGAACCGCTGGTAGCCCGACCGACTTACCTAGCCGCCATTAAAAGTGCGGCGGCAGGTCATCGCGCAGGTTGCGCGCCGCGGGGCCGCCCGGTTCCGGCGCCGCCTGTTTCAATTCGGTAATTTCGCGCACCAGCAGGTCGATTTGCTGCTGCTGGCGTACAACCACCTTGTCCAGCTGTTCCAGCAGGTCTTCCGTGAAGCTGGCCTTGATCTCAAGGTTAATTAGGCGCTGTTCGGTGTCGCTTGAATGATCCATCCCTGTATTGGACATCATCCCGCAGAGCTTTTTAAAATGGCGGGTGTACGACCCCTAAACCCATCTCAACGACAGCCATTAAAAGAACGGACATCATGACCCTCGAAGCTCTGCTGGCCTACGCCCACATCCTTGCCATCCTGACCATGGTGGTCTTTCTGGCCAGTGAGGCGGCGTTGTGCCGCGTGCAATGGCTTAACGCCGCAGTCGTCGAGCGGCTGGCGAAAATTGATGCGATCTATGGCATCGCTGCAATGATCGTTCTGGCCACCGGCGTTGCACGCACCTGGTGGGGCGTGAAGGGCACGGGCTGGTACTGGACCAATCCGCTTTTGCACGTGAAGGTCACGCTGTTTGTGGTGATCGCCCTGCTGTCCATCAAACCGACCATCACCTTCATACGCTGGCGGCGCGAGTTGCGCGCCAGCGGGCAGCTGCCCAATAAAGCGCAGATCAAGGCAACCCGCAAGCTGGTGATGGTGCAGGCCCACATCCTGCCGCTGATTCCGCTGGCGGCTGTCTTTTTGGCGCGTGGCTTTGGGAAATGACTCGTATGGCTCGTCGGTGACTCCGTCTGTGCTCAAGCGGCCGCGTTGCCCGGCGTGTGAGCGGCCAGCCAGTGCCTGCATTTGTCAGTGGGTGAGGCCTGTGCAGCACGAGGTGAAGGTGCTGATACTGCAGCACCCGCTGGAGGTGACGCAAGCAAAAGGCACAGCGCGTCTGTTGCACATGAGTTTGCCGGGCAGCCGAATGGTGACGGGGGAAATGTTTGATGAACACCTGTTTAAAGGTGGCAGGCATGTGCTGCTGTACCCGGACACGCCGCAGGCCGGTTTGCCTGCAGCGAGGTCGCTATCGGCCGAGGAACTGACAGATTTGAATAGTCTCTGCCTCGTTGTACTGGACGGCACCTGGCGCAAGAGCCTGAAGATGCTGCACATGAACCCTGTATTGCAGAAAATGCCGCGCCTTTCGCTGAAAAATTTGCCAGCATCAAACTACCGGATACGCAAGGCTCGCTTGCTGCATCAGCTTGCCACGCTTGAGGCGACTTGCGCTGCACTGGCGGAGCTTGAGGGGAATGCCGGGAAATTTGAACCGCTGCTGGATGCTTTTGATGGGTTTGTGGGTCAGCAGATGTGGCAGCGAACTGGTTCTACTTTCGCAAGATAGTTCTAATCTCTTCGTGAGCAACTCCGATGGCGAAGTTGGTGGGAGTCGTCAAGAGAATCACCAGCAGGCCGAGTCCAAGCTGATTTCTATTCATTAGGTATACAGAAAGAGTAGTGCATAAACTCACTGACACCGCCGCAATTGAGATAACCGTAAGCATGGAAACCCCGGGGAATGCTTGACTGATCCAGACTAGCAGCAATGTTGCGACAAAGCCTGGGACGGCACATAAGCCCCAGAGGGCCCAAGCGCCCTTAGACAAAGATTTGCTTCGGTGTGGCTGTTGAGCCGGCATGATCATTGATTCCGCCTAACGCAATTTGGGCCGATTTTCCGTTGCCGCAGGTACCAACGGAGGCCTTGCGCAACAGCGACGAACAGTGCGCATCCCAAAGCTGCGGGAACCATGACGAAGAGGCCGTAGCCGAACGCCATCTGGAAATGCTCCGTATCACTGAAGCCACCAAGGTGGGCAATGAATGCGGAGTATGCCAATGGAACAGCGACGATGAAGACGAGCAATCCTCTTCCTATGAACGCGGTAACGATGCCTGCTAGCAGGACTATCAGGGCAACTGTAAGGAGGGGTGAAACGTTGTTAAGCAAGACGAGCCTTTATTCCTGGTGATGGTACGGCGTGGCGACTTCAATCACCCAAATCCACAACTCTCGCAAGCTGCAAACCCTCAGGCGCCTCATAGTCCGCAACAACGATCGCACGATCAGTGCTGTCCGCCGCCAACCTGAACTGCGTCAGCAAAAAATCCTTGGATGGCTTGTCGATGGCCGCAAACGGCATGTCCAGCAAGGTCACCGGCGCACCCGATGCCAGCGCAGCAGCCATCAGCACCTTGCGCTTGGAACCGGTCGACAGCATGAACAGCTTTTTGTGAATGTGCGATTCAAGGTCCAGCCCTGTGACCAGCTTTGCGAGCATCGCGTCGTCAAAGTGCGGGTAGAGCGCACGCCGCTGGCTGAAGAAATCGCTGGCGACGACTTGATCGAACGCCTCGGTGCGCGGGTCCAGCCAAAACAGCCGGGTGCTGGCGTCACGGCCGAGGTCGATATGGCCGCTGTCTGGCTTGAGGTCACCGGCCAGCAAACGCATCAGCGTGGTTTTGCCGCGCCCGTCGCCACCCTGAATCAGGGTGACGCCGGGCGGGATGTTGGCGGTCAGTTGGTCGAACAGGGGGCGGCTGCCGTAGCTGAAGCCCATCGCCTGTATGTGTGCGACTGGCTTCAAAGCTGGGGCTGACCGGCTGGCGAGCCCGAGCGTACGCGGTGGCGCTTTTCGGTGTCGTCCAGTGCTGCCAGTGCCGGGTCGGCGCCGTTGAGCAGGTCCTGCAGGCTGGTGCCGGGGGCAATCGCGCGCAGGTAGGCCAGCAGGTGGCCGATGGCGACGCTGGCATCGCCTTTTTCGATGCGGGCGGCGGTGCTGCGCGACAGGCCGGCGTTGGCGGCGGCTTCGCCCTGTTTGACCTGGCGTGCGAGCCGCAGGCGGGCCAGCAGGTGGCCGAGATGTTGGGCCTGGCTTGTCAGTTCTTGGTTTTGCATGGTCGGCTTTCGGTTAATGTCTCGCAAATAAGTCCATAGGCACTTAATGCTTTAAATATGGGACATTATTACCTGTCGCCGTTGGCCAAAAAGTTGCAGGAGGCAAAAATGCCTCAAAAAAGGCCATTTTCAGGTGCCAAATTGGCCTCCAAGCCAATAGATACGTACGTGAGCAGCTATAAAAATAGTAGCATCTGGATGCAGCCCGGGCACGCCACGACAGGCGAACGGGGCGCTAGTGCGTGTCTGGCAGGCCACGCAGGCGCTTGACGCTGGCCGGCAGGTCGCGCCACGCGGGTTGTGTGGGTGCGTAGCGGCTGCGCATGTAGCTGGCCAGCGCGGCGATCTGGCTGTCGTCCAGGCTGTGGCGGAAAGCCGGCATGAAGCCGATGTCGGCGCTGGCAGGCTCGCGTATGCCGCTGAGGATGACGCGAATCAGGTTGTCGGGTTTGTCGCTGTGCAGCTTGCTGTTGAGCGCCAGCGGCGTGTTGATGCCGAGCAGGGTCGGGCCGTTGCCGTCGTGATGGCAGGCCGCGCAGGCACCGTTGAACAGGCGCTGGCCCGGGCCCTGCAGGTTCAGCTGTACGGCGGATTGCTGGGCGGCCAGCACGACTTCCCTGGCGCGCTTCTGGTTGTCGGCCTCGGTCACCGGCGGGTTGAACGATGCGAGGTAGCTGGCCATGGCGCGTATGTCTGCATCGGGCAGTGCGGAGAGCTCCTTTACGACGGGCGCCATGGGGCCGCTGGCGACGCCGTGCTGTTCGGTGTGGCCTTTGCGCAGGTAGCGATAGAGCTCCTGCTCGCTCCAGGGCACGGGCGCGCGTGACAGGGCGGTGAGGGCTGGCGCTTCCCAGCCGTCGACCACGGCACCGCTTAAAAACGCCTTGCCGCCTTGTTCGGCACCCAGTGCATTGCGCGGTGTGTGGCAGGCACCGCAGTGGCCCAGGCCGTTGACCAGGTAGGCGCCGCGGTTCCATTCGGCAGTCTGGATGGGTTCTGCGACGTAGGGCCTGGCGTCGTGGAACATGGCGTTCCACGCGCCCATCAGCGGCCGCACGCTATACGGGAAGGCGAGCTGCGTGAGAGGCGGCTGGTGGCGCACGGGCGGCTGCGCCATCAGGTATGCGTATATGGCGGTCAGGTCTTCGTCGGTGGTTTTGGCGAACGCGGTGTAGGGAAAGGCGGGGTAGAGCTTGTGCCCGTCGCGTGAGATGCCTTCACGCATGGCGCGCTGAAAGGCGCTGAACGACCAGCTGCCGATGCCGGTCTCGACGTCCGGTGTGAGGTTGGTGGTGATGATTTGGCCGAAGGGCGTCTCCATCGCGCGGCCGCCAGCGTTGGGCGTGCCGCCGGGTGCGGTGTGGCAGACCACGCAGTCGCCTGCCGCCGCCAGTTGCCGGCCGCGTTCTATCGTGGCTGCGGTGTAAACCGACGCGCCGCCTGCGCTGATGGGCGCCATCGCCGGCTTTGCCCCCAGCAGCGCCCAGCCGACGCCGAACACGCCCGCCAGCAAAGCGCCTGCACGCGGCCACCAGCCCAGTCGTTTGGGCCAGACCGCCGTCGATGGCAGGACTGAGGTGCCCAGGCGTCGCTCTGGCAAGGTGGGTTCGTCAGCCGGTGCACGGACTTCGGGCTCGGGGTTGAGCGCTGCGCGCACCACTTCCGGCGTGAAGGGCGGCTGGCGAAAACGCACACCTGTCGCATCGAAAATGGCATTCGCAATCGCGGCCGTACCGGGCACCGAGGCTGACTCGCCTGCACCCAGCGGCGGCTCGCCGGGCCGGGGCATGCTGACCACTTCGACGACGGGCACATCGCGAAAGCTCAGGATGGGGTAGCTGCCCCATTCAAGATTAGTGACGGTATTGGTCCTGGGCGCGACGGTGACCTGCTCGGCCAGCGAGCGGCTGGTGGCCTGCAGCACGTTGCCGTGAATCTGGTGCGCTATGCCTGCAGGGTTGATGACGGTGCCGGCGTCGTGGCCGACGACCACACGTTTGACATGCACCTCGCCCGTTCGCCGATTGACTTCAACATCGGCCACCCACGCCGCCCAGGCCGCGCCGAAGCCTGGCCACTTGCTGTGCACATAGCGTGCGTAGGCCACGCCCTGGCCGTGCACGATGTCCTGTTCACCCGCTTGCTGTGTGTTCTGCTGTGCGGCGGTGTGGGCGACCCAGCCCGCGCGTTCAGCGGTGGTGCGCACCAGTTCGGCTGCGCGCGGCTCTTTCAGGTAGCGCAGGCGAAATTCCACCGGGTCGACACCGGCTGCATTGGCCAGTTCGTCGATGTAGGACTCGTGTGCAAATGAGCTGGGCAGCGCCGAAACGCCGCGCAGCCACGACGCACGCAGCATCGGCGCCATGTCGTTCACGCTGACACGCAGGTTGCTGTAGTCGTAAGGCGGGCGGGCCGTGCGGTCGCCCATCTCGAAGGCCTGCGCGACGGGCTCTATGGTGCGCGTCAGCAGCAACGCCAGTGTGGGCGCGCCGTTGGAGGGGTAAGAGGTCTGGAAGTCGTAGGCTGCGACAGAGCCATCAGCATTGAGCCCGCCATTGACGTCCATCAACTGCGCTGCGCCCTTGGGCTCCCAGGCGTTTTCCTGCTCGCGGGTGAGCTGCACGCGCACCGGCGCGCCCACGGCCCGAGAGAGCAGCGCCGCATCGGCGGCCACGTCGTCGGCGCAGTTACGGCCGTAGCAGCCGGCAGCTTCCATGCGGATCACGTCGATGCAGACATCTGCCAGCCCGGTCAGACGTGACAGGTCGGCACGCAGCACGTGCGGGTTCTGGCTGCCGGCCCAGACGGTCAGGTGCTGTCCGGGCGCCGGGCCGCTCCCAAGGCCGGACGCGGCCCCCCCGGGGGGCAGCGAGCCACACGAAGTGGGGGAGCGTGGGGGCACTTCTTTCCAGTCGGCCAGGGCGCATGAGGGGCCAAGGGACGCATGCATCTGGTACGGCCAGATGTAGGTGCGCGGCATTGCTTGGGCTGCGTTGGCAAGGGCGCTATCGACATCACCCTCATCGACCAGCTTGCGTTGTGTCGACGGGTTGGTGCGCAGGGCGTGTTCGAGATCGCCGAGGTCGGTGATGCCCGGCCAGGCCTTCCACTGCACACGCAGTTCGCGCAGGGCCTGCTCGGCGTGTTCTTCGCGCTCCGCGACGATGCCGACAAAGTCGCGTATCACCACCACAGCCCGGATGCCGGGAATGTGCGCGATGGACGATTCGTCGACCGATTCCAGCGTGTTGCCGATGAAGTCGCCGTGGTCAGCACCCGCATAGGGCGGGCGTACGACGCGGCCATGCAGCATGCCGGGTACGCGCATGTCGTGCACAAAAGTCAGCTGGCCCGTGGCCTTGGCAGGAATGTCGACACGCTCCGTGCGGGTGCCGACGACGCGGTAATCTGATGCAGGCTTGAGGGGGGTGTCCAGGTCAAGGGGCAGCTCGGCATGCTGCTGTTGAACCAGCACGCCATAGGGCACTGACGAGGCTGCATCCGCACCCTGGACAGACACCACGCCGTCGCGCACCGTGAGCAAGGCTGCATCGACCTGCAGCAGCGCGGCAGCTTTTGCCACCAGCCAGGCGCGAGCCTGTGCCGCAGCCGCACGCAAGGGCACGGCATGGATTTGTATCGACGCGCTGGCAATCGTCGCGCCCTGGTTGGGTGCCCGCGTGGTGTCGCCCAACACCATGTTGATGCGGTCCATGCCGACGTCGAGTTCTTCGGCCACGATTTGCGCCAGCGCCGTGCGGATGCCGGTGCCGAGGTCTACGTGACCATTCAGCGCGGTGACGCTGCCGTCGTCCCACACGGCGATCAGAATTTCAACGCCTTCTTCAGGGTTGGCATGCACCGACGCGGGCTGGCCTTTAACGGCTGGTGGCGGGGCGGGCGGCTGGCGGGTGACCAGCAGGCAGCCTGCCGCCGCGTGAAAGTCTGCGCGTGTCAGGGCCTGGTCGGCGCGCCGTGTCATGTACCCGCTTCCACGGCTGCGCGTTGCCGCATCAATACAGCGGCACGCCGCACGGCTTTCATGATTTCAATGTGCGCGCCGCAGCGACACAGGTTGCCCGACAGCTCGCGGCGTATGTCTTCATCGCTGGGGTCAGGGTTGCGGGCAAGCAGCGCGGTGGTCATCATGATCACGCCGCTCAGGCAATAGCCGCACTGCGCGGCCTGCTCTTCGATGAAGGCCTGCTGCACCGGGTGCAGGCTGGAAAGTTTGCCCAAGCCTTCCAAGGTAGTGATGCTACATCCCTGCACGCCGCTGGCCGGTATCACGCAGGACCGTGCGGCAATCCCATCGACCAGCACCGTGCAGGCACCACATTCGCCCAGGCCGCAACCGTACTTGGGACTGTTGAGTTCGAAATCGTTGCGCAGCACCATCAGCAGGGAGGCCTCGCTGCCCACGGCCAGGCTTTTCTGGGCCTGGTTGACGGTGAGCGTGACGGCCCTGGTGCTCATGAGTGATGCTGTGCAGGGGCTCAGGCAATATCGCCGGACTGGATGCGTTTGACGCCTTTGGCGGCCATCTTTTTCCAGGCGGCGGCCAGCGAGCCGTTGAGGTCGATCGCTCGCGTGGCGTCCTCGACCACGTAGGTTTTGAAGCCCGCCTTGCGCGCATCGACGGCCGTCCAGGACACACAAAAATCGGTGGCCAGTCCGGCCAGATAGACGGTGTTGATGCCGCGCTGCTTCAGGTAGCCAGCGAGCCCTGTGGCTGTCTTGTGGTCGGCTTCCTCAAACGCAGAGTAGCTGTCCACGCCCTTGTTGAAACCTTTGCGGATGATGACTTGCGCGGTCGGCAACTTCAGGTCTTTGCTGAGCGCTGCGTCTTCGGTACCCTGTACGCAGTGGTCGGGCCACAGGACCTGCGTGCCATAAGCGAGCTTGGTGGTCTCGAACGGCTTTTTGCCGGGGTAGCTGCTGGCAAATGATGCGTGGCCTGCGGTGTGCCAGTCCTGCGTGACGACGATGTTCTCGAAAGCCAGCGACAGCTTGTTGATGACGGGCACGATCTCATTGCCGCCCTTGACGGCGAGGGTGCCGCCATCGAGAAAACAGTTCTGTACGTCGACCACGATGAGTGCGGACCGCGGGCCGGGTTTGAGCGGTGTGGCCGCCAGCAGCGAGGCCGACATGCCGAAACCGCCCAGCAAACCTGCGGCGGCAGTGGATTTCAGAAGGGTCCGGCGATTTGTGTTGTGCATGGTTATTTCCCTGATGGTTGTTAATGCTGCAGACGGCTTTCAAACACTTAAATAGGCGCGGCGTACATCTTCATTGGCCGCGAGGTCGGCCATGCTGCCTTCGTAGCGAATCTGGCCTTTCTCAAGCACGTAGGCGCGGTCAGAGACCAGCTCTGCGAAATGCATGTTCTGCTCGGACAGCAAAATGCTCACGCCCTGCGCCTTGAGCTCCAGAATCATCTGCGCCATCTGCTCGACGATCACGGGTGCGACGCCTTCGGAAGGTTCATCGAGCAACACGAGGTAGGGGTTACCCATCAGTGTGCGTGCCACGGTCAGCATTTGCTGCTCGCCGCCGCTCATGCGGCCACCCGGCCGGTCGGGCATTTCGCCGAGGTTGGGGAAGAGCTTGAAGAGTCGCTCGGGGGTCCATACGGGCGCTTGCACACCGTCAGGCCATTTGCGCGCAGGCTGCTTGCCGACTTCAAGGTTCTCCATCACGGTCAGGTCGGTGAACACGCGCCTGTCTTCGGGCACAAAACCCAGACCGAGGCGAGCAGCGACGTGTGGCTCGCTCTTCGAAATATCCTGGTCCATGAAACGGATGGCGCCGCGCCGTTTGGGCAGCATGCCTATCAATGTCTTCAGGGTCGTTGACTTGCCTGCGCCGTTGCGGCCCATGAGGGCCACAACTTCACCGCGCCGAACCTGCAGGTCGACGTCGTAAAGAATTTGTGCGGCACCGTACCAGGCTGCGAGTGCCCTGGCTTCAAGAAGGACCTGCCCGCTCATGCGTTTTCTCCTGCCGTGGCTGCGGCGGTGGTCGCCTGTTTTACTTTCTCGAAGGTCTTGCCGCTGCCGAAGTACACCTCCTGCACCTTGGGGTGGTCGCGAATCTCGAGCGGCTTGCCCTGTGCAATCAGGCGGCCGCGCGCCAGCACGATCATGCGGTCGGCGTAGGCAAACACAACGTCCATGCTGTGCTCGGTGAAGAGCACGGCCATGCCGCGGTCGATGACGAGTTTTTTGGTCAGCGCCATCAGGGCGTTGCGCTCGTTCGGTGCCATACCAGCGGTCGGCTCGTCCATCAACAGCAGCTTGGGCGAATTGGCCATGGCAATCGCCAGTTCCACGCGCTTGACGTCGCCATAGGCCAGCTCGCTGCAGGGGCGATCGGATTGGGCTTTCATGCCGACCTGGTCCAGCAGTTCCAGCGCTTCACCGCGCCGGTAGTCGGCCGCACGCCGCCACATCGAGAACAGCTTGCTGTCGTGCGAGAGCAGGGCCATCTGCACGTTCTCGGCCACGGTGAGGGATGCAAAGGTCTCGGCAATCTGGAAGGTGCGGCCCACGCCCATGCGCCAGATGGCGCGCGGTGCACGGCCGACGAGGTTCTGGCCGCCGAGCATGATGCTGCCCTGGTCAGCGCGCAACTGGCCGTTGACCATGTTGAAGGTGGTGGTCTTGCCTGCGCCGTTGGGGCCGATCAGCGCAAGCAGTTCGCCTGCGGCGAGGTCAAAGCTGATGCCGTCTACAGCCTTGACGCCGCCGAATGATTTGCCCAGGCCGCTGACCTGGAGAAGCGGGGCGCTGCTCATGCTTTCACCTCCGTCGTCTGTGGGCTGGTGGCTTCGACCTTTTTGCTGCGTAGCCGGTCAAACAGCTGCTTCGAGAAACCTGCAATGCCCTGCGGGAACAGCAGCACCAGCAACAAAATAATGGTACCGAGCATGGCACGCCAGTAGTCAGTGTTGCGGGCCACGGTGTCGTGCAGCCATGTGAAGGTGAAGGCACCTACCACCGGCCCGGCAAGGGTCTGCACGCCGCCCAGCAACACCATGACCAGTCCGTCGACCGACTTGCCGACGCTCAGGCTTTCAGGCGAGATGCTGCCCTTTGAAAACGCATACAGCGCACCTGCCAGCCCCGCTGCAGCGCCGGCGATCACAAAGGCTGCCCATTGCATTCGCTTGACGTCTATGCCGATGGCATCGGCGCGCAGCACCGAGTCGCGGCCTGCACGCAAGGTGTAGCCGAAGGGCGAGAACAGCACACGCCGCAGCCACAGGATGGCGGCGGCGACCAGCACCAGCGTGAGCCAGTAGTAGGCGCGTTTGTCGGACAGCCATTCAGACGGCCAGACACCCGTGAGGCCGTTGCTGCCGCCCGTGAACGAATCCCACTGGTAGGTGATGGCCCAGGTGATTTGCGCGAACGCCAGGGTCAGCATGGCGAGGTAGACGCCCGACAGCCGCACAGCGAACCAGCCGTAAATGAAGGCTCCTGCAGCGGCGACCAGCGGTGCCACGATGAGCGATGCTTCCATCGGCATGCCGGTGCTGCGCACCAGAAGTGCCGCGCCATAGGCCCCCAGCCCGAAGTAGGCCGCGTGACCGAAGGAGTGCATGCCGGCAGGCCCCATGATGAAGTGCAGGCTGGCGGCGAAGAGGGCAGCAATCAGCAGGTCGATCATCAGCACAATGGTGTAGGGCGAGTTGGCGGTCAGCACCGGCATGGCGGCCAGCACGATGCCGAGGACGGCGGCCACCACAAAATAAATGCGGCCACCCTTGCGCAGGGGTTCTTCCTGCATGCCCGCATGACGGCTGGGGGCTTGCGGCTTGCCGAAGAGGCCCCAGGGCCGCCAGACCAGTACCACAGCCATGACGATGAAGTCCACCACCAGCGTGAGTTTGGAAAAGGAAATGCTGTAGCCGAAGATTTCAACCACGCCCAGCCAGATACAGACCGCCTTGATCTCGGCAATCAGCAGTGCTGCGGCGTAAGCGCCGGGGATGGAGCCCATGCCGCCCACCACGACCACGACAAAGGCCGACCCGATGGTGTTCAAGTCCATCTCAAGTGTGGCGGGCTCGCGTGGCAGTTGCAGCGCACCGCCCAGGCCGGCCAGCATGGCGCCCAGTGCAAACACGGCGGTGAAGAGCCAGGCCTGGTTGACACCCAGTGCACTGACCATGCCGCGGTCCTGCGTGGCCGCGCGCACCAGCGTGCCCCAGCGCGTGCGGGTGAGCAGCAACCAGAGGAAGCCCAGCACCACAGGCCCGACGACGATCAGGAAGAGGTCATAACTTGGAAACTGGCGGCCGAGGATCTCGACGGACCCCGAAAGACCGGGCGCACGGGGGCCGAGCAGCTCGTCGGGGCCCCAGAAATAAAGCACGGCGTCCTTGATGACGAGCACCAGCGCAAAGGTGGCCAGCAACTGAAAGAGTTCGGGTGCCTTGTAGATGCGCCGCAGCAGCACCATCTCTATCAGTGCACCGATGACGCCCACCGCCACAGCCGACAGCAGCAGTGCCGGCCAGAAGCCCAGGCCGTTGCCCAGTTTGCCGACCATGGTGTAGGCGACATAGATGCCGACCATGAAAAACGAGCCGTGTGCAAAGTTGACGATGCGGGTGACGCCGAAAATCAGCGACAGGCCGGCCGCCACAAAAAACAGCGACGATGCACCGGCAAGGCCGTTGAGCAACTGAACGATGAAGCCTGAAAAACTCATAACAAAGTCATCCTTGCGGTGGGGCCCTGCTTGTTGAAAGCGCACGATACCCCCGGCGCGCGTGATATGGTGCATCAACACGCGCCCTGGCTGGGCGGGCCCACCTGAACAAAGGCCTCAAACGTCAGAAGGCCTTGCGTGTCAGGTGTGGCGGTTCAGGGTTTTCAGTCGGCGGCGCGGGATTTCTTGACGTCGGCTGCCGGTGGCTGGTACTTGGCGCCATCGAAGTAGGTGTAGTCCACCATCACGCCCTTGCCGTTGTCGTTTTTCGTCTTGCCGACGAATGCGCCCATGGTCGACTGGTGGTCTTCAGCGCGGTAGGTGATCTTGCCGAACGGCGTGTCGACCTGCAGGCCCTTGAAGGCGGTGACCAGCTTGGCCGACTCGGTACTCTTCGCTTTGGCGATGCCGGCGGCCACAGACTTGATCATGGCGTAGCCGACGACGGAACCGAGGCGTGGATAGTCCTTGTACTTGCCGTGGTAAGCCAGGAAGAAGGCCTTGTGCTCTGGCGTCTGGATGCCGTACCAGGGGTAGCCGGTGACGATCCAGCCATTGGGGGTTTCTTCCTTGAGCGGGTCGAGGTACTCGGGTTCACCGGTCAGCACGCTCACGACGGTGCGGTCCTTGAACAGGCCGCGCGTGTTGCCTTCGCGAACAAACCTGGACAGGTCGGCGCCGAACAGCACGTTGAAGATGGCATCGGGTTTGGAGTCGGCCAGGGCCTGCACCACCGGGCCGGCATCGACACGGCCAAGCGGCGTGGCCTGCTCGGCAACGAACTCGACATCAGGCTGCGCTGCCTTGAGCAACTGCTTGAAGGCCGCAACGGCGGACTGGCCGTATTCGTAGTTGGGGTAGACGATGGCCCAGCGCTTTTTCTTCAGCTTGACGGCCTCGGGCACCAGCATGGCGGCCTGCATGTAGGTGCCGGGACGCAGGCGGTAGGTGTACTGGTTGCCGCCTTGCCAGGTCATCTTGTCGGTCAGGGGCTCACCTGCGAGAAAGAAGAACTTCTTCTGCTTGGCAAAGTCTGCGACGGCCAGGCCGGTGTTGGACAGGAAGGTGCCGGTGAGCACATCGATTTTCTCGCGCGAGACGAGTTCTTCTGCTACGCGGACGGCGTCGCCGGGGTTGGCATTGTCGTCACGTGTGATGAGTTCAAGTTTCCTGCCGTTCACGCCGCCAGCGGCATTGATTTCCTCAACGGCCAGCTCCATGCCCTTTTTGTAGGGCTCGAGAAAGGCGGGTTGTGCCTTGTAGCTGTTGACCTCGCCGATCTTGATAACGGCCTGGGCTTGCGCCGTGACCGCAGATCCCAGCAAGCCCAGGCAGCCCAGGCTGACAGTGAGGCCCCGCAGGTTGAATCGCATCTTCATAAGAACTCCCATTTGTGAAAATCGGTTAATCGTCAGGTCCGGAGCTTACCGGAGCCCGTCCTCGCCCCTGATTTCGTGGACCTGCAAGCCGCCCACGCGCGGTAGTGGCCGGCCACTGTCTGTGACGACGACAGCGACCACAATCTCGTTCGCACGGGGTGCATCGGCCACACGCGCTTCCATGGCGTCAAAATGGCTGCGCACAAAGGCTGCATCCTTGTGACCCAGAGGGACGTCAATCGCCGTGCCCAGCCCGCCCCGTTTTTTGCTCGAAGGCACCAGGGCCGCGCCTTTTTCAACGGCCAGCCGCAATGGCGCACCCAGCTTTGGGTGCAGTATCGCAGCAGCGTGTTCCAGCTCCCCGGCTTCGCCCACGATGGCGGCCTTGCCGTAGCTCTGTGCCTGGCCCGGGGCAATACCGAGCGCCTGCACGCATCTCTGGCCGAGCATGCCGCCCAGTTCTTCGCCAATGGCAATCAGCTCGTCGAGATTTTCGGCATAGCGGCCTGCAAATGGGTTCGCGATCACGGCCATGGCCAGTGCGCGGCGGGTAGGCGGGGTGACGGGTTTGCCCATTTCCATGTGCACCTCGTCAACCTGCACAATGATTTTCCGGATGTTGGCTGTCATGTCTCTTCCTGTGTTCTGTGTTTCTGGAGTGTGAGGCGTCGCGCCTAGCGCAGGCCATCCCATTTGCTGATGGCGCTGGCGGCCAGGCCGCCGACCCTGGCATGCACGCGCGGGCCGGTGCTCATGGCCAGAATAAAAACGATTTCGTCGTGCAGCGGCGCGCCGGGCACGCGGACCTCGATCGCATCGAAGTGGCTGCGCACATAGCTGGCGTTGATGTGTGTCATCGGGACATCCAGTGCCGTGCCAGGCGCACCGACTTTTTTGGTGGAGGGCACGATGGACAGGGCATTGCCAGGCTGGCCGGTTTTTTCTTCTGGCTGCCCCTTCATGTAGGCGTTGCGGTCACCCTTCCAGCCGAGCAATTCACGCATCGCATAGCCACCGGGCACATGCCAGAGGGCGCCGTGCTCAAGCTCACCGGAGGCACCGATGACGGCACCTTTGCCATACCCTTCGATGCGCCCCGCAGGCACACCCATCGCGGCGCGCAGTTTTTCAGCCATGTCTATGCCCACGGGCTGCAGTGCATCCATCATCGGCAGGATGTCAGGTTCGTAACGGCCCGCAAACGGATTGGTCATGACGAGGCCGATGGCCCCGCGAATGAGCGGCACTTCGGCGACCGGCCCGAATTCGTGCCGAATCTGCTCCACGTGGGTAAAAATCCGCCTGATTTCAATCATGTCCCGCATCCATCCTTTTTGTTAAGCAAATACTGAACCAACTTGCAGGTCAGCCTCTGAAAACTCCGCTGGTTCCGCATTATTGCGTTGGCTGACGGCGAACTGGCCCTGACAGACCAGCACGGCCGACCATATCAGGCCGGCTGCGCGCAGTTCATCGGCCTTTTTCAGGCCTGACTGAAGTGCGTGTTGTACCTGTTCAGCGGGCAACCCGGGAACGTCTGTGGTGACCGGGATGGACCCCAGGTCAGAGTCGTCTTTCACATCGCACGCTGGGCGGCGCGTGATGCGCGGGTCATGGACATTCACGGCGTTGGCGATGACGGTGGCTGCGGCATCTGCGGCCGAAGCGGTACGCGCGAGCACGGTCACGCTGTCGGCAATGCCGAGTGAAAAACTCCGCCCACGCCAGCCGCTGGTGGCGACACCGCGTACCGGTATGGCGCTGGTCACTTCGAACTGCCCGTCGGTGGTCACGCCCTGCTGGATCTCCCGGGCTGTCAGTCGGGCCAGGTCAGCGTAAAGACCGATGCGCAGCGTCTGTCCCGGTGCAAGGTGCAGGGCGATATCACCGCCGTTGTTGACCCAGGCGCTGGCCACGCCATCGAGTGCGTAGCAGGCCATGATGTCTTCGGCCACTGCGCCAGCCACGGCTGCCATAGGCGTGATGAAACTGTTGCTGTGCGGCTGGCAGGCATGCCACATGCGGCGGGCAATTGCACCAGTCAGCTGGCATGAGCCGCCCACAGGTTGACGCAGTGCGCCAAGTTCGTTCACCAGTTCACCCAGGACGCTGGTAAAGCGTGCCCAGGCACGGGCGTGTCCGGTCTGTACCGCGTCAAGCCGGCCTTTCGCGCCAATCACGAGGTCGATGGGGCCATGCTGGAAATGCCAGCGGCCATCATCGAGTTGCATGCGTTGGGCAGTCATGGCGTGGTCGGTTCAGCCGAGCAGGGGAGGGCGCGCCAGGGGCCAAGGATTGGCCGCCGGCAACTCGGCCCAGGTCAACGACTGCGGCGCACCTTCGTTGTGCCATGCGCCGCGCTTCAGTGCATCAGCCAGCGTGCGTACGTATTCCATGTGGCCGCCCAGTGTGCGGTAGTCGTCGAGTTTCATGCTGAATTCAATGGGGGCGACGATGGCGGGTGTGGGCACGGTGCCGAAGCTTTTGTCCGGCATGCGCATGACATCGACCATGACCGTGATACCGCCACCCGGCCACACATAGGCAGGTGCGCCGCCGCAGGTGACATTGACCAAGGCGTTCTTGATGGCGCGTGTGAGCAGCACCGGGTTCTCCGTCACGCCGGCCCGCAGGCTGCCGCCTGCACCACCGAGGAAAAGGACTGTACAGAGCGAGGGTTCGCAGTTCTCACCGATACGCGCGACGATGGCGCGGACTTCTTCGGGCATGTCCTGCTCGACAGGGTGAAGCGCCTCGTCGAGCACATACCAGCTGGCGTGTTCGCCGGTGGTCGAGGTCATCAGAAGGCGCATGCCGGGCCGCGCGGTGTCTGCATCCCAGGTTTCAATGATGGAAAGCGGATCTTCAATGTCGGTGCCGCCCCAGCCGGTGCCGGGATTGGCCACCTGGAAGTAACGTCCCGGCGTGGATTTTCTGCCGCGCATCCTGATGCCCGAGGGTGGCATGTCGAGGCAGCGACCCGCCTGGTGCTCGGTCAGCACACCGGTGATGTGGTCGTCTACCACCACCACCTCGTCGAGCTTGCCAAAAAGCTGCTTCGCAAAAATGCCTATGGTGGCCGAGCCGCAACCCACACGCATGCGCTGCTCTTCAACGCCATTGACGATGGGTGCCTTGCCGGCCTGCACCACGATCTGTGCGCCGCCGTCAATGGTGAACTCGACGGCCTCCTTGTTGCCCAGCGCTTCCATCATCGTGACGGTCACGCGGCCTTCCTTCTTGCTGCCGCCGGTCAGATGATGCACGCCACCGAGTGACAGCATTTGCGAGCCGTACTCGGCCGTAGTGACATGCCCGACCACCTCGCCCTTGCAGCGTACATTGGCCTGCTCTGCACCGAGGAAGCGATCAGTGTCTATCTTCACCTTCAGGCTGCAGTAGCTGAAGATGCCTTCGGTGACCACGGTGACCATATCAACACCGGCTGCTTTGGATGCGACGATGAAGGGTGCGGGTTTGTAGTCGGGGTAGGTGGTGGAGGAGCCCACGCCTGTGACAAACACCTCGTCTGCCAAAACGAGGTCACCATTCCAGGGCGCGGGCCTGTGTTCCGGGCTGCTGATGTCGGTCGTATCGGGGTTCTCTCGCCCGGCGAAGGGCACCAGCGGGGTTTCTCCCGCATCGAGGGTGCGTCTGAGCAGCACAACCGGGTCCACCCGTATCAGGGTGCCGTCGCGGTTGGCGTAGCGGTCACAGGCGCCGCTGCGGCCGTCTGAAATCTGGCACAAGACGGGGCAGGCATTGCACTCTATTTTTTCACCAGCCATGCGCTCGTTGCGTGGCCGGGCGCGCTCAAGCACCTGCACCATCGTGGAGCCGTCCATGCCTGGCAAACCGTCTGTCTTGGTGTGTTCCGTCATCGTGCCCATTTTCGTGCATCAACCTATTTATGTAGCATGCACTTAATTAATATGTTGCATTCACTACATTTAAATTCAATGTAGCGCATCCTGATTTGCGGCGCAATAGTTTTTTACCAGATATCTAGCTGCGGTTAAAAATGTTGCAAAGGCTACATTTCAATGTTGTATTCACTACATTTTTATGGCACATTGCGATCAGGCGATACCCCGATTCGCTTCGACTCTGGCAATAAACACTCATGACCCACGTAGTAACTGACGCCTGTATCAAATGCAAATATACCGACTGCGTCGATGTTTGCCCGGTTGATTGTTTCAAGGAAGGGCCTGAGTTCCTGGTGATTGATCCCGACGAGTGCATTGATTGCGCGGTGTGCATTCCGGAGTGCCCGGTCAATGCGATTTATGCCGATACGGATACGCCTGCGGAGATGCAACCTTTCATTGAACTCAATCAGCGTCTGGCGCCGCACTGGCCGGTGATTCTGAAGCGCAAGGGCGCGTTGCCTTCGGCTGAGGCATGGAAAGACCGGACCGGCAAGCTGGCGGAGCTTGACCCTGGCAGCTTTTCGCCCCGCGAGTTCTCTTCTTCAACCCAACCTGTACCCTCTCCATGAGCGCATTTAACGAAGAACGCGTGCTGTCCGTCCACCACTGGACCGACCGGCTGTTCACCTTCACCACCACTCGCGACACGTCGCTGCGGTTTCGCAACGGCCACTTCACCATGATCGGGCTGAGGGTCAACGACAAGCCCCTGCTGCGTGCCTACAGCATCGTCAGCCCCAATCATGAGGAGCACCTGGAGTTTCTCAGCATAAAGGTGCCTGATGGCCCGCTGACCTCCCGGCTGCAGCACCTGAAGGTGGGCGATACCGTGATCGTGGGGCGAAAACCCACGGGGACCCTGGTGACGGATTACCTGCTGCCGGGCAAGCGCCTCTACCTGTTGTCGACGGGTACAGGTCTTGCGCCATTCATGAGCATCATTCGTGACCCGGAGACCTATGAGCGTTTCGAGCAGGTCGTGCTGGTGCATGGCGTGCGGCAGGCGGATGAGCTGGCTTACCATGACCTCGTCGTAGACCACTTGCCCAAACACGAGTTTCTGGGTGAGCTGATTGCCGGGCAACTGCTGTATTACCCCACGGTCACGCGGGAGACCTACCGCAACATGGGGCGGGTCACCGACCTCATGGAAAGCGGCAAGCTGTTTGCAGACCTCAAACTCCCGCCGCTGAACGCGGCTGAAGACCGCGTCATGATTTGCGGCAGTCCCGAAATGCTGAAGGACCTCAAGCACCTGCTGGAAAAAAACGGCTTCAATGAAGGCAACACCTCAAAGCCGGGTGACTTCGTGATTGAACGGGCATTCGCGGAACAGTAAGCTATCGTGTCGATACCGGATCATCCAAAGAGACCATGACTGCTGCAAAAACCAGAAAAACACCAGCCTCTCCAAGGCGTGCGGCACCTCGCGCCGCCAGACCTGCCGGCACGCGCGAGCAGGCGGCCCAGACCACACGCGACAACATCCTGAAGGCCGCAACAAAGGTTTTCGCGCGCTACGGGTATGACGGCGGCAGCGTGGAAAAAATATCCCGCTCGGCGAAATCCTTCGACCGGATGATTTATTACTATTTCGGCAGCAAGGAAGGCCTGTTCATCGAGGTGCTGGAAGACATGTACCGACGCATGAACGAAGCCGAGCTGGCGCTCTCGCTGGACATAGAACAACCGGTGGAGTCGCTCAAGGACGTGATCCGTTTTGTGGTGACCTATTACAGCAAGAATCCTGAATTCATCACGCTGCTCAACACCGAAAATCTGCACCGCGGCAAGCACATCTCCAAGTCGTCGCGTGCGCGGGAGTATTCGTCACCGGCCATTGCCATCATCAGCCAGTTGCTGGAAAGTGGCGTCAGCAAGGGTGTGTTCCGGGACGATGTACCGGCACGCAATGTTTACCTGTTGATTGCAGCTACAGGGTATTTCTATATCTCCAACCGCCACACGCTGACGGCGTTCCTTGGCGAAGATCTGCAGGCGCCGCAGGCCATGGCCGACTGGCAGGAATTCATCATCACGGCGGTCTTGCGCACGGTCATGCGCAAGCCCTGACCGCACTACTCAAACCCTACAAGAAAGAAGCTCATGGCAGATGCCGCATCCACCGGTAAGTCCGGAAAAGTCGTGATCAAGAATATCGGATTGCTGCTGTCGGGTGACATTGACAAACCGATTCTGGATGCCGACACCATTGTGGTGAACGACGGTCTTATCGTTGCTGTAGGCAAGTTCAAGGATTGCGATGTTGCGCATGCCAACACGCTCATTGATGCACACCAGACCTGTGTGTGCCCCGGCCTGATTGACAGCCATGTTCACCCGGTGTTTGGCGACTGGACACCAAGGCAAAACCAGATCGGCTGGATTGACTCCACCATGCATGGCGGTGTGACCACCATGATCTCGGCCGGCGAGGTTCACCTGCCGGGCAGGCCCAAGGACATCGTCGGCCTGAAGGCGCTGGCCATCACGGCGCAGCGGGCGTTTGACAACTTTCGTCCCGGTGGCGTCAAGGTCCTGGCGGGTGCGCCTGTCATTGAAAAGGGCATGGTCGAGCAGGACTTCAAGGAACTGGCGGAGGCTGGTGTCGGCCTGCTGGGCGAGGTGGGTCTGGGGTCTGTCAAGGCCGGCTATGAAGCCAAAGAGATGGTGGCCTGGGCGCGCAAGTACGGCATTCAAAGCACCATTCATACGGGCGGCCCCTCGATTCCCGGTTCAGGCCTGATCGACAAGGATGTGGTGCTGGAGGCGGATGCCGACGTCATTGGGCATATCAATGGCGGCCACACCGCACTGTCGGAGCAGCATGTGTGCGAGCTCTGCGAAAAATCGTCGCGTGCCATCGAGATCGTCCACAACGGCAATGAAAAAGTCGCGATCGCAGCGGCGCAGGCCGCACTGCAACTCAAATGCCCGCACCGCGTGATTCTGGGCACAGATGGCCCGGCAGGGTCGGGTGTTCAGCCGCTAGGCATCCTGCGCTTGATTTCGCTGCTGTCCAGCCTCGGCAACATTCCTGCAGAACTCGCCTTTTGTTTCGCCACCGGTAACACGGCGAAGATCCGCAAACTGAATTGCGGATTGATCGAAGTCGGTCGCGACGCTGATTTTGTGTTCATGGACAAGGCCCAGCACACCGCTGGCCGCGACCTGCTGGACAGCGTTCAGCGCGGTGACATTCCGGGCGTCGGCATGGTGATGATTGACGGGTTGGTGCGAAGTGGCCGCAGCCGGAATACACCGCCGGCTACGGCCATTCCGGAAGTGCTTTCTCACGCCTGAGTGTTGAGAACTCAGGCACTGTTGCCGCCGCTCTCTGACGCGGTCCTGATCAGAATCGAAGAGTTGTCTGGCAGGTCCGCAAGGGCAACTGTTTCGCCCGGCGCAATGATTTTGTCCGCTTTAAAGCTGCCGGTTTGTCCTGACCCTTCGCGTTCCCATCGCATCAGGACTTCCTTGCCGCCCAGTTTGAGTACGATCTCAAACGAAGGCCAGGCTGAAGGCACGTGTGGTGACAGTGACACCACACCCTGCCGTATACGCAAACCCAGAATGCTTTCAAGCGCGGCGCGGTAGAGCCACGCTGCCGAACCGGTGTACCAGCTCCAGCCTCCGCGACCGACGTAGGGTGGCGAGCCGTAGACGTCCCCGGCCATCACATAAGGCTCAAGCTCGTAGGCGGGACCACGTGCGGGGTGCTCGCTGCGGTGGGCCGGGCTCAAGGCTTTGAAACTTTCCCATGCGGCATCGGCATCGCCGGTCTGGGCCTGCGCCATCATGGCCCAGACCGCGGCATGCGAGTACTGGCCACCGTTTTCGCGCACACCGGGCGGGTAGGCCTGGATATAACCGGGATTGTTGGCCGACTTCTCCAGCGGTGGCGCCAGCAGGTGCAGCAGGCCGGCTTCTTCGTCGACCAGTTGCTGGTTCATGGACTGCATGGCGGACTGCATGAAGGTGTCGGTTGATGCGCCCGACAGCACAGACCAGGCTTGGGCGATCAGGTCGATGCGGCATTCCTCGTTGCTCGACGACCCCAGCGCTGCGCCGTTGTCGAAGAAGGCGCGACGGAACCATTCGCCGTCCCAGCCGTGGCTGTGCAGCGCCCTAATCCAGCCATCGCGCGCTGCCAGCCATTTTTCTGCGCGCCCTGTATCGCCGCGGGCTTGCGCGATGGGCGCAAAACCGGCGACCACGCTGCATAAAAACCAGGCCAGCCACACGGACTCGCCTTTGCCTTCATGTCCGACGCGGTTCATGCCGTCGTTCCAGTCGCCCGTACCCATCAGCGGCAGGCCATGTGCACCTGTCGGCAGGCTGCGGTCTATCGTCCGGGCACAGTGCTCGTAGACCGATGCTGTCTGTTCGCTGACCGAGGGGGTGTAGTAGGCGTCTTCTGCGCCATCGGGAATGCCGGCACCCTCAAGAAAGGGCACCTGATCGTCGAGCAGGGTGGTGTCCCCGGTGACATCGAGATAGTGGGTGCATGCGAAAGGGAGCCACAAGAGGTCATCACTGAAATGGGTGCGGACACCTTCGCCGCCAGGTGCATGCCACCAGTGCTGCACGTCACCCTCGGCAAACTGGCGCGACGCATTCAGCACAATCTGGTCGCGCAGGCGCTTCGGCTCGGCCACCGCAAATGCCATGCTGTCCTGTAACTGGTCTCGATATCCAAACGCACCACCTGCCTGGTAAAAGCCCGCCTTGGACCAGAGGCGTGAGGTCAGCGTCTGATACAGCAGCCAGCGATTCACAAGCGCATCGAACAGGGGGTCGGGTGTGTGCACCTGAATGCTGCCAAGCAGCTTGTTCCAGAAATCTTTTGCACGCTTCAGGGCTTCGTTGACGTCGCGCTCGAGCCAGCCCCGCGCCAGTTGCTCGGCTTGCGCTGCATCTGTGGCGTGGCCCAGGACAAATGTGAAGCTCACGATGTCGCCGGCAGCAACGCTGAAGTTGCTGGCCAGTGCACCGCACGGGTCCAGACCACCACCATGCCGCTGGCCCAGTGTGTTGGGCAGGCTCAGCCGCCCGGCCTGGTCGAAAAATTCCCCGCGATCGCATGTCCACTGCACTACCCCGGGCATGCCGACAAGTGCGAGAAAAGCCGTGGAACCGCCAAAACCTGCACGGCTTTCCCGCTGCTGTGCCATCACCACGGGAAGATCGCCGGGGCTCCATGTCTGTAGCGTCCGGCGTTCCGAATAGGCAGCGCCCATTTGCCATTCGGCTATCGCCAGCGCGCGCAGTTGCCGGCTTTCCGGACCGCCATTGCGCAACTGCACATGCACGAGCTTCACGGCGTCGTCGCGGTCGACAAAAAACGTGGTTTGCATGCGCAGATGCTCATGCTCGCACTCGAACACCGTGTAGCCCTGACCGTGCCGCACACGATGGCTGGCTGCAGAGCTCCCGGCGGTGGATATATCGGCCACGGGCACCAGCTGGAGCAGGTGCCCGGAATCCACGTCCTGGAGCAGGAAATGTTCGTGGGTCTGGTCCTGCACGGGATCATTGCTCCATGGCGTGACCTGGTGGAGGCGGCTGTTCGTAGCCCAGGTATAGCCGTTACCCGCTTCGGACACCTGAAAGCCGAATGACGCATTGGCGATCACGTTGACCCATGGGCGTGGCGGCCTCTGACCGGCATCGATATCGAAGCAGAATTCGCCGCTCTTTTCATCGAATCTGCCTTGGGGCGTGATGCGTTCCCTCGGCGCGACCATGCCCCGCGGTGCTGAAACATGGGCTTCGGAAAGACTGGCTTGCCGTCCCCAAACTGCGCGAAGGGATTCAACCTGGGTTTCCAGTGGCCTGCCGTCTGCCGTGAAAATGACCCGCGCATGCGCGGCCAATGCGGCTTTCTCTGCGTCCGTGACCTCGTGGTCACGCAGCAGATAAAAGCCGGCA
The DNA here is from genome assembly GCA_040387435.1 of Pseudomonadota bacterium. GTDB lineage: Bacteria > Pseudomonadota > Gammaproteobacteria > Burkholderiales > Burkholderiaceae_C > Polaromonas. Next base: position 155,188 of record JAZKDR010000004.1, read on the forward strand.
GCGTCACTCGGCGGAAAACTGTGCTGCACCTTCTGGTTCAGTCTGTCGCGCTGCGCCAGGACTTCGCGCTGCAGGGGCGAGAGGTAGGAATTGGCTTCGCTGTTGAGCACCACCACGTCGGTGGGCAGCCCGCCAAAACTCCACCAGGGCTGCGCCCGGAGCAGGGACTGCACAAGTGCGAGGCCTTCGCCTGAATGGATACGCACCAGCACAATGGGCTTGTCGCCGGAAATGCCGAAACGCCAGAGCAGACGCTGGTCGATTGGCGCCGCATCGGGGCGTGTTGGCGCTGCCGCATGACGTGCCGTCCGCGCACTGCTGTAGAAAAGCGCGGTGGTCAGGTCCTGAAGCGCGGCGTTTTCATCCACGTCGATGCCGAGGTCGCGTAGCCGTACCTGCGCCAGTGTGGCTGCCATCCGGGTGGCGCGGTCAACGTGCATGGGCTGCAGGTATTTGTCGATGCGTGCGTTCAGTTCATCCCTGTCCTGCGCGGCAGCGGTTGCAAAAGCCAGCCGTGCCACCCCGCCGGCTGGGATGCGCACCCGGATGCGAAGGCAGGCGATGGGGTCGAGGCCGTTGACCGGCGTGTGGTCATCGGTCCAAAGCTGGTTGCCAGGCTGGGGGCGGGAACGTTCGTTGTTGCGACCGAGAAACGTACGGCGATCGGCAATGCAGTCCATCGACAGGATGTCGGCGTCCGCTTCTGCGAGGAAGTGTGCTGCCGAAAGTACCGCCTCTCCATGCAGGCGTGGCCGTCGCGACATGACCATGGCACGCCATTCGGGGTGCCAGGCCGTTTCGATGAACAGGTTGGAGAACGCAGGGTGTGCTTCGTCGGCGCGCGCGTCGGCAAGCACGACTTCGAAATACGACATCACTTCATAAATGACGGGCGCATCGGTGATGTTCTGCAGGATCACGGAACGGATTTCCGTGTCGTCTTCGGGGCTGACCAGTACGGTGGTGGATGTTTCCAGATCCCTGCCGCGCGTGTTGAATTGCACTCGGTCTGCAAGAAAGCGCGCTTTGTACCGCCACTCGGGATGGGGTGCAGGGTGCGCTGTCAGTGAATGGAGGTCCTGCGCGCCTTCTGTCCGCAGGTAGATGAAGGTCCCATACTGGTCGCGCAGCAGGTCATCGCGCCACCGGCTGATGTTGTGCCTGGTATTGTGCTGGCTCCAGCGGCTCAGGCCGGCGCCATTGGCGCGCAATGCCACGCTGTAGCGTCCGTTGGACAGCAGGTGTGTAGGCTGCCACTGACCGTCAACGGGATTGATCTTCCTGGACTGGAAAGGGTTGACCGGCGTGTCTTCGGCGTCCTCCGGAAGGCTGCGGGGATTGGCGCTGCTGATGATCTGGCGCGGGCAACGTTCGTGCAGCAGCGTTTCGTAGGCGCGTACCAGGGGCATGTCGGAGAACCAGCGTTGGGGTGCATGCCCGCAAAGCACGTTACACAGCGCCACCAGAGACATGCCCTGGTGGTGAGCCATGTAGTTTTTCACCACGCTGAAAGGTTCGGCGTGGGGCTGGCGTGATGCCGTGAAATCGACGGCATCCATAAAACCATATTCGCCCCTGGCCTTGAGTTTTTCAAGCCGGTGCAGGTTGGCCACCGCTTCGCGCGGCATGAACATGGTGGCCATGACCGTCGCATAGGGTGCGACGACGTGTTCAGCCAGCGGTGTTCGCCGCAGCGCCAGGCGGGGCACACCGAAGGGTGAATACTGGTAAGCGAGTGAATGGTCCTGCGCAAAATAAGCCGATTCGGACACGCCCCACGGCAGGCCCTGGTCACGCCCGTAGACCTGCTGCTCTGCCACTGCTGCCAGGCCCGACATGTGCAACAAGCCCTGGTCGGGCTCACGCATGACCAGTGAGGGCATGAGATATTCAAACATCGAACCGGACCATGACTTAAGGCCCGGTGTGACGCCTACCGACAGGAAGGCGCGGCCCAATGCCATCCAGTGGCGGCGCGGCACATCGCTTTTTGCAATCGCCAGAAAACTGGCCAGTCGTGATTCTGACGCCAACAGGTCGTAATAGCTGGCATCCAGCGCATGCTCATGGACCCGCAGGCCGATGTGGAAGAGATGGCGTTTTGGGTTGTAGAGATTGCGAAAATTCATCGCCATCGCCAGCCGCTCGCATTGCTCACCGATGAGGCACAGCGCTTTCTTTTCGTCCGCGGTAGAGTCGGCTTTGCGGGCCAGGCTGTAGCAGGCGCCGGCAACAGCCATCAGGTGACCGGCAAGATTGCCGCTGTCGACTGCCGACACGTAAGCGGGTTGCAGCACTTCCAGGGTTTCGGTCTGGTACCAGTTCAGCAGGTGTCCGTCGTGCTTGGGCAAACGCTCAACGGTGGCCAGTGTGAGCTGCAGGCGCTTGACGAGTTGGGCTGTCGTCAGCCAACCGAATTGCCGCGCGCACGCAGCAGCCAGCAGGTAGAGGCCGATGTTGGTGGGTGATGTACGGTGTGCGATGACCGGTTCCTGATCGAGCTGCAGGTTGTCGGGCGGCAGGTGGTTGTCCTGGGCGGTCACGGCACGCTCGAAGAAACGCCAGGTGTCGCGGGCCAACTCCAGCAGATAGGCACGTTCATCCGGTCGGATGCGCTTTTCCCTGGCACGGCGTGCTGGCTGGCTCGCAGCCCAGGCCGCCACCGGACCCAGCGCCCAGATCAGGAAAAAGGCTACCCCGGCGGCGGGATGCAGGCTGCGCAGTGACAGGCCGGCCAGAGCCAGGCAAAGGGCGCTGCCAAGCGCGTGGTCGCGCACAAAGGACTTGAGGGCGTACTTTGCGGATGCCTGGGCCTGTGCAGCAGTGGTCCACTGCAGCAGATGTTTGCGACTGACTGCCAGCCGCCAGAGCGAACGCCCCACAGCATCGAGCATCAGGCCGGCGCGCATGAAAAGCTGTGTGAACAGCCAGGCGGTTGCAGCAAAGGCCCGCCACAGATCACTCATGCCGACATGGAAAAAATGCTTCAGCACGATGCCACGGCGCGTGGGAACGAGACCGGCAAGGGCACCGAGCAAGGGCCCGGCCAGGAACGCTGACAGGACCACCGTCAGTGCTTTTGACACCGGCAGCGCAGCGGTGACGACAACCCAGGCAAGCAGGCCAAGGGATGCGGGCACCACCAGCGAGCGCCTCAGGTTGTCCAGCATTTTCCAGACGCCCAGTGTGTCTATGCCATAGCGGCCGGCGTTAAAAACAAGAGGCAGCAGTTGCCAGTCGCCGCGCGTCCAGCGGTGCAGGCGGGACGTGTCCACGCCCGCATGGTGAGGGTGGTCTTCGGCCAGCACCACATCGCTCACGTAGGCGCAGCGTGCGATGGTGCCTTCCAGCAAATCATGACTGAGCACGGATTCCGGCGCAAAGCGCTGGTCGAGCACGGCATGCACTGCCTCGACGTGCAGAAGCCCTTTTCCTGTAAAGGTGCCGAGGCGGAACAGGTCCTGGTACAGGTCGGATGTTCCGCTGCTGTAAGGGTCTATGCCGCACTGCCCCGCAAACATGGCGTGGAAGGCGGATCGCTCTTCGTCTTCCGGCAAGGGTGTAACGACGCGGGGCTGGAAGATGCCATAGCCGCCGGTGACACGCCGGTTTGCCATGTCTATATGTGGTGCGTTCAGCGGGTGTGCGGCGATCGACACGAGTTCGCGAAGTGCTGCGGGCGGCAGGCCGGTGTCACTGTCCAGCGTCAGGACGTAGCGAATGCCCGGCATCAGCTTCATGCCTTCTGCAAAATAGAAATCGCCTTCGGCGGATTTTCGGGGGGACGTTGTTGACCCTGCCGCCGCCTGTGGGGTCAGGCCATTGCCTGTCGCAATGACGCGTATCAGTGACTCAAGTTTGCCGCGCTTGCGCTCCCACCCCAGCCACTTGCCCTCTGTGCTGCACCAGACCCGCGGCCTGTGGATCACAATAAACCTTGGGGCTTCACCTTCGGTCACGGGGTAGATGTCGTTCAATGCGTTCACTTGCACCAGTGCTTCCTTGAGCAGGGCCCCATCGCCGGGCATGCTGGCCTGCGGTGCATCGGCCCAGTCGCTGAGCAAGGCGAACTGGGCGTTTGCCTCGAAGTTGGCGAGCCAGTGCAGGCGCAAGCGGTCTGCCAGATCCCGTATGGCGGGAACAGAGGTGAGCATGCAGGGGATCACCACCAAAGCGCGGTGTTCAGCCGGAATTCCTTTGGAAAAATCAAGACGCGGCATGGACCTCACCCGGGTGGACTCGGCCACGACCCTGTGGATCAGCGCAGCAACGGTTTCGGAAGCGGGAATGACCATCAGCAAAAGGGCCAGCCAGGCCTTCCAGCCTTCAGGACCTGTCAAGTGCACCGCAGGTGCGCCGTGCGGATAAAGCGCCGTGACGAGCAGCACCGCCAAAGTTCCCAGCAGCAATACGCCAAGATAGACCGCCAGCCGCCACGAATGCCTTGCAGCCGGTGAAAGTTTTTTGGCACCGCGTTTACCGGGCTTGTGCGTTGCAAGCCCATGCACCAGTTCATCCCTGCCGGGGCCTATCAGGTAATAGGCTGCGGTGTCTTCCCCGCCGGTCGACGCACCCTTGGCTGTCAGGGCCTGCTTCACGACGTCCTGCGCGACGCTGAGTTCAGTTCGCCCGGTGTCGCGGGCAATTTTTTCCATGGACTGCGTGATCTGCTGGCGCGTACCCTCGCTTTCCATGGCAAAGCCGGGCAATTGCTTAAACACGCGCAGCGATCGGCTGACCGGCTCGATCAGATCTATCCACTCGACCTGGCCAATCATGCGCAGGCTGTTGATGATGTTGCTGATGGTCAGGTTGGCCGCCACCTGGGCCGTCTGGCTTTCCGCCACCAGCGACAGGCCGTTGGGGCAATGGCTGGCCGTCCATTGCGCCAGCCGGGCGGAAGCATCGGAGGGCTGGTCCGGCATGCGTTGCCACAACTGGGTCAGGAAATTCCGTTCCAGGCCGCGACTGCGCATGACCTCCAGAAGATCGTCGAGTTGGCCTTCACTCAGGTGCGTGCCCGAGTCCCATACGGCGTGGGCGGCTTCACGCGATGCTTTGCCCTCGGCGATCTGGTCCGCTACGCGCCTGAGGTTCTCAAGCAGAACCACGCGCAGGGTGGTCGGCATGGCCCAGAGCTCGCCCAGGTTGAGTTCACTGACGTCCTGGTAGGCGTCAAGGAAGGCCGTGAAGAGCACGGGATCCAGGACGCTGTCGGTGTGCGCCACGTAGGCCCAGGCGATGCCATAGACACGAGGCAACCCTTCCAGCGGTTTGTCTGCCAGCTTTGGAAGGTGGGCATAGTAGCGGCGGGGCACGCCTTCATGAATCTGCTGAAGTTGTGCTTCTACGAGATGAAAGTTGTCGAGCAGCCACTCCGCAGCAGGTGTGACGTATTGCCCGCTGTGAGAGATCGTGGCGATGTAGTCATAGGCTTGGCGGAGCGCGCGGATGTTCTCGCGCACGCGGGGAAAAAAAGAACTTCCCCCACCGCGGGCCACATGCGGAGTGACGGCTTGCGCGCTCGCAAGGCTGCGGCCGTGTTGTTCGAAGCGTTGTGCGCCAAACAGCTCTGCCCGGATCAGGGATTCGGACCTGCTCGTCCGGGCGTCAAGAATTTTCCGGGCGTAGGGGCTTAAGGCAGGAAGCCGGTCAATGGATTCGTTCGCCACACCTTCAGACGGTGCTGGCAAGACCCAGAACAACCACCGCGACAACGGCGACCGTCACCAGGCGCGGAAAAATAAAAGCGTGGGCCGATTCAAGCGCAAGCTGCAGGCCAAAAAAGCGGCCGCGCATCGTGGCGCATCGATCCATGTGCGAGGCCAGCGCTGCTATGTCGCTGGAGACGAAGTCTGGTTTGGTCTCAAGGGAGGCAGGGGAAAAACGATCAATACCGTCAAGGGTGGCTGACATCATGGCTCCGCAAGCTGGGGATGGATGGGTAGAAGAGGTGCTGTGCAAGCGCACAACCTCTGCTTAATTCATCCTACGGATAAACCCTTGTCCGGAACATAAGACGCCGCCGCAGTTTGTATAGGACCCGGCCTACAGGAGCGGCTGATGGGCCCATTCAGGACTAAAAGGTCAACCGGTGTTCCGCAAGCCAGCCGCAATGCCGTTGATGGAAATATGTATGCCGCGCTGTACGCGTTCATCAGCCTGGCCTTCGCGGTAGCGCCGTACCAGTTCCACTTGCAGGTGATGCAATGGGTCAATGTAGGGGAAGCGGTGGCGTATCGAACGTTGCAGGGCAGCGTTGCCCGCCAACAGGGTCTTTTCACCCGTGATCAATGCCAGCGCGCTTACGGTGCGATGCCATTCGGCTTCGATGGCCGTGAAAATCCGCTTGCGCAGCCGGGCATCGCTCACCAGTTCGGCATAGCGGGAGGCGAGGGCCAGATCGCTTTTGGCCAGCACCATGTCCATGTTGCTCAGCAGCGTTCTGAAGAAGGGCCACTGCTTGTACATCTTCTGCAGCAAGAGGAGTGCTTCCTTCCGGGATGCTGGTGTGCCACCCTTGCCCAGCAAGCCGTCGATGGCCGAGCCAAAGCCGTACCAGCCGGGCAGCGTCAGACGGCATTGACCCCAGCTGAATCCCCAGGGGATGGCGCGCAGGTCTTCGATTTTTTGAGAGGCCTTACGGGAGGCCGGGCGCGAACCGATGTTGAGTTCGGCGATCTCGCGGATGGGCGTAGAGCCGAAAAAGTACTCGGTGAAGCCGGGGGTTTCGTAGACCAGCGCGCGGTAAGCGGCCATGCTGTCCGCTGAAAGCTCGGCGGCGGCCTGCAGGAAATCCTTGCTGGCCGGTTTTGTGGGTTGCAGCAGCGTCGCCTCCAGCGTCGCTGCCACCAGCGTCTCCAGGTTGCGACGGCCGATCTCCGGGTTGGCATATTTGGAGCCAATCACCTCGCCCTGCTCGGTCAGCCGGATCTGTCCGCGGACGGTGCCCGGGGGCTGCGCAAGGATGGCCTGATAGCTTGGACCGCCGCCACGGCCGACGGTACCGCCACGGCCGTGGAACATGCGCAGCTGGATGTTGTGCGAGTTGTCCAGCTGGTCAAACAGCTCGACCAGCGCGATCTCTGCGCGGTAGAGCTCCCAGTTGCTGGTGAAGATGCCGCCGTCCTTGTTGCTGTCCGAGTAGCCGAGCATGATGTCCTGCTCTGCGCCGCTGCGCTGCACCAGTTGTGCAATGCCGGGCAGCGCGTAGAACTCTCGCATGATGGGCGCGGCATTGCGCAGGTCTTCGATGGTCTCGAACAGCGGCACCACGATCAGGTCGTTGGTCGCCTGGTCCTCGAGGATGCCGTGCATAAGGCCGACTTCCTTCTGCAGCAGCAGCACCTCCAGCAGGTCGCTTACGGTTTCAGTGTGGCTGATGATGTAATGACGAATGGCTTCTTTGCCGAAGCGTGCGCGTGCAAGCCGCGCAGCTTCAAAGATTGCCAGTTCACCCTGGGTGTGTGCAGAGTAACTGGCGCCCACCACGCGCAGCGGTCGGGCATCGTTGAGCAACCGTATCAGCAACGCGCGTTTCGCTGTTTCCTGGAGTTCTGCGTATTTTGGTTCTATGCGCGCAACGGTCAGCAGTTCTGCGACCACCTCTTCGTGTTTGTCCGAGCTCTGACGCAGGTCAACGGTCGCCAGATGAAAACCAAATACATCGACGGCGCGAATGAGTGGGTGCAGGCGTTGGGCGATCAGCGCTTCGCCATGGTTGGTGCGCAAGGATGCGTCAATGGTGCGCAGGTCGGCGAGGAAGTCTTCCGACTTCAGGTAGGGGTTTTGCGGCGCGACGGCATGACGCGCTGCCTCGCCGCCAGTCAGCAGCTTGAGCGTCGCCGCCAGGCGGGCATAGACACCAGTCAGGGCGCGTCGGTAGGGCTCATCCTTGCGGTGTTCGCTCGTATCGGGCGAGCTTTCTGCCAGCGCGCGCATGTCAGGGCTGACATCCACCAGCATGGCCGACAGCGAGAGCTCGCCGCCAAGGAAGTGAACTTCGGTCAAATAGTGGCGAAGGGCCACTTCGGCCTGCCGGGCGAGGGCGTAATTGAGGGTGTCGGCGCTGACGTTGGGGTTGCCGTCGCGGTCGCCACCTATCCACTGGCCCATGCGCAGAAAGCTGTGGACGGTGCGGTTGCCGAGTTCGCGTTCCAGGTTGGCGTAAAGCTTGGGGATTTCACGCAGGAAAGTGGCTTCGTAGTAACTCAGGGCGTTTTCGATTTCATCGGCGACCGTGAGTTTGGAAAAGCGCAGCAGTCGTGTCTGCCACAGTTGCATGACACGGGCCCGCAACTGGGCCTCATTGGCGGCGAGTTCGCGGGGGGTCAGCGCATCCTTGGCGGCGCGGGCAGGGCTTACCGCCGTGATGGCCAAGGCAAGGGCCTTGATGTCATCGCGTGCAGTCAGCAACTGGGCAATGTCGCGCTCGGCATCCAGAATGCTTTTCCGCTGGACTTCGGTCGGGTGGGCCGTCAGGACGGGGGATACAAAGCTGTGAGCCAGGGTGTTGGCAATGGTCCGCGGTGAAATTCCGGCCCATCGCAGCCGGGCCAGCGCCACTTCGATGCTGCCTTCCTGCGTGTCCCCCGCACGTTCATGGACGGCACGGCGGCGGATATGGTGGCGGTCTTCCGCCAGATTGGCCAGGTGACTGAAATAGGTGAAGGCACGAATCACGCTGACGGTCTGGTCGCCGGTCAGGCTTTTCAGGAGTTTCTTGAGGGCCTTGTCAGCCTCCTGGTCGGCGTCACGGCGAAACGCCACGGACAATTTGCGAACCTGCTCGATCAGTTCATAGGCCGCAACGCCTTCCTGCTCGCGAATCACATCACCGAGAATGCGCCCAAGCAGGCGGATGTCCTCCACCAGGGGGCGTTCGTTGTCTCGCGAACGGTTTTGAACCCTGTCTTTGTCGCCCCCGGTTTTGACGGTTTCGTTGTTCTTTTTTGCGCGTGCGGAAGTAACCATGTGCCCCTCTGATTTTGAACCTCGCATGCTAGCATTACCGCTCCCCCCGGATTACGAACAGGTTACGAGTGTCAGCAACCCCCCCGACGACTAAAAAAGTGGTGATCGCCACCCGAGAAAGCCGGCTTGCCCTCTGGCAGGCGGAGCACGTCAAGGCTTTGCTGGAAGCGCGCCTGGGCTGGCAGGTAGAACTCCTGGGCATGACCACCCAAGGCGACCAGATCCTGGATCGCTCGCTGAGCAAGGTGGGCGGCAAGGGCTTGTTCGTCAAGGAGCTTGAAGTGGCCCTGAGCGAAGGGCGGGCCGACCTGGCAGTGCATTCGCTCAAGGATGTGCCCATGGACCTGCCGGATGGCTTTGCGCTGGCGTGCGTGCTCGAGCGCGAAGATCCGCATGACGCCTTCGTCTCCAACAATTTTGCGTCCCTTGCCGATTTACCCCGCGGCGCTGTGGTGGGTACCTCCAGCCTGCGCCGGCTGGTGTTGCTGAAGGCCTTGCGACCGGATTTGCGGATTGAACCCCTGCGCGGCAACCTCGACACACGCCTGCGCAAACTCGATGAAGGCCAGTACGACGGCATTGTTCTGGCCGCAGCGGGGCTCAAGCGGCTGGGGCTGGCGCAGCGTATCCGGCAGACATTTGCAACAGGTGACATGTTGCCTGCGGCGGGCCAGGGTGCCCTGGGTATTGAGGTCCGCTCGGATCGCGATGATTTGCTCGCCGCGCTGGCCACGCTCGCCGACCAGTCCACCTGGCTTGCGGTGACGGCGGAGCGTACCGTGTCGCGAGCCATGGGCGGCAGTTGCTCCATGCCGCTCGCGGCGTTTACCACCGGCCCGGCCGATGGCGGCATGTTGCTTCGGGCTGTATGGGGTGACCCGCCTGAACCTGAGGCAAGTGCCTCATCGCTGCCGAAAGCGCTTGTACATGCGCAACAAGCCGCGACCGTGCGCACATTTGCGGAAGCAGAGGCATTGGGCGAGGCCGTGGCCGCCGACTTGCGTGCCGGCGGCGCAGTCTGGGCGGCCAATCCCGGCGCGACGCCTGCTGCCTGATGCAGCACGGAAAGGCGGGCTCCCGGCGTGTGGTCGTGACGCGGCCGGCACACGATGCCGATGCATGGGTGGCACAACTCCGGCAAAACGGCTTTGACGCGCAGCCTTTGCCGCTGATCGACATCGTCCCCTTGCCCGCGGCTGACGCTGCCGGCAACCCGGGGCACTTTGATGCCTTCATGTTTGTCAGCGGCAATGCGGTGCTTCATTTTCTGCCTGAAAAAGCCGGGGCCCTGAGTGATGTGAAGGGCGCACGTTTCCTCGCGCCGGGGCCGGGGACGGCGGCGGCCATTCAGGCGTGCGGCATAGACCCCGCGCAGATTGATGTACCGCCAGACAACGCGCTGCAGTTCGATTCAGAAGCGCTTTGGCAAGGTGTGGGCAGCCGCAACTGGCGTGGAAAGCGGGTGTTGATCGTGCGTGGCGCAAGCGGCAGCACTTCAGCAGAAGGCAGCGGCAGCAGTGAGGGCGCAGGCCGTGAATGGTTTGCGCAAAAGTTGCGTGAGGCCGGGGCCGCAGTCGAATTCGTCAGCGTTTATGAACGCCGTGCCCCGGCGTTAACTGATTTACAGCTTGACCTGATCAGGCAGGCGGCGGCGGACGGCTCGGTCTGGTTGTTCAGCAGCTCCGAGGCCGTGCTCAACCTCACGGGTTCCTCAGGTGTGGCTGGATGCGACTGGAGTCGGGCCGTTGCCATCGCCACACATCCACGCATTGCGGAAACCGCCAGGGCCGCCGGCTGGGGTGTTGTTGTGGAGTCACGCCCGGCGTTGGCTGACATCGTGGGGACGCTGCGCTCGATAGAATCGGGCTATCCATGAGTGACAGTCAGCCCGTTCCGCCATCCCCTCCGGCCTTGCTTGTGCCGGAAACGCAGCCGCCTGCGGCGAGTCCAGATTTTGTTCAGTTGCCTGTGAAATGGGCCTGGCTGGTGGCCGCGCTCGCGGCGGCTGGCTTGCTGACCAGTGGCTTGTTGTGGCAAAAGCTGGGCAACATCCAGGAAGAATTGGCGCGCCGAAGCACCGATTCGGGTGCCCAGGCGATTGAAGCGCGCGCGCTGGCCAAGGCGGCGCAGGACGGCATGCGCGAGTTGTCCGCCCGCATGGCCATTCAAGAAACCCGTGTCGGTGAAGTCGCTTTGCAGCGCACCCAGCTGGAAGAGCTGATGCAAAGCCTGTCCCGTTCGCGTGACGAGAACCTAGTGGTGGATGTCGATTCCGCCTTGCGGCTGGCACAGCAGCAGGCACAGTTGACCGGCAGCGCCGAGCCGCTGATTGCCGCGCTCAAATCGGCCGATCTTCGGCTGGCACGCGCAGCGCAGCCCCGATTGAACCCCTTGCAGCGGGCGATTGCCAAAGACACGGACCGCATCCGGTCGGCGAGCCTGACGGACGTGCCTGTGCTGCTCATCAAGCTTGACGAATTGAGCCGCCTTGTGGACGACCTTCCCGTGGCCAATGCGATACCCACAGGCAATCCGCCACGTGTGCCCGCTGCTGCGGCTTCGGCCCCACGGCCGGCCGGATCAAAGGATGAGCGCACCATGCCGGCGATATTTGACAGGCAGGCATTGCAGGCGTGGTCGCATCGTTTTCTGGACAGTGTGCGCGATGAAGCCCGGCGTTTGTTGCGCGTGAGCCGAATTGACCAGCCGGAGGCGGCACTTCTCGCGCCGGAGCAGGCTTTTTTCATGCGTGAAAACCTCAAGCTGCGGCTTCTTAACGCACGTCTTGCCTTGCTGTCGCGCCAGACTGAAGGCGCGCGTGCGGACCTGGTGACTGCCGGGGCCTGGCTGGGCAAATATTTCGACGCATCTTCGCGCAAAACACAAGCCGCAGCCCAGTTGCTTCAACAGGTCCAAGGCCAGCTGAAAAGCAGTGAGTTGCCAAGGCTTGACGACACCATGGCTGCGCTCGCGACCGCAGCTGCGGGCCGTTAAAGCGCCGTAAGGTTACAGACAATGCGCGCCGCACTCTGGCTATTGGCACTCTTCGCGATTGCGGCGGCAAGCGCATTGTTCGCCGGTAACAACCAGGCGGTTGTCACCATCTTCTGGCCGCCGCATCGCATCGATGTTTCCCTGAACCTGATGGTGCTGATGCTGGTGGCCCTGTTCACCTTGCTGTATGTGGCTTTGCGTGCGCTGTTTGCCGTGTTTTCCCTGCCGCTGGAAGCAAAACGCTGGCGCGCCCAGCAAAAGGAACGCGCCATGTACGGCGCGCTGATGGATGCACTGGCACACCAGCTGGCCGGACGCTATATACGGGCAACGCGCTCCGCCCAGAACGCCCTGGCCCAGGAGAAAAGTTTGGGCTTTCTGACCGAACATTCAGGCCAGATCACCAGTCACAGCGCTGCCCGTTCCAGCCAGCTTCAATCCCTGGCACACCTGCTGGTGGCCGAAAGTGCGCAATCCTTGCAGGACAAGCCGCTGCGCGACCTTCACCTGCAGGCGGCGCTGCAAAGCTCAACGCCCCGTCACGCGCAGGAAGTCCGCGAAGGCGTGCAGTTTCGCGCAGCGCGCTGGGCGCTGGATGACCGTGACGCCGGCGCGGCTCTCGATTTGCTGACACAACTGCCGCAGGGCGCCGCACGCCGCACGCTGGCGCTGCGAATGAAGCTGCGCGCCACGCGGCAATTAAGGCAACCCCTTCAGGCGCTGGAAACCGCGCGTCTGCTGGCCAAACACAGGGCCTTTTCACCGTCCGCGGCACAAAGCATTGTGCGCGGGCTGGCGCTCGAGCTGCTGAACGACGCACACGACCCGGCGCAGCTTCAGCAGGCATGGATGTCGCTGGACGACAGCGAGCGGGTCATGCCTGAACTTGTCATTCACGCGGCCTCGCGCCTGATGTCGCTTCACGGCGATGTCGCCACGGCGCGCGGCTGGCTGCTTCAGATCTGGGACAAGGCCATGCAGCCGCGTTCCGAGATGAACGACAGCCTGCGCATCAAACTCATTGGTGTCCTGGAGTCAGACCTCGCGTCCATGGACGCTGCCTGGCTGGCGCGCATTGAGGCCGCGCAAAATGGCCGCCCGCGCGATGCCAACCTGCAGTACCTGGCCGGCATGGCCTGCCTGAATCGCCAGCTGTGGGGCAAGGCCCGGCAGTTGCTGTCACAAGCTGCTCTGGGTCTGCAGGATGCGGGTCTGCACCGCAATGCCTGGCGCGCGCTGGCCGTACTGGCTGAACAGCGCGAGGATGCAGAGGCGGCTGCACACGCTTACCGGCAGGCTGCACAACTTTAAGTTTTTACCCTTCACCATCAACGCCCGGGCACGCACCCAGGCGCAGAAAAGACGGAAAAGAAAAAAGGCCCTTCACAGGGCCTTTTTCCATGGTGCCTGCAATTGTCAGGCGGAGGGATTCTCAAACGGCAGCTTCATGTTGCCGAGATCACGCTTTGTCTCGACCAGGACCAGTGGGCCCTCATCAGACACGACCACGGGTGGGCGTTCGCGCGGCACATGGGGGGGCTTGGGTTCGGCCGCGATGGCAGCCTGTGCCTCGGCAATCTTCCCGGCATCAGAGTTGACCCACTGCAGGCCAGAGGTCTGCGCGACCTGGACGAGGTCCTGCATGGGCAGGTCATACGCCTGAACCTTGGGCAGCGCTTTCGCTACTGGCGCGGCGCTGGCGAGTGCTTTGGCTGCTACAGGCGCTGGTTCGCTGTGGCGAGGTGCGGCTGCCGGTGCGGCGGGCGCGGGTGCTGCAACTTCAGCGACGGGTGCCTGTTGCTGCACGGGTGCAGCCTGAAGTGCTTCCGCAGAAACGGCCTGCGCCTCACCATCCGACGGCGCGGTTTCGCTGCGTTCGCCACGGTCACCGCCTTCGCCACGTTCACGTCGGTCGCGGCCATAACGGTCACGGCTGCGACGCTCACGCGGCTGGCGCTGCTCTTCAGCCTGCTCACCGGCAGGAGCTGCCTGTGGCTGGCCTTCGGCCGACATCAGTGGCGCGGCTTCGGGGTTTAAGCTGCGTTCTTCGGACGGTGCGCCTTCAGGTGCATTGCCACCTTCTGTGCGCTCACCACGGCGGTCGTTGCGGCGGCCATTGCGGTCGCGGCGGCCACCTTCACGGGGCTCACGCGGCTCGCGTTGCTCACGGCCTTCTGGTGCTGCACGGTCCTGGCGCGGTTCGCCTGCTTCACCGTTCATGGCCGCGGCCATGGCGGCCTTGTTGGCGAGTGCCAGGTCCTGCTCTGCGGCGTCAAGTGGAATGCGATCACCGCGTTCTGCACGGTCGCTGCGCTCACCACGCTCGCGGCGTGGACGTTCGTTGCGGCTGCCTTCCGGACGTGGCTCACGCGGTTCACGCGGCTCGCGATTTTCGCGGGGCTCGCGGTTTTCACCTGCTGGCCGTTCCTGACGCGGTGCGCCTTCCGGATTGCGTTCCCGGCGCTCACCGCCACGGCCACCTTCGGGACGGTCCCCGCGTGGCTCGCCGCGGCCTTCACCACGTTCGCCGCGGTTGCGGCCACCACGGCGGCCGTCACGGCCTCCGCGTTCACCACCACGCTCGGAGCGGTCACCGTTGCGGCCTTCAGGGCGGCCGTCACGACGGCCTTCGCCGCCGCGTGCATCTTTCTTCACTTCCGTTGCAGCGGGCGCAGGTGCCGGCGTCTCTGCACCGCCGAACAGGCTCTTGATCCAGCCGAAGAAACCTTTTTCCGCTGGTGCCGTGGCTGCTGCCGGGCGGGGGGAGGTCGTGGCCGCAACAGGTGCTGGAGCTTCCGGCTTGGGTGGCGCGATAGGGGCCGGCACATCAGGCAGTACGCCCTTGATGACGGGTTCCTGCTTGTTATGCTTTTCCTGGCTGCGGCGCGTGACAGTCGTCGGGTCTTCGATCTCTTCGGCCATCTTGTAGCTGGCTTCGATGTTGTCGAGACGGGGATCGTCGTGCTTCAGGCGCTCAAGACGGTAGTTGGGCGTCTCCAGCGTCTTGTTCGGCACCAGCAGCACATTGATGCGCTGTTTCATTTCGATCTTGCTGATCTCCGAACGCTTTTCGTTCAGCAGGAAAGAGGCGACATCGACAGGCACCTGGCAGAGCACGGAGGCCGTGCTGTCCTTGAGGGACTCTTCCTGGATGATTCGAAGAATCTGCAATGCCGAGCTTTCGGTATCGCGGATGTGGCCCGAGCCACCGCAACGCGGGCACGGGATCGAAGCGCCTTCACTCAGCGCAGGGCGCAGGCGCTGGCGGCTCATTTCCATGAGGCCGAACTTGCTGATGGTGCCGAACTGAACGCGTGCGCGGTCCTGGCGGAGCGCATCGCGCAGGCGGTTTTCAACGTCGCGGCGGTTGCGCGACTCTTCCATGTCGATAAAGTCAATGACGATCAGGCCGCCCAGATCGCGCAAACGCATCTGGCGCGCCACTTCGTCGGCGGCTTCAAGGTTGGTGCGGGTGGCGGTCTCTTCGATGTCGCCGCCCTTGATGGCGCGGGCCGAGTTGACGTCAACCGACACCAGTGCTTCGGTGTGGTCGATCACGATGGCGCCACCGGATGGCAGTTGCACCGTGCGTGCGTAGGCCGATTCGATCTGGTGCTCGATCTGGAAGCGCGAGAACAGCGGGGCGTCGTCGCGGTAGCGTTTGACGCGGTGCTCGTGCTCGGGCATCACGTGGGCCATGAACTGCTTGGCCTGTTCGTAGACGTCGTCCGTGTCGAACAGGATATCGCCGATATCGCTATTGAAGTAGTCGCGGATGGCGCGGATGACAAGGCTGGATTCCTGGTAAATCAGGAAAGCGCCCTTGCCGCCCTTGCCGGCGCCTTCGATCGCCGTCCAGAGCTTGATCAGGTAGTTCAGGTCCCACTGCAGTTCAGGGGCGCTGCGGCCGATGCCGGCGGTGCGGGCGATGATGCTGGAACCCTGCGGGTACTCCAGCTGGTCCATGTTTTCTTTCAGCTCGGCCCGGTCTTCGCCTTCGATGCGGCGTGACACGCCACCGCCGCGCGGGTTGTTGGGCATCAGCACCACGTAACGGCCTGCCAGCGACACGAAAGTCGTGAGGGCAGCGCCCTTGTTGCCGCGCTCTTCCTTCTCGACCTGGACCATCAGTTCCTGGCCTTCGCGGATCACATCGTTGATGCGCGCCTGGCTGACCGGCACGCCGGGGGTGAAGTAGTTCTTGGAGATTTCCTTGAACGGCAGGAAACCGTGGCGGTCTTCGCCGTAGTCGACAAAACAGGCTTCCAGCGAAGGCTCGACGCGTGTGACGACGGCCTTGTAGATGTTGCCCTTGCGCTGTTCGCGCCCTTCAATTTCGATTTCGTAGTCGAGCAGTTTTTGACCGTCGACAATGGCCAGGCGGCGTTCTTCAGCCTGCGTGGCGTTGATCAGCATCCGTTTCATGGTTGCTCTTCCTTTTTTCGTTATCGTCTCTCAAGCCCAAATGGGCCAACGATGCCGGGGAAGACGTGATGCGAACGTGGGGAATTGCCGGAGAGCTTGCGACGCTACCGGGCCGACTGAAAATTTTCAGTCAACCGAGTGGTCTGGGCGTAGGCGCGTGGATGGAGCGAGCAGGGGTCAAACAGGTGAGGGCGATCGGGTTGAACGCTGCTTGCGCCCGTTGACCAGAAACCGGCGGCTGATTTGTGGCGGATGCAGGGCTCATCAATGCGATGAAGCGCCGCAGGCACAAAAAAATCAGACTGACCAGGGTTGGTATCAAGGGGCTACCTGTTAAAGGACTTGTTCTCGACTGGATCCGCATGCAGCCTTTGGTTTGACCGGGGCTGCACGCTTGGTATTCCGTAAGTTGTATTCGCAAAACGTCGACTTGTCTGCGGGCAATACGCCGGGCCGGCGAGGTGCCTGGCACTCTTCGCTAGCGGGCAATTGCCTGCATGGGCATCGACCTTCCAGCAAGGCTGCGCGTGGTTTGTTGGGGGGCTTTTTCAAAGGCCCCGGACTTGCGTGGACTAAACTCCAGACAAATCAACCACTTACAGCGCATCGCTAGTGAAACACATTATAGGGGCAGCTTCAGGCAAGGCAAGGCAAAAGACGGCACGTCCGTTGACCCGGGCCGCTGCCCCCGCGCCCAGACCGCCAAACCCGCCTGTCAGGGCGCCCCAAGCCGCGCCGGTACAGCCGGAGGCAGCGCCAGCAACGGCCCAGGCCACATTTGTCACCGTCGATGAGGACTACGCTGGGCAGCGGCTGGACAATTTCCTGATCCGCCAGCTCAAGGGCGTGCCGAAAACCCATGTCTACCGCATCATCCGCAGCGGCGAAGTGCGGGTCAACAAGGGCAGGGCGCAGGCGGATACCCGTGTGGAAACCGGCGATGTGGTGCGCCTGCCGCCAGTCCGCACCTCCGAGCGGGCCGAGCAGAAAGCCCAGGCCATGGCTCAGGAGGTGGCGCGGCACGGCGCCAGTTCCACCGTGGGCGGCTACGCGCCGGCGTCGGAATTCCCCATCCTGTTTGAAGACGACTTCGTCCTTGCCATCGATAAACCTGCCGGCGTCGCCGTGCATGGTGGCAGCGGTGTGAGTTTTGGCGTCATCGAACAGTTGCGCATGGCCAGGCCTGAATCGGACTTCCTGGAACTGGTGCACCGGCTGGACCGCGAGACCAGCGGCGTGCTGCTGATTGCCAAAAAACGCATGGCGCTCAAGCTGCTGCAGGAACAGTTCCGCGAACGCGAAACCGACAAGATTTACCTGTCGCTGGTCAGCGGCAACTGGGCACCGAATAATCGGGTCATCGACAAGGCCCTGCACAAATACCTGCTTGAAAACGGCGAGCGCCGTGTGAAAGTGGTGCCCAATGACCACCCCGACGGCATGCGTTCCGTCACGCTGGTCAAGGTCAAAACGAAGGTGCCCGCCAGCCCTGCCGCACCCGATACGCCTTTCACGCTGCTGGAAGTCACCATCAAGACCGGCCGTACACACCAGATAAGGGTGCATCTGGCCAGTGAGGGCCACCCGATTGCCGGCGACGACAAGTACGGTAATTTCGAGCTCAACAAGGCACTGCAGAAAACGGTGGCCGGTGCGCCTGCGCTCAAACGCATGTTCCTCCATGCCTGGAGCCTGAAGTTCAACCATCCCAAGCTGCGCAAGGTGGTGCACCTGCAGGCACCGTTGCCGCCCGAGCTGCAGCAGTTTCTGCCTGCGCCGGTGGTGGAAGCCGTGTCACCCGATTGACCCTGCAACGCTGCAGTTGTCATGTGTCGCGGCGACAATAGGCTCATGAAAGCGAAAAATTTCGATCTGATCGCCTTCGACTGGGACGGCACCCTGTACGACTCCACGAAGATCATCGTCCGCTGCATACAGGCCGCAGTGAAGGATGTGGGCGGCACCGTGCCTACTGATGAAGCGGCTGGCTATGTGATCGGACTGGCGCTGTCGCAGGCACTGGCCCATGCGGCGCCCGATGTGCCGCCTGAAAAATACCCTGCGCTCGGCGAGCGTTACCGCCACCACTACAGCGCGCATTACAACGACCTCAGCCTGTTTGACGGCGTGCTGCCCATGCTGTCTGAACTGAAAGCGCGAGGCCACCTGCTGGCGGTGGCGACCGGCAAATCGCGGCGCGGCCTGGATGACGTCCTCCAAAGCGAAGAGCTACGCGGCGTTTTTCACAGTTCCCGCACGGCCGACGAGACGGCCGGCAAGCCTGATCCGCGCATGCTGCATGAGCTGATGGACGAGTTCAACATTCCCGCAACCCGGGTGCTGATGATCGGCGACACCACGCACGACTTGCAGATGGCCGTCAACGCCGCCTGCCCCAGTGTGGGCGTAAGCTACGGCGCGCACGAGCCCGGTGCGTTTGAGGTGCTCAAGCCCTTGCATGTCGCGCATTCGGTGGCCGACCTGCACGCCTGGCTGCTTGCCAACGCCTGAAGAGGCCCACGGACTGACGCCATGGACGACCTGCTGCCGCTTTGCAACAGCCGTGAACTGCGCGACGGTGGCAACGCGGTGCGGTTCGATGTCGTCTATGCCGGCCAGACCTGCCGCGCTTTTGCCGTGCGCTACAAGGGCCAGACCCACGCCTACCTCAACCGCTGTACGCATGTGGCGATGGAGCTGGACTGGCAACCCAACCGCGTCTTCGACGACAGCGGCCAGTGGCTGCTCTGCGCCAGCCACGGTGCGGCCTACCTGCCCGATACCGGCGAGTGTGCCGGCGGGCCTTGCCACGGCGGGCTGGTGAAGATCACGCTTTCGGAAAACGACGGGGTTGTCCACTGGCATTCTGCTTACAACCTCAAACCACCTGCTTTCTGAAGCGCCCCTAAACTAGCCGACATGAACGACTCCAACAAACCCGAACCGACCGATCCCTTTTTTGAACCTTCGGACATGCGTCCCGAGGCTCAGCCGGTCGCGGAAAAACCGGTGAAAAAATCAGACCCGACCAGCGCCCCCGGCTGGGAGCGGAACACGCTGGAAAAACTGGCGTTTGCATCCCTTAACGAGCAAAAAGCCACGCGCCGCTGGAAGACCTTTGTGCGCCTGTCCTGGCTGGCCTTTTTTGTGTTCATCCTCTGGATGGCCTTGCACCGCGGCACACCTGCCAGCGATGCCACCGTGCCGCACACGGCCGTGGTCGAGATCAAGGGTGAAATTGCAGCTGGTGCCGATGCCAGTGCCGAGTTTGTGAACGCCGCGCTGCGCGCCGCGTTCGAAGACGAAGGCGCCAAAGCCGTGGTTTTGCTGATTAACTCCCCAGGCGGCAGCCCGGTTCAGGCCGGCATGATGAATGACGAAATCCTGCGCCTGAAAGCCAAATACAAAAAGCCGGTGTATGCCGTGGTGGAAGAAAGCTGTGCCTCTGCGGCTTATTACATCGCGGTCGCCGCCGACCAGATTTTTGTCGACAAAGCCAGCATCGTCGGCAGCATTGGCGTGCTGATGGATGGTTTTGGTTTTACCGGCCTGATGGAAAAATTCGGCGTTGAGCGCCGCCTGCTGACGGCCGGCGAGAACAAGGGCTTCCTCGACCCGTTCAGCCCGCAGACCGAAAAGCAGCGCGCCTTCGCGCAGGCCATGCTGGCCCAGATTCACCAGCAGTTCATCGCCGTGGTGAAAGCCGGCCGCGGCAAACGCCTGAAAGAAACGCCGGAAACCTTCAGCGGCCTGTTCTGGACCGGCCAGCAAGCCATCGAATTGGGCTTGGCCGACCAGTTGGGCACTGTAGAGTACGTGGCCCGCGAGGTCGTCAAGACCGAAGAAATCATCGACTACACCCGCCGCGACAACGTGGCCGAGCGGCTGGCCAAGAAGTTCGGTGCAGCCATGGGTGAGGGCGCCATGAAGGCGCTGAAGGCGATTCCGGCGATTCGCTGAGTGAAAACTGCCACATTCCGGGCTGGCCGGCTGCTATTTATTTAGTAGCTGCTCATGCTCGTGTCTATTGGTCTGGAGGCCAATTCGACCCCCTAAAAAGGCCTTTTTAGCCCCGTTTTCGGGGCTTTTGGCTTTCTGGCGGTTCTATTTTCAGCATATGCCTCGGCATATGCTGAATTGAGCTAACGGCCTATGCAGAACACGCCGGGCAAATCCAGAGGGACGGCGGGTTTGTCTTTTTTCCACTGGTTGACTTGTGTGCTGCGCGACCAGCTGTTGCTCATGGTCAGGCCGCAACTCAGGGCCAGCCGCGTGTTGGCCTGCAGCGATTGCAGCAGTGCCTGCAGCAGCGCGGCGTTGCGGTAGGGCGTTTCAATGAAGATTTGCGTCTGGCCGGTTTTCAGTGCCAGCGATTCCAGCTCGCGAATGCGTTGTGTGCGTTCACCGCCGTCTTGCGGCAGGTAGCCGACAAACGCGAAGTTCTGGCCATTGAGGCCGCTGGCGGCCAGCGCCAGCATCAAGGACATCGGGCCTGTGAGCGCGACCACCTGCAGGCCCAAGTCATGGGCTGCGCGCACGACCGACGAGCCCGGGTCGGCAATCGCCGGCATGCCCGCCTCGCTCACGAGACCCATGTCGCGGCCTTCCATGGCGGCGATCAGCAGTGGACGTGCGTCGAAGTTGCCGGTGTGGTCGCCTTTTTTATGCACCTCACGTGGCAGTTCCTGGATTTGCAGCGACTGGAGGGGCTGGCTCAGTGGCTGCAACTCGTTCACGCGCTTGAGGTAGGCGCGCGTGCTTTTGGCGTTTTCACAGATCCAGCAGGGCAACTGCGCGGCGATGCGCAGGGTCTCCAGGGGCATCACGTCGGCCAGCGGGGCTTGTACTGCACAACCGAAATCCAGCGGCGCGGGAACGAGATAAAGCTTGCCTTTGGCTGTGGTGTTCATACGGAGACTTTCGGTGAGAGCAGGGCAACGCCGGCTGCACGAATCATCTGGCAGGTGCGTATCAGCGGCAGGCCGACCAGCGCTGTCGGGTCGTCGCTCTCGATGGACGACAGCAGGGCGATGCCCAGACCTTCGCTTTTGGCGCTGCCGGCGCAGTCATATGGCTGCTCCATGCGAAGGTAGTTCTCAATCTCATCGTCGCTGAGGTCACGAAAGGTCACCTTCACGGCGGCAATGTCGCGCGCTTCAAACCCGCTGGCGAGGCAAACCACCGCCAGCGCCGTCTGGAAAATCACGGTTTGCCCACGCATCCGGCG
Organism: Pseudomonadota bacterium; assembly: GCA_040387435.1. GTDB lineage: Bacteria > Pseudomonadota > Gammaproteobacteria > Burkholderiales > Burkholderiaceae_C > Polaromonas. The sequence continues at coordinate 176,807 of JAZKDR010000004.1, forward strand.
CAGTTGCACGACGGCCTTGTCGTGCGTGCCGGGCTTGCCCAGCGGCTCGCCGTTGAGGTCGGCGACCTGGTCAGAGCCAATCACCACCGCATCGGGGAATTGGCGCGCCACCGCCAGTGCCTTGGCGAGCGCCAGCCGTTCGGCCAGGGCGCGGGGTTGTTCGCCGGGGGAAGGGGTTTCGTCCACGTCGGGTGCCGCAACTTCGAAGGGAATTTGCAGGCGCTGCAGCAGCTCGCGGCGGTAGCGTGAGGTGGAGCCGAGAACCAGTGCTCGGTGGAAGGGTGGCGTTGAAACGGAGGCGATGGAGGCAGCGGGAGTCATGCCCCGATTCTCTTACACTGCCTGCCATGACCCGACAGCTCCACGCCGACCGCCTGAACATCCAGTCTTTTGCCAAAGAAGGCGAACCCTTGGTGGCGATCACACCGCTTGAAAAACTCGAACGCCTCGCAGGCGAAGTTCGTGAGCTGCAGCCCGACACCTCCGTGAGCTGGCAGGCCGATGCCGAAATGCGCCGGGGCTCCGGTGGTAGCGAAGAGGACATCTGGCTGCACCTGCAGGCCAAAACGGCCGTGACCCTGACCTGCCAGCGCTGCATGGCCGCCATGCAGTCGCCCCTGGATGTGGATCAGTGGTACCGCTTTGTCGCCACCGAAGACATCGCCATGGCCGAGGACGACGAGTCCGAAGAAGACCTGCTGGTCATGGAGCCGCAGTTCGACCTGCAGGCCGTACTGGAAGACGAACTGTTGATGGCTCTGCCGCTGGTGCCGATGCACGAGGAATGCCCGGTAGCGCCCAAGTTGAGCGCGGGCAGTGACGAGGTGGATGCAGTACCCGAAGAAAAGCCCAATCCTTTTGCCGTTTTGGCGCAGCTGAAAACCACCAGAACCAAAAAATAGTACTTTGGTGTTGTTTTGGGTGCCGTGAAGCTTCATTTACGGCTGTGCCTGGCGCATCGCTGGCGGTCTGGATCGGAAGATTGGCGAAAAGGTGCTTATCGGGCTATAATCAAAGGCTTCGCGTACTGGTCTCGTGATGACTTGGCAGCGGCCCCATACAGCCCGCCCACTCATGATCGGTTTATCTGGTTCGCTTTTACCAACCCTATACCCCCTCAGGAGCGGATCATGGCCGTCCAACAGAACAAAAAGTCACCTTCGAAACGCGGTATGCACCGCTCGCACAACGCACTGAACGTGCCAGGCATCGCTGTGGAATCCACCACCGGCGAAACCCACCTGCGTCACCATATCAGCCCCACCGGTTTCTACCGTGGCCGCAAGGTGCTGAAAACCAAATCTGAAGCTTAAGTCATCGCTTCAAGTACTGGCCCGCACTCATCCTGCGGGCCTTTCTTTTGTCCAAGCGCTAACTTTTTACTGGCACCGGTCTTTTGATGATCAGGATTGCTGTTGATGCCATGGGTGGGGATATTGGTCCGTCAGTGACCATTCCCGCCAGCCTGGCATTTCTTGAAGGTCACCCCGACGCCGCGGTGATCGTCGTCGGTCAGCCCGAAGTGCTTGCCGCACACCCTCATTACGCCGCTCTCCAGGCCAACCCGCGATGTCAGATTGTTGCAGCCAGCGAAGTGGTCACCATGGACGACCCGATCGAGATTGCCCTTCGCCGCAAGAAGAACTCCTCCATGCGCGTCGCTGTCAATCAGGTCAAGGACGGCGCAGCCCAGGCGGCGCTATCTGCCGGTAACACGGGCGCATTGATGGCTATCGCACGTTATGTGCTCAAAACCATGGATGGCATTGATCGGCCGGCCATTGCCACCCAATTGCCAAATGCCCTGGGTGGCGCCACCACCGTGCTGGATCTGGGTGCCAATGTTGATTGCACGGAAGATCATCTTTTGCAATTCGCCGTGATGGGTTCCGCACTGGTCGCCGCTATCACCAGCAACCCGACACCCCGGGTGGGTTTGCTTAATATTGGTGAAGAAGCCATAAAAGGCAGCGAAGTCATTAAAAAAGCAGGCGAGTTGTTGCGATCTGCTGGTAACTCCGGCGATCTGAATTTTTATGGAAATGTCGAAGGAAATGACATTTTCAAGGGTACGACCGATATCGTGGTCTGCGATGGGTTTGTCGGCAATGTGGCGCTGAAGGCCAGCGAAGGCCTTGCGAGCATGATTGGCGGCTTCATCAAAGCCGAGTTTTCACGCAACATCTTTACGAAAATTGCAGCCATCATCGCTTATCCGGTGTTAACTGCTTTTAAAAATCGCGTTGATCACCGGCGCTACAACGGCGCTGCGCTGCTGGGGCTGCAGGGTCTGGTGTTTAAGAGCCATGGTTCAGCTGACGCCTTTGCTTTTGAGAGGGCTCTCAATCGCGCTTATGATGCGGCTCGTAACAACCTGCTCGAACGGGTACGGGAGCGCATTGCAAGGGCGGCGCCTTTGCTGGTCGCAGCGAGGGCCCCGGTCGCAGACGACGTGTTGTCGCCAGGAGCCAGCCCTATGCCCGAACTGGTTGCTTCCACCTTGACGCACTGACATCCAGAAAAATTAATGTCCCCATACTCACGCATTACCGGCACCGGAAGTTACCTGCCACCAAGGCGCCTGAGCAACGCAGACCTCGCCGCCGAACTGGCTGCCAAGGGCGTCGAAACCTCTGATGAGTGGATCGTCGAGCGCACCGGCATTCACGCCCGCCACTTTGCGGCGCCCGATGTTTGCAGCAGTGATCTAGGCGTCGAGGCGGCCAAACGCGCCATTGAAGCCGCAGGACTTCAGCCTTCGGACATCGACCTCATCATTGTTGCCACCTCCACACCGGACATGGTGTTTCCGTCGGCCGCCTGTATTTTGCAGAACAAGCTGGGCATTGCCGGCTGCCCCGCATTTGACGTGCAAGCGGTGTGCAGCGGTTTTGTTTACGCGCTGACGGTCGCCGACGCCATGGTGAAAACCGGCTCGGCCACCAAAGCACTGGTCATCGGCGCTGAAGTGTTCTCCCGCATCCTCGATTTTTCCGACCGCACCACCTGTGTGCTGTTTGGTGATGGCGCTGGCGCGGTGGTGCTCGAAGCCTCCGACACCCCCGGCATTCTGGCGACGGACCTGCACGCCGACGGCAAACATGTCGGCATTCTTTGTGTGCCGGGGACGGTGTCGGGCGGCCAGATTTTGGGCGACCCCCTCCTCAAGATGGACGGCCAGGCCGTATTCAAGCTCGCCGTCGGGGTTCTTGAAAGCGCAGCGCGAGCCACGCTTGCCAAGGCGAACATGACGGACGCCGACATCGACTGGCTGATTCCGCACCAGGCCAATATCCGCATTATGCAAAGCACGGCCAAAAAGCTGAAGTTGCCGCCTGAAAAACTGGTTGTCACGGTGGACCAGCACGGCAACACGTCGGCGGCATCTATTCCCCTCGCGCTTGATTCGGCGGTGCGCAGTGGCAAAGTCAAAAAAGGCGACACCCTCATGCTGGAAGGCGTGGGCGGCGGTTTCACCTGGGGTGCGGTGCTTCTCAAGTATTGAGATGGCGGCATCTCCCTACCAGCCGGCCTGTACATGACAAACGGCCGCCTGACTTCCTTCATTCCCGGACGACCGGACGCCTTGCTTCTTCTTATCCTGCTGGCGTTTGCTGCTGCAGGATGGAAGGTCTGGTCGCGGCCTCCGGCAGCTGATTTTGCGATGGCCGCGAAGCCGGTCATCCCGGCTCCCGTTTCCTCCCCTCAGGCATCGGATGGCAACGTCAGTTTTGACGCGCAGTTCGTGTCGTCATCTCCGGGGCAGGCGGTACATGCGGCCTCTATCGTGGAGTTGCAAAACGGTGACCTGCGCGCGGTCTGGTTTTCCGGCTCGCGTGAAGGCGCCAGCGACGTCACCATACAAACGGCGGTGATGGGGGCCTCTACACAGCGCTGGTCGGGTGAAAGTACAGTTTTTAACCGGCAACAAATCCAGGCGGGGCTGTGGCGCTACGTCAAAAAGCTGGGCAACCCGGTCATCGCCCGTGCGCCTGATGGCTCCCTGTTTTTGTGGATGGTCAATGTGTCACTTGGCGGTTGGGCCGGCAGCGCCATCACGTGGTCTCGCTCAGTGGATGACGGGTTGAGCTGGGCCCCCCCCAGGCGTCTGGTGACCTCGCCTTTCCTGAACATCAGCACGCTGGTGAAGGGTGGACCGCTGGCGCTTTCAAACGGCCAGCTCGCTTTGCCTGTGTATCACGAGTTCGCGACCAAGTTTGGTGAGGTCCTGCGCCTGGGCGCGCAGGGACAGGTGATCGATAAAACAAGAATTCCCGAAAGCCAGACCAGCCTTCAGCCTGTGCTGCTCGCCACGGATGCGGTGCATGCGACGGCTTACATGCGCGCGGGTCAGGGTGGCAAGGTGACGACCGCCACAACTGCAGATGCCGGCAGAACCTGGTCTGCGGCGCAGGCCTCCGGTTTGCCCAATCCGGATTCCGCCCTTGCCGGGATCGTGGACCAGAATGGCCGCCAATGGCTGGCCTTGAACCCGGCTGCCGCAGGACGCCAGTCATTGGGCATCCTGGCGTCAGGCAAAGAAGCAGGGTTTGGGGGCGTATCCCCGCGTCTTGTGGAAGGTGCCGCTGGCCAACCGCCCAATCCGACCGTCGCGGCTTACGAAACCCAACTGGCGGCTGCCCTGAGGGCTGCCGGTACACAGGAATCGCAAATTGGCGCCTATGTGGCCAGCGCGCGCCGTCAGCTGTGCAGTGGCGACACCTGCGCGCAGGAGTTTTCGTACCCCTTTCTTCTGCAGACCAAAGACGGCTATCTGCACCTGGTCTACACGTGGCACCGCGCCCGCATCAAGCATGTGCGGCTGGACCCGCGGCAAGCCGCTTTTGCAGTGAATTGAGCCCAAAACATGTGGCCGTCACCAACTGATTTTTTTGCGCTGCTGGGTATCAACGTCGCCTTGTGTGCTGTGGCTGGATGGCTGTTGTGCCGCAGTCCTTTGCCATCGCTTGGGGTTCGCTGGGCGCTCGCCGTGCTGTTTCTGGTGTTGTGGCTGCCTGTTGGGTCGGCGCATATTCCTGCGGTGGCTTATGTCCGTGGCGTCACGTCCGACTTGAGCGTTACCCTGCTGGTACTGGCTTGTATCGGGCTGGCGCGGCGCTTGCGCGGCACGACCATGGCGGCCACAACTGAACGATTGACCGTCTTTTTTGTCGTCGCGGTCGCGGCGCTGTTTCTGTATCCGACGGCGCTGGGCTGGGGCAGCTTTGATGTCTATCGACTGGGCTGGGGGTCACCCGTCATGTTGATGGTTCTGCTGGTGCTTTGTGTGGCCTGCTGGCTGAAGCGCCTGAGATTGCTGCCCTTGCTGCTTGCTTGCGCCGTGCTGGCATGGGCCGCCGGTTTGATGGAGTCCGGTAACCTGTGGGATTACCTGATGGATCCGTGGCTCGCCGTCACCGCATTCGTGCAGTGTTTTGCAGCGCTCATCACGGGATTGATGAGGCGTGTAAAACCATCGCCTGTCAGTCCGCTGGGGTTGAAAGGCTGACGATAAAATTCAGCGCCGCACCGCTTGCGGCGCGCTGATTCGCTGAATATCTGGAGTACTGATTTGAAACCGTTTGCTTTTGTTTTTCCCGGACAGGGTTCCCAGTCGGTGGGCATGCTCGACGCATGGGGCGATCACCCTGTGGTGACAGGTACATTGGCCGAAGCCTCGGAAGCCCTGGGCGAAGATGTGGCGTTGCTGATCAGGGAAGGCCCCAAAGAGGCCCTGGCACTGACCACGAATACGCAGCCTGTGATGCTGGTGGCCGCAGTCGCCGCCTACCGCGTCTGGATGGCTGAAGCAGGGGCGGTACCTACCGTGGTGGCAGGGCACTCTCTCGGCGAATATTCCGCACTTGTGGCCTCGGGCGTGCTGACCCTGGCGCAGGCTGCACCACTGGTTCGTTTCCGTGCGCAGGCCATGCAGGAAGCCGTGCCCGTTGGAACGGGCGCCATGGCCGCTATCCTGGGCATGGAGGCTGCGAAGGTGATTGCTGGCTGTGCTGAAGCGACGGCCACCTTTGGTGCCGGGACAGCTGAAATTGTCGAAGCCGTGAATTTCAATGACCCAGGTCAGACAGTGATTGCGGGTAGCAAGGCGGCCGTCGACAAGGCCTGCGAAATTCTCAAGGCCAACGGTGCCAAGCGTGCCTTGCCGCTGCCGGTGTCTGCGCCGTTTCATTCCAGTCTCATGAAACCGGCCGCGGAAAAGCTCAAGGAAAAACTGGCCAGCGTCACATTTGCCGCGCCGCAGATCCCGCTGGTCAACAACATTGACGTAGCCATAGCCGCTGACGCGGATGGCATGCGCGACGCCCTTTACCGTCAGGCTTTTGGCCCGGTACGATGGGTGGAATGTGTGCAGGCCATCAAGGCGCGCGGCGTGACCACGATTGTTGAGTGCGGCCCCGGCAAGGTGTTGGCGGGCCTCGTGAAGCGGATCGACGCCGACATGACCGGTGCGCCGTTGTTTGACCCGGCCTCGCTGGTCGAAGTGAAAGGATTGTTGGCATGAGCGAAGTTAAATTTGAAGGCCAGGTCGCCCTGGTAACCGGTGCGTCTCGCGGCATTGGTGCCGCCATTGCGCTTGAACTCGCCCAAAAGGGATTGAAAGTGATCGGTACTGCCACCAGCGATGATGGCGCGGCCAAAATCAGCCATGCTTTGGCAGCTTTCCCTGGTTGTGCCGGGAAAAATCTGAATGTGAACGATGCGGCGGCCGCAGAAGCGCTGATTGACGCGATCGTCAAGGAGCACGGCGGCTTGCAAGTGTTGGTCAACAACGCCGGCATCACGCGGGACATGCTGGCGATGCGCCTGAAAGACGACGATTGGGATGCAGTGCTCGACACCAACCTCAAGGCCGTGTTCCGCATGAGCCGTGCAGTGATGCGCACCATGATGAAGCAGCGTTACGGCCGCATCATCAGCATTACCTCAGTGGTGGGGGCTTCCGGCAATGCCGGGCAATCGAACTATGCGGCCGCCAAAGCGGGCGTGGCGGGCATGACCCGTGCACTGGCCCGTGAGCTGGGCTCGCGCAACATCACGGTCAACTGCATTGCGCCGGGTTTCATTGAAACCGACATGACGGCCAGCCTGCCGGAAGAGCAGCAAAAAGCCCTTTTGGGCCAGATTCCGCTCGGTCACCTGGGCAAACCGCAAGACATTGCGCATGCCGTGGCTTTTGTCGGCAGCCCCCAGGCAGCCTACATCACGGGCCAGGAAATCCACGTCAACGGCGGCATGTATATGTAAGTCTGTCAGTGGAGATGCCGTCCCGCCGGACGTCACACTGCCAGTAAGCCTGCGGTGGTAAAACATCAAAAATCGATGCCGGTTTTTATCCGTCCGGTCCGGTGCTTAGGGATGCCACTCTAACGCGGTAAAATCACGGATTAATTTACAACCCTCAGAGGGAACTATGAGCGATATCGAAGCACGTGTTAAGAAAATCATTGCCGAACAACTCGGCGTGGAAGAAGGTCAAGTCACCAATGAAAAAGCCTTTGTGGCCGATCTGGGCGCTGACTCGCTTGACACCGTAGAACTGGTCATGGCTCTGGAAGACGAGTTCGGCATCGAGATCCCGGATGAAGACGCCGAGAAGATCACGACCGTCCAGAACGCGATTGATTACGCCAACACCCATCAAAAGGCCTGAGGTCCGGGGCGTTTGCCCCCGTAACACTCAGCCACCAAACCCGGAATGCCTTTTCGGCAACTTCCGGGTATTTTTCAGGATCACTGAATGAGTCGTCGTCGTGTCGTCGTGACAGGTCTGGGCTGTGTCAGCCCCGTGGGCAATACGGTTGCCGAATCCTGGTCCAATCTGTTGGCCGGAAATTCCGGCATTGACCTGATCACCCGGTTTGACGCCAGTGCCTTCGCCTGCAAATTCGCAGGTGAGGTCAAGGGCTTCAATATTGCCGATTACATCCCCGAGAAGGAAGCGCGCCATATGGACCGCTTCATTCACCTGGGGCTGGCGGCGGCATTCCAGGCGATTGCCGACAGCGGCCTGCCGACGGGCGACAAGCTCGACGGCGAAATGGCCACCCGTATCGGCTGCAATATCGGCTCCGGTATCGGCGGCCTGCCGATGATTGAGGAGACGCACGGTGAACTGGTGAACCGCGGCCCGCGCCGCATTTCGCCATTTTTTGTGCCAGCGTCCATCATCAACATGATCTCCGGCCATGTGTCGATCAAATTCGGTTTCAAGGGGCCGAATGTTGCGGTCGTGACGGCCTGCACCACGGGTTTGCATGCCATCGGCCTGTCTGCCCGGATGATTGAATACGGCGATTGCGATGTGATGGTCGCGGGGGGCGCGGAAGCGACCTGCTCGCCACTCGGCATTGGTGGTTTTGCCGCTGCCCGTGCGCTGTCAACACGCAACGATGATCCAAAAACAGCTTCCCGCCCGTGGGACAAGGACCGCGATGGTTTTGTCCTTGGCGAAGGTGCCGGCGTGCTGGTGCTGGAAGAGTACGAACATGCCAAGGCGCGTGGCGCAAAAATTTACGCTGAACTGACCGGTTTTGGCATGAGTGCCGATGCTTTCCACATGACGGCACCCGATATCGATGGTCCTCGCCGTTCAATGGCGATGGCGCTGAAGAATGCTGGCGTGAATGCTGACGACGTTCAGTACCTCAATGCGCACGGCACCTCGACGCCGCTGGGCGACCTGAACGAGACCAATGCCATCAAGGCTGCGTTCGGCGACCACTCGAAAAAGCTGGTGGTCAGTTCGACCAAGTCCATGACTGGCCACCTTCTGGGTGGTGCAGGCGGCATTGAATCGGTCTTTACAGTGCTGTCGCTGTACAACCAGAAAATCCCGCCGACGATCAACATCTTCAACCAGGATCCCGAATGCGACCTGGACTACTGCGCCAATACGGCGCGTGATGCCAAGCTGGAGTTTGCCGTCAAGAACAACTTCGGTTTTGGTGGCACCAACGGCACCCTGGTCTTCAAGCGCGCCTGACGGGTGTTTGCCAAACGCACAGACTGCCTGATCATCCGCGACGCAAGCTGCCTTGATTTCACATAGCGCCCCATCGGTTGTTTATCCGCTGGGGCGTTCGCGTTTCCAGGCGTGGCTGCTTGCCGGCCTGTGGTGTGCGGGCGCGTTTTCAGTCTTTCTCTGGGTGTACCTGGGTCGGCCCGCGGGCTGGCATGCTGCTACAGGCTGTGTGGCCATTGTCGCGGCCGGGTGTGCCGCGTTGATCGGGTGGAAAAACGCGCCCGTCGGGCAATTGGTGTGGGACGGCCAATCCTGGCGATGGGAGCTGCCGGCTTATCAGACCGGCATTTCGGAGCAAAACATTTCCGTGATGGCTGATTTTCAGCACCTGATGCTGCTCCGGATGCAAGACCAGGCCGGCCATGGCATGTGTATCTGGTGTGAGCGACAGGCATTCCCTGAACGTTGGCTTGACTTTCGCAGGGCGATTTTTTCGCCGGGCAGGCCGGCAGGTTTACCCGCTGTGGCAGTATCGGGCCATGCAAATGCGGCCGCCATGCGGGTAAAACCATGACTGACAACGTGACGCCTCCAGAAGCCGCCAGGGCTCCGGACGGCGACGCCATGCTTGTGCAGCGCACGGTGGCGGGCGACCAGAAGGCGTTCGAGTTGCTGGTGATCAAGTACGAAAGGCGCATTCAGCGCCTCATAGGCCGCATGGTCAGGGATGTGGATCTGGTCGAGGACATTGCCCAGGAGACCTTTATCCGGGCTTACCGGGCACTGGCCCAGTTTCGTGGCGAGGCCCAGTTCTACACCTGGCTGTACCGCATCGCCGTGAATACCGCCAAAAAGGCCCTGATGGACCTCAAGCGCGACCCGACGGTCTCGGAAAATTCGTTCAAATCCGGTCAAGGCGACGAAAGCGATGAAACTTCCCCGCTGGAAAACGAACTAACCAGCTCGGAAACGCCTGATGCGGTGCTGGCCAGCAAGGAAATTGCCGAAATGGTCAACGCCGCCATGGAGGCTCTGCCGGAAGAGTTGAGGCAGGCGATCACCCTGCGTGAAATCGAAGGGTTGAGCTACGAAGAGATATCGGAAGCCATGAATTGCCCAATCGGGACGGTACGGTCCCGGATTTTCAGGGCGCGTGAAGCCATATCGGAAAAGGTGAAACCGTTGCTTGAAAATCAGTCCGGCAAGCGTTGGTAGGCCATCCGGCCCTGAATAACCGATCAGTCCCCCGTCCAATAAAAAGCGAGCTAACCCCTACACATACGGCGCAAGCCGGCAGCGAGACAGCCATGAACACCACACCCTCCCAACCGACAACCTGCGAACGCCTATCCGCCCTGGCGGATGGCGAACTGGACAACGCGGAATTGCTGCTGTTGCTGGAGGCCTGTAAAACCGATGATGCGGCCGCAGGCAACTGGAGTACCTATCACCTGGTGGGTGATGTGCTGCGCTCCCCATCGCTCGCCGTGGGCAAGGCGTCGCCGGATTTCCTGAAGCGCCTGAATGTCCGCCTTGAGCAGGAACAAACTCTGATCCAGCCCGTACCAGTTTCCATTCCGCGCAAGATCGAGCATCGCGAAGCCGCGGCCAATGACAGCGTTTTCAGGTGGAAACTTGCTGCAGGGTTTGCTTCCGTGGCGGCTGTATCTGCGATTGTCTGGAGCAGCGCCGGCCTGCTGGCCTCACCCTCGGGCGCCCAGCTTGCCCAAGCCCCCGTCGCAGCCCCGACCACGCCGCAGGTCGTCGTCGTGGCTTCCCCGCAAGGCCCCATGGTGCGGGATGCCCGGCTGGAAGAGCTTCTGGCGGCGCATCGTCAGATGGGTGGCGCTTCGGTTTTGCAGGCGCCATCAGGATTCCTCAATGCAGCTTTTGAAACCCCGCAAAATGCAGGCCGGTAAAACGCGTTCGGGCCAGGTCCTCAATGCTGGTGGTGTGGCCAGGCGTGCCTGGGCGTGCACCGGTGCGGCGCTCCTCGCCGTGAACATTGCCGTGGCGCAAACGCCGCCGGCAGCCGTAGCGCCTGCGCCGGCACCCTCCGCGGCCGAAGCCAAAGGCATCAACGACTGGTTGATGCGCATGCACGAGGCGTCCAAAAAACAGGCTTATATCGGCACCTATGTGGTGTCATCCGGCGGAAGCATTTCCAGCGCCAAGATCTGGCATGTCTGCGAAGGCAACCAGCAAGTTGAACGTGTAGAAACGCTCACAGGCGCGCCACGCTCGATCTTCAGGCACAACGACCGGGTGGTCACGTTCATGCCCGAGCACAAGGTCGTCCGTACCGAGAAGCGCGAATCCCTGGGACTTTTCCCCGAGTTGCTGCAGTCCACAGACAACCGCATTGCCGAGTTTTACAAGGTCAGGCAGGAAGGTGTGGAGCGCGTGGCCGGCGTTGAAGCTGACGTGGTCGTGCTGGTGCCCAAGGATGCGATGCGTTTTGGTTACCGTGTCTGGACAGAGCAGAAAAAGGGCATGGTGGTGAAACTCCAGACCGTCGATGCCGATGGCAAGGTGCTGGAGCAGGCTGCGTTCTCCGAGCTGCAACTCGATGCGCCCGTCAAGATGGACAAGCTCCTGCACATGATGGGCAAGGTCGAAGGCTACAGGGTTGAAAAGCCGGTGCTGGTCAAGACCACGGCCAGCGCCGAAGGCTGGGTCCTGAAGACGCCCGTCGCCGGTTTTGCGCCCATGAGCTGTTACAAACGCCCGGCAGTGGCGTCGTCTGCGCCCGGCACCGATGAGCCGCTGCAGTGGATTTTCTCGGATGGACTGGCTTCGGTGTCCCTCTTTGTCGAGCCTTACGACAAACAGCGTCATGACAGGGAAAGCAGCATGTCCATGGGGGCAACCCAGACCATGACCCGGCAGATGGGGCCTTACTGGCTGACCGTCATGGGCGAGGTGCCCATGAAGACCCTCAAGCTTTTTGCGAGCGGGCTTGAGCGCAAGAAGTAAGGCTTCTGGCGTCCTTCGCCCAATGCACAGGGTATTGCGACGGACGTACCCGCCCCAATATCGTGTCTGCCTGACCTGATTTTCCGAGATACCCGAAACAACCACTGATTGAAGAGGCCGATGATGAATGACTTGACGCTGAAACCCGTGCGTTCCTATCTGGCCGCAGGCATGCTTGCGCTGGGCGCAGTGACTGCCGCACTTCCGCTTCAGCCGGTGTGGGCGCAAAACCGCACGCTGCCGGATTTCACGGATCTGGTGGAGCAGGTCGGTCCTTCTGTGGTGAACATCCGGACGTCCGAGAAGGTCAGGCCCGGCGCAGCCAACGGCATTGATGAGCAGATGCTGGAGTTTTTCCGCCGCTTTGGCATTCCTGTTCCGCCGACAACACCCCGTTCACCCCGTCCGGATCGTCAGCCGCAGCCCGACGAAGACCAGCCGCGTGGCGTGGGCTCGGGCTTCATCCTCACGACGGATGGTTTTGTCATGACCAATGCCCACGTGGTGGAAGGTGCTGACGAAGTCATCGTGACGCTCACCGACAAGCGTGAGTTCAAGGCCCGGATCATTGGCGCCGACAAACGCAGTGATGTGGCCGTGGTGAAGATCGAGGCCACCGGTTTGCCTGCCGTCAAGATTGGCGATGTCAACCGCCTCAAGGTCGGCGAGTGGGTCATGGCCATCGGTTCGCCGTTTGGTCTTGAAAACACCGTGACCGCCGGCATCGTGAGCGCAAAGCAGCGTGACACAGGTGACTACCTGCCCTTCATTCAGACTGATGTCGCGATCAATCCCGGCAATTCGGGTGGCCCGCTGCTGAACATGCGCGGTGAAGTGATAGGCATCAACAGCCAGATCTATTCCCGTTCGGGCGGCTTCCAGGGCATCTCGTTTGCCATTCCCATCGACGAGGCTGCACGGGTGTCTGATCAGCTGCGTACCAGCGGCCGCGTCACGCGGGGCCGCATCGGTGTGCAGATCGAGCAGGTGAGCAAGGAAGTGGCCGAGTCCATTGGCCTTGGCAAGCCGCAGGGCGCGCTGGTGCGCGGGGTTGAAAGCGGCGCACCCGCAGAGAAGGCGGGCATCGAAGCCGGCGACATCATCACAAAGTTTGACGGCAAGCAGATCGAGAAGTCGAGCGATCTGCCGCGCCTGGTGGGCAATGTCAAACCCGGCACCCGTGCGGTGGTCACGGTCTTCCGGCGCGGCGCGTCCAAGGACCTGACAGTGGTGATTGCGGAGATCGAGCCTGAAAAGCCGGCACGCCGTGCCGCTGCTGCAGAGCCCAAAGCCCCGGTCGCCGGTCCCGCGCAGGCGCTGGGTCTGGCCGTCAGCGAGCTGCCCGAGGCACAGAAAAAAGAATTGAAGGTCAAGGGCGGTGTGAAAGTCGACACCGCCGAGGGTGCTGCGGCACGGGCCGGTTTGCGGGAAGGCGATGTGATTCTTGCGGTGGCCAATACAGAGGTCGCTTCCGTGAAGGAGTTTGACGCGGCGCTGGCCAAGGTTGATAAAACCAAGGCTGTCAATGTCCTGTTCCGCCGTGGCGAATGGGCACAGTACGCCTTGATCCGCCCGTCACGCTGAATGACAGCCTCCGATCAAGGCTTTCAAAGACACTCCCATAACCCGCAGGGGTTGGGGGTTTTTGGTGGGACAGGCAATTTTTACATCTCGCCAAAATAAATTTTTAAAAGTTTTTGGCGCCGATTGAAGTCGCTTGTTTGCGCGCACTAACTTCGATTGGGTTTGTGAACTAGGGGTTTGGTTAGAATAAGGCTGCTTTGGCGTGGCTTTTTCATATATGAAAGTCCTCTCCAAATGCCATCGCCCGTCAAAACGGGTTATTCAGGGTTGATTCACAGATCGCCCACATGTTGTCCAGAGCCTCTCAGGCTAAAATTGTGAATAAGTTGTGTATAAGTTTCTTGTTGCTAGCCTGCAACGACAAAAATATGGGCATTTTGGGACTGTTGGCTTCTGGCTTTTTGCCTACAATGAAGTTTCCAACTATCGCAGTTGCCATAGATTGTTGGTTCAGGGCGCGTCGCAATCGACGCGCCCTTTTTTATGGCCATCGCGAAAGGCCTTCTCTTTCTTCGCAATACTTTCAAGCACTTAGGCGTTCTCGTTGATGAATCACATCAGAAACTTTTCGATCATTGCGCACATTGATCACGGCAAATCGACGCTCGCTGATCGGCTCATACAACGTTGTGGTGGTTTGCAGGATCGAGAGATGAGCGCGCAGGTGCTCGACTCGATGGATATTGAAAAAGAGCGTGGGATAACCATCAAGGCGCAGACCGCTGCGCTCAAATACAAGGCCGTTGACGGCCAGGTTTACAACCTCAATCTCATCGACACGCCGGGTCACGTCGACTTTTCTTATGAAGTCAGTCGCTCGCTGTCTGCATGTGAAGGTGCGTTGCTGGTGGTTGATGCAAGCCAGGGTGTTGAAGCGCAGACCGTCGCCAATTGCTACACCGCGCTGGACCTTGGTGTTGAGGTCGTGCCGGTGCTCAACAAAATGGATTTGCCCCAGGCCGATCCCGAGAACGCCAAACAGGAAATCGAAGAAGTCATCGGCATCGATGCCGAACACGCGATTCCCTGCAGCGCCAAAACCGGCATGGGTATCGACGAAATTCTGGAGGCAGTCGTCGCCAGGATTCCACCGCCGAAAGGCAATCCTTCGGCCGCGCTGCGCGCCATGATCATCGACAGCTGGTACGACGCTTATGTGGGTGTCGTCATGCTGGTGCGCGTGGTCGATGGCCGGCTCGCCAAGGGCGACCGCATCAAGCTCATGGCCAGCGAGGCGATGTACAACGCCGAGCAGCTCGGTGTCTTCACGCCGCACACCGAAGCGCGTCCGTCGCTCGAAACCGGTGAAGTGGGTTTTGTGATCGCGGGCATCAAGGAACTGCAGGCCGCGCGCGTGGGCGATACGGTGACCTTGATCAAGCCAGGCACGGGCGGCGCTGCTGCGACGGCGACTGAAGCGCTGCCGGGTTTCAAGGAGATCCAGCCGGCGGTGTTTGCCGGCCTTTACCCTTCAGAGGCCAGCGAGTACGAATCGCTGCGCGATGCGCTTGAAAAGCTGAAGCTCAACGACGCTTCCCTGCATTACGAACCCGAGGTCAGCGAGGCGCTGGGTTTCGGTTTCCGTTGCGGTTTCCTTGGTCTGCTGCACATGGAAATCGTGCAGGAGCGGCTGGAGCGCGAATTCGACCAGGACCTGATCACGACCGCGCCAAGTGTGGTGTATGAAGTGCTCCAGGCCAACGGCGAGGTCCTCAAGGTTGAGAACCCCTCCAAGATTCCTGACGCTGGCAAGATCAACGAGATCCGCGAGCCCATCGTCACCGTGCACTTGTATATGCCGCAGGACTACGTGGGTGCCGTCATGACGCTGGCCAACCAGAAGCGTGGCGTTCAGCTGAACATGGCGTACCACGGCAAGCAGGTCATGCTGACCTACGAAATGCCGCTGGGCGAGATCGTGCTGGATTTCTTTGACAAGCTGAAGTCGGTGTCGCGCGGCTATGCGTCCATGGACTATGAGTTCAAGGAGTTCCGGGCTTCCGACGTGGTCAAGGTGGATATCCTGCTCAACGGCGAGAAAGTCGATGCCCTGTCCATCATCGTGCACCGCAGCCAGTCCGCTTACCGTGGCCGGGCAGTCGTTGCCAAGATGCGAGAGATCATTTCCCGCCAGCAGTTCGACGTGGCCATACAGGCCGCCATCGGTGCCAACATCATTGCGCGTGAGACAATCAAGGCCCTGCGCAAGAACGTGATCGCCAAGTGTTACGGCGGTGACATTTCCCGCAAACGCAAGCTGCTTGAAAAGCAGAAAGCGGGTAAAAAACGCATGAAACAAATCGGCTCGGTGGAAGTGCCCCAAGAGGCCTTCCTGGCCATTCTCCAGGTGGAAGACTAATCTGATGCGCAATTTGATGGGTTCGATCACAGCCGTCGTGCTGGCCATGTTTGTCGGCTATGGCGCGGCCTGGTATTTCGGCATGGTGGAAGGCAATTTTTCGCTGTTGTTGTTTTTGGCAACCGTCGTCACCGGCATTTACTGGCTGGCCGAGCGCTTTTACTTTTTGCCGCAGCGCCACGAGGCTGCGGCCTTGCTGGACCAGAACCTCGCTGCGCGCCATGCGGATCTGGCCAGCAAGGGCATCACCCAGGTCGACACCCATACCGATGAGGCCAAAACCCGCCTCATCATGCAGCCGTGGTGGCTGGACTGGACCGCCGGCCTGTTCCCGGTGATTATTGTGGTCTTCCTGCTGCGCTCCTTCCTGTTCGAGCCTTTCAAGATTCCGTCGGGCTCCATGATCCCGACCCTGCTCATCAATGACCTGATCCTGGTCAACAAATTCCACTACGGCGTGCGCCTGCCGGTGATCAACACCAAGATCCTGAACAACAACAGCCCGCAGCGCGGCGATGTCATGGTGTTCCGCTACCCGCCCAAACCCAGCCTGGACTACATCAAGCGTGTGGTGGGTGTGCCGGGTGACGAGGTCGCCTACCTCAACAAGAAGCTCACGGTCAACGGCAAGCCGGTACCCAAAGCGTCGATACCTGACTTCTTTGATGCCGACGTGACGGCCTACTTCAAGCAGTTTCAGGAAACCGTCGGCACCAAAAAGTACGACATCCTCAATGACGACAACCGCCGTGGCGGGCTCGATGCGCGCGAGGTCATGGAGTTTCCATTCAAGGAAAATTGCCGTTACAGTAGCGAGGGCGTGGTGTGCAAGGTTCCCGAGGGGCACTACTTCATGATGGGTGACAACCGCGATAATTCGCAGGACTCACGCTACTGGGGGTTTGTGCCGGAGAAAAACATCGTGGGCAAGGCGTTTTTTGTCTGGATGAATTTTGGCAACCTCAAACGCATAGGCACTTTTAATTGATGCATTCAAGCCTGTGGCCGGTCTGTGACCGCACTGGCGATCCGGAACTGGTCTTACGCAGGAGAAATACATGAAAAACAAACAACTGGGTATTTCATTCATTGGTGTGCTGTTTGTGGTGGGGGTATTTGCCTTCATCGGCGTCATCGCCGCACAGGCCATCCCGACGATGACGGAGTTCCAGACCGTCACCAAGGCTGCCAGCAAGGCCGCGGCCGAAGGCAAGTCCGTTCCTGAAGTGCGCAGTATTTTTGACAAGGTCGCACAGATTGATGACATCAAGTCGATTTCCGGCAAGGACCTTGAAGTGACCAAAGAGGGCGATAAAACAGTGGTTTCCTTCGCCTACAACAAGGAAATCCACATTGCAGGTCCCGCGTACTTTCTGCTCAAGTACGCCGGCAAATCCAAATAAGTGCAAGCCAGCGCGTCATTGAGTCCGCAACTGCAGTCGTTGCAAAAACGACTTCAGCATGAGTTCTCGAACCCGAGGCTGCTGGTGCAGGCACTGACGCACCGAAGCTTTTCCTCCGACCACAACGAACGCCTCGAGTTTCTGGGCGACTCCGTCCTCAATCTGGCGGTTGCCGCCTTGTTATATGAAGGCCTGAGCGAGTTGCCCGAGGGCGATCTTTCCCGCGTGCGTGCCAACCTGGTCAAGCAGGACACCCTTCACAAGGTTGCCGTGGAACTGGGCCTGCCCGACCTGCTGCGGCTGGGTGAGGGTGAAGCGAAATCAGGCGGCCAGAAGCGGCCGTCCATCCTGGCTGATGCGCTCGAGGCCGTGCTGGGCGCCGTGTATCTGGATGCGGGCTTTGAGCCGGCGGCACAACTGGTGCGCCGATTGTTCAAAAACGTGGAAATCAGCGCCCAGATGCAGGCCATCGGCAAGGACCCCAAGACCGAGTTGCAGGAGTGGCTGCAGGGGCGCAAGATGAACCTGCCTATATACAGGGTGGTGGGCACCCAGGGCGCAGCGCACAAGCAGACCTTTGATGTCGAGTGCGAAATTGTCGAATACCGCAGGGCCGAGCGCGGCATAGGTGGTTCGCGCCGTGCGGGTGAGCAGGCGGCCGCGGCGGCCATGCTGTCCTTTGTTAAAACCCTTGATGCCTGACTGTCGGCAGCCGGCCGCAAACGCAGCAGTCAGGCATTTCACTTTCACAGACCATGACCAGCGCCCCCAAAAAACCATCCGGACCGCCGGATTCCCCAAAGCCGGCTGACAGCCAGACCGGGAGTTCGCCCGCGCCCCAGCAATCGCTCGACGAGATGCTGGCCAAGGCGCTGTCGGTGCGCACCAGTACGGCACCGGCGGCCGACGCGCCGCCGGTGGACAGCCAGCGCTGCGGCCTGATCGCGATTGTCGGCAAGCCCAACGTCGGCAAGTCGACCCTGCTCAATGCATTGGTCGGCCAGAAGATCAGCATCACCTCGCGCAAGGCGCAGACCACGCGCCACCGCATCACCGGCATGCGTACCGTGAAGTCGTCGCAGTTTGTGTTTGTCGACACCCCCGGTTTCCAGACCCGCCACGGCAATGCGCTGAACCGTTCGCTCAACCGCACGGTGGTCGGTGCGGTGAATGACGTGGACCTGATCGTGTTTGTGGTCGAGGCCGGGCAGTTCAACCTCGCTGACGCCAAGGTGCTGGCATTGCTGCCCGAAAAAACGCCGGCCATCCTGCTGGCCAACAAGTTCGACCTGATACACCGGCGCGCCGAGATCGCCCCTTGGCTGCGCGACATGCAGGAGCGGCACAACTTTGCCGAATTTGTGCCCATGTCGGCCAACAACGCCAAGGATGTGGACCGCCTCTTCGGCATCTGCGAAAAATACCTGCCCACACAGCCGTGGATGTACGGCGCGGAAGAGCTCACCGACCGCAGCGACCGCTTCATGGCCGCCGAGATCATTCGTGAAAAGCTGTTCCGCCTGACGGGCGACGAACTGCCTTACACCTCGACGGTCATCATCGACAAGTACGAGGAAGAGGGCAACCTGCGCAAGGTGGCCGCCACCATCGTCGTCGAGCGCGACGGTCACAAGGGCATGATCATTGGCGAAAAGGGCGAAAAGCTCAAACGTATCGGTACCGAAGCCCGGCATGAACTGGAAACGCTGACCGGTGGCAAGGTGTTCCTGGAAATCTGGGTCAAGGTCCGCTCCGGTTGGGCCGACGACGAAGCCCGCGTAAAAACCTTCGGCTACGAGTGACCGGCCTGGCCGCTGCTTTGTAGGTGTCCTAAGCTTTGGCTACCAAACGCATTTCTGACGAACCAGCGTATGTCCTGCACCGCTATGACTGGAGCGAGTCCAGCCTGATCCTGGAAGTCTTCACGCGTACGCATGGCCGGGTGGCGCTGGTGGCGCGGGGGGCGAAGAAGCCGAGTTCCAGCTTCAGGCCCATTCTTTTGCCGCTGCAGCCGCTCCACGTTTCATTTGGTGGCGATGCTGAAATCCGCACGCTGAAAAGCGCGGAATG
Source organism: Pseudomonadota bacterium (assembly GCA_040387435.1). Classification (GTDB taxonomy): domain Bacteria; phylum Pseudomonadota; class Gammaproteobacteria; order Burkholderiales; family Burkholderiaceae_C; genus Polaromonas. The sequence goes on from JAZKDR010000004.1 coordinate 196,182, forward strand.
GCAGGGTGGCCATGTGATGCCGACGGGTGATGCGCTGCTGTCGGGCTACTACCTTAATGAGTTGCTGATGCGCCTGCTGGCGCGCGACGACGCACATCCGGCGCTGTTTGACGCCTATGCCTTGACGGTGCAGCTGATTGCCAGCCAGAGCAACGACACGCTGGAGGTCGCGCTTCGGGCATTCGAGCTGCGGTTGTTGCGTGACATCGGCTTGCTGCCATCGCTGGATACGCAGACGGCCACCCTGTCGGCGCTGGAGCCTGACACGCCATATGTGCTGCTTGCCGAAGCGGGCTTGCGCGAGGCGCATGACGATGACCGCGCCTCGCTGAACGGCGCACAGTGGCTGGCCCTGCAGCAGGCGCTGGACGGCGACGCTCCCTTTACCGACACCATGCACGCCTGCGTCAACCACCTGCCCGAGCTCAAGAGCCAGCTGCGCCAGCTGCTGCACTACCATTGTGATGTGAAGGTCCTGAAAACCCGCCAGATGATGCGCGAGTTGCAGGCTTTCTGAACCAGGAGCAGGTTTAACCACCACACCCCATGACCGCAGACCAGCATCCCTTTCACCCCAGCGGCAAGACCGCGCTGTCCGTCAACGTCAACAAGGTCGCCTTGCTGCGCAACACCCGGCACCTCGGCATTCCCGACGTCGTGCGCGCTGCGCAGCTGTGCCTGGAAGCCGGCGCCAGCGGCATCACCGTCCACCCGCGACCGGACCAGCGCCACATCCGTGATGACGACGTGTTCGAGATCGCCGCCATGATGAAGGAATGGCCCGGACGCGAGTTCAACGTCGAAGGCAACCCCCTGCAAAACCTGATGGGGATTGCGCACGACCTCTCGGCGCGCGGGTTGCCGCTGCACCAGGTCACGTTTGTGCCCGACAGCGAAGACCAGTTCACCAGCGACCATGGCTGGAGCTTTCCTGCCGACGCGGAGCGCCTCAAGCCGCTGATAGAAGAAGTGCAGTCGCGCGGCGTGCGCGTCAGCCTGTTCATGGACCCGGATGCCGGCGCCATGGCGGCCGCCCGCGCCGTGGGGGCAGACCGCATCGAGTTTTACACTGAGAGTTACGCCCGCGCCTGGGGCACGCCTGAGCAGGCCAAGGTGCTGGCGCTGTTTGCAGAAGCTGGCAGGGCGGCGGAGGCGGCCGGGCTCCTGATCAACGCTGGCCACGATTTGAACCGCGACAACCTCATCGATTTCCTGAAAGCCGTGCCGCAGGTGAAGGAAGTCTCCATCGGCCATGCCCTGATCGCCGATGCGCTGGAGATGGGTTACACCGCCACGGTGAAAGACTATCTGCGCTGTATTCACGCCGCCGGATAACGCTGGATGATTTACGGCATCGGTACAGACATCTGCGACATCCGCCGCATTCGCGACAGCCTGGACCGCCACGGCGAGCGCTTTGCAAAAAAAATCCTCAGTGACGGCGAACTGGCGACCTGGAAAGCCCGCAGCGCGCGCTGGCCGGATCGCGGCGTCAGTTATCTCGCCACGCGTTTTTCAGCCAAGGAAGCCTTTAGCAAAGCCATAGGCACCGGCATGCGCATGCCCATGACCTGGCGCTCGTGCGAGATCGCCAAGGCGCCCAGCGGCAAACCGGAGATCGTGTTGCATGGCGTGCTCAAGACCTGGTTTGAAGCGCGTGGCCTGAGTGCCCACGTCACCGTGACCGACGAAACCGACTACGCCGCCAGCTTTGTGGTGGTCGAGAAACTTTAAGCAACCCCATTACCGGTAATCCGCAAACCCCATGACCCTGCACGCCCCCCTCATCATCGACATCGCCGGCCTCACACTGAGCAAGACCGACCGCAAGCGCCTGAAAAACCCGCTCACTGGCGGCATCATCCTGTTCGGCCGCAACTGGCAGGACCGCCAACAACTCGCTGCCCTGTGCGCCGAGATCAAGGCCATCCGCAGGGATTTGCTGATCTGCGTCGACCACGAGGGCGGCCGCGTGCAGCGTTTTCGCAATGACGGCTTCACCCACCTGCCGCCCATGCGCGCGCTGGGCGAGCTGTGGATGAAAGACCAGATGGCGGCCACCAATGCGGCGACGGCCTGCGGTTATGTGCTGGCGGCCGAGCTGCGCGCCTGCGGCGTTGATTTCAGCTTCACGCCGGTGCTGGACCTTGATTTCGGCGCCAGCGGCGTCATCGGCGACCGCGCTTTCGGCCGCGACCCGCGCGTGGTCAGCCTGCTGGCCAAGGGGCTGATGCACGGCCTGCTCCAGGCCGGCATGACCAACTGCGGCAAACACTTTCCCGGTCACGGTTTCGTCAAGGCTGATTCGCACACGGACATCCCGGTCGACAAACGCAGCCTGAAGGCTATCCTGGCGGACGACGCCGCGCCGTATGAATGGCTGAACACCACGCTGACCAGCGTGATGCCGGCGCATGTGATCTACCCCAGGGTCGACAGCCGGCCCGCCGGTTTCTCCGAGAAATGGCTGACCTTCATCCTGCGTGGCCAGCTGGGTTTTGGCGGCGCGATTTTCAGTGATGACCTCAGCATGGCCGGCGCCCGGCTCATCGACGGCAAGCAGGTGAGCTACACCCAGGCGGCGGTGACGGCGCTCAACGCCGGCTGCGACATGGTGCTGCTGTGCAACCAGTCCGTCGGCGAAGGCAAGGCCGTGGACGAACTGCTCGACGGCATGGCCGAAGCGTTGCTCAAGGGCCAGTGGGAAGCGCTGGAATCCAGCGAGATGCGCCGCCTCGACCTCTTGCCGCTGACGCCGGCCCCCGTCTGGGACGACCTGATGCTGCAGCCGGCCTACATGCACGCGATGGGTCTGCTGCCCTGAGTTTTGCGTTAACTCTGCGGTGGGGCGAGCCCGTGTGACACCCAAGTTGCTATTAATTCAGTAGCTGCTCACGCTCGTCGTTATTGGTCTGGAGGCCGATTTGATGCCTGAAAATGGCCTTTTTGGAGGCTTTTTTCGGGTTTTTGCGGCTCCGGACGCCTCAAAAAGCTAAAAAGTTAATATGGAAGTTAACTTTTCGCCCAATTGTTAACTCCCATATTAACTTTTGGCCCTTTCAGGCTGTTGGCCATTCCAGCTTGCCCGCCGCGTCCATGTGCGTGAGGTAGACCCGCAGGTCGAACTCGTACTGGTGGTAATTGGGCTCCATGTGGGTGCAGAGCTGGTAGAAAGCCTTGTCGTGCGCCCTCTCCTTGATGTGGGCCAGTTCGTGCACGGTGATCATGCGCAGGAACTCTTCCGGTCCCTCGCGGAACAATGTCGCCACCCGGATCTCGCGTTTGGATTTCAGCTTGCTGCCCTGAACCCGGGAGATGGTGGTGTGCGTGCCCAGGGCATGGGCAATCACGTGCAGCTTGCTGTCGAAGGCCACTTTCGAGAGCGGCTCCGAGCTGCGCAAAAACTCGGTTTTCAGCCCCATCACGTAGTCGTACAGGGCCCGGTCGGTGCGCACGCCGTGTGCCACCGGGTACTTTTTAAGCAGCATGCCGCCCAGCTTGCCCTCAACCTGCAGTTGCTGCACCTGCGCCTGCAGGCTTTCGGGGTAGGCGGCGAGGTATTTGAGCGGTGTCATCTGAATATCGGACATTGCAAGTTCAAGCCGCGGAACCGGCTTCGCCGGGCCGCAGGCGGGCGGCCCCCTCGGGGGGCAGGGCGCGACACGACGTGCGCAACCGTGGGGGCTAACTCTCGCGGCGCAGGGCAGGGAAGAGAATCACGTCGCGAATGCTGGGGCTGTTGGTCAGCAACATCATCAGGCGGTCAATACCCACGCCGCAGCCGCCGGTGGGTGGCATGCCGTATTCGAGGGCGCGCACGAAGTCGTGGTCGTAGAACATGGCCTCATCGTCGCCGCTGTCCTTGGCCGCCACCTGCGCGTTGAAGCGGGCGGCTTGCTCTTCGGCGTCGTTCAGCTCGCTGAAGCCGTTGCCGAACTCGCGCCCGGTGATGTAGAGCTCGAAGCGCTCGGTCACTTCGGGCCGGCTGTCGTTGGCGCGCGCCAGCGGCGAGATTTCGGTCGGGTGTTCCATGATGAAGGTCGGCTGCCAGAGCTTTTCTTCCACCAGCTCTTCGAAGTACAGCACCTGCAGGCTGGCCAGTGAGCGGCCGGAGAGGCGGTCTTTTTCTTCCGTCATGCCGAGCTTGCGCAGGGAATTGATCAGCCAGGCGGCATCGTCGACATGGTCGCCAGCCTCTGTGTGCTTGAGGATGGCTTCGCGAATGGTCAGGCGCGCAAATGGCGCTGCGAGGTTGACCTTTTCCTCTCGCTCGCCATAAGTGAGCTCCAGCGAGCCGCAGACCTTTTGCGCCACGTCGCGAATCAGCGATTCGGTGTAGGCCATCAGGTCGGAGTAGTTCCACCACGCGGCGTAAAACTCCATCATGGTGAACTCGGGGTTGTGCCGCACGCTGATGCCTTCGTTGCGGTAACTGCGGTTGATCTCGAACACGCGGTCGAAACCGCCGACGATCAGGCGCTTCAGGTAGAGCTCGGGCGCGATGCGCAAAAACATCTCCTGGTCGAGCGCGTTGTGGTGCGTCTTGAAGGGCTTGGCATTGGCGCCGCCGGGAATCGGGTGCAGCATGGGCGTTTCGACTTCAAGGAAGTCATTGGCCACCATGAACTCGCGGATGCTGGTGACGGCCTTGCTGCGCGACATGAAACGTTTGCGCGCTGCCTCGTCCATGATGAGGTCGACATAACGCTGGCGGTATTTGACTTCCTGGTCGGCCATGCCGTGGAACTTGTCGGGCAGGGGGCGCAGGCTTTTGGTCACCAGGCGCAGGGTGCTGGCGTGAATCGACAGCTCGCCGGTCTTGGTGCGAAACAGCTTGCCGGTAGCCGAGATGATGTCGCCCAGATCCCAGTGCTTGAAGGCCGAATGCACGGCTTCGCCCACGTCATCGTTCTTGATGTAGAGCTGGATGCGGCCGCCTGACGGGCCGAAGGACGAATCCTGCAGCGTGGCAAAACTGGCCTTGCCCATCACGCGCTTGAGCATCATGCGGCCGGCGACGTGCACGTTGATATTCAGCGCTTCGAGCTCTTCATTGGTCTTGTCGCTGTAGGCCGCGAACAGGGCTTCGGCCTTGTGTTCGGGCTTGATGTCATTTGGAAAGGCAATCCCGGCACTGCGCAGGGCCTTGAGTTTTTCCCGGCGCTCGATGATCAGCTGGTTTTCGTCCTGCGGGGCAGGGGCGGCTGGAGCGGCGGTAGCCGGGTTGCTGGCGGGCGCATTCGTTGTCATGGGCTTGGGCTTTTTGTGCTTGGGAAGGTGGTTGGCAAAGGCGTCGGACCGGCATGGTGCCGAGCGTTTGGCCTGGCTGCGGATGGTTTTCAGGCCGCCTGCGGGGCGTGCCGGAATGTGACCAAACGCATTCAAATGGGAGATTTTAGTTTTTTACGGAGCCGGTTTGGCTTTTGAAGGCCGTTGGGGCCGTTTTCAGGCCGGATAATCCCTGCCTATGTATCTTCGTGCCGGTGTGTTTTCCCTGGGATTGCTCCTGCTCAGCCGCGTGCTGGGCCTGGCCCGGGAGTCGGTACAGGCGGCCGCTTTCGGCTCCACCGGGCTGGGCGATGTGGTCATCGTCATGTTCACCCTGCCGGACCTGCTGGTCGGTATCCTGGTCAGCGGCGCGCTGGCTTATGTGCTGCTGCCGCACTGGGCGCAGCAGGACGCGGCCGCGCAAAACGCCAGCCAGAAAAAAGTCGCGATCTTCCTGCTGGTGGCCGGGGCGGTGCTTGGTTTGGGCATCTGGCTGTTGCGCGACCTGCTGGCGCATGCGCTGGCGCCCGGACTGTCCGACAACATGAAGGCCATGAGCGCGGCATCGCTGGGCTGGAGTGCGCTGGTCCTGCCGCTGGCCATGCTCGCAGCGCTGTGGACGACCCGGCTGCAACACGAGCGTGATTTTGTCGGCATGTACGCCGGAAATCTGGTCGTCAACGTCATTCTGATCGCGGGCCTGCTGGAGGTCGCGTGGGTCGGGCAGGCAGGCGCCATTGCCGCCCTTGGCCTGTTTCTGGTTTTTGCGATGTTTTTGCGCATGGGCTGGCTGGGCTGGCGCCTGTGGCTGGGCAGCGCCCGGCTCGAGGCCGTAGAAGCACCTGTAGTAGCGGCCAGCCCGTCACCCTTGCCACGTGCCCGCATCTGGATCTGGGCCGGGTTGTCATCCGGGCTGTTGCTCCTCCTGCCGCTGGCGGGCCGCAGCATCGCCTCACAAGGGGGAGAGGGCGCACTGGCGAGTTTCAACTACGCCTGGAAGCTGGTGGAACTGCCCCTGGTACTGGCCGTGCAACTGGTGGCCAGCCTCGCTTTCCCGGCGATCACCCGCACTGCCGAAGGTACGCCCGAACGCGACAACGCCTTGTCAGTGGCTTTCTCGCTGGCCTGGGCGCTGGCCTGCGCCGCGATCGCCATCGTCGCCACGTTTTCGCTGCCATTGGCCGGCCTGCTGTTTGGCTGGGGCCGCATGGGTCAAGACCATCTCGAGGTGATTGCCCGCTGGAGCGCTGTTGGCATCTGGTCGCTGCTGCCGCAAGCCCTGATTGCCGTGATGTTGACCGTCATGGCCATTTCGCAGCGCATGCATGTCGCCGTCTGGGCCTATGTGGCCGGGCTGGCGGCATTGCTGGGTTTTGGCCTCGTCGCGGTGCCGGGGGTGGGCGCGGACAGGGGCATTCAGGTGATGTGGGTCCTTAATGGCGTCCTGGCGGGCGTTGCGGTGGTGTTGATGGTGGATGGGCGGCGGGCGTTGGCCCGGGCCTTCCCCTGGCGCTCCTGCCTGGTGTCTCTGGCGGTGGCGGCGCTGCTGGTGAGCCTCAAGCCCCTGCTGTCGGGCCGCAGCCTGCAGTTCACTATGATGGCCTGCTGTGTATATGGCCTGCTGGTTCTGGGTGCTGCCGTGGTGGCCAGCCCGCAACTTCGCAGGCTGCTTTTTGCCCGGTTTCAGCGCGCCACGCCGCTGTGAATCCAGAAGAGACGACAGATTTCCCCATGATTGATTTACTGACCATCACCAATGACCCCGAACTGGCCGCACGCTGCGACCGGCTGGAGGGCATGCGCGTTTTTGTCGATTTAGAGCGCAACGGCAAGGCCGAGCGCCAGAAGGGTCTGGACACCTTCATCAGCAAGCACGACATGAAGGACGTGGCACGCATCAAGGCTGCCCTGAAAAAAACAAAACTCATGGTCCGCGTCAATCCGCTGCAGATGGATGCCCCCGAACTGACCAGGGCCGAAGTGGACGCCGTGCTGGCAGAGGGTGCAGACATGCTCATGCTGCCGATGTTTACCGGAGCGGCGCAGATCGGGGCCTTTGCCGACATGGTGAATGGCCGCGCACCCATCGTGGCCCTGCTGGAGACGGCCGGCGCGCTCACATCCCTTGAGGAGTGGGTAGGCACGCCGGGCATTCAGGAGGTGCTGATTGGCCTGAACGATTTGCACCTGTCGCTGGGTTGCAGGTTCATGTTCGAGCCGCTGCTCATGGGGCATGTGGACCGGGTCGCCGCCGTGGTGAAACGCCAGGGCCTGCGCCTTGGTTTTGGCGGTATCGCGCGGGTGGAAGAGGGTGTATTGCCCGGTCGCGATGTGCTGGGCGAACACATCAGACTGGGGTCGCAGGCCGTGATTCTTTCCCGCACCTTCAACCGCGCCGGTGGCGAGAAATCGTTTGAAGAGGCGGTGGCTGCGATTCGTGCCGCAGAAGCTGCATTGACCACGCGCACCGCAGAGCAGACCGAGCAGGACAGGGTCAGGGTGGCGGGGCTGATACGCCAGCTTTCGCAGCCCCCGAAAGTGCCCGCGTGAAGCGCTTGATGGACATCGTGCTGTCGCTGGCAGCGCTGCTGTTGCTGTCGCCGCTTCTTTTGCTTGTCGCCGTGTGGATCGTCGTCGACAGCGGATTCCCCGTATTTTTCAGGCAAACGCGTGTGGGGCAGGGCGGGCAGCCGTTCGGCATCCTGAAATTCCGCAGCATGCGTACCGACGCGGCCGCGACGGGGCCGTACTTCACGCAGGCCAATGACCCCCGTATCACCGGTGTTGGCCGTTTTATCCGCCGCACCAGCATCGACGAGCTGCCGCAGCTGCTGAATGTGCTGTGGGGTGACATGAGCCTGGTCGGTCCGCGGCCGGATGTGCCCGCACAGCAGTCGCTTTATGCGCCGGCTGACTGGGCACTGCGCTGCAGCGTTCAGCCAGGCATCACCGGGCTGGCGCAGGTCCGGGGCCGCTCGCAGGCTTCTTTTGAGCAGCGGCTGGCGTTTGACCTCGAATACGTCAAGACCGTGTCGGTGATGCTGGATTTGCGCATTTTCTGGTGGACGCTTTGCCAGCTTGGTGGGCGGCATTCGAATTGAAGGGTCTCGCTGTGGCGCAAGCCTTGTCCACAGAGGCCCCGCCCTATAATACGGAAGTCTTCAAGCCCCGCCAAATCCCGTCAAAAACGGCCGCCAACAAGCTCAAAAATACGTGAATCAACGACAACACGAATCAGTGCTGACGCAAAAGCCGGTGGGCTACAACGTCCACACCGGATCTGACGTGCAAGCCATGCTCGACGTCATGGGGCTGTCCTCCATCGAGCAGCTGTTTGCCGATGTTCCTGCCAAGGTGCGCCTGCGCCGCGAACTTGACCTTCCCGCCGCGTTGAGCGAATGGGAACTCATGCGCGATGTGCGCGCCATGGCCGACATGAACAGCAGCACGCTGACCCATGCCAGCTTTCTCGGCGGCGGCGCGTATGAACATTACATTCCCGCCGTGGTGGATGCCATCGTGTCCCGCGGTGAATTTCTCACGGCCTACACCCCTTACCAGCCTGAAATGAGCCAGGGCCTGCTCCAGGCGCTGTTTGAATTCCAGGTGCTGGTCGGCCGCCTGCTGGGCCAGGAGTCGGTGAACTGCTCTGTGTATGACGGCGCCACGGCGCTGGCCGAGTCCTGCTGGATGATGTGTTCGGCCTCCGGCAAACGCCGCGTGATCGTCGCGCAGGCCATCTGGCCCGAGTACCGCGATGTGCTTGCCACCTACCTCGAACCGCGCGGCGTAACCGTTGACTATGTGGCCCAGGACGCGGTGACCGGGCTGGTCGATGCGGCTGCAATGGCCAAGCTGGTCGCTGCGGGTGACGTGGCGGGCGTCGTGCTGCAAAGCCCGAATGCGCTGGGGGTCATTGAAGACGTGGCAAGTCTGTCAGACCTCTGCAAACAACACAAAACCCTGCTGGCTGTCTGCGTCAACCCGCTGCTGTGCGGCTGGCTGGAAGCGCCGGGCAAGCTGGGCGCGGACATCGTGATCTGTGAAGGCCAGCCCCTGGGTCTGCCGCTCAGCGCGGGCGGCCCTTATGTCGGCATCATCGCCTGCGCCAAACCTCTGGAGCGTTACCTTCCCGGCCGCCTGGTGGGCCGCGTGCACGACCTCAACGGCAAGCTGGGCTACGCCCTCATCAAGGAAGACCGTGAGCAGCACGTCGCACGCGACAAGGCCACCAGCCATATCTGTTCCAACCAGGCGCTGAACGCGATTCGTGTGGCGATTCATCTGTCGTGCCTGGGCGAGAGCAATTTCATGCGCATTGCCGAAGTGAATGCGTCCAGCGCTGCGCTGTTGCGCGAGTTGCTGGTCGCCGTGCCGGGCATACGGCAAATGCGCAGTGGCGTGCACTTCAACGAGTTTGCAGTCGAGTTGCCGGTCGACGCCCAGCTGTTTTGCGACCGCATGCGCGAGGCGGGCTTTTTCGCCGGCGTGCCTGTCGACGATTCGCTTGCAGGCCACAAGCGCGGATTGCTGATTGCCGTCACCGAGACAAAAAGCCGCAGCGACCTGGAAGCCTATGCAAAGCAGGCGCGTGCCTGTCTGGAGGCCAACTGATGGCTGCGACGTCTCCTTCCCCAATGATCACCGACCTGCACCGCGCAGGCGCAGCCAGTGATGTGTTTGCTGGCGCTGCCCGCATGGCCCCGCCAGCGGCCGTGCCGGCATTTGCCCGCAGGCGCATGGCCACTGGTTTGCCCGAGGTCAGCGAGGTCGATGTGGTGCGCCACTTCACCCGCCTGAGCCAGGAATCGCATGGCGTGGACAACGGGCCCTATCCGCTGGGCTCGTGCACCATGAAGTACAACCCCAAGCGCAACGATGCGCTGGCCGCATTGCCGGGATTTGCGAACGCGCATCCCCTGCAGGATGCCGCCACCCTTGGGGGTGTCTGGGAGATGTACGAACGGCTCCAGGCGATGATTTGTGAGGTCACGGGCATGGACGCCTGCTGCCTCGCCCCGGCCGCAGGCGCGCATGGCGAGTTGGCTGGTTTGCTGGTCATCCGTGCCCATTTCGACAGGCTAAACAACCGCCGGCCCATTGTGCTCGTGCCCGATTCAGCGCACGGTACCAATCCAGCCTCGGCATCCATGGCCGGGTTCGACTGCCGCATCGTGCCCTCTGACCTGAAAGGCCGCGTCGATATCGTTGCGCTGCGCGAGATGCTCACGCCGGATGTGGCGGCTTTCATGCTGACAAATCCTTCCACGCTGGGCCTGTTCGAGGACCAGATTGTCGAGATCGCCGATGCGGTGCATGCCAATGGGTCACTGCTGTATTACGACGGTGCCAACCTCAACGCCTTGATGGGCATCGTCCGGCCGGGCGACATGGGGTTTGATGTGGTGCATGTGAATGTGCACAAGACTTTTTCCACGCCTCACGGTGGCGGTGGTCCCGGCGCGGGACCTGTAGCGGTCAAAAAGTCGCTTGCAGCCTACCTGCCGAGCCCTGTGGCTGTCAGGCGTAACGGCGTCGCCTGCCGCGACCATGATCGCCCCCTGTCAATCGGCCGCATGAAGAGTTTTCATGGCCACGTGTCTGTGCTGCTGCGGGCTTACGGTTATCTGCGCACCATGGGTGCTGTGGGCCTTCGGCAGGCGTCGGAAAATGCAGTCCTCAATGCCAACTACCTGCAACACCAGCTCGCACCCATGTTGCCGCCGGTGTATGACCAGTTTTGCAAACACGAGACTTTGCTCTCCGGTGAAAAACTCAACACCTCTGCGCGCCAGTTTGCCAAGCGCCTGATTGATTACGGCATCCATCCACCGACGCTGGTGGGCGCGGGCTGCGTTTACTTTCCGGGCGACCTGAAGTCGGCCATGCTGATCGAGCCGACGGAAACCGAAACCAAGGCCAGCCTGGATTACCAGGTCGAGATTTTTAAGCGTGTCTTCAGTGAAGACACCAACGACCAGGCGCTTGTCGAAAGTGCCCCGGTCAGCCGTAAAACGGCCCGCATCGTTCTGGATAACTAAAGCCCTGTACTTGAAGGATTTGCCATGTGTGGAATAGTGGGTGTGGTCAACGCTGCGGGCGCGACCAAAGACGACGTCTGGAAGATGATCGACTGCATCAAGTACCGCGGCGTTGATGAGCAGGGCGTGGAAGAGCTTGGCCGGGCCGTGTTGGGGCATGCCCGCCTGGCGGTGGTGGACCCTGAAAATGGCATGCAGCCGATGTCGAGCACGGACGGCAAGGTATGGGTGGTGTTCAACGGTGAAATCTTCAACTTCATCGAACTGCGCGAGCAACTCAAGGCCAAAGGCTACAAGTTCAAGTCACGCTGCGACACCGAGGTACTGGTGCATCTGTGGTGTGAAAAAGGCGAGAAGATGCTGGACGACCTGGTCGGCATGTTCGCGTTTTTCATCTGGGACCAGCGCACTGAAACCGGCATGTTGGCGCGCGACCGCCAGGGCATCAAACCCTGTTTCTATGCGCCCTACGAAGGCGGCCTGGCCTTTGCCAGCGAGATGAAGGCCATCCTGGCCCTGCCGAAATTCGAGCGCAAGGTCAACGAATCCGCCTTGGGCAACGTCTTCACCTTCAATTACTGCCCACCGCCCGAAACCTGCTTTGAAGGCATACGCCACCTGCCGCCAGGTACCTTCATGCGCTATGGCGCAGGCAAGTTTTCCGAGCCGGTGCGTTACTGGAGCTGGCCACTCGATGGTCCGCGCGTTGATTCAAGTCAGGAAGACCTTGAAAAAGCGCTTGATGAAGCGGTCAAATTCCAGATGCGTTTTGATGTCGACGGCGGGCTCTTCCTGTCAGGCGGTGTCGATTCGTCTGTCATTGCCAACCGGCTGGCGCCGCAGTGGAATCGCCCCCAGATTGATGCGATCGGATTGCGCATCGAAGACAAGGGGTTTTCGGAATATGCCTACGCAGAGCGCGTCGCCAGCGACCTCAACATCAACCTGCAGCCGCTGGACATCAAGCCGGGAGACATTCCAGAGATCGCCAGAACCGTGGTGCGGCATGCCGAGCAACCGCACGGGGATTTTTCGTTTTTCCTGTTTTTCCTGCTTTCGCGTGAAGCGCACAAGCAGGGCAAGATCGTGATGTTCACGGGTGACGGCCCGGACGAGGTGATGCTCGGTTTCCGCCACAACGAGCAGTTCTTCTCGGAGATGACGCGCACCAATTTTCCGATGCGCAATTATTTCGACCTTATCAGCTACAGCACCGAAAAAGACCGCCAGCGCATGATGAGCCCGGCGTTCTTCCCGCACACCCAGGGTGCGCTGGACAAGTTCATGGACATCATTGAACCTTTCGCTGACCTGGAGCCGGCTGAACAGGTTGCAGCTTATGAGCTCAACTCGCTGATGCCCGGCAACAATTGCGTGAAAGGCGACCGCATGGGCGCCTGCTGGTCCATTGAAGGTCGTGCACCATTCCTGGATCACCGCGTGAGCGAAATGTTTGCGCGCCTGCCCATTACCTCGAAATTCCGCGACGGCATCGGCAAACATTTCCTGAAGCAGGCTGCAGAAAATTACTTCGATCACGATTTCGTGTTTCGCCCAAAGACCATGCCGACACTGCCCATTGGCGAGTGGATCAAGGGTCCTCTTCATCAGTGGGCGCGTGAGGTTTTGGCGCTGCCCGACGGAGGCCGTTTTGACCAGAATGAGTTGCAGGTCATGCTGGAAGAACACCGCAGCGGCCTGCACAACCACACCAAACAACTGCGCACCCTGCTGATGACCAAACTCTGGCTGCAGGAATTCTTCCCACAACAGCAATAACAGGCGGAGACTGCACCATGGCTGACTTTGATTACTACCTGGCCCAGTTCGTCGACATCCACGGCAGGCCCAAGGCCAAGCTGGTTCCCGGCAAACACAAGGACATGATTTTTGGCGCAGGTGCCGGATTTGCCGGTTTTGCGATTGCGGGCATGGGCATGGGCCCGCACGGCCAGGAGTTCATGGCCATCGGTGATCCCAAGGATGTCCGCCCCGTGCCCTGGATGCCGGGTACGGCTGTGGTCACCTGTGACGGCCACGTGCTGGGCAAGCCGCATGGTCTGGATTCGCGGGTCATCGCCAAAAAGGCATTGGCGGACTTTCGCGAAGTGACCGGGCTGGAGTTTTACTCCGGTCTGGAGCCCGAGTTTTTCCTGCTGCGCAAGGACGATGAAGGCAGTTATGTGGTGGCCACCGAGTCCGAGTCGCTGGACAAGCCCTGTTATGACTTTCGCCACCTGTCTTCCATCTCGGCTTTCCTGATGGAGTTGCGCGAGACGCTGGATGCCGCCGGCATCGACGTGTACCAGATCGACCACGAAGACGCGAATGGCCAGTTCGAAATGAACTTCACCTACGCCGACGGGCTGCGTACGGCAGATAACCTCACGTATTTCAAGATGGCCGCCCAGGCCATTGCGAAGAAGCACGGCATGCTGTGCTCTTTCATGCCAAAACCCTTTATCGAACGCTCGGGCAGTGGCCTGCACATGCACATGTCGGCGGGCAAGAAATTCGGTGACAACGCCTTTGAAGATGCTTCCGACAAGCGCGGTCTGGGCCTGAGCCCCATGGCGTATCACTTTCTGGGCGGCCTGATGGCGCACGCGCAGGGCCTCACAGCCATTGCTGCGCCCTGCGTCAACTCCTACAAGCGACTGATATCGCGTGGATCCCGGTCAGGTGCGACCTGGGCACCGGTCAATATTGCTTATGGCAACAACAACCGCACCGCCTTTGTGCGTGGACCGGGCGGACGGCTTGAGCTGCGTGTGCCGGATGCCGCAGCAAACCCCTATCTGCTGACCGCAGCCATCATTCATGCGGGTCTGGACGGTATACGCCGCAAGCTGGACCCGGGTGAGCCGGTTAACGAAAACCTGTACACGCTCAGCCGTGATGAGCTGGACCAGCGAGGCATCAAGCGCCTGCCTTCATCCTTGCCAGACGCCCTTGACGCGCTGGAAGCCGATGAGGCCCTGCGCAAGGGTCTGGGGGATGCTTTTGTGCAGGAGTTTGCGCAGGTCAAGCGCGCGGAATGCGACGAGTTGCTGTTCAGCGTGTCGCCGGCGGAATTCCGCCGCTACATTGACTTTTTCTAGACGTGTTTCTGTGTCGGTCGGCCAAGCGCGTGACCTGACCTGTTGCCCATGAAAACTGTTCTGTTCGTGACCTATGGCAGTGGGCATGTACGTATGGTCGTGCCGGTAGCGCGGGCACTCGCGGACAGCGGTCTTGCGCGGCCCCTAGTACTGGCCCTCACTACTGCCGCGCCCGTGGTGCGTGCGGCCGGCCTCGAGATGGTGCAGTTCAAGGATTTTTTGACCGAAGCTGACGCCGAGGCTCTGGCCCATGGCAGGCGCCTGCTGGCGGAGCTTAAGGGGCCGGTCGCAGACCCTGAGGAGAGCATTGCTTATCTGGGCCTTTGTTATGCCGAACTCGTGAATGATGTCGGTGCGGCAGAGGCCGAGCGCTTGTATTTGAGGGAGGGGCGACAGGCCTTTTTGCCCCTGAAAACACTTGAACGCATGGTTGGGAGGGTAGGGCCAGCGCTGTTGGTGGCGACCAACTCCCCACGTGCAGAACGGGCAGCCGTCACGGCGGCGCGTACCCTGGGTGTGCCCGCTGTCTGCATGGTGGACCTTTTTTGCCTGGACGAGGTGAAATGGATAGGGCAGGACGGTTATGCCGACCGGGTATGCGTGCTTAATGAATCGGTCAGGAAGTTCCTGGTCGCGGCAGGACGGCGTGAGGAGGAGGTTTTAGTCACGGGAAATCCCGCTTTTGACGCCCTGGGCGACGCGATGCATGTCGAAAATGGCCGCTGCTTGAGGGCAGAGCGGGAGTGGGATGGCAAATACGTGTTGCTGTGGCCCACGCAGGTCGAGCCGGCCTTTCATCCCTTCAATGGGGCGCCCGGCGATGTGGATCTCCCGCGGCGCGCGCTTGCCGGTGTGATTCAGTGGGTGTTGTCCCGCGATGACTGTGTGCTCTGCATCCGCCCCCGCGCGGGCGAATCATTGCCCGCGGTGCCCCCAGACCCCCGTATTGTTTTTGCCGGGCAGGAAACCAACCTGCCCACCTTGCTGCAGGCTGTCGATATGGTGGTCACCCTCAATTCGACCGTGGGGCTTGAGGGCCATCTCGCAGGCACGGCCCTGGTGCAGGTTCTGGGCTCGGTTTTCGACGATGCGATGCCCCTGAAGGGCTATGGCATCGCCGATGAGGCTGTTCCTGAAGACCGCATAGGCGAGGCTCTTTCACGTACCGTCCACAAGAGGCGCCGCCAGCCGGAACAACTTCACGCGAACGCGACGGCCCGCGTGTTCGATGTTGTCCGTGGATTCCTATAATCAGGGTATGCAGTTGCGGCATGTCCGCAGCACGCCAGTCAAACTTTCCGGACATCCATGTCACTCATCAAAAACCCATCGCCTGTTGACTTGAGTATTTTTTCTGCAAGCGACGATGACGCACAGGTCAAGTACGGTTTGCCCCGTTACGTGCACTTCTGCAAAAAATGCGTCATTTCCAACCAGCGGCCCAATTCAGCCGTCGAATACCAGCACACCAAGGACAGCAAGAAGGCCACCATTGCTTTCAATGAAGAGGGCATCTGCGATGCCTGCCTGTTTGCCGAGCAAAAGCACAACACCATCGACTGGAAAACGCGCGAAGACCAACTGGCGGCGCTGTGCGACAAATTTCGCAGCAAGTCAGGGTACGACTGCCTCGTGCCCGGCTCTGGCGGCAAGGACAGCTTTTACGCCTCCCACATCCTCAAGACCCGGTTCAACATGCACCCCCTCACGGTGACGTGGGCACCCCATGTCTACACCGAGTGGGGCTGGAAGAACTTTGAATCCTGGCTGCATGCGGGGTTTGACAACTACCTCATGACGCCGAACGGTCGTGTACACCGGTTGCTGACCCGGTTGGCAGTCGACAACCTGTTTCACCCTTTCCAGGCCTTCATGTTTGGCCAAAAGTCTTTGGCGCCCAAAATGGCCATCCTGCATGACATTCCGTTTGTCATTTATGGCGAAAACGAAGCCGAATACGGTAACCCGATTGGCGATACCAACAGCGCCAAACGCGACTGGTCGTACTTCACCTCCAACGACAAATCAAAAATCCATCTGGGCGGGACCGCCATCCAGAGCCTGTACGATGATTTCGGCGTTGAAGAGCAGGATCTTCTTCCTTATCTTCCGGCTGACCCGCTGCAGATCGAGAAAAAGCAGATCGAAGTGCACTACTTGGGCTATTACCTGAAGTGGCACCCGCAGAGCTGCTATTACTACGCTGTGGAGCATGGCGGGTTTGAAGCCTCTCCCGAGCGCACCCCCGGTACCTATAGCAAGTACAACAGCATCGATGACCGGATCGACGACTTCCATTACTACACGACCTTCACGAAATTCGGCATAGGTCGCGCAACCTACGACGCCGCGCAGGAAGTCCGGTCGAGGGACATCAATCGTGACGAAGGCGTGGCCCTGGTCAAGCGTTATGACGGTGAGTTTCCGGAACGTTTCGCCGACGAGATATTCCGTTATCTCAGCATCCCGGCAAAAGAATTCCCGAAGGCGAGCAAGATGTTCGAGAGCCCTACGCTGGATCGCGACTATTTCAGCCGCCTGACCGACAACTTCAGGTCACCCCATCTCTGGAAACATGAAGGCGGGCAGTGGAAACTGCGGCATTCGGTGTTTAACACCCCGGCCTGACGCCAGATGGCCGGTCTGCGCATCATTCCGCGTCTGGATGTCAAGGGCGCCAACCTTATCAAGGGCATACGCCTTGAAGGTTTGCGTGTGGTGGGCGACCCGCATGAGTTCGCCTTGAAATATTACGCGCAAGGGGCCGACGAGATCGTTTTCATGGACATCGTTGCGAGCCTTTACCAGCGCAACAACCTGACCGACATCATTCAGCGGGCTGCTGACCAGATTTATATTCCCATCACTGTGGGTGGCGGTATCCGATCAATCGATGACGTGCACACGATGTTGCGGTCGGGCGCGGACAAGGTCGCCATCAATACGGCAGCAATTGCACGTCCCGAACTCATTTCTGAGGTTTCCAGTCGTTACGGTTCGCAGTGCATGGTGCTTTCCGTCGAGGCCAAGCGCACAGGGCCGGGCAAGTGGGAGGCGTACACGGACAACGGACGCGAACACACAGGGCTGGATGTGGTGGAGTGGGTTGAGCGCGCGGTGGGGTTGGGCGCGGGCGAGATATTGCTGACTGCCGTGGACCAGGAGGGCACTCGCAAAGGCCTTGACATCGAGTTGATGCGCGCCGTGAACGCCCGCGTCAATGTGCCGGTGATTGCCAGCGGCGGCTTTGGTGATCCGGCGGACCTGAAGCGTGCGAGTGATGTGGGGACATCGGCCATTGCGGTGGCCGACGCCTTGCACTGGCAGCGGACCACGGTCGGCGAGATCAAGCAGCAGGCCAGACAGTACGGTCTGGAGGTTCGCCTGTGAGTGCGCCGGGCGGCAAGCCGGTGACGGTGATTGACTACGGTATCGGCAATCTGTTGAATGTGGTGAGGGCCCTGCGCCACTGCGGCGCTGATGTGACCGTCGTTGATCAGGCGTCGCAGGTCGCAGTGCTGCCAGATCGGCTGGTGCTTCCGGGGGTAGGGGCGTTTGCCGATGGCATGGTGGAACTCAAAAACCGTGGCTTTGATGATCTCGTGAAACGCTACGCGCAAACGGAACGTCCCTTTTTGGGCATTTGCGTTGGCGCCCAGATGCTCTTCGACGTGGGCGAGGAATTTGGCGAGCATGCCGGTCTCGGCCTGATCCCGGGGCGCGTGATGCCGGTGCCAGCCACCAGCGCTGATGGCAAGCCGCATCGCATTCCGCACATAGGCTGGAGCGCACTGGCTGTTCCGGCCGCACGAACGACCTGGAAGAAAACCATTCTGGATCATGTGAGTCCGGGAGAGCCGATGTACTTTGTGCATTCGTTTGCGCCCGTGCCGGACAGCGAAGAGCATCGGCTCGCAGATACCTATTACGACGGTGCCCGGATTTGCGCAGCCGTGGCGCGGGGTTCCATTTATGGCTGCCAGTTCCACCCTGAGCGGAGCGCCGTGCACGGGTTGGCCATCCTGTCCGGATTTCTGGAGCTCTAGGCGCCATGCGTGTCCTTGTCACCGGACGCGGATCCATCGCCAAAAGGCACGTCCGCCACCTGCGTGCGTTACGTCCGGATGTGGAGCTCGCCGTAGTCTCTGCATCGGGGGAGGTTGATCCTGTTTTCCAGCCTTGCACCGTAGTGAAAAACGTCGGCGATGGTTTTTTCTGGAAACCAGACGCACTTGTGATCGCGAGTATCTCGTCCAGGCACGCTGGCGAATTGGTGCTTGCATTTGAGCACTCACTCCCCTGTCTGGTGGAAAAACCGCTGGTGACCGACCAGGCGCAGCTGAACCAGATTTTCCGTTTTGTCGGGCAGCGCGAGATCCCGCTGGCAATCGCCGTCGGATGCAATCTACGGCATCTCCCGGCACTTGCAAAACTCCGGCAGGAACTGTCGCGCGACCCATCGTTGCGCGTGCTGCGGGCCCATCTGGAAGTGGGGCAGGAGCTCACCCAGTGGCGGCCGGGCCGCGACCTGAAGACCAGTTACAGTGCCTTTCCATCCCAAGGCGGCGGCGTGGTGTTCGACCTGGTGCATGAAATTGATATGGCCAGGTGGTTGCTGGGGCCACTGAAGGTACAAGCCGGCATAGGTGGGCACTTCAGTTCGCTGCCTGTTGAGTCTGACGATGTGCATGTGGCCTTGCTGAAAACCGGACCGGGCGCGCCAGTGGTTGTGAGCCTGGACTATGTCTCGCAGTCGCCTGTCAGAAGATATTCATTTGTGACGACTGAGGGCACGTATGTCGCCGATCTCATGGAAAAAAATATTGTCCACCGCGGTCGCGAGGTGGCGCGTATTCTCAGCAATACTGCTGCGGATTTCGATATCGCCGCAACCTATACGTCCCAGATGGCAGACTGGCTGGCGGCCATCGCAAATCCGGGCCACAAGCTGATCTCGCCATTGGTCGACGGGCTTGAAACCGCAGCGCTGATGCTGGACATTTACGAGGCCAGGGCATGAACATCATCACCATCTGCGCCCGGGGTGGTTCAGCGGGCGTTCCAGGAAAGAATATCCGTGATCTGTGCGGCAAACCCCTGATCGCGTGGACCATCGGCCAGGCTTTGGTGTCCGGTATTGCAGATCAGGTATTTGTGTCTACCGACAGCGAAGACATCGCGGCCGCAGCACGGGCTGCCGGGGCGGAGGTGCCATTTTTGCGGCCTGCGGAACTCGCGACGGCCACGGCGGGCAAGTTGCCCGTGATCCAGCATCTCGTTGAGTGGGTGGAGGCCCAACGCGGGCACGTATCGAAAATTGTTGACCTGGATCCGACCTCTCCGCTCAGGAGCGTCGATGATATTCAGACCTGTTTCGGCATGCTGGATGCCGACACGGACGTGGTGATCACGGGCTATGAGGCCGATAAAAATCCCTACTTCAACATGGTCGAGCGCAAGTCGACTGGTTTTTTTGAACGTGTTTGTCCGCCCGAAAGTGAAGTGCTGGGCCGGCAATCAGCGCCTGCGGTGTACGCCATGAATGCGTCAATCTATGCGTGGCACCGCCATACACTGTCGTCCTCGCTCTGGGATGCACCGAGAATCAGGCTGCATGTGATGCCACGGGAGCGATCGATTGATATAGACCACCCGATAGATTTTGATCTGGTGGAACTGCTGATGAAAAAAAGAGGGCTGGCATGAGCGATGCTTTTTCACTTGACGGAAAGATCGTTGTACTGACCGGTGCTGCGGGCATCATCGGCTCGCAGGTCGTCGGGGCCTTTGTCGAAGCTGGCGCACGCGTGTTTGCCGTTGATCGGGATGCCAAGTTGCTCGAGGAACGGCTGGGTGCGTCCCATGCCTCCATGATGACTTGCGTGGCCGATGTTGCCAGTCGTGAGTCGCTTGTTCAGGCGCATGCGTTGCTGGAATCGCGATGGGGATCGGCCGATGCCTTGCTGAACAACGCAGCAACCAAGTCTGACAATTTTTTCGAACCTTTCGAAACGTTTCCGGTGAACGAGTGGAATGAGGTGATGTCGGTCAATCTGACCGGTGCCATGCTGAGCGCGCAGGTTTTCGGAAGCCCCATGGCCAAGCGAGGTTCCGGGAGCATCGTCAATACGCTTTCCATCTATGGCATCGTTGCGCCGGACCAGCGGATTTATGAAGGCTCCGAGTATTTGGGACGGGCCATCAACACGCCTGCCATTTACGCGGCAAGCAAGGCAGGCCTGTGGGGCCTGACCAAATACCTTGCGGCCTACTGGGGGCACCGCGGTGTGCGCGTGAATGCCGTTACGCCGGGTGGTGTTTTCAGTGGCCAGAACGATACTTTTGTGGACAACTACTCGCGTCGTACGCCCTTGGGGCATATGGCGGAAGCTGGTGATATGGTCCAGGCGATGCGCTATCTGTCCAGCGATGCCGCCAAATATGTGACGGGACACAACCTGGTGGTGGATGGCGGGTGGACTGCGTGGTGAACGATCAACATGTCTTCGTGATTGCCGAGGCAGGGGTCAACCACAATGGGGATATGTCGCTTGCGCTCAGGCTGTGTGATGCGGCTAAAAGCGCGGGGGCCGACGCCGTCAAATTCCAGACCTTTCGTGCCGAAGATCTGGTCGTGCGGGGGGCTCCCACAGCAAAATACCAGGAGCGGCAGACGGGCGCCCAGGACCAGTTCCTGATGCTTGAGAAGCTCGAACTTTCACGGGAGCAGCATCAGGTCATCAAGGCGCATTGCGATGCGATAGGCATTGAATTTTTCTCTACCCCGTTTTCGCTTGATGCGGTGGACATGCTGGTCCAGCTGGGTGTCCGGCGGCTGAAGTTGTCCTCCGGCGAACTGACGCATCGTGCGCTCGTGGAACATGCAGCTGCGACGCAGCTCCCGCTTTTGATGTCGACCGGCATGGGTACGATGCGGGAAATCAATGAAGCGGTGGAATGGGTGAGGGCAGCGCGTGGAAACCTCAACGAGGTTGTCGTTCTGCACTGTACATCTGCGTATCCCGCGCCGGATGACGCACTCAATTTGCGAGCCATGGTCAGCATGGCACGCGATCTCGGCGTCGAAACGGGTTATTCGGATCACAGCCTCGGCATTGAAGCGCCCATGGCCGCAGTGGCGCTGGGTGCTTCTGTCATTGAAAAACATATCACGCTTGACCGTCATTTACCCGGGCCGGACCACAGCGCCTCGCTTGAACCGACTGAGTTCACACAGATGGTCGTCGGCATACGCCGTGTCGGCGCGATGTTGGGAGACGGCGTCAAGGCCCCCTTGTCCGAGGAGCTTGACACGGCGAGGGTGGCGAGGCGCAGCGTGGTCGCGGCGGTGAATATCGCTGCCGGTGAAATTCTTACCGCCGAAAAGCTGATGTGCCGCCGTCCCGCGACGGGCATAGAACCCCGGCATCTGCCTGCGTTGCTGGGCCGCCAGGCGGCGGTTGCCATTGCGGCAGGGGAGGCCCTGCAATGGAATTCTTTGCTTGATAGCGCAAGCCCGAACGATCATGGCTGATGCCGTCCGCAAAATCATTTACCTGAGCGGGACGCGCGCGGATTTCGGGCTAATGCAGGCCACATTGCAACGGGTTGCTGCCGTCGCGGATCTGAGCGTTGCCGTGACCGGCATGCACCTTGATACCGATTTTGGTGATACGCTGGACGAAATTCGCCGGTCGTCCTTGCGTATTTGCGGCGAAATCCCGACCGATATCGGCGACCGGACACCCGAGGGTATGTCGGACAGTATTGGTCAGTGCATTTTGGGCATGACAAAACTGCTGCAAAAGGAAAAACCGGACATCCTTTTGCTATTGGGTGACCGCGGGGAGATGCTGGCGGGCGCCATTGCCGCATTGCACCTGGGCATTGTTTCTGTCCACATTCATGGCGGAGAGCGTTCAGGAACGGTGGACGAACCCATACGCCATGCGATCAGCAAGCTCAGTCACTATCATTTTGTAGCGACTGAAGAGTCGCGTGAGCGCCTGATCCGCATGGGCGAGCTGCCCGCCCGAATAGAGGTGACTGGCGCGCCCGGCCTGGACGGCATCGTCGAACTGGCCGATGTTTCCCGGGCTGACTGCGTGGCAGCGTTAAAACTGCCTTCCGACTCAAACTTTGTGTTGACGCTATTTCACCCGGTGGTGCAGCAGGCCAATGATGCTTACGATCAGACCCGTGCCATTCTTCTGGCGCTCCAGCGTGCCGGTTTGCCTGTGCTCTGGCTTGAGCCCAACGCGGACGCTGGATCTGGTGGCATTCACAAGGCTTTGGAAGAGGTTGTCCTGCCGGACGGCTCAAGTCAGTTACAGCATATGCCGCGCCAGCTGTTTTGTGCGGCCATGAAGCATTGCGCCGTGATGGTGGGCAATTCCTCGGCTGGCATTATCGAAGCGGCGTCATTCGGTACGCCGGTGGTCAACGTCGGCGATCGGCAGCGGTCTCGGGAGCGAAATATCAATGTCCGTGACGTCGGACCGGATGCCGATGCCATTCATGCCGCCATTGGGCAGTCAATGCTGCATGGGAAGTGGCCGTGTAACAATAGATTTGGTGATGGATGCGCAGGCCGTCGCATTTCAGATAGCCTGATGGCACTGTCGCTGGACCGCTCCATACTTGAGAAGACCAATACCTACTGATACCCGAGCCGCTTTCAGCCCATGAATCTGTCTTCAATGCCTTCACTTTCCGTCTCGCTGATGATTTTTGGCGCAGGTGGTCATGGGCGTGTCGTGGCCGATGCGGCATTGCTTGCGGGCGCATATCAGGAAGTCTTTGCATCCGACCGAAATCCGTCATCCTGCGAAGGCGAACTCTTGCCTGGCGTAGCCTTGCGGGCGCTGGATACTGCGGGTTCAACGAATTTTCTGGTGCACATTGCCATCGGAAACAATCTTGCCCGCCAACAGGAGGCCGCGTTCTGGGGTTACGAAAACCTGGCCGCTGTCGTCCATCCTGCTGCCGCCGTTTCACCGTTCAGTACGGTCGGGCAGGGCTGTTTTGTCGCTGCTGGTGCCATCGTGGGCCCCGCTGCCCACGTCGGAACCGGCGTGATTGTCAACCATGGTGCTGTCGTTGATCATGATGTCGAAGTGGGCGCCTTTTCCCATATCGCGCCAAATGCGGCGTTAGGCGGTCACGTCAAGACCGGAAAGCGCGTGCTTGTCGGTGCGGGTGCCGTGATTCTTCCGCTCAAGGTCATAGGTGATGATGTCACCATCGGCGCGGGCAGCGTGGTCAACTGCGATTTGCCCGAGCCCGGAACTTATGCGGGAACGCCCGCAAGGAAAATCCAGTGAGCTCGACCGACCTCGATTTGTTGTGCGTCCCGCCGGGGTTGACCTTGAGGGGCGCCTTGCTTCGCATGGATCAGGCCGCACGCGGAATTTTGCTGGTTGTCGGCGATGACGGCGTCCTGACAAGGACGCTTACTGATGGCGATTTGCGCCGTGCCATCATCAACCACGCAGGTGATGATTTTCCTTTGGAGCGCTTGCCGGCATTCCAGTCTGTGACGGTGAACGAGGATGCGGATGCTGCTCGCGTTCTGCATCTGATGGACCTCCACCAGATTGACCACATTCCGGTGCTCGATTCCCGGGGCCGGCCCGTTGACATGATTTTCCGGCGCGAGTTGTCTCAACGCGTATGGCTTTCTTCTCCGCATCTGGGTGAAGAAGAAACGGCTTTTGTGGAAGACGCATTCAGGACCAACTGGATTGCACCCCTTGGCCCCCATGTGAACGCATTTGAGGCTGAACTGGCGGCGCATGTCGGCATTGGCCATGCCGCCGCCGTCAGTTCAGGCACTGCTGCCATTCATCTCGGTTTGCTGCTCTTGGGCGTCAAGCCGGGCGACACTGTGTTTTGTTCTTCCCTGACCTTTGTCGGGAGTTGCAACCCGATTCTGTACTGCGGCGCGAAACCGGTGTTTATTGACTCCGAACCGTCGACCTGGAACATGTCGGCGGAGGCGCTTGAGCGTGCATTTGAATGGGCCCGGCGCGAGAATCGCCTTCCGGCCTGCGTCATCCTGGTCAACCTGTACGGGCAGAGTGCCGATATGGACGCCCTTATGCCCATTTGTGAGCGGTATGGTGTGCCCGTGCTGGAAGATGCAGCGGAATCACTGGGCGCACATTACAAGGGACGTTCCAGCGGGGCGTTTGGCCGCGTGGCGGTTTACTCCTTCAATGGCAACAAAATCATAACGACCTCCGGCGGAGGCATGCTGCTGGCTGATGATCCAGACCTGATCGCGCGCGCGCGTAAATTGGCCACGCAGGCAAGGGAGCCTGCGCCGCATTATGAGCATGTAGAAGTCGGGTTCAATTACCGGATGAGCAATGTGCTTGCGGGCATCGGACGCGGGCAGTTGCGGGTACTCGAGCAACGCGTGTCACAGCGCAGGCGCGTGTTTGAACGTTATGTCGAGGCTTTTTCGGATTTGCCACAAATACAATGGATGCCGGAGCCAGCGGGTTACCGCTCGACACGGTGGCTGACCTGTTTCACGCTGGCAGGCCCCGATGCGAGCCAGGCGTGCCGTCAGGTCATGAATTCGCTCGAACGACACCTTATAGAAGCCCGGCCGGTCTGGAAGCCCATGCACCTGCAAAAACTCTTTGAAAATGCGCCTTACTTTTCCCATCAGGCCGATGACGATGTGTCCCAAAGACTTTTCATGTCTGGTATTTGCCTGCCCTCGGGCTCCAATATGAGCGAAGCCGAACAGGATCGCGTGATCGACCATTTGCGCAATGCCATCAACACTTTGGAGTATCAGCGTGCGTCTGCGTAAGGAGGTTTTACCGCTGTGGGGCATAGATTTGCTGCTTGTTGGCGCAGCCTGGTGGGCGGCATTCTGGTTGCGGTTTAATTTTGAGATTCCGGACACCTTCGAAACCCTGATCGCGTTGAGCTTGCCTTGGATACTTGTTTGCTACACGGCCGGTTTGGGTATCGCGCGGGTCTACAGGCAGGTCTGGCGATACATAGGTTTGCCGGAATTGAGGCAGTTAACCGGCGGGGTATTGCTCGCGAGTTTGCTGGCTGCCGCCATCGTGCTGATGATGCGTTATCCCTTCTTCCCGCGTTCGGTGCTCCTGCTTCACCCCCTCATTGCGCTGGTTTTGCTGAGCGCTGTGCGGGCCGGGTGGCGGACATTGACCGAGCACACCGCGCCGGCCGATGGTTCAAAACCGATGCTCATTGTGGGCACGCTGCGCGAAGCTACGGATGCCTTGCGCGCCATCAAGGGCTCCAGGCAGTGGCACTGCGTCGGTATTGTGTCCCCGCTCCCCGCTGAATTGGGCACTTATCTCAATCAGATACCTGTGCTGGGATCGCCTGCGTCTGTGGTCAGTGTTGCACGCAATACCGGGGCTTCCACAGCCTTGATTGCGAGTCCTCCAGGCTCTGATGAACGCCGGGAAGTCCTGTTGCTGTCCAGTCAGGTCGGCCTGACGCTGATGACTATGCCAAGACCGGATGAGTGGCTGAAGTCGGACAGTGGCAGCCCGAGAAGAATTGAACTTGAGGATTTGCTCGGCCGTCAGGCAGTTGAGCTCGACATGCGGGGGCTAGCGGGGCTTTTCTCCGGGCAGACGGTGCTGGTGTCGGGCGCCGGCGGTTCGATTGGCTCCGAGCTTTGCCGACAAATCGCGCGGCTTGGTGTTGCACGCCTGGTATGCGTCGACTCTTCGGAAATCGCCATTTACAAGCTTGAGCAGGAATTGCGCGAAACGCATCCGCAGATGAAGGGTTTGTATTACACGGCCAATGTCAGGGAGGAAGAGCGCCTTCGCGCCATCGCGTTGCATTACAAGCCCACGGTGTTTTTTCATGCAGCGGCTTACAAACACGTGCCCTTGATGGAATCTCACAACGAGATCGAAGCCATTCGCACCAATATTTTGGGAACGCTTCATACCGCAAGAATTGCCGGTGAATGCGGCGCGCTCAAGTTTGTCCAAGTCTCCACCGACAAGGCGGTCAATCCGACAAATATCATGGGGGCGACCAAGCGGATGGCGGAGCTTGTCGTGCAAAGTGTCGCGCTGGAATATAAAGCAACAGAATATGTATCCGTGCGCTTTGGCAACGTGCTCGGCTCCAGTGGGTCCGTAGTTCCCCTCTTCACGGAACAGATCGCGCGCGGCGGGCCCATTACCGTCACGCATCCGGACATCGTCCGTTACTTTATGACGATTCCTGAAGCTGCAAAACTCGTTCTGCAGGCAGGATTGATGGGTCAGAGCGGGCAGATTTTTGTGCTCGACATGGGCGATCCCATGAAGATTGCCGATCTTGCGCGCATGATGATCCAGCTTTCCGGAAAGACGGAGCAGGAGATTCCGCTCTCGTTCACCGGTTTGCGTCCAGGCGAAAAACTGTTCGAGGAATTGCTGGCAGACGACGAAACGACGGAGCCTACGCCCCATCCCAAACTCCGCGTTGCGAAGACATCGGGCGAGCAGGCTGTCAATATTCAGGGTGTGCAGGACTGGATTCAGTCAGCCGGGCCGGCCCCCTCAAGTAGCGATGTGCGGGCTTGGCTGACCGGTCACTTGCCCGAGTACAAGTCTCAGGGATAAACCCGACTGCACGCCGTGTTGCTAGAGCGCGATACCGGTGCGCTCAAGAATGTCGCTGACCAGCTCAAGTCGAACCAGCGGATTGTCAAGTTCCATCAGCCGCTGCTTCAACTCCAGGGGGATGGGGAGCAACTCACACCAGCGATTGGCGACCCAGCCGCAATCGTCGAGGTGATATGGGGCGACTAGCGGCATTTGTGAATTCGGAACCTGGCGATCCTGAAGGCTTTTGATGAGCTTGCCCAAAGCATCTGCGCTGCCCTGGAGGTCTTCTGGAACCTTGACGGTCTGATCGTCCGCAAGTCGCGTGACGTCGGCAATCCACAAGCCGTGCTTGAGTTTTTCCCGGTTCGAGATCTCGAAGCGTTGTGCACCCTCGCAGCGGATCATCATCAGCCCCGGTTGAGGCACAGAAAACTCCGTGATGGTGGCCAGCGTCCCTACCGCATTGAATTCTTCATGTGCAAACCCGTCACGGCCGGGCTGGGCCGGGTCGGTTTTACGCACCTCCGAGCCTTGCGTGAGCGAGACGACACCGAACGGAGCGCCGGTTTTGTGGCATTTTCCAACCATGTCCAGGTAGCGCACTTCAAAGATCCGCAGGGGGAGCAGGCCACCGGGATAAAGAACCGTGCCCAGGGGAAACAAGGGGAGCGAAAACAGTGTCAAGGCTTCAGACATCGTGGCATGCGCTGAATAAACAAGCCACCATCATCCCACGAAGATACTTTCCTTTGCTGGCCGTGGCTTGAGTTCGCGGTGAAAAGCAGCCCACCTGACATGCGATGGACTCGAACACGCCGAATTTTTTAGTGAACTGGAAATGTTCAGGATGCGCGAACCCGTTCCGATCGTCCAACCTGGGGTTCACTCCACCGCGTCTGCCGGTTGTTTGAGGAGCATCGCGAGCGAGCTGGCGATTGTTTTTCGGAGTTCGCGGCGATCGCAAATGAAATCGACAGCACCTTTGGTTTGCAGAAATTCTGCGCGCTGAAAGCCTTCCGGAAGGGTGACCCTCACGGTCGACTCGATCACGCGAGGCCCGGCGAAACCGATCAGTGCTTTGGGTTCTGCAACCACGATATCACCGACAAAGGCAAAACCCGCACTCACGCCTCCCATGGTGGGATCGGTCAATACGCTGATATACGGTAGTCCTTTTTTGGCCAGGCGGGTAAGCGCAGCGTTGGTCTTGGCCATTTGCATGAGGCTGAGCAGTCCTTCCTGCATGCGGGCGCCACCGGTGGCCGTAAAGCAGATGAAGGGCACTTTTTGTTCGATCGCCGCATGGACGCCGCGCACAAAACGCTCACCCACCACGCTACCCATGCTGCCACCCATGAAGTCGAACTCAAAGCAGCAGGCCACCACGCCAATGCTGTGCACCGCGCCGCCCATCACAACCAGCGCGTCGGTCTCGCCGGTGTTCTCCAGCGCTTCCTTGAGTCTTTCAGGGTACTTGCGGCTGTCCTTGAATTTCAGTGCGTCGACAGGCAGTACTTCCTGGCCGAGTTCGTACCGGCCTTCGGCATCCAGAAATGCGTCGAGCCTCGCGCGCGCGCCTATCCTGTGATGGTGGCTGCACTGCGGGCATACATTCTGGTTTTTTTCGAGGTCGGTTTTGTATAGCACGGCCTCACAGCTGGGGCATTTGATCCACAATCCCTCAGGTACGCTGCGGCGCTCCGTAGGATCGGTGGGTGTGATTTTGGGTGGAAGTAGTTTTTCTAACCAAGACATGGATTCAGGTCCCTGTTGAGAGGTCTGCACAGGCGGTACAAGTCGTCCTGCGATAAAAATGCAATTATGCTCCGGCCGTGACTTTGGAAAGGCAGGCGCATCAGCCCATTGCAGAGCGGATTTCCCGAAGGAAATCGCGCGCAGTGGACGCCACCTTGTCGCGCGGCTGATCTTCAATCAGCTGGATTATTTTGCTACCGATGACGACTGCGTCGGCAATCTGGCTGATGGCTTTGGCAGTCGCCGCATCCCGGATGCCGAAGCCGACACCGACGGGCACGTTCACGTGCGCGCGGATGCGTGGAAGCATGGTACCGACGGCATCTACATCCAGTGCACCGGAGCCGGTCACGCCCTTGAGCGACACGTAATACACATAACCGCTCGCAACGGCCGCCACCCGCTTCATGCGTGCATCGGTGCTGGTAGGCGCCAGCAAAAAGATCAGGTCCATGTCGTGCGCGCGGAGGTTCGCCGCAAAAGCGGTGCATTCTTCCGGCGGATAGTCGACGATGAGCACGCCGTCCACACCTGCACGGGAAGCGTCGCGAATAAACGCGCTTTCACTGGCGGGGCTCTCACCGTGTCGAATGTCGTAGGCCTCCACCGGATTGGCGTAGCCCATCAACACCACGGGCGTGGTGTCGTCCTTAACGCGAAATGCGGCGACCATTTCCAGCACCCGGCTTAGCCCGATGCCGGCGGCCAGGGCCTTGTCACCTGCCTTCTGGATGACAGGCCCATCGGCACTCGGGTCAGAAAAGGGAACACCCAGTTCAATGACATCGGCCCCTCCCTCCACCATGGCGTGCATGAGTTCGGGCGTCACATCGGCATACGGGAAGCCAGCCGTGACAAAAGGGATCAGCGCCTTGCGGCCTTCCTTTTTGAGTTTCTCGAAAACCGGTGCAATGCGGCTCATGACTGCACTCCGCTGCCTTTGGCGCCGCTGGTGTCGAAGGATGCAGCTGTGGGCGCAGTGCTGACCGGGCCGCCCTTGACGGACAATCCGCGCATGGACGGCCTGTCATAAAAATCGGCGCCAGACAGATCTGCCACGGTGCCGATGTCCTTGTCACCCCTGCCCGACAGGTTCACGAGAATGCTCTGGTCGGTGCGCATGGTTTTGGCCATCTTCATGGCGCAGGCCACTGCATGGCTGGATTCGAGCGCCGGGATGATGCCTTCCGTGCGGCACAGGTAATGAAAGGCGGCCAGCGCCTCCTGGTCGGTGATGCCTACATATTCGGCTCGGCCGATGTCTTTCAGGAAGGCATGCTCGGGGCCGACACCCGGGTAATCAAGACCCGCGCTGATGCTGTGCGTCTCGGTGACCTGACCGTCATCATTTTGCAGGACATAGGTACGGTTGCCGTGAAGGACGCCGGGGAAGCCCCGCTGCAGGGACGCCGAGTGTTTGCCGCTGTCCAGCCCTTCGCCAGCCGCCTCCACACCGATCAGCCGTGTTTTTTCATGCGAAATGTACGGGTGAAATATCCCCATGGCATTGCTGCCGCCACCGACGCAGGCAATCACCGCGTCGGGCTGACCACCCGTGAATTCCGGCATCTGGGCGATGCATTCAATCCCGATAACACTCTGGAAATCCCGCACCATCATCGGGTAGGGGTGCGGGCCTGCGACGGTTCCAATGATGTAGAAAGTGTTGTCAACATTGGCCACCCAGTCGCGCATGGCTTCATTCAGGGCATCTTTCAGCGTCCTGCTGCCGCTTTCAACCGGTACGACGGTCGCACCGAGCAGGTTCATGCGGTAGACGTTTGGGCTTTGCCGGCGAACATCTTCAAGGCCCATGTAAACCACGCATTCCAGGCCGTAACGTGCACAGATCGTGGCCGTTGCCACGCCGTGCTGGCCAGCGCCTGTTTCGGCGATGACGCGCGGTTTGCCCATGCGTCTGGCCAGCATGGCCTGGCCTATGGTGTTGTTGATCTTGTGCGCGCCGGTGTGGTTGAGGTCTTCCCGTTTGAGGTAGATCTGGGCGCCGCCCTGTTCGCCGCTCATGCGGGCGGCATGATAGATGGGTGAAGGGCGGCCTACAAAATGCTTGAGTTCGGAGTGGAATTCCGCGAGAAACTCCGGGTCATGCTGGTATTTTGCGTAAGCGTCTTTCAGCTCGTTGATCGCATGGGTCAGTGTTTCCGAAACAAAACTGCCGCCGTATTTACCAAAATGCCCTGAAACATCAGGTTGTTGATAGTCGTACATGATGATTGGGGTTCTTTGCAAATTGCTCGTCTGCAGCACGTACCGCTGCGATGAACTGGTTGATTTTTTCGGCGCTTTTGATTCCTTTTGAAATCTCTACGCCCGAACTGACATCAACGGCCAGCGTCGTGCAACGCGGCCTGACTTGCAAAATGCCATCGCCCACATTTGCAGGTGTGAGTCCACCAGACAAAACGAGGTGAGCGTTGACGCTTGGAGGAAGAAGTGACCAATTGAATGTTTTGCCGCCGCCGCCATAACCCTCGACATGTGCATCGAGAAGAATGGCCTGGGCTGCGTTGAAGTCTTCTGCGTATTTTACGAGATCGAAGCCCTTGGTGCCCACCACCGGGGCTGCGTCAAGCGGGATACGTGCTGCGCGCAGGAAAGGCCGTGATGCCTCAAGGCATTCCGAAGGTGTTTCGTCGCCGTGAAACTGGAGCAGGGCGTTCGGCAAGCGTTTGCAGGCTTCCAGCACCTGGCCAGTTCCTGCATTGACGAACAGCAACACCGGTGTCACGAAGGGGGGCAGGCGCGATGCAAGTTCAGCGGCACGCGCAGCAGTGACGTGGCGGAGGCTGGCCGCATACATGACAAATCCGACCGCGTCAGCACCTGCTGCGACGGCTGCATCCACGTCTTCTTCGCGGGTCAGCCCGCAGATCTTGATACGGGTGCGTTGATTTGGTGTCATGGTAGCCAATCATAGGCCGCCGTGCGTTTCGGCAAGCCGTAGTGGTCTTCGTACACCGGCCCCAGGAAGTAAAGACCATCCGGAGAGAAGGTCGGTGCGGCGGCATCGCGGCGACGTGCCTGCATGACGTCCTGGATCCACTCCGGTCGATTGGCGCCCTGGCCGATGGCGACGAGGCAACCCATGATGTTGCGGATCATGTGGTGAAGGAAGGCGTTCGCCTCAAACTCAAAACGCCAGTAACTCGCACCATCGCCATGTCGCTGAGTGATCTCGATGCGATTGATGGTCTTGGTGGGCGATTTGGCCTGGCACTGTGCAGCACGGAAAGAACTGAAATCGTGCTCGCCGACAAGCCAGGCGGCCGCCTTTTTCATGGCGTCGCCGTCGAGCGGACGATATACCCAGCCCACCCGGCCAGCTTCCACGCTGGGCCGCACGGGAGACTCAAGCACAACGTAGGCATAACGGCGTGCCACCGCGCTGCCGCGGCAATGAAACCCCTCAGGAACCTCGCGTGCCCACTGCACTGCAATGTCCGAAGGCAGAAAGGCGTTGGTTCCGCGGACCCACGAAGCGGTTTCGCGGTGTAGGGCAGTGTCGAAGTGCACTACCTGCATCAGACCATGCACTCCCGCGTCGGTGCGACCGGCGCACAGTGTGCGAACTGGCTGGGCGGCGAATTTGCCGAGGGCCAGTTCCAGCTTGTCCTGGATGGTGTTGCCTGAAAGCTGGCTTTGCCAGCCTTCATAGCTGCTGCCGTTATAGCTGACGCCCAGGGCGATTCTCACGGTGATGTCAACTTCGGAGTTGCAACAGCCAGTGAACGCAGCGCGTCCAGCCGGCGGTTATGACAGGCCGCTGAGAAACTTCTGGGCCTTGGTCTTGAGGGCACCGCTGGACTGGGATGCGACCTCTTCGGCGAGTGATCGTGCGCCGTCCGTATCGCCAATCGCCTGAAACTCTTCGGCCAGCGCAAGCTTGGTCGCCAGTGGGTCGTCGCCCGCATCAGCAGTGACCTCGACCGGTGAGAGCGTCGGGCTTTCCGTGGTGGGTCCACCGAGGTCCAGGGACAGGGAACCCAGATCAAATTCAAGCATGCCGCTGTCGGCTGCCGCCGCGGCAGGGGCCGGTGTAGGTGCTGGGGATGGCGTCGGCGCATCGGTCGTGAAGGTCAGGCCGCTGGCGGACAGGGCCATATCGTCCGGGGTGCCCAGCACAGGGGCTGGTGCTTCCGGTTCCGGTGTCGGTTTCAGCACCACGGTTCCGGTTGAAAAATCCATTTCCAGGCCGTCGAATATCGGATCTGCGGGCAGCGCCTGCATGGCCACCGTCGGCTCGGGTTGATAGGCCGGTGCAGGAGCTACCGGCGTGGGCGCAGCTGCCAGCGGCATGGCTGCCTCTGCTGGTTCGTCGCCCAGGGAGAAGTCAAGGTCAAGGTCAAAGTCGACCGAGGCTGCCGGCTCCTCGGGCTCCGGTTCTATCATTTGTGGAATCGTGCTGGACCCGAAAGCCGGCGCATCTCCGTGGGAGTCGGCACCACCCCCGTCGGTCATGTGCGGCTGGCCACCAGGCTGGTACAGCGGATTGGATGGATCGAGGTCACGTCCCATCTCGCCGATGTAAGCCCATTCAGGGCCATCGCCATGCGTCAGGTTAAAGGCCTCGACAGCTACGACCTCAAAAGCCTTGGCGTCTCGGCGTTTGGCGTAAATTTCCATCAGCTTGGAATGAATGGCCACACGCGTAGGGTTGGTCCGCATGGCCTCCTTGAGGATTTCCTCGGCCTGCAGGTCACGTCCGTAGGCAAGGTAGACATCTGCTTCGGCAACGGGGTCCACGTCACCGGCTGCATCGAGCTGGCTGGGGGAGTAGACGAGTGACGATCCGGTTGCTCCGCCCTCGCTGGTGTCAATACGCTGACCGCCGCTGGCGCCAAAAAACGAATCTGGCTGCAAGCGGCTCTCGAGGAAGGAACTGTCGACCTGAACAGCGTTGTTGCGCTTTTTATATCGGTAAAAGCCAAAACCGGCGAGGAGCAGAAGCAGGGCACCAACGCCGGGCAGAACGAATGCGTTGTCCTGCAATTCGTCCATGAGACTGGGTTCTGGTGGGGGCGGCGGTGGAGGCGCTGCGGGTTTTTTGATGGCTACCGGCGCAGGGCTGCTGGCTGCTGCTGCGACGGTCGCGGGCTGGGAGGGCGCGCTTGCCGGCGTGCCCGGCATGACGGCAGGAGCCGGTGAAGATGCCGTGGCGATGGCTGCTGTTGCCGGGGCGCTTGATGCAGCGGCAGGGGCGGCCGGTGCACTGGCCGGCGCCATGGCCGCGCTGGCGGCTGCAACCGGACGTGGAGCGCTCGCCGGCGCAGCTGTCGCTGCGGCCATTGGTGATGACGCTGCTGCGCCGGGTGTGGCAACTGCAATGCCTGGGCCTTTGGCGGCGCTTGCGCCTGCGGCGGGACCTCCGGCCAGCTTGCTCAGGTCACTGATATTCCTGGAAAGCTCGGCCACGCGGTCGGATGCGGCCTTGGTCTCGCGTTCTTTGGCGATTTTCTCTTCGGCTGGCACTTTGCCCTGAACCGCGCCCTTGGACAGGGTGAGCTTGTCAGGCACTGCGGTCGCTGGCGCACGGTCTTCGACTTTGGCCTGAACCTTGCCGCTGGCCTGACGGCCCGAACTGTCCGCCTGTGTGGTGGGAACGCCATCGGCGAGTTTTCTGCGGAACTCGTTGAAATCTTTTGACTGGGCAACAATGGTTCGTGACGCCTCGCCCGGAGAAATTGCACCGGCATCGTCCGCCGAGGGTAACTCGAGCACAGCGCCGGATTTCAGGCGATTGATGTTGCCGCCAATGAACGCTTCGGGATTGCTTCTGAGCAAGGCAACCAGCATCTGGTCCAGCGAGATGCTGGCGGGCTTGTTTTGTGCGGCAATTTTGCCGGCGGTGTCCCCGGCCTTGACCGTGACCTGCTGGCCACTGCCAGTGGGTGCTCGTGCAGCAACGGGAGCCCTGGGGGCTGGCGCCGCCCGCTGAACCGGTGCGGCGGGTTGTACCGGTACGGGGACAACGCGGGCCGGAGGGGGACTGCCGGGGGAGTAAGGGATGCTGGCGATGCCGCCGGCAGAGGGCGGCGTGGCAGGTGCGGCTGGCCGGGAAAAGATGGGCGCTGTCGGCGAAACCGGTGCTGCCTGACGCAGGCTGGGCGGGTCAAACAGCATGGTGTAGTCACGCACGATGCGGCCGGATGCCCAGTTGGCTTCCAGGACAAGGTCCACAAAAGGCTCAGTAACAGGCCTGGCGCTGTTTAAGCGCAGGAAAGCGCGGCCATCTGCGCGCTTCTGCAGGCTAACCTGCAGCCCAACAACGGCTGGAGAAAATTCAAGGCCGGCCTGTTTGAACGCTTCGGGGCTGGCCACACCGGCGCGCAGGCTATTGGCTTCCTCGGCGCTGATGTCGGAAATATCAATTTCTGCCCTCAGGGGCTCACCGAGCGCCGATTGAACCGTAATACGGCCCAGTCCAAGGGCTGCTGCATCAAAACTTGCCAGGCCACAGATCAATGCGACCGCGCTCGCCAAGGCCCCCATGCGCCATAGTCCAGGATTATTCATGGGGTTTTGAGCCTCCTGTGCTCGGTCTGCATGTAACTTTATTCTGCTTAAGCGCACAAAAACCTCGATGCGTATTTTCGAAAAACAACCTTAACATCAAGGCATTAGGCTGACAAGCTAAGACACCACTTAAGTTTTGACACAGCTGGTTAGGCTGTACTTACAACTTTCAAATGTTGTCTGAGGACAACGGCCATTCACAAGTGCTTACGGGTCGGCGGTTTGTGTTGGTGGCCGCTAACCCACAGCAATGTCCAGGCCTCAGTCTTGCAGGAGGATGCGCAACATGCGCCGCAGCGGTTCTGCGGCACCCCACAACAACTGGTCTCCGACCGTGAATGCGCCGAGATACTCGGGGCCCATGGCCAGCTTGCGCAGCCGGCCAACCGGGATCTGCATGGTGCCGGTCACGGCCACGGGGGTCAGATCCCTGATGGAAGCTTCACGCGTGTTGGGCACGACCTTCGCCCACTGGTTGTCGGCCGCGATCATGGCCTCAATATCGGCCAGCGGTACGTCCTTTTTCAGCTTGAAGGTCAAGGCCTGGCTGTGGCAGCGCATGGCACCGATGCGCACGCAAAAGCCGTCGACCGGCACCGACGCCGTGCCAAAACCTGCACCCTGGCCCAAAATCTTGTTGGTCTCGGCGCCGCCTTTCCACTCTTCCTTCGACATTCCGTCGCCCAAGTCCTTGTCGATCCAGGGGATCAGGCTGCCACCGAGCGGTACGCCAAAGTTTGCGGTCTCATCCGCAGACAGCGACTGCTGTTTCGCCAGCACGCGGCGGTCGATTTCCAGAATGGCGGATTTGGGGTCGTCCAACAGGGCGCGCACTTCAGCGTTCAGCGTGCCGTATTGGGTGAGCAACTCGCGCATGTGCTGCGCGCCGCCGCCGGAAGCGGCCTGGTAGGTCATGCTGGTCATCCACTCGACCAAACCGGCCTTGTAGAGGGCGCCCACGCCCATCAGCATGCAGCTCACGGTGCAATTGCCGCCGACCCAGTTCTTGCCGCCTTTGGACATGGCGTTCTGGATCACGGGCAGGTTGACAGGGTCCAGCACGATGATGGCGTCGCTGTTCATGCGTAGCGTGGAGGCCGCGTCAATCCAGTGGCCATCCCAGCCTGCAGCCCGCAGCTTGGGGAAAACTTCGGAAGTGTAGTCGCCGCCCTGGGCGGTGATGATGACGTCGCACTTCTTCAGGGCCTCGATATCGTAGGCATCTTTCAGGGTCTTCTCGTTTTTGGCCTGTGCGGGGGCTTTGCCGCCGGCGTTGGAGGTCGAAAAGAAAACCGGCTCAATCAGGTCGAAGTCGCCTTCGGCCTGCATGCGGTCGATCAGCACCGAGCCGACCATGCCGCGCCAGCCGACGAGTCCCGTGAGATTGCCCTTGAGTTTCATGATGTTGCCCTTCAAAAAGTCAAAAATCAGGCTTTTTGGCCCGGCTCATCGAGCCGGCAGGGCACGACGAACCAGGCTTGCTAGCCCTTAATGGTGGTCGTTTTGGTGATTTGGGTAAAAACCGGCGCAGCGTTGGTCGCGCCAGGGGCGGCGACGGAGCGGGTGAGTGCGAGGTTTGGACACATAAGGGGTCTATTGTAGCCAACCCCGCAGCATCAGCTTTTCCACAATCCGAAAATCACTATGACGACCGCAAGTAGCAAAACCACGTAAAGCTCTATGTCGTTTTGCTTTTCAGCTGGAACGGCTTTCTTGCTGCGCAATCGATATGCACCGATGACCAGACTCACCAAGGCAATATAAAAGCAAGAGAGAAGCACACTGTCCATTGAGGAATGGGGTCGCGGACAGGGCTTAGCCAAGCGCCTTGACAACCGCATTGCCCATTTCAACGGTGCCGACTTTGGTCGTGCCTTCGCTATAGATGTCTGGCGTGCGCAGGCCTTGCGTCAGCACGGCATCGACTGCTTTTTCGATGCGTGCGGCGGCTTCCGGCTGGTTCAGACTGAAGCGCAGCATCATGGCGGCGCTCAGGATGGTGGCCAGCGGGTTGGCGACACCCTTGCCGGCGATGTCCGGCGCGCTGCCGTGGCTGGGTTCGTACAGGCCCTGGTTTTTGTCGTTCAGGCTGGCCGACGGCAGCATGCCGATGGAGCCGGTCAGCATGGCAGCGGCATCAGACAGGATGTCGCCGAACATGTTGCCGGTGACAACCACGTCAAACTTCTTGGGTGCTTTCACCAGTTGCATGGCGGCGTTGTCGACGTACATGTGGTCGAGTGCCACGTCCGGGTATTCCTTGCCGATCTCGGTGACCACGTCTTTCCAGAGCTGGAAGGTTTCCAGCACGTTGGCCTTGTCGACGCTGGTCACACGCTTGCCGCGTTTTCGGGCGGCATCAAACGCGACGCGGGCGATGCGCTCGATCTCGGGGCGCGAATAACGCATGGTATCGAAGGCTTCCTCGCTGCCGGGGAAGTGGCCGTCGGGTGACACACGGCGGCCGCGCGGCTGGCCGAAGTAAATGTCACCGGTGAGTTCGCGGATGATGAGAATGTCCAGGCCGGCGACCAGTTCGCGTTTCAGGCTGGAGGCGTCGACCAGTTGCGGGTAGCAGATGGCCGGACGGAAGTTGGCGAACAGACCGAGGTTTTTGCGCAGGCCTAGGATGGCCTGCTCGGGGCGCAGCGGACGATCCAGCTTGTCGTATTTCCAGTCTCCGACAGCGCCGAAGAGAATCGCATCCGACTCTTTGGCGAGCTTGAGCGTGGCTTCGGGCAGCGGGTGGCCGTGCGCCTCGTAGGCGGCACCGCCGACCAGCACCGATTCCATTTCAAATTTCAGGTCCAGGACCTTCAGGACCTTGACGGCCTCAGCGACGATTTCTGTGCCAATGCCGTCACCCGGCAGGATTGCGATTTTCATTTTTTTGCTGTTTTCTTGTAGCGGTTGCGGAAATGGGGAATGACCAACTCAGCCGGAGAAGTTGGCCGCCACGGTGTGGTTGAGCCAGGGCTTGGTGGCCAGGCGCTCGGCTTCATAGGCCTTGATCTTGTCGCTCTGGCGCAGTGTCAGGCCGATGTCGTCAAAGCCGTTGAGCAGGCAGTATTTGCGGAAGGCCTGCACGTCAAACGGCAGCTCTTCCCCCTGTGGCTTGACGATGACCTGGCGCTCCAGATCGACCGTGAGTTCGTAGCCGGGGAAGGCCAGCGCTTCGTCAAACAGCTGCGCTACCTGCGCTTCAGGCAACACGATGGGCAGAAGACCGTTTTTGAAGCTGTTGTTGAAAAAGATGTCGGCATAGCTGGGCGCGATGATGGCGCGAAAGCCGAACTGGTCCAGCGCCCACGGCGCGTGCTCACGCGATGAACCGCAGCCAAAATTCTTGCGTGCCAGCAACACTGACGCGCCCTTGTAGCGCGGCTGGTTCAGGACGAAGTCGGGGTTGGGCTTGCGGCTGGCCGGGTCCTGACCGGGAAAGCCGGTGTCCAGGTAACGCCAGGCGTCGAACAGGTTGGGGCCAAAACCGGTCTTGCGGATGGACTTCAAAAACTGCTTGGGGATGATGGCGTCGGTGTCGACGTTCTCGCGGTCCATCGGAGCGACCAGGCCTTTGTGTACGGTGAATTTCTGCATGATGTTTTTCCTTATGCAAACTTGCGTATGTCGACGAAGTGACCATGGACCGCGGCGGCGGCCGCCATGGCAGGACTGACGAGGTGGGTGCGGCCACCTGCGCCTTGCCGGCCTTCGAAGTTGCGGTTGCTGGTGGATGCGCAGCGCTCGCCGGGTTCGAGGCGGTCGGCATTCATGGCCAGGCACATCGAACAGCCGGGTTCGCGCCATTCAAAACCTGCGGCGATAAAAATCTTGTCCAGGCCTTCACGTTCGGCCTGCTCTTTCACCAGACCAGAGCCGGGCACCACCAGGGCCAGCTTCACGTTTTTGGCGACCTTCTGGCCGATCTTCTTGATGACGGCGGCAGCCTCGCGCATGTCTTCGATGCGGCTGTTGGTACAGGAGCCGATGAAGACCTTGTCGACATAAATATCGTCCAGCGCCTTGCCGGGCTCCAGGCCCATGTATTCCAGCGCGCGCTCGATGGCACCGCGCTTGTTGGCGTCTTTCTCCTTGTCGGGGTCTGGTGTCTTGCCGGTCACGGGCAGGACCATCTCGGGCGAGGTGCCCCAGGTGACCTGTGGCTGGATCTGGCTGGCGTCGAGCTCGACCACAGCGTCGAATTTCGCATCCGCGTCCGACTGCAGCGTGTTCCAGTACTTGACGGCCATGTCCCACTCGACACCCGTGGGTGACAGCAGGCGACCCTTGACGTAGTCGATGGTTTTCTGGTCGACGGCGACGAGGCCGGAGCGTGCACCGGCTTCGATGGCCATGTTGCAGACCGTCATGCGGCCTTCCATGCTCAGGGCGCGGATCGCCGCACCCGCGAACTCGATGGCGTAGCCGGTTCCGCCGGCGGTACCGATCTTGCCGATGATGGCCAGCACGATGTCCTTGCCGGTGAGGCCGGGTGCCAGCTTGCCTTCGACCTTGATCAGCATGTTTTTGGCCTTCTTGGCCAGCAGGGTTTGCGTCGCCATCACGTGCTCGACTTCGCTGGTACCGATGCCGTGCGCCAGTGCGCCGAATGCGCCGTGGGTGGAGGTGTGCGAGTCGCCGCAGACCACCGTCATGCCGGGCAGGGTGGCGCCGTTTTCAGGGCCCATGACGTGCACGATGCCCTGGCGTTTGGAGAGGAAAGGGAAGAAGGCTGCCGCGCCCGATTCCTTGATGTTGGCATCCAGCGTGGTGATCTGTTCCTTGCTCACCAGATCGGTGATGCCGTCGTAGCCCAGTTCCCAGCCGGTGGTGGGCGTGTTGTGGTCGGCAGTGGCGACGATGGAGCTGATGCGCCAGACCTTGCGGCCAGCCTCGCGCAGGCCTTCAAACGCCTGCGGGCTGGTGACTTCGTGAACCAGGTGGCGGTCGATGTAGAGAATCGATGTACCGTCTTCTTCGGTGTGAACGACGTGTTCGTCCCAGATCTTGTCGTAGAGGGTGCGTCCCATGGTGTTTCCTTTGGCTTTCAGTCGTGGTGATTTTGGTTAAGGTAATTCTTCAGATTTGATCAGGCTATGGCGGCTGCCGGTTTGGCGGTCAGTCGCGCTGCAGATTTGTTTTTCGCCGGCGCTGTCGCGTCCGCCGGCTGCATCAGGTGTTCGACCAGCAGGCGGGCGGTGACGGGCAGCGTGGAGAAGTCACGCGCCACGAGCTGGATGTGGCGCGTTGCCCATTCATCCAGCAGGGGCACGGTCGCGAGTTCGCCCATGCCGTGCATGAGCTCGAAAGCGCGCTGCGGCATCACGCCCACGCCCAGACCGTTCTGGATCATGCGGCACATGGCGTCCAGCCCGGTGACGTGGATGCGCAGCTTGATGGTGCGGCCAACGTCTGCGGCCGCCTGCCGAATGGCGAGGTAAATCGAGCTGTTGGAATGCAGGCCGACCTGGTCGTAGTCCAGCGCGGCTTCAAAATGAAGTGGCCCCTGCGAGGCGAGCGCGTGGCCGGCGGGCACGACGAGGAGCAGCTTGTCGGTGCGGTAGGGCATGGCCTGCAGCTCGCCCATGCCGACACCGGTGTTGCATATGCCGAGGTCTGCGGCGCCTTCCTGCACGGCACGTATCACCTCGGTGCTCAGGTGCTCTTCAAGGTCGATCTTGATCTGCGGATGTTCGGCGATGAAGGCGCCCAGGTCTTCCGGCAAAAACTGCACGATGGCCGAGATGCTGGCGTGCACACGCACATGACCGCGCACGCCGTCGGCGTACTCGCTGAGCTCGCCCTGCATTTTTTCAAGGCTGAACAGCACCGAGCGTGCATGGTGCAGCAGGCTTTCGCCAGCGGGTGTCAGGCCCACGCCGCGCGTGTGGCGGTAGAGCAGGGGGGTGTCGAGCGTGGCTTCCAGGTCGCTCAGACGCTTGCTGACGGCAGACGCCGCGATGAACTCGCGCTCGGCCGCCTTGCCAATGCTGCCGAGCTCGCACACGGCCACAAAGAGCTGGAGCGAGGTCAGGTCGATGCGGCGCGCGAAGTTGCGTTCTGAGCTTTTGATGGGCATGTCGTGGGTCCTCGCCATCAGCGACGAGGAATGCTATTTTGCCTTCAGATGGTCCCGTCTGTCATCGCAATACGCGATGACCGGCCTTCCGTAGTCGTGCGCAGCGTGATCTCTGAAATTTAATGTATACGTTAAAAATTTGCTGTATACATTAAAATTTATCGCAATTACGCTTTGGAGCCGCAAAACCGGCCGATATATGTGAAAAATCACCAAAAAAAGCCGGTTTTGAGGTGCCAAAAAGGCCTTTTAAGCAATAGACATGAGCGTAAGCAGCTATTAATTTTGTAGCATCTTGAGGTCGAGACGGGCTGCCCTGGCCAGCTGCGGAGGCGATGGCGACACGACGGGCGAAAAAAAGCCCGCCGATGTTGCCATCAGGCGGGCTTTTGTGGGTCTGTCAGCAGCCGGAACTGCCGCGCAGCCTAGCGCTGGGCGATAGGCATGACCTGGCGTGTCTCGGAGCCGGTGAACAACTGGCGAGGACGGCCGATTTTGTACTCAGGGTCGCTGATCATTTCGTTGAGCTGGGCAATCCAGCCGACGGTACGGGCCAGCGCGAACACGGCGGTGAACAGCGGCACGGGGATGCCGATGGCCTTCTGCACGATGCCGGAGTAGAAGTCGACGTTGGGGTAGAGCTTGCGGGAAACGAAGTAGTCGTCTTCCAGTGCAATCTTTTCCAGGGCCATGGCCAGCTTGAAGAGCGGGTCGTTTTCGAGGCCCATTTCTTTCAGCACTTCCTTGCAGGTTTCCTGCATGAGCTTGGCGCGCGGGTCATAGTTTTTGTAGACGCGGTGACCAAAGCCCATCAGCTTGACGCCGGAGTTCTTGTCCTTGACCTGCTTGATGAAGTCGCCGATCTTCTCGATTCCGCCGTTCTTCTGGATGTCGCCCAGCATGTTGAGGGCTGCTTCGTTGGCGCCGCCGTGGGCAGGGCCCCAGAGGCAGGCCACACCGGCTGCAATGGCCGCAAACGGGTTGGTACCTGACGAGCCGCACAGGCGCACGGTGGAGGTCGACGCGTTCTGCTCGTGGTCTGCGTGCAGGATGAAGATGCGGTCCAGTGCGCGTTCCAGCACAGGGT
This sequence comes from Pseudomonadota bacterium, assembly GCA_040387435.1. GTDB lineage: Bacteria > Pseudomonadota > Gammaproteobacteria > Burkholderiales > Burkholderiaceae_C > Polaromonas. Next base: position 238,652 of record JAZKDR010000004.1, read on the forward strand.
TGACCTTGTACTCTTCGCAAGGCGTTGCAAACATCATGTGCAGGAAGTTGCCGGCGTAGCTCAGGTCGTTCTTGGGGTACATGTAGGGCTGGCCCACCGTGTACTTGTAGGCCATTGCGACCAGCGTCGGCATCTTGGCGATCAGGCGGATGGCCGAGATGTCGCGGTGTTCCGGATTGTTGATGTCCGTGCTGTCATGGTAGAAAGCCGACAGGGCACCGACCAGGCCGGTCATGATGGCCATCGGGTGGGCATCACGGCGGAAACCACGCAGGAAGAACTGCATCTGTTCGTTGACCATGGTGTGGTTGGTGACGAGCTTGGTGAAATCGTTCTTCTGCTTGACGTTCGGCAGTTCTCCGTGCAGCAGCAGGTGGCAGGTTTCCATGTAGTCGCAGTTGGTGGCCAGCTGCTCGATGGGGTAACCGCGGTACAGCAGTTCGCCCTTGTCGCCGTCGATGTAGGTGATGGCGGACTGGCAGGCGGCGGTGGACAGGAAGCCCGGGTCATAGGTGAACATGCCGGTCTGCGCGTACAGCT
>JAZKDR010000005.1:0-32784 GCA_040387435.1 Pseudomonadota bacterium
TTTGAGCGCAGCGAGTTGTTTTTCCCGCCGGCGGAATCGAGCACCGCAGGTTGCCCGTAACGAAGTGAAGGGACCCAGACGTCGGGTCGCCTTTTCTTTGGTTACTTTTTTTTGGCGAAGCAAAAGAAAGTGACTAGCTGCCGGGCTACCCCCGGCTAGGTAGTGAAGGGCACAAACCTTCAAACCAACCTGACGCTCCGTGTCGCCAGAAGGCCGGAAGATTATTTCTTCCGCTCACCCTTGTGCGCTTCCCGATAAGCCTTGAGTTCAGCCCGAGTCAACTGCCCATCCTTGTTCGTATCAATCGCATCAAAGTTCTTCACCAGCATGGGCCGGCTCTTGACCTCGTCCTTCGACAGCATCTTGTCCTTGTTCAAATCCAGCGCCCGCAAATTGGGCCGCGCAGGTTTACCCAAACCTTCACCGCGTTGAGGAGCAGGCGCAGCGGCAGGTGGCGGGGTTTGTGCAAATGCGCTGAACGTGCACAGGCCTGCCAGCGCGATGGCCGTGCCAGAAATCAGGGAGGTGAAAGATGTGGGCATGGTTTTCCTTGGGTTGATGAAACAAAAATATCAGGCGCGCCGAACCAGCCCATCCAGCCGGTTGTCCCAGCGCGCGCCGGGCAACACACTGGCGAGTGCGGAATCGGACATGGCGAAATTCGAGCGCAGCACATGGGCCAGCACGGCGCGGTAGTCGTGGTGCGCCGGCAGGTCGCGTGACTCGTTGAGGTTGCCGCGCGCCAGGCCTGTCCACTGGCCGTGCCAGCGGCCGCCGTTGATGCTGTTACCCACCAGCCACATGGCGTTGCCGAAACCGTGGTCCGTGCCCCGGGTGCCGTTTTCAGAGGCGGTGCGGCCGAACTCGCTCATCACCACGACAACGTCGCCGGGTTCGGAGAATTCCTGCCGCAACTGCAGGATGCCGCGGCCCAGGTTGCCCAGGTTGTTGGCCAGCTGCCCGTTGGCGTTGCCCTGGTTGGCATGGGTGTCCCAGCCGCCGGCAGACAAAAAGCCCAGCCGCAGTTTGCGGTCGTTGCGCATCAGCGTGCCGAGGTGCTGGGCGTCGAGTTGCAGGCCGACCGGGTCGGCCGCGCCATTGCTGGCGGCCAGCATTTGCGCGTTCTGCGCCTGCGTGGTGGGCGGTGTGCCATCGCGGTCCAGCATGCGGTTGCCTTCCTTCTCGGCAGCTTCACGCGCGGCGATCTCGCGCCTGCTGGTGGCGGCGGCCTTTTCGGTGGTGAGTTCCTGCGCGCTCTGCATGCGGCTGCCCGCACCCTGGCGGAAGGCCTCGCTGACCTTGTCGTTGCCGGCATAGAGGTCCATCAGCGCCTGGCGTGCTTTGTCATTGGCCAGTACACCGGTTTTTTCGGCGGCCTGCCCGCGTGGAATCAGCTTGACGCTGGCCTCGCCGGCGAGGATGGCCGGGTTGGCCTCGCCGACACCGAGCGCCGTGGCGATGGTGCTGCCCGTGTTGCTGGCACTGGCCGCCTTGTTGAGCCAGCCCGCTGTGGCGCTGTTCTTGCCGCTTTGTGCGATTTCCATTTCGTATTGCGCGGCGAAGTGCGAGCGGTTGGGTGCAGGCAAACCGGCGGCAGGCAGGAAGCTCAGAACACCTTGCTGCCACAACGGCACCAGCGGCGAGAGCGCGGGGTGAAGCGCAAAAGTGTTGTCGAGCTTGAATGCGGTGCGCGTCGTGCCATCGGGTGCCGCGATGGCGATGTTGGGTCGCATGCTGTAGTAGTCGGCATCGGTGTAAGGCACAAACGCCGAGAGGCCGTCGTAGGCACCGCGCAGCAGAACGACGACAAGCCGGCCCTGCTGGCCCCGGGGCGCGCCTGCAGGTGCGGCCTGGGCCCACACGCGGGGCAGGGCCAGGCCTGCCAGCGCCAGGCCCGTGCCTGCGAGAAGGGTGCGGCGTGACAGCCCGGACGTATCGTGTGCGTTCATCGTGATCTCCTGTTGCCTGTGTGTGGCGTGTGCGACATGTGTGAAGGGCGTGCCACTTATTTGTTCATGAAGTCGGGGCTGGCCAGCAGCAGGCCGGTACGCAGGTTGGGTGCTTCCTGTGCGATGCGGTCGCGGCTGGCCACACTCAGAAAAGGTTGCAGGTAGGCCGGCTCGGGCATGCGGGCGCCAAGGGTGATGGCGTAGTCCGCGCGGCGCGTGAGCGCTTCGGGCGCGAGCCAGGTCGCGGCATCGGTCTTGTAGCCGTCGGGCGTTTGCCAGCCGTGGATGGGTTGCCCCGCCTGTGCCAGAAAGCCGAGCGTCAGCTGCAGTTCGCGCCTGTCCTTGATGCCGCCACCTGCGGTGAGGGCAGAGCAGGCAAAGTCCATAGGCGTCTTGAACAGCTTGTTGTCTGCGCGCCAGAACTCGGGCGAATTCACTAGCGTGCGCATCACCGCGCGTATGTCGCCCTGCGTACCGAGGAAAGTGGATGCCAGCTGGTCGACCAGCGCCTGCGGCGGCGTGTCGGCCACAAAAGTCATGGCCAGCCGGCGCGCAATGCGTTTGGCCGTGGCGGGCTGGCGGGCCAGCATGCGGATGGCTTCCTCGCCTTCCTGCTCGCCGGCAGAACGGAAGGCCTTGCCCAGCAATACCTTGTCGCCGCTGTCATGCAGCCTTTCTGCAAAACGGAAACCTTCGCCCTGCTGAAGGCCGACCGTCCACCCGGTGAGGATGCGCGCGAGTTCGTGCACGTCGTTTTGCGTGTAACCGGCATCGACGCCCAATGTGTGCAGTTCCATCAGTTCGCGTGCGTAGTTTTCGTTCAGCCCACGCACATTGCTTTGCGCCTGGTCGAGGAAAAAAAGCATGGCGGGGTGACGTGCGCTGGCCAGCAGCAGGTCTTCAAATTTGCCGAGCGCGTGGGGGCGTATGGCATTGACGACGTAGTGGCCGGTGAAGGGCCGAACCTGGCCCTTGCCGACAAAGACGTTCAGGTGGTTGAACCAGAACTCCGTCATCTTCGCCAGCAGCGGATTTTCAATCGACGGATCGCTGCAGGCGAGCAACCGCCACGCAGCAGCGGACTGCTGCATCTCGCGGCTGAAGCCGAGCGCATCGGTGGCGTTTTCGACCAGCCTGGGGTTGGGGCCTGCCGCCATCGCGGGTGGCGGGTTGGCGGCCTGCTGGCGCACCGTGCGGCGTGCTTCGCGCTCGGCACGGTAGTCGCGTGCGATGTCGCCCACGGGTTGGTTAAACCGTGCAAGGTCTGCGGGTATGTAGGGTGCGCTTCGGCTCGCAGCGTACGCCGCGTCAATCTGCTGCAGGGCCCAGGCCTTGGGGGCAGACATCGCCGCCTGTGCGCTGGCGGCGGTGGGGCCGTAACCCAGGCGTGACGTGGCGCGCCACGCGTTTGCCGTGGCCGCTGGCGGCGCGTCGGTTTGTGCAAGTGCAGAAACGGCGGTCAGCGCGCCGGGTGGCACCACCGCGAGTGCGGTCGCCGTGCGCAGAAAGGTGCGCCGGGAAGGATGTTGGGATGGGGGCATGGCGGGCATCTCCTGGACTCTTTTTCAGGTGGTGCCTGTCTAACGCCCCGGCAAGTTCGCCGGTTGGCAGCTTTACACACCTTTACGGAATCATGGCGGCGCCAGCCTGATGACAGCCTGACCTGCGCCAGCGGGCCTCAGGGTTTTTGCAATTCCAGCAGCATCTGGTCGGTCGCGTAGTCGCAGTCCTTGGGGCCACGCAGGCAGAACGCGGCGATGGCGTTGACATCGACCGGCACACTCGCCATGCCGGGGCGGTCCACTTTCAGGTTGCCGTTTTCAGCGGGCTGAACGGTGAAGGCCGGGTACTGCTGGGTGATCTTTGCGCCCAGCAGTTTTTGCCAGCTCGGGGCTTCGGTACAAGCCACCATTGCGGCGGCCACGATCATGAGGGTGGCGGCAGGCCGCTTCAAATCATGTGTCATGCCTTCTCCAGCGGCGGGGTGTTTTTGTGGAGCTGGCTGCGCACATAGTCCACATGCTGGCGCAGCGTGTAGACGCGGTCAGAAAAATCCAGCGAAAACTTCATGTGGCTGACCTCGTGTTCGATCTTGTCCAGCCTGGCGGATGCTGCGGCGATCTCTTCGGCATTGAGGCTGCGCGAGCTGATGTCGCGCTCCATTTCCAGCAGCACACCATAGCGGCGATAAAGGCGGTTCTTTTCCTTGAACTCAAAGAGGCGGGGCACGATGCGAAACACCGGTATGGCGATGGCCACCAGCGGAATGAGCACCAGCAGCAGGCGCTGCAGGGCGTTGGCGGCCCAGTAGGGCAGGTAGCGCTGCAGAAAAGGCTTGCCGTCGCGGTAGTAACGCGAGGCTTCGTCGGCCAGGGGGAATTCCGTCGCCCGCGGGTTGGGAAACTCCCCGGGCCGGTTGAGCAAAGTGCCGCTTCTGTGCACGTCCTGCGCAGCCTGCAGCATCAGGTAGGCGAGGGCGGGGTGCAGGTCCTTGCGTATCACGAGGTTGGCGGTGGTGGTCAGCAGGGTGATGTCAACGCGTGGCCTGTCCTGCGCCGGATCGATGGAGCCGGCCTTGAGCGTCACCAGCGACAGGTAGGGAAAGCGCCGCGTCAGGCCCTCCGCGTGGGCAATCGAAACGAGATGGGCTTCGTCCTGCTTCGCCAGCAACTGTTGCACGGCAGGTGACTGCGGTGCGCCGATGATGAAGAGCAGATCGACCGATCTGGCGAGCAGGGCGTTGGCGCCCGCGACACCGCCGTCTGTGGTCAGCGTGGTGTTGGCGGGTGTCACGCCGTAGCTTTGCAGCAGGTCAAGCGCCACCTTGCGTGTGCCGCTGCCTTCTGCGCCTATGGCGATTTTCTTTCCTGCCAGCGGTGCGAGGCCGCCGGCCAGTGTTTTGACCAGGGCTGGTGAGGCGAACATCCAGATCGGTTCATAACCAATGACACCGAGCGAACGCAGGGGCGTGTCGTTTTCTGCGTCCTCGGCATCCATCACCTGCTGGCCCAGCCCGCCCTGCACAAAACCGATGGGCGTGCCGGCGTTGAGTCGCTCGAGATTTTGAACGGCGCCTATGGAGGGGTTGAGATCAAGCGTAACGCCGTTGGCCTTGAGGTAGGTCTGGTAACGCAGCGCAAACTGGTGGGCGGCACCGTCCAGTGCGCCCGTGGTCATGGCTACGCGGCGGGGCGGTGAGGGCAACAGCGACTGTGAGAAGAGCGACAGCACCAGCGCCAGTCCGCCAAGAATGGCGGCAGCCACAAAAAAAGTCTGTTTGCGGCTCAGCGACGGGATGATCAGCATGCAGACAGTCTAGCGCGACTGTCTGGCCGCACTGCTCACGCCGCCAGCGCGTCCCGGGCCTGTGCCACGATCTCCAGTGAGCGTCTTGCGACTGCCGGGTCGTAGAGATGCGAGGTCACCATCAGTTCATCGGCCGCGGTCTCGGCGATGAAGCTGCGCAGCCTGCTTTCAACCGTGGCGGGCGATCCCGAGATGGCGTACCTCAGCATGCGCTGCGCCCCGGCTTTTTCCGATGGTGCCCAGTAGCTGTCGATGTCGTCGATGGGCGGCTGCATCATGCCGGGTGCGCCGCGCAGCAGGTTGGTCATGGACTGCTGTACGGAAGTGAACTGGTAACGCGCAGCCTCGTCGGTGTCGGCGGCCACCACGTTCGCGACCACCATGGCATGGGGCTTTTCAAGCTGTGCCGAGGGCTGGAAGCGGTCGCGGTAAATGTCCAAAGCCTGCATCAGCATGTCGGGTGCGAAGTGTGATGCGAAGCCGAAAGGCAGGCCGAGCATGGCGGCGAGCTGCGCGCCGAACAGGCTGGATCCGAGTATCCACAGCGGCACCTCCAGGCCCGCGCCAGGCACCGCACGTATGCGCTGGCCAGGTTGCACGGGGCCGAACAGCGCACGCAGTTCTTCAACGTCTTGCGGGAAGGTGTCGGCATTGTTCTGGTGGTCGCGCCGCAATGCGCGGGCAGTGAGCTGGTCGGTGCCGGGCGCGCGACCCAGGCCGAGGTCGATGCGCCCGGGGTAGAGGGCGGCGAGTGTGCCGAACTGCTCGGCAATCACCAGCGGCGAGTGGTTGGGCAGCATCACGCCGCCGGAGCCGACGCGTATGGTGGATGTGCCCCCTGCCACATGGCCGATGACCACCGACGTGGCCGCACTGGCAATGCCTGGGTTGTTGTGGTGCTCTGCCAGCCAGAAGCGTTTGAACCCGAGTTTTTCGGCATGCTGCGCCAGCGCCAGCGTGTTGCGAAAAGCATCTGTCGCGGTATTGCCTTTGACGATGGGAGACAGGTCGAGGACGGAAAAGGGAATCATGGGTACCGGGTTTTGGACAGGGTGAGGGGTGCAGACGGGGCTGTTGTGGGCAGGGGTGGGCGGGGCGTCTTTTCTTCAAGCCAGTTTAGGAGTTTGCCCATGGCCGTGCAGGCACAGGGCTGTTGGCTGCGTGCTACGTATTTCAACCGTAACGTGTGCGCTCGACGTTGGCCTTGTCCGTAAGGGGTTTGATGCCTATCATGGCCGCACCCACGCGACTTGCAACGGCAGGCCGATACCAGGCCAGAACAACAATGAGGAACACATGAGTTACGACGATCAAGATTCTTCCGGCAGGCGCCGTTTCCTGCGTCACGCCGGTCTGGGCGTGGCCGGGCTGTCTGCGCTGCCGCTGCACAGCCTGGCGGCCACCGCCACCATGCCTTTCGGCAATGGTGCACGCGATCTGGTGGCCTACCCGCAAAAACGCCCCCTGCTGCGCATCACCACCCGGCCGCCGCATCTGGAAACACCGTTCAGCGCGTTCAATGAAGGTGCCATCACGGCCAACGATGCATTTTTTGTGCGTTATCACCTGGCCAATATCCCGACCAGCATCGACGCCAAAACCTGGCAGTTGAAGATCACCGGCCATGTGAAGCAGGCGCTGTCCCTGTCGCTCGCCGACCTGAAGGCCATGGGTGAGCCGGTCGAGGTGGTGGCGGTCAACCAGTGTTCCGGCAACAGCCGCGGCTACGCGGAGCCACGGGTCTTCGGCGCGCAACTCGGCAACGGCTCCATGGGCAATGCCCGCTGGGTGGGCATGCCCCTGCGCACCGTGCTCAACAAGGCCGGTGTCATGCCCGGTGCGAAGCAGGTCACGTTCAACGGGATTGACACGCCCGTGCTGCCCAAGACCCCAGACTTTGTGAAGTCGCTGGACATCGACCTGGCAATGAGCGCCGAGCCGCTGATCGCATGGGCCATGAACGGCACGGACATTCCCTTCCTTAATGGTTACCCGATCAAGCTCATCGTGCCGGGCTACTTCGGCACGTATTGGGTCAAGCACCTCAGCGAGATCAGTGTGCTCGACCACGGCTTTGAGGGCTTTTTCATGTCGACGGCCTATCGCGTACCCGACAACGCCTGCATGTGTGTGCCTGCCGGCACGGCGCCCACGGCGACACGGCCCATCACCAGCATTCCGGTGCGCTCTTTCATCACCAGCCTGGCCGACAACGCGCGTGTCAAAAGCGGGCAGGTGACGCAGCTCAAGGGCATTGCGTTTGATGCGGGCAGTGGTATCAAGACAGTGCAGGTGTCTGAAGACGGTCAGCAATGGCGTGATGCGGTGCTGGGCAAGGACCTGGGTCGGTTTTCATTCCGTGAATGGAGCCTGCCGTGGACCCCCGCGAAGATGGGCGCAGCGACGCTGATGGTGCGTGCGACGAACAACAAGGGCGAGGTTCAACCGGCTACGGCGACCTGGAACCCGGGCGGCTATGCGCGCAGCGTGATTGAAACAACGCGCGTTGTCGCAGTCTAGGAGCAGGCCATGATCATTCGTTCTTTCATGACTGCGTGCTCCCTGTCCATGCTGGGGTTTTTTGCGCCTGGCGCTGTGATTGCGCAGACACCTTTTACGCTCAAACTGCCCCAGGAAACCGCCAAACTCAAGCCATCGAAGCTCCCTGGCTACCACGTCGCCTTGCAGAAATGCGCGATCTGCCATTCGGCGGATTACATCAACCAGCAACCGCCCGGCATGAACCAGGCCCAGTGGACAGCGGAAGTGAGCAAGATGGAGCACGCCTATGCCGCACCGCTCAGTGATGCCGAAGTCAACCAGATAGGCGAGTACCTGGCGGTGACTTACGGCAGTGCAAAGGCACCGGCACAGGTCGCACCTGCAGTGGTGGCGGCTGCTCCGGCGGCTGCAGCACCGGCGGCGGCAGGTGCTGCCGTCGATGTGCAGGCGCTGCTCACGGCCAACGCCTGCCTGGGCTGCCATGCCCTCACCACAAAAATTGTGGGGCCTTCGTACCGCGAGGTGGCTGCCAAATACAAGGGCGATGCGCAGGCGCAGGCCAAACTGGAGGCCAGCATTCGTGCGGGTGGCGCAGGCAAATGGGGCCAGGTGCCCATGCCGGCCTTTGCGGGTTTGAAGCCGCAGGAAGTCAAGGCGCTGGCTGCGTTTGTGCTGAAGCAATAACGCGCCTCTCCTGCGCAAGCCGGGGCCGTGAGCGGCAGGGAAAACCCTTGTTGTTCGCGGCCTTTTCCATTTCGTTCTGCGAAAAGTGGCAAATATCAGCTTGTGTAAAGGGGGCTGTCGTTGCATCCTTGAGGTCAGGATTTTCTGACCCCACAAAGACAACGAGACATGCCCATCACCAGCGAATTGATCAGGTCGGTAACCGCAGACCTGTACGAGCGCTCGCTCAAAAAAATTCCCGAAGACACCAAGGCCGTGCTGCGCAAGGCAGAGAAGGCTGACGGCTCGGAGACGGCGCGCAAGACGCTGACCATCATGCTCAAGAGCGCGGATGAGTCTGAAAAGCAGGACCACCTGATCTGCTCCGATATCGGCATCCCCACCTACTCGGTCAAGATCGGTACCGGCGCGCGTTTTGAAGGCGCGGTGCGCCAGGCCATGGTCGACGGCCTGGCAGACCTGGCGGCCAACATCCAGCCCCCCATCCTGCGCATGGTGACCAACCCGCTGACACATGAGCGTGGTTATGCCGGCAAGGACATGCCCATCATAAGCTTCGACCTGCTGGACGATGCGGACTATGTCGAGATCATCTGCGCACCCAAGGCCATGGGCAGCGGCCGCTGGGAAGCGCTGGAGACGTTTGTCTACCCGACGCTGGAAGACATCGAGACCTACATCCTCGACGTGGTGATGAAAGCCGGCTCGCAGCCGTGCCCGCCCATCGTGGTCGGTGTCGGCATTGGCGGTACCTTCGACTACGCCGCGCGCATGGCCAAACAGCAGATCCTGCGGCCCTTCGGCAAGACCAACCCCGAACCCATATTGGCTGCGATGGAAGGGCGGCTGCTCAAGGCCATCAACAGCATGGGCTTCGGGCCCATGGGCACAGGCGGCGACACGACGGCGATGGCTGTGCACATCGACTATGCGGCCAGCCATGGTTTCATGCCGGTGGCCGTCGCCCTCAATTGCTGGATCAACCGTCGTATTGGCGTGCGCATCCAGAACGACGGCAGCCTGGAGTGGTTTGAATGAGCCGCACGCACCACCTGCGCCTTCCGCTGGATGAAGCCGCCGTGCGCGAGCTGGCCGTCGGTGACATGGTCGTGCTCAGTGGCGACATCACCATCAGCATCGGCTTGCCGACCCACAAACGCATGCTGGCCGAACTGAAGGCCGGGAACCCGCTGCCTGTCGATCTGAACGGCGGGGCGTTTTTTCATCTCAGCTGCTACCTGCGTGATACGCCCCAAGGCACCGAGGCGCTGTACATGAACCCCACGACCAGCACGCGCTACAACGCCCACATGCCGGAGCTGATCCGCACGCTGGGCCTGCGGCTGGTGGGTGGCAAGGGGGGGCTGGACATGGCAAGTGTGGCGGCCATGAGGGAAACCGGTTGCGCGTTCCTGTCGTTCCTCGGTGGTGGCGCGCCGCTGCTCGCTGAGGCGATAGAAGGCGTGGTGTCCACGCACTGGAACGAATACATCTCGCAGTTCCGGTTGACGACGCTGCACGTGGAGAACCTCGGCCCCGCGACCGTCGCCATCGACGCGCACGGCAACAGCATTTACGACAGCCTGAAAACACAGGCGCAAGACAGGATGCCCGGCATCCTCGCAGAGCTGGCCCGCCAGCGCCAGGCGGCTTCGGCCTCCTGATCTTCTTCAATCAAATCATCCAAGGAACGGAGACCCCATGAAACGTCAACACCTTCTGAAAGCAGCCCTGGTCGCAGCGGGCGTGCTCATTGCATCACCGTCGGCCGTGTTTGCACAGGCCGACTGGCCCAACAAGCCCGTGAAAGTCATCGTGGCTTTCCCGGCGGGCGGCAGTTCCGACATCGTGGCCAGGCAGGTGGCACAGCACCTGAGCACCGCGCTCGGGCAGCAATTCATCGTGGAGAACCGTGCCGGTGCAGGCGGCAATATCGGCACGGATGCCGTGGCCAAGGCGGCGCCTGACGGTTACACGCTGGGGCTGTCCACCTCTGGCCCGTTGGCCAACAACAAGTCGCTGTACAAGACCATGCCTTTTGATGCACAGAAGGATTTGACGCCCATCGCGCTGGTCGGCGAAATACCGCTGGTGATTGCCGTCAACCCCGGCGTCAAGGCCGCCAGCCTCAAGGAGTTCGTGGCCGCCGCCAAGGCCAGCCCCGGCAGCTATTCGGTGGGCCATCCAGGCAACGGCACGATCGGGCATCTGGCGCTCGAGTCTTTCAAGACCAGCAGCGGCACCACGCCGCAAGCCGTTCCCTACAAGGGTGACACACCGGCCATGACAGACCTGCTGGGTGGCTCGGTTCAGGCGATCTTTGCGCCGGTCACGACCTTCATTCCCAACGTGCAGGCGGGCAAACTCCGGGCGCTGGCGGTGACGTCCAAAAAACGCTTCCCCGGTTTGCCAAATGTGCCGACAGCGATAGAGCAGGGTGTGGACCTTGAAGCCACCGTCTGGTTTGCCTTTGTCGGTCCTGCCAATCTCCCGAAAAACATTGTGGCCAAACTCAATGCGGAGATCAACCGCTACACGAACTCTGCGGAAGGCCAGGCCAAGTTTTCGCAGTTTGCTCTGGTATCGGCCAATGGCGGCCCTGAGGCCCTGGGCACCCTGATGAATGCCGAAGCACTGAAGTGGAAAAAAGTGGTTGAGGCCGCCAAAATTTCGCTCGAATAATTTTTATCCCTGAATTCCCAACAGACATGACCGCAAGCAACACGACCCAGCCGCTTCTTTTTGACTCACACGCCCACCTCGTCGCAGATGACCAGGTGCGCTACCCGCGCAACCCCATGCAGCGTGCGAAGGACGCGCCTTACCGCCATCCAGGCGTGATCGGTAAACCAGGCGGTCACCATGGCCCCAACCCCGTCAATGAAGTGCCGGACGCCGTGCGCATGCTGCAGTGGATGAAGGAAGAAAACGTTGACGGCATGGTGGCTGTGCAAAAGCGCATGATCTACCGGCTCGACAACAGCTACATCCTGGACTCATCGGACAAATACCCGGACCTCTTCAGCGCGGTGGTGATCCTCGATGCAGAGGACGAGACAACGCCGGGACTGGTGCGCCAATACATTGAAAAGAACGGCCTCGCAGGCGTGCGCCTGTTCGGCGGCCGCAAACCCGACGGCAGCATGCCCTGGCTGAACTCCCCCGAAGCGCTGCGGACCTGGGATGTCGCGCAGGAGTTTGGTTTGGTCATGGACCTCGAAGTCCTATCCGAAGGTGGAGGTGGCCCGTCGGTGCCGGCCATCATCGACCTGGCGAGAAAGTACCCCGATATCCGAATCGTGCTGGACCACCTGCTGGAGCCCGAGATGCAGGAGGGCGATCATTACGGCCTGGACGAGCGCTACCAGAAACTGTCGGGCGAGAAGAACATCTTCTTCAAGTTCACCTCCATCAATCTTGACATCTGCCGTGAAGAAAACATCCCTGCAGAGAAGGTGTTGCGCCGCGCGGTGGACATGTTCGGTGCGGAGCATGTCATGTGGGGTTCGGACATCGGCACGTCTTCGGGCACCTACAAGGAGATGGTGCAGCGGTTTCTCGATTCGGCGGCGCTGCTGAACGACGCAGAAAAACGCGCCGTGTACCACGAAACCGGCAAGCGGGTGTTCGTCAAGGGCGGCACAAAGTCCTGAGCAGGAAGCCGTTCATGAGCGAAAAATTTACAACCATCGCGGCGTCCGGCATGGACACGGCCACGGCTTATCGCCTGTTGTGCGGCATTGTCGTGCCGCGCCCCATCGCGTGGATCACCAGCATCAGCGAGAGCGGTGTGGTGAATGCCGCACCCTTCAGTTCCTACAACTATGTGGCCCACAGCCCGCCCATGCTGGCCGTCAACATCGGGTCGCGCAACGGTGCGCTGAAAGACACGGCACGCAACATCGAGACAAGCCGGGAGTTTGTGGTCAACGTGGCGACGGTCGCCAACATGGAGACCATGCATAAAACCTCTGCTGAATTCGCGCCCGATGCGAGTGAGACGGAAGCCCTTGGCATCGAACTGCTGCCGAGCCAGCAGGTGAAACCTCCGCGCATCGCGATATCGCCGGTGCAGATGGAGTGCAGGCTTAACCAGATCGTGAGGCTGGGCAAGCTCAATACCCTATATATCGGTGAGGTGGTGGCGTTTCATTTGTCGAGTGAGGTGTATGACGGACGCCACGTGGACAGCGTGAAGATGCAACCGGTCGCGCGTCTGGGTGGCCCTTTTTACGCGGGCCTGGGCGAGATTTTTGAACGACCGATTTTGCAGACGCCGCCGGTTGGCAGCAAAGCGTGACAGGACAGCAGATGCCCGAACAAAAAACATTGCAGAAAAAGCCGGCCCGTTACCAGGTTGGCACCTTTGTCAAAACCGCCTCCCCGCATGTGATTGAGGTGCTGGGCACCAGCAGGCTCGATTTCGCCGTGCTGGATGCGGAACACGCGCCGCTTGACCGCGCCGCGATGGACCTGATGATGCTGGCAGGCCGCGCTGCGGGACTGCCGCTGCTGGTGCGCATTCCGGACAAGAACCCGGCCACGATTTTGTCGGTGCTGGACATGGGGGCTGCCGGCCTCGTGGTGCCGCATGTGGACACCGTCGCCGATGCACAGGGCGTTCTCATGCATGCCAAATACAGGGGCGGCCAGCGCGGTTTTTCCGGTTCGCCACGCTTTGCCGGCTACGGCACGCTGGGCATGAAACAGGCCCTGACTGCGGGTGACCAGGCGCTGGTGATCTGCCAGATCGAAAGCCCTCAGGCGGTGGAAAACGCAGCCGCGATTGCTGCCTTGCCGGGCGTGGACGGCCTGTTTATCGGTCGCGCAGACCTGGCTTTGGCGATGGGCATTGAAGATGCCAAACATCCTGATGTCGCTGCTGCTGCCGACAAGAGTATTGCAGCGGCGCTTGCTGCGGGAAAACTTGCGGGCGTGTTCACCGCCAGTCTGGCCGAGCGTGATGCCTATGCCGCCAAGGGCGTGAACTGGTTTGTATTCGGTTCTGACCAGTCGTTGATGCGCCAGGCCGCCGATGCCAGCGCCCATTCCGGGTCCTGATGCCCCTGTTTTTGAAGGAGAGATGAGATGAGTACCCAAACTGTTGCCCCCACCGAGGCACGGCATTACGCCAGCGCTGCACAGCAGGCGGCACCCGACGCCAAAACATGGATTACCCGCGGCGCCAACTTTGTCGTCGCGGTCAGCCAGGCGAGCGCGGGTTCCGTGTTTTCACGCGACAACAATCCCGACGAATACATGGTCTACCTGGTGGACGTCGACGGTGTGATCGAAGCCGGCAAGGACACCATGTCCGTCAAGGCCGACAGCCTGACCATCGTGCCGCCCGGCGCCAGCCGCGTGACGTTGTCGGGCGCGGGCCAGCTGGTGCGGGTGTTTTCAGTCAAGGCGGATGACCTCGCCAACGCGGCCAGCAATGCCGCCAGCTATGCGGCGGGTGCGCCCGAGGTGGCGCCCCTGCAACCCTGGCCTGACCCGGTCGGCGGCTTCAAGCTGCGCAATTACCAGCTCGGCGATTACGTCAAGGCCGACAGCAACATGCGTATCTTCCGCAGCACCAACCTCATGATCAACATCATGACGTCGCGCAGTTCGCCGCGCGACATTCGCAAGCTCAGCCCGCATTCGCACACCGATTTTGAACAGGGTTCCCTTGCGCTCGCTGGCGACTGGGTGCACCACATGCGCTACCCCTGGAGTGCCGACATGACGACCTGGAAGAACGATGAACACATCGAAATGGGCAGCCCATCGCTGCTGGTGATTCCGCCCAAGGTCATACACACCAGCCGCAACGTGAATGACGGTGGTTCTGCGCTGGTGGACGTATTTGCCCCACCGCGCATGGATTTTTCGACCAAGCCCGGCATGGTCTGCAATGCCGACGACTATCCGATGCCGAAGGCCGCTTAGGCCGGTGTCGTCAGGATGAGCGATATCGACAACAGCAGTGGTGGGCCGGGCGACAAACCCCGCTACCTCGAGGATTTTCAGGTGGGCGAACGCTGGGTGAGCAACCCCACCACCGTCACTGAAGAGGAAATCGTGGCCTATGGGCTGGCCAACGACCCGCAGCGCATGCACACAGACCCGGAGTGGGCGAAAACCGGACCATTCGGGGGTCTGGTGGCCAGCGGCTGGCAAATTGCGGCGCTGTCCATGCGTGTGTTTGTGCAGTCGGGCGGCTATGGCAAGACGCCGGTGATTGGCATGGGCATTGACGAGTTGCGCTGGCGCAAGCCGGTGAGGGCGGGTGACGTGCTCACGGTCGAGCGTGAAGTGGCCGAGGTCACACGATCGGAATCCCAGCCGGACCGCGGAATGATCAGGACGCAGGTCAGTGTGCGCAACCAGACCGGTGACGTGGTCATGACCTTGCAGACCCTGGGTCGTGTGCCCGCGCGGCCTGCGGCACAAGCCAGCCCCTGAAATATCAATGAACGATGCCGGGGCAGCGGTGTCTGCCGGCATCATTTTTTCCTGGAGAACATATGGTTGAACTGGAAAGGCCTGCGGACCTGCTGGCCTGGGTGGGCAAGGAAATCGGCGTGAGCGACTGGTCGCTGATTGACCAGAAAAAGATCGCGGCCTTTGCCGAACTCACGGGCGACGACCACTGGATTCATGTCGATGTGGCGCGCTCAGCAAAGGACATGCCCGACGGCAAGACCATTGCGCACGGCTTCATGACCCTGTCCCTGATTCCCTTTCTGGTTCGCTCCGTCTACCGCATACGTTTGCGCGGCAAGGGCCTGAACTATGGCCTGAACCGGGTGCGTTACACCAGCCCGGTGCCGGTCGGCTCCCGCGTGCGGCTGCGTCAGACCATCAAGGTTGCAGATGTGGTGGAGGGCGGTGTACGGGTCACTTCCGACTGCGTGATCGAGATTGAAGGCCAGGACAAGCCGGCTTTGGTGGCCGAGTTCCTGATGCTGGTGTATGACAAATAAGCCGAAAGAATCGATGACGCAGACCGCAGATCAGGCGACGCAGGCGAGCGCGCCGCCACCATTCATGTCTTTCCCGGCTGTCATACGGCAACATGCCGCGAGCCGCGGGCAGGATACTGCGTTCGTGTGCGATGGCCGCAGCCTGAACTGGCAGGACATGGCACAACAGGTGTCCGCCGTCGCGTCGGCATGCCAGGCCACGGGCGTGAAAAAAGGCGACAATGTGGCGCTTCTTGCTGGCACCTCGCTGGAAGCGCTGGAGGTTTTTTTCGGTGTGATCGACGCAGGTGCCTGCATCGTCCCGCTCGCCACATCGGCGACGGCGGCCGCGCTGCTGTCCATGCTGCGCAATTCAGGTGCCAAAGTGCTGGTTGCGGGAAAGGATATGCGCGAGCTTGCAGAAAGCCTGCATCAGGGTCTGGCAGGCCAGCTTGAGGGCCGCCTGATTGCCATCGATTTTGAGGCGCCGGGCTGGACATCCTGGCGTGACTGGCTGGCCGCTGGACGACCAGATGCTGCGCATCCGGAGGGCGGACCGGACGATGACTTCAACCTCATTTACAGCTCGGGCACCACGGGCGACCCCAAAGGCATTCTGCATAAACACGGCATGCGTTACAGGCAGGCTGCCCGGCGCAATTTCGGGTTTGATTCGACGAGTGTCATGCTGCTGTCCACGCCGCTGTACTCGAACACCACATTGCAGCCGCTTCTGGCGACGCTGGCAGCTGGCGGCAAGAGTGTGTTGATGTCGAAATTCAATGTGCCTGACTACCTGAAGCTGTGTGAGCGTTTCCACGTGACGCACACCATGCTGGTCCCCGTCCAGTACCAGCGCATCCTGGACCACGAGGACTTCGTAAAAACCGACCTGTCCTCATTCGTGCTGAAGCAGTGCACGGGTGCGCCCCTCGATGCCAGGCTGAAGGCTCGCATCCGTACGGAGTGGCCAGGCAATCTGCGAGAGGTCTATGGCATGACGGAGGGCGGCTGTACCTGCGTGCTCGATGCGAACGAGTTTCCGGACAAACTGGGCACCGTCGGCAAGGCTGCGCCAGACCACGATATCCGCATCATCGATGACGCCGGCCAGGTGCTGGCACAGGGCGAAACTGGTGAGGTAGTGGGGCGCTCGCCGTACATGATGGCGGGCTACTACATGCAGCCTGACGCCACAGAGAAGTTCTACTGGCGTGATGAAAACGGCACCGTCTTTCACCGCACGGGCGATATCGGCCGATTTGATGAAGACGGTTTCCTGACGCTGCTGGACCGGAAGAAGGACATCATCATTTCGGGCGGCTTCAACATTTATGCGAGCGACCTGGAAACCGTCATTGCCGGCCATCCCGATGTCGCCGACGTGGCGGTGGTGGGCATTCCCAGCGCGCAGTGGGGCGAAACACCGATCGCACTGGTGGTCCTCAAACCGGGCAGCGCTGTCGATACAGAGGCAGTGCGGCTCTGGACCAACGACAGGGTGGGCCGGACGCAGCGGCTGGCAGCAGTGGAGTACAGGCAGGAGCTGCCACGTTCTGCGCTGGGCAAGTTGCTCAAGCGGGAACTCAGGGCGCCCTACTGGAAACAGTAAAACGGCAGGAGCAGGACAGCAGGTCGTTGCCGCTGCCAAAGCGGCTTTGAACAAACAACAAACAGACACAGGAGTGGTCATGGTCAACCGTGAAAAAGAGTTGCAGGGCAAGGTGGCGTGGGTGCATGGCGCGGCAGGTGCGGTGGGCCTGGCGATCGCGCAGGAACTGGTGAAGGCCGGCGCTTATGTGGTGCTCTCAGGCCGAAATGCGGAGGCCCTGAAAGCGGCAGCGCTGCAGGCCGGCACGGCAGCGCAGGCCGAGGCGCTGGTGGTGGACATCGGTGACAGCGCCAGTGTCTACGCGGGTGCGGAAGCGCTTGAGCAGCGTCTTGGGCACATCGACATCCTGGTCAATTCAGCGGGCGTCAACCCGTCGAAAAGAAATTTTCGTGACCTGTCCGTGGAAGACTGGAAGAACACGGTCGATGTGAACCTCTCGGGCATGTTCTATACCTGCCAGGCCACCATGCGCGGCATGCGTGAGCGAAAGGACGGCGTCATCATCAACATCTCATCGTGGACAGGCCGGTTCGCTGCCTACTTTGCAGGCCCCGCCTATGCATCTACCAAACGCGCGGACCTGGCCTTGACCGAGAGCATCAACTGGGAAGAGTGCGTCAACGGCATCAGGGCGACCTCGATTGCGCCGGGCGGCATTGACACACCTTTGCTGAACAAGCGGCCCATACCGCCATCTGCTGAGGTGCGTGCGGCCCTTCTCAAACCGCATGACGTGGCCGACATGGTCCGGTATGTGGCCGGCCTGCCGCCCCGCGTGTGCATCAATGAAATCCTGATGAGTCCCACGCTGAATGGCAATTACCTGGGTGAGTTTGAGACACGCAAGCGACCAGTCAAAGCCTGAACGGCGCTCCAGGACGTCCTAGCCGGGGTTGGTTTTTTTGGTTTTGCGTGACAAGGGTTTCACGCTTCGCGCTGGCGTGGCGGTGCTTTTGCCATCCAGCGTTTTTAACCTGACGCTGATTTTTTCAGCGGCGGCTTTCATCTCGGGATACAGCGTCTGCACTGCATCCTTGACAGGCAGCGCCGAAGAAAACCAGGTCAGGCCGAATGATGCGACCACACGCCCGTTTTCGTATATCGGCAGTGCCAGCGTGTTGGAGACCGGGCGGACCGCCGGGTTGCGCACCGCATACCCCTGCCTGCGTGTGTCGTCCAGCATTTTCATGGCTTTGGCGTGGTCCTGCGCCGGCTCGTCTTCTTCCTCGGCAGAGTGGGCCAGCAGCCCCAGGATGATCTCCTGCTCGTCGGGCGGGCAGAACGCCAGATAGGCTCGCCCCAGGGCGCGGCTGACCAGCGACAGGCGCATGTTGATGCTGGAGTGCAGCAACGACAGAGGTGACTGTGCAATAGTGCTGTAACGCACCACCACCGCGTCGGTGTCAAACACGGCCACCGCCACCGGCCACTTGAAACGTGCCGTGAACGCATCTGCAATGGGTGCGGCAGCCTCGATGATGCGCGGCTCGCTGTGATAACCGGACGACAGCGTGTGGACCGCAGAGGTCAGGTAATAGGAGCCGTGCTGCGGCGCATGGTTGACCAGGCCTATACCTACCAGCGTTTGCAACAGGCGCACCAGCGACGGTTTGGGCAAGCCCGTCTGGCGGTGCAGCAGGTCAAGCGTCGAGATCGGCTGCCGGTTCAGGCACTGCAGCAATTCGATGGCGCGCTCGACTGCTCTGACGGGAGGAAAGGATGCCATCGATGCGCTTGTGCCTGCTCAGGCGTAGTCGCTGACCGGGATGCAGCTGCAGAACAGGTTGCGGTCGCCATGCACGTTGTCAACGCGGCCGACGGGCGGCCAGTATTTCGACTGCTTCAGGCTGGCCAGGGGAAAAGCGCCGGTTTCACGGGTGTAGGGTCGGGTCCACTCGTCGCCCAGCACGCTGGCCGCCGTGTGCGGCGCATGCTTCAGCGGGTTGTTGTCCTGCGGCCATTGCCCGGCCTCGACCTTGCGGATCTCTTCGCGGATGGCAATCATGGCATCGATGAAGCGGTCCAGCTCGGACAGGGTTTCACTCTCGGTCGGTTCGACCATCAAGGTACCCGGCACGGGAAAGCTCAGGGTGGGCGCGTGAAAGCCGTAGTCCATCAGTCGCTTGGCCACATCTTCGGCGCTCACGCCGCTGCTGTCCTTGAGGGGCCGCAAATCGAGAATGCATTCGTGCGCGACATGGCCATTGGCACTTGCATAAAGCGTGGGGTAGTGGTCCTTGAGGCGCGCACTGATGTAGTTCGCGCTGAGGATGGCGATTTCTGTCGCCTGCTTCAGGCCTTCGGGCCCCATCATGCGGCAGTACATCCAGCTGATGGGCAGCACGGCGGCATTGCCGAGCGGGGCCGCCGAGATGGCACCAACACCGTTCACCGGCAGGCCTGCGGTAGCGTGGCCTGGCAGGTAGGGCACCAGATCCTTGACCACGCACACCGGACCGACACCAGGGCCGCCACCACCGTGCGGAATGCAGAAGGTCTTGTGCAGGTTGAGGTGGCTGACGTCGCCGCCAAACTCACCGGGCGCCGCGACGCCGACGAGCGCATTCATGTTGGCACCGTCGACGTAGACACGGCCACCGTGTGCGTGCACCAGTTCGCAGAGTTCCTTCACGTGGGTCTCGAACACGCCGTGCGTGCTGGGGTAGGTGATCATGACGCAGGCCAGGTTGGCGCTGTGTTGTTCGCATTTGGCCTTGAGGTCGTTCATGTCCACATTGCCCTGGGCATCGCATGCCGTGACCACCACCGTCATGCCCACCATCTGTGCGCTGGCCGGGTTGGTACCGTGCGCTGACGACGGAATCAGGCAGATGTTGCGATGGCCCTGGCCATTCGCTTCGAGAAACGCCTTGATGACCAGCAGGCCGGCATATTCACCCTGCGACCCTGCATTGGGTTGCAGGCTGATGCCTGCATAGCCGGTGGCCTGGCACAGCCAGTCGCGCAGCTGCTGGTCCAGTTCCGTATAACCCAACAGTTGCTCTGCGGGTGCGAAGGGATGAATGTTGGCAAACTCGGGCCAGGTGATGGGGATCATCTCGCTGGTCGCATTGAGCTTCATGGTGCAACTGCCCAGCGGAATCATGCTGCGGTCCAGCGCAAGGTCCTTGTCGCTCAACATGCGGATGTAACGCAGCATGCCGGTTTCGGAATGGTGGGTGTTGAACACCGGGTGCGCCAGGAAAGCACTGCTGCGGCGCAGGTCCGCCGGAATCAGCGATTCAATGCCTTTCTCGAAGGCGCTGACGACGGGCAGCGCCTGACCCGACGTGGCAAAAAAGGACCAGAGCAGCTCGATGTCCTTGCGGCTGGTCGTCTCATCAAGGGAAACGCCCAAGTGGTTCTTGAGGCGGAACCTCAGGTTGGCACCAGCCTCGCGTGCGCGCTCCGCGATCACGCTGGTAGCTTCACCGGTCTTGACGGTCACCGAATCAAACGCACCGGTGTTGGTGATGTCGTACCCGAGCTGCTTCAACCCCTGTACAAAAATGGCCGTGTAGGCGGCGACACGCTCTGCAATTCTCTTGAGCCCTTGAGGGCCGTGGTAGACCGCGTACATGCTGGAGACCACCGCCGGCAATACCTGTGCCGTGCAGATGTTGGAGGTCGCCTTTTCACGGCGGATATGCTGTTCGCGGGTCTGCAGGGCGAGACGATAGGTGGGGTTGCCGTGTACGTCGACGCTGACGCCGACCAAACGGCCGGGCAGGGAGCGTTTGTATTCGTCGCGGCAGGCCAGGTAGGCCGCGTGCGGGCCGCCGTTGCCCATGGGCATGCCGAACCGTTGTGTGTTGCCGAAGACGATGTCGGCATCCCACTCGCCGGGTGGGGTCAGAAGCGTCAACGCCAGCAGGTCGGCTGCGACGCACAGCGCTGCGCCATCGATATGCGCCTGGCCAGCCAGCGGTCGCAGGTCATGAATGCTGCCCGTCGTGGCGGGGTACTGGGCCAGCACGCCGAAGTAGTTGCCCTCGGCCATCAGTTGCGGCACTGTGACCGATGCGGTACTGACCTTGACTTCAATGCCCAAAGGTTTCGCGCGCGTCTGCACCACCTCAATTGTCTGTGGGTGGCAGTCGCCGGCAATGATGAAGACATTGCTTTTGCTTTTCACACTGCGTTTGGCGAGGGTCATGGCTTCGGCCGCTGCGGTGGCTTCGTCGAGCATGGACGCATTGGCGATGGGCATGCCGGTCAGGTCGCACACCATGGTCTGGAAGTTGATGAGCGCTTCCATGCGGCCCTGGGAAATTTCAGCCTGGTAAGGCGTATAGGCGGTGTACCAGGCGGGGTTCTCCAGGATGTTGCGCAGGATCACACCGGGCGTCCAGGTGCCGTAGTAGCCCTGGCCGATAAAACTTTTGAAGACCTGATTTTTGGATGCAATGGCCTTGAGCTGCTTGAGTGCTGCGGCTTCCGTGACGGGCGAGGGAATCGCCATCGCACTGCTGCGCGCAATGGCGCGCGGGACAATGCCGTCTATCAGTTCGCGGCGTGAGCTTGAGCCCACCACCCGCAGCATGCGGGTTTCATCAGCCTCGTCGATGCCGATATGGCGAGCGAGAAATTCAGACGGGTTCTCAAGCTCGCCCAGCGGCTTGGCGGATTGCATCAGCATTGGTTATCCCTGAAAAAATTCGACGAATGTGCGTAGCGCAGCGCCGCCCCAGGCAAGCACGGCCGCCTCGCGGGGTAGCGTGTTACATGAAGTGGAAAGCGTGGGGGTCATCAACTGGCGGCGAAGGTGTTGTAGCTGGTCTCGTCCATCAGGGCAACCAGTTGGGAGGCGTCCGAAAGTTTGACCTTGAAGAACCAGCCGGCGCCCAGCGGGTCGCTGTTGGCAAGGGAAGGGTCATCACGCAAGGCCTCGTTGACCTCGGTGACCTCACCGCTCACGGGCATGTACACGTCGGCTGCGGCCTTGACCGACTCGACCACGCCAGCGGTGTCTTTTTGCGCCAATGTGGCGCCAACGGCAGGCAGGTCGACAAACACCACGTCGCCCAGCGCATCCTGCGCATGCACGGTAATGCCCACAGTGGCGACATCGCCTTCAATCTTCAGCCATTCATGGTCTTCGGTGTATTTGACGGTCATGGGGTTCTCCAGAAAGTGTTAAACGAAAAGAAAGTGTCTAGCGGTCAAACAGTTTTTGCAGCACCTGCGCCGCGGTAGTAGCGGGCGGGAACAAAGGGCATGGCGCACACCTCCATGGGCACAGCCTTGCCGCGCACCATGGCGTTGATCTTTGTGCCGATGGCGGCAAATTCGGGGCTCACGTAGCCCATCGCAACCGGCTGGTTGATGCTTGGGCCCAGGAGGCCGCTGGTGACTTCACCGATGGGCGCGCCGTCCATGCTGTGCAAGGCGGTGTGTTCGCGGACCGGCACGCGCTCGAGTGCCATGAGACCGACACGCTTGCGGGTCAATAGCGAGGGGTCGGACAACTGGGCCAGAATTTTTTCTGCGCCCGGAAAACCACCAGCCCGTGCGCCGCCCGTGCGCCTGACTTTTTGCATCGCCCAGTTCAGGCTGGCTTCCACGGGGGAGGTCGTGGTGTCGATGTCGTTGCCGTACAGGCAAAGCCCGGCCTCAAGCCGCAGGGAGTTGCGTGCGCCCAGGCCTATCGGTTTGACCTCGGGCTCGGCCAGCAGTGCCCGGGCCAGTTTGTCTGCCTGGGCTGCCGGCACTGAAATCTCGAATCCGTCTTCGCCGGTATAGCCACTGCGCGTCAGGAAGCAGTCGCAGCCCGCAATGTTGAAGCGGCCACCCGTCATGAACACGAGATGCTCAACACCGGGTGCAAGTCGTTGGAGCGCCGTCACAGCCTCTGGGCCCTGCAGGGCAAGCAGCGCCATCTCCGGCATGGGAATGACGTCACAGCGCCGGCCAATTTTTGCCTCGATGTGGGCAATGTCGCCAACTTTGCACGCGCCGTTGACGATGATGAAAATGTCACCGCCGTTGCCGATGTCACGATTGAAAAACATGAGGTCGTCAATGATGCCGCCTTCGTCATTGAGCAGCAGGCCGTAGCGTTGCTTGCCTGCAGGCAGGTCCACGACGTCAACGGGAATCAGGGTTTCAAGTGCGAGGGCGGCATCGGCGCCTTCAAGGCGCAACTGGCCCATGTGCGACACGTCAAAAAGCCCGGCGGCCGTGCGCGTGTGGTGGTGCTCCGCCATCAAACCCGCTGGATATTGCACAGGCATCGAATAGCCCGCAAAGGGCACCATGCGCGCGCCAAGTTCCACATGCAAATCGTGCAGCGGGGTCTTAAGCAGGTTGTCGGGGGATGCAGGCGTGGACAAGGCGTTCTCCGGGGGCAAACATGTTCCATGGCCAAAGCCACGGGCTGCCCCTGCTGTCCACTTTACCTGAGAGATTCATCCGGCGATGCGGATTTGCTCCTTCGGTGGGCTGCTCAAAAAGCGGCCTCTCTCCAGTAGGGAACGTTCCCCAACGTGGTGCGCCGGAAAACGGTTGCCAGTCCTTTTGCCTGAGCGTTCAGTGCACCATTGGGGGTAGCACATGCGCCTTCGGCGGTTTTCTCGAAAGGAAAACTCTCTCCTGACCCGCAAAGTGTAGCGGATGCGTGAACGGTGAAAACCGGCCAGCCGTTTGCAGGCCCTATTTGGCGTAAACCAGGTCGCGCAATGCCAATGAGAGTTGCGGCACATACGTGACGACCATCAGGCAGGCGAGGATGACCAGCACGAACGGGATCAGCTGCGTGACGATGCGGTCGAGTGAGATTTTGGCCACCGTACACGCCGCAAACAGGTTCACGCCAAACGGCGGTGTGATCATGCCCAGTGCCAGGTTGACGACCATCACAAGACCGAAGTGAACGGGGTCGATGCCGAAGTGCACGGCCACAGGCGCCAGGATGGGCGCCAGCACGATGATGGCCGCGCTGGTTTCTATGAACATGCCGATGACAAACAGCGCGGCGTTGACGCCGAGCAGGAAGAGCGTCGGCGATTGCAACACGGCCTCCAGCCATCGTCCGATCGCATCGGGTACGCCGGCGCGCGTGATCAAAAAGGCAAACAGGCCGGCATTGGCGATGATGAACATGATGACCGCGCTCGAGATCACCGACTTGCGCAGGATGTTGTAGAGATCGTGCAGCTTGATCTCCCGGTAGATCACGATGCCGACGATGAGCGCGTAAAACACGGCCACTGCAGAAGCTTCTGTCGGCGTGAAGATACCGCCATAAATGCCGCCCAGGATGATGACCGGCATCAGCAGGGCCCAGCCGGCTTTCCATGTCGCCCGACCGAAAGGCAGTCGACCATCGCCGTCATGTTTGCCCCAGCCTTTCCAGCGGCAGTAGAGATGAACGAACAGCATCAGCGCAAGGCCGATCAGCAGTCCGGGGCCAAAGCCTGCGATAAACAGTTCGCCGATGGACACCTCGGCGCTGACGCCGTAGAGAATCATGGGGATCGACGGCGGGATGATGACGCCCAGCTCGGCACTGGTGGCTTGCAGCGCCGCAGCGTAGGCCGTCGGGTAACCGTGCTTGATGAGCGCCGGAATCAGGATGGCGCCAATCGCAAACGTGGTCGCGACCGACGAACCCGAAACGGCCGCAAAAATCATGCAGGTCAGCACGCAGGTCATCGGCAGACCGCCCTGAACACCGCCGACGATGCTCTTCGCAAAGTCCACCAGACGGCGCGAAATGCCACCGGTTTCCATCAGGTTGCCGGCCAGGATGAAAAAAGGAATCGCAGCCAGCGGGAACTTGTTGATGGCGGCGAACATTTCCTTGACCGAAATCAGCATGTTGGCATTGGATGCCTGAATACCGAAGACCGATGCGAGCCCGATCGACACGGCAACAGACACCGTGAGTGCAAAACACAGCACCATGGTTGACACCATCACGGCGGTCATTGCGCGGTCTCCAGTTCGTTGCGCTGTGGATCCATCAGGTTACCGATGATGCCGATCACGCAGAACATGCCACCCACAGGCATGGCGACGTAACCCCAGAACATGGATATCGACTCCAGCCCGGCCATGGACTGCACCCGGCCTCGCAGTGAATAGTCCCAGCCCCACCAGACGATCACGGCGATGAGGAAAAGCGCAGCCAGGCAGACCAGCCAGTCGAGCACGCGCTTCAGGCCCGGCGGGCTCCAGCGGTAGAGCACGTCGACACTGACCATGGCCCCCTGGCGGAAGGCGGTGGGAATGCCCATGAACACCATCCAGATAAGGCTCAGGCGGATCAGGATTTCAGTCCATTCCGCGGGTTGCTCCAGCACAAACCGCGTGATGATCTGGAACATGCCGAGCGCCGAAGCGATGACCAGCATCCCGCAGGCCACCAGCATGGAGAACCCGGTCGTCCATTGCTCAAATTTGAGGAAAGCCTGCTTCATGGCATCCGTTCTTTACGAAAAGAAAGTAAAAAAGCCCGCCAGTAGTTGGTGGCGGGCGTGGCCGGTGACGGCTTTGGTTATTTGTAGTTGCGGATCTTGTCCAGGTTGGCCTTCCCGAACTGTTTTTCAAATTCCGCATTCACCGGTGCAAGCATGGCGACAAACTTGGCCTTGTCGACATTGTCGATGACCGTCATGCCCTGGGCACGCAGTTCTTTCACACCATTGGCATCGTCCTGGTCCACGCGATCACGGTTGGCCTTGGTGGCCAACTTGGCGGCTTCCAGGAAGGCCGTTTTGTCGGCGGGGGTGAGCTTGTCGAAGGCTGCCTTGTTCATCACAAAGATGCAGGGCGAATAAACGTGGCCCGTCAGCGACAGGTGCTTTTGAACCTGGGAGAACTTGGCCGACATGATCACGGGCAGGGGGTTTTCCTGTCCATCTACCGTGCCCTGTTGCAGTGCGGTAAACACTTCCGGGAAGGCCATGGGCGTGGTGATGATGCCCAGGCCCTTGTAGGCCGCGATGTGAACCGGGTTCTCCATGGTCCGCATCTTCAGGCCCTTGAGGTCTTCCGGCGACTTCACATCACGTTTGCTGTTGGTCATGTGGCGGAAGCCGTTTTCAGCCCAGGCCAGCGCCTTGAAACCCTTGGCATCGAATTTGGTCAGCAGGTCCTGGCCAATCGGGCCGTCCAGCACTGCGCGTGCGTGGGCCTTGTCGCGAAACAGGAAGGGAACATCGAGTATCTTGGTGTCCGGCACAAAATTGGGCACCGGGCCGGTCGACGAGAACGCCAGCTCCTGTGTGCCAAGTTGTACCGCTTCAATCGATTCGCGTTCACCGCCGAGGGCCCCGTTGTAGAAGGTCTGGACCTTGTAGCGGCCGGCCGTGCGGGCTTCAACTTCCTTGGCGAACGTGTCGATGGCGACGCCCTGGTGGGAGTTCTGTGCCGTCGAAATGCTGATTTTCATGGTCGTCTGCGCGGCGGTCGATGCCATCAGGCCCATGGCCAGGCTCATGCCCATGATCAGTTTTGAAAATTTCATTGTCATTGTGTCGGTCTCCGTTGGGTTTATTGCCGGGCATGCGGGGCGGCTTGCCTGCATGGCATAAGGCTGATTCATTATTACTGCGGCCCACCCGCCTGTGTCCGCGGGTTTTCGCTTAAATGGGCCCGGATGATGGCTTCAAAGTCAGCGTCCGGCTGCAAGCCCAGTGAACGTGCGCGTCTGGCATCGAAGCGGGACGGCCAGCTGGTGATGATGCGTGCGACTGCGGCGTCAGGCGTCCAGTCGATCAGGGCGGCCGCCTCCTTGCCCGCGACGCGCTCCAGCGCCTCTGCCATCTCGCGGACGGTGGTGGTAATGGCCGGCAGGTTGATGGCAGTCCTTGCCCCCCACTCGCCGTCCGTTGCTTCCATTGACCGGATCAGCCCTTCGGTGCTGCGTGCGGGTGACGACAAGGCCACGGCCGTCTCGCGCGGCACCGGGCACACGGCACGTATGCCGGCCAGGGGCTCGCGGATCATGCCGCTCAAGAAGCCCGACGCTGCGCCATTGGGTTTGCCCGGCCTGACGCTGACCGTCATCAGCCGGACGTTACGGCCGCGGATAAAGCCCTTGCGCGCGTAGTCGGCCACCAGCTGTTCACCGATGAATTTCTGGATGCCGTAGCTGTTCTGTGGGGTGGGCAGGGTACGGTCGTCGATGACCGGCGGCAGCGGTTGCTCGGCGGAGTTGCCAAACACAGCCAGGGAGCTGGCAAAGACAAATGTCGGGGTGGCGCTGAGCCGGCGACAGGCCTCCAGCAGGGCGCGGGTGGCGTCGAGGTTGCTGCGCATGCCGAGATCAAAATCAGCTTCACATTCGCCGCTGACCGCCGCCGCGAGGTGGACGATGAGCTGGTGATGCTCCTGCACCAACGCACCGCGTGTGGGGTCCTGCATCAGCAACGCATTGAGGTCGCCCGTCACGGCACGGATGCGGCTATCGGCGGCGATGTCCGCCGGGGGCGGCGCACGGTCCACCAGCGTGATGGTGGTGATGTTTTGTGCGGGGCTGCCCGCCAGTGACAACTGGCCGCGTGCGAGCAGTTCGCGCGCCAGGCGCGCACCCAGAAAGCCTGCCCCTCCGGTGATCAGAATGTCCATCGATTCCTTTGTACGTTTAAAGACACCCGGCTAGCGCGAGCGCAGCTTCAGCAGGCGGTCCTGGGCAGCGGCCAGATGTTCGCGAAGCGTATACCAGCGTTCGGCAAATTCATCGGGCATGTCGAGCGCCACCACCTGGCGCTCGATGACGTCCAGCCGCTCCAGCAGGCGCTTGAGCGCCATGGGCTGTTCGCTGGCCACGCTGTCCATTTCGCTTTCCAGAAACTTGACGTCGCCGTAGAAGTGGTTCAGTGCAGCTCTGATTCGCCAGTCGAAAAGTCGGGGTATCCAGGCCAGAACGATCAGGGAAACAATAAGGATGGGCAGCACTGCAAAGATCAGCAGCTCCATCCACTGGGCTGTCCGGTACGGCAACAGCGTCTCCATCCATGGCCGTGCGCCCAGGCTGTACGCGCGCGCCACCGGCGACAGCGGGAAGTCGGCACCACGGAAACTCGGAAATTGCCCATGCCGCTGCAGGAAGTTGGGCACCTCATGTATTTCGACGGCGGCGTCCAGCAGGGCACGCTGAAGGGCGGGATGAACGTCGGGCCGGACGATCAGGTGTGTCTGCAGGCTCATCAGGGTGAGGTCGCGGGGCGGGATGTCGCCACGCAGCTCGATCGCGCCTTGGGGCAGCAGCAGTGGCTGCAGGCGCGGCTCCTTGCTGGCAAGGCTGCCGGCGTGATCGGTGCCCAGCAGCTGTATGCCCGGCTGCCGTGTCAGCAGCTGTATGGATTCTGAGTCTTCTCCGGCGGCCTGAAACACCATGTCGAGGTTGGCGTCGATCAGTGCCTCGGCCGCAGCCACGCCGGTTGCCGGTAAAAAGCGGATGTCGGCAATTCTTGCGCCGGCGTGCTCCAGCATCGCCCTGGCTGCAATAAACGACGAAGATCCCGGTGGCCCTGCCGCCACCCGCCCGCCTGACCGCAGCTGTGCCAGAGATGATGGCCCGCCCGGGCCGGAGAATGCCCAGACCGGCTCTTGTCCCACGACCGCAAGCGCCTGCAGAGTCATGCCCGGGGCGGCGTAGATGCCGTGCGCGAAGCCGATGCTGGCTGAGTCGTTGTCGTCAATGATGCGGTCGATGGCGCCGCGCTGCGTGTCTGAATAGACG
The DNA here is from genome assembly GCA_040387435.1 of Pseudomonadota bacterium. Lineage (GTDB taxonomy): Bacteria > Pseudomonadota > Gammaproteobacteria > Burkholderiales > Burkholderiaceae_C > Polaromonas. The sequence goes on from JAZKDR010000005.1 coordinate 28,693, forward strand.
ATTTCCACGTTCATGCCCAGGCGTTCCAGCTGCTCCGCATAGCGCTGTGCCAGTGCGGAATACCCACCCTGGGGCGAGCCCGCGGCGATCACGGCCCTTTGCGGCGGGATGATCTGCCAGCTTGTCGCCGACCACCACAATGCTGCGGCCGTCAACAGGATGACGGGCATGTAGAACAGCCACCAGCGACGCCGATAAAGCAGCAGAAGTTTCATCGGCCACGCATCCGGTAAAGCCGCTGGCGCACAAACTCAATGTGCTGGTGCAGGGTGTAGCAACGTGCCATCAGTTCTTTCGGGCAGGCAAAAGCCAGAAGGGCTTTGTCCATGCCATTAAGGCGTTGCAGGAAGCGCGTGAGCTCCAGCCCCGACAAGCCTTCGTCCGTGAGGTCGTTTTCGATGTACTTGAGCTCCCCGTACCAGCGGTTGAGCCGGCTTTCGACCATCCACCGGATGTAGCTCGGGATCAGGCGCATCAACCACACGGCGACCAGCATGACCGGCAACACCAGCAGCAGCATGCGCTCCGCCACCTGTGCCCACCAGAATGGCAATAAGCGCTCGACGAGCGGCAGCCCGTTGACCAGCGTGGTGCGCGCCTGTGGCGATGTCGGGAAATCAATGCGCCTGAGGGAAGGGAAATCACCGGCGCGGAAAAACAGCCCGCCACCGGTGTGTACTTCCATGGCCACCGACAGGGCCAGCCGCTTGAGTGCGGGGTGCAGTGCGTCGCGCGCCACCAGACTGGCCGACGTGGTCAGCAGCGTGATGTCTCTGGGCGGCAGGTTGGTGTCCAGCGTGCCCTGGGACAACAGGCGCGATTCGAGAAACGGGTTGCGTTCGGTGATGGCGGCCGCCTTGCGCAGGTTGACCAGTTGTATGCCAGGCAGGCTGAGCATGTTTTGTATGGCAAAAGACTCCGGTGGCGCGACCATCAGCACAACGTCCAGCTGGTTTTGCCGCATGGCCTGCACGGCAGCGCTGCCGGAAAGAGGCGACAGGCTGATGTCTTTGGTGGCGACACGGGCCTGCTCCAGCAGTTTGAGCGCGACATTGCGGCTTCCGCTGCCTTGGGGACCGATGGCAAAACGCAGGCCCTGCAGTTGCCCGAGCGATTCGATATCGCGTGCACGCGTGAACATCCAGACGGCTTCAACGTCCACGTTGGCCAGGGTTTCAATGCGGCTGCGGCCACGGCGTTCCGATGAGCCGCCAAGATACCCAAAGCCGCCCTGCATGAATGCCAGGTCCGACGGTGACTGCTCCTGCCGCAGGCGCTCCTGGTTTTGCTGCGAACCCGCAGACGACTGCACTTCCAGGGTGACGCCGCGGTCGGCAAACTTTTCTGCGTAACGCATCGCGTGACGGTAATAAGCGCCGTCGGTTGCTGCCGTCGTGATGCTCAGGCGTGTGGGGGGCATCGGATAAACGAATACCCAGAGACAGGCTGCTGTGGCGACAGCAAGGACTATGACCGGCAGGCGGATCAAAAGCCATTTGTGTTGATACAGCCTCGCCATGCGCACGAAACATCTCTCCCCGGTGAGCTACCCTGCCTGTTTATAGCGCAAAGAGGCCCGCCTTGACAGGCCCCCGCGGGTAATCATTCTGGTGGCGGGCACGGCGTGCGGCCGGGCCCGTGCGGATGCGTGCTTACATGCCGCTGTAGTTGGGCCCGCCGCCGCCTTCGGGCGTGACCCACACGATGTTCTGTGTCGGGTCCTTGATGTCGCAGGTCTTACAGTGCACACAGTTCTGCGCGTTGATCTGCAGCCGGTCGGTGTTGTCCTCGTTTTTCACGAACTCGTACACGCCGGCAGGGCAGTAGCGGCTCTCGGGACCTGCATACGTCGCCAGGTTGATGCCGACAGGCACCGCCGCGTCCTTGAGCGTCAGGTGCGCGGGCTGGTGTTCTTCGTGGTTGGTGTTCGACACAAACACCGAGCTCAGGCGGTCAAAGGTGATCTTGTTGTCCGGCTTGGGATAGGCAATGGGCTGGCATTCGGCCGCCGGCTTGAGCATCGCGTAGTCGGGCTTGTCGCGGTGAATCGTCCATGGCGGGCTCTTGATGCCGAGCTTGGGCAACAGCCACTGCTCAATGCCGGTCATGAAGGAGCCGACATACAGGCCCTTCTTGAACCAGGACTTGAAGTTGCGCGACTGGTCCAGTTCGGCCGCCAGCCAGCTTTTGGCATAGGCCTCGGGATAGGCCGCGAGCTCGTCGTGCTGGCGGCCGTTGGTGACGGCGTCGTAAGCGGCTTCGGCGGCCAGCATGCCGCTCTTGATGGCCGCGTGGCTTCCCTTGATGCGGCTGGCGTTGAGGTAACCGGCTTCGCAGCCGATCAGCGCACCGCCGGGAAATACGGTCTTGGGCAGGCTCAGTGCGCCACCTGCCGTGATGGCACGTGCGCCGTAGCTGATGCGCTTGCCGCCTTCAAGATATTTTTTGATGGCCGGGTGGGTCTTCCAGCGCTGCATTTCCTCAAACGGGCTGAGGTAGGGGTTGCTGTAGTCCAGGCCGGTAACGAGGCCCAGGGTGACCTTGTTGTCTTCGAGGTGGTACATGAAGCCGCCGCCATAGGTGGCGCTGTCCATGGGCCAGCCGGCGGTGTGAATCACGAGGCCCGCCTTGTGTTTGGCCGGGTCGATCTCCCACAGCTCTTTCACGCCCAGCGCATAGGCTTGCGGGTCCTTGCCGGCATCGAGCTTGAATTTCGAAATCAGCTGGCGACCGAGGTGGCCGCGTGCGCCTTCTGCAAACACGGTGTACTTGCCGTGCAGTTCCATGCCGAGCTGGAAGTTGTCGGTCGGCTGGCCATCCTTGCCGACACCGAGGTTGCCAGTGGCCACGCCCTTGACCGAGCCGTCTTCGTTGTAGAGAACTTCAGCAGCCGGAAAGCCCGGGAAAATTTCAACGCCCAGGTTCTCGGCCTGCTGCGCCAGCCAGCGCACGACATTGCCCAGGCTGATGACGTAGTTGCCTTCGTTATGAAAGCAGTCGGGTACAAAAAAGTCCGGTGTCTTGACTGCGCCCGTTTCCGTGAGGAAGAGCACTTCGTCGGCCGTCACCGGCTGGTTCAGCGGCGCACCCTGGGCTTTCCAGTCGGGGATGAGTTCGGTGATGGCGATGGGATCCATCACGGCGCCGGACAGGATATGCGCGCCGGGCTCCGAGCCTTTTTCAAGAACCACGACCGAGACGTCGGTTCCCTTTTCTGCAGCCAGCTGTTTCAGGCGAATGGCCGTGGCAAGTCCGCCGGGGCCGCCGCCCACGACGACCACGTCGTATTCCATGGCTTCACGGGGGCCGAACTGGGCAAGTATTTCTTGGTTGTTCATGGTGGGGGTCGCTGATAATGATTCGAGGCAGGGCTGTCTGTGTCCGGCAATGATTTTATGCTGTGAAACGGGGGCGGTTTGGTCTAGCACGCTATAAGTGAAATGTCTTGTTTTTAAGGAGTTCCCATGGCTTACAGCCTTGATCTTTCCGGCCGTGTCGCCCTGGTGACCGGTGCATCGGGCGGGCTGGGCGCCCAGTTTGCGAAAACATTGAGCCGCGCGGGTGCGTCCGTCGTGCTGGCCAGCCGCAGGATGGACAAGCTCAAGGACCTGCGTGCGCACATCGAGGCTGAAGGCGGTGCCGCCCATGTGGTGGCGCTGGACGTGACCGATCACGCCAGCATCAAGTCTGCCGTGGCGCATGCCGAAACCGAAGTCGGCCCCATCGACATTCTCATCAACAACTCCGGCGTCAGCACCACGCAGCGCCTGCAGGATGTCATTGAAGAAGACTATGACTTCATCTTCAACACCAATGTGAAGGGGGCTTTTTTTGTGGCGCAGGAAGTCGGCAAACGCATGCTGGCCCGTGCGCGCGGTGCGGCGCCGGGCACGTTTGCCGGCGCACGCATCATCAACATTGCATCGATGGCAGGGCTGCGCGTGTTGCCGCAGATCGGCGTCTACTGCATGAGCAAGGCGGCCGTGATCCAGATGACCAAGGCGATGGCGCTGGAGTGGGGCAGGTTCGGCATCAACGTCAATGCCATCTGCCCCGGCTACATCGACACCGAGATCAACCACCACCACTGGG
>JAZKDR010000006.1:0-14406 GCA_040387435.1 Pseudomonadota bacterium
CGGCGTGGCTCTGGTGGTTGGCAAAATAAATGCGCTGCTCGGCCTTGGGCGGGCAACCCAGCCAGCGCGCCTGTGCGCCTGTGAGAAGGCGTATCAAGCCCAGTAAAAACAAACCCATCAACTTTGCCAGCATGGGCCAATGATAAGCGGCTGTGTCCGCTGCAATGGGTGGGGCTTACGCCAACAGAAGAGGGTCAGGGCAGCTCGACGCCACCCATGCGCGCGGCGATGGTGCCTGCGCGCGATGCCAGGTAGCCCGAGCCTGCGCGCGTCTCGAAATATTTGGGCCGTGGCAGCATCACCGCCAGGCGAGCGGCTTCAAAAGCACTCAGGCTCGCCGCGGGTTTGCGGTAGTAATGCTGCGCGGCGGCTTCGGCGCCGAACACACCTTCGCCCCACTCCACGCTGTTGAGGTAGATCTCGAGGATGCGTTCCTTGCTGAGCAGTGCTTCGAGCATGAAGGTGAGCACCAGCTCCTGCCCCTTGCGCAGCAGCGTGCGCTCGCCAGAGAGAAACAGGTTTTTGGCGAGTTGCTGCGTGATGGTGGAGCCGCCAACGATTTTGGGCGCTTTGGCCGGTGCCAGTTGCGCCTTGCCCCGGGGCGGCGCACGGTTGGCAGACTTCTGCGCGCGTTGTTCGGCCAGCGCATTTTTGTCCCACGCTTTTTCAAGCGCTTCGATGTCTACACCGTCATGGTCTATAAAACTGGCGTCCTCGGAGGCGATCACGGCACGCTTGAGGTTGTCGGAAATTTTTTCATACGGGACCCATTGCTGGCGCCACTTCAGGCTGCCGGTGGCGGCGGTGACGCGCCAGATTTCAGAACGCTGGAAAGCGGTGGACTCCGGGCTGACCACCGTCATCAAGGCGATGCGCGCAATAAAGTAGAGCTGCAGGGCGAGGCCGGCAATCAGCACCAGCCCGATGAGGCGCATCACGGCTTTCATGGGGTTTGAGCTTTGAAGTCGTGCATCGTGAGGAGCGCCATGTTGTCGATTCAGCGGCTGGTGAGCCTGGTCTCGAGCGTTTCGTCTTTGGTGAACTTGAAGCGGGAGACCACCACGATCTGGTCAGCCCTGCGGCGCATCGCCGTGCTGAACCGTTCAAACGGCCCCGTCCCCTTGACGATGTTCTGCGCCCGCCTGTCCAGCGTCAGGTTGCCGGAGGTTTCCACCACTTCGGTGGCCAGGATGCGGCCGTCAAAGTTGACGGTGACGATCATGGTCAGTTCACCATAGAGTTTGCGGCCCGCCAGTTCGGGGAAGTTGGTCGTGCCCTTGTCCTCGATCTTGCGACGCAGGTTGTCGTAATAGGTGGCGTACACCTCTTCGCGTGTGGCCGGGCTGATGTAGCGCTTTTTCGGACGTGCGTTTTCTTCGTTGATGCGTTTTTCAATTTCCGCGAGGATCCTGATCAACTGCCTGCGTTTTTCTTCCCGCTCGGCCTGGGCCGGGTCATTGGCCGGCAGCTTGGGATCTGGCGGTGGCATGGCCGCCAGTTCTTTTTTGATCTGTGCGAGCAGTTGCGATTGCTGCTGCTGCATGGAGTCGAGTTTGCGCTGCGCCTCTTCTGCCGCGTCGCCGAGCTCGGTCAACGCCGAAGGGGGCAGGGGCGACGTCGCCCGGCCTTTTTCAAGTTCACCCCCGCCGGCAAGGGAGGCCTGGGCGATGGCCCTGGCGATGTCGGGTTTCTCGTTCGATTTGGCGTTGACGAGGATCACCTCAAGCGGGGTGTCCTGAAACACCCGGTTAAAGCTTTCAGGGTCGACAAAACGCGTCGTCAACACCACTGCGTGAACCAGGATGGACGCTCCCAGGGCAATTTGCAGTGTGCTCGGTGTTTTCACAAGGGCCAATTATCGGCTGAACAAGGCCTCACGGGCTCACAAACCCGCTGTGCGGTGTCCTCAGGACGCAGAAGAAACAACACCCGCCGCATCGGCCGGGGTTTCGTTCACGTCGACGGCAATCGAGATCGGGCCAGCGGTCACGTCTTCGTCATCGTCTTCGCTGTCGTCAGCGGCAGGCACCGCATCGACGGCCAGGTCCAGCCGCTCGAGCACGGTGCCGTTCACGTCCAGCGTGATTTCGTCAATCTCGCCCAGCCGCACCCGCACCCGTGCACCCCTCGGCAAGCCCTGGGCCCCAGCTGCAGGCAACACCAGCGGCAGCTCGTCGGCGCGCACCAGGTTGTCCTTGAAGGCGGTCGCCGTGAGCTCGGTGATGCCGTTTTGCTCCAGGTACTTCAGCGTCCAGTACCGCTCGATGCCGGACTGGAAGCCGTTGTAGGCGCTGTAGGCCGCATCAAAACCCGAGATGATGGAAAAGAGTTCCGCATCCTTGGGTTTGAACGGTGCGACCAGCGCGGCCGTCGGACCGTTTTTGGCACAGGCAATGAGTTGCCACTGGTTGACGAGATCGGTGTAGCGGCGCAGGGGCGAGGTGCTCCACGCATAACTTTTGACGCCCAGGCCGGCATGGGGCAGGGATTTGGTGCCCATGCGTACCTTGACACCCGGTGCCATGCTGGCCTGACTGCGGTAGATACCCGGCACGCCCAGGTCTGCCATCCACTGTCCCCACGTGCTGTTGGCCAGGATCATGGCCTCCGCGACGATCAGGTCCAGCGGCGCACCGCGCTGGCGTGTGGTGATGCTGACGACCTCGCTCCCGGCTGGTTCGTTGCCAGACGGGTTGTCCAGCCGGAAGTTGTAGTCGGGGCGGTTGAAGTTCTCGGGCTTGCCGCGCGCGATCTCGCGCCTGGCCTTGAGGTGTTTGGCGAGCCCGTGAAGAAAGACCAGCTCGGCAGCCCATTCGATGCCGGCCGGCGGCGGCGCGCTTTGGGCCGCTTCAAAAAACGCTTCGGTGAAAGTGCTGTCGAGCACGTCGTGGCGCAGGTTGCTTTCAATCGGCACCTGTTCGAGTTTTGTTTCCGTCGCCTTGACCTCCAGCGTGGCCTCGTCCATGGTCACGTACAGGGAGACGGCCGGGCAGTTGCGCCCGGCTTGCAGGGTGTAGTTCTGCACCACGTCATCCGGCAGCATGGTGAGTTTGTAGCCCGGCATGTAAACCGTCGACAGTCGCGACCGGCCCACGTTGTCGACGGGGCTGCCGGGCAAAACGGCCAGGCCCGGCGCGGCGATGTGTATGCCGAGTGTGACGGTGCCTGTGCCCAGGCCCTGCACCGAGAGCGCGTCGTCGATTTCGGTCGTGGCCGAATCGTCGATGGAAAACGCCTTCACAGTGGCGAGCGGCAGGTCTTCCTTGTGCACAGGCGCCTGCAGGGCCGGAAAGCCGGTGCCCTTGGGGAAGTTTTCAAACAGAAAGCGCCGCCAGTGAAACTGGTAGGCCGACGTGATGGCGCCGGCTTTTTGCAGCAGGTCCAGCGGGGCCGTATGGGTGTTGCGCGAAGCCTCGACGACAGCCTTGTATTCGGCGCTGTTTTTGTCGGGCTTGAACAGGATTTTGTAGAGCTGCTCGCGGATGGGTGCGGGGCATGTGCCTTTTGCAAGCTCGTCGGCCCAAGCGGTGATTTGCTGGGCCACCAGTTTTTTCTTTTCGATCGCGGCCAGCGCGAGCTGCAGGATGTCCGCAGGTGCTTTTTTGAAGCGGCCCTTGCCGGCCCGCCTGAAGTAATGCGGGGCTTCGAACAGCCTGAAAAGCGCGCCCACCTGTTGTTCCTGGGTGGCGGGTTTGGACGGGTCGGCGCTGAAGTAGTCACGTGCCAGGTCGGCAAACCCAAACTCGTCGTCGCTGGCGAATTCCCATGCCAGTTCCAGCTCGATGTCCTGACTCAGTTTCTGGCCTGCGGCCATCAGCTCGGCGGGCGATGGTTTTTCAAATTTCAGCAAGGCGTTGACGGCCTTGACCTTGACGCGTTTGCCCGAGTCCAGCTCGACCTGCAGGGAGCTGTCAGCCTCGGACAAAATGCGGCCGGCGAGAAACTTGCCAGCCTCTTCAAACAATACAAACAAAACGTGCGCCTTTAAATGTCTTCAGTCGGGGCACCCAGTGTAATCAGCCACCCTGACGCGCCAGCTTGAGAAAATCGAGTATGTCCGGCAGGTGCTGGTCGAAGTCGCAGAGGGCATGGTCGCCGCCTTCCAGCAGTTTGATCCGTGCATTTTTGTAACGTGCTGTCATTTCGCGCCAGTCCAGCACCTCGTCGCCTTTGGCAATCACGGCGAAATAGTTTTCCGGGGTTTTGAGCGGCCCGACATGCAGAGCCCTGAGTTCATCGACAAAGCCAGGTTGAAAATAAAAAGTCTCCCCAGGGTCATGCCAGGAGGTTTGCTCGCCGATGTAGGCCTGAAGGTCTCGGGAGGGCTCAACCGCGGGGTTCAGCAGTACGGCCTTGCAGGCCATTTGCTCGGCCACCCAGGTCGCATAAAAGCCACCGAGCGAAGACCCGACCGCGGCCATGCTTTTCGCGGGCCAGTCGTGCACGGCGGTCATGATGTCCTGCATGGCTTGCCGGGGTGAGGGTGGCAACTGCGGGCAATGCCAGATCACCGCGGGGTAGTCGGCTGCCATCAGAGCGGCCATTTGTCTGGCCTTGGCGGACTGGGGGGAGGAGCGAAAGCCGTGCAGGTACAGCAGGTGGGTGGTCGTCATGGCGCTATCGTAAAGGGCGGGCTTTGCGCCGGGACGCCGCAGCAGGTGACGGATAATCACGGCCATGGCTGCAGTTTTCGACAAACCTTCCCTGTTCCAGCGCTCCATGCCGCTGTTTCAGGGCTTCGACGGCCCCCTGGCGTTCGCGGTATTCATGCTGGCCTGTGCGGGCCTGCTCATCATGTACTCGTCCGGTTATGACCACGGCACCCGGTTCGTCGACCATGGCCGCAACATGCTGATCGCGGGCAGCATCATGTTTGTGGTGGCGCAGGTGCCGCCCCAGCGGCTGATGGCGTTTGCCGTGCCGCTTTACCTCGTGGGCGTCGCGCTGCTGGTGGCGGTGGCCGTTTTCGGCATCACCAAAAAAGGCGCTCGGCGCTGGCTTAACGTGGGCATGGTGATCCAGCCCAGCGAAATCCTGAAAATCGCCATGCCGCTGATGCTGGCCTGGTGGTTCCAGAAGCGCGAAGGCCAGTTGCGGCCGCTGGACTTCCTGGTGGCCGGCCTGTTGCTGCTGGTTCCCGTGGGACTCATCATGAAGCAGCCCGACCTCGGTACGTCGCTGCTCGTTCTTGCCGCTGGCCTGGCGGTCATCTTTTTTGCCGGCCTGAGCTGGAAGCTGATCACACCGCCGGTGGTCATCGGCCTGGTCTGCGTCTTCCTCATCGTCTGGTTTGAGCCCCGCCTGTGTGCCGACGGCGTGCGATGGCCGATTCTTCATGACTACCAGCAGCAGCGTATCTGCACCTTGCTGGATCCTTCGCGCGACCCGCTGGGCAAGGGCTTTCACATCATCCAGGGCATGATTGCGATCGGCTCGGGTGGCGTGCTGGGCAAAGGCTTCATGGCCGGTACGCAGACCCACCTGGAGTTCATTCCCGAGCGCACCACCGACTTCATCTTCGCGGCCTTCTCCGAAGAGTTTGGCCTGGCCGGCAACCTCTTGCTGATTGCGGCCTTCATCTTCCTCATCCTTCGCGGGCTGGCGATTGCGATGGAGGCACCGACGCTGTTCGCACGCCTGCTGGCCGGTGCGGTGACCATGATCTTTTTTACCTACGCCTTCGTCAACATGGGCATGGTCAGCGGCATACTGCCTGTGGTCGGCGTGCCCCTGCCTTTCATCAGTTATGGCGGCACGGCCATGGTGACGCTGGGGCTGGCGGTTGGCATACTGATGTCGATCGCCAAGGCCAAGCGGCTGGTGCAGAGTTGAGGTCCGGTCCGGGTCTGGAGCAAACAAGTGATGAAGATTTTTTCCTGGTTTGATGCACGTGCCGCGCGCGAGTGCGGGGTATCTCTGGCAAAGCTGGTGCTCAAGGAGCTTCCTGCAGGTGCCGCGGTCAAGGAAAAGAAATTCGCCGAGAAAGCAGACAAGACGCTCAACCATGTCACGCGTGAACTGGCGGTGTTCAAGCAGAAGCACGGCCTCAATGCCTACCAGAAGGCCAAACTGGGCAACGCGTTTTTGTGGACGCTCAAGGACAGCGGTGTCAACGACGCCTATGCCGATCAGCTGACTGAGTGGCTGGCGCTGCGTTTGTAAAAGCCCGGCCCGTTTCCTGTTGACCTGCCTTTACTTTCAGCATGCGCGCCATCCTGCAAAAATTATTCAGTCCGGCGAAGGTGACGCCGCCTTCGCCGGTACAGCCCGCCCGTAACCCCGCGCGCTGTGCCGAGCTCAGAAAACGCGGCAACGCCTTGTTGTCCCAAGGCAAGCTGGACGAAGCGGCCATGGCCTATCGCGAGGCTGTGCGGGCTGACCCGGATGATGCCGCATCCCTTGTGAACCTGGGGTATGTGCTGTGTGAACAGCAAAAGCCACAGGAGGCCGTACTTGTGCTTGGGCAGGCGCTTGAACGCGACCCGGACCAGTGCGATGCGCATTTCATGCTCAGCACGCTCGCGCTCAACCACGGGGATGTAGCAGGCGCGACGTTTCACCTGCGCGAAGTCCTGCGCGTTCAACCCCGCTTTGACGTCAGTGCCTATTTTTCCAGCGAGGATGTGCACGACAAATCAGCGGCGCGGTGTGAAATCATCCTGTCCATTGACCCTGACAATGCTTTTGCACATCGCCGCCTGGGCATGAAGCATCTGCTGTTCGGAGACTATGCGAGAGGCTGGCCCGGATATCAGTGGCGCTTCAAAATCGATGTCCAGGGACAGACCCACAAGATTTTTCCCCAGCCACTCTGGCTGGGTGGGTCCCTGCAGGGAAAAACCATTCTGCTTCATTGGGAGCAGGGTTACGGCGACACCTTGCAGTTTTGCCGGTACGCGCGAGATGTCGCTGCGTTAGGCGCCACGGTGCTGCTGCAAGTGCAACCGGGCTTGGGTCGTTTGCTGGCTGGTCTTGACGGTGTCTCCGGGCTGTTCGAAGAGAACGAGCCATTGCCACCGTTCGACACGCATTGCCCCCTGATGAGCTTGCCTCTTGCGCTTGCAGCCGGGGATGCCGGTAAGGCCGTGCCTGACCAGCGGGTGTACCTGAAGCCCAATCCCCAGAGGCTGGACTATTGGCAGCAGCGGCTCGCCACCGCAGATTTCCCCCGCGGCCCCAAAATCGGAATAGTGTGGTCGGGCAATCCCGGGCATATCGCAGACCTGCAGCGCTCGTTGCCTTTGAGCCTTTTCACCACGGCATTGCCGGATGACCTTCATGTCATTTCCCTGCAGCCGCTGGTCAGGCCTGCCGATGCGCCCCTGCTGGCGGCAGATACGCGTATCCATGACTGGGGCAAGGAGTTCGGGGATTTCGCAGAAACGGCTGCGCTTGTGTCTGCCCTCGACCTGGTCATCACGGTCGATACCGGTGTCGCCCACCTCGCGGGCGCGCTTGGCAAACCCGTCTGGGTCCTGCTGCCCCATCTGCCGGACTGGCGCTGGCAACTGGACCGGGAAGACACAGACTGGTATCCGCACGTGCGGCTCTTCAGGCAACAAACTCTCGATGACTGGCGCGTGCCGCTGGCAAGGGTGCGCGCGGAGCTGGATGCGCTGATGGCGCAAGCCCCTACCCACGCCGCGTGAGGTCAGACTGCCTACAATGGGCTGATGACCTCACTTCGCTCTGCTCCCGGCTCGAAACTCAACGCTTCCACAACGTCTTCCACCGTCAGGCCGACGGCGGCATCGACCTCGGAACGGCTGGAGATTGCGCAGAACCTGCTGCTCAGGCCTTTTGGCCTGACAGAAGCGCACCTGAGCCGAGCCCTCGGCGAAATCACCTCGCATGGTGCCGATGATGCCGACCTGTACTTCCAGTACACGCGCAGCGAAGGCTGGAGCCTTGAAGAAGGCATCGTCAAGACCGGTTCTTTCAGCATCGACCAGGGCGTGGGCGTGCGTGCCGTAAGCGGTGAAAAAACCGCCTTTGCCTATTCCGACGATATTTCCGACGCGTCACTGCTCGACGCCGCGCGCACCGTGCGCAGCATTTCGGCGGCCAGCAAGTCGGCCCGCATCAAGACGCCCGGCCGCAAGATTGCCAGCAGCCGTTCGCTCTACCAGGACCTGGACCCGATTGCCACGCTGGACAGCACGGCCAAGGTCAAGCTGCTGGAAAAGGTTGAAAAACTCGCCAAGGCCAAAGACCCGCGCATCGTGCAGGTGATGGCGGGGCTGGCCAGTGAATACGACGTGGTGATGGTGGCGCGTGCCGACGGCACGCTGGCCGCCGATGTGCGCCCGCTGGTGCGCCTGAGTGTGACCGTGATTGCCGAACAAAAAGGCCGCCGCGAGATGGGTTCTGGCGGTGGTGGTGGCCGTTTTGGCCTGGCTTATTTTGACGATGCGCAGATTGCCGAATACGTGGCCGATGCCGTGAAAGCCGCCTTGACGAATCTGGAAGCGCGCCCCGCACCCGCCGGTGAGATGACGGTGGTACTCGGCTCTGGCTGGCCCGGCATCCTGCTGCACGAAGCCATCGGCCACGGCCTGGAAGGCGATTTCAACCGCAAGGGTTCGAGCGCATTTGCCGGCAAGATTGGCCAGCGTGTGGCGGCCAAGGGCGTGACGGTGCTGGACGACGGGACAATTGCCGACCGCCGCGGTTCGCTCAATGTCGACGACGAAGGCAACGCCAGCCAGCGCAATGTGCTGATTGAAGACGGCATTTTGAAGGGCTACATCCAGGATTCGCTCAATGCGCGCCTGATGAAGGTCAAGCCCACCGGCAACGGCCGCCGCGAAAGCTACGCCCACGTGCCCATGCCGCGCATGACCAACACCTACATGCTCGGTGGCGACAAGCCGCCTGAAGAAATCGTCGCCAGCATCAAGAAGGGCCTGTACGCCACCAATTTCGGCGGCGGCCAGGTCGACATCACCTCGGGCAAGTTTGTGTTCTCGGCCAGCGAGGCCTTCTGGGTCGAAAACGGCAAGATTTTGTACCCGGTCAAGGGCGCGACGATTGTCGGCAACGGCCCGGACGCGCTGACCCGTGTGACCATGATGGGCAACGACATGCAGCTCGACAGCGGCGTCGGCACCTGCGGCAAGGAAGGCCAGAGCGTGCCCGTGGGCGTCGGCCAGCCGACCCTGCGCATCGACGGTCTGACCGTGGGCGGCACGGCCTGAGGGCTGACAGCCTTTTTGGCCCGATTCAAGCTGTGCTACATTTCAGGACATGCACAGCGCAACGTTTTATTTTGGTTACTTTTGGTTCTCAACCGCCTCCGGCCGTCGAGAGACTTTCGCGTAACCACAAGAAACGCAACAAGATTCTCAAAACCGCCGGACCCCCGGCGGTTTTTTTTTGCCCCGCCTGAATTCGTTTGAATATCGTTAACTGCTGAAATTTTTAGAAATCAAAGAAGGAAGATTGCGATGAATGCTCCAGCCACCACACCCGTGAATCCGTCCAAACCCGCCAGCGAGAGCTGGTATGCGGGCGTCGAAAAAACCAGCCGGACCGACGACGAACGCATCAAGGACATCACCGTGTTACCTCCTCCCGAGCACCTCATCCGCTTCTTCCCGATTCGCGGCACGCCCGTCGAAGCGCTGATCAGCAACACACGCCAGAGCATCCACAACATCATGGCGGGCACCGACGACCGCCTGCTGGTGGTCATCGGCCCGTGCTCCATCCACGACCCCGTCGCCGCGCTCGAATACGCCCGCCGCCTGCTGGAGCAGCGCAAAAAATACGCCGGCACGCTGGAAGTCGTCATGCGCGTGTACTTCGAGAAGCCGCGCACCACCGTCGGCTGGAAGGGCCTGATCAACGACCCGTACCTCGACGAGAGCTACCGCATCGACGAAGGCCTGCGCATTGCGCGCCAGCTGCTCATCGAGATCAACCGCCTCGGCCTGCCGGCGGGGAGTGAATTTCTGGACGTGATCTCACCCCAATACATCGGCGACCTGATTGCCTGGGGCGCCATCGGCGCGCGCACCACCGAAAGCCAGGTTCATCGGGAACTGGCCTCGGGCCTCTCGGCACCCATCGGTTTCAAGAATGGCACCGACGGCAACATCCGCATCGCGACCGACGCCATCCAGGCGGCTGCGCGCGGCCACCACTTTTTGTCGGTGCATAAAAACGGGCAGGTCGCCGTCGTGCAGACCAACGGTAACCCGGACTGCCACGTCATCCTGCGCGGTGGCAAGGCGCCCAACTATGACGCCGCCAGCGTCACCGCCGCCTGCAAGGAGCTCGAGACCTCGAAACTGCCGGCCACGCTGATGGTCGACTGCAGCCATGCCAACAGCTCCAAACAGCATGAAAAGCAGATCGATGTGGCGCGCGACATCGCCAACCAGGTCTCCGGCGGCTCAAAGCAGGTCTTCGGCCTGATGGTTGAAAGCCACCTGAACGCCGGCGCTCAGAAGTTCACGCCGGGCAAGGACGACCCCAGCAAGCTGGAATACGGCAAAAGCATCACCGATGCCTGCCTGTCCTGGGAAGATTCGCTCAAGGTGCTGGACACGCTGTCGCAGGCCGTGGTCACGCGCCGCGCCAAGAAGTAAACGGCATCTCAAAAATTCGTGGCAACCCGTCTTGCGGGTTTCCGCGAATTGCCGCTGGCCCCGCAAGTGCCGACCATCGCGCTGTGACGTCCATCACCACAGCCATCAACGCGAGGAGAGGCCATGCGCAGTGAAGTCAGCGTGACATTCAAGGGTGCGCCGCCGGTGCGCCTGGACCTCAACGAAGTCCAGCCCATGCCGCACGATGTGGCGCGCTGGTGGCTGGACGACCAGTTCACACAAATGGGTTGTGAGCCGCTGCGCCCCACGGGCAAGCTGTTGACTGCCGACAAGGTGGTCGTGGTGGCCGAAGCCGCTGGGCTGGCCAAATTTGCCGAACCCAAGTGGTCGCAGGAGTTTGCGCGTGCCGCCAGCGCGGCTTTGGGCAAGCCGGTGGTGCACGTAGATGTGGGATCGCTGAGCATCAGCTACTGATACCGCTCCACCGCGGGTTGATAGGCACCTTGAGAATCCCTTGCGCACTCGTTTTTGCTACTGTTTTAGTAGCTGCTCATGCTCGTGTTTATTGGCCTGGAGGCCGATTTGGCACCTGAAAATCGGCTTTTACAGCCTTTTTTTAGCCGTTTTTTAGGGTTTTGACCTGTTTTTGGTGCTGGAAGCGAAAAAAGTTAAGTTCCATATTAACAAATGGCAATTTTGTTAATATGGAACTTAACATTTGGCTTTTTAGTCTTTTGGTGGCGATCTCGGCCCTCAGCGCTCAGCTTTTCAGCGCCGTCAACAACTTCGCGTGAATCCCGCCGAAGCCGCCATTGCTCATGCACAGCAGGTGGTCGCCGGGCCGCGCCGCTGCCTTGACCTGGCTAAGGATGCCGTCAATCGAATCGGCCACCTGCGCGCGTGCGCCCATGGGCGCGAGCGCCGCCTGCGCATCCCAGTCCAGCCCGCCTGAATGGCAAAACGCCAGGTCGGCGGCTTCCAGGCTCCAGGGCAACTGGGCCGTCATGGTGCCGAGCTTCATGGTGTTGCTGCGCGGCTCGAAGATGGCGAGGATGCGGTCGGTCTTTTTGCCTGCTGCATTGAGCTGGCGGCGCAGCCCGTCGACCGTGGTGTGTATGGCCGTCGGGTGATGGGCGAAGTCGTCATAGACTGTGATGTCGCCACCACCGGCGTGCAGCACGCCGCGTACTTCCATGCGGCGCTTGACGTTCTGGAAGCTGCCCAGCGCCTCGGCGGCGACGCTGGGTGCGACGCCCACATGCTCGGCCGCGGCGATCGCGGCGAGAGCGTTGAGCTGGTTGTGCACGCCGCTCACGCCCCACTGCACGCGAGCCACCGGCTGGCCGGCTTTCAGCACGCGGAAGTCGTTCGGTTCGCCATCTGCGGTGAACCCCTCGCGGTTGCCGGGGCTGGCGCCGAAGAGTACACGCTCACTCCAGCAACCCTTGTCGAGCACGCGCTGCAGGCTGTCTTCCTGCGCGTTGACCACCACGCGGCCTTGCGAAGGCACGGTTCGCACTAGGTGGTGGAACTGCCTTTCGATGGCGGCCAGATCGTCAAAGATGTCGGCGTGGTCGAATTCCAGGTTGTTGAGGATGGCCGTGCGCGGCCGGTAATGGACGAACTTGCTGCGCTTGTCGAAGAAGGCGGTGTCGTATTCGTCGGCCTCGATGACGAAGGTGTTGCCTTCGCCCAAGCGCGCCGACACACCGAAGTTCAGCGGCACACCGCCGACGAGAAAGCCGGGCTTCAGGCCCGCGCTTTCCAGGATCCAGGTCAGCATCGCGGTCGTCGTCGTCTTGCCGTGCGTGCCGGCAACCGCCAGCACGTGGCGCGGGCCCGTCGCGTGGTGGGTGGGGTGGTGCAGCACGTGGCCGGACAACCACTGCGGGCCGCTCGTATAAGGCTTGCCACTGTTCAATATGGCTTCCATCAGCGGGTATTTGGCGGTGCCGTCGGGCAGGCGGGCGCGTGACACCACATTGCCAATCACAAACACATCCGGCTCAAATGCCATCTGGTCAGCGCTGTAACCTTCGATCAATTCGATGCCCAAGGCGCGGAGCTGGTCGCTCATGGGTGGGTAGACGCCGGTGTCGCAGCCCGTCACCTTGTGGCCGGCCTCGCGCGCCAGCGCCGCCAGGCCGCCCATGAAGGTGCCGCAAATCCCCAGAATATGTATGTGCATACGGGCTATTTTAGGAGGCTGCCACGTCCCGGCGACGTAGGCCTAAACTTGTCGCCTGCTTCCATTTGTCAAACCTCCTGCCGTGAACACCCTTCAATCCGAGATCGCCGCCACCGCTGCCGCACTGGTCGTGGAAGAAGGGCTGGAGTACGGCCAGGCCAAGCGCCGCGCGGTCAAGCAGATGGCTTTGCCGCAGCGCACCGAGTTGCCCGGCAATGACCTGATTGAAGAAGCGGTGCTGGAATACATCGCCATCTTTTGCGCCGACACCCAGCCTGTAGAACTGGCCGCGTTGCGCGAGCTGGCGCTGGTCTGGATGCAGCGCATGAAAGATTTCAGGCCCTATCTGGCTGGCGCGGTTTGGCATGGCACGGCCACGCGGTTGTCGGACATTTACATCCAGTTGTTCTGTGATGACCCGAAATCTGCCGAAATCGCGCTGATTGAACACAACGTCGACTACGAGCCGCGCATGGTCAAGGGGTTCACCGGCGGCAATGTCGAGGCCCTGAGCCTGAGCAGCCTGTGCAAGCCGCTCAATGAAAACGTCGGCGTGCACTTCATGGTGTATGACCACGACGACCTGCGCGGTGCCCTCAAACCCGATGCCAAAGGCCGCACACCCCGGGGCGATATTGCCGCCGTGCAAAAATTGCTGGCCATCCCGCCCGACCAACCCTGACCGGACTGACTTATATATATGAACCGCAGAAACATGCTTTATGGCGGTGTCGCCGCGGCGGCGGCTGTCGCAGGGGCTGGTGTGGCGTGGTGGAAGATCCAGCCGCATGCTGCTGCGCCCGCTGCAGCGGCGGCCGCCGATCCCTTCTGGAGCCTCAGCTTCGACACGCCGGATGGCCAGCCACTGGCCATGAGCAGCTTTCGCGGCAAACCCCTGCTGGTGAATTTCTGGGGCACCTGGTGCCCGCCATGTATTGAGGAGCTGCCGCTGCTTGACCGTTTCTACAGCGCCCACAAGGCCAAGGGCTGGCAGGTGCTGGGGCTGGCGGTTGACCAGCCGAGCGCGGTCCGCAAATGGCTGCAGGCCAAACCGTTGACTTTTGCCGTCGGCATGGCAGGGCTGGGCGGTACCGATTTGAGCAAGGCCATGGGCAACACGGCAGGCAGCCTCCCTTTTACCGTGGTGTTCGATGCCGCGGGGCAGCCCGTGCAACGCAAGATTGGCAAGGTAACGCCGGAAGAACTCAAACTTTGGGCTGGTGCGTAAGTCTTGGTGACTTTGGCAATAGCTTAATTTTATTAAATGACACTAAAAGCAATTTAAAAGTTGTTTAAAGTGATCAATCTCAAAAACGTAAAAATCCCGACTTTCTGTTTTACATCCCCTTGCATGATGTAAACTCTGCGCTTTCCCGCCTGTCTGACAGGCCAGTCAACAAGTGAGATTGCTGTTGATTGAGGGGCTTTAAATTGCTTTAAAGGGTAAAAGCTGAAAATAAGCGAAAGATAAAGAAGGATGGCCTTGCGCCGGACTTCCATTCGCAGTCATATCACGCCAGACGTGATCTGCAAATCTTCAAACAAGCTGAGTGCGGCATTTTCAGGCCTCTGGCCCTGACTGCACCGGCATCTACCGTCGCTGGAGACTCCATGGATTTAAGAAAACTCAAGACCCTGATTGACCTCGTCTCAGAGTCCAATGTG
>JAZKDR010000007.1:0-42669 GCA_040387435.1 Pseudomonadota bacterium
ATGCTGGAGATAAAGGCCAGCGGCGCAACCGTCGTATTTACCACCCACCGGCAACAATTGATCAGCAAGGCTGACAAGGTGTTGATACTTGCCGAGGGTCGTCTGCGATGGTTCGGGTCCATCCAAAGTTTTAATGCCCAGTTGGCCGGTTCGAAACCCGTACCCAAGCTGCCAGAATCTGGCGTCAGCACAGTCGCCGACAAACCCAAGAACCTGGCTGAGACATCAGGTCCCGGGACAAACGATATCGTCGCCTGAACCATGATCAATCGCATTTCCAGGTGGATCCGGACTCTTGATCCTTATGATCCAAAACTGCTCGCACGTGATGGCTTGACGCCAATTCAACTTGAGGACGCATCGATCAAAAAGAAAACCGCGCGTGTCGTGGTGGTCATGTTCGTGCTGTTTTTGGTATGGGCCGTGTGGGCACCACTGGATGCCGGCGTCATCCTGCCCGGCACCGTCGTTGTCCTGGGCAACCGAAAGGCGGTTCAGCATCCCGCCGGCGGTGTCGTCAAGGAAATCCTGGTGAGGGAGGGCGACAAGGTCAAAAAAGGCGACCCCCTCGTCATCCTGAACTCCCTCACTATTGATTCGGAACTCAACACCAACGAGCTTGAATACATCAATGCCATGGCGACGTTGTCGCGCCTGATGTCTGAGCGCACGAGTCGCGCCCAGATTGCATGGACTCCCAAGATGAAGCCCTACGAGGGTGACCAGCGACTCGATGAGGCCAAGCGCCTGCAAGGTGAAATTTTTAAATCACGCACCACCGAACTGAAAGGCCAGCAGAGCATTCTGCATGAGCAATTGTCGGGTTTGGAAGCCCAGTTGAAGGGCCTCAACGAGGTGATGGTCGAGCGCAGGTTCCAGATTAAAACTGTCACTGAAGAAGCCCGCAATGCGGCCGAGCTCGCAGCTGCGGGTTTTGTTCCCAAGGTGCAGGCATCGCAGGCGGAGCGGCTTCGCAGCGACATGGTTGCCGGAATAGCCACTTTGATGGCGGAACAATCGCGCGCCCAGGCCGCTATCGCGGGCGCACGCCTGCAGCTGATTCAACTGCTCTCGGCTTATCACAAAGACATCGACACCCAGACCTCAGAGTTTCAGCGGCAATACCAGGCCCTGGAGTCGCGCGTCGAAGCCTTGAAGTTCAATCGCAGCCTGATCAGCATTCGCGCCCCTGTCGACGGCGCCGTTGTGGGATTGAAGGCCAACACATTGGGTGGGGTCATCGGGGCAGGCGCCGTGCTGATGGAGATCGTGCCCGTTGGCGGTCGACTCGTTGTCGACGCCCAGGTGCCACCACACTATATTGACAAAATTCTGGCCGGCATGCCCGTGGATTTGCGGTTTTCAGCTTTCAGCATGATTACCACGCCAGTCATTCCAGGCAAGGTGACCCTGATCGGCGCCGACAAGCAGACCAGCACGTCCACCTCCACCACGGCACTCGCTGGCCAGGGCACCGACTTCTACCTGGCGCAGATCGAAACTGACGAGGCCGGTGTCAAACTACTGGGTGGCAAGGTGATCCAGCCCGGCATGCCGGTTGAAGTGGTGTTCAAGACAGGGGAGCGCAACTTCGTCAGCCTCCTGGTCAAACCCATCAGCGACCGGCTGTCGCGCGCATTCAAGGAATAAGCGGTGCGTATTCAACGTTGCCTGCCGCTTGTTGGCCTGTTGTTGGCATCCCTTGTTACTGCGGGTGAGTTAACTGACGGATTTCAGAATGCGCTGCAGAATGACCCTGCATTCCAAGGTGCGCGCGCCGAACTCGAAGCCAACCAGATCAGCGCCAAGCAGGCGGGCCGTGCCTATTGGCCCGAAGTTGGCCTGAAGTTCGGCGACCGCACGGAAGCCGGCGGATCGCAGCGCACCGTCCAGGTCGCCCAGCCGCTCGTCAGCGCTGAACGACTGGCCACCTGGTTTGGAGCGAGCTCCCTCGACCTCAAGGCAGAAGCCACCATGCAGCAACGCATGGATGATTTGGCGTTACGCTATTTTGCAATCGTCACCGAACTGGTTCGCACCCGAGAAAGCCTGAGCCTCAACCTGCGCAAGAAAGAAGCGCTCGAACTTCAGGCCGCTGCGGCGAAACGTGCGTTTGAACTGGGTACTGGCACCCTCACCGACCAGCGTGACACCTTGGTGCGGCTCCAGCAGGTCCGCGCCGAAGAGCAAGGCTTGAAGGCGCGTCGGGCAGCGGCGGAGCGCCAGTTTTTGGCGATCACAGGCCAACCGGCGCAGCCCGATGCATTCGTCCTCGCGCGCAAGAAACGTTCATTGGTTCTGCCCGATATTGGCCAACTCAAGGACTCGCTAATTCGCCACAACCCGGCATTAATAACAGCGCGGCAAAATGAACGCCTGGCTGACCTCGACGTCTGGCGCAAGCGCGGCGCATTCATGCCTCAGGTCAATCTGATCGCCAAGCGGACCACCATCAGCAGCGGGAGCTCCGCAAACTATGTCGGTGTCGCGGTCGACTTCCCTCTTCAGTCCAGCTCCGTGCTGGCCATCGACGCCTCCAAGGCCACCGCCCGAAAATCGGTCGCAGACGCTCGTGCCGTTGAGCAAAACGCAATACTTGAAGTTGAGCGTCTTTATGCACTTTTGGAGTCGGGCCAAGTCGAGTCCGATATTCGGTTTGACGCCATCGAAGCCGCCCAATTGAGTGTTGAGGGCAACAAGCAAAGCTACAAAGGCGGGGTGCGCAGCCAGCTTGACGTGCTCAACAGCATCCAGATCCTGTTTGAAGTTCAGGACCAGTATGTAGCTTCCGTGCTCGGCATGGCAAGCAACCTCGTCAACCTTCACTCCCAGGTCGGCGCCACGCCGGCCAATGAAATTCTGAAGTTGCTCGAAACCCTGCTTTTTTAGCCCGGAGCAGTCTTTGTTATCCGCGCCCGACCCTCGCATCGCCAAGTTTCGCAGCCAGCTTGCTGTTGCAGATGTCTTGCGGGCCCGACAGCAGTGGTCGGCTGCGCTCAAAGGCTATCTGGACGCCATCACTGACGCGCCGCGAATGCCTTCGCTGCATCACAATGCCAGCCTTTGTCTGTTTGCGCTCGCCCGATATGAAGAGGCCTTGCCGTATGCCACCCAAGCGCTGCAACTTGATCCGCAGCTGTGGCAAGCCAGGCTCATTCGCGTCAAAGTGCTGCGCAAGCTCAAACGTCTGGACGACGCCATGGCCGCGCTTGCCAGTGAACCCCGGCAGGATATTCCTTCCCTGCAGACCGAGCGCGCCTCGTTTGCGTTGCATGAACTCGGTGATGCCGCCCGTGCTGGCGAACTTGTTCCGTCGGGGTCCGATTCCAACACCCCGCCCGAGGCGCGCTTGCTCGCGTGTCTGGCCGCGCTTTACGATCCGGGGGCGATACCGCCGGAACAGATCGCCGCCCGCCTTCAAAGCTATTCAAACGACCATCTGGGCGCGCTTTCCAACCCCAAGCCTGCCGAAAAACCGGTGCCCTCCGCAAGGCGACCGCGCGTTGGCGTCATCTCGCCCCAATTGCGCGCCACCCCCGTGTACTTTTTTGGTCTGGGCGCCTTGCGCCTGCTGGCCGAGAACGTCGACCTGGTGTTCTTTCACCGCAATACCAAAGAAGACTGGGCCACAGCCCAGTTCCGCGCCATTGCGCGCGACTGGATTGACGTGGCGGCGCTTGAGCCCATGGCGCTCGAGCAAGAAATTCGCCGTCATCAACTCGACACCCTGATTGACATGGGTGGCTGGATGGACACCCAGGCCCTGCAGGCCCTCGCTACAAAGCCTGCCAGGCGAATGTACAAATGGGTTGGCGGGCAGGCCGCGTCAACCGGGCTGGCCGCCTTTGACGGATTTTTGAGCGACATCGAGCAAACCCCGCTGGCGCTGCAACCACTCTATGCCGAACCCTTGCACTTGCTGGCTTCGGGCTACGTCACCTATACCCCCCCGCCTTATTTCCCCTCGCCGAAAGCCGCCGATCCTGGCATGGCGCTGGGCGTGATAGCCAACCCGGCCAAGATTTCCCGCGCGTTTTTGGATTATTTGGCAAAACAGTGCATCGCTTGGCGCGACGAGGGCATCGACTTCAAGCTCCGTTTTATTGAACACCGCTTTCGCCATGTTGAACTGCAAAAACGCATTCAAACTGCGCTGGGCGACGTGGCTCCGTTGGAGTTCATCGTGCCCGAGGGGCATGTGGCCTACCTGAACGAAGTGGCTCGACTTCACACCGTCATTGACACCTTTCCCTACACAGGCGGACTTACCACCATCGAGGCACTGATGCTGGGTGTTCCCTGCCGCACACGCATGGGAAAGCTTTTTTGTGAACGCCACACCCTGGCCCATTGCCGCTACGCTGGCATGGCGCCGCAGCACTATCTGCTTGATGGGTGGCGTCCTGCCAAAGCTCAAGCGCCTGTTCGCACCCCCTTGCTCGCCGCCGATTCGCCCCGTCTGCGCCATGACCGGTTGGCCGAAGAACTGTTGCGCATGATTGAAACTCACTGAAGAACCCTGTGTCTGCCTCCCAGCCAAAAACACTCACCACCCAGTTTATGGAGCTACGCGCTCGAGACGCTGGTGCCGTCGAGTTGCTTCTGCCGCCAGTCGAAACGCTGGTGATCATGCCCTACATAGACCGAGCTGCAGCCGAGCGCAGTGCCCGGCAACTTGCCGTGCGCGCCGGCACAGGCGGCTTGTTGCTTGCCATTCAGGACTGTGACCGCCAAGGGTTCATTTCGATCATCAATCAGGTTTATCGCCGCACCCAAAGCGCCTCCGTAGCCTATGTTGCCCAAGATGCATTCGCTGGCCGCTATTGGCTCAAGCTTGCCCTTGACGCCCTACGCAAGTCGGGCAAAGGTTTACATGGATTCAATGATGGCAAGTGGATGGGCGCGTTGGCTGGTTTTGGGCTCGCCGCGAGAAAATGGGCTGACGCCAACTACGGTGGCGACCTGTTCCACCCCGCCTACCAGCGCCACTATGCCGATGTCGAGCTCACCGTGCTCGCCCTTGGCGACGACCAATATTGTTACGACCCCAACGCCGTGCTGATGGAGGTCGACTGGGACAAAGAGCACGCCGCTGTCGATCCCGGTGACCGCGCGCTTTATCGGCAGCGCGCTGCGGCACAGCTTGACGGGCGCGTACAGAGCCCCAAACTCCTGGCCTTGTTCTCGTGAGCCCCTGATGAACGCCGTCGCCCCGCATATCCGCGTATTCCAGATTCACTACCATCCAGAGCAAATTGCGCAGCTCGACCCAGCCTTCGTTGCCTACGACAACGCGGGGGACTCAAGCCCCTTGCTCGAGTTCAATGTCTTTCGCAAAATTGTTGCCAGCGGGCTGGCCGAGGGCGCCGATCTCTGGGGCGCTTTGTCCTGGAAATTTACCCAAAAGACCGGCCTGAGCGGCCAGGAGCTCATCAATACCATCCGCGTGAACCCCGGCTACGACGCCTACTTTTGCAACCCGTTTCCCGAAACTGAGGCGCTCTTTCACAATCTCTGGTGTCAGGGTGAAACTGCACACCCTGACTTTCTCAATCTCTCCTTTGATTTTCTTCAGGCCGCCGGACTGCCTACCGCAAGCCTTGACGAGCTGTCGCCCTCCTGGCTATTTGCCGCCACCAATTATTTTGTGGCCACGCCTGATTTTTGGCAGAACTACCTGCGTTTCGTTGGCGATGCATTGGACCAGGCACAAGCCAATTTGCTGCCACCCGCGCGCATTGTGCTGTTCTCTTCACTGGCTGATCCACGTAGCATGCACGCTGAAGCATCCTACCTGCCGTTCATCATCGAGCGGCTCTTTGGCTTGTTTCTGAGCCTGCACGGTGACAAATACAAAGCCTTCAAGTACCTTGCCCGAAAAGCTGACACCCCGGCACCCAATGAGCATCTCAAGACCCTGAACGCCATCAAAGACAAGGCCATTGCCACTCAGGACAAATGGCTTGCCGGGTGTTGGCTCAACTATTGCCGCACCTATGTCGCGCTGGTACATGGCAGGGCGTGGGCCCGGCAAATACACGCCACCGCCATGCCGACGCGTTTGCAATTGTGCAACGCGCGCCCCATGGTTCATTCGCAAAGTGAAGTAGAGCAGCATGTCGGCCATTAACTCCCCCGCGCCAGCGCCCGCCCGGCGGGTCATGTATAGCAGTCTGGAGGGCACACAGACTAGCCTGTCGGGTTGGTTCACTCAACAAAATACAAGCGGTGATCCGCCGTTGGTTGACATCGTGGTGGGCGGCCAATTACTGCAAAAAACTTATCCCCACCCCACCGCTGGCAACCAGCCCCCGGCCTGGAAGCTCGGGTGCCAATGGCTCCAGCCAATCGCCATCGGCACCCCCCTTGAACTTCGTGTTTCCGCCACCGGCCAGCGACTTGCCGCGGCCCAGGTCGATGGTCGCGACGGCAAGCATTCGATGTACTCCACCGCGTTCAATTACGCCGTTTTCTACAATCCCAAAAGCGCCTGTACATCGCTTCGCCACCTGTTCTTTGCCTTGCATGCGGATGAAATAGATCCACAGCGCGCTGAAAAAACAATCCGCAGCGCGCCCTCCGTCTTTCCCCTACCCAAAGATCGCCCGCCGCAATTCAAGATCAATGTCGTGCGCGATCCCTATAAGCGCCTGGTGTCGGCTTTCATTGACAAAGTCGCTTCGCTTTTTTATTGTCCGCAGCTATCAACCGGGCACGACGTTTATCGCTGGCGGTTCGGGCCCCAAACAGATGCCTGGGGCGAGCTGACGTTCCAGGATTTTCTTGATTACCTTGCCCTGCATCGTGATTTTTCAGATATTCATTTTCAAACCCAACCCGTGATCGCCGGCGATGTCGAGTTGGTATACGTCGAGCAATTTGAGGCACAGCTGTGCGAGGTCTATCAGCGGCGCCAACCAGCCCTGCTTGATCGCGTAAAGACATTTTTCAGCTCGCCTGCCGCTCACGCCAACCAGTCCGTGCTGGCTCGCCTTTCACACCGTGTCGAGCTGCCTGACGCGCACAACCGACCGGTGCGAGAGCTTGCGGAAATCATCAAGTCGGGTAAGGGCTTTGCCAGCGATGCCTTCATCTCGGAGGCGACCCTGCCGGCCCTGAATGCGCTGCTGGAAGGTGAAATTCTGGCCCATGGCTTCCGCCTGCGCCCCATGCCAATCACGAATGCCAGCAGCGCAACGAGTCATCCATGACCCAACGCGAAGCGCTTGCCAAAACGCTAAGCTCTCAAGCAGGGCAAGGGGCTTGGCGCACACCCGATTCCATCAACAGCCTTTTTGAGGACCTGCCGCAGCATCGCGCTGGCGTGTCCCATCCGGTCACACGAGCCATGCTCATGCGCTGGAACGGCCAGTCTTTTGCACGCATGGATGTGCCTGACAAGCACCATGGAAGCGAGGGTCTTTCTCGCCTCCTGTTTGCCATCCGCGAAACTCGCCCCGACCTGCAGGCCGCGTTTGACATCTCTACCGCCGAAGGCCGCTCAAATCTTGTCTGCTGGTATCTTCAAAGCGGGCGTAAGGAACTCCAGATAGGCTGGGACGCCCCCGAATGGCAGCGCTACACCTTAGCCGAACTTGACCCCCGTTTTCCCGAAGACCCGGCCTTGCCCATCTCCCGCTTGATGGCGCACCTGTGGTTTGGCCGCCCTGATCTTCAAAAAAAGTTTCCCCTCGATGACCGGGTCCAGCGCGGGCGCTTTATTGCCTGGTTCTATTTTGTCTGGTTCGATGAACACGATTTTGGGAGCTTCATACTCCCCCAACAACTAGCCTGGCTGTTCAAAAATCTGCCAGGTACCCGGCTCAGGCGCGACGCCTGGCTGTTGTGGCGCTACCTGCCCAACTTGAACTCCACTTTTCCGTTGACTTCGGCCGCCGGAGTTGTCAAATACGTCAATTGGTTTGCAGTGCATGGCAACGCTACGCTGCGTAACATCCATAGTCGAAAAAAATTACTCCAGCGCAAGGCCGCCCCCAGTCATTGCTTTGCGCCTGCGCGCGGCTGCGGCGTCAACCTGATCGGCGACGCCTTTGGCGAAGACTTGCGTACCGCCGCTGCCTGCCTCGAAAACCTAGGCATTCCGTTCAGTATTTTCAATTTCGCTCCGGGCGCCGACCTGACGGAGCAAGAGACCACCCCGCCAGGCCGGGTGTCAGATGAACTCCCCTACGACATCAACCTCTTCTGCATCACCGGCATGGAAACCGTCAGGGCGTTTTTGCTCCATGGCCGGTCCCTGTTCGACGGCCGTTACAACATCGGCTGGTGGCACTGGGATTTGCCAGTATGGCCAGAAGCATGGGCCGACGCCTACGCCCTGGTGGATGAGATATGGGCGGCCTCGCAATATACCGGCGATGCCTACCGCAAGAGCGCGCCCGTGCCGGTGCGCCAGGTCTCGCTGGCCGTCACGCTCGAAGCCCTGAACGCAGACGCGTCAAGGGATTTTGGCCGCCCCCATTTCGGGCTTCCAGAGAACACTTTTTTGTTCTACTTGTCGTTCGACTTCGACTCCACCACCGAGCGCAAGAACCCCTGGGCCAGCCTTCGCGCATTCCGGGCCGCGTTTCCTGGCAAACGCAAAGATGTGGGCCTGGTTATCCAGGTCACGCATACCTCCGCCGACGACCCCAAATGGTGCCAGCTCCAAGCTGAAATTGCCGCAGACAAACGCATTATTCTGATCGACCATTCCTTGCGCCGCCACGAACTGCTGGCGCTCTACGCGGCATGCGATTGCTATGTATCCCTGCACCGGGCCGAAGGCTTTGGCCGCGATGTGGCTGAGGCCATGCTGCTGGGTAAATCCGTCATCGTCTCGGACTACTCGGGTACCCGCGACTTTGCCTATGGTCCGCTCGTCCATCCCGTCAA
Organism: Pseudomonadota bacterium; assembly: GCA_040387435.1. Lineage (GTDB taxonomy): Bacteria > Pseudomonadota > Gammaproteobacteria > Burkholderiales > Burkholderiaceae_C > Polaromonas. Next base: position 8,896 of record JAZKDR010000007.1, read on the forward strand.
AGGTCGGCTGGTGCCAATCAAGGTGGGGGGCTATCCCGGGGCCAGCGGCAAAGAGCGGTGGTTCGAGGCCGACGTCGAACAGGTTGCACAGCGCATGATCAGCCTCGCAAGTCCGCAAGCCAGTTTAAAAAGCGCCAAAGACTTATCGGGCCGTGAACGCCTCACGCTTGAATTCGTCTCCGGTGAAGTAGCCAAAGCCCTCGAAAGCGCTCGAAAGCGGTACGAATCCGCCGATATGGAAAACACAGAAAGACCTGCATGAAAGCCATTTGCATCACCGGCGCCAGCCAGACGGACCTGCACCCCGTTGCCCATCTCCTGCAGCAAGCCGGCTTGGCCAGTCCCAAACCAGTCAAGCGCGACGACCCCATTGACATGGCCTTATGGCACGAGCAGGTGATGGCCATGGCCGCCGAAGACGCGCCCGGCTACCAGCCCATTTCCAGCCCAGGGCGGCTTTGGGAGCAGCTCGCAAGCGAAATTTTCATCGCCAACATCAAGTCAAAGGTTTGGGGTTGGGCGGATGCGCGGAGCACCTGGCTGCTTGATTTCTGGTTGCAATTCGAGCCCCGACTCAACTTTGTACTGGTCTGTGTAACCCCACAGCAAATGCTGGCCAGCGCCATGACCACAGGCCCTGAAACCGTATCCGTTGACGAGGTGATGACCAGCTGGCAGCAGCATCATCAAGAACTGTTGCGCTTTCATCATCGTCATCCAAAACGCAGTCTGCTGGTTGATTCCCGCGAGTGCGCCCAGCATCCGCAGGCATTGATCGAGCACTGCACCGTTAAATGGAAGCTGCCGCTCAGCGTTGCAAGGGATGCGGCCGGACACGGGTATCCTGAGCAAGACGCTCTCGCCCTCTACCTGGCGCAGCAGCTGTGCCAGAACTACACGCAGACCACAAGCCTGCAGCACGAACTTGCCGCCACATTCACGCGCCTTGGCGAAGAAGCAACACAAGCCGAAGCAGCGCCAAACGTCGGCACACTGGTGCTCCCACCAGAGGAAATCATCGCCAGCTACCGCAGCCTGCGTGATCGCACAGTCGAATCGCACCAAGCCCAAGCGGCCTTGGAAGAGCTCGAGGGTATTTTCCTGAAGCATGAAGCCGCCAATAAGCAAGTCGACATGCTGACCCAATCCAACACCGCCCTGAGTGCGGCGAAGGACGCACTGGCCAAAGAAAAGGGTGAACTCACAGCCGCTCGCGACGCTGAAGCCAAAGCCAAGGCTGCAGCCCTCGCCGCCCGTGATGCCGAAGCGAAAGCAAAGTCTGAAGCTTTGGCGCAGCGCGACGCCCTGACCAAAGAAATTGCGAAAGTCACTGCAGCCCGGGACGAACAAGCCAAACTGGCCACCGAGCGACAGGCAAAAATTGATCACCTCAGCAAACCCGCTGCCTCTGTCGAAAACAAAGCCCAGACCGAAGCCCTCAAAGCCGCACAAAGCAAGCTTAAGGAATCCACGCAAGAAGGCGAACTGCTCCTGCTGCAACTCCATCAGGTACAGGAAGAACTTGAAAACTATTTCCTGAAACACCAGGAAAGCCAAAAGCAACTCGAAACCGCCGAGGCCCGCTGGCAGCGCATGCTCAAGCGCAACCTCAACTACTGCGACTACGAAACCCTTGAACTTCTCAGCGTTCAAGGAGAAGGCACCATGCAGACCCGGTGGAAACTGAAAAACTTTGAAACCGCTGGACGCAGTCTGCCTGAGTTTGAGTTTGGGACCATTCTCGACCAGGGCGTTGCCGGCTTCGTCTTCTCCCGGCCGACCGGCTCAACTGGCCCGCTGCTGCGCTGGCCTGGCGCACCTGTCAGTCAGACCGAGCTCACGCTTATCCCGGTTGCCACCCCCGAGCTCGCGCGCGAAAGAGCCGAGGCCCTGCGCGACCTGGCTCTCGGCGACTTTGACCTGCTCAAGACTCTGGCCCACTTGCTACGGCGCTCTCTTGAGAACCCGGCTGCCCTCAAAGCCCCTGCTGGATTCAATGCCGATCAACTCAAAACTGGCCTCGGCAGATTCATCGATCTCATCGAAAAACACGCCAAGTCGTCTCTCCGCTACGACCAAATCAGCCTTAAGCGCGAACAGGTCCAACCCCACTACGAATCGCTCTGGCTGAGCCTTGGCAATGCAGCCTATCGCGACCAGCGCTGGCCCGCCTTCGAGTTTCGGCTTTCTTGCGCCAACGTGCGCGCCGGGCAATTTGGACTGCACCCCAAACTTGAATTTGCAGAGCAAAAAGGCACCCGGCAATTAGAAGGCTGGTTTGAGGAAGCCCACGATGATTTCGGCCCCAAACTTGAATTGCGGTTTGCCCTGCCTGGCTCCGTGGACGTCGGCGTGTTGCAACGCCTCTCTGAGAACGACCGCAAACTCATTGTGACCCTGCTGAGCCGGCTTCCGTCCATGCTGTCTGCGCTTAAAGCCACGGGCGTGCAACTCCAGCGGCCTTGGGACGACTGGACCAAAATGCTCAACGACATGCAACGCATCATTGCATCGCGGCTTGCGCCCCCCAAACCAATCGAGCCACCTCCTGCCCAGGCGCCAGTACCCAAAGTTTTACCCGCACCTCTGCCGGCCGTAGCCGCCGCCAAGCCCTTCCCCGTTAAGAAAGCACCCGTTAATAGGACGTCTGTCAGTAAGCCGGCCGTTACCAAGCAGCCAGTCAATAAGCCGCACGCCAAGGCGACGCGACCAGCCAGCAAGCGCGCTGCAAGCACAGTCAGAAAGAGCAAATGATGTCGCTGCCCACGAAACAGCCCACATTTCGGGGCGAGTCGCAAGGCGCTGTCGATGCGATTCGCAGGCTCAACCCACCGGGTGCGGTTATTCACATCGGCGCCGGTGGTGGCCAGGGCGACATGCATGAATGGCACCAATGGCAAGTAGCAAACGCGCTGATCATCGACGCTGACGCCGAGCGTCTCAGCTGGGTGGCACATTACGGCACTGCACACCCCGGTTGGCAATCAAGCAGCGCCTTGCTCACGGATGCAGACGGTGACGTCACCTACCACCAGGCCAGCAATCCCGAAGAAGATGGCCTCGTTCCCCCTGAAAGCCTTGCCAGCGTATGGCCCAACCTTCGCACCGTTGCGCAGACGCAGCGCTCCGGCACACGCCTTGACAACCTGCTGAACCAGGTGGGTTGGCGAACTACGTCTTCAGCCAATAAGGTCTGGGGCATTGTTGAGTGCCTGCCGGCGCTTCCCATTCTGCGCGGAGCCGGCGTTGAGCTTGAGCGCTGGAGCGTACTGTGGCTGCGGGTTTGGCTGGGCCCCAATGCCGATGACAACCCCGAAGCCGCGTTGCCTGCTATTGAACAATTTTTGACGTCCCTGGAGTTTCGCTGCGTTCATGTGCAGGCAGGCAACCATCCCGCGATCGGTCAGGCCCTATTCGTCAAAGATTGGCAAACCGCTCTGCAAACTCAAATTGACACCTTGGGCCAAACGCAAGACCAGCAGACCCAGCTTGCCGTTCAACGCAAGGCAGAGCTTGAGGCACTCACCAAAGAAAAGGGCAAGCTCACAGCCGAGCGCGACGCCAAGGCCAAGGCCAAAACCCAGGCACTTGCGCAACACAAAGCGTTAATCCGAGAGAACGCCAAGCTGACTGCAGCGCTCGACGAAGAATCCGCGGCCAAAGCCGCAGCCCTTGCCAGTCGCGATGCCGAAGCGAAAGTGAAAATTGAAGTATTGGCGCAGCTCGATGCCCTGGCCAAAGAACAGGGGGAAGTCGCCGCCGCCCGAGACGCTCAAGCCGAAGCCAAAGCCGCAGCCCTCGCCAGTCGTGATGCCGAAGCGAATGCAAAAACTGAAGCTTTGGCGCAGCGAGACGTCCTGGCCAAACAAAAGGCTGAAATTGCCGCTGCCCGCAACGATGAAGCGCAAGCCAAAGCTGCAGCCCTTGCCAGCCGTGATGCAGAAGAGAAAGCAAAAATTGAAGCCTTGGCGCAGCGCGACGCCCTGATCAAAGAAAAGAGCGAACTCACAGCCACCCGAGACGCTGAAGCGCAAGCCAAAGTCGCAGCGCTTGCCGGTCGTGATGCCGAAGCAAAAGCAAAAGCTGACGCATTGGCACAACGCGACGCCCTGATCAAAGAAAAGGGCGAACTCACAGCCACCCGAGACGCTGAGGCCAAGGCCAAAGTCGCAGCGCTTGCCAGCCGTGATGCCGAAGCGAACGCAAAAACTGAAGCCTTGGCACAGCGCGATGCCCTGGCCAAGGCAAAGGCTGAACTAGCCGAAGCCCACAACATCGAAGCTCAAGCCAAAGCCGAAGCCCTTACTGCGCTCGATGCCGAAGCGAAAGCAAAAACAGAAGCACTGACGCAGCGCGACGCCCTAGCCAAAGAAAAGGGTGAACTCACAGCTGCTCGCGATGCTGAGGCCAAAGCCAAAGCTGCAGCCCTTGCCGCCCGTGATGCTGAAGCGAAAGCAAAAACGGAAGCCTTGGCCCAACGCGACGCGCTGATCAAAGAAAAGGGTGAACTCACAGCCGCTCGCGACACTGAGGCCAAAGCCAAAGCTGCAGCCCTTGCCGCCCGTGATGCTGAAGCGAGAGCAAAAACTGAATCCTTGGCCCAACGCGACGTCCTGGCCAGTGAAATCGCGACGATTACTACAGTCCGCGACGAGCAAGCCAATCTTGCCTCAGAGCATCAACAGCGCATCCAGCAACTAGAGTTAGACATACAAGAAAAAGACATTCGCCAGCAACTGCTACAGGACGAACTTATCAAAGCCGAGGCGCAGATTGAGTTGATCAAAGACTTGCTCTTGCGCGAACCAGGCTTGTAACCCATGTTGAGCATGTTCAACCGATTGAAAGCCTGGCTGGCGGGGTCTAACAAAAATACGGCGACGTACCCAAGCGGGACGGCAGCTATAGCGTTTAACGACGAGACCAATATTCAGAACGTGGTTCCTTATGATGAAAACCTGCTGGAGCGCAGCCGCACTCAATGGCAGTTTGGCGACTGGGCAAGCCTGACCGCCATCAGCCGCGACACCTTGCAGCACCACCCTGACCGCGCCAAGCTAGCCCTCCTGACTGCAGCCGGTCACCAGGCACTGGGAAATGCGGCAGGGGCGCGTCAACACACGCGCCTGGCTATGGACTGGGGCTGCAGCAAAAAGCTGGTAACTCAGATTTTGATAGCGGGTGTTCACAACACCCTGGGCCGGGCGGCCGCGGTCAGTGGGCAAGAACAACGAGCTCTAAAGCACTTCCGGGCATCCCTGCAAACTGGTGCCGCCAATAGCGATGTGCAATTGCTCACCCAGGCCAGAGTCGCGCAACAATTGGCGCAAATGGGTCTGCCCGCCGACTCAGTGCGAACCTCACTCAATCAAACCGCGGCACTACGTCAGCCATCGCAGTTGAACATCCTGCAACCTCAGCAAAAAGCCATCACAGTCAAGCTCAAAACTCAAATCAACTTGGGGCAAGCATGGGCGGCCAACACGGTCAACACGGTAGTTTTCAGACATCATGCAATTTTGACCAGTGGCAGGCAGCAATTCACCGCCTTTTACGTCAATGAACAAACCCTGCGCCTGGTGCAGCGGGACTTGGATACTGAGCATATTGCAACCCATGACATTCCGGGCCAATACAACCTGCGCGATGCCCACAACAGCATCAGCTTGGGGCTGGATCGGGCGGACCATTTGCACCTCAGCTACGACCACCACGCCACACAATTGCGCTACCGCCGCGCAACCCGCTCGCTTAGCATTACAGACTGGACGGCAGAGCTGCAAATGACCGGCGCTCATGAAGAAACAGTAACCTACCCCACGTTTATCCTGCCGCACCACGGCTACCCGCTCACCCTGCTGTACCGCGACGGCACTCATGTCAAAGGCAGCGCCCGCATCAAAACGTTTGACGAAGACACTCAAACGTGGGCGGATCACCCTAACGCGATTCTCTCAGGCTCTGAGCAAAAGCCCTGGACCAGTAACGCCTACTGGAATCACCCCGCTGTAGGCAGCGACGGCACCTTGCACCTTAGCTTCGTATGGCGCATCCAAGGCATGGGCGAAGAGGACTTGGTGAATAACGTCAACATCGGCTATGCCGCATCACCGGACAATGGACTGACTTGGCATACCACTCACGGCCGCCCCTACAAGCTTCCCATTACCCAAGTTAACGCCGAGACCATCTGGCCCGTGGCACCCGGCAGCAACCTGATTAATCAATGCAGCATGGCCGTGGACAGTGCCAATCGCCCTCACATCGCTTTTTATGCGAATGACGCGGCTGGCATTCCCCAATATCAGCACGTCTGGTTTGATGGCATCACCTGGAAGCAGCACTGCATCAGCCAGCGAACCCAAGCCTTCGACCTAACCGGTGGTGGCACCCTGCAATTACCCATCAGCCGCCCGGTGCTGCTGCTCGACAAGGCCGACAACGCCCACATCATCTACCGTGGAGACCTGAGTCAAAACCACCTGGCAGTCACCGTGCTTAAGGCACCAGACTATGCCTATGAGCCCAATCACCCCGGCCAAACCCAAACCCTCTGGGCCCATGACCTGGGCTACGCCGAGCCCATCATTGACAGAACCCGCTGGGACCAAGACAACACGCTGACCCTGCTGCTTCAGCCCAACGCCCAACCCGACGGCGACAAAGATCACGATGTGAAGCAAGAGACGGTTTTTCTTGCAGATTTCCAGGGCCTTTGATCGTGATTAGGTTTTAAAAAAAATGAACGCTATTACACCAGTCCAGATAATGACTCCAAGAACAGATGGCTCTCTTAAACTGGGCAATGCTGCGCTGCGCGCTGGCAATTTGGAACAGGCCATACAGCATTACTTGGCTGCGCTGGCAGCCATGCCCGGTTTGAGTAATTCCATTGCACCCAACCTGAATGCTGCCCGGCAAAAATATCGTGATGCCCGCAATAGTGCCGTTAAACCCCGCGTAGCCGTATGCGGCTGGGAGCTGTCTCACAACGCGGCAGGCAGGGCGTACACCTTGGCAACGATCTATGAGACTTTTGCCGAGGTTGAAATCATTGGCTGTCACTTTCCGGCTTTGGGGCGTGACATATGGGAGCCCATTCGGGACACAAGTATCACCAAACACAGCTTTGTGGTTGAAGATGAGGCCAAGTTCATCGATCAAGCCATCGCATTAGTAGCCGCGCACCCCTACGACATCGTTCACCTGTCCAAACCACGCGCACCCAATATCTTCTTTGGCATCTTGTACAAACTGATTTGGAATGCCAAGGTGTTAATGGACATTGACGACGAGGAACTTGCATTTGTCGGTGCAGAGACCCCGATCAGCGTGGACGACTACATCAAGCAAAACGGCAAACTGCCAGAACTAAAAGACTTGGCTGGCAAAGATTGGACCCGGCTGTCAGTTGGCTTGGCCAAAGAGTTTGACGGCATCACTGTGGGCAACACACCACTGCAGCAGCGTTACGGCGGTGAGATCATTCGCCACGCGCGGGATGAAAAACAATTCAGACCGTCACCGGAACTAAAGCGAAAGAATAGAGAAAAATACGGGATACCACTGGACAAAAAAGTTGTCCTTTTTTGCGGAACTCCACTAGAGCATAAAGGTTTGATCGAAACCGCCCAAGCCATTGCTGATACTAAGAGATCAGACATTCTTTTTTGCATTGCAGGGGATTTTGCGAATCCGGCCCTTAAAAAGAAACTTCGAGAGATCAAAGGGTGCCAGTTTGTATTTCTCTCCAACCAGCCATTCGGGAGAATCACTGAAGTTGTTTCCATGGCGGACTGCTGCGTTCTGATGCAGGATGAAAAGTCAGTCATATCGCAATTTCAAACTCCTGCAAAGCTCTCTGACGCGTTGGGAATGGGGGTGTTTGTCATAACTAACAGCGTTGGAGTCCTAGACGGTGTTAAGGGGCTTCGGGACTTCGTCGCGACAGAGCCAGAAGAGCTTTCTAAGAGAATCAAGTTCGTATTGTTTGATGATGCCTTAATCCGAAGCTACCAATCCCAAGCTTTGCAAGTCTTCAAAGATAGGTTCACTACTCAGATCAGCGCACCAATACTAGAGAATCTATACAAAACGACCCAGGCTAGAAACCTTCAGATCCCGAAATTTCTCAAGATCTTTCCTTTACCACTGCCATTGTTGAGCACGCTTGTATCAAACGATCCAGCAGATCAAACAACTCCGCATCTATTTATTGGCAAGCTTGATGTAGACGTAGTTGTGCCGGTATTTAATGCACTGCAGGACGTAAAGCAGTGCATGGAATCGCTGAATCGCTGCACCGATGCTCTAAAGGTTCGGATTATTGTCGTGAATGACGGCTCGGATCAGCCTACTACGGATTGGTTACGCAGTTACTGTGCTGGCCGATTCAACTTTCACCTTATCGAACACGAAAAAAACTCTGGTTATACAAAAGCAGTCAATACAGGTTTGCGATTTTCTACAGCACCATATGTAATTACCCAAAACAGTGACACCATTGTTTCTGAGGGTTGGTTATCAGGATTAATCAGGTGTATGGAGTCAGATAAAAAAATCGGAATTGTAGGACCTCTGTCAAATGCTGCAAGTTGGCAAAATGTTCCTCACCTTCTAGATGACAAAGGCACCTTTGCAGTTAATGAACTTCCAAGTGGTGTAACCGTGGCCGAAATGGCTCGATTAGTCGAACGAGCTTCGGTGCGCAGTTACCCGCGCCTACCTTTTGCTAACGGTTTTTGCTTCATGATCCGTCGCGAAGTTATTGATATCGTTGGATACATGGATGAAGAAAACTTCCCAGTTGGATACGGTGAAGAAAATGATTTTTGTATACGCGCAACAGATGCGGGATTTGAGCTAGCCATTGCGGATGACGTTTACGTATTTCACGCCAAGTCGAAAAGTTTCGGGCATCAACAACGCAAAGTGTTATCTGAACAAGGATCCCAAAATCTTAAGAAAAAACATACACCTGAGAAATTCAAAATAAAGCTAAATGAGGTCAAGAAAACAGCGCAACTCGACCTTGTCCGCGCACGCGTGCAAGATGCTTTGGCAACAAAAGCTCTTCACACGCCACATATTGACATGATGACAATGCGGATTCTTTTTCTGCTGCCGGTCCAAGGAGGGAGTGGAGGGGCACATTCAGTTGTGCAGGAAGTTACAGAGATGCGTCGCTTGGGCATGCATGCCCATATTGCTATGAAGCATGGGCAAGTTAATGGCTTTGTTAAGAGCTATGCCGATATACCTGGCTCAATAGACACTTTCATAGGCTTCGATAACGACAACCTTCTCGAGATAGCTGAAGATTTTGACATTGTCGTGGGCACAATCTACAGCTCAATGAGTTTAGTGAAGCGCATCAACGATGCAATTCCATACATTTTGCCAGCCTACTATATTCAAGATTATGAACCACTTTTTTTTGAAGAGGGCACACCAAACTGGCGTCTAGCCCACGACTCCTACACGCTAGTGCCTAGTGCATGCCTGTTTGCGAAAACGCACTGGATCATCAAGGAAGTAAATCGCCATCACGGCGTGCTCGCGCACAAAGTACAGCCCAGCATTGACCACGAGGTTTACAGACCACAATTGCGAACCCGCGATGGCCGAATTCACATTACCGCCATGATCCGGCCGCAGACGCCCCGGCGCGGTGCAGAAAGAACAATGCGGCTATTTGCTCGTCTCCATGGTGTGCTGGGGAATGCGCTTGTAATAAACCTGTTTGGTTGTCCAAGTGATCTTCCTGAATTCGAGCTGCTTAATGTGGACTTTACTTTTGTCAATCATGGACTGCTGAGTCGAACTGAAGTTACACGTCTCTTGGGCAAGAGCGATCTTTTCCTCGACTTGTCCGATTACCAAGCGTTCGGTCGCACCGCATTAGAGGCCATGGCCTGTGGTTGTGCAGCCGTGGTACCTGCTGCAGGCGGTGCAGACGAGTATGCGCGAAATAATCATAATGCTGTGATCGTGGATACCACGGACGAGCAGGCATGCTTTGAGGCTGTTTACTCCATCATTGACGACCCTGCCCGTCTGAAGCGCCTTCAACGTGCCGGACTAGAAACTGCAGCGCAATACTCAGTCCACGCGGCTGCTGTCAGCGAATTGTTGGTTCTCGAAGACGCCTTGGCATCTTTACGTGCGATTCAACCACGGCATGACAAGCACACGTTGATCACGATTCCTAGTCTGACTAAAGGAGGAACACCAACAGGCAGTGCTTACGTTAGGGTCTTGCTACCATATAACACTGTCGCCATACGAAGAGGCTGGAAGATGTGCCAAAGTGTCTCATTACCCATGCCGGGTCCACCTCAAGTAGTTTTGATTCAGCGTGAAGCCATCAATATTAAATTTGACGCGCTACAGGCTTGGTTACCCAAATGGCGCGCATCGGGAAGTAAATTGGTCTTTGAAATTGACGATGACTTAATGGACGAGGAGGCATTGAAAGAGCGCCGCTATCAGCACGATATCGCCGAAACAGTGCAAAAGGTTCGGTATCTAGCACAGCGGGCAGATCTAGTTTTGGTGTCTACGGAGCCGCTGGCAAAGAAGTTTTACGCCTTGAATAAAAATGTGCAGGTAATCCCCAACGCCTTAGATGCCGAACTTTGGCGTCTGAATAAACCGCGTACCCACACAGAAGGTCAATTTAAAAGGGACCCCTTGGGACCAGTGCGCATCGGGTATATCGGCACAAGCAGCCACCATGCGGACTTGGAGTTGATTCGGCAAGCCATGAGAACCATTGAGGAAAAATACGGGACAACAGTCGAAATTGAGGTGGTTGGTGCATTTCAGGATGTCACGCCCACGTTCGGGAAGAGAGTTGGCTTGCCCAAGAAAAATGACTACCCCAATTTTGTGAACTGGCTTGATCAGCGCGTCCATTGGGACATAGGGGTCATCCCACTCACTCAAGAAAAATTTAATTTCTCGAAGTCATACCTCAAATTTTTGGAGTACGCCGCATTGGACATGGCTATTGTCGTGTCAGAACATGAAACCTACCGCGCTGTTGCAATTCCAGAAAAGAACTGCTTAGTCGCTACTGATACGGTAGAAGCTTGGGTAAAGCAGTTGTCCCGATTAATAGACGATATTGAGCTGCGTACAGCATTATCAATTGCCGCCAGGAAGAGCTGCATAGAACAGCATACCCTCGAAAAAATTACACCGAAGATTCTTAATTCATTGGACGATCTAATGATTAATTCCATGTAATAGTCTCTATATGTGAACATGTCTTTTTTTATTTACTTTTGTCATTTTTTGATTAAAGACTCTTGTTATTGTGTCTTGACGGTAAAACTAATATGAATCCCACTGGTTATGATTATTTTGATTTTGGGTGCAGTACTGGTGCAAATATTAAATACATGCAAGATGTTGTGCCGAATTCCCGAGGTCTCGGAATTGATATTGATCAAAGAAAAATCAAACTGTGCCGCTCCAATGGATTTGATGCAATTCAATGTGACATCTTAAAGCTGGGGCAAAAAAAGATGGTGAGTTTCGTGACTATGAGCCACTTCTTGGAACACCTGCCTAATGTCAATCTCGCGGAGGCTATGATTCGCAAGGGTATAGATGTCGCAAAGGACTTTGTTTTTATTAGACAGCCTTGGTTTGATAGCGACGGTTTTTTATTGTTAAACGATTTGAAGTTCTATTGGTCTGATTGGCGTGGGCATTCAAATAAAATGACATCGCTAGATTTTTATTTAATTTTGAAAAAAGCGTTTGATCAAAAATTAATTTCTGGTTTTAATATTTATGCTAGATTGCCAGTAGCCGCAAGTTCAGATAAGACAATAATCCCACTTGACTCACCCATTGATCAGCACTACTACGACTTTGGTTTGCACGGGTTAAAGAATCAGAATATTTCAATCTTTCCAACTGCCTACAAAGAAATAGTGGTCACTGCATCAGTTAACCCGGTTGCAGAAATTGAACCATTTCTTCTACCGCTGGAAAAACTCACCCTTCTTAAGAAAGTCGGAGTTTCACTCTGAGTCTTCCCTCCAAAAGCCAATATTTGAATGCCGCCTAAGCTCCATTGAAATACTGACATAACCGGTGCCTAACTGTTATATATGCACCAAGTTGGACAAGGCATACACCTATTTTGGGATGGGATTTTTGGTGATTGCGACAATCATCATATCGGGGCCAGCGGCGGATAATCCGCGACCCAAATAGTAAGGGCCGCTCTGCAGGAAAAACTTCGCAGCATAGTTTCGACTAGGCATTACTATTCATACTGTGCGTTTGAGCTTGGTCTGCACCTTAAATGTCATCTCAAACGTGAGTGTTCAGGAAGTAGCGTTTAATAACCTTATCCTAGGATAGGTGTTTAAGCTAACAAACTTGTCGCCACTCGACCATTTACCGAATTAAGCCAATCTCAATGTCGTTTAATTTTGCTACTGCGTGGAAATATCAAAGCAATCGCCATGTATTTAAAAGTTTTAAAGCACTACTGGGCTCGCCTGCTCTTACTGACTGTCTTTTTTTTCATCAATGGCATATCGGTTTCAGTCGCCGAGCAGCGAGCTTGTGCGCCGCTGCCAGATACGCTGAACGTTGATCGTATCTGGGGAGGCACATCTGTTCGCTTTGGTTCCGTTGAATCAGCATCGGCAATCTACATTGGCTATTACGATACGCAGCGCTGGTTGGCGGTGAGCCAAATTGACAAGTGCACTGGGCATGTCAAAAAAGTGCGTTTGAGTTCCCGCTTTGCAGGTTGGGATTCACACAACTACATTGCCATGGCACTGGACAAAGAAGGTCGCGTCCACATAGCCGGCAATATGCATGTCACCCCGCTGGTTTATGCCCGCATGTCTAAACCTGACGACCTTGAGTCCTTGCAAACGCTGCAGCCCACCACGGAGGCCAACCAGAGCCGCACCACTTACCCCCGGTTCTTCGAGTTCCCCGATGGTGCCCTAGGCCTTTCTTACCGTGACGGGCAAAGCGGCAATGGGGTTGAAATCATTGATCGGTTTGACGGTACAGCTTGGCAGCGATGGCTGACCAACCCACTCTTCGGGCCAAGTTCTGTGAGGGAGCACGTCAATGCCTATGCCACTGATTACATCAGGGGGCCAGACGGCTATTTTCATGTGGCTTGGGTTTGGCGAGTTAACAGCAATGTTGAGACTAATTTCAATATCAATTACGCACGCAGCAAAGACCTTCGCGCGTGGGAAACCAGCAAGGGCAAGTCTTTGGCGTTGCCGATCACGCCGCTTAATGCTGAAGTTGTCGATGTTGTTCCGCAAGGCAGCGGGTTGTTCAACAACATCAAACTAGGCTTCGACGGCGATGCGCGACCAGTGATCTCTTATCTAAAGTTTGATGCCAAGGCTTACACACAGCTTTTTCACGCGCGACAAGAAATCAATGGCTGGAAAGTAAGCCAGTCAACGCGATGGCATTACCGTTGGGATCCCCGGGGCAGAGGCACGATACCGAGTGAAATTTCGTTCAGCGGCTTAGTCTGGCGCGACGGTATGCTGGTGGAGCGGATCACCCACCCAGAAAAAGGCAACAGCGGGACTTTTGACTACAACGTGCAATCTTTGGCTATAGGCAACCTGATCAAGAGTTTCCGCTGGCCTGATGCGATTGACGTTTCGCGTGCCGTGCCGCTGAATACACGGCTGCAGCGCCTGGCAGTGAAGCCTACTAAAAACGATGTCGCCCCTTCGTTTGCAATCACTTGGGCCAGCATGCCCAACGATACCCGTGATTTACCTCGTGTCTGCAAACCAGAGGTGGCCGACTGCCGCTACGCCTTTGACCTGATTTTGCATAAGCTCGACAAACGCTAATTTTTGCTAAGAAATTCTTATGATATTGGTTACTGGCGGTGCTGGCTTCATCGGCGCTAATTTCGTTCTTGACTGGCTGGCTCTGAATGACGAGCCCATCATTAACATCGACAAACTTACCTACGCCGGCAATCGTGAAACCCTGGACAGTCTGCAGGGCGATGCGCGGCACGTGTTTGTACACGGCGATATTGGCGACACCACGCTAATTGCCAACCTTCTGGCCACGTACCAGCCCCGAGCGGTTGTCAACTTTGCTGCTGAGTCCCATGTGGATCGCTCCATTCACGGCCCGGAAGACTTCATCCAGACCAACATCGTCGGCACTTTCCATCTGCTCGAAGCAGTGCGCCACCATTGGAATGGTTTGCAAGGCGAAGCCAAGGGGGCTTTCCGTTTTCTGCATATTTCTACCGACGAGGTGTATGGCTCGCTCAGCGCCACCGATCCTGCCTTCAGCGAAACCCATCGCTATGAGCCCAATAGCCCGTACAGCGCCAGCAAGGCGGCCAGCGACCATCTGGTTCGCGCCTACCACCACACCTATGGCTTGCCGGTGCTCACCACCAACTGCTCCAACAACTATGGGCCTTATCACTTTCCCGAAAAACTCATTCCGCTGATGATCGTCAATGCGCTGGCCAGCAAACCGCTGCCGGTGTACGGCGATGGCATGCAAATACGTGACTGGCTGTATGTGAAGGACCACTGCAGCGCCATCCGCCGTGTGCTGGAAGCTGGCCAGTTGGGTGAGGTGTACAACGTGGGTGGATGGAATGAAAAGCCCAACATCGAGATCGTCCATACTGTTTGCGCGTTGCTCGATGAACTGCGCCCCAAGGCCGGCGGCAGTAGCTACAAGGCGCAAATCACCTATGTCAAAGACCGCCCTGGCCATGACAGGCGCTACGCCATCGACGCCCGAAAACTCGAGCGCGAACTGGGCTGGAAGCCGGCCGAGACCTTCGAGTCTGGCATCCGCAAGACAGTACAGTGGTATCTGGACAACCCCGAATGGGTCACCAACGTGCAGAGTGGCGCTTACCGTGAATGGGTGCAAACCCAATACGCCAATGACAGTGTGAAATGAATAAGCGCATCAAGATCCTCTTGCTTGGCAAAGGCGGCCAGGTGGGTTGGGAACTGCAGCGCAGCCTGGCACCGCTGGGAGAGCTCCTGGCGCTCGACTTCGACAGCACCAATTTTTGCGGCGACTTCACCAAACCGCAAGATCTTGCTCAGACCGTGCGCGCCGTGCACCCAGACGTCATCGTCAATGCCGCTGCGCACACTGCTGTAGACAAGGCCGAAAGCGAGCCCGAGTTGGCCCGCCTCATCAACGCCACCGCCTCTGGCGTGCTGGCGCAAGAGGCTCGCAAGCTGGGCGCCTGGCTTGTGCATTACTCCACCGACTACGTGTTTGACGGCAGTGGCACCCAGCCCTGGGCCGAGACGGATACGCCCGCACCGCTCAATGTGTACGGGCAGACCAAGCTTGAAGGGGAACAGCTGATCGCGGCACACTGCGAAAAGCACCTGATCTTTCGTACCAGCTGGGTCTACGCCGCGCGTGGCGGCAACTTTGCCAAAACCATGCTGCGCATGGCGCAGGAGCGCGAGCGCCTGACGGTGATCGACGATCAGTGGGGCGCACCTACCGGAGCTGAGCTGCTGGCCGACGTTACCGCCCACGCCATCCGTCAGGTGTTGCAACGTCCGCAGGACGCGGGCCTGTATCACCTTGTGGCCAGCGGTGAAACCACTTGGCATGAGTATGCAAAACACGTCCTGGCTACCGCAGCAAACGTGCAGAGCGCTATCAAAATAACAGCGAAAGAAGTAGCGCCTGTGTCCACCAGCGCCTTCATTACACCGGCCCGGCGCCCGCATAACTCGCGGCTGAACACTGCCAAGCTGCAGGAAGCCTTTGGTTTGGTGCTTCCCCCGTGGCAGCTGGGCGTAGAACGCATGCTGGCCGAGATTCTTTGATCACAGAAAAGAAAAACATGACCCAACGCAAAGGCATCATCCTCGCCGGAGGCTCCGGCACCCGTCTGCACCCTGCCACTCTGGCCATCAGCAAGCAGTTGCTGCCGGTCTACGACAAGCCCATGATTTACTACCCGCTTAGCACCCTGATGCTGGCAGGCATGCGGGATATTCTGGTCATCAGCACGCCGCAAGACACGCCGCGCTTCGAGCAGCTGCTGGGCGACGGCAGCCAGTGGGGCATGAACCTGCAGTACGCGGTACAGCCCAGCCCGGATGGCCTGGCACAAGCCTTCATCATCGGTGAAAAATTTGTTGGCAATTTGCCAAGCGCCCTGGTGCTTGGCGACAACATCTTCCATGGCCACGACCTCGTCCAGCTGCTGGCCGGTGCTGATGCGCGAACCAGCGGCGCCACCGTGTTTGCGTACCAAGTGCAGGACCCTCAGCGCTACGGCGTGGTGGCCTTTGACGCTCAGGGCCGGGCCAGCAGCATTGAAGAGAAGCCAGCCAAGCCCAAGAGCAGTCACGCTGTGACGGGCCTGTATTTTTACGACAATCAGGTCGTCGACATTGCCAAGACGGTAAAGCCAAGTGCCAGAGGCGAGCTGGAAATCACCGCGGTGAACCAGGCCTACCTGGAGCGCGGCCAGCTCAATGTGCAAATCATGCAGCGCGGCTACGCCTGGCTGGACACCGGCACACACGAAAGCCTGCTGGAGGCCAGCCAGTTCATTGCCACGCTCGAACACCGCCAGGGCTTGAAGATTGCCTGCCCGGAGGAGATTGCCTGGCGCAATGGTTTTATTGGCGCTGAGCAGTTTGAAGCGCTCGCCCAGCCGCTCGCCAAGAACGGCTACGGACAGTACATGCTGCGTCTGCTCAAAGAGGAGAAAACAGCATGAAGGTCACTCCCACCGCTATCCCGGATGTTTTGATCATCGAGCCCAAGGTGTTTGGAGATGATCGCGGCTTCTTCTTTGAGAGCTTCAACCAGAAGCGCTTTAACGAAGCCACCGGATTGAACGTGAACTTTGTGCAAGACAATCACAGCCGCAGCGCCAAGGGTGTGCTGCGCGGCCTGCACTATCAGGTGCAGCAGCCGCAGGGCAAGCTGGTACGGGTGACGCACGGCGAGGTGTTTGATGTGGCGGTGGATCTGCGCCGTAGCTCCCACCAGTTTGGCCAATGGGTAGGTGCAATGCTGTCGGCAGACAACAAGCGCCAATTGTGGATTCCACCGGGCTTTGCGCACGGCTTTGTGGTGTTGAGCGAGACGGCCGAGTTTTTGTACAAAACCACTGATTACTGGTATCCCGAACACGAGCGTAGTCTGCTCTGGAATGATCCCATGGTAGGTGTGCAGTGGCCGATTCAAGAGCTGCCGATATTGGCAGCCAAGGATGCGGCGGGGAAGGCTTGGGGAGAAGCTGAGACTTTTTGACGTTGATGGAGTGATTCTCTTCATGAAGACTACGGCTGTTGGAGCAAGCCTCGCACGGCTGTGAGCCAAAACGCAGGGATGCATTGGCTCACCACGCCGACAAGGGTTGGCAACACCTGTCCATCCGCTAAGGCGAGCGGCTGGCCGAGGCGATAGCAACGACAGCGCTGCGGCTGAAACCATCAACGGGTCGTACAAAGCCGAATTGATATCACGCCGGGCGCCGTGGAACATCAAGAAACTTTTACGCCTTCCGACACCCGGATGGACGTCCTGGTTTAGCCACCAGCGGCTACTGAGCTTGAGCCTATTGGGCCTCTGCAGAACACGGAGCGATTCATTGAACCCGGTAGAGTTTGAAGAACGCTACGCGAGCTCAGCGATGTGGTCGTGACATCAGGAAACCCCAGTCCTGCCAACCGAGGCTGGAGGACAATAACGTTCAACTTAATTCGTTTGAGGTATTTTTTGAGTTTTAGACCACGGCCCAATTCGGCAACTCACGAAACAGAAAATGGCCAAACGCCAGTGCGGCTGGTTTTCGCTGTGACTGAGTTCGGTGAAGAGGCTGCAGCGGGCGATCTGTTCACGGCCATGGAGTTTGGTGCGGCACTGGAGGATCGCTTTGGCTGGCAAGTTGACTATCGACCGCAGGGCGGGGCGTGGTATGACATGGCCGGGGTCGACATCGTGATAGCCATGGTGGACGACTTTGATCCGCGCTGCATTCACAACAGCACCCCCGGCCTGGTAAAGATAGCCTGGGCGCGAAACTGGTTTGAGCGTTGGTGCGAGAGGGGCTGGTTTGGTGCTTTTGATTTTTACCTTACATCGTCGCAATTGAGTGCGCGCTACGTCAGCAGCAAAGCAGGTAAGCTGGCCCACATCTTGCGCGTTGGCACCAATCCGCAACGCTTTAATGTTGAAGGACGTCCGCCGGTGCCGACACTTGACTATGTGTTTACGGGCAGCTACTGGGGGTCAGACCGCGATATCGCTTTCGCATTAGGTGCGTTGCCAGTGAAACTGCGTGGGGCGATTTATGGCAAAGGCTGGCATGCACATCCGCACCTGGCCAATCTCGACAAGGGTTTTGTGCGTTACGCGGACCTGCCAGATATTTACAGGCAGGCAGCCATTGTTATTGACGATGCAAACCATGTGACCAAGGCCTGGGGCGCAGCCAATAGCCGTGTATTTGATGCGCTGGCGGCAGGTTGCCTGGTGATTAGCAACTCCGAATCGGTATCTTTGGATGCATTCGAAGGTGAACTTCCGGTGTACCGTAGTAACGATGATTTGGTGCGGCTGGTCTCTCACTACGCCAATGACCAAAAAAGCAGGACCGATCTACAAGAACGACTTCGCAACATCGTTCTGGCAAAGCACTGTTATGCACACCGTGCGTTCGAGTTTGGTCTGCACCTTGAACGGTATTTCACACGTGAGCGTTCAGGAAATGAAGTGGAAAAGTTTCGAGCCAAGATGCGCAACCAAGCAAACAGACTTTAACGACGACCTAGGCTTTGGCTGCAAAGTAAGCCGCGCCAATTGTCGGGCGACAATTAAAAACAGTTTTGGTGTTTCGCGCTTGGTGTTGGACGGAGCGACCGAGTTTCTGTACAAAGCCACAGACTACAGTTCGTCCTGGCATGAACGCTGCATAGCCTGTAATGCCATCCGAGATGGGGATTGCCTGGCGGAAACGGGGGCAGAGCTGTTGGCTTCAGCCAAAGATCAACAGGGGTGCAGTTGCGCGATGTGATAATTTTCCATCAAGCTTGGGTATATTTAAATTTTGCGGATCGATTATGAAAATAACAGTTGTAGGAACGGGTTACGTTGGACTGGTCACAGGCACCTGTCTGGCCGAGGTCGGCAACGACGTGGTTTGCCTGGACCTGGACCCGGCCAAGATTGAAACTCTGAATGCGGGCGGCATGCCCATCTTCGAGCCCGGACTGCAAGAGCTGGTGCGCACCAACGTGGCAGCGGGGCGCCTGCGCTTTACCACCAGTGTGCAAGAGGCCGTGGCGTTCGGGCAGATTCAGTTCATTGCGGTCGGTACCCCGCCCGACGAAGACGGCAGCGCCGACATGCAGTATGTGCTCGCAGCTGCCCGCAGCATTGGCCGCCACATGGTGGAGGAAAAGCTGGTTGTCAACAAAAGCACTGTCCCGGTGGGTACGGCCGAGCGGGTGCGCGCTGCCATTGCCGAAGAATTGGCAACGCGTGATTTACAGCTGACTTGGCATGTAGCCAGCAACCCCGAGTTTTTGAAGGAAGGCGCGGCAGTGGAAGACTTCATGCGCCCGGACCGCATTGTGATCGGCACCGACAGCGACTTTGCGACCAACTTGTTGCGCGAGCTCTATGTGCCGTTCCAGCGTAACCACGAGCGCCTGGTGGTGATGGACATTGCCAGTGCCGAGCTCACCAAATACGCCGCCAACGCGATGCTGGCCACGCGCATCAGCTTCATGAACGAGCTGGCCAACCTGGCCGAGAAGCTGGGCGCCGACATTGAGCAGGTGCGCCGTGGTATCGGATCCGACCAGCGCATTGGATACCACTTTTTGTATGCAGGCACAGGTTATGGCGGCAGTTGCTTTCCCAAAGACGTGCAGGCGCTGCAGCGCACCGCGCAGCAGGTGGGTGTGCCCCTGCGGGTGTTGGAGGCAGTCGAGGCAACCAACAATGCGCAAAAGCTGGTGCTGGTTGAAAAGCTGATGGCGCGCTTTGGCGACAACTTGCGGGGCAAACGTTTTGCGATGTGGGGCCTGGCCTTCAAGCCCAACACCGATGACATGCGCGCAGCGCCTAGCCGCGCCATCATGGAGCGCTTGTGGGCCTTGGGCGCTACGGTGCAGGCCTATGACCCTGTGGCCATGGAGGAAGCGCGGCGACTCTACGGCGACCGGGCCGACCTGCAGCTTGTCAACAGCCCGATGGACGCCTTGAAAGGCGCCGATGCGCTGCTGATCGTCACCGAGTGGAAGCCCTTTAAAAGCCCGGACTTTGCGCTTGTGAAGCAGCTGCTAAATCAGCCGGTGGTGTTTGACGGCCGCAACCTGTATGACCCAACACGGGTGCGGGCGGCGGGCTTAGAGTATTTCTCGGTAGGACGGGCCGATGCCTGAGTTTGCTGCGCGAGAGGCAAGCAATATTCAATGGCAAGGGCTGACCACGCTGCCCGGTTGAACCAGACTTCACGCCTCCTGACTGAAACGCACCTGGACATCCATGCGCTGAACACCGCCGCCGGGGTAAAGCGCAAGCTGTAAAGTGCATCAAGTCCATGTCCTGCCAAGTGCAAGTAAAACCTGCTCAACACACTGCTCAGGGTTATGCTGCGCTGCCAGCAAATGCACATCCGGGCCCCAAGTTAACCGAATGACGCTATCGAAGCTACTCAATCAAAGGGTTACAGCACCGGCACAGATGTGCTCGATAAGCTCTGCGCTTATTTTGACTGTCGACTTGATGAGCTCGCGGAGTGTGTGCCCGGCCAAGAAGAAGAACTCGCATCACCGCATTTCTCACGCGAAACGTCACATGGCACGCGGTGACAAATTTTCAATCATTTTAGGAGATGCGAATCACGCACTCTGATGTGTGTGACTTGGTGCGGCTGGCGGGGATCGAACCCACGACCCTTGGCTTCGGAGGCCAATACTCTATCCACTGAGCTACAGCCGCAATGCTGTGAGATGTGCCCCTGGCAGGGGCAACGCGTGATTCTAACAGTCGGCTCATTGATGGGTTGCGCCCGAAGCCGCTGCCCACGGGGGCGCAGCTATAATATGAGGTTGCTGCACAGAGCCTGTTTCAGCACAGAACAAACCCGATATTCGCCCCCGATTACAGTTTTTTGAGGACGCCATGAGCGCAAACGATCACAACACGGCCCACGAAGAAGCCCACACAGGCCCGATCAAGACCCCGAAACAGCTGCTCGCAGCGGTCTTTTTCTCTTTTGTCATCCCCATTTTTGCCATCATCGGGCTGGTGTATTTCGTCACCTCGGCCAACAAGTCGGCGCCCGGTGCCGTCGATGCAGAAAAATCTGTTGCTCAGCGTATTCAGAAGGTCGGCATGGTCGAAATCCGTGACGCCAACCGCCCCCTGAAGAGCGGCGAAGAAGTCTACAAGGCCCAGTGCATTGCCTGTCACGGCTCTGGCGCTGCAGGCGCACCGAAATTTGGCGATGTGGCGGCATGGGCCCCACGTATCAAGACTGGTTTTGAAGCCCTCTGGAACTCGGCACTCAAGGGCAAAGGCGCGATGGGTGCCCAGGGCGGCGGGGACTTTGCCGATCTGGAAATCGGCCGTGCCGTGGTCTACCTGACAGCTGCCGCGGGCGGCAAGTTCGCAGAGCCGGCAGCGCCAGCCGCCGCAGCGTCTGCGCCTGCTTCTGGCGCTTCTGCACCAGCGGCAAGCGCTGCTGCTGCACCCGCCTCGGCCGCAAAAAAATAAGGGCCGCAGCCCTTTCAGTAAAAAGCCGGTCCTGACCGGCTTTTTTATTGCACAAATGCAGTCCGTTGTGACTGCTGCCAAAAGACTATGGTTTTTGCTTCGCCTGCGGGCTCATGACATAACCATATCGGCCTGGCAGTGCTGCTGAATCCTGCTCTTGAGGCACCCACAAGCCCTGCTCGACCGCGTCGGCTGCGAGTGTCATGTCCTGGGTATGGACGAGGCCAAGCCCGAGGTCGGTGTCCAGGTAGAGGCGGCCTTTTTCATCCAGCACACAGCGCTGAACCCTGGCCGCTGAGCCGGTGTGCGCCACCACTGAAAAATCCGCGGCCACACGCCAGATCAGAGGCGTGGCTTCAAGCTCGACATAGACACGTTGCGGCCCGTTCTGGAAAAACCACTGCCCCTGCTCATCGCTTTCATAGTTGCGCTGGATAAAGTCGATCAGTTTGTCGTGCTTGAGCAATGAGCCCTTGCTGGCGGCCTGCCGGACGGGGTCATCCAGCACTGCGCCGAAGGCACCTGCTGCCTGGGCCCTGTCGTCGCGCATATACCAGTTGCCGCGTGCGTCCAGCCCAAGCCAGCCATAGCAGTCCGGAACGTTTGGCCATTTGGCGAGCGCGGCCTTGACGATGTCATCCATGGTGTTTGATTGCAGAAAAATTCAAAGATGAGCAGAGAAAAACGCGGTGACAGCACGCGGCATCACCTGCACATTGCCGGGAAATGTACCCGACGGAAAACCGACATGTCCACCTTCCTCAGGTTGCCAGAGCGTCATGCTGGCACTGACTTCGCCGACGACAGGCAGACTCCAGGCGGGAATGAAAGGATCATTTCGGGCATTCAGGGCCAAGGCCGGTATCCCGACCTTCCCCAGATGCGGTTTGGCAGAAGCCCGCGACCAATAATCATCGGTGTTTTTAAAGCCGTGAAGCGGTGCCGTGAATACGTTGTCGAACTCATAGAGGTCTCGTGCCGCAAGCAGCTTTTCACGGCTGAAGAGGCCAGGGTGCTGGTCCAGCTTGCGCAGGGCCTTGGGCACCATGGTCTTGAGGAACATGCGCGTGTAGACCTGGCGGTTGAAGCCGCGGCCTATGGCCCACCCGCCTGCGGCCAGATCCAGCGGTGAGCACACCGAGGCAACGGCGCTGACGACCTCCCTGGCGCTTGTGCCCATTTCACCAGCCCAGCGCATCAACGCATTGCCGCCCAGGGAAATGCCAACAGCCATGACAGGGCCGGCACGCGATGCGCAAAAGCGTCGCAAAAGCCAGTCGATCTCTTCAAAGTCACCGGAGTGGTAGGCCCTCGGCGCGTGGTTGAGCTCGCCCGAGCAGCCCCGGAAGTGCGGCACGGCACAAGCCCATCCGTGCGAGCTGGCCGCTTCGGCCAGCGCTTGCGCGTAATGGCTGGCCGACGAGCCCTCGAGGCCGTGAAAAATCACCAGCAGCGGGGCGTCCTGGCCCGCCGCGTTCACAAGAAAATCGACATCGACAAAGTCGTTGTCCGGTGCCGCCCAGCGCTCCCGGCGAAAAACCGGTTTGGCCCCGGCGAAGCGGCGTGCGGCAACGGCCGCCCAGATGGTCTGCAGGTTACCGCCGGGCAACCACCAGGGCGCGGCATAGTTCATGGGCGGCGTGTGCGTTGGAACATGTCAGTGCAAAACCTGCGGCGCATCCATCAGTTCCTGCATCTCGCGCGGCGTACCTGGACTTGCATGGTGAGCGACCATTCGCCAGCCCTGCGCCGTCTTCTGGTAAACATTGGTGGCAATGACGTAGGCATGACGCGGACCTTCTTCAGTCAACACCTCGATGCGCTCCAGCACGCTGTGAACGCTGGCACCCATGGATTCAATCACCCGTACCTTCTCGGGCTGGACCTGGATGGTGCCGTTTGCGAACATGGCGTCAAACGAGGCCCTGATCGCGCCTGGCCCCAAAAGGCGCCCTCCCCCTGGGTGCACACAGAGGACATCGTCCTCATCTGCCCAACACGCCATCAGCTTGTCGATGTCGCCGGTTTGCAGCGCCTCGTAGAACGCAGCCTCGGCATCGTGGGCAGTGCCACCAGCAGCGGGTGAAATTTTGGGTTTTCGCATGTATTTGGTCCGGGGACGGCAGCTCAAGGCCGCAAAACATCCCGCTTGCCATTAAGCCACGCCTGAACGACGCTGTGAATACTCTGGCCGTGAACGCCTTTCCCGCCGCTTTGCGCAGCCTGCCAGAGCAGTTCGGGTGAAGCCACATGCGTGCCGTCAGGCAGCACACGCAAGGCAGCCTCAATAAATTCTGCAATCTTCGACGGGCGCACGGGCTGCTCGGTCACCGGCACCATGTAACTCAAGGTCGACAACATCCAGGCTGCCGTTCGCCTGAGCCATCCTGAAGGTTTGCCGGCCTGCCCCTTTTTCGCCGAGCGGACAAACAGGACGCGCTGAAAGCCGACTGCCGCCACCTCATGCTCGTCCAGCGTGGCCAGCCCTCGCTTGAGGGCGTCAGGCAGTCGCCCCTGGACATGCGGAATGACGACCACCAGCGTCTGCACGCCACAGCGCCGTAACCACCGGCCCAATGCAGGCAACTGGTCGGGCGCGGGTGTCCAAAGTGCGCGCTCACGGTCATAGTAAAGGCGGGGTGGCTCGAACATCACCACACCGACCCGGGCAGCCGATTGGGTTGTCGGCCACTCCTCAACCGGCGTATCTGCGGCCAGCACGATGCTGACACCTGACAAGCCCGTGGTGATCGGCTCACGCGCCATCACTTGCGTGTGCGCAAATCGGCCACTTCCAGCAAGGCGCCGCAGGACTTCTGCCCCAAGTACACCCGTCGCCCCCGCGACCAGCAAGCCCGGCTTGCCAGCGTCCGATCTGGCCTGTGGCCGAAGGGCACCCTGCAAGGCGTGTGAGGTGGAGTCCATGAGGCTATATTAAACAGTGCAGCCCATGGGGCAGCTGAAGATTCGCCCCGGAGACACCATGACAGACAAAACCATCGCCGTCTTGCCGGCACTCCTTCAACCCCACCTCGAAGGCAAGCTGCCCGGCTGGCTGGAGGTGCGCTGGTTCAAAACCCGGGGGGAGGCGTGGACGCTTGCGCCGCACGCCGACATCGGCTGGTTTGACATGCCCATAAAGCCCGATATGGCAAATGCCGCCAGCCTGGCTACACGCATGAAATGGATGAACTCCGGCCTGGCGGGCATGGACGGCCTTCCATTGCAGGAACTGCAACAACGCGGCGTGATCCTGACCAATGGTGCAGGCATCAATGCCGTCACCATCGCCGAATATGTTGTGATGGGCATGCTGACCATCGCCAAAAATTACCGGGAAGTGGTACGCGCGCAGGACAGGCGCGAATGGCTTCGTGACTCGCCGGGCAAGGCCGAACTGGCTGGCAGCCATGCGTTGATGGTCGGCTACGGCGCCATCGGCAAAATGGTTGAGGAGCGCCTGAACGCCTTTGGCGTGAGGGTCACCGCGGTGCGGCGCAATGCAGATGCGTCGGGCAAAGTACTAGGCCCCAAGGCATGGCAAGCCCGGCTCGGCGAATTTGACTGGGTGATTCTGGCCGTCCCGGCGACCAGCGAAACCGACCATCTTGTCGGCGCCGCGGAGTTGGCGCGCATGAAACCGACCGCGGTGCTGATGAACTTTGCGCGCGGCAGCATCGTCGACCAGGATGCCTTGGTGAGTGCACTTCGGGACAAAAAAATTGCGGCCGCCTTTCTGGATGTGACCGATCCCGAACCGCTGCCTGCTGATCACCCGCTGTGGAGCCTGGACAACGTACACATCTCCATGCACCTGTCTGGCCGCTCACAGACAAGGATGTTTGAACGCGCGGCAGAACGCTTTCTTGAAAACCTCGTGCGCTTTCGTGCGGGCGACGCCCTGCATTTTCAGGTCGATCTTTCTACCGGCTACTGAAGCGCCCCGCTCAGGGAAGGCGCCAGACTTTGTGGCCGCCGACGGGATAGAGCTGCAAATCGTCTGTCCGTGACACCGTCCAGCCACCGGTAAATTCGCCAAACGCCGGGAGTATGACCTGGCGATCCTCAAAAGCAAAGCAGGGCAAACGCAGGTGATCACGGCCACGCCCATGAAGATGGACCGCGGGGTGCAGATGACCAGCAATGACATGGTGCGTCTCATGCGTTTGCGGATGATGGCGTGCTGCGAAAGGGCCCAGCAGCCAGGGCTCGTCGACGACGGTGATTCCGAGCGGAGCCGGTGGGTCACCCGCACGGCTGTCGTGGTTGCCGCGCACCAGCACACAGGCAGTACCTGCAAACCTGTCGCGCCAGGCTTGCAGTGCAGAAAACAGCGAAGACGTACGTGCCTGCTGTGCGTGCATGAAATCACCCAGAAACACGACTTGCAGTGGCTCGTAATGCATCATCAACGCGGTGAGACGCGCCAGGTTTTCACGCGTCGTGCCTGATGGCACCGGTTGTCCCAGTGCACGGTAAGTGGCGGCTTTGCCCAGATGAATATCCGCAATGAACAGCGTGCGTCCACCTGACCACCAGAGTGCGCGCTCCGGTAGCAGATGCAGCTTTTCGCCAGCCCATTGAATCTCGCAGGGCTCGCGGCCCGCATGCAGGTTGACAAAGATGTCTCTTGTCATAAAGGGGGCAGCGGCCTGGACGGTTTGCGTTCACGCCGCGGCCGCTTGCCGGTACCTGACGTGGGCGCCACTGAAGACTCATGACCGAACCCCAGCGTGCCCCTGACAGCCTCCACACCACCCACTGTCACCTGACCACCAGCCGCCTTTTCAAGCTGGGCCACCATGCGGGCGATGCGATCGGCAAGGCTTTCATTGCTCAGTTTTTCACGAAAGAGCTCGACCATCAGCGGAAACGAAAACGGCGTCGGCCGTTCGAGAAGTTTGACGACCAGCGCTTGGCCCTGCATGCGCATCAGGCTGGCGCGAAGCCGCCCGATCTCCAGCTCTTGCGCCAACAGCTCCTGCTCTGCCTGCAACAACAGCCGGTTGGAAGGATCGTATTTTCTGAACACCTCGTAAAACAACGAAGAGGACGCCTGCAACTGCTTGTTGCTGCGTTTCTCGCCCGGATAGCCCTGAAAAATCAGGCCCGAGACGCGTGCGATCTCACGAAAACGACGCTGTGCCAGTTCGCCCGCATTCAGGCTGTCAAGAACTTCGCGCAACAAGAAAGCATCATCGCCGTCTTTCGCGTCCAGCAGCCGTGGCAGCAAGGCCGGCCAGTCCACCGGCTCGGCACTCAAGAGTTCAAACCCATAGTCATTGACGGCCATCGAAAAGGTCCGTGGCTGATGCATGGCTGCACGCCAGGCCACCAGGCTGGCGAGCCCGAGATGTACATGGCGGCCGGCAAAAGGATAAAGAAAGAGGTGTGAGCCATCGCGTGTCGTCAGCACTTCGGCAAGAAGCGTCTGCGGTGTGGGCAGTGCGGACCATTGCTGCTGTAGCTCGAGCAGGGGTCGCACAGTTTTCAATTCAGGCGTGGTGTAGTGCCCCTCGCCCGCCAGTGCCAGCTGCTGCACCACCGCATCGGCCAGTGTCGTGGACAAAGGCATGCGGCCACCGTTCCAGCGCGGCACCGCCGGTCGTTTGCCATTTGCGCGGCGAACCCATGCTGTCATGTCGTGAATGCGGACGAGCTCCAGCAACCTGCCACCGAATAAAAAGCAGTCTCCGGGCTTGAGGCGTGCTGCAAAACTTTCTTCCACGCTGCCAATCCGGCTGCCGCCGAGATACTGCACAGACATGCTGGCATCGCTCACGATGGTGCCGATGTTCATCCGGTGGCGACGCGCGAGCCTGGCGTCCGGCACGTGCCACACGCCGCCCTCATCGGGAACAGCACGCCGGTAGTCAGGATAGGCCGAAAGGGAAGGCCCGCCCTGTCCGACAAATGACAAGCACCAGTCCCAGCTGTCACGCGAGAGATGCCTGTAGGCCACGGTCTCCCGCACCTCTTCATACAGGTCCTCAGGCTTGAAACCACCGCCCAGCGCCACGGTGACCAGGTGCTGCACCAGCACATCCAGCGGCTGCAGGGGCGAGATGCGCTCTTCAATATGGCCAGCGGAAACGGCCGCCCGGGCGGCTGCGCCTTCAATCATTTCGATACTGTGCGTGGGGACCAGCGTGATACGCGAGGGACGCCCGGGCGCATGGCCTGAGCGACCGGCGCGTTGAAGCAAGCGCGCGACGCCCTTGGGCGAGCCAATTTGCAGCACGCGTTCGACAGGCAGAAAGTCCACGCCCAGGTCGAGGCTGGACGTGCACACCACGGCTTTCAAGTCGCCATTCTTGAGGCCCAGTTCCACCCACTCTCGCACGGCCCGGTCGAGCGAGCCATGGTGCAGGGCGATGAGCCCCGCCCACTCCGGCCGGGCATCGAGCAAGGCCTGGTACCAGATCTCGGCCTGAGAACGCGTGTTGGTGAACACCAGCGTGGTGCTGCTGCCGGCAATTTCCTCGACCACCTGCGGCAACATGGTCAGGCCAAGATGCCCGCCCCAGGGAAAACGTTCCGTCCGGCCCGGCAGGAGGGAGTCGATGATCAGCTTCTTTGGGGTCTGCCCCTGAACCAGCGTACCGTCGCTGCGGCCCAGAAGTGCCGCCATCGCCTCTTCAAGATTGCCCAGCGTGGCCGACATGCCCCATATCGACAGCCCATGGTTCCATCGCTTCAGGCGAGCAAGCGCCAGCTGGACCTGAACGCCGCGCTTGTTGCCAAGAAGCTCATGCCACTCGTCAACCACCACCATGCGGACCTGGCCCAACACCTCCCGGGAATCCGCGCGTGCCAGCATCAGCGACAGGCTTTCGGGCGTGGTGACCAGTACGGTAGGCAAGCGCAGATTCTGCGCACTGCGCTCCGCGGAGGCCGTATCACCGCTGCGCGCACCGGCCGTCCATTGCTCCAACTTCTGCTTCTGGTCGTGTTCAGTGCCACCCGCCGAGTTCAGCAACTCCATCGGGCGCTGGAGGGCACGCAGCGTATCGGCTGCAAGCGCTCGCATGGGGGTGATCCAGAGGACGGTCAGCGGTGGGGCAACCTTGGCGCGGCGCGGGGCGGCAACAGAACCTGTCTTGATGCGCGAAGCGTCACCCCTCGTCATGAAGGCCATCAGGGCGCCCAGCCACACGGCGTATGTCTTGCCCGCGCCCGTAGTCGCATGGAGCAAACCAGAGCGGCCCTCTGCAACAGCCTTCCAGACCTCGCGCTGGAACCTGAAGGGTTTCCAGCCCAGCTCGCTGAACCAGGCATCAAGCTCTTTTTTGACAAGGGCTGACGCGGGATTTTTGGCGCTGGTCATGCAGCAGGCTTGAAAAGAAGCGGCATCGGACTATGTTAGTGTCGTGGCTTGTAATCTGGAAGGAAGGATTTTTCCATGACATCTCGTTTTATCAGCGTCCTCATGCTGGTCCTTGTCAGCGCATCCACCGCATTGCTGACAGGGTGCGGCTACAACGATTTCCAGCGGCTCGATGAGCAGACCAAGTCGGCCTGGTCAGAAGTGCTGAATCAATACCAGCGGCGTGCCGACCTGGTGCCCAACATCGTGGCCACCGTCAAGGGCGAAGCCGCCTTTGAGCAGGACACATTGACCAAGGTGGTCGAGGCGCGTGCCAAGGCGACCTCCATCCAGGTGACGCCCGAAACACTCAACGATCCAGCGGCCTTCAGCAAGTTTCAGGCGGCCCAGGGGGAATTGAGTTCGGCGCTGTCGCGGCTTCTGGTGGTGACAGAAAACTACCCCAACCTGAAGGCCAACCAGGGCTTCCAGGATTTGCGGGTACAGCTCGAAGGTACGGAAAATCGCATCACGGTGGCGCGCAACCGCTATATCAAGACCGTTCAGGACTACAACGTGCTGGCACGCAGCTTTCCCAACAATCTGACTGCCATGGTGTTCGGCTACAGCGTCAAGCCCAACTTCTCGGTGCAGAACGAAGCGCAGATATCCACGCCGCCTGCTGTCAGCTTCGAGAAGAAGTAAACGCGGTTTAGCGTTGATGTTTGTACGGCGCGCGTCTCCGGTAGCCCTCCTCGCGGTTGCGTGGCTGTTCTGCCTCATCGGCTCGCTCGCGCCGGTTCGCGCAGTGCAGGCGCAGGATCTGGTGACCATCCCTGCGCTGACAGCGCATGTGATGGACCAGACCGGCACACTGAACGCGTCGCAGAAGCAGG
The DNA here is from genome assembly GCA_040387435.1 of Pseudomonadota bacterium. Classification (GTDB taxonomy): domain Bacteria; phylum Pseudomonadota; class Gammaproteobacteria; order Burkholderiales; family Burkholderiaceae_C; genus Polaromonas. The sequence continues at coordinate 38,878 of JAZKDR010000007.1, forward strand.
CACTGGACGCAAAACTGACGGCGTTTGAAGCCGGCCGTGGCACGCAGATCGTGGTGCTCATGGTGGCCAGCACGCTGCCTGAAGACATAGCCGATTACACGCAGCGGGTTGGCGACAGCTGGAAGATTGGGCGCAAGGGCTTGGGTGACGGCCTGCTACTGGTCGTGGCCAAAAACGACCGCAAGGTGCGCATCGCCACAGCGAAAGCCCTGGAAGGTGCCATTCCCGATCTGGCCGCACGGCAGATCATCGACCAGGCCCTGACGCCCCGGTTCAAGCAGGGCGATTTTGCAGGCGGGCTGGATGCCGCTGTCGACCAGTTGATGGCACGCATCAGCGGTGAAAACCTGCCCCTGCCCGAAACACCTGCAAGCTCATCCGGCGACGAGGGTTTTCAGTGGGCGGATATGGCCGTCTTCCTCTTTTTTGCCGTGCCCATTGGGGCGCGCCTGTTGTCTGGTGTGCTCGGTCGCAAGGGCGGCGCATTCACGACGGGTGGCGTGGTGGGTGTGCTGGCCTGGATTTTTACAAGCAGTGTGCTGCTGGCCTTGGGGGCCGGCATCGTCGGCATGGTGTTCGGCCTGATCGCCAGTCTTGGGTCTCTTGGCGGCGTCGGGCGCAGGTCTTCGGGTTGGGGATCGGGCGGCGGCACCGGCTGGAGCAGTGGTGGCGGCGGCTTCAGCAGCGGCAGCGGCGACTCTGGCGGTTTCAGCAGTGGCGGCGGTGGTGACTTTGGCGGCGGCGGTGCATCCGGCGACTGGTAAGGCAAGGCATATGAACAAACCACAGCGCATGCTCAAACACCTCTGGCTGGACGCTTCCGATACGAGGCGCGCCATTCCGCCCGACATGTTGCATCGGTTGGCCAAGCGCACCGCCGCCAGCGAGGGCCGCCACAACGGGCAGATTCGCATTTGTGTAGAAGCCTCTCTGCCCATGAGCTACCTTTGGCGCCTCGGCAGGCACGCGAGCATCGCCCAACTGGTTCGCCAACGCGCTGTCATGATGTTCAGCAAGTTGCGGGTCTGGGACACGGCGCACAACAACGGTGTGCTGATTTACCTTCAGCTGGCAGAGCGCGCCATCGAGATCGTGGCGGACCGGGGCATCAGCAGTCACGTTCAGCTGGCGGAATGGCAGGCCATGACCGCGCGCATGGGTGCGGCTTTTGCGGAAGGCCGGTTTGAAGATGGTCTGACACAGGCTCTGGAAGAGGTGTCTGCTGTGCTTGTTGAGCATTTCCCCGGATCGGGCGGAATGCCAGGGGCACTGGGACTGCCTGATGAGCCTGTTTTGGGCTAAGACCCTTTAAGCGCCGGTCAACCCACCACCACCGGTGTGGTGCGCGGCATCCAGCTCCTGCTGCAGCGCCCGGCTCAAGCCGCCCAATGTCCTGATCTTGCGGTTGGCTTCACGAAGCCTGTCCGACAGGCGCTTGGAGATTGCCAGCATCAGGCGCGCCGACACGGCAGGATTACCTTTGATCAGCGTCAGCAGCGCATCGCGTGACAGCACGGCCACGGCGAGGTCTGTTGTTGCGGTGCATGTTGCGGAGCGCGGCGCGCCATCCAGAACGCCCATTTCACCAATCAGGCTGCCCGAGCTGATGATGGACATCACCATGCTGTCCTCCATGGAGGTCAGTTCGTTGTCGACCAGCACCTCGCCCTCAAGGATGAGCATCATGAAGTCGGTGTTCGTGGCCTCGCCTTCCTTGATGAGCACCGTACCGTTCTGCACGCGCCTCAGCATCATGGCGCCGACCACGACGCGGGCATCGGACAGGCCCAGGTCCGTGAGCGCGGTGGACGTGATCAGCAACTGCGCTGCTTTTTCCTTGTTACTGTCCTTGAACGGGGTTGTTGTTCGGGAAAAGAGCATCCAACAATTGTAGAAGGCGAGCGCCCGCCGTGGTGGAATGTCCGGGCAAAAAAAAGCCCCGTCGGAAAGACGAGGCTTTTTAGCGCCGAAAGCGGCAAATAGTTATTTTTTCTGACGATATTTGCGCAAGGCAGCGATCTGGGCAGCCATCACAGCCAGTTCCGACTGCGCCATGGCGATATCAATGTCGCTCTTGGCATTCTTGAGGGCTTCTTCCGCTGCGGCCTTGGCTTCCATGGCCTTGGCTTCATCCAGATCCTTGCCGCGGATGGCGGTGTCGGACAGGACGGTGACCGTGTTGGGTTGCACTTCCAGAAGGCCGCCGGCCACGAATACAAACTCTTCCGTGCCGTCTGCCTTTTCGATGCGGACAGCACCCGGCTTGATGCGGGTGATCAGCGGGGTGTGGCGCGGATAAATGCCGAGTTCACCAGCTTCACCAGGCAAAGCCACAAATTTGGCTTCACCGGAGAAGATGGACTCTTCGGCAGATACGACGTCGACGTGAATGGTTGACATGGCAGTCCTTTCGAGGCGCTAGCCCTTAAACCTTCTTGGCCTTTTCAAAGGCTTCGTCGATCGTGCCGACCATGTAGAAGGCCTGTTCCGGCAGGTGATCGCACTCGCCGGCCACAATCATCTTGAAGCCGCGGATGGTTTCAGCCAGGCTGACGTACTTGCCAGGCGAGCCGGTGAACACTTCAGCAACGTGGAAAGGCTGCGACAGGAAACGCTGGATCTTGCGGGCGCGGGCCACGGCCAGCTTGTCTTCAGGCGCCAGTTCGTCCATGCCCAGAATCGCAATAATGTCGCGCAATTCCTTGTAGCGCTGCAGCGTGCCCTGCACGGCACGGGCGGTCGCGTAGTGGTCTTCACCGACCACGTTCGGATCCAGCTGGCGGCTGGTCGAATCGAGTGGGTCCACTGCAGGGTAGATACCCAGCGAGGCGATGTCACGCGACAACACCACGGTGGAGTCAAGGTGGGCAAAGGTCGTTGCTGGTGATGGGTCGGTCAAGTCATCGGCAGGAACGTAAACGGCCTGGATGGAAGTGATTGAACCGACCTTGGTCGAGGTGATGCGTTCCTGCAGGCGGCCCATTTCTTCGGCCAGCGTCGGCTGGTAGCCCACGGCGGAAGGCATACGGCCCAGCAGTGCGGACACTTCGGTACCGGCGAGCGTGTAGCGGTAAATGTTGTCCACGAAGAACAGCACGTCACGACCTTCGTCACGGAAGGACTCGGCGATTGTCAGGCCGGTCAGCGCAACGCGCAGACGGTTTCCTGGGGGCTCATTCATCTGGCCGTAAACCATCGCAACCTTGGACTCGCCGAGGTTCTCGAGATTCACAACGCCGGAATCGGCCATCTCGTGATAGAAGTCATTGCCTTCACGGGTACGCTCGCCCACACCGGCGAACACGGACAGGCCCGAGTGCGCCTTGGCGATGTTGTTGATGAGTTCCATCATGTTCACGGTCTTGCCGACGCCGGCACCGCCGAACAGACCCACCTTGCCGCCCTTGGCGAACGGGCAAACCAGGTCAATCACCTTGATGCCGGTTTCCAGCAATTCTTGCGAAGGCGAGAGCTCGTCGTAAGCAGGGGCCTTGCGGTGAATCGGTGCGGTCAGGGTCTGGTCGACCGGGCCACGCTCGTCAATCGGCGCGCCCAGCACGTCCATGATGCGGCCAAGGGTTGCCTTGCCGACAGGAACGGTGATGTTGGCACCGGTGTTGTACACCATGTTGCCGCGGCGCAGGCCGTCGGACGTGCCCAGTGCAATGGTGCGAACGATGCCGTCACCGAGCTGCTGTTGCACCTCAAGGGTCAGCGCGGAGCCTTCCATCTTGAGTGCGTCGTAAATCTTGGGCATCTGGTCGCGTGCGAATTCAACGTCAACCACCGCGC
>JAZKDR010000008.1:0-409135 GCA_040387435.1 Pseudomonadota bacterium
TCATGATCACGCTGGCCTTCAGCCAGATGATTTATTACCTGTTCATCGGCATGAAGAGTTTCGGCAGCGACAACGGCATGAGCCTGGCCAGCCGTTCAGGGTTTGGCCTCGGCCTGGACCTGGCCAATGACACGACCTTTTATTACGTGGTGTTTGCGCTGACAGTCGTGACGATGTTCCTGCTGACCATGGTGGTGCGCTCACGCTTCGGTGTGGTGATGCGCGGCATCAGCGAAAACGAGTCGCGCATGTCGGCCATCGGCATCCCCGTGTACCGCTACAAGCTGGTCTGCTTCATCATTGCCGGCGCGTTTGCGGGACTGGCTGGTGCACTGCTGGCGAATCAGAACGCCTACGTGAGCCCACGCGTCCTCGACTGGACCCAGTCCGGCATCCTGCTGATGATGCTGATCGTCGGCGGCGTGGGCTACCGTTGCGGCGGCATCTATGGCGCCGTGCTTTTGCTGGTGCTGGAAGAAGTGGTGTCCAGCCACACCGAATACTGGCAGTTCTTTGTCGGCATGGGCCTGATTGCCGTCGTGCTGCTGGGCAACAACGGCATTGCCAGCCTTCTTGAAAAACTCTTCACCCGCAAGAAAGCGGCTACGGCAGGGGGCAAGCCATGACCGCGCCCGTCCTGCGCATCCGCAACCTGGTCAAACGTTTCGGCGGCATCCTGGCGACCGACCACGTGACCCTGGACATCGCCCCCAACACCATCCACGCCCTGATTGGGCCCAACGGTGCCGGCAAGACGACGCTGGTGCACCAGCTCGCGGGAACGCTGGTGTCGGACGAAGGCAGCATTGAGTTTCTGGGGCGAGACATCCGCCGCCTGCCGATACACAAGCGCGTGATGCAGGGTATCGCGCGCTCCTACCAGCTCACCAATATTTTTGCCAGCTACACCGTGCTGCACAACGTGCTGCTGGCGGTACAGGCGCGCAGCGGGTCGAGCTTCCGGTTTTACGGTTCGCCCTTCAACGAGCAGCAACTCATCAGCGAAGCGATGGACATCATCGCCATGGTGGGCCTGCAGGGCAGCGAACAGCAACTGGCCAGGTCACTGTCTTACGGCGAGCAGCGCCGCATCGAGATCGCGCTGGCCCTGGCGACCAAGCCCAAACTGCTGTTGCTGGACGAACCTCTTGCCGGGATGGGTACCTCCGATGCAGAGCAGATCGTGCACCTGATCGAACGCCTGAAAGCGCAAACGACCATCGTGCTGATCGAGCACGACATGCACGCCGTCTTCCGGCTTGCGGACCAGATCAGCGTGCTGGTCTACGGAAAAGTCATCGCCACCGACACACCGGCCGCCATCAGGGCATCCCCCGCTGTGCGCAAGGCGTATTTGGGTGATGAGGAAACGCAGTGAACAAGTGTCTTGAACTCGTGAACGTGCAGTCGGCCTACGGCGACTGCCAGGTGCTGTTTGGCATGAGCCTGACCATCAACGCAGGTGAAGTGGTGACGCTGGTCGGCCGCAACGGCATGGGCAAAACCACCACGGTGCGCTCCATCATGGGCCTGACGCCCGCGCAGTCGGGTGACATCACGTTTGCAGGCCAGGCCATACGCGGCATGCGGCCCGAGAAAGTGGCCGCTGCCGGCATCTCGCTGGTGCCCGAAGGCCGACGCATCTTCCCCAACCTGTCGGTGACGGAAAACCTGCAGGCCTTTGCACGCCCCGGGCCGTGGACGCTCGACAAAGTATTCGAGCAGTTCCCGTCGCTGGCACGCCGTAAGGGCAACCTGGGCAACCAGCTGTCGGGCGGCGAGCAGCAGATGCTGGCCATCGGGCGCGCGCTGCTGCGCAACGGCCAACTGCTCATCATTGACGAAGCCACCGAAGGACTCGCGCCCCTCATACGCCAGGAGATCTGGGCCTGCCTGAAACGCCTGAAAGCTGAAGGCATGGCCATCCTGTTGATCGACAAATACCTCGAACCCCTGCTCCAGATCGGAGACCGGCACAACGTCATTGACCGTGGTGCCGTGGTCTGGAGCGGTGATTCCAACGCACTTAGAAAGGCCTCAGATGTCTGGGAAAAATACGTCGGCGTTTAAGAACCTGGGCACAGTTCCCCGGCGTACGCTTTTGCTGCAGGGACTGGGCGCCACGCTCGGCGTGGGCACCGCCTTCAAGGCCTCGGCCGCCGAAAATGGCGTGACCGACAAGGAGATCGTCCTTGGCCAGTCGACGGCACTGTCCGGCCCCCTGCTTGAAGTGGCAAGGCCTTTTAATGAAGCTGCCAACGGTTACTTCAACTTCATCAACCAGCAGGGCGGCGTCAACGGCCGGCGCATCAAGCTGGTCACCAAAGACGACGGCTACGTGGCGGCCAAAACCGCGGAAAACGTCAAGGGCCTCATCGAGAACGACAAGGTGTTGGCCATCTTCGGTGTGCTGGGCGTGCTCAACACTATTGCAGCATTGCCTGTCGCGACAGCTGCGAAGACGCCTTTCCTGTTTCCCATGAATGGCGATGCGGCAATACGCCGCGCACCCAACCGCTACTACTTCACCGCCACGGCAAGTTTTGAAGACGAGATTGACCGGCTGGTCGGCCACGTTGCCACCATAGGCGCAAAAAATGTGTCGGTCGCCCATCTCAAAAATCCTTTTGGCGTAGCCATCAAACAGGCAACAGAACGCGCGCTCACCAGCCGCGGCCTCACCCTGAAGTCCAGCGTCGAGTTCGACCTTCAGGGCGACAAAACCAAAGCGGCAGCAGATCTGTTTGCCAGCAAACCCGATGCCGTCATCCTGGGCGCCGTCGGCACGAACGCAGCCGATTTCATACGCGCCTTCAAGGATGCGGGCTCTGCCGCACTGCTGCTGGCGTTTTCAGGCGTGGGCACAGACATCCTGTTCAAGCAGCTGGGTGAAAAGGCCAACGGCGTGGTGGTCTCGCAAATCGTGCCCTTTCCGTGGACCGCCGCCATTCCCATCGTTCGGGAATACCAGGCCGCCAGCAAGAGCCGTGGCGCCAGCGACTTTTCCCACCTGGGGCTGTGGGGCCATGTCTCTGCCCGCATGATGGTGGAGTCGCTCAAGCGCACCGGCCGCGACCTCACACGTGAACGCCTGATGGACGCCATCGAAGGCATCAAAAATATGGACCTCGGCAACTACGTCGTCGAGTTCGGTCCCGACAAACACCACGGCTCGAAGTTTGTGGACATCACGCTGATGGGGCGCAACGGCAAGCTCGTGAAGTAAGACAGCCGTCGTAACTCGTGTTTAACCCTCGGGGTGTGATGCCTTTCTGATATCGCAGTGCAAGTACTGCCATCTTTTGCAAAGGTACCCAAGCCATTAGATTCAGGCCTGTACAGGCCAGATACGACAAGAACCAAGGAGACAAAATCATGATCAATCGTCGACACGTCATCGCCGCATCCGCTGGCGTGGTCATCCCCGCACTGACAGCCTCGAGCAGCGCGCTGGCCCAGCAGGACAAACTCACCCGCCTCATCGTCGGCTTCCCGCCCGGCGGCGGTACCGATGTCGCGGCGCGCAGCCTGGCGGACAAACTGCGCGGCAGCTATCCCGCAGGCGTGATTGTTGAAAACCGGCCCGGCGCTGCGGGCAGGCTGGCCGTCGAGTATGTCAAGACCAGTCCGGCGGACGGCGCCACCATGCTGTTCACGACGGACTTCGCGATGACGATTTACCCGCACAGCTTTCGCAAGCTGAGCTACGACCCGATCAAGGACTTCACACCGGTCGCCGTCTGCGCCAAGACATCGCTGGCCTTCATCGTCGGCCCGACGGTGCCAGAGACCGTCAAGACGCCGGCCGATTTTGTCGCGTGGTGCAAGGCCAATCCGAAGCAGGCGGCTTACGCGTCCACCTCCGCCGGCGCGACGCCGCATTTCGCCGGTCTGATGTTCTCGAAGGCCGCGGGCATTCCCATCCTGCATGTGCCGTACAAGGGCGGCGCGCCTGCACTGCAAGACCTCATGGGTGGCCAGATCGCCTCCAGCTTCAACCCGGTCGGCGAAGTCTTGCCGCAGCTCAAGTCCGGCAAGCTGCGTGTGCTGGCCACCACCGGCGCGCAGCGCAACAAGTTCATGCCCGATGTGCCCACCATGGTCGAATCGGGTTTCAAGGACGTGGTGGCGGAAGTCTGGCTCGGCGTGCTGATGCCGGCCAACACACCACCGGCCATCGTCGCCAAAGCTGCAACGGCCATCAACGACGCCCTGAAGTCCCAGGAACTCAAGGACACCTATTCGAAGTTCGGCATGGACGCGATGCAAGGCACGCCGCAAAGTTTCGCCGCACTCATCCGCGACGATCTCGCCGCCTGGGGCCCTGTGATCAAGGCCTCCGGGTTCACCGCCGAAGAGTGAGCCTCAGCACGGCAGCCTCCACCTCCGCCTTTTGGAATCTCAATGAAACTGGTCACCATCAACAACACGACGTCGGGCTCTCCCGGTGCGCTGCTCACATCAGGCGAAGTCCTTCACCTCGCCAAGGCGGCCAAAACCGGCACGCTTGAAACCTGGATCCCCGACAGCGTTCGCGGCATCCTGGAGTCCGGGCCGGACGGCCTCGCCGTGGTCAAACAACTTGTCAAACGCGTCGAAGCAGCTTCTCCCGCTGTGCTGGCGCAGCTGCGCGAAACCGGCGCCCTGACCGGCGCGGACACCCGCCTGCTGACACCCGTGCCCAACCCGCGCCTGATCGTCGCGGCCGGCCTCGCCTTCAAATCACACCTCGCCGAAATGGCGGGCACACCTACTCCGGCCAAGCCCACCGGCTTCCTGAAAAGCGTGAACTCCATCGTCGGCTCCGATGTGTCGATTGCCGTTCCACCCGACGCCTCCGGCCACATTGACTATGAGGGTGAACTGGCGGTGGTCTTCGGCAAGACCTGCCACCGTGTCAGCGCAGCCGATGCCATGAGCCACGTCGCCGGTTACATGGCGGCCAACGATGTCTCGGCGCGCGACTGGGTGCGCGAGGTCTGGGAGGCCAAGGAGGCCTGGCCTGCACGCCTGACCTGGGAAACCAACATCATGGGCAAGCAGTTCGACACCTTCACGCCGCTGGGCCCGGTGCTGGCGACCGCTGATGGCATCGGCGACGTGACCGCCCTCGAAATCACGACGCGCCTCAACGGCAAGGAAATGCAGAAGGCGCCCATCAGCGATCTGATCTTCACGCTGGCCGAGACGATCGCCTACTTCTCGAAGTGGTACACCTTCCAGCCCGGCGACATCCTGCTGACGGGCACCCCCGCAGGTGTTGGCGTGGGACGCAAACCGCCCGTGTTCATGAAGGCCGGTGATGTCATCGAGATCGAGGTCAGCAGCATTGGCACGCTGAAGAACACGCTGAAAGCCGCCGCGTAAGTTACTCACGAGGAAACGGACATGGCCGGCGATTGCCGGCCTGCCTTGGCCAAACGTTGATCAGGCCTTGTTAGCCGTCATGCTGAGGAAAGCCCCACCGCTGCCGGTGCGGCCCGCGCCGACAAGGTCAACGATGCATTCGTAAATCGACGGGTGGCCTTTCACACCGGGAATCAGGTATTCGGTCGGTGCATAGGCATCGTGTGAGTTTTTCCAGTGCGCGGCACTGTCCCAGCTGGCGATGTTGATGAATGTGAAGGTCCCATTGCCCGCGCCGGTGTTTTTATGCAGGTGTGTTTCGATGAAGCCGGTGTCTGGTGTGGTCCGGAAAAAATCCGCGGTTTTCTTCCAGTTGCTCAGGAACTCTTCTTCCTTGTCGGCCGGAACGATAAACACATTGATGAGCGTGGCGGGCATCTGTCTCTCCTGGATTTTTTGAGGCTTTGAAATGGGGACGGAAATGGGTATGCATTCCTTCGGAAATTCTAGGGACACCTGCCTGTTCAGGCCAAGCAAAAAATCGAATATCGCCAATGTGCGCGGGTGATGTGGCGGACTGTTTTTCGAAGGCTGTAAATCGCGCGTCGTCCACGGGCCCATTTACGGCGCGCATGGGCTCAATCATGTTTTTTGGTTGGACGTTTTTTAACTGATTTCTTACGATACCCACATGTCTTCCATTGCCCCCGCCAGCTTCAACATCACGCTCAAACCCAGCGGTAAAACTTTCTCCTGCGCCAGCAACACCGACGTGCTCAAGGCCGGCCTGACGAACGGCATTTCCCTGCGCTACAGCTGCCGTTCCGGCGTCTGCCGTACCTGCAGGGGCCGCGTGGTCGAAGGCAAAGTCGACATCGGCAACGTCAATTCCAACTACCTGTCCGAAGCCGACAAGGCATTGGGCTACGCACATCTGTGCTGTGCCACGCCCCTCAGTGATTGTGTGATCGAGGCCGATGAAATCGAACTCGGCCAGGCACCTGCCACCAAATTTCCGGCGCGTGTCATGAAGCTCGACAAGCTCGCGCCCGATGTCATGCAGATCACCCTGGGCCTGCCGCCCAACGAACCGCTCAAATACCTCGCAGGCCAGTACATCGATTTGCCGTTGCCGGATGGCGCCCGTCGCTCCTATTCCATCGCCTCTGCGCCCACCACGGAAGGCCTGCGCCAGATCGAGCTGCATGTGCGCCACATGCCGGGCGGCGTGTTCACCGACAAGGTGTTCAGCACCATGAAGCTGCGCGACCTGCTGCGTGTTGAAGCACCCCATGGTTTTTTCTACCTCGACGAGACCAGCGACAAACCCATGGTGATGCTGGCATCGGGCACGGGCTTTGCGCCCATCAAGTCCATCGTCGAGTACAGCCTGCAGAAAAAAATGACGCGGCCCATTCACCTCTACTGGGGTGGCCGCAAGCGTGAAGACATCTACATGCACGAGTTGGCCACGCAGTGGGCCAAAGACCATGCACACATCCACTACACACCGGTGCTGAGCAACGCCACTGAAGCCTGCGCCTGGCAGGGCCGCCAGGGCTTTGTGCACAGCGCTGTCATCGAAGACATCGCCAACCTCGCAGGCCACCAGATCTACGCCTGCGGCGCGCCGCTCATGGTCGACGCCGCACGGCGCGATTTCGTCAAGCTGTGCGGCCTGTCCGATGACCAGTTTTTCGCCGACTCCTTTGTCAGCGAGGCCGACAAGGCGCGTGCCAACGCAGGCGCCGGCAGCAACCCCACCAGCAACACAACCCCCATGGAGACCAGCAATGTCTGACAGCCCCCTTCCCGAAAATTGCCGCGTGGACCCCGAGCCGCGCGATTCCATCCTCAAGCCCTATGTGCTGGGCCACGGCACGCTGGAATGTTTCAGCCTGGCCGAGTCACGCAAGTTTTATGAAGAGTTTCTCGGCCTCGAATGCGTGCGCCACGCCAAGCCTGCGATGGCTGTGCGCCTGGGCATGCGCTTTCACATCGTGTGTGTGGAAGTCGGTGACCAGATCCACCCCTGCAACGTGCTCAACCACTGGGGCCTGGATGTGCAGTCAAAAGAAGAGGTCGACCAGGCCCATGCACGCTGCCTGCAGTACAAGGACAAATACAAGATACGCCAGGTGCTGGATGTGCAGGATATGCACGGCGTGTATTCGTTTTACTTTGAAGACCTGGACCACAACTGGTGGGAGATCCAGTACTACGAGGGCGGCTTCACGCACGACGACTATTTCGACTTCGGCGACCGTTTTGAAATGGACGAAGCCGCGGTGGCCTGACACCTGAGAGCTCGCGACAGACACCAAAGAAAAAGCCCGCATCTGCGGGCTTTTTCTATTCTGCGATGCGCGTGTTCAAAACGGAATGTCGTCGTCCATGTCGTCAAAGCCGCTGGACGACTTGGCGGGCGAAGCGGCAGGGGCCTGGCGCGGCGCTGCTGCCGGTGCGCGTGCTGGAGGTGCGCTGCGCTGCTGTGGCGCGTCGTAGCCGCCGTCGTCTCCACCACCGCCGCCGCCCATGCCCTGACGGCTGCCCAGCATCTGCATGCTGTCGGCGCGAATTTCCGTGCTGTATTTTTCGATGCCGTCCTTGTCGGTCCACTTGCGGGTGCGCAGGCTGCCTTCAACGTAGACCTGCGAGCCCTTGCGCAGGTACTGGCCGGCGATTTCAGCCAGGCGGCCGAAAAAGCTCACGCGGTGCCATTCGGTGATTTCCTTCATCTCGCCGCTGGTCTTGTCCTTGTAGCGGTCGGTCGTGGCGATGGTGACGTTGGCCACCTGGTCGCCATTGGGGAAAGAGCGGGTTTCCGGGTCGCGGCCAAGGTTGCCGACGATGATGACTTTATTGACTGAGGCCATGCGATAACTCTCCTGTTATTTACAGTTTAACTGGTGGCGTCCCAACTTGACAGGCCACCCATACGCCACGTGCGGCCGCCGCGCCGGGCCGCCCCAAGCAAGGCCAGCCCCCTCGGGGGGCAGAGAGCCACACGCAGTGGGCGAACGTGGGGGCTCACAGCTTTTTAGGTGCTTTCATGGGCCAGGCGACGACCAGCCAGGCCAGCATCAGCACGCCACAAACGATGAACAGCCCGTGCGCGCCATGCGTCTTGGTGATCCAGCCGCCGACAGCGCCACCGGCAAAAAATCCCAGCGATTGCAGCGTGTTGTAAACCCCAAGCGCCGCGCCACGCGCATGGGCCGGGGCCACACGCGAGGCCAGGCTGGGCTGCGTCGCCTCCAGCACGTTGAAGCCGCAGAAAAAGAGGAAGAGCAAGCCAGCCAGCAGCCAGATATTGGGCAGTACCATGTTGGCGGCCCAGAGCAGGCCCAGCTGGACGACGAAGATCGCGCCTATCGCCGCCAGGAACACGCCGCGCAGGTAGCCGCGCTTTTCGAGCGGGAACAGCGTGGTGCCCATGACCACAAACGACGCCAGCACCGCCGGCAGGTACACCTTCCAGTGCGCCGCCTTGTCCAGCCCCGCATTGACCAGCAAAGCCGGAATCGCCACCCACATCGCCAGTTGCACGGCATGCAATACAAACACACCGAAATCCAGGCGCAACAGGGCGGCGTTTTGCATCACTTCCAGCACGCTGCCACGCGGCGTGTTCGCGTGTTTGACGGGTTCGGCGGGCACCCACCAGATGACGGCCGCGATGGCGGCCAGCGCCAGCGAGCCGGTCAGGGCAAACAGGCCCCACAGGCCGATGTAGCTGGCCAGCAGCGGGGCCAGCACCAGCGAGAGCGCAAACATCAGCGCAATGCTGGCACCCACCATGGCCATCGCCTTGGTGCGCACATGGTCACGCGTGAGGTCGGCCAGCATGGCGGTTACAGCAGCGGAAATAGCGCCGGCACCCTGAATGGAACGGCCTGCAATCAGCCAGTTCAGGTCGGGCGCCCAGGCGGCGACAAAACTGCCCAGCGCAAACATCAGCAGGCCGGCGATCATCACGCGCTTGCGGCCCCACCAGTCGGACGCCAGCCCAAAGGGGATTTGCAGAATGCCCTGCGTCAGGCCATAAATGCCCATGGCGAGACCCACGCGGGCCGGATCGTCCCCGCCGGGGTAGCGGGCGGCTTCGAGCGCAAATACCGGCAACACCAGAAACAGTCCCAGCATACGCAACGCAAAAATCGCCGCCAGCGAAGCGCTGGCGCGCCGCTCGGTGGCGGTCATGGTGTGCGAATGGGGGGAGGCAGGGTGCGCGGTCAAGGCAGGTACAGGGGGAAAAGCCAAAAACACCCGTCCAGAACGGGGCGTAACCCGGTATTGTGCTTGAAACCGCCTGTCGGTCTATGATGGAGAGTTTTGCGGCGCTTGTATTCCCTTGAACTCTCCTGACGACAGCCAATACCTCGCGAAAGTGATGGCCGCCCAGCGAATCAGCATTCGTGGGGCGCGCACGCACAACCTCAAAAATATCGACCTCGATATTCCGCGCAACCAGCTGGTGGTCATCACCGGGCTGAGCGGGTCGGGCAAGTCCTCGCTCGCGTTCGACACGCTGTATGCCGAAGGCCAGCGCCGTTATGTCGAAAGCCTGAGCACTTACGCACGGCAGTTCCTGCAACTCATGGACAAGCCCGATGTCGACATGATCGAAGGCCTGTCGCCGGCGATTTCCATCGAGCAGAAGGCCACCAGCCACAACCCGCGCTCCACCGTCGGCACGGTGACCGAGATCCACGACTACCTGCGCCTGCTGTTTGCCCGCGCCGGCACGCCCTACTGCCCGATACACGACCTGCCGCTGCAGTCGCAAAGCGTCAGCGAGATGGTCGACCACGTGCTGGCCCTGCCGGAAGACACCAAGCTGATGATCCTCGCGCCGGTCGCGCGTGACCGCAAGGGCGAATTTGTCGATGTGTTTGCCGAGATGCAGTCCCAGGGTTATGTGCGCTTTCGGGTCGATGGCGTGTCGTATGAGTTCGACGACCTGCCCAAGCTCAAGAAGACCGAGAAGCACAACATCGATGTGGTGATTGACCGCATCAAGGTGCGTGGCGACATGCAGCAGCGGCTGGCGGAAAGTTTTGAAGCCGCGCTGCGCCTGGCCGACAGCAAGGCGATTGCGCTGGAGATGGACACCGGCAAGGAGCACCTCTTCAGCGCGAAGTTCTCGTGTCCGGTCTGCAGCTACTCCCTCAGCGAAATGGAGCCGCGGCTCTTCTCCTTCAACTCGCCGGTGGGCGCCTGCCCGACCTGCGACGGCCTGGGCCACATGGAGTTTTTCGACCCGGCGCGTGTCGTTGCCTTCCCCTCATTGAGCCTGGCCAGCGGCGCCGTCAAGGGCTGGGACAGGCGCAATGGCTATTACTTCTCTATGCTCGAGAGCCTGGCCAAACACTACAAGTTCGACATCGATACCGCTTTTGAAAACCTGCCCGATGACGTGCAGCAGGTGGTGCTGCATGGTTCGGGCGAGGAAGAGATCAAGTTCAGCTACGTCATCGACTCGGGCGCCAATGCAGGCCGCAAGCACAACAAGAAGCACCCGTTTGAAGGCGTGATCACCAACTTCGAACGGCGTTACCGCGAGACCGATTCGGCCGCCGTGCGCGAAGAGCTGGCACGCTACCGCAGCATCCAGTCCTGCCCGGATTGCCACGGCACCCGCCTGCGCGAAGAAGCGCGCCACGTTTACCTTGTCAGCGCACCCGATGCCGAAGGCGCGGTGCATCGCAAGGCAATTTTCGAGATCAGCCACACCACGCTGCGCGACAGTTTTGCCTATTTCAACGAGCTGAAGATGCTGGGCGCCAAGGCCGAGATTGCCGGCAAGGTGGTGCGCGAGATCGGGCTGCGGCTGAAGTTCCTCAACGACGTGGGCCTCAACTACCTGAGCCTGGACCGCAGCGCCGAGACCCTGTCGGGTGGCGAATCGCAGCGCATTCGGCTGGCTTCCCAGATCGGCTCCGGCCTGACCGGCGTGATGTATGTGCTCGACGAGCCCAGCATCGGCCTGCACCAGCGCGACAACGACCGGCTCATCGGCACACTCAAACATCTGCGCGACATCGGCAACAGCGTGCTGGTGGTCGAGCATGATGAAGACATGATTCGCGCCGCCGACCATGTCATTGATATGGGCCCGGGCGCGGGTATCCATGGCGGCCGCGTGATGGCGCAGGGCACGTTCGAGGAAGTCAAAAACAGCCCCGACTCACTCACGGGCAAGTACCTGGCGCAAACGCTGAAGATTGCCGTGCCGAAACGCCGCACGCCGTGGATACCGGTGGTCAAAACCGAAGCGCCGGTCGAGAAGAAAAAATCACGCTTCCCGCCCAGCCCCGCCGCAGAACGCCGCGCCGCACGCGAAGCCGTGCACCTGGCGACGCTGGGCGACATGCAGGCGCTGCGTGTCATCAACGCCACCGGCCACAACCTCAAGAACGTCAGCGCCGAGTTCCCCGTCGGCCTGCTGACCTGCGTGACCGGCGTGTCGGGCTCCGGCAAATCGACGCTGGTCAACGACACGCTCTACGCCGCCGTCGCGCGCACGCTGTACCGCGCGCATGAGGAGCCCGCAGCGCATGAGGCGATTGAAGGCATTGAGCATTTCGACAAGGTCATCAACGTCGACCAGTCGCCGATCGGCCGCACACCGCGCAGCAACCCGGCCACCTACACCGGCCTGTTCACGCCGATACGCGAGCTGCTGGCCGAGATGAACACCGCCCGCGAGCGCGGCTACGGCGCGGGCCGCTTCAGCTTCAACGTGGCCGGCGGCCGCTGCGAGGCCTGCCAGGGTGACGGCGTGGTGAAGGTCGAGATGCACTTCCTGCCCGATGTGTACGTGCCCTGCGATGTCTGCAAGGGCATGCGCTACAACCGCGAGACGCTCGAGGTTCAGTACAAGGGCAAAAACATCGCGCAGATCCTCGACCTCACCGTCGAGGCCGCCGCCGAGTTCTTCAAGGCCGTGCCCAACATCGCGCGCAAGCTGCACACGCTGCTGGATGTGGGCCTGTCGTACATCAAGCTCGGCCAGGCCGCGACCACGCTGTCGGGCGGCGAAGCGCAGCGCGTCAAGCTTGCGCTGGAGCTCAGCAAACGCGACACCGGCCGCACACTCTATATCCTGGACGAGCCGACCACCGGCCTGCACTTCGCCGACATCGACCTGCTGCTCAAGGTGCTGCATCAGCTGCGCGACGCGGGCAACACCATCGTCGTCATCGAACACAACCTCGACGTCATCAAGACGGCCGACTGGCTCATCGACATGGGCCCCGAAGGCGGCGCAGGCGGCGGCACGGTGGTGGGCGTGGGCACACCCGAAGACATCGCGGCCAACCCCGACAGCCACACCGGGCGTTACCTGCAGCGGCTGCTGGACTGAGTTTTGGCCAGCAGCAATTTCTTCACCCGCCGCCAGACGGTGTTTGTGCTGGCCACGCTGTGCTGCCTGCTCTGGGGCAGCGCCTACCCGGCCATCAAGAACGGCTATGAGCTGTTCCACATCGCCACCGGCGACATCCCCTCCAAGCTGGTGTTTGCCGGTTACCGCTTCGTGTTTGCCGGGCTGGTGCTGCTGGTGGTCGCAGCCATGGGCGGCAAGCCACTCTTCAGTTTTGACAGGCGCACCTGGGGCCAAATCACCGTGCTCGGCTTTGTGCAGACAACGCTGCAGTACGTGTTTTTCTACATCGGCCTGGCGCACGCCACCGGCGTGAAGAGCTCCATCATGAATGCGACCGGCACTTTTTTCAGCGTGCTGCTCGCGCACTTCATCTACAAAAACGACCGCCTCAGCTTCAACAAGGTGCTGGGTTGCCTGGTCGGGTTCGTCGGCGTGATGGTCGTCAACTTCAGCGCCGGGTTGTTGACGTTTGACTTCACGTTGCTGGGCGAAGGCTTCGTCGTGATCGCCGCCTTCGTGCTGTCGGCGGGCAGCATCTACGGCAAGAAGATTTCGCAGAAGGTCGATTCGGTCGTGCTCACCGGATGGCAGCTTGCCATAGGCGGCGTGGTGCTGACATTGGCCGGCTGGGCGACGGGCGGCGCGGTCACCGACTTCACGTTCAAGTCGACCGCGCTGCTGCTCTATTTGATCGCCCTGTCATCTGCCGCCTTCGCGCTGTGGACCATCCTGCTCAAGCACAACCGCGTCAGCACCATCACGGTGTTCAATTTCATGATCCCGGTCTTCGGCACCCTGCTGTCCGCGCTCTTTCTGGGCGAAAGTTTCCTCGAATGGAAGAACGCCGCCGCACTGGTGCTGGTCTGCGCGGGCATCTGGCTGGTGACGAAGGAAGAAAAGACGTTAGCTCCAGCCACCTGATACTATTATTTTGATAGCTCCTCACGCTCGTCTTTATTGGCCTGGAGGCCGATTTGGCACCTAAAAACGGCCTTTTTGGAGCTCTTTTTCGCTTTCTGGATGCCAAAAATCTGATTTGCGGTCGAAAAGTTAATATGGAGGTTAACTTTCGGTCATTTTTTTAGTCGTTGTTCGCTAGCGTTGAAAGCTGCGAGAAACTGACAATTTCCTCAAGACTCAGAACGCCTTCCGTGTCGTGCGGTCCGGACACCATCACGACGAAATCTGCCTCAAGGTCACTCCAGCTGCCGTTCAGAGATAAATCAAGTTCAATCGTTGCAACGATGGGGAGACTCTCGCTGAAATGGTAGCGCCTGACCAGAATCTTCGGCTCTGGATTCCCGCCTTTGGCAGTACGCCAGTCGGTAATCTGGAACTCACGCACCCCCGGATATAACTCGGGGGATCGATAGTTTTGTATGTCCCGACGAATCCCTTCGGCACCGGCGCCGTACGCCATGGCGTAACCAAGGCAGTCAAATACCCGGACATAGTCACCCGCAGCGAGCACGTCCAGCCACGAACGAACGATCTCAAGCAGTTCGTCGTCAGCAATTGATAGTGGAACGTAAACCATTTGATCCCTAGCATTGGCAGCACGTTGAAGCCCTAGCAAGCCGCCGATTGGCCGACAGGTTTGACGATTAACTTAGGACCTCGACAAACTCAGGCCCCTTGCCAGTCATGGGTGAGCATTTCACTTGGAATCGCGTCGCCCCATGTTTTCCAGCCTTTGCTCTCCAGCCGTTCGAACCACTTCTCACGCCGTGACTCAGGCAATAGAACGCCACAAAAAGGACAGTGCTGTATTTGAAGAATTTCAGCCGACGGCTGGCAGACGAGGCCGTACTCATTGAACACCGGGGACCAGTAGATACGCTTGTCGGTCGAGCCTAGCAATGGGCTTTGAGCGTGTGGAAACAACATGTCGACCTGCCGGGACATTTCTATGCAGCAATGGTCTTTGACGTGTACAGGTTCATTGGTAAGGACGAGTGAGAAGGTCATGAGGTTTACAGCAGAAGCTCCTGAAATGAAAGTTACTTGACTAACCCCCAGCCAAACCAGCAAAGTATTCCAGCGACTAGCGCGATATTGCCTCGGCGGCAGAGGCTCTTGCCCTGTTCTGTGTACTCTTCGCCTGATCCCATTGACCAACCGGGATTGAGCACTCTTTCGACAAAAGACCTGCGCCGGGCCTCATCCACAAAATGGCCGCCCGCAACGATTCCAAGATAAAAATAATAGACCCCCAGCAAAGTGCCAAGGGCGGCAAGAACAGAAGATGTACTCACAGAAAAACCGTCTGTTGCCGCTGGTCAGTGACAAACAATTTGCTAGCCATTGCTAATTTTTCTGAAGAATTCTTGATCTTGTGTCGCAAAAAACATGGTGGTGCCTGCGCCAACCACATGCAGCGGGCGAAATTGCACTACCTGCATCCAGAAGACTTTCGTCTCCGGATTCACTTCGTCCAAAGGGGCAAATCCCCAACGATTTATAAAAGTTTGATGATGCGCGTCCGGCACCTCACCGGAGTACACGTACCACTCGTCAAATCCCGGCATCGGCAAGTCCGAGACCACGTCAACAACAGGACTGATGGCGAGTTTGGCTGCTTTGATCCAGCCTTTTGCATACTCAACTTGAGTGGGCTCAAAAGCACCGCTGTCGCAGGACGCGATTGCGACACGGTGCCCCCGTACTATTTCTGGAAAACGATCCAGAAGGTCAGCCAAATTTGGATCAAAGTCATCCATCCATTCCGCAACCCAATAACCTGACCTATAACCTGTGCGCATCTTGAACAGACGAAATGGACTTGCCCGCCCCGGAGGAGCGAAGAGGCGCCAGGGGGCCAAACCGAACATCTAGGCACAAAAACGAAGGGATCAAATTTTTCATCAGTTCGCTCTGTAAAAGTATCGTGGTAATTATCACTAGAGGGTCGACCGTACAGACCAGTGGCATCTGACTGGCACCAATGGAAGAGAAAATGGCCGCCCGCTCGTTCGATACTATTATTTTGATAGCTGCTCACGCTCGTATTTATTGACCTGCAGCCGAATTTGGCACCTGAAAATGGCCTTTTGGGAACTCTTTTTCGCTTTCTGGATGCCAAAAATCTGATTTGAGGCTGAAAAGTTAATATGGAAGTTAACTTTTGGCTATTTTTTAACTTATGCGTTAAAAATAGAGGTGAGCCTCCTTTTTTACGATTCAAATGGATCAAATGGCGCCTGATTTTTGAAGGGCACGATAAAACGAGTTGCGATGCTCGCGTTCGGAGGTACAGAACGCGAGTTCAATCTGTATGCACCCGTGCAGCCGCGAGTACCAAAATTTTTGCCGTCGCCCAAACCTGTCCATTCATAGATATCCAAACCGAAGATACAAAACAACCCCGCATCACCGTCTGCTTCAACCCACACGCATTCATACCGCATCTTTGCCGCACAGGTCACAACCCGGTCAATCCTCCCCATCGCACGATTCGACTTGAGCGCCTCAACAAAAACGAGGTGCTGTGGAAGAATCGGTTCAACATGTACTGAGCCGTCCCGAATAGTTCCGCGCGGCAGAGGTGTGGTAACTTGAAACCAAGAATCCGGAGGTAGGGGCTCACGATATAAAGCCGCATGGAAACCACCCACCCAACGCCGAACTGCTCCCACGACATCAAGATTGTCGAAATAAGCAAATTGAGGGCCACTTCCACTTGTTCCGAGTAGTTTGACGTTAAGCCGGCTTTGCTCCGGATCAATGGCCATGTGACGATGGGCAGCGATGAGTTGGCCAAGCTTCTCGTCATTCGCGGTGTGATCGTTATTGCATTGGAAGTGCGTCCGGAGCTTTAGTGGGGGATTTCGATCAGCCACATCAAAGCACGCCTGAGCCGGTACGTGATCAAAATTTGTAGCGTCGATTGAGGAAATAGGCTTCGCGCACGCGTGGCAAAAATCAAGATCACGCACTTCGCGAAGTTGGCGCTGAGTCGAAACGGTAACCATGCTTGCCTATCTAGTGCCGCGGTTCACGACGCGCAAATTGCGCTACGGGAAAATTTAATCAGACGATTTTCATAACGTCACAAGTACGTATGAAATTTCTTTTGAAATTGAATCGTGGCATGTAAATAAACCTCCGTCAAACCTCGAGCGAACATTAGTGAGTGATCTACAACTTACGCCATGCAATGCAGTCATTTGCTCAGCGGGATAATCGCCCACATTAGGCCCACGCCCGCAGCCCCCACAAAATAAGGACCCCCATGTCATCCATCACCCTACGCTTTCTCGCCGAACCCAGCACCGTCAATTTTGGCGGCAAGGTGCATGGCGGCACGGTGATGAAGTGGATTGACGAGGCCGGTTATGCGTGCGCCACCAGTTGGGCCAAGCGTTATTGCGTGACGGTGTCGGTCGGCAGCATCCGCTTCGGGCGGCCCATCATGATTGGCGACCTGGTCGAGGTGGAAGCGCGGCTGGCCTACACCGGCAAGACCAGCATGAACATCTCGGTCGAAGTGCGCGCCGGCGACATGAAGACCGGCGAGATGCACGTCATCACCGAATGCCTGGTGGTGTTTGTGGCCGTGGGTGAAGGCGGCAAAAGCCTGCCGGTGGACGCGTGGCAGCCTGAAACCCCGGGCGAGCTGGCGCTGGCGCAGCGCGTCAAGGCGCACCTGGACGCCGCACGCAACCTGCAGCCTTCGGTCTGAGGGCGGCCGCCCGTGAAAACCAATGCCCTGACGGGCCGTGACCTGCTGGCCGCGCTGGCCGTGGTGTTCATCTGGGGCATCAACTTTGTCATCACCAAGCTCGCACTGCGCGACTTCACGCCCTTCCAGCTGGGCGCCATCCGTTTCACGATTGCCTTTTTGCCGCTGGCCTTCTTTTTCAGGCCGCCCGCCGTGCCGTGGAAGTGGGTGGTGATGTATGGGCTGTTCCAGGGCGTGGGCCAGTTCGGCCTGATGTTTTTGTCGCTCAAGGTCGGCATGACAGCGGCGCTGGCGTCGGTGCTGCTGCAGACGCAGGTGTTTTTCACGGCGTTGTTTGCCTTCTTCTTATTGCACGAGCGCACCAGCAAACCGCAGCAGGCGGGCATGGCGCTGGCCGCGCTGGGCATCTGCTGCTTTGTGATGAATTACGTGAACCCCGGTGCGGCAGGGCCGGGGGTGACGACGGTGCTGGGCTTTGTATTGATTCTTTGCGCGGCGGCGATGTGGGCGGTGTCCAACATCGTGGCCAAGCGGGTGCAGCAGGTCAACGCGGGCTATTCGCCCATCGCGTTTGTGGTCTGGAGCAGTGCCGTGGCCATCGGCCCTTTTGTGCTGCTGGCGTGGCTGCTGGACCCGGTGGCCGTGCGCTGGCAATGGCTGGATGCGCACTGGATCAGCTGGGTTGAAGCCACCTACCTCGGCTGGGCCGCCACGCTGGTCGGCTACAGCCTGTGGACCTGGCTGTTGCAACGCCACCCGGCCAACCGGGTGTCGCCGTTTGCGCTGGGCGTGCCGGTGGTCGGCCTGGCGACGGGGATGATTGTGTTGGGCGAAGTCATCACGCCCTGGCAGTGGGCCGGCATTGCCCTGACCGCCGGGGCACTGGGCTGCGTGGTGCTGGGCGGGCGCTTCATGCGCTCCTGAGCACGGCCTCCGCAGCGGGCGCCAGGTCGCCCGCAAAATACGCCACCAGCAAATCAAGCGCATGCCTGACCTTGGCAGGCTGCTCGCCGCGCCGGGCCGTGACGGCATAGACCGGCACATCGGCCATCTGCCAGCCGGGCAACACCGGCACCAGCCGCCCGTCGGCCAGCGCCTGCTGGTCTTCCTGGCTGACCGCGATGCCTATGCCCCAGCCCGCCACACACAGGGCGTGCATGGCCGTGACCTGCGAGGCGTGCACGCGGGCTTCAAAACGCAGCACCTGCTTGTCGCCGCCAGGGCCAGTGAGTTCGACCATGTCAAAACTCGCGTTGCGCGGGCGGCTGCCCAGCAGGTCGTGGTTCAACAGGTCACGCGGCCCGGCCGGCCAGCCATGCGCAGCCAGGTAGGCGGGTGCAGCGCAAAGCTGGCGCTTCATGGTGCCCAGCTTGCGCGCGACCAGGGTGGAGTCGGCCTGCGTACCGACGCGCAGGGCCAGGTCGACGCGCTCTTCAATCATGTCGATGACGTTGTCGTCCAGCATGAGGTTGAGCCGCAGCTTGGGGTGGCTGTGCAGCGGCGCCAGCGCCTTGGCCAGCAGGCTGCCGAAGCCTATGGGGGCCGACAGGCGCAGTTCGCCCTCGGGTTCGTCACGCAGGCGCGACAGGGCCTGGTCGGCCGACCGCGCGGCCGCCACCATGGCCGCGCAGCCCTCGTGGTACCGCTCGCCGGCTTCGGTCAGCGTCAGGCGGCGGGTCGAGCGGTGCAGCAGCGCCAGCCCCAGTGCTTGCTCGAGCTGGCGCAAATGCTGGCTGACGGCCGAGGGCGTCATGCCCAGCTGTTTTGACGCTGCCGTCAGCGAGCCTGCCGCCACCACTTCGGCAAACACCGCCATACGCCTGAGTTGGTCCATGTTTTTGCTTTTTAGACTTATTGATTAGTTTTACTTCACAGTAAAAGCAGATTTTGCCGTCTATTCAAGCATTTGTGAAGTAATGACACTAGCGTCTTCTCAACCCGCTTTCCAACTTTCAAAGGAATTTTCATGAAAATCGCACTCATAGGCGCCACTGGTTTCACCGGCGCACCCGTCCTCGCCGAACTGCTGGCCCGTGGCCACCAGGTCACCGCACTGGCCCGCAACCCTGCCAAGCTGCCCGCCCAAAGCGGCCTGACGGTGGTGACAGCCGACGCGCTGGATGAAAAGCAGGTGGCAGCCGCCGTGGCAGGCCATGACGCGGTCATCAGCGCCTACAACCCCGGCTGGAGCGAGCCGAAAATTCACGACCTCTTTTTGCAGGGCAGCCATGCGATCCTGCAGGGCATCAAGCTGGCCGGCGTCAAGCGCGTGCTGGCGATCGGCGGCGCAGGCAGCCTGTATGTGGCGCCCGGGCTCCAGCTGGTGGACACACCGCAGTTCCCCGCCGAATACAAACAGGGCGCGCTGGCAGCACGTGAACTGCTCACGCGCCTTGAAAAGGAAACCTCGCTGGACTGGACACTGATCTCGCCACCGATCGGCCTGGCACCCGGCGAGCGCACCGGCAAATACCGCCTGGGCGCCAATGACCTGCTGCCTGGCCAGGGCGATGTGCCTGCGGGCATCTCGGTGGCCGACCTGGCCGTGGCCATCGTCGATGAAATCGAAAAGCCGCAGCACCTGAAAAAGCGTTTTACAGCCGCAAACTAACCCGGATATTGGGCGGTGTCCGACAGCCCGCCCATGTCGCCCGGGCTAAGGTGGCTCATGAAAGGAAACACCCCCTCATGAGCAACCTCATTTCAAAATCAAGGCAGCAACTCCAGTCCTACCGTGACTGGGACCAGCGGCGAGACAGCTTTCCGGGCGAGCACTGGATTGTTCTGGGCGTCGGAGCCGCCGTATTTTTTGCGTCGCGCCGAAGCACTTCGCCGGTCGTACGCGCACTGGGCTCCGCAGCGGGCGGCGCCATGCTGGCACGCGCGGCCAGCGGACGCGATGGTGTGGCGAAACTGGCGGCCTTGCTGCCAACCGCCACCAGCCTGTTCGGCCGCCGGCAGAAGCTGTTGCCGTTTTAAATTGCCTTAAAAGCCTGATTCGCGGCGTGCGGCCTCAAGCACGTCGCGTGTCTTCAGGGCCTCACGCCGTGCCGCGGCAGCGAAGTCATCTTCGGCCGATGCATAAAGGATGGCGCGCGAAGAGTTCACGGCAATGTGCGCCCCGGGTCGCCAGCCGGCCTTGACCGTGGCTACGGCATCACCGCCCTGCGCGCCTACACCCGGAATCAGCAGTGGCAAGTTTGGCGCGACGGCACGTACACGTTCGATCTCAGCGGGGTAGGTGGCGCCCACGACGAGGCCAAGCTGGCCGTTGAGGTTCCACGGGCCTTGCGCAAGCCGGGCCACATGTTCATACAGCAGGGGTTCGCCATCGACTGACGCGAGGCGCTGGTTCTGCAAATCATCACCGCCGGGGTTGGACGTGCGGCACAACAGGAAAGCGCCCTTGCCGTGGTATTTGAGGTAGGGCGTGACCGAGTCAAACCCCATGAAGGGCGAGAGCGTCACGGCATCGGCGCCGTAACGCTCGAACGCCTCGATGGCGTACTGCTGGGCCGTCGCGCCTATGTCGCCACGTTTGGAGTCAAGAATGACGGGCACCTGCGGCGCAACCTGCTTGATGTGGCGCACCAGGCGCTCCAGCTGCTCCTCGGCGCGGTTCGCCGCAAAGTAGGCGATTTGCGGTTTGAAAGCGATGGCGAGGTCGGCCGTGGCATCGACGATGGCAGCGCAAAAATCAAAAATGGCACCGGCATCGCCCTTGTATCTAGCCGGAAATTTGGCAGGTTCCGGGTCCAGGCCCACGCACAGCAGGGACTGGTTTTGCCGCTCTGCGGCGGCCAGCATGTCGATAAAAGTCGGGGATGAGCTCATGCGCTCATTGTAAGAAGCGCGGGGCGTGCATTTATGCCGCAGTGAAGACGCTCATGGCCAAACACAGGTCGTCCCAGGCCTTGCCCTTGTCGAGGGTGTTGCGCAGCAGATAGGGGGCATCGTGCGTGACGACCAGCTTCACGCCGTGCAGGCTGTGCACCTGACCGCGCAGCTTGCCGAAAGGCAGCGTCGATTGCAGCAAGGCTTGCGAGGCCAGTCGGCCCATGACAAGTACGAGGTCAGGTGCCGCGCTGGTGATGAGTGCCGGCAGGGATTGGGCGACCGTTGCGGCGTCCGGGCCACCCGCTTGCCGTGACAGCGGTGCCAGCATCACGCTGCCCGCGGTGTGCAAACGCGCGGCGCGCAACATGTTGTCGAGCAGCTTGCCCGCATCGCCGTCAAAAGGATTGAAGTCACCCTGCCGGGCAGAGGCAGGGGTTTCGGCCAGCACCAGCCAGCGCGGGCCGCCAGCCGTGGCCGTCTCGGCATACAGCGCAAGGGCTTGACCCATTTGCCAGGCGGCACTGTCGCTTGCAAGTACTTGCGCAGATGCTGCGGGTGCGGTCTGGGGTCGCGTTATCGGCGACGGGGTTGCAGGGCCGGGCACAGGGGCCGAACGCGCGCGGGCGGCGACGGCATCAATGGCGACCGGCGGGTGAACAGTCTGCGCAGACGGGACGGCAGGTTCAGCCACCCGGGCCGCAGCCGGCTGAACCGCCGATGCCGGATGAGGCGCAGCCACGGGGGCTGCATCCATCGCCACCATGGGCGACCACACACGAATACCCATTTCACGCAGCATGGCGCGATGGCGTTTGTCGAGGTCCAGGCTCATGGCGTGCGGGCCCTCACAGTGCAAAACTCATGACAACCGCGTCTTCGCGTTTGGACTGCCCATCACCACCGGCAGGGTAGTAATTGCGGCGCAGGCCGACCTCGCGGAAGCCATAACTTTCATAAATCGCTTTGGCCCGCTTGTTGCTGACGCGCACTTCCAGCCACAGCCACTGCGCGCCCTGCCCACGCGCCCAGATGGCCAATGCATCCAGCATCACGCGCGCCCAGCCGCGCCGCTGGTGCGCAGGGGCCACGGTGATGTTGAGCAGGTGAACCTCGTCCACCCCTTTCATGGCCACGAAGTAACCCAGCAGTTCGGTCTGGCTGTCCGCAATGCATTGGCCAGCCGTGAGCAATTGCGCCTGGTAGCCGGCATTGAGCGAGTCGGTGAAGTTGCCCTGCGTCCAGGGGTGGTCGTAGGCGGTTTTTTCAACCTGCACCACGGCCTCGAGCCACGCAGGCGTCATCGCCTCGAACTGTGCTTCGAGGGGCTGGGCGGGTTTGAGGATGGCGTTCATGCGGCGAAAGGCTCAGGGCACAGCGGCCAGCGCAGCCAATTCTTTTTGCTGCCTGACCACGGCGCGCTCGTCGGTCGTGAGCGCCACTTTATCGCGAACGTAAAGCGGCAGTGCCAGCGCGGCGTCCACCAGTTGCCCGGCGGCCACCAGCGCGGGCGCCAGCCGCAGGATAGCCGTGGCGGTGGGCAGCACCTGCAGCGTCCGGAAAGCCGCAAGGCCTGCAGGCAGGCGGTCGGCGTACTCTGCGAACACATTGCCGGCGAGCAAGGCGGTACCGGCTTCAGGCGCAAGATTTTCGGGGCGCACCATTGAGCATGCCGCCATCGGTTTGCAGGCAGTGGCGCCGCATTCAAATGTCTGCACATAGATCTCGTCCATGCGCGCGTCCAGCAAGGCTGTGATGGTCAAGTCTGCGGCGCCATCGCCCTGCGCGAAGCGGGCTTCTTCTGCCAGCGCCATCAAAGTGTCCACGGGCAGCACCGGGATGCCTGCGCCCTGCCGCGCACCAAATGCCAGGCCCTGGGCCACGGCGCACGCGGTGCGCAGGCCGGTGAACGAACCGGGGCCCCGGCCAAATGCAATCGCCTGCAGGTCATGCAGGCGCAGATCGGCGTCTACCAGCAGGGCCATGATGGCGGGAATCAGCGTGGTGGATGCCTTGGCGCCGCCCGGCCCTGTGTGCTGCCACACGCGCGCACCATCGGTCAGCGCGATGGACATCACGTCTGTGCTGGTGTCGAAAGCCAGAAGCTTCATGGTGGATGGGTGAGTGGTCAGGCGTCATGCGCCTGGCGGGAAGCGGCGCACGGGTGATTATCCCCGCGAGCGCCCGGGTGCATCCCTGCGCAGGGGCAAGCCCCGATAATCGGCCCATGATTTCTGACTGGCGGCACTCGTGGGGCTTTTTGCTGCGGCATGGCGCACCTGCCGGCGTGGCCCTCATGCTCACCGTCCTGTCCGGCCACTGCCTGGCGCAGACCGGTACGGCCCGGCTGCCGCCAGCGATTGAAAAAGCGCTGACCCGCGCCCAGGTGCCGCGCGACGCGGTGGCCATGCTGGTGGTCGACGCCACCGGCAGGCAACCGCCGCGACTGGCCTGGCGCAGCGATGTGCCCATGAACCCGGCTTCGGTCATGAAGCTGGTGACCACTTACTCGGCGCTGGACACGCTGGGCCCCGATTTCACCTGGAAAACAAAAGTCACGCTGGACGGCAGCCTGAACAGCGGCCTGCTCAACGGCAACATGATTGTCCAGGGTGGCGGTGACCCCAAGCTGGTGGTAGAACGCCTGCAAGCGTTGTTGATGAAGGTGCAAAACGGCGGCGCCAAAGCCATACGCGGCGACATCGTGCTGGACCGCAGCGCGTTTGCCGTGCCCGCCACGGACCCGGGCGAGTTCGATGGCGAGCCGCTCAGGCCCTACAACGCCAGGCCGGACGCGCTGCTGATCAATTTCAAGTCGGTGGTGATGACCTTTACGGCCGATGTTGCCAATGCGCGCGCCCTCGTCCGCTACGAACCGCCGTTGGCCGGGGTGCAGATCACGGACGCCGTGCCGCTGGTGCGCGTGTCGCGTTGTGGCGACTGGCGCAGCGAGTTGCGGGCCAATGTCGACAACCCCAACCGCATTGATTTCCTGGGCAGCTATTCGTCGGCCTGCGGCGAGAGGGTCTGGCCCATGGCGTATGCCGATCCCGCCAGCTTCGCAGCGCGCGCGGTGGAGGGCTCGTGGCGCCACCTCGGCGGCCTGATGACAGGCGCGGTGCGCGATGCCACGCCGCAGGAGCTGGCCACGCTGCGACGCACCGGCACGCTGTCCGGCGAGCGGCCGGTTGCGCAGTTCGAAAGCGTGTCCATCCCCTTGCTGGAGGCGGTGCGTGACGTCAACAAATATTCCAACAACGTGATGGCGCAGCACCTCTTTCTCACCGTGGGCCTGAACGCGAATCTGGGGCAGGCCAAAAGCGGCACACTCGACGCCAGCCGCGCCGCACTGGCCGCATGGTGGAAGAAGAACCTGCCCGGCACCGTGCCGCCGCTCATGGACAACGGCTCGGGGCTGAGCCGCAACGAACGCATCACGGCCGTCAGCCTGCAGGCCCTGCTGCAGCATGCGGCCAGAAGCCCCTTGAGCGCCGCACTCGCCGACTCACTGCCGGTGGCCGGTGTCGACGCGACCATGCGCGAGCGCGCCAAAAGTGTGGCCGGCCAGGCGTTTCTGAAAACCGGCTCGCTGCGCGATGTCACGGCGATTGCCGGTTACGCCAACGGCCTGGGCGGGACACGCTACATCGTGGTTGGGCTGATCAACCACCCCAACGCATCGGCGGCCCGGCCCGCACTGGACGCGCTGGTCGACTGGGCCGTGAAGGAAGGCGTTCGATGAGCACCGGTTTCACGCTGGCAGACTGGGTCGGCTTTGGCGCAGCCACGCTGACCACCGTCAGTTTTGTGCCCCAGGCCTGGCTGAGCTTTCGCACCCGCGACGTCAGCGGTGTGTCGCTGGGCATGTACAGCGTCTTCACCGTCGGCGTGGCATTGTGGCTGGGCTACGGCATCCTGCTGGGCGCCTGGCCCATCGTGCTGGCTAATGCCATCACCTTGGCCCTCGCCCTCGCCATCCTGGCTATGAAACTCCGGTACAGCGGGGCTGTTACAGACCGTGACAAAAACATGTGACAAACAGTACACTGCCAATTGCGGCGTATCTGCGACAGTTACATCGCATGATTGTGTAAAAGCCGCTTCAAATCATGACCGTGGCCGGACGGCGCACTATCATGAATTGTTAACGCCGTTATCCGTAGTCCGACCCGCTTTCAGCCGCGTCAAAAAACACTTTGAGCATGTCCTTATTCAAAGGTCTATTTCCGTCCACCCGTACCCCGCGCGAGGAGTCTGCCCATCGCGACGCGAGCGCACGCGGGCCGGAAACCGCGCCCGTGAAAATGAACCTCGAAGAACGCATGGCGTTTCGCCGTGAGCTTCTGTTCGAGAACGTTCGCGCCACCCTGAACGACTTTTTTATCGACGCCAGGAGTTACCGCTTCAAGGTCATGCGCACCGACAAACGCGGCCACTGCTATATCGTCATGCTCGACATGCCGCCCGCCTTTATGGCCAGCGCCGAAGGCCAGCACAGCCAGCTGAACGAAATTGCCGCCACGCTGACCAAAAATGCACAGACACGTTACGGGCTGATCGTCGGCGGTGTTTACTGGCGCATCGACGAAACCCTGACCGCGCCTGTGGCCGAGTGGGCCAGGCGCGCGCCGTCCGCCCCCTTTGCCACCTCGCAGCCGGGGCCGGAACTCACCAACATCGAGAAGTACGAACGCGCCACAGCCGAACAGCTGGCGGCGTTTGAAGCCGCCTGGCAACGTGACAGCGACATCCAGATCGGTGACCGCACCTACTCGTCAGACCTGGCGCCGTTAGGCGACGACCCGCCGCCACGAAGCTAGGTCACAGGCGTGCGACGGAGGGTGCGCAGACAGATACATCTGCGACGCTCTGAAACCTCTTTTTATCTGAAGTTGTTTTAGTCCGCACGCCGGGCGACACGGCCTGACAGAGTTGCAGACACCGTGACCTGACCCCTCGCATGCCGCTGGTTGTTGCAGGCCTCGTGGCTGATGGCCAGGTTTTCCAGGTGGCTGTTACCGCCTTCACTCAGCGGCTGGATGTGCTCCAGCGTCGCCGCCTCGGGCAGCACATGCTCACCACAAACCCAGCAAGGCACCTGGCCGTGCATTTGCCGGGCCACGGTTTTGTAGATCTTGTCGCGGGTGTGGGCGAGGCGGCTCATGCCATCTGCCTTTTCAAACCGTCGCCCACTTCAAGCTGCCCAATCACTCGGGCTGGTACTGGACCGAGTTAAATCGAGCCTTGTCAGTTTGCCACTTGGTCACCTCTCCAAGCGATACGTATATGCCGCTGGCCAGAAGAAAAGCATATTCAACCGTGCGCTCAGTCGACGGGTCTGCGCTGTTGTAGACACAAGATACAGCGGCGTACTGCCCACGCATGGATGAATGCAGGTCGGATGCGGGCAAGAGATTGGGACCCACCTTGCATTTCGCCTGTTCGTTGAGCGTCAGTTGCTTGTTGGACTGGTAAATCCCACCATTCGCCTTGCGCTGTACCTCTGCCTCAAACTTAATGGAAAACTCCATGCCCGGTGTGGGCTGGCAAAGACTGGAAGTATTGACGTCCAAGTGCGAAAGCCGGAAGCGAGTGGCTGACTGCAGAGATGAAGTGAAATTGAAAGGCATGAACGCAGCGCCGACAGGTATGGCGGTGGTCACTGCGTTGTCACTCAGTCCACCCGCTTCGCCAAGCACCGGGACGATGCCGCAAATGCTTACGGACTGATCGACACTTTTCGAACTCCCACCGGGCCCCTGAAAGCTGGAATTGGTCTGGAGCTGCAGCAGGCCATCCGGCCGGAACGAAAGGAGCTGCTGCTGATTGTTATAGGCCAGCGTCCCGAGGTTTCCCTTGTTGTCCACGGTAATAGCTTTACTCAGGAACATCAGACGTGATTGCACCGGATCCCGGCGTGCTTTCAAGGTGAGTTCCGGATAGAGCGCATCGGGAATGACAAGTGACAAGTCGACGTCAACATCCCTGCCAGGCGCGGCACATGCGCCGAGTAAAGCAGTGCAAATGATGGAAATGACTGCTGCTCTCATAGGATCTTTCTCTGGAAATCGAATGTTTGGGCTGATGCGGTATAGACCAGGCCGATACTCACCGGGTTTGATCTTATCCGGCAGCAGCCCGGCCAAGACGGTCGCGCACGCCGTCCCAGGCCTCGTCGGGCGGCGGCGTTTCTATCCAGATCAGCTTCACGCCTTTTGAATCAAAGTCGCGCAGCACGGCGAACAACTGCTGAGCTGTGGCCAGCGCGTCGTCGGGCATGCGGCGATAAAGCACCTTGTCGGAGGTGATGCGCACAATCGTGCGCGCATAGATGGCCATGTTGGCCGCATCGGCGCCCAGCAGATCCAGCGCCGTCTGAATGGCTTTGGCGTCCATCAGGCGCACCCTCGCGGCGGGCGCGTAATGCGACTCCAGCGTCCCGGAGGCCCTTGGCGCCTGGCCTGCATCGACCACCAGCTCTTCCGGTGCCAGCACCGTTTGTCCGCAGGCGGCCTCGAGTTGCGCCCGCGTCAACACGCCAGGCCGCAACAGCACAGGCCGGCCGCGCGTGCAGTCGACGATGCTGGATTCAATGCCCACGTCGCAGGGCCCGCCGTCAAGCACCAGCAGGTCCTCGCCCAGCTCCTCAATCACATGCCGTGCCGTGGTCGGGCTGACACGGCCAAAACGGTTGGCGCTGGGGCCGGCGACACCGGTTTTGCAGGCCTTCAGGAAGGCCATCGCCACGGGATGCGACGGGCAGCGCAGGCCGATGGAGTCCTGACCACCGGCGGCAGCTGCCGCCACGCCCGGCTTGCGGGGAAGGATGACCGTCAGGGGGCCCGGCCAGAAGGCCGCCATGAGCCGCTCGGCAAAACCCGGCACACCGCTGGCGTAATCGCCGACCTGCGCGACGTCGGCCACATGAACAATCAGCGGGTGATCGGATGGTCTGCCCTTGGCGGCAAAAATGCCTGCCACTGCACTGTCACTCGAGGCATCGGCCCCCAGGCCATAGACGGTCTCTGTGGGAAAGCCCACCAGCCCGCCAGCCTGGATGACAGCGGCAGCCTGCAACACGGCTTGCGGATCGGTGCCCGGCAAAATCATCGCGCGCGCTCAGCTCAAGCCAGGCCGGGCAGGCCCAGCAGGTCGGCGGCCTTGCGCGCCGTCGCCTGCACATCGGCCAGGCTGGCGCCAGTGATGTTCAGGTGGCCCATCTTGCGACCGCGGCGCGCGTCCAGCTTGCCGTAAAGGTGCAGGTGCGCGCCCGGCAGCGCCAGCACGGCCTGCCAGTCGGGCATGCGTGATTGACCCTGCGCATCAAACCAGATGTCGCCCAGAAGGTTGAGCATGATGGACGGCGAATGCTGGCGCGGCGCCGGCAGGGGCAACCCGGCCATGGCATGCACCTGCAGGTCGAACTGCGACACGTCACAGGCGTCCATGGTGTAGTGGCCGCTGTTGTGCGGGCGCGGTGCCATTTCATT
The DNA here is from genome assembly GCA_040387435.1 of Pseudomonadota bacterium. GTDB lineage: Bacteria > Pseudomonadota > Gammaproteobacteria > Burkholderiales > Burkholderiaceae_C > Polaromonas. The sequence goes on from JAZKDR010000008.1 coordinate 28,742, forward strand.
GACGACCAGCCCGCCGTGCGCGCTGCCATCGTCGATCACGAAAAACTCGACGCACAACACACCCACATACCCGATGTGGCTGGCAATGGAGCGGGTCGCGGCCTCGGCACGCCGTGCAAGTTCAGCGGGCAGGCTGGAGGCATACGCATGCGTCACGGCCAGGATGCCGTCGACGTGAACATTGCGCTGCGGCGAAAACCCCACTATGGCGCCATCGCTGCCTCGCGCGATGATCACGGAGCACTCGTCCTTGAGTGGCATCATCTTTTCAAGAACGCAGGCGACCTGCTTGAGATCACGCCACGCAGCCGCCAGCTCAGTGGCATCTTTGACGCGCACCTGGCCCTTGCCGTCATATCCCATGCGCGCGGTTTTCAGGATGCCCGGCAGCAACGCGGCAGGCACAGCCTTCAAATCGGCGTCCGTTTCAATCACCGCATAGGGCGCACAACGCACGCCGGACACATCGGCGCAGGCCGTGAAATGGGATTTTTCCTCGATGCGGTTTTGCGCGATGGCGACCACGGCCGCACCGGGCGCCACAGGCCGCGTCTGCGCCAGGGTTTTTAATGCGCCCGCAGGGACGTTTTCAAATTCGGTGGTGATGGCATCGCTGACATCGACGAGTTGCGCCAGCCCCTGGCCATCTTCGTAACTGGTCTGGATGTGGTGGTGGCTGACGAGTCCGGCCGGGCTTTGCGGGTCCGGGTCTAGGACGGCCGTGAAATACCCCAGCCGCTGTGCTGCGTGCACAAACATGCGGCCCAACTGGCCACCGCCCATCACGCCCAGCGTAGCCGGGCGACCGGACGAAGAAGCCGTCCCTGGAAAAACAGGTGTCTGGCTCATGCCGGCGGCAGCGTCATGGCGCGCGCCGCGGCGGTCTGCGCTTTCCTGAAGGCCTGCAGTTTTTTGAGCAGCTTTTTGTCATGCAAGGCCAGCATGGCCACGGCAAACAGCGCCGCGTTGGCTGCACCGGCCTGGCCGATGGCAAACGTGGCCACCGGCACGCCCTTGGGCATTTGCACGATGCTGTGCAGCGAATCAACGCCCTGCAGGTGTTTGCTGGCCACGGGCACGCCAAGCACGGGCACCGTGGTCTTGGCAGCCATCATGCCCGGCAGGTGGGCGGCACCGCCGGCACCGGCAATGATGGCTTGCAGGCCACGTCCCGAGGCCTCTTCGGCATAGGCGAACATCTCGTCCGGCATGCGGTGGGCGGACACAACCTGCGCCTCATGCGCAATCCCGAACTGGGCGAGGATTTGCACCGCGTGCTGCATGGTGTCCCAGTCGCTGCTGGAGCCCATCACCACGCCAATCACGGGTTTGGCCGCCGGGCTTGCGGATTTGTTTGTTGTTGTCATGGCGAACCTTTGCGGTCTGGGGGCTTCGGGGTGGATGCGGCAGGCTTGGGAAAACCACGATTTTAAGGTGTCGGGCTGCGTCGCCGTGCTACCCTCGCTGCGATTGAAAATTTCCCCGCCAACCCCAACTGTCCGAAATCATGATCGACGTCACCATTGCCAATTTTGAACAGGAAGTCATTGCCGCTTCCATGACCACCCCGGTGCTGATTGATTTCTGGGCGCCCTGGTGCGGGCCCTGCAAATCACTGGGCCCCATTCTTGAAAAAGTCGAGGCTGCCTACAACGGCCGCTTCAAGCTGGTCAAGATCGACTCCGACCAAGAGCAGCAGCTGGCAGCCGCCTTCGGCATCAAGAGCATCCCGACCTGCATCCTGATGATGAACGGCCAACCCGTGGACGGCTTCAGCGGCGCGCTGCCTGAAGGCAAGGTCAAGGAATTTCTCGACAAGCACGTGCCGCCCGGCGAGGAACTGCCCGCCGACGAGGCTGCCGAAGAGGCCGACGTTTCACCGGAAGATGCGCTGGAAAGACTGCAGCAGGCCGTGGCCGCCAGTCCGGACGACGAAAACGCGCGTTTTGCGCTCGTCAAACAGCTCTTGCTGGACGGCAGCGACGACGACGCCAAGGTGGCCTTCGCGCCCGTGATTGCCCAGACCGCCGCCGTGCGCCGGTTTGACTCGCTCAAACGCTGGATGGACGCCATCGATTTTGTGGCGCTGAAAGCGAATGAGGCGGGTGCGGAAGCCGGTTTTGACGCGCGGATCACGGCCAACAAGCGGGATTTCGACGCGCGTTTTGACAAGGCCCGCTGGCTGATGGCGCAAAACCGCTGGACAGATGCCCTCGATGAGTTGCTCGACATCCTGATGCGCGACAAGACCTGGAAGGAAGATCTGGCGCGCAAGACCTACATCGCCATCCTGGACGTGATGGAGCCGCCCAAACCCAAGGTGGCCGACGGCCAGATTCCACCCGATGACCCCGACGTGGCGACCTACCGACGCCGCCTGAGCAGCGTGATCCTGAGCTGAGGCTCAGGCGGTCAAACGGGCCAGTGCCTCCTGGTACTTGGCGGCGGTTTTGGCCACGACTTCATCGGGCAGGTGGGGCGAAGGTGGGGTTTTGTCCCAAGGCTTGCCGTTGATACGCACGGCTTCCAGCCAGTCGCGCACAAACTGCTTGTCGTAGCTGGGCGGATTGGCACCGGCTGCAAACGCGGCTTCATAACCCTCGACAGGCCAATAACGTGACGAGTCCGGCGTCAGCACTTCATCCATCAGGGTCAGCGTGCCGTTTTCATCGAGGCCGAATTCGAACTTGGTGTCGGCAATGATGATGCCCTTGGTCAACGCAAAAGCGGCAGCTTCCTGGTAGATCTGGATGCTGATTCTTTTGATCTGCGCGGCCAGTTCGGCACCGACGACCTTCACCACCTGCTCGTAGCTGATGTTCTCGTCATGCTCGCCCACGTCGGCCTTGGCAGCCGGCGTGAAGATGGGCTCGGGCAGCTTACCTGCGTTTTTCAGCCCGGAGGGCAGCGACACACCGCACACAGCCTGGTTGTCCTGGTATTCCTTCCAGCCGCTGCCGGCCAGGTAGCCCCGCACGACCGCTTCGACAGGAATCGGCTTGAGGCGCTTGACCAGCATGGAGCGGTCCCTGACCTGGGGTACTTCAGCCGCCGTGACCACGCTTTCAGGTGACTCGCCCGTCAGGTGGTTGGGGCAAATGTGGCCCAGCTTGTCGAACCAGAACAGCGCCATCTGCGTGAGCAGCGCGCCCTTGCCTGGAATAGGCTCGCCAAGGATGACGTCGAACGCGCTCAGGCGGTCGCTGGCGACCATCAGCAGCCTGTCCTTGCCGACCGCGTAGTTGTCACGCACTTTGCCCCGGGCGAGCAGGGGCAGCGAGGTCAGGGCAGAGGTATGGAGCGCTTGTGTCATGGTGGGAATGAAAGTAAAAAGCCCGCAACTCGAAGAGTCACGGGCCTTGAATTATCGCCAATCCCGGAACGGGCCGGCGATGCTGATCAGTGAACGACCTGCGCCAGTTCGCCCTTGGAATATTTGGCGGCCACGACCTGCAGGGTTTCGCCCTTGATCTTCGCGCCCTGGCCTTCGCAGCCGAACTCGATGTAACGCTGTTTGCACAGGGCCTTGGCGGCTTCGCGGGCCGGTTTGAGCCACTCACGCGCGTCGAACTTCTCGGGGTTTTCAGCCAGGAACTTGCGCACCGCGCCGGTCATGGCCAAACGGATGTCGGTGTCGATGTTGATCTTGCGCACGCCGTGCTTGATGGCTTCCTGGATTTCCTCGACCGGCACGCCGTAGGTTTCCTTCATCTGGCCGCCGTACTGGCGAATGATGGCCAGCATTTCCTGGGGCACCGAGGACGATCCGTGCATCACCAGATGCGTACTCGGGATGCGTTTGTGGATTTCCTTGATGCGGTCGATGGCCAGAATGTCGCCCGTGGGCTTGCGGCTGAATTTGTAGGCGCCGTGGCTGGTGCCGATGGCAATCGCCAGGGCATCAATCTGCGTCTGCTTGACGAAATCGGCGGCCTGCTCGGGGTCGGTCAGCAGCTGTTCGCGGGTCATGGTGGCGTCGGTGCCGTGGCCGTCTTCCTTGTCGCCCTTCATGGTTTCCAGCGAGCCCAGGCAGCCGAGTTCGCCTTCGACCGTCACGCCATAACGGTGTGCCAGTTGCGAGACTTTTTTGGTGACTTCAACGTTGTATTCGTAGCTGGCAATCGTCTTGCCGTCGGCTTCGAGCGAGCCGTCCATCATGACGGACGAAAAACCGAGGTTGATGGCGCCCTGGCACACATCGGGGTTCTGGCCGTGGTCCTGGTGCATGACCAGCGGGATGTTGGGGTACATCTCGATGGCGGCTTCGATCAAATGCTTGATGAAGGGCTCACCGGCGTACTTGCGGGCGCCGGCGCTGGCCTGCAGGATGACCGGCGCGCCGGTTTCCTTCGCCGCTTCCATGACGGCCTGCACCTGCTCGAGGTTGTTGACGTTAAAAGCCGGAATGCCGTAGCCATTGACTGCAGCATGGTCCAGCAGCTCGCGCATCGATACGAGTGCCATGATCAGATTCCTGGAAAGTTGAGCCGTGAAAGAGGAGGATTCCGGCGGCCGTAACCGCCAGGTAACCCGTAGCCCAATTCTAACTGCGGCGTGCTGCCCCGGCCCTGAACGCCGCGCTCAGCGAGGGGTATTGACGAACGCCACCACGCGGTCCAGAACCGGCGCCTTGCCCCTGAAGACCGATGCCATGGCAGCGATGATCGTGATGTGGCTGACGTTCTGGTAAAGCTCTGACTCGACCCGAACGCCTGCGTTCTTCAGCTTTTGCGCCATGCTGGCGGTACTGCGGACCGGGTCGACCACCGTGTCATCCGCCGGCGCCAGCAGCAGGGCCGGTGGCGAAGCCCGGGACGCGTGGAACAGCGGCTGGCTGTCCTGCGGGGTACCGGGCCAGCTGAACGCTACCTGCGTTTTCTTGTCGCCGATAGGCAAAAAGTCATAGGGTCCGGCCAACCCTATCCAGCCGGCCAGCCGCGAAGGCGCAAGACCGACGGCCTCGAGCCATCGCTTGTCCAGCGCCAGCATGGCAGCGTTGTAACCGCCCGCGCTGTGGCCCATCACGAAAATCCGGCTCGGGTCGACGCCATAGTCGCGCGCGTGGTCAAAAGCCCAGCGTACGGCGGAGGCACTGTCCTGCACAAAGACCGGATAGCGAAATTCAGGACTCAGGCGGTAGTCGGCCACAACCGTCACCACGCCCCGCGAAGCCAGCGCCTCGCCCACAAAACGGTAATCGGCGCGCTCACCGGAAGACCAGCTCCCCCCATAGAAAAACACCACCATGGGCGCGTTGGCCCCGGGCGTTTTGGGTTGGTAAACGTCCAGCATCTGGCGCGGATGCGGCCCATATGACAGGCCCTCGGTGCGCTGGTAGCTGTCAGTCGCGACTGTCGCGTTGAGGACATCCAGGGCGGAGCAGGCCGTCAACAGGGCGGGCAACATGGCCAAAAGGGATCGTCTGGGCAATTTGAAGTTCAGGTTCATGACGTTTATTGGATACGTCATGGAGACCGGAACGGATTCAGCCAATTCCCGGATGCCATGTGGGACAGGAGCGGCTGTCGGGCCGGCTCCTGGCGAAAACGCTCAGGCCACGCGGCAGATCTTGAGCATGTTGGTGCCGCCGGGCGCGCCCATGGGCTCGCCACAGGTGATGGCATACACGTCACCGCTTTGCACAATCTCGCGGCTCAACAAATGGCCTTCGGCCTGCTCAAGGGCCGTGTCGCGGTCCACGCTGGTGTCCATGAGCAGCGGCCGCACATTGCGGTACAGCGCCATCTTGCGCTGCGTGCTCAGGCGCGGCGTCAGCGCATAAATCGGCACGCGGATGTCGTGGCGGCTCATCCACAGCGCGGTGGAGCCGCTGTCCGTCAGGGCGACGATGGCCTTGGCACCCAGGTGGCTGGCCGTGAACAGCGCGCCCATCGCGATCGACTGGTCGATACGGGCAAAGGTCTTGCCGGTGAAGTCCGAATCGATTTCCTTGTATTCGGCTTTTTCCGCCTCGACACAGATGTTGGCCATTTCCAGGATGGTTTCCAGCGGAAACCGGCCTGCTGCTGTTTCAGCGCTGAGCATGACGGCATCGGTGCCGTCCAGCACGGCATTGGCGACGTCGCTGACCTCGGCGCGTGTCGGCACCGGGTTGAGGATCATGCTTTCCATCATCTGCGTCGCGGTAATGACCACCTTGTCCTGCGCACGCGCCATCTTGATCATGCGTTTTTGCAGTGCGGGCACAGCGGCGTTGCCGACTTCCACCGCCAGATCGCCACGCGCGACCATGATGCCGTCGCTGACGCGCAGGATTTCCTCGAGGTTGGGCACGGCTTCTGCGCGCTCGATCTTGGCAATCAGGCCTGGCTTGTGTTTGTATTGGGCCGCGGCCACGTTGCAGAGCTGGCGTGCCATTTCCATGTCGGTGGCGTTTTTAGGGAAGCTCACCGCCACATAGTCGGCCTGGAAACTCATCGCCGTGCGGATGTCGTCCATGTCCTTGGCGGTCAACGCCGGGGCGGTCAGGCCGCCGCCCTGCTTGTTGATGCCCTTGTTGTTCGACAGCTCACCACCGAGCTTGACGGTGGTGATGACCTCTTCGCCCAGCACGGCATCCACCGTGAGCACGATCAGGCCGTCGTTGAGCAGCAGCACATCGCCCGGCTTCACGTCACGCGGGAGCTCCTTGTAGTCCAGCCCCACGCCCTTGATGTTGCCCGGCTCGGTGCGGGAAGCGTCCAGCACAAACTTTTCACCCGGCACCAGCAGCACCTTGCCCTCGGCAAACTTGCCGACGCGGATTTTGGGGCCCTGCAGGTCGGCCATGATGGCGACCTCGCGGCCGGCACGCTGGGAGGCTTCTCGCACGACACCGGCCAGCTTGATGTGGTCTTCGGCCTTGCCATGGCTGAAATTGAGCCGCACCACATTGACGCCGGCCCGGATCATTTTTTCAAGCAGGGCCGGGTCGCTGGATGCGGGGCCGAGGGTGGCGACGATTTTGGTGGCGCGACGTGGCATGAACGATGTCTCCGTTGTAATTTAGTTTCGTATTTTCACACGAGCCCGGAACAGTGGTTACCAAAAAGGTACGGACTGACAACGCCGCGTCGCCTTGTTTGCTATTGATTCAGGAGCTGCTCACGCTCATGTTTATTGGCCTGAAGCCCGATTTGGCGCCTGAAAATCGCCTTTTAAAGCCGTTTTTGGCTGCTTTTCATCGCTTCAACCTGCGTCAATGCCCTGGTACCTCTATTTTTTAACCCCTACGTTAAATTTTTAACATTGGCGTTAAATTTTGTAGCCGACGCTTAAATTGCTGACCGCCGCTGGCCCCTCTCAGCCCGCCGCGCGCTTTTGCAGGATCTCAAAGGCGGGCAGGGTCTTGCCCTCCAGCACTTCCAGAAAGGCGCCACCGCCGGTGGAGATGTAGCCCACCTGTTTCTCGATGCCGTATTTGGCAATCGCGGCCAGGGTGTCGCCACCGCCGGCAATCGAAAAAGCGCTGCTGTCCGCAATCGCGCGCGCAATGCCTTCGGTGCCTTTTGAGAACGCATCGAACTCGAACACGCCCACAGGGCCGTTCCAGACAATCGTGCCGGCCGCCTTGAGCTGCGCCGCCAGCAACGCCGTGGTCTGGGGGCCGATGTCCAGGATGAGGTCATCATCGGCCACATCGGCGGCAGCCTTGATGGTCGCCGGTGCATCAGCAGCAAAGGTTTTCGCCGTGACCACATCGGTCGGGATGGGCACGGCCGCGCCACGTGCCTTCATGGCCTCGATCACGGCTTTGGCTTCCGGCAGCAAGTCGGCTTCCGCCAGGCTCTTGCCGATCTTCAGGCCGGCGGCCAGCATGAAGGTGTTGGCGATGCCGCCGCCCACGATGAGCTGGTCGACATTGGCGGCCAGCGATTTGAGGATGGTGAGTTTGGTGGACACCTTGCTGCCCGCGACGATGGCCACCAGCGGACGGCGCGGATCGGTCAGCGCTTTGGAGATGGCGTCCATCTCGGCGGCCAGCAGCGGGCCGGCGCTGGCCACTTTGGCGTACTGGGCAATGCCGTAGGTCGAGGCTTCGGCGCGGTGTGAGGTGCCGAAGGCGTCGTGCACAAACACATCACACAGCGCGGCCAGCTTGCGGGCCAGCGCTTCGTCGTTTTTCTTTTCGCCCTTGTTGAGACGGCAGTTTTCAAGCAGCACGACCTCACCGGCCTTGACCTCGACACCATCGACCCAGCCGCTGCGCAGCGCGACGTTGCGGCCCATCAATTCGGAGAGGCGCCTGGCAATCGGGGCCAGGGAGTCTTCGGGCTTGAACTCGCCTTCGACCGGACGGCCGAGGTGCGAGGTCACCATCACCGCCGCACCCGCATCCAGCGCCATCTGTATGCACGGGATCGAAGCCCGGATACGCGTGTCTTCCGTGATGTTGCCCACATCGTCCTGCGGAACATTCATGTCGGCACGGATAAAAACACGCTTGCCGGCCACCTGGCCAGACGCGCACAAATCGGAAAAACGGATGAAGTTCATGAACAACTCACAGAATTAAAAAGACCCGGGGCCGCGCAGCCCAAAGCCTTAAATTGTAGGTGGCCCCAAATCCTGCATCCGACGCACCCGGTCATGCAAGTCCAAGCCGCGGGACCGGCTTCGACGGGCCGCAGGCGGGGCGGCCCTTTCGGGAGGGCAGGGGAGCTACACGCAGTGAACAACCGTAAGGGCCACGTCCCGCCGACAGGCCGCCCTTAGGCGGGACAGCCCCCTCGGGGGGCAGGAAGCTACACGCAGTGAGCGACCGTGGGGGCCATATTCACCAGCCCAGCCCCAGATGCAAGGGCAAATAGACCGCCATGCCGGCAACGATGGTGCCCAGAATGCCCCGCCGCCAGTAAAACCAGGCCACACCAGCCAGCACCGCGAACAGGCGGGCGTCACGCCAGGTGGCGACGAGATGGCCCTGCGTCATGACGACTTCGGGCACGATCACCGCCGCCAGCGCCGCAATCGGTGCGTAGTGAAGCCCGCGCTGCAGCCAGTTGGGCAGGCGCCACGGCTTGCTGGAGATAAAAAAGAAGGAGCGCGTGACGATGGTCACCACCACCATGCCCAGGATGGTCGCCAGTGTCCAGAGGTCGGTACCGGTCATGACGCCCTCCCGCCTGAGCCAGGGTCACCGCTCATGGGCGACCTCGCAGGCGGCACCTGGGGTTTCTCAAGCAGGAGGCAAACCACCACGGACGCCGCAATGGCCACCAGGATGTTGAGCTTGAGCGGCAACGCAAACGCCAGCACCGCAGCTGCACCGGCCACTGCGGCCGAAATCACACGAAGCCGCGTCGTGGCCAGCGACGACAACACACCGACCAGCGCCAGCACACCGGCAAAACCCAGACCCCACGATGGCGGGATTGAATTGGCGAGTGCAATGCCCAGCAGGCTCATGCCCGCCCACGACGACCAGTTCAGCACCACATTGCCGGTCCAGTAGGCTTCGCGGGCACGCCGCGTGTCGTCATCGTGGCCGGCTTGCGGAAAGCGGGTTGTGAGCAGCACGTAACTCATGTCGGCGGTCAGGTAGCCGTTGAACATGCGGCGCCACAAAGGCAGGTGCATGACATAGGGCCGCAGGTGCGCGCTGAACACCATGAAGCGCAGGTTGACGCAGGTGGCGGTAGCCAGAATGACCCACATGGGCGCGCCGGCTGCTATCAACGGGATGGCGGCAAGTTGCGAGCTGCCCGCGTACACCATGACGCCCATCAGGCAGGCCTCAAAGGTGCTCATGCCGGACTTGACCATGGCGACGCCTGTCATCAGGGCCCAGGCGGCAATGCCCGGGGCCAGTGCGGCGCTGTCCATCACGCCACGGCGGAACTCGGGGTGCCGGAAAACAGCGGGCAGGCGCACGTCAGGTTCCTGCGCCGAAGAGCATCCCGGGGCGGATGTCAAAGCCCCTCAGGAAATCCGCCGCCGGCAGGGGCTTGCCCCCGGCCTTCTGCAGCCGGGTGACACGCAGCACGCCTTTCGCTGTGGCAATGTCCACGCCGTTGGCGCCCGACGCCAGCACCTGGCCGGGCTGCGCCCCAGGCGGTACCACATCGGCCAGCACCACGGCTTCCCGGAATTTGACGGCTTCGCCACCGACGTGCCCAAACGCGCCGGGAAAAGGATGAAATGCGCGGATACGCCGTTCGATCTCGACCGCACCCAGCGACCAGTCGATGCCCGCTTCGTGCTTTTCAATTTTCTGCGCGTAGGTCATGCCGGTTTCAGGCTGCTTCACGGGTTTGAGCCCACCGCAGGCGGCCATTTCAAGCGCTTCAACAATCAAACGCCCGCCCAGCACCGCCAGTTTGTCGTGCAGGGATTCGGTGGTGTCTTCAGGCGCAATGGCGAGTTTTTCGACCAGCAGCATGTCGCCGGTATCCAGCCCCGCGTCCATCTGCATAATGGTGACGCCCGTCTCGGGGTCGCCGGCTTCGATGGCCCGGTGAATCGGGGCGGCACCCCGCCAGCGCGGCAGCAAAGAGGCATGAATATTCAGGCAACCCAACTTGTTGGCCCCCACGCCTATCGCTTCGCTGCGGCCCGCCATCGCATCCAGCACCCATTGCGGCAATATCAAACCGTAGGCCGCCACCACCATCACATCGGCTTTGGCGGCTTCGATGGCGAGTTGCGCAGCGGCTGCGTCGTCGGGGTATTTGCCATCGAGGCGCAGGCTGCGCGGCTGGGCGACCTCCATGCCCTGCTCCAGCGCGAACTGCTTGACGGGGGAAGCCTGCAGCTTCATGCCGCGGCCAGCGGGCCGGTCGGGTTGGGTCAGGACCAGCGGAATTTCAAAACCCGCAGCATGCAGGCGCTGCAGGGCGACGCGGGCAAACTCGGGGGTGCCCGCAAAAATCACGCGCATCAGGTGCTCTTTTGCTGCTTGATCATCTTGGTCTTGATGCGGTTGCGCTTGAGCGGCGACAGGTATTCAACAAACACCTTGCCCAGCAGATGGTCCATCTCGTGCTGGACGCACACCGCCAGCAGGCCATCGGCGTCGTGTGTCTGCAGCTTGCCGTCGAGATCCAGCGCCTGTACTTTCACCGAGCTTGAGCGCTCGACACCGTCATAAATGCCGGGCACGGAGAGGCAGCCTTCATCGTTGATCTGCTTTTCGGGGCTGGCCCAGGTGATTTCCGGGTTGATGAGCACCAGGGGCTGGTCACGGCCTTCGCTGACATCGATGACCACCAGCCGCTCGTGCACATCGACCTGCGTGGCCGCCAGGCCTATGCCCTCGGCGTCATACATGGTCGCCAGCATGTCGTCCACCAGGGTCTTGATGCGTGCATCGACCGCAGCAACAGGTTTCGCAACGGTGTGCAGGCGGGGGTCGGGGTAGCGGAGAATGGGAAGTATGGTCATGGGTGGCGATCGGATGTCGCTATTTTCGCAAATTTTCAGGCCTTTTCAGGATTCAGGGGCTTGTCAGAATGCGTTTTCGTTGCCTAATCAATGGCTTAGGTACAAAATCGCCAGTAACTTATCAAGATAAAACACGGCCACCGCCCGCAAGGGAAGCGGACCAAGCAAGCCCGGAGGGGCCTTCAAGATGCACATTATTTCTGGTCGAATGTCTGTCCGGTTGAGCGCTGTTTCAATAGCACTCGGCCTTCTGGGCACCGCTTTTGCCGTCCACGCACAGAATTTCCCGATCACCAGTGACCAGAAAGCCACGGCGAGCCAGGTCGCGCAAACCGGCATTCCGGTCGCAGACCTCGCCCCCAACGCACCCGACAGCTATGTGGTCAAACGCGGTGACACGCTCTGGGCAATCTCCGGCATGTTTCTCAAGACTCCCTGGCGCTGGCCCGAGCTCTGGGGCATGAACCTGCAGGACATCCGCAACCCGCACCGCATTTATCCCGGCCAGCAGCTCTACCTCGAAAAGTCAAACGGCCGCGCAGTGCTCCGCACCCGTCAGCTCATCTCCAGCGACGGCCCGCCGACGGACACGGTTCGGGTCTCTCCCCGCACACGCGTGGAGTCCATGAGCGATGCGTCCATCCCCACGCTTTCGCCCAATTCCATTGAGGCATTCCTGGCGGAGCCGATGATTGTTGACGAGGCCTCCTTCTCGACGGCACCACGCATCGTGGCGACGCAGGAAGGCCGCGTACTGCTGACCCGCGGCGACCGTGCCTATGCGCGCGGCCGGTCGGGGGAAGGCGGAAAACCGCTCAGTGATGCGAGGGGCGAGCCTTACCAGTACCGTGTCTTCCGCAATGCCACCCCGCTGAAGGACCCGACATCGGGCGCGATTCTGGGCTACGAAGCCCAGTTTGTCGGCAAGGCCGAACTGGTGCGCGGCGAAGGCACACAGCAGGTGACTGGCAGGGACGGCAAGGTGACCACGGAAGTGATGCCGGCAACGATAGACATCGTCATCGCCAAGGAAGAAATGCGCGTGGGCGACCGGCTGATCCCGGAACCCCCAAGAACATCCCAGAGTTATGTGCCGCATGCACCCGTCACGCCCATCTCCGGGCAAATCGTGTCGGTTTATGGCAGTGCCGTGACCTATGCATCTGAAAACCAGGTGGTGGTGGTTAATCGCGGGACCAGGGACGGCCTTGAGAACGGCCATGTGATGGCCATCCTGAAAGATGGCGCAATCCTTCAGGACAAAACCGACCCCTCGAGGCAGCGCATCAAGCTGCCCAACGAGCGCAACGGACTGCTCGTGGTGTTCCGCACCTTTGACCAGCTGTCCTATGCGCTGGTGCTGGAAATCACCGACGGTGTGAAAGTCGGCGACCGTTTCACCAACCCGAACTAGTCCGGTTGCTGCTTGGACCGTGATGAACTCCGGGCCTGGCTGCGCCTGACCCTTTCGCCGGGCGTCGGCAACGAGGCCTCGCGCAAACTGCTGGCCACCTTCGGCTCGGCGCAAGCCATTTTTGAACAACGCGCAGCCACCCTGAAACAACTGCTTGGCGACAAGCTGGGCCAGGCCCTTGCCGAAGAACCAGCCACGCTGGATGCCCTGCTGCAAACCACGATCACCTGGCTGGCCTCAGCCCCCGACCGGCAGGTGGTGACACTGGGCGACACCGCCTACCCGGCCAGCCTGCTCAATATCGCCGACCCGCCGCTCATGCTCTACATGATGGGGTCGCTGGTGAAGGGATCGGCAGCAGGCGATGACACGAATTGCCTGGCCATCGTCGGCAGCCGCAACCCCACGCCCCAGGGCGAGATCAACGCACGGCAATTCGCCAAAACCTTTGGTGCTTCCGGGATGTGTGTGGTGTCTGGCCTCGCCATGGGCGTCGATGGCGCAGCGCACGATGGCGCCCTGCTGGGCGGTGGCACCACCATCGCCGTGGTCGGCACCGGCCTGGACCGTGTCTACCCCAAAAAGCATCTTGAACTGGCGCACCGGATTGCGGCCAGCGGCATGATCGTCAGCGAGTTTCCGTTGGGCACGCCGCCCATCAGCAGCAACTTCCCCAAGCGCAACCGCATCATCTCGGGCCTGTCGCAGGGCACGCTGGTGATCGAGGCGGCCCTCAAATCCGGCTCGCTCATCACGGCGCGCATGGCGACCGAACAGGGCAAAGAGGTGTTCGCGATTCCCGGCTCCATCCACTCACCGCAATCGCGTGGCTGCCACTGGTTAATCAAGCAGGGGGCCAAGCTGGTAGAGAACGCCGAAGACGTGCTGGAAGAACTCCAGTTGCCCGTAATGCGTCATGCAGAGAGCGATGCGCCAGAAGACGATGAAGCCAGCGAGACAGCACCCGCCGACGCGGGATTTATGAGCGCGCTGGGTTTCGACGTCGTCAGCCTCGACGCCCTGCAGGCCCGCACCGGCATGCCGACGCCAGAATTGCAGACGAAGCTGCTGGAGCTTGAACTGGAAGGCCAGCTGACACGTTTGCCAGGCGGGCTCTTCCAGCGAATGTCACGCGGCTAGCTGCTGCCCCGCCTGCGGGCCGCTGCGAAATTCCTGCTCCAGCCCGGCCCACTGCAGGCGCGCTGTCTTCAGGTTGCGCTCTTTCACATGGCCGTAGCCCTTGATGAGTTCAGGGATGCGTGCAATCTCGACCGCGGTCGCGTGGTTGCCTTCATTGAGCGCAGGCAGCAGGCTGTTGATGCTGGCTTTGTACTCTTCGATCAGCGCGCGCTCGGTCCGGCGTTCTTCGGTGCGGCCGAAGACATCGAACGCCGTACCGCGCAGGCCCTTAAGTTTGGCCAACACCCTGAAGCCGGTCAGCATCCACGGGCCGAACTTCTGTTTCTGCAACTCGCCCTTGTCGTTCCTCTTCGACGTCAGCGGCGGGGCCAAGTGATAGTTGAGTTTGAAGTCGCCTTCAAACATCGCATTGACCTTGTTCAGGAAGGTCGTGTCGGTATGCAGGCGCGCCACCTCGTACTCGTCCTTGTACGCCATCAGCTTGAACAAATACCTGGCGACGTTTTGCGCCAGCAGTTTTTTGCCTAGTGGTGCTTCGACCTGCTCGACGCGGCGCACAAAGCTTTCGTAAGCCTGCGCATAGGCAGCGTCCTGGTAGGCGGTGAGGAATTCCACGCGCTTTGCCACCAGCTCTTCCAGCCCCTGGCGTGCAGCCGGCATGGTAATCACCTGTGCAGAGGCATACAAGCGCTCGACAGACGGCAAATCATGCGCAGCGCGGCGGCCCCACGCAAAGGCCATCTTGTTTTGCTCTATGGCCACGGCGTTCAGCTCAATGGCCCGCGTCAGCGCTTCAAGACCCAGCGGTATCCAGCCCTTTTGCCACGCATAGCCCAGCAGCATGGGGTTGGCGTAAATGCTGTCGCCCATGAGTTTGGTGGCGGCCGTGTCGGCATCAAAGGCACCCACGCCGCCCGCGCCCACAGCCTTGCTGATTTCGGCCTCGCAGGCACTGCCGGGGTTTTGCCACGCGCCGTTGTGCACGAATGACGCGGTGGGAGCACTGTGCGCGTTCAGCGCCACATGCGTGCGGCCTTCGCGCATGCGGGCCATGGTTTCCTTGTTGGCGGTAACGATGGGGTCGCAGCCGATGATGAGGTCAGCACTGGCCGTGCCCACACGTGTGGTGCAGATGCCATCGGGCCGGTCGCTGATGAGCACATGGCTCCAGGTGCTGCCGCCCTTTTGTGCCAGGCCTGCCGCGTCCTGCGTGATGATGCCCTTGCCTTCGATGTGCGCGGCCATGCCCAGCAGCTGGCCGATGGTGATGACGCCGGTACCGCCTACCCCCGCCACGACGATGCCCCAGAGCGGGTGGTCTGTGCCCAGCACGGGTAACACCGGCTCGGGCATCTCGCCGCCTTCAAATGGGTTGAATTTTTTGTCCGCCTTTGACTTCTTTTTCAGCTGGCCGCCTTCGACGGTGACAAAGCTGGGGCAAAAGCCCTTCACGCAGGAAAAATCCTTGTTGCAGGTGCTCTGGTTGATCTGGCGCTTGCGGCCGAATTCGGTCTCCAGCGGCTCCACGCTCATGCAGTTGGACTGCACGCTGCAGTCGCCGCAACCTTCACAGACCAGCTCGTTGATGACGACACGCGATGCAGGGTCGACCATGGTGCCGCGCTTGCGGCGGCGGCGCTTCTCGGTCGCGCAGGTCTGGTCGTAAATGATGATGGTGGTGCCTTCGATTTCGCGGAACTCACGCTGGATTTTGTCCAGCTCGTCGCGGTGGTGCACCGTCACGCCTTCGGCGAGTTTGACGCCGTCGTACTTTTCGGGCTCGTCGGTCACCACGACAATTTTCACCGCGCCTTCGGCCTTGACCGAGTGCGAAATCTGCACCACGGAATGGCCCTCGGGCCGCTCACCGACCTGCTGGCCGCCGGTCATGGCGACCGCGTCGTTGTAAAGGATTTTGTAGGTGATGTTCACACCGGCGGCGATGCTCTGGCGAATCGCCAACAGGCCGCTGTGGAAGTAGGTGCCGTCACCCAGATTGGTGAACATGTGTTTGTCGGTGGTGAAGGGCTGCTGGCCGACCCAGGGCACGCCCTCGCCGCCCATCTGCGTGAAGCCCAGGGTGCTGCGGTCCATCCACAGGGCCATGTAGTGGCAACCGATGCCGGCCATGGCGCGCGAGCCTTCAGGCACCTTGGTCGAGGTGTTGTGCGGGCAGCCCGAGCAGAACCACGGTGTGCGTTCGCTGTCGACCACCACGGTGTTGAGTGAGCGTTCTTTCGCTTCAATCACCGCCAACCGCGCATCAATCCTCGCAAGCATGTCGCCGTCGAGCTTGAGTTTTTTGACGCGGGCAGCCAGCGCCTTGGCAATCAGCGCAGGCGACAAGTCGGCATTGGCGCGCAGCAATGTGTTGGCCGAAGGGTTGGCCATGCTCCACTCGCCGCCCTGGTGGTCGCCGGAGTCGTCGAACTTGCCGACGATGTTGGGCCGCACGTCGGCGCGCCAGTTGTAGAGCTCTTCCTTGAGCTGGTACTCGATGACCTGTCGTTTTTCCTCGACCACCAGAATTTCCTGCAGACCGGTGGCGAACTCGCGCGTCAATTGCGCCTCCAGCGGCCAGACCACGCCCACCTTGTGCAGGCGTATGCCCAGCTGGCGACAGGTCGCGTCGTCCAGGCCCAGGTCCATCAGGGCCTGGCGGGTGTCGTTGTAGGCCTTGCCGCTGGCGATGATGCCGAAGCGGTCGTTCGGGCCTTCAATCGCGTTGTAGTTCAGGCGGTTGGCGCGGATGTACGCCAATGCGGCATACCATTTGTAGTCGAAGAGGCGCTTTTCCTGATCCAGCGGCGCGTCGGGCCATCGGATGTGCACACCGCCCACGGGCATTTCAAAGTCGGTCGGGATTTTGATCTGCACACGCTCGGGATCGATCATGGCGCTGGCCGACGACTCGACGATTTCCTGGATGGTTTTGACGCCTGCCCAGACACCGGCGTAACGGCTCAGGGCAATGGCATGCAGGCCGAGGTCGAGGATTTCCTGCACCGTGGCGGGGAAGAACACCGGCAGGCCGCAGGCCTTGAAGATGTGGTCGCTCTGGTGCGCCGCGGTCGAGCTTTTGGAGATGTGGTCGTCGCCGGCAATCGCGATCGCGCCGCCCCAGGGCGTGGTGCCCGCCATGTTGGCGTGCTTGAAGACGTCGGACGTACGGTCCACGCCGGGGCCCTTGCCGTACCAGATGCCGAACACGCCATCGAACTTGTTGGTGCCCGGTGGCGCAAAGCCGAGTTGCTGCGTGCCCCAGACGGCGGTGGCGGCCAGCTCTTCATTCACACCGGGCTGGAAAACGATGTTCTGCGCCTTCAGGTATTTGGAGGCCTTCCACAGCGCCTGGTCGTAGTTGCCGAGTGGCGAACCGCGGTAGCCTGAAATGAAGCCCGCCGTGTTTTTGCCCTGTTGCTTGTCTCGCAGTTGCTGCAGCATGGGCAGCTTGACCAGCGCCTGCACGCCGCTCATGAAGGCGTGGCCGTAGTCCAGGCTGTATTTGTCGTCGAGCGTGACGGTTTCTAACGCCTTGCGGATGTGTTCAGGTAGTGGCGCGTTCATGCTGCCACTCCCTTTTTGGAACGCTCGACGCCAAATCCAGCACTGTCGGCTTCACCGCCCGGATATTTGTGCCTGCGGCGAAACCCGCGTTGCGGGTTTTCGTCGAGCGTGACGGTTTCGAGGGCCTTGCGGATGTGTTCAGGTAGCGGCGCGTTCATCGTTTGTCTCCGGGGTCGGACGTGCGGGGGTGGGGCGGTTTCACTGGCTTCCGGGCTGCGGAAATCCGTGAATCTCTAACGCAAAGTGTATGCAGAACACGCGGATAAGTCTTTGCGTTCTTTGCCCTGATTTGGCTATGATGAGCAAGATTCTTTCTTTTTATGGCCATTTATGGAAACACTCGACAAGTTTGACATTGCCATCCTGCAAAACCTGCAAACCGATGCGCGGCTCACCAATGCCGAGCTGGCCTCGCGCGTGGGCCTCTCCGCGGCGCCCTGCTGGCGGCGCGTGCGGGCGCTGGAGGAGTCGGGCTACATCACCGGTTACCGGGCCGAGATCAACCGCCACAAGATTGGCCTGGGCGTGCTGGCGTTTGTGCGACTGGATACGGAACGGACGACGGGCGACGCCACGCGCCAGCTGGAAGAGTCGATCAAGAAGCTGCCCGAAATCGTCTCTTGCCACTACATCAGCGGCACGGGCACCTTCGAGCTGCAGGTGATGGCCGAAGACCTGGAAGCCTTCAGCAAATTTGCGCTGCAAAGGCTGATCAACATGCCGAACGTGAAAGACATCCACACCAGTTTTTCGCTGGGTGAGGTCAAGGCCAGCAGCGCGTTACCGCTGGCGCATTTGTCGGCGCGGTTGAAGTAGGCCCGGTAAAAACAAGCTGATTATTGCTATTAATAAAGTAGCTGCTCACGCTCATTTTTAAAGGGCTGAAGGCCGATTTGGCACCTCAAAACGGCGGTTTTTGAGGTGCTGGCGTGCCGCAGAAGGGTCGAAACCAGTTCAAAAGACCCAATTGTTAATACAGGGGTTAACTTTTCTTTAAATTTTAATGTTTACGTCAACTAAATGGCCGATGACCGGAAAGTTGTCACTGGCGGACGCAACGCAGCGCCAGTGGCAGCAAGGGGTAACGCACGATGGCTTCGCGGCCGCTGCTGCCCATGCCGAACTCGGCTTTCATGCGCGCGTTGCCGTAGAAAGCCTGCTGGCCGGTGCCACCGGCATCGCGGAAGAGCACATCGCGGCTGCCCGAGCTGTCGATGACCACGCTGTCGTCGATAAAGCGGGCACGAAACTCAAAACCCGCCTCGCACAGGTAAAGCGGCGCCTCCGGCCCGAACGCACCGTTGCCGGCGCACGCCGCCAGCAGGCTCGCGGACGCCAGCACGATCGCGCACGTGGACAAACGCGGCGCGGTATGGGGGCTGTGCTGGTTCATGTGCGCTCTCCGTACGGGGATGGGAAGCCCGGTTATTTCGGCCACAGCACCCAGAGCTGCAGCGGCTGGTTCATGCGCGAGGCAAACTCGCCTGCCTCGGGGCCGGTGCCCGCAAAGTAGTCGGCGCGCACCGCGCCGACGATGGCGCTGCCGGTGTCCTGCGCGAACACCAGCCGCTGCAGGTTGGCGGCCGCGCCGCGCGAGGCCAGCCAGACCGGCGTGCCGTAGGGAATGCTGCCCGGGTCGACGGCAATCGAACGGCCCGGCGTGAGCGCCACACCCTGTGCGCCGCGGGGGCCGAAACCGGCGTCGAGCTCGCTCAGCGGCTCTTCGCGGAAAAAGATGTAGCGCGGGTTGCTCCAGAGCATCTGCTGCACGCTTTGCGGGTTTTGCGCGGCCCAGGCCTTGGTCGATTCGGTCCAGGGCGCCCCTATGCGCACGCCACGCTCGGTCAGCCATTGCGTGGGACTGCGAAAGGGCTGGTCGTTGGTGCCGGCAAAGGCCACACGCACGACACGCTGCGAGCCGTCAGGCTCGGTCACGCTGATGCGTCCGGAACCCTGGATGTGCAGCGACATCGCATCGACCGGGTCGGCCAGCCACGCAATCTCACGACCGCGCAAGGCAGCGCGGGCTTCCGGCAGCGTGTCGATTTCCTGTCGGCTGTACCAGGGCTTGCGGCTGCCATACCCGGCAGGCGTGCGGTACAGCGGCACATCGTAGCCCACGGCCTGCTGGCGGCTGGCCCTGAGCATGGGTTCGTAATAGCTGGTCAGCTGGCCGTTGACCGGGCCTTGCAGTGATTCGACACGGTAGGGCTGCAGGCGGCTGGTCATCCAGGCGCGCTGCTCGTCGCTGGAGGCGATGCTCAGGCGCCTGACCTCGCCGCACAGCGGGGCAAAGGTGGGGCCCGGCCGCTCGCAGCTTTTCAGCCAGGCGTTCCAGGCTTCAAACAGCTTGTCGTCATCCAGGCCCGGCAAATCCGCCCAGCGCACAGCCACCCAGCGGCTTTTGGCTTGCGTGATGGCAGGCGGCAGCGTGCCATCGTCGGCAGGCCGCGGCGCGGTGACCACCGGCGATGGCCCCACGGGCGGCAAGGCGGGGCCGGAGGCGCACGACCAGAGCAGCAAGCTGGTCGCGATAATGGCGGCTGTTTTTGCAACTCCCTGAAAGCGTGTCATGGCCCTGCTCTTGCTGGAAGCCCTGGGAGCACTGGTTCTGCTGGTGTTCATTGTGTGGTGGACGATGTTCTCGGGCCGCAAAAATGGTGAATTGAAAACCGGTGCCGACGACAAACCCGGTGAAGGCGGCGGCAAGCCGTAGCGTATTACGACTGAATGCTGCGCATCAGGTTGGCCAGTTCGACGGCCGACTTGACACCCATCTTGTCGAACACGCGGGCACGGTGCACCTCCACTGTCCGCACGCTGATGTCCAGCTGGTCGGCCACCAGCTTGTTGGGCAGGCCGCCCACCACCAGCTTCATGACGTCACGTTCACGATCGGTCAGGCCGTCCAGCCGCGCCTGCAGGCTGCTCGATTCACTGTGCTCGGCAAGCGCCGCTGCCGAATGCTGCAGCG
Source organism: Pseudomonadota bacterium (assembly GCA_040387435.1). Lineage (GTDB taxonomy): Bacteria > Pseudomonadota > Gammaproteobacteria > Burkholderiales > Burkholderiaceae_C > Polaromonas. Next base: position 49,219 of record JAZKDR010000008.1, read on the forward strand.
CCTGCTCGATGCGGTCGACCAGCGCGTTGTCTGAAAACGGCTTCTCGCAAAAATCAAACGCGCCGCGCTTGACGGCGGCCACCGCCGTCGGCACATCGGCGTGCCCGGTGAGGAAGATCACCGGCAGCGTGGGCTGCAGGCCATACCCAATGAGTTTTTCGAACATGGCCAGCCCGCTGAGGCCGGACATGCGCACGTCGAGCAGCACGCAGGCGGGCGACTTCACCGTGAACTTGCCGGCGATGTGCGCGTCGAAGGCCTCGCCGCTGTCAAAGGCTTCGCTGTGCAGTCGCCGCGAACGCAGCAGCCAGGCCAGCGCGTCCCGCACGCCTGCATCGTCGTCGACGATGTACACCGTGGCATTTTGTACAGGCTCCATGGTCCTCCCTAGTGCTGGTCAGGCCGGAAGCTGCCGCCGGGACCGGCGGGCGTGGCTTCAGGCAGCGTGAAAGTAAAAATCGTACCGCGCGGCCGGCCGGGCTCAAAGCCGAGGAAGCCGCCGTGCTGCTCGATGACTGTACGGCAAAGGCTGAGGCCCAGGCCCATGCCCTCGACCTTGGTGGTGAAAAACGGCGTGAACAGCTGTTCGGCCACGTCAGCGGAAATGCCCTCACCCTGGTCGATGACCGCGAACTCCACCCAGCGCCGACGCTCGTTGGAGGCAGCGGCACGCACCCGCAGCGTCAGGATCCGCGACACCTGGCTGGTCGCCATGGCCTGCATGCCATTGCGCGACAGGTTGAGCAGCACCTGCTCGACCATGGTGCGGTCACACAGCACCGCCCCGCAGGCCGGGTCCACATCGATCACCACGTTGACGGACAGCTTGCGCGCCTGCAGGCTGACCAGCGGCATGACGGCGTCGAGCAGTGCGCGCGGCAGCACGGCCTCACGCGCCTGGTCGCGGCGGCGCACAAAATCATGCACGCTCTTGATGACCTTGCCGGCACGCTCGGCCTGCTCGGCGATGCGGTTCATCGCCAGCTGGAGGTCGCTGGACAGCTCGTTCGCCGGCTCGGCCGCCTGCACGCCCTCGCCCAGTCTTCGGCCGTGATCCGGCACCGCCAACTCATGCTGGGACTGGTCCTTGAGCAAATTGAGCGATCCTGTCGCGTAACTCGAAATCGCCGCCAGCGGCTGGTTGAGTTCATGGCTGAGCAGCGACGCCATCTCGCCCATCATGGCCAGCCGGGCCGTGGCCTGCAGCCTTTCCTGGCTGGCGCGCGACACCTCCTCGACGCGGCGCTGCTCGCTGACATCCAGGATGGCGCTCATCCAGCCGGTGTGTTTGCCCACCGCGTTGATCAGAGGCGCTTCCATGATGAGCACGGGAAAGCGTGTGCCGTCAGGCCGTATGAAGACCGACTCATGCCCTTCACGCGGCAGGTTGTTGCCGGCCAGCCGCTTGGTCTGGCGCTGCAGATAGGTCTCCGCCAGCTCGGGCGGCCAGTAGGGCGAAGGGAAGCTGCCGTTGAGCAGTTCCTTGGCCTCCATGCCCACCATCTGGCAGAAGGCCGGGTTGACGTAGGTGATGCGGCCCGACAGGTCGCGCGCGCGCAGGCCCGTCAGCACGGAGTCTTCCATGGCCTTGCGAAAAGCCAGCGCCTCGCCGAGGTCATGCTCGACCCGCAGGCGCCGGCGCATGTCACGCGCCAGCAAAAACAGCACGGCCATCAGCGCCATGGACATCGCGGTGACCAGCGCCGTCAGCACGTTGGGGAAAAACGCCGGCGTGCCGCGCCTGCTTTCAAGGCGCAGCACCAGCGTGTTGCCGGGCAGGTCCAGCAGCTGCTGGGCCACAAAGAGACGGTTGCCGCGGGAGCTCACGCCGTGCAGTGCCAGCCGCGTCCCGTCGGCTTCGGTGAAAGCCAGGCTTTCGCTGCGGGCCAGCTGTTTGTTGACGAGTTCCGCCAGGACATCCTGCAAGGAATAGGTGGCAACGGCATACCCTTCGAGTTTGCCGGCCACCATGATGGGCATGCACATGTCCAGCATCTCGAAGCCCAGGCCATCGGGCTGGGGCATGAAATAACTGGTGGAGTAGGCAGCACCGCTCTGCCGGCGTGCGGTGTTGCAGGCCAGCGCGACGTCAGACTGGGTACTGCCCCGACCCAGCCGCTCGAACACCGGGCTGCGATAGGGTGTGTCGGCAAAGGCCGTCATGTCCAGCGTTTCCGAGCGCCATTCCAAGCGCATCATTTCACGGTTTTCGCGCAGCAGGTCGGTGGCCATTACACGCCAGGTCGCCGTCCCGGGCTCGGACGACTGGAGCGCCTGCATCCCCTGGATGTTGCGTGTGAAACCGGCGCGGATGTCGGTCACCGCCTCTGCGGCATCGCGCTCCAGCCGCTGCTGGATTTGCCCCGCCTCGTAACGGCCGGCCAGCCACACCAGCGTTCCCAGCAGTGCCACGAGCAGCACCAGCAGCAGGATCCACAACACCCAGCGCCTGAACCCCGCCTGCCGGCTGACCCACTTGAGTGCGATCAGCCGCCGGAGAAATCGCGGAGACGATGTGGACGGCTTCACAGCACCCGATGCCCCAGGGCAGGCAGCCGCTTGCGGTCTGCATCCATGGCGGCCTTGTCGACCTCGGCCATCACGACACCTGCCCCCGTCGCAAGCTGCGACAGCACCTGCCCCCAGGGACTGACCACCATGCTGTGACCCCATGTGCGGCGACCGTTGTCGTGCTCGCCGCCTTGGGCTGCGGCCAGTACGTAGGCCAGGTTCTCGATGGCGCGGGCCCGGAGCAGAACCTCCCAGTGCGCCTGCCCCGTCGTGAAGGTGAAGGCGCTGGGCACCAGCAGCAGGTCGGCTTTGAGGGCGCGGTACAACTCGGGGAAACGCAGGTCATAACAAATGCTCAAACCGACTCGGTAGGTCTGGCCATCCACCGACGGCAACTCGAACACCACCGGTTCACTGCCGGCATCAAGCACCCGCGACTCGTCATAACTCTCCTTGCCGTTGTCGAAACGGAAGAGATGGATCTTGTCGTAACGCGCCACACATTCGCCTGAAGGTTTGTAGACCAGCGTCGTGTTGGACACATGTGACGGGTTGCCGGTGGACAGCGGCAGTGTGCCGCCGGCGATCCACAACCCGAAGTCTTTGGCGCACTGCGCGAGGAAGTCCTGCTTGGGCCCCTGGCCGGCCTGTTCAGCCAGCGGCAGCTTGTCGGTGTCCTTGAAACCCAGCAGCCAGAAATACTCCGGTAGCACCGCAAGCTCCGCGCCCTGGTTGGCCGCTTCTTCCAGCAGTTGCCTGGCAGCCGTCAGGTTGGCGGACACATCGGCGGAAGACACCATCTGTATGGCGGCAACTTTCATGGTTTTCGCTCCACTTTGGTGATTTTCGGGTCTGCCCAGCCGCCGTCAATGTGGAATTCCTGCGTGGTGGCCTGCGTCAGCGGGCGCCGCAGGAAATACTGCGCCAGAAAACTTCCCAGACCTATCGCCGGGTTGATGACGGTGGCGATCAGCGATGCTGTGCCGGCGTTGATTTCGGGCACCACCACCACCTTGATGTCCTGCGTTTCCCGGGCGATGTCCGCGCTGCCTTCCATGAGCACCGCGGCGTTCACGCCCTTCATCTGCAGGTTGTTGGTAGCGGCAATGCCTTGCGCGATGTTGATGTCGCCGCGCACAAAGTCGAACGCAAAGCCGTCCGAAAACACGTCCCGAAAATCCAGCGCCAGGCGGCGCGGCAGGGACTGCAGGCTGAGCACCCCGAGCAGCTTGGCAATGCCGGGGTCGGCCTTGAGGAATTGCCCGGACTCGATATTGACATTGAACTGGCCGCTCATGCTCGGGTAGTCCAGGCTCAGGGGCGAGCCTATCCATGCCACCTGGCCTTCCATCTTCCCCTTGCCGCGCCGCACCACGTCGGCCATGCCAAAGCGCTTGAGCAACTCGCCGGAATCTGAAATGTCCAGCCTGAAATTCATGACCGTGCGACGCCTCTCGGCGGCCACCCGTGCAGGGCGCTGGGCCACAGCAGCATTACCGGACGACTGCGCATTGACAGCCACCCAGTTGCCGGTGGCGGTGAGCACGGCCTCGGGCAGGATGACGTTGAACTTGTTCAACCGCCACTCGCGAACACCGCCATCCCGTGCAATGACGGAGGCACCGCGATTGACGGCGTCCACCTCGATACGGCCGAGCTTCTTGCCGCGCAGTTCAAGGTCTTCCACCACGATGTCCAGCGCGGGAATGCTGGCGGGTTGCTCGTCCAGCAGGTTCTCGACCTCGCTGGCCGTGCTCTGCCCAAGGCTGAGGCGCGACAGCCGGGCATACACGCGCCCCGCGCCCTGGCCACCGGGCTGGCGGAACTCCACATAGCCATTGAGCTCGGCGGCCGAAACATTGGCGCGCCAGTTCAGGCCCTCGCGCGTGCCGCCAACGACCACATCATTGAGCTTGCGCCCCTCTACCAGCAGCTCTTTCGCACGGATTGCCATCTGCGTGGGCAGATACCCCAGCGTGGTGCCCGAGAAAAAGCTGCGGCTTCCGGTGGCTGACGTTGTGGGTTCCGCAAGCACTTTCTCCCAGGCGTCGATATCGGCTTTGGCCAGGTTGATGCTGGCTGCGACCCCATTTTCAGGAAGCTGCACCGCCTCGCCCGGCTCCAGCCCGACACCAACGCTGCCCCGCAGCACGCGCGCATCGGGGCCGCTGACATCGCGTACATAAACAATATTCGCAAGCCGGCCAACGGACAGCGAGAGCTGGTCCTGCAGCTTCTGCCCGGGCAGCAGCGAGTCGCGCAGCAACACGTTTTCAAAACGCAGGGGCAGGGATGTGTCGGCCGCCTTGGCAAACGGCGCCGGCAGGTTTAGCGCCAGCCCCTGGAGGTTGCTGGTGACCAGCACTTCTGCGGTGTTGCGCCGAAAGCCAATTGACGCCGTGTAGCTTGTGCCGCCCGTGGTGTTTTGCGCAACGCGTGACACCAGGCCGAGGTCTTTGGCCTGCCGCAAGCCTTCGGCCGTCAGGTTGCCCTGGGCCCTGAAAGCGGCGGCGGCATCACCGGTCGCACCGCGCACGACCGGCCGCATGCCACCCTCGAAGCGGACGTCGCCGCCCAGCAGCCGGGCTTGCGCACCGGGCACATTGAAGCCGCTTTCACTGAAAGTCACGATGCCTTTGAGACGGGACAGCGCAGGTGTCGCCGGCGTGAACTGCACCTCATTGCCGACCAGGGAAACCGTGCCCAGCACCCTTGTTTTCTCGACGGCCGTCAGGGGAACGGTGAGCCGCAGGGCGTAACTGGCCGCACCGGTGCCGACGGCTTTCGCCAGCACTTGATCTGTCATGGCGGCCAGTGGCGAGGCATTGACGAAACCCAGCGCATCCGGCAGCGGCCCCTTGAGAGCGGCGCCCAGCTCGACGGTGGCACCGTGCATCAGGTCCGGGATGCGCGCATCAGCCTTGACAAGGTGCAGGCCGGAAAAAGCAGCCACCTTGGCCGTTGCTGCATTGACCTCCAGCGACGCCCGGTTGAAGACCAGCTCCCCCTGAACCTCGTTCAGCACCGGCCAGGAAAGCTGGCCTGCTGTCTGGACGGATGGTGGAATATAGGCAAAGGTGCCGTTTTTTACCTTGGCGGTCACCTTGAATTCGCCACGTGCCGGGTTTGAAAAGGGGATCTCGTCCACCGGCCCCTTGACCCTGAACTTCACATCACTCACATCGCCCTGCACCACGGCATCGCGCACGTAATGGCGCACATGATCGGGCAACACCAGCGGCAGATAGCGGTGTACCCGGGCGCCGTTGCCGCGGCTGAGTGTGCCCTGCAGGTCAATCACGCCCAGTGAGCCAGGTGTATCGCCCGACTGCCAGCCGATCTGGGCCACACCTTCGGCGTCAGCGCCCGAAAACTTCACATTGCGCAGCTGGGTTTCCACTTTTGCACCGGCCGTCTTCCACTGGGCGTCCGCCGACAGTTTGTCCAGCAGGATGCGCGGGTCCTCAAAAATGCCGGGGACCTCAATGAAGCCGCGTACGATGTTGACACCGGCCTTGCCGCCGTCCTGGGTGAGGTCAAAGTCGACCACTGCACCGCTGACGCCCGGACGTCCCGCATGCGGGTGCGGAGCGGCGCCTGTGGCGCTCGCGACGCTTGGCGCAGCCGGCAGCGAGGACAGTTCCAGCCCGCTCACGCGCCCTTTGGCTGCATAGTTCAGGGCGCCGTCAGCAGGTGCCTGCCAGCGGGCCTCAATCGACTCCACCAAACCTTTGGGCGCATAGGACGCAATCAGTGCGTGGGTAGCCGTGCCCAGGGGCAGGCGGTCGGCAATCTGCGCCAGCGCCGCGAGATCGAGGCGGTCGGCCTTCAGTTCGCCCCGCTGCGCGGCGCTGCCGTCTGCACCGGTGTAGTTCATGGCCAGGTTGCCACCGGGCCAGCGCAGCCCATCGCGGGTACTGAAGCTCAGGCCCTCGGTGTTGAAGTCAAAACCGTTGGCCAGCTGCCTGCCGCCAAACCGCCCAGTCACCGAGGCCAGGGCCAGCGGCTGCAGGGTTTTACCCAGCCGCACATCCACATCGGCAAGCGCCACATCAAAAGTGCCGCCCGTCACCTGGCCCTGGTTGACGTCGGCCCAGGCACGCAGGGTGCCACTACCAGTCCTGAGGTCCATGCCCAGTGTCTCCAGGCCGGCGTACTCCCTGACACGGGAGACATCCACACGGGTGAAATCTGCAAACAGCTGGCCGGACCAGTCGTTCCAGTCGCCGGGATTGCGCGACAGCAGCGGTTGCCGGAATATGCCGCGCACGCTGAAACGGTCACCCCATTGCGGCGGCGGCGTGGCATCTACCCGCCAGGAATGGCCGCGGCGGCTGTTGCGCAGCACGCCATCGACCTGCGCCAGGGCCAGGGGGGCTGCGCGCCGCAACTCGTCGGTCCAGCGTATGGTGCCGCCCTTGATCGACAGTTCGGCCTGCGAAAAAATCCAGTCCACGGCTTCGTGGCTGTCACTCCGGTCCTGCGACACATCCAGGCCGCCGACGTAGATTTTCCCGTCGGCGGTGCGCCGGATGTCCAGCTCCGGCTGGTCGATGTGCAGTTGCTCGAAGCCCTTCCTCCACAGCGACGTCGGCGACAGCGCCGCCAGCAGGCGTGGCAGGCGCAAGGCTTCGCGCCCTTGGGGGTCCAGCAGCACCACGTCGCGCAGCTCGAAAGAAGGGATCAAACCCTCGGAGCGCGCAGTGATCTGGCCGATGCGTACCGGGAGTCCCAGCGCTTTGGTCGCCTCTATTTCGAGCCTCGGGCGAAACTCCCCGATTCGCGGCACAATCCAGCCGTGTAGCAAGCACCAGCTTGCAGTGAAAAGCAACCAGACTGCCAGGATGAACCAGACCAGCACACGGGCCGATGAAGCCAGCCACTGCATTCGCCGCAGTTCAGGGTGCGGCGCCTGTGTTGGCGATGGTTCTGTCGTCTCGGTCATGGGCATCAGAATTATGACCGTCGGCGCCGCCCACACCCACGCCTGGGCGTGAAGTTTTGTGAAGTAGTGTGATGTCCGTCAGCCAGAGCACCCTCAACAGCCCTGCACAGCCGTCCGCAGGCGGCCTGTCGGGCTATTCACGTTTTGTACAGCGCATACGCCGGCGCTATGAAAACCAACTGGGTCTTCTGCCGCCGGGCGCACCGGTGCGCGAGTCGATGCAAGTGGCGCTTCAAGCCCTCTCGGAAAGCGGCCTCGACACTGCGTCGGCCCTGCGCGTGTTGCGCCAGCTGGTCATGGAACGGCTGGTCGTGATCGACTGCGACCCCGGCACCGCAGACCAGGCCACCCTGACCGTGGTGACACGGGCTATGACCGAACTGGCGGAACTGGCGCTGGACGCTGCTGCCGTCGAATCATCAAGGGTGCTGGATGACCTTCATGGCAAGCCCTCCGGCCAGCCTGCCGGCGACGATGCCGCAGTTGCCGGCGAATGCGCCCAGCTCTGGGTGGTGGGGATGGGCAAACTGGGCGCGCGCGAACTCAATGTCTCGAGCGATATCGACCTGATTTACGTCTACGACCAGGACGGCGAAACCGCTGGCCGGGCTGATGGGCGTGGCCGCATCTCCAACCACGAGTATTTCTCGCAGCAGGTCAAGGCGATGTACGGCCTGATCGGCGAAACCACAGAGCACGGTTTTGTGTTCCGCGTCGACCTGGCGCTGCGTCCCAACGGCAACTCCGGGCCGGCAGCGATCTCGTTCAATGCACTTGAAGAGTATTTCCAGGCGCAAGGCCGCGAGTGGGAACGTTTTGCCTGGCTCAAGAGCCGGGTGGTTGCACCGTTGGCCTGCATCAAAAGCGGATCGGCCCAGGCCCTGCGCGGCCTGATACTGCCTTTCGTTTTCAGGCGCTATCTCGACTACAGCGTTTTTGATTCGCTGCGTATCCTGCATCGCCAGATCCGTGAGCATGCCGCCAAGCGCTGTGCAGGCCACCCCGAACGCGCCAACGATGTGAAGATGTCGCGTGGCGGCATCCGCGAGATCGAGTTCACCGTGCAGCTGTTGCAGGTGGTGCGCGGTGGCCAGTTCCCCGAGTTGCGCACCCGCCCCACGGTGGACGCCCTTCACCGCCTGGCGAAGGCAGGCCTGATGCCACAGGAAACCGCGGAAGCCCTCGAACGGGCCTATGTGTTTTTGCGCCATGTCGAGCACCGCATCCAGTACCTGGACGACCAGCAGACCCACGTGCTGCCCACCAATGACGACGACCTGGCCTGGATAGCGCAGACCATGGGCTACGCGAGCTGCTGCCCCTTCCTGAGCGAGCTGGACACGCACCGCGAACTGGTCGCAGGTGAATTCGACAAGTTGCTCGGCGGCAAACAGGATTGCAAGGGCTGCAAGGGGTCTGCCAGCGCGCCCCCACAACTCGATGAACTTCTGGACAACCTCTCCGGCCAGTGGCCCACCCAGTTCCGCGCGCGGCTGGACCAATGGCGGCAGCACCCCAAAGTGCTGGCCTTGCGCGATGACTCTCGCGCGCGCCTGACGCAACTGGTGCAGCGTACCGCGCAGTGGCTGGCAGCAGGCAAAGTGACGGAAGAAGCCGCTCTGCGCATCATGGACTGGATGGAGCCGCTCCTCAGGCGCGAGAGCTACCTGGCGCTGCTGCTCGAGCGCCCCGCTGTTCACGAGCGGCTGCTCCGCCTTCTGGGTGCCGCCAAATGGCCGGCGCGTTACCTGCTCCGGCATCCGGGCGTGATTGACGAGCTGGCCAGTGAAGAACTGCTGCACGAACGTTTTGATGCGGCCGGCTTTGCCGGTGAGCTGCAGGCACGCCTCGCATCCCTCAAGCGCACCGGCGAGGACGATGAGGAAACCTGCCTCAACCTGCTGAGGCGCGCGCACCATGCAGAGGTCTTTCGCACACTGGCAAGAGACGTCGAGGGCGTGCTGACAGTTGAGCAGGTGGCCGATGACCTGAGCGCGCTGGCAGAAGTGATTCTTGCGGTGACCACCGAATGGTGCTGGCAGCGCCTGAAGAACCGGCACCGCGACATTCCGCAATTTGCCATCATTGCCTATGGCAAGCTGGGGGGGAAGGAGCTCGGCTACGGCAGCGATCTGGATATCGTGTTTGTCTACGAAGACGAGCACGAGCAGGCGCCGGAAATCTACGCCGCGTTTGTCCGCAAACTGATCAACTGGCTCACCATCAAAACGGCCGAGGGTGATCTGTTCGAAATTGACACGGCGTTGCGGCCCAACGGCAACTCGGGCCTGCTGGTCACCAGTTTTGATGCCTACACACGCTACCAGCAGCAGCGCGGCAGCAACACGGCATGGACCTGGGAACACCAGGCCATGACAAGAGCGCGTTTTGTGCTGGGCGCCGAGGCCTTGCGGGCCCGGTTCGAGCAGGTGCGTGAAGGTGTCATTACCGCAGCCCGGGATGCCGACCTGCTGCGCAGCGAAATCGTCTCCATGCGCAACAAGGTGCGCGCCGCACATCCGGTCAAGGGTGGAAAATTCGACGTCAAACACAGCGAAGGCGGCATGGTCGATGCCGAGTTTGCCGTGCAGTTCCTCGTGCTCTCGTGCGCAGCCAGCCAGCCGGAGTTGGTACCCAATGTCGGCAATATCGCATTGCTCCAGCGCGCAGAACACGTCGGCCTGCTGGCCCCGGGCATCGGCGCGGACGCGGCAGATGCTTACCGCGAACTGCGGCGCGTACAGCACCGCGCACGCCTCAATGAAGAGCCTACCCAGGTCGAGCCGGGTGTGCTGGAAAGCGAACGCGCGGCCATCCAGTTGCTTTGCCGCACCGTCTTCAAAGACTGACAAAGACCGAAAAACGGCATGGTTAAAAGCGGATGGTCCCCGACCATCTGATTTAATCGTACGGATCACGGCGATAAAACCAAAAGTGGTTGCCTCTGGCCCTGCTACCTTGTGGCCGGGTATCGATTTGCCCACCGCAACAAGGCCTCGGGAGTGAGCAGGAAATTCAGCGCATGAGAAGACTTCACCAAGATCGACCTGCCAGCAGCGGCACCCTCTGTTCGCCATGGCAAGTCGCGATTTTTGCAGCGGTATTGACCCTGGGAGGTTGCACCACCACGGCACCGCCAACCACCGTCCCCGTTGCAGCACCGCCTCAGTGGTATGCGCCCCTTCCGTCAGGCACTACCGTCAACAGCGCCACGACCAGCCTGCCTCACGGCGGTAGCTTGACCAGCCTGTCACAGTGGTGGCAACAACAAAACGACCCCCTGCTGGTTGAACTGATTGAGGCGGCGCAGCTTGTCAGCCCCACCGTCATCACCGCGCGGTCCAACATTGAGCAGGCGCAGGCCACGCGCGCAGTATCGGAAGCCTCCCTGTTGCCCACACTGGACGCCGTTGGAAGCATCAGCCGCAGCCAGTCTGCACCGGTGAACCGGACGACGCTGCCCCCTTCAAACGCCGCACAGATCGGCCTGCAAACCAGCTGGGAACTGGATTTGTTCGGCCAGAATCGCGCCAGCCTCGCCGCCGACAAGGAGCGCCTGCTGGGCGCAGAAGCCCGCTGGCACGACGCCAGGGTATCGGTCGCAGCCGAGGTCGCCAACCAGTACTACAGCCGGCGTGCGTGCGAAAAACTGGCGGCGGTCGCCGCTTCAGACACCCAGTCCCGAACTGAGACAGCACGGCTGACCGCGATGGTTGCCAAAGCGGGCTTTGAGGCCCCAGCGACGGCGGCATTGGCACGGGCCAGTGCAGCAGAAAGCAACAGCCGACTGACACAGCAGCGCGCCCTGTGCGACATCGACGTCAAAGCGCTCGTGGCATTGACAGCCATCAACGAACCTGTGTTGCGGCAAAAGCTGGCGCAAACCGCCTCCAGCCAGCCACAGCAACCCATTGCAGAAATATCCGGCATACCGGCCGAGGTGTTGGGGCAGCGGCCGGATGTTTTCAATGCGGCGCGGGAACTCGGCGCCGCCAGTTTTGAAGTGGGAAGCGCCCGGGCGCAACGTTACCCGCGGCTCAGCCTGTCCGGCACGATTGCAACAAATCAGGTCAAGTCACGCAATTTCACCCAGAACTTTGACACCTGGTCTTTCGGGCCGCTGGCCCTGACCGTTCCCCTATTTGACGGTGGTGCCAGCGAAGCCAACCTCGAGGCCGCCAAAGCCAGGTACGAAGAGGCGGCCGGCAAATACCGGGGCGTCGTCAGGCAAGCCGTGCGGGAGGTCGAAGAAGCACTTGTGAACCTGCAAAGCACAGCCGACCGGAGCGCCGACACAGTCGTCGCGGCAGAAGGCTACCGCGCATCATTTGCAGGAACCGAGGCACGCTACAAGGCGGGCCTTGCCAGCCTGGTCGAACTTGAAGAAGCGCGGCGAACGCTGTTGTCGGCACAAAGCGCCGTGATCAACCTCGACAAGGAACGCCGCACCGCCTGGATTTCGCTCTACCGGGCGCTGGGCGGCGGCTGGACCACGTCCGCGCCCAACCCGAAACCCATGGTGTTTGATATCCCGGAGTCAATCTTGCCCTTGTGGCAATGAGCGCACCAGGCACCCGGCACAAAAATCCCAAAGACATCACCGAGTCTTCCTTCCCATGAAAAAACCTGACCTCAATTTCAAACGCAAGCCCGTCATCATCACCCTTGCGGTTGTGGCGGTGCTGGTAGCAGGCGCGGTGGCCCTTTTGTCTTCCGGATCCAGGGCGGAAGACAAAAAGAAAAGCGCGCCCAAACCCGCATTGACCGTGACCACCGTGCAGCCCGGCAAAACCAGCCTGCCCATCAGGCTGTCGGCCAACGGCAGCATCACGGCATGGCAGGAAGCCATCATCGGCAGTGAAGTCAACGGTCTGCGGCTGACAGAAGTGCGCGCCAATGTCGGCGACAGGGTCCGCGCAGGCCAGGTGCTCGCCGTGTTTGCCCTCGAATCCGTGCAAGCCGAAGTCGCCCAAAGCCGGGCCAGCCTGGCCGAAGCCGAGGCAAGCGCCTCGGACGCTGCGGGCAATGCTGAGAAAGCCCGCACGCTGCAAGCCAGCGGCGCCCTGAGCGAGCAGCAGATCAACCAGTACCTGACGGCCGATAAAACCGCCAGGGCACGCCTCGAAGCAGCCAGGGCGGTTCTGACGGTCCAGCAGGTCAAACTCAAACAGACGCAGCTCCTTGCACCGGACAACGGCGTGATTTCAGCACGCACCGCCACAGTCGGCGCGGTTGTCGGTGCAGGCACAGAACTCTTCCGCATGATCAGGGGCGGCCGGCTGGAGTGGCGGGCAGAGGTCACCTCCAGCGAGTTGGGCCGCCTGCCAGTAGGCACCACGGCCACCGTCGTGGCCGCCAACGGGGTTGAGCTCAAAGGCAGGGTGCGCATGATCGCACCCACCGTCGACCCACAGACCCGGTCCGCGCTGGTGTACGTGGACCTGCCCAGCAACACCGGCAGGGTGAGCCTGCCCGCCGGCAACAAAGCTGGTGAAGCAGCCGTCACACAGATCACGGCCCCGGTCACAGCCGGCATGTTTGCCAAAGGGGAGTTTGACCTCGGCACCTCCACTGCCCTCACCATTCCACAGCAATCGGTGGTGGTTCGTGACGGTTTCAGCTATGTGTTCGTGCTCGGCCCTGACAGCCATGTCAGCCAGGTCAAGGTGCAAACCGGACGGCGGCTGGGCGACCGCGTGGAGGTGAACGCCGGCATCAAGCCTGATGCAGAACTGGTGAACAGCGGTGCAGGCTTCCTGAACGATGGTGATCTGGTCAGCAAGGTGGCTGCACAGGCACCCGACAGGTGAGCAGGTCGTCATGAACTTTTCCTCGCTCTCCATCAAGAATCCCGTTCCGGCCATCATGCTGTTTGTGCTGTTGACGCTGGCGGGCCTGTTGGCCTACAAATCGAGCGCGGTCCAGGATTTCCCGGACATTGAGCTGCCCATCGTCACCGTCAGCGCCATTCTGGAAGGCGCTGCGCCGGCACAGCTTGAAACCGAAGTGGCACGCAAGCTGGAAGACTCGATTGCCACCTTGCAGGGCATCAAGAACATCTACACCAGCGTGCTGGACGGCCATGTCAGCATCACGGTGGAATTCATCCTCGAAAAGTCGCTCTCCGATGCGGTCAACGATGTTCGTGACGCGGTGGCACGGGTGCGCGCAGACCTGCCGGGTTCGCTTCGCGACCCGTCCGTGACCAAGGCCTCGACGGCAGGCCGTGTGGTGCTCACCTTTGTTGCGGCTGCGGCACCGGCAAAAGACGGCAGCAAAAGCGCAATCGATGACCAGGACCTGAGCTGGTTTGTCGACAACGCTGTCACCAAGCGGCTGTTGACCGTTCCGGGCGTGGGCGCGGTCAAGCGCATGGGCGGGGTGACACGTGAAGTACGCGTAGAACTGGATGCGGCGAAGATGGCCGCGCTCCGTGTGAGCGCCATCGATGTGTCGCGGCAATTGCGGCTGGTGCAGCAGGAAGCCCCGGGCGGGCGGGGTGACGTCAGCGGTGCGGAGCAGTCTGTACGCACCATTGCCACCGTGAAGACAGCGGCGGATCTCGCCCTGCTGGATCTGCCACTGACCGATGGACGGCACGTCCGGCTGGACCAGGTCGCAACAGTCTCTGACACCGTCGCCGAGCCCAGGTCGATGGCAACGCAGGATGGGCAAAAGGTTGTCGGGTTTGAGATTTTCCGTACGAAGGGTGCCAGCGAAATCGATGTTGCCAGTGGTGCACGCGCAGCGGTTGCAGAACTTCAGGCAGCCAATCCCAACATCGTGCTCAAACAGGTCATAGACAACGCCCAGCCCGTACAGGAAAACTTTGAGGGATCGATGGAACTGCTCTACGAAGGAGCTCTGCTGGCCGTGCTGGTGGTCTGGTGGTTTCTGCGCGACTGGCGTGCCACGCTGGTGGCGGCGGCTGCACTGCCGCTGTCCGTCATCCCGACCTTTCTCGGCCTCAAATATTTCGGCTACACACTCAACACAGTGACCCTCCTCTCGCTGGCGCTGGTGGTGGGGGTGCTGGTCGACGATGCGATCGTGGAGATTGAAAACATCTCCCGCCACCTGCGCATGGGCAAGACACCCATGCAGGCGGCCATGGAAGCCGCAGATGAAATCGGCATGGCCGTGATTGCGACCACGTTTGCGCTGGTGGCCGTCTTTCTGCCCACCGCTTTCATGGGCGGCATTCCCGGTTTGTTCTTCAAGCAGTTCGGATGGACCGCGGTGCTGGCCATCCTGGCGTCGCTGGTGGTCGCGCGGCTGCTGACGCCCATGATGGCGGCCTACATCCTCAAACCGACCACACACAGGGAAGAAGTCGATGGGTGGTTGATGCAGCGCTACATGTCCACCATGAAGTGGTGCCTGAACCATCGCTGGGTGACCATGGTGGCGGCCACGGTCTTTTTCTTCTCGTCCATCGCCCTCGTCTTCCTTCTGCCCACGGGCTTTGTACCGCCCGCCGACCGCGCGCAGACGCAGATCAACATGGAACTGCCGCCCGGCAGCACGCTGGCAGAAACCGCACGCATCGCAGAGCAGGCCAGGCAGGCTGTTGTTCAGGTTAAAGGCATCACGGGCGTTTTCAGTTCTATCGGTGGTGGCTCCAGCGGCGACGAATTTGCGCCGGGCGCAGCTGCAGAAGCCCGCCGTGCCGTTCTCACGTTAACCACCGTGCACCGCAACGACAGATCAGAGTCCCTGCCGGCGATCGAAAACCAGATCCGCCAGAAACTTGACACCATCGCCGGTGCCCGATTCACCGTCGGTCCGCCCGATACGGGGGTGAAGATGCAACTGGTACTGCGCAGCGCAGACCCGGTCGCGCTCTCTGAATCGGCGCAGAAGGTCGAACGTGAGTTGCGCAGCCTGCAGGGCATAGGCAATGTCAGCTCAAGCGCTGCACTTGTGCGGCCTGAAATCATTGTGCGGCCTGACTTTGCGCGCGCCGCAGACCTTGGCGTAACGGCCTCGAGCATCGGTGAGACCGTGCGCGTCGCCACGGCAGGCGACTACGACACCAGCCTGACCAAACTCAATCTCTCCGAGCGCCAGGTGCCCATACGCGTCAAACTGCCCGATGCGGTTCGCGCAGACCTGGCGGCCATCGAACGCCTTTCCGTACCAGGCAAAAACGGGCCGGTATTGCTGGGCAATGTGGCGAGCGTGACCATGGAATCCGGACCGGCACAAATCGACCGACTCAACCGCAGCCGCAACGTCACGCTAAGCGTCGAGCTGGGCGGCAGGACGCTGGGCGAGGTCAATGCAGAGGCCCGGGCGTTGCCGTCCATGCAGAATCTGCCACCCAGCGTCAAAATTGCCGAACTCGGCGACGCGCAGGAAATGCAGGCCTTGTTCGCAAGTTTTGGAATCGCCATGCTGATCGGCGTCCTGTGCATCTACGGCGTGCTGGTGCTGCTGTTCAAGGACTTCATGCAGCCGGTGACGATTCTTGCTGCGCTGCCGTTGTCCATAGGCGGTGCTTTTGTCGCCTTGCTGTTGACAGGCAAGGCCTTGTCCATGCCGTCCATGATCGGCCTGATCATGCTGATGGGCATCGTCACCAAGAACTCCATCCTGCTGGTGGATTACGCCATCCTGGCGCGCCAGGATGGCATGGGGCGTTTTGATGCGCTGGTCGATGCCTGCCACAAGCGTTCCCGCCCCATCATCATGACCACCATTGCCATGGGCGCAGGCATGTTGCCCCTGGCGCTGGGGTGGGGTGCAGACCCCAGCTTCCGGTCGCCGATGGCGATTGCGGTGATCGGCGGATTGATCACGTCAACCCTGCTCAGCCTGCTGGTCGTGCCGGCAGTGTTCACGATTATTGACGACCTGGAACACTGGCTGGGCCGCACACTGCGCCGAAAAGCCCCGGCAGACGTCAGCGCCAAGCGCCTTGACGACGCTGGGGCGAACGCCTGAGCGCAAGAAGCAGCGCCCTTATAATCAGGGTCCTATCTTCGAGAGTGATTTCATGCAAAAACGCGTACTGCTTTCAGGCGCAACAGGCCTGATCGGCGGCGAGTTGATGCTCATTCTTGCGGCACGGGGCGTTGCCAGTACGGCGGTGGTCCGTGCCCCTGACCGGGCAGCGGCAAACGCGCGCCTGATGGAGCGGCTGCAAAAAAGTGTCTTGTGGCGTCCGGAATTTGCAGACCTGGTGTCTGCCGAGGCCGGTGACATCGAGTCACCCGATTTCGGGCTCGGCGAGGCCGTCCTGAATTCCGCCGACGTGGTGCTTCATTCAGCGGCCAGCACCTCGTTCAAGCCCGAAGCAGGCGTCTATCCAGTCAACATCAGGGCCGCCGAAAATTTTGCCGGCATCCTGAAAAAGCTCAAGCCCTCCCAGCGCGGTTTTTTTGTCGGCACCGCCGCCGTCACCACCGAGCCACGGGGCGTCATCACCGAAGACATGCCGTTTGACGGGTATGCCAACGACTACATCCGTTCCAAGCGCGATGCAGAAAAACTGTTGCGCGCAACCGGCGCGCCATTCGTCATCCTGCGCCCGGGCATCGTCCTGTCACGCGGCATAGACGACGCCAAATTGGCGCGCAACATGTTATGGTCCATACCGGTCATGGCGGAACTCGGCGAAGTTCCGCTTGACCCGATGGCCAAGCTCGACTTTGCGCCCGTCGATTTCATTGCCGGTGCCTTTGCTGAAATGCTGCTTAAGGACAAACTGGCCTATGACTGCTACCACGTGTCAACCGGTGAAGCGTCCATGACGTTTCAGGCATTGGCAGACGAGTTGATCCTGACCATGCCAGGCATCAAAAAACTGGTCATGCGTGGCCGGGATTTTGTACCCACGCCGAAATTTGCCCGCCAGCGCTGGATGTTTGCGTCGTTGGCACCTTACCTGCCGTTTTTGACGGCGGACGCGGTGTTCAGCAACCGACGTTTACATGAGGAAATTGGAACATTGGCAGATGCGCCGGCTCCAATCAGTTATTTGGGCGATTTGCTGGGGACCTTCAGTTTGTCGGATGCCGTCAAACAGATGTACACCCCCTGAAAGCCTGACCTGCGCCTGACTTGCGGAATGCATACTCAGGATGGAAACAAGGGGTTTCCACAGAGGGCCGTAATGTAAAGAAATGTTAAGCTATGGGGCTATTCTTGTGATGCTATGGTGCTTGTGCACCCCTTGGGTTTTGTTTGATGAATTCTGACTTGATTAACCTGTTCGCGGAGACTTTCGGCATCGCCGAAGACCGGCTGCTGCCCGAAGCAACGCTTGAAAGCCTGGGGCTGGATTCCCTGGCCGTGATTGAATTCCTGTTCCAGATCGAAGACAAATTCGGCATCCAGATTCCTGACCAGGCCAACCCTCCACGCACGCTGGATGAAATGGTTCAGATGATTGAACCGCTGATGCCGCCAGGCAACCCGGGCACCGCCTCCACCTGAACACCGCTGACGCGGAACTTCATGACAGCCACGCGCCGCGTTGCCATTACAGGGATGGGGATTATTTCCTCTACGGGAAACAACCGCGATATTTTTTTTGATGCGCTGCTTCACGCCCGCTCCGGCATCCGCGCCATGGATGTTGCTTTTCCCACCGGCACGGAAAGCGTGCTGGCCGGCCACATCGATTTCAGTCCTGAAGCACATTTCCCCAAAGCAAAACTCCTGACCCTGGACCGGGTCAGCCAGTTTGCACTGGTTGCAGCCCGCGAAGCCATGCAGCAGGCCGGACTGAGCGCTGCAAGCCTTGGCGGCGTGACGGCAGAACGCTTCGGCGTCTCTCTGGGGACGGGCAGCGGTGGCGCAGGGTCGCTGGACGCGGCTTACACCTCTCTGCTGGAACAAAAAGTTGCGCGCCTGCGCCCCATGACGGTGGTGCTGGCCATGAACAACGCGACCTCGGCACACCTGGCGATGGAATTCGGCCTCAAGGGCCCCAACAGCACGGTGTCGAATGCCTGCGCCTCATCAGCGACGGCGATCGGCGACGCGTTCCGGCAGATACGCCACGGCTATGCCGACGCCATGCTGGTTGGCGGCTCAGAGGCGCTGCTCAACCGCGGCACCATCAAGGCCTGGCAGGCCATGCACACACTGGCCAAACCGCATGCGGATGGCGCCCAGGCATCCTGCCGACCCTTCTCGGCAGATCGCACAGGCCTCGTGCTGTCGGAAGGCGCCGCCATGCTGGTGCTCGAAGACTGGGAAACAGCCGTTCGCCGCGGTGCCACCATACTGGCGGAGCTTGCCGGCTACGCCTCGACCACCGACGCACACCACCTGACCCAGCCTGAAGCGCAGGGCCAGGCAAGTGCGATGACACTCGCCTTGCAGGATGCCGAACTGTCCACGACCGACATCGGCTACCTGAACGCACACGGCACGGCAACGGAAGTGGGCGATGTGGTTGAAACCAATGCCATCAAGCTGGCTTTCGGGGACACCGCCGCAAAACTGCCCGTCAGTTCGACAAAGGCCTTGCATGGGCACGCGATGGGAGCCGCAGGTGCCATGGAGTTCATGGCCAGCATCCAGACGCTACGCTCCGGGCAATTGCCGCCTACGGCCTTTCTGGAAACGCCTGATCCGCGCTGCGACCTGGACTACATCGCCCTCAAGGCGCGTAGCGTGCCCAAGCTGCGCGCCGTGATGTCCAACTCGTTTGCGTTTGGTGGCTCCAACTCCGTCCTGATTGCCACGGCGGTCTGAGGCACGGCGGCTTGAGCCGACCAACTGGTCTCAGCCGGCGCTTCGTATTTTGGTCACCAGCGCCGTCGTTGAATAGCCATCGACAAACGGAATCGCCATCGCCCGCCCGCCCCAGGATTCGACAATTCTGGTTTCAGCCAGTTTGCTCATGTCGTAGTCACCGCCCTTGACCAGCACATCCGGCTTCAGCTCGCCAATCAGTTCGGCTGGCGTGTCGTCGTCAAACCAGGTCACCAGACTCACCGATTCCAGCGCAGCGATGAGGGCAGCGCGGTCCATCTCGTTGTTGAGCGGCCTGTCCGGGCCCTTGCCAAGGCGGCGCGACGAAGAGTCAGAATTGATCGCCACCACCAGGCTCCCGCCCAACGCCCTGGCCTCGGCGAGATACGTGGCGTGCCCCCTGTGCAGCACATCAAACACACCATTCGTAAACACCAGCGGTCGGGGCAGCCCGGCCACGCGCAGTGGCGCGTCTTCGCGCGCCACCAGCTTGTCAAAAAACGCTGGCGCTGTCACACCGCCAGGGGTTTGCCGTCGCTCCCGATGGCCGCTGCGATTTCCCGACCGAGTTCCTTGCGGTAGCGGTTGAGTTCCTGCACCGTCTTGAAACTCTGGTTCATGAGCAGGCTCATGTTGTGCAGAATGCGCTCGACAACCTTGCCCTCCCAGACCGCATCGAACTTGATCTGCGTGTCCAGCCAGTGCTCTAGCCACTCCGGGTTCGGAAGACGGGACTGAATGGTGTCGCGCGGGAACAAACTCTTGTTCACGTGGAGGTTGGTCGGGTGCAATGCCTGGGCGGTTCGCCGGGCACTGGCCATCAGCACACCCACCTTGGTGAACGCCGCGCGTGCGTCATTGCCGAAGTTGTTGATGGCACGTTTCATGTAGCGCAGGTAGGCGCCGCCATGGCGGGCCTCATCCTGGCTGAGCTGCGTGTAAATCTGCTTGATGACCGGCTCGGTGTGCCATTCACTGGCGCGGCGGTACCAGTGGTTCAACCGGATCTCGCCGCAAAAATGCAGCATCAGGGTTTCCAGGGCGGGTGCCGGCTCAAACTCGAAACGGACTTCGTGCAGTTCCTTTTCCGTGGGCGCCAGATCGGGGCGGAAACGTTTCAAGTATTCCATCAGCACCAGGGAATGCTTCTGCTCTTCAAAAAACCAGATGGACATGAAGGCGGAAAAATCGCTGTCGTCCTTGTTGTCGCGCAGGAACATCTCGGTCGCAGGCAGTGCCGACCACTCGGTGATGGCGTTCATCTTGATGGTCTGCGCCTGTTCGTCCGACAGCTTCGACGCATCGAACTTGTCCCAGGGAATGTCTTTGTCCATGTCCCAGCGGACAGACTCGAGCTGTTTGAACAATTCAGGGTAAAGCATGTGAACTCCTTGGCATTTCCGTGACGCGTCATGGGGCTACGGTAATACGCAGCATGACCTGCCTCGGATGCGATCCTTTCGCATCTGGGTACTCACCCGATTTTAGGCCGTTAATATGACAAATCGTCATTTAGGCCGCTTTTGCAAGGGTTTTCAGGCGTTTAACTTACAGGCCGTTCGCTTTGTGAATCTGCCAGGGCAACAGGCACGTATCACTTTCAGGTTGTAAGCTGTGATGCACCCCAGCAACCGCCCTGCCACGAAAGAGAGCCCAACATGCCCGTCACGCCCCTCAAACATGTCTTTCTTCTGGCGAGCCTGTCGCTCACCCTGACCTCGGGTGCCGCCGACCTCAAGCAAGCAGCCACGCCTGCCACGCCCACGGCAGGCAGTGCCAGCACGCCATGCCAGGGCCTGCTGCAGCAGAGCTTCCTGCGCCTGCAGGACGAAAAGCCGCAGTCGCTTTGCCAGTACAGCGGCAAGGTCGTGGTCGTCGTCAACACCGCCAGCTTTTGCGGCTTCACGTCGCAATACGAAGGCCTCGAGGCACTCCATGCCAAATACAAGGACAAAGGCCTGGTCGTGCTGGGCTTTCCGTCCAATGACTTTTCCCAGGAAACCGGCAGCAACAAGGAAATCGCCGATTTCTGCGAAAACACCTTCGGCGTGAAATTCCCCATGTTTGCCAAAACCAGCGTGACCGGCAAGGACGCCAACCCGCTCTTCAAGCAGCTGGCGGCAAAAACCGGCACATCGCCCAAGTGGAACTTCTACAAATATGTGATCGCCCGTGACGGCCAGAGTGTCGTCAGCTTCAATTCCATGGCGGACCCGAAAAGCGGCAGCTTTGTACGCGAAGTTGAAAAACAGCTGGCCACGCGCTGAACCCGGCATAAATCGACAATTACCATCCAGTCACTATTTGACCGATTGGTAATTTCGGGTTTATGATTTTCGAATCACGGGTTGCTTCCAGTTTTTACCCGCCACCTGCACAACCTAGAACTGATCCAGCCCTTGCCGCAATTCACAAAACTTTACCGTGCATTTTTTCGAAAAAAGGGGAACTCCAAAAGCTGCGGCGTACTCCTACACAGGTCGATACGCAATGCACTTACATTGAGTTCTTTGCGTAGAGGCAAGAAAACAGTTTCATTGTTGCGAAGCCTTTTGGACTCTGGTCCGAATGCAATCCCGGGGCGCTTCTCCTCCTCCTCCCTCCCTCCCTCGTTCGCGCCGGGGCGCTTCGCAGCATTTTTATATTTGGCAGGCTGACCATGAGCAGCCTGCCACCCTCACTGCCCCGCATTGCCATCGTCGGTTCCGGAATCTCCGGGCTGTCCGTGGCGCACACGCTAAGGGGCCGGGCCGAAATCACCCTGTTCGAAGCGGGTGATTATTTCGGCGGCCACACCCACACCGTCGACATCACGCTGCCGGGCAAACAAGGTGCCATCAAGCATGGCGTGGACACCGGGTTTCTCGTGTTCAACGAGCGTACCTACCCCAACCTGATTAACCTGTTTCTGGAACTCGGCGTGGAAACCGCCAAATCCGACATGTCTTTTTCAGTGCAGGTGCCGGACGCCGGCCCGAAAGGGCAGGCGCTCGAATGGAGCGGCTCCAGCCTGAACAGCGTTTTTGCACAGCGCGGCAACATGGTGAACTGGAAGTTCCTGCGCATGCTGCGCGACATCGTGCGTTTCAACCGCATCACCACCGCCATTGCGGCGGCGGACGCTGAAGCCGAGATGATGCAGCCGCTGGGCGAATTCATCAAGGCGCGGAAGTTCTCCGACGAGTTCCGCGACTGGTACTTCCTGCCCATGATGGGTTGCATCTGGTCCTGTCCCACCGACCAGATGCTGGAATTCCCTGTCGCCACCATGATCCGCTTTTGCTACAACCACGGCCTGATTCAGGTGGCCGACCGCCCCCAGTGGTGGACGGTGGCAGGCGGCGCCCGCCACTACGTCGACAAAATCATTGCCAGCATTCCCGACAAGCGTCTCAATACCCCCGTTGAACTGGTCGAGCGCGACGCCAACGGCGTGCGCATCGTCACTGAAGGGCGCGCAGAGCGTTTCGACAAGGTGGTGCTCGCCACGCACTCGGACCAGTCTCTGGAACTTCTGCGTGATGCCACACACGAAGAGCAGCAGGTTCTCGGCGCCATCCGTTACCAGCACAACCGGGCGGTGCTTCACACCGACACCACTGTGCTGCCGAAAAAGAAGCTCGCGTGGGCGGCCTGGAACTACGAACGTGCCGTACAGGGTGACCGGGAGTCGGCACAGGTATGCCTTCACTATCTTTTGAACATGCTGCAGCCCCTGCCGTTCACCCAGCCGGTGGTCGTCTCGCTGAATCCGGTGCGGGAGATTGAGCGTAATCACATCATGGGCGAATTTGACTATGCACATCCGGTGTTTGACCTCGCAGCCATCCGTGCGCAGGCCGACCTGCCGCGGCTGCAGGGAAAACAAAACACCTACTACTGCGGCGCCTGGACGGGCTACGGCTTTCATGAAGACGGCCTCAAATCCGGCCTGAAGGTTGCACGCCAGTTGCTGGTTGAAATGGCGGGGGAGCCGGCATGAATGCCGCCAACGCCGGCCGGAGCATGGGGACACCCTTGCTCGGTTTCGGCCAGGTCAGGCACACACGCTTGAAACCGGCACGCAATGCATTTGCCTACCCCACCTACTTTCTCATGCTGCCCATGCGCACCATGCAGCACAACGGCAGCGGCGCGCTCGCACACAACCGGCGCGGCCTGTTGAGCTTTTTCGACCGCGACCACGGCGACGGCCGCGAGAACGCGGTGAGCTGGATAGACGAGTTGCTGCTGCGCGAGGGCGTTGAAGACGCGCTGGGCGAGGTCTGGCTGCACACCTACCCACGCGTGTTCGGCTACACATTCAAGCCAGTCAGCTTCTGGTATTGCCACACCACCGACGGCCACCTGCGCGCCATCGTCGTCGAGGTCAACAACACCTTCGGCGAGCGTCACTGCTACCTCCTCGACGAACCTCGCTACGGGCAGGAGCTGAGCGCCGACAAGGTCTTTCACGTCTCGCCCTTCTGTACGCTGGAAGGCGGCTACCGCTTCCGTTTCATGCGCAGCGACCACGACGGCCTGGAAAAAACCGTGGCCCGCATCGACTACGACGACGCCACCGGTCCGCTGCTCGAAACCAGCGTCAGCGGAACACTGGAGCCAGTGACGCCGGCCAGCCTGCGCAAGGCCCTGTGGCGCTACCCGGCGATGACCTTTGGCCTGATTGCCCGCATCCACTGGCAAGCCTTCAAGTTGTGGCGCAAACGCGTGCCATTTATCAGCAAACCGCACCCCCCTGAAGTATTTGTGACGCGATGAACACACTCAACACCTCCTCCCCCAGCGCCCACTTCTCCATTCCGGTCGATGCGCCGTCGGCTGCGCGCGCAGCGCTCAAGATGCTGCTGCGCCTCAAGCACGGCACGCTCACCGTCAAGCTGCCGGATGGCTCGGTGCAGCGTTTCGGCAATGGCGAAGCGCCCATGGCCAGCCTGCACCTGGTCAACTGGAATGTCTGCGGCGCGGCCCTGCGCTCCGGCGACATCGGATTTGCCGAAAGTTTTATTGCCGGCGACTGGACCACACCCCATTTGACCGAGCTGCTGCGCGTTTTCATCGTCAACCGCAAGGAAGTCGAGGACGTGTTTTACGGCACTTGGCTAGGCCGTTTTGCCTACCGCATCAAGCACCTGCTCAACCGCAACACCAAAGCCAACAGCCAGAAAAACATCCACGCGCACTACGACCTCGGCAATGCGTTTTATGAACTCTGGCTGGACGGCACGATGAACTACTCATCGGCTATTTTCGAGACACCCGAAACCTCGATGAAGGACGCCCAGCACGCCAAGGTGCGGCGCGCCTTGCGCATGGCCCAAGTGAAGCCGGGCGACCGCGTGCTGGAGATCGGCTGCGGCTGGGGTGCCCTCGCAGAGAAGGCGACGAAAGAATTTGATGCCTCCGTCGTCGGCGTGACGCTCAGCACCGAACAACTCGCCTGGGCGCAAAAGCGCATGGAGAACGAAGGCGTTGCCGAACGCGCCGACCTGCGCCTGCAGGATTACCGCGACATCGGCAAAACCACCACCGACGCGCCGTTTGACGCGGTCTGCTCCATCGAAATGGTCGAGGCGGTGGGCCGTGAATACTGGCCCGAATACTTCGCCACCGTCGCCCGCCTGCTCAAGCCCGGCGGCCATGCCTGCATCCAGAGCATCGTGATTGCCGACGAACTGTTTGACCGCTACATCGCCTCGACAGACTTCATCCAGCAATACATCTTCCCGGGCGGCTGCCTGCCCTGCCCGCGCGAGTTCCGCGCCCAGGTCAAACTGGCCGGATTTGAGGTGGTGGACGAGTTCGCTTTCGGCCAGGACTACGCCCGCACACTGCAACTGTGGCGCGAGGACTTCATGGCACAGGAATCGCGCGTGCTGCAACTCGGCTTCGACAAGCGCTTCATGCGCATCTGGGAGTTCTACCTCGGCTATTGCGAGGCGGCCTTCAAGGAAGCCAACACTGACGTCGTACAGTACACGCTTCGCAAGCTGTAAGCTGCACAGAGCTGGGTATCAGGATGAAGCGTCGCACGTTTTCACAGGCACTGGCGCTGGGCACACTGGCCTGCGCAGCGCCATCGCTTTTTGCGCAGACAGCAGAGCCCGCGACTGCGCCTGCAACAGCGGCCATGGCCCCTGAAGACATGCGGCCCGAGCTCAAGGAGCTCATGCCCGACTACCGCCTGATCGGCAAGCAGCGCCTGACCTACTGGGGCTTCCAGGTCTACGACGCGCGGCTGTGGGCCTTGCCCGGTTTCAAAAAAGACAACTTTGCAGCCCAGCCATTTGCGCTGGAACTCGCTTACCTGCGTGACTTCGACGCAATCGACGTGGCCGAGCGTTCCATCACCGAGATGCGCCGCTCCGCCACCATCAGCGACGCGCAGGCCAAAACCTGGACAGCAGAGATGGTGCGCGTCTACCCGGACTTCAAAAAAGGCGACCGCGTCACCGGCATCAACAAACCCGGCATGGGCGTGAGCTACCTCGTCAACGGCAAACCCACCGGCGACATACGCGATACCGAGTTTGCGGGCCTTTTCTTCGGCATCTGGCTGTCGCCCAAAACATCCCAGCCCAAACTGCGCAGCGCCCTGCTGGCCGGCGCAGCGTGAGCGCCGCAGGCGCTGCACCTGAGACCCGCGCGTTCACCGCCCGCAACGGGCTGGCCTATGGCCTGCTTGGCCTGCCGCTGGCTTTTGTGGCGCTGCCGCTTTATGTCATCCTGCCCAACCACTACGCCCGCGAATTCGGCGTGCCGCTGGCCACGCTCGGTGCCATTCTTCTGGGCGCACGCCTCTTCGACGCGTTCATCGACCCCCTGCTCGGCCGCCTGAGCGACAGGCTTTTTGCGCGCTCTGCGGCTTCTGTGCTGGCGCTGGGTGCCATCGCTGCACTGGTTCTGGCCATCGGTTTTGCGCTGCTGTTTTTCCCGCCGGTGCGCGCACCGGGTGCGCTCGCCGTCTGGGCCAGCGTGATGCTGATGCTCACCTACGCCGCCTACAGCGCCCTCAGTGTCTCGCACCAATCCTGGGGCGCGATGCTGGGCGGCAATGAGGCACAACGCAGCCGCATCGTCGCGTGGCGCGAAGGGCTGGGGCTGATCGGTGTGGTGCTGGCGTCTGTCACGCCGGTGGCGCTGGGCCTGCCTGCGACCACGGTGCTGTTTGTGGTTGCGCTGATCGCCGGCTGGCTCGCGTGGTCGCGCGCGGTGCGGCCGGTGGCCAAAGCAGGTCTGCACACGGTGCAGGCCGGCGCCATCTGGCGGCCCTTCAAACACGCGGCCTTTCGCCGACTGCTGGCCGTCTTCATGCTCAACGGCATTGCCAGCGCAGTCCCCGCGACGCTGGTGCTGTTTTTCATCCAGGACAGGCTGCAGGCGCCGGACAGCATGCAGCCCATGTTTCTCGGCAGCTACTTCCTGGCGGCCGCGCTGTCCATCCCGATGTGGCTGGCGATTGTCAAACGCCTGGGCCTTGCCGTGAGCTGGCTGTGCGGCATGTTTCTGGCCATTGCGGTGTTCAGCTGGGCGACGCAGGTCGGCGCCGGCCAGACCGGCGCTTTTCTGATCATCTGCGCGCTGTCGGGCATTGCGCTGGGCACCGACCTCGCCTTGCCGGGCGCGCTGCTGGCCGGTGTGATTCAGGTCAACGGCGATTCCGGCCAGGCCGAAGGTGCCTACTTCGGCTGGTGGAACTTCGCGACCAAACTCAACCTTGCGCTGGCAGCCGGCCTGGCGCTGCCGTTGCTCGGCCTGTTCGGTTATGCCCCCGGCATTCGTGTGCCGCAGGCGCTGGACGCGCTGGTGATCGCCTACTGCGTGCTGCCCTGTGTGCTCAAGCTGGGCGCCGCGGCCGGACTCTATTTCTTCATCATCCGCAAACCCGAAAGCGTTGCCGCATGAACACCTTCACCTCCCTGAAACGCATGGCCCTCGGCCTCCTGCTAGCGACCGGCCTTTTGCTGACGGGCTGCGCGGCGCCGCAACTGGCCGACTACGCAGCCGAAAAGCCGGTGCTGGACATGCGCCAGTATTTCAACGGCACCGTCGATGCCTATGGCGTGTTCACCAACCGCTCGGGCAAGGTGCTCAAGCGCTTCACCGTCGTCATGAAATGCACCTGGGATGGCGACACCGGCACGCTGGATGAAGACTTCACCAACTCCGACGGCACCAAAGAGCGCCGCGTCTGGACACTCAAACGCCAGCCCGATGGTAAATACATAGGCACCGCCTCCGACGTCATCGGCCAGGCGCTGGGCGAAGAAAAGGGCAACACCTTCCGCTGGAGCTACACCCTGAACCTGCCTCTGGATGGCAAGACCCTTGAGGTTCAGTTCGACGACTGGATGTACCTGATGAGTGACAAGGTCATGCTTAACCGCGCAGAGATGAGCAAGTTCGGCATCAAGCTCGGCGAGGTCACGTTGTCTTTCGTCAAACGCTGAACACGAGATACAGCATGGCCTTCAACCCCCGCATCAACGACTGGCACGGCAAGACCGTGTGGCTGGTCGGCGCCTCGAGCGGCATAGGCCGGGCCACCGCGCATGCGCTGCATGAAGCCGGCGCGAAGGTGGTGGTGTCGGCACGCAACCAGCAGGCGCTGGATGAATTCGCTGCAGCACACCCGGGGACTGTCGCGCTGGCCTTTGACGCCAGCGATGCCGTCGCCGTCAACGCCGCTGCACAAACTGTGCTCGACGCCGGCCAACTCGACCTGGTGCTGTACTGCGCCGGGTATTACAAGGAAATGCGCGCCACCGAATTCGACCTGCACGAGATGCTGACGCACCAGCAGGTCAACTACGTCGGCGCGCTGCATGTGCTGGACGCCGTTCTGCCGTATTTTGTAAAACGCCAGTCCGGCCACATCAGCCTGGTCAGCAGCGTGGCGGGTTACCGCGGCCTGCCCAAAAGCCTGGCCTACGGCCCGACCAAGGCAGCGCTTATCAACCTCGCCGAAACCCTGTACGTCGACTTGCAGGACAGCCACGTCGGCGTCAGCCTCATCTGCCCGGGTTTTGTCGAAACCCCGTTGACCGCCCCCAACGAATTCACCATGCCCGCCCTCATCAAGCCAGAGCAGGCCGCGCAGGAAATCCTCAAAGGCTGGGCCGCCGGCGCGTTCGAGATCCACTTTCCCAAACGCTTCACCTTGTGGATGAAAGCGCTGGCCCTGCTGCCGGCGGCGCTTTACTTCCCTGTGATCCGCAAGTTCACCGGGCTTTAACGCCGATCAGGCATCTCTCAAGCTGGCGCACATCGGCCCGGCTTGCGCGTACCGGAAGTCACGGCAGCATGAGAATTGCTACTTTTTTCATAGCTGCTCACGCTCGTATCTATTGGCCTGGAGCCCGATTTGGTGCCTGAAAATGGCCTTTTTGAGGTCATTTTTGGCGTATCGACGGCCAAAAACTCCGCTGGGCGGCAAAAAGTTAATATGGAAGTTAACTTTTGCCTAATTTTTAACGTATACATTAAAATTAGCCGCAATATTTCGGCATCCGGAGTGTCAACGGTCCGTAGACTCTTTGCCAACCGGCGAACCCGCCCCCGCTCTTGGATGAAAACAACCGACTTCTCGCGGTCCACCATCAACCAGTGGTTGTAGCCGTCCGACACGATGCCCTGATCGGAAAGCATGATGAGTTCGATTGAGTCCGGCGCGTAGGTGCTTGCGAGCGGTCGCAACTTCGGATGCACACCCAAAGGCCCGACACAGGGCTTGAAGAGACCTGCGATGTCTTCCGTAGACATGTCGGACATGGACGGCGAGGTAGCACAGCCTGACAGTAGCAAGGCTATTGCCGCCATACGTGGTGCGGAAATCATGGGGTCACTACGGCGCCTGCCGCCACCCAAAGTCTGGCTCAGCCCGGAAACGTTTCCACAAAACTAGCTCGTTGCGCCAGTTTTTCCTGAAGCTTGGCCAGGTTGGCGTAGTCGGCGCGCCAGTTGATGGTTGGAAAACGCAGGTCGAGGTAGCCGAGTGCGCAGCCGACGGCGACGTCGGAGAGGCTGAAGTGGATGCCGCTGCAAAAGGCTTTTTCGGCCAGGCCCACGCTCATGGCCTTGAGCACGCCGTCAATCTTGAGCATCTGGCGGTCTATCCAGGCCTGGCTGCGCTGGGCGTCGGTGCGGCCGGACCAGGTGGCCTCCAACCGGGCCAGAATAGCGGCGTCCATCAGGCCGTCGGCCAGCGCTTCCCAGGTCTTGACCTCTGCGCGCTCGCGGCCCTGGACGGGGATGAGCTTGCCGACGGGCGACAGGGTGTCGAGGTATTCCACAATCACGCGCGAGTCAAAAACGGCTTCGCCGCCCTCCATCACCAGGCAGGGCACTTTGGCCAGGGGGTTGGATTCACCGATGTTGGTACCCGCTGCCCAGACATCTTCTTCGATGAACTGGTAGTCGAGTTTTTTCTCGGCCATCACGACGCGCACTTTTCGCACGTAGGGGCTGGTGTTGGAACCGATGAGTTTCATGTTGGTCTTGGAATCGGGAAAGCAGAAGAGCAGGAATGTGCGGAAAACGTGGGTTTTAAAGCATTCTATCGAGTCAATATGCCGCTCCGCTGACGCCGGATCATGACAAGCTGCACGCCTACAATTGAGGGATGAGTTCCTCTTCCACGCTTTCCCCCATCAACGCCCTTTCGCCGCTCGACGGCCGTTACGCCGGCCGCCTGGCCACCCTGCGCCCCCTGATGTCCGAGCAGGGCTATATGCACCGCCGGGTACAGGTAGAAATCGCCTGGTTCATCTCGCTGTCTGATGCTGGCTTCAAAGAGTTCAAGCCGCTCAGCCCCGGAGCACGTACTTACTTGCTGGGCCTGGTGAAGAACTTCTCGGAAGCCGATGCGCTGGCCATCAAGGACATCGAAAAGACCACCAACCACGACGTGAAGGCGGTCGAATACTGGATCAAGTCGAAGTTTGAAGCCCGGCCAGAGCTGCAGCACGCCGGCGAGTTCGTGCACTTTGCCTGCACCAGCGAAGACATCAACAACACCAGCCATGCCCTGCAGCTCAAAAGCAGCCGCGAGATGGTGCTGTTGCCGGCGCTGGACAAGGTCATCCACCAGATGCGCGAGATGGCGCACAACTACGCCGACCAGCCCATGCTGAGCCGCACCCACGGCCAGACCGCCAGCCCGACCACCGTCGGCAAGGAAATCGCCAACGTCGTGGTGCGCCTGCAAGCGGCGCGCGAGAAGATCGCCAGCGTCAAGCTGATGGCCAAGATGAATGGTGCTGTCGGCAACTACAACGCCCACCTGTCGGCGTGGCCCGACTTCGATTGGGAGGCCTTCAGCCGCAAGGTGATCGAGACACCGGAGCCGCTTGGGTTAGGGCTTACTTTCCAGCCGTACAGCATTCAGATTGAGCCGCATGACTACATGGCCGAGATATTTGACGCCGTGGCACGCACCAACACCATTTTGATCGACTGGTCACGCGACGTGTGGGGCTATGTCAGCGTCGGCTACTTCAAGCAGCGCCTGAAGGCCGGCGAGATCGGTTCGTCGACCATGCCGCACAAGGTCAACCCGATTGATTTTGAAAACGCCGAAGGCAACCTGGGCCTGGCCAACGCGCTGCTGCGCCACCTGAGTGAAAAACTGCCGGTCTCGCGCTGGCAGCGTGACCTGACCGACAGCACGGTGCTGCGCAACATGGGCGTGGCCTTTGGCTACGCCGTGCTGGCGTACAACTCGATGAGCGTGGGCCTGGGCAAGCTGGAGCTGAACAGCGAAGCACTGAACGACGATCTCAACGCTTCCTGGGAAGTGCTGGCCGAACCGATCCAGACGGTCATGCGCCGCTACGGGGTGCAGGGCGCGTATGAAAAGCTCAAGGAAGTCACCCGCGGCAAGACCGTCAAGGCCGAAGACCTGCACACGCTGATCAGGTCGCTGGAAATCCCGGAGACCGAGAAGACCCGGCTGCTGGCGATGACGCCAGCAAGCTATGTCGGGATGGCGGCAGAGTTGGCCAAGCGGGTCTAGAGGCCAGCCTCAGGCCGGCATGGCAGTCCCGCACTGCCAGCACTGCTCAAACCCGCCCTCTACTGTTTCGCCACAAATGCATACCCAGCGCCGTTGCGGCAGGTTTTGCAGCTGGTCCAGCATTTTTTCGGCCGCGGGCTTTTCATGGTCATGTGCCAGCCAGACTTCCGGATAACACTGATCGGGCGGTAACTCACCGGCCAGGCCACTCAAAAAGTAGCGCTGCACGCTCGCCGAAAAGCCGGCCTGCTGCAGGACATCGGCCCACAAGGTGGCGATGGCGATATTGGGCGCACGGGCCAGGCGAAGCATCGAGCCAGTGTAGCCAGAACAAGGCCGGCCTGGCACCCTTGTCAGCCGCCGGTTTGCGCGGTTTCAGGCCCGGTTTCTGTTTCAGCTTTTGAGATTTTTTCCAGCGCGCGGTCAGAATAGCGGCCAAAGCGCCAGGAGGTACCGTCCAGCGTGATGCGCCGCCAGGTCTCGCGCTTCTCGGCCGGTGTCATCTCCGGCCAGTGCTGCACCTCTTCAAACGTGCGGCCGCAGCCCTTGCACATCTCGTCACCCTGGCTGGTCGAGCAGATGGCGATGCAGGGTGTGTCCGCAGTGCTTTCGTACCAGGCCTGCCAGGCCGCCATGGCCTTGGGCGGAAAGCCTTTTTCAGACGCCTCATCCTCATGATAAAAAACCATGAGTGCATAAACTTCGGCCAGCGCGCGCAGCTCGGGGGCCAGCGTGACGCCGTCGGGCGACGGCTTTTTTTCGCGCCAGTAGTTAATGGCCGCTTCGATATCGGTGATGTGAATGGCGGCCATGAAACAAGCTGATGGGGTCAATGCGGCCCACGCACCGAATGGTGGCGGGGAATGCATTATCAGTCACCGGGGCACACGAAATTCGGGGGCTGGCCTTCCTCCTACGCCGCCTCAGGGAAAAGCCGTATTTGCAAAAAAATGTGATTTGCGTTCAAATAGAGCCTACGAAGGGGAGTAACTCCCTCGTCTTGCTGAACTATTTCCAATAACAGACACAGCAGCAAGATAGCTACAACAAGTCGTCATTACGAAGTTCACTCTTCCGGCTTGTTGGGCATGCAGCGACACTGCATGTCGAGCCAGACCTTCGATTGAAACCTGGACAGGTTTGATCGAGGCGTTCGCGGCAACCTTCATTTCCGCACACCATTCCTCTTTCTGATCCGTCCGGTCTCGAACGAACCGGAGGTCTGCCCGCGCGGGCCTCCATGTCGAAACTTGATATGGAGTGCGTGATGGAACTGTTTTCAACCCCGTGGTGGTCGGCCCTGCTGGCGATCATCCTCATTGACCTGGTGCTGGCTGGCGACAACGCCATCGTCATCGCACTCGCGGCGCGCAACCTGCCGCCACACCTGCAGAAAAAAGCCATTGCCTGGGGCACCGTGGGTGCCATCGTCGTGCGCTCCGCCATGACCGTGGGCGTGGTCTGGCTGCTCAAGATCCCTGGCCTGATGCTGGTCGGCGGACTCGGCCTGCTCTGGATTGCCTACAAGCTGCTGGCCGACCAGAGCCATGACGAGCACCAGGGCCCCATCGCCAGCACCTTCTGGGGTGCGATGAAAACCATTGTGGTCGCCGACGCGCTGATGGGCATCGACAACGTGCTGGGTGTGGCCGGTGCCGCGCACGGCTCATTTGACCTGGTCGTCATCGGCCTGCTGGTGAGTGTGCCCATTGTTGTCTTCGGCAGCACCATGGTGCTCAAGCTGGTGGAGCGCTTCCCGATGATCATCAACATCGGCGCAGCTGTGCTTGCGTTTACCGCCGCAAAAATGATCGTCAGCGAACAGTTGCTGGACCCCGTCTACGGCGGCCCGAACACCCTGCCTTCTGCCGCGACCCTGCACACCATCGCCGAATGGGCGACCTACGCACTGGCTGTTGCCGGCGTCCTTGGTGCCGGCTGGTGGGCGACCAAAAGACCGCAGCACAGCCGCAACGACCTGATCACAGACTGATTTCCGAGCAACCGTAAGCCTTCAAAACCACGACAACCAAGGAGTATTTATGGACAACATCATCGTTTACGTCGACGACGCTTCCTACGCACTGCAAATGCTGCAACCCATGCACACGGAAGGCGTCAGCCGCAATCCCGCCCGCTGGATTGTGGTGGGCTGCGCCCCGCGTGTCACGCACCGTGCCAGCAAGTGGGTCACCAACAGCGCGCGCGAAAGCTGGCGCGGCAAGTGGGCAGAAAAAACCTTTGCCCGCCTGCTGCCCCTGCTTGAGCAAAATGGGGACACGGTCATCACCAGGCTGGCGCAAACCACGCTGTGCACGCAGACCGAATCGCTGATCAAGGAATACGGCGTCGCACGCGTACTGGATGCCCGCCGACCCAAGTTCGGCCAGGATATGCAGCCGGTCACGCCCACGCAGGTGCAGGAGAGCAAGGGCGTGCTGGGTTATGTCACGGCGCTCGCTGGTGCCGGGTTGCTCGTAGCGATCGACTAAACAGGGCTCCCACGCTCGCTCACTGCGTGTAGCTCTCTGCCCCCCCGAGGGGGCTGCCTTGCTTGGGGCGGCCCTGCGCTGCGGCCCGGGCCCCCACGCTCGCTCACAAACACGCAAGCTCTCTGCGCCCCGAGGGGGCTGTCTTGCTTGGGCGGCCCTGTGCTGCGGCTTGGGCCCGACGCTTGCTCAAACGCGCGAGCTCTCTGCACGAGATGGGCGCTGCGTTGAATTTCACGAGGGGAGTGCTATTCTGCAGCCATGAAACTGATACTTAAATGGCTGCTCAGCGCCACGGCCTTGCTGGCTGTGGCCTATCTTTATTCCGGCGTGGTGGTGACCAGTTTCACCGGTGCGCTGATTGCGGCTGCCGTGCTTGGCGCGCTGAACACCGTCGTTCGGCCCCTGCTGGTCCTGCTGACCTTGCCGGTTACGCTGGTGACGGTCGGCCTCTTTCTGTTCGTGATCAATGCCCTCATGTTCTGGGCGGCGGCCAGCCTTGTCAGCGGCCTGAACGTGACGGGTTTTGGTGCGGCGCTGATCGGCTCACTGATTTATTCAGTGCTGCAGCTAGCGATCGAGTTTGTCCTGGAGCGCCTGCTCTTTAACAAGTGATTCGATCTGGCGCGCCCGCGTGTCGATGATGGAGCCATCCATAAAGTCGGCACTTGAGGGGTTGTTGCGCATTATGAGCTGCGCCGCCTTGAGGCGGTCCAGTGCGGCGGTGTAATCCAGTTGCGCGACACGAGACTCTGCATCGGCACGTATCGCACGCACGTTGAGGCCCTGGTTGCCATACGCAACAGCGAGAATCTGCCAGGCCAGCGCGTCGCGGGGATGGGCCGTCACCCAGGTCGACAACTTGTCCCCGACCTCTTTGGCCCGTCCTGCGGCCAGCAGCGATCGGGACTGCACCAGAAGGGCGGCGCGCGCGCTTGTTCGGGCGATGTCGATGGTCGATGCTGAAGGCGACACAACACCGGCAGCCTGATCCAGTTCCAGTAACAGCAACCCGACGGTGACCGATGCCGTCGAGCCGGTTGCCAGCGTCGCCAACCTGTCCGCAAATGTACGTGCCAGGGAAAAGTCGCGAAGCTTCGAAGCAGCAAGGGAGCCGGCATACAGCACCCCGGCACTTCGGATATCCGCCGTTGAGGGTTGCGGAGGAGCCTGTGTCGAAACCGCTTGCCGCTGGGCTTCGGCCACCATGGCGCGCAACGCGTCCACACCCGGGTCTCCAAGAACTCGCGCACGCGCCGCCATCACTGCGTATAAAAACCTTTCCTGGGCGGCAACTGCAGCTTTTGCCTCGCCCGGGTTACTGGCGGGGGCCAGCTGCATACGGGCTTGCGCCTCGGCAATACGTTCGGTGGTGAGCGGGTGTGATCGCAAGTAGGGGAAGGACCCGTTGTCGTTGATGCGCGACGCCTGCTGCAACTTTGCGAACATGCTGCTGACGCCGCGGCTGTCAAAACCTGCATCCGTCATGACACCGAAGCCCACACGATCGGCCTCACGCTCCATGTCGCGCGAGAAATTGAGTTGGGATTGAGCAGCCAATGCCTGGGTGCCCATCAGGGCGGCGTCCCCGACCTGCGAGCTCTTGCTTGCAGCAAGAGCGCCCAATATCATGGCTGCAATCATCCAGGGCGTCTGCCTGGACTGCTGGGTCATGAGCCGGGATATATGCCTTTGGGTGACATGACTGAGTTCGTGGCCCAGCACCGCAGCCAGTTCATCCCGGCTGTTCACCGCGCCGATCAGTCCGAGATGGAGCCCAAAATATCCCCCGGGGAGCGCAAACGCATTGATGGTTTTGTCGCGCAACAGGAAAAGCTCCCACGCAAAGCGCTCGTCGAGCTCGGCACTCAACTCCCCACGTGCCCTGGCGGCCGTCATGAGCGGTTGCCAGATGGTCTGGACATAGTCTTCCAGAACAGGGTCATCGATGTAATCACGATCGCGGTAAATGCTGGCAGCGATACGCTCGCCGATGCGACGCTCGGCACCCGCCGTAAGCTCCAGGTTGTCCCCCAGCGTTGGAAGGGTACCGGAACCGCCACGCCCGGCAGGCGGTGGGCTTTGCGAGAAGGCTGTCGAGCCCGGGCCCATCATGAGAATCGCCGCCAGGGCGGCTGCACCCAGGCGATTGCGGCCTGGCCTAAAAGGAGTCAATCGGAACAAAGGCAATCACCTCCAGGGTGTTGGTGTCCAGCAGCGCCGTCCACAGTGTGTCACGACCCATCATGGGAACATAGACAACATTGCCGTTGGCTCGAACTGGGACGGAAGATTTCACGGCTGCATCGATTTCCGCACTGCGCGCGGGAAATCGGGCCTTGAGTTCCGCCAACGGCTTGGCTTTGGCGAGTATCTGGGCGCGCGCTTTTTCATAGGACTGCCAGAGGTCGGGGCGGGAGCCTATGGACACACCCTGCAACGCCGCAAGGGTGGCATCCATGCTTTCCTTGGCGTCGCGGAAGGGACGTACTGACAGCAACGTCGGCCCGAACAATGGAAAATCGCGGAACTCTGGCGCAGCTTTCTCCAGCAGGCTGGGTGCCACTTCAATGGCATGTACCACCCTGAAGCGGTCCATTTCAAACACGAGGTGTACAGGCCGGGCAGCGGCTACCGTCCAGAGACCGTAACCCAAGGCCGCAAGCTGGAGCACACCGATGACCGCAAGATCCCGGACGAGCTCCGTTCGTGGCTTGCGGACATCGAAGACCGCGAAAGTCAACAGTGGGCCCATGATGACGTCAACCGTGACGATCAGCAGAAACAGCGTTCGCCCCCCGGATATCTCACGATAGGGATAGGGATACCAGACCATGAATACCAGCAAGGCGGCAAACACCGCCAGAACAAGGCTGATACAGAGGTGAACACCTGCCGCACTGAAACGAAGCTTCCACGGATTTGCACTTGTAGGCATGGACTTATGATGAGGGTTGCTTGTAAAGGTTCTGTAACTGAATGATGTCCGACACCAGACTTACGCATTTTGACGCCGAAGGCCAAGCCCACATGGTGGATGTCGGCAACAAAACGTCCACGCATCGTGTGGCTGTCGCTCAAGGCCGTATCGTAATGAATCCGCAAACACTGTCCATTGTGATGTCAGGCAACGCCAAAAAAGGTGATGTGTTGGGCATTGCCCGTGTGGCAGGCATCATGGCCACCAAAAAAACCAGCGAGCTGATCCCGCTTTGCCATCCGCTGGCACTGACACATGTGCAACTGGGTTTCACAACCGACCCCGCAAACAGCTGCATCATCTGCGAGGCAACCGCAGAAACCGTGGGGCCTACCGGCGTGGAGATGGAGGCACTGACCGCCGTACAGATCGCCTTGCTGACCATCTATGACATGTGCAAGGCCGTTGACAGGGCCATGGTGATCCAGGACGTGCGGGTGCTTGAAAAACACGGTGGAAAATCAGGCAGTTTTACAGCTTCGCAACGCCTGCCTGCCGCTGCGCAAGGCTAGTTCGTTTTCACGGGCTTCCAAAGCGCATATTCCTTAGGGAAAGCCACACGGTAACGTGCCATCTGAATTTGTGCCTCGTCATCCCTGCCCAGCATGACGGCGCTCTCGATCAGGCGTTCCGCGATCTTGGGTTCGGGCGAATAGTGCAGCAATTGCTGCGCAGTTTGCAGGCTCCATTCAGCGTTGACAGGCGCGAGGGGCGTGGTAAGCAAGCGCGCAAACAACACCTGGTTCGCAAACAGCCATGACCCGCTGATTTTTTCCAGCGTATCTTTTCTGTAGGCTGTATCCCGCGCTTCTGGCGCAAGATAAATCTGGCTGATGCGTCTGTAGTCCCACATGGCATAGGCGGTGCCCGCCAGCAAAAGAGCGGAGACCCCGGCGCAGACTACGCGCGTGCGCAGGCCGTCGGGTTGCGCATGTTCCCGGGAAGCATGCGACACGGTCAAGGGCCTGCGCAACAAAAGCAGGCACAGCAGGACGGCCATCTGGAACGGGCCATACCAGAGCGGGTATTCAAGCATGCTGTGCAGAAAAATCACGCCCAACACCCCCCAGGCCATTTGCCTGACGGGCTCGGTTTCGAACCATGGCCGGTTGCGCAATAGCCAAAAAATGAATCCCGCGCACACCAGCACCGCACACGGTACGCCAAGTTCCACGGCCACATGCAACGCAAAGTTATGCGCGTTATCGAGGATGTCACAAAAACGGGGGCCCGCGTAAAGCTCGGTGTAGTGCGCATAGTCCAGTTCGCCCAAACCCCAGCCCAGCCACGGCTTGATGGACACGAGGTGAAGCACGTTGGACCACATGGTCAACCGGCTTGCACAAACAGGGTCGCCGGCGCGCAAACGCCCGGACATGCTGTACACGGACAGGTCAAATCCGGCGAGCCACGGAAAGCCAATCACCGAGAGCGCATAGGCCACGACGGCCACCAGAATAATCCAGCGTACAACGCCTTGCCGCCATTGGCCCCACACGACGGGCAGGCCACAGATCAGAAAAAGTTGCATCATGCCGGTGCGGGAAACGGATGTCGCATTTCCGCAAGCCAGAAGCGCCGCAGCCATCAGCAGGAAGACAGGATAGTTTTTCACTTGGCGCGCATCCAGCTGATGCTTCGCCCGGGAAAACATGACACCGAACCAGATCAATGCGACCAGAGATATGTTCGTCAGCGAGGCAAACTGGTTGCGCTGCCGCAGATTGGCAAAAGCCTCCCCGTACCTTGGCTGATTGACCCATGGCACCAAACCCTCAGCCCCTCCAAAGTACTGAAGCAGCCCAAGCACGGAACTGATCAATCCGGCACACAGCCAGACCGAAGCAGCCGTCCATGCCAGTCGCCTCACCGTGAACAGCTGCGGCCAGAGAGCCCGCATGGCAACCGCCAGTGCCGTGCAAATGAAACACGTCAGCAAAGGTAGCGCAGCGGGCGAAGGCCCCGGCGCAAACGGGTTGAGCCAAGGAAAAAGAAGCAGAGCACCAAGCACAACAGCTTGAACCAAATACCTCGTGGCTGGCCCGTGTGCATCGCCCAGCTGCGGGGCGGCGAGGACTTCAGCCTGCGCGTTTGAACCTGGTGTCGTTTTCACGTCGTGAGGCGAATTTCAACGCGCTACTGGCGCTTGTACGGGTAGCCCGGCCTGGAGTGTCGCGGCGATTTGCGGGAACTGGAGCGCGGCGCGAGCCCAGTCTTTCTGTGCGTTTGAATGGTTTTCGGGACTCATCATGTTTTTTGACTTCTGCATCCAGGACTTGGCGGCCTCTGGTTGTTTGTTCAGAGCAAGAATAACCACCAGCTTGCTGATGTTGTAGGCGCTTGGCAGCGACTCCGTGGTTGTTACAGCACGCTGGACCACTTCGGCGTTTAGGCCGACGACGGGGTCCAGTGCATAGAGTTCTATCGCGTGTTCCAGCTGGTTCAGGACAATTGCGCCGGGAATCACCGGATTCTGGGCCTTGACGAAATTGGCCAATTTGAAGCGTACGTCGTTGTAAGCGCTTTCAAGCCTGAAATAATCGTTAATGATCAATCCCAAAAGCGAAACGACCACAAACCAGAATCCAAGAGCCGTGGCTCTGCTTATGTGCCCCCAAGGCCAGATGCGCTCACTCGCATTGAGGGCCCCGGCCATAAGGCCCACGGGCAGCAAAAAATATGCATAGTGAAGGGGCAGCTCGACCATGGCGTGCGCGCCGATCACCACAATCACCAGAAAATAAAGCACCTGACTGGCCTCCCGAAGCCGCATAAAGGCCAGCCCCACCCACGCCAATACAGCGCCCGTCAAGAGCATCCCCATAGGGAAGCCAGACCACACGACAAAATCCAGAAAGAGATTGTGGGACTGTGCAAGGTAGGTGCCTGCCATTCTCGTATAGGTGTCTGCAACGGCCAACTGGGCCGGCAAGACCCGATTCCAGCCGTACCCACTCCACGGATGTAGCGTCGCAGCATCCAGCAGCATCCGCCAGATGTAGGGTCGGCTTTCACGGGTACTGCGATCAACAAAGCTGATCTCGGTATCGAGCAACAAGGACTGACCAAGATGGGGAAGCGTCAACAGCAGCAGGACGTACCAGATCGCCAGGCCAACGACACAGTAGAGAAAAATTCGCTGCGTGATCATTCTGCGCCACAGATAACACGCAAACAAAAGGATGAGTACGCCGACCATGCCACTACGCGATTGCGTCAACGCCAGACCTATCAGCAAAAAACCGGCAAGGCAAACTCCGCCGACTATTTGTAAATGTTTTCGGTACACAGCCCAAACGCAGGCAACCAGGGCCCACACAAACAGGGTCGCCAGTTGGTTGGGCTGTCCGAGGTTCGCGTACGGTCGCCCCCTTTCAGCCGGGAAATACAGCACCCAGATATCCAGGAGATCCGCCGATTCGCTGAGCCGCAGCCATTGGTACATCGCCAGATAGACCGACGCAGTTCCCGCGAATAAAAAAGCCCCGAAAAGGACGCGCTCCATCCACAGAGGGCTGAGCTTCTGCCAATGCTGTCCAGTGAGCAGTGCCAGCGTAAATCCCAGCAAATAGGCCGACGAAATCCAGGCCTGCCCCACCAGGGGCAAGGTCCCCAGGCCATATTGCAGCAGCGGCAGCATACTCAAAACGAGTGCGACAAGTGGCGCAAGTTGCAACTTGACGACCTGTCCGCCTCGCACAAGGACCGAAAGACTGACAATCGCCAGCAAGCTGGCTATCCAGGCATCAGAATGAAAGGAACTCCAGGGTCTGGCGTTGTTGGGCAGAAGCCAGCAAAAAGACAAAAGCAAGGCGGCGCCCCAACACCAGACCGGCGCCAGGGAAACGTCTTTATAAAGTGGTTTTTTCATTAAAAAAGCCCCTGTGAGGGGCTTTTATGGTCGGCAATAAAAAGTTTAGCCGCGGCAGCTTGCGGGCAGGTATTTGGCAGGCATTGGACTGCTGGTTCCAGGTCCGCAAACCCATGTCACCACACCGTTCGAGCCCGTGCCAATGCTACCAGCCAGTTGAACCGTCAGCGTTGCAATGTTTGGATCGCCCTGAGCGATCACTGTAACCACGCCATCAGACGCACTGGCGCTGGTGTACGTCAGGCTATTCACATATTTTGAGGACTGGCTGGAGATGCTGGCAGCGGACGCGCTGCTTGGAAAAGCACCGCTTGCTGCAACATATTCAGCGATCGCGGTACGGGCACCGGAAGCTGCCAACACCACTTCAGACACCTTTGCACGAGTCGTGTAGTCCTGGTACGCAGGCAAAGCGACTGCAGCCAGAATACCGATGATCGCCACAACAATCATCAACTCGATCAGGGTAAAACCCCTTTGAAAAGAACGCTTCATTATCTCTCCCCCTATTTTTTAAAAATTCGAAAACGACAGATCGTCGCACACACTCGTTAAACGAAAAAGCCCCTGTGAAGGGGCTTTTTATCAACAATCAATCAAGCTTAACCGCGGCAGCTTGCTGGCAGGTACTTGGCAGGCATTGGGCTGCTGGTTCCAGGACCGCAAATCCAGGTCACCACGCCGTTTGAACCGCTGGCGATGCTACCAGCGAGCTGAACGGTCAGCGTTGCGATATTTGGGTCGCCCTGAGCAGTCACGGTCACAACGCCGGCAGAGGCGTTGGTGTTGGTGTAAGCCAGGTTATTCACATATTTAGAAGACTGGGTGGCAATGCTGGCTGCCGACGCGCTGCTTGGGAAAGCGCCGCTTGCTGCAACATATTCAGCGATCGCGGTACGGGCGCCAGAAGCTGCCAACACAACTTCAGAAACCTTTGCACGCGTGGTGTAGTCCTGGTACGCAGGCAGAGCCACCGCAGCCAGAATACCGATAATCGCCACAACGATCATCAGTTCGATCAGGGTAAAACCCTTTTGGATAGAACGCTTCATGAAAACTCCTTGGTTAAAGATCTAGTAAGACAGTTAAAGCATTTTTCAGGCCAGCTTTGCAGACGCCAATAACGCCAAAAAAGTCCTGCAAATCATCGTTGTCCCGCGCTTTTTTGCCATATTTCCGTGGAGTGTGTGACAATTTTGTCTCTCGCTCCTCACTTGATACAAACAGACCGCACCATCTTCAGGTCTGTCATACCCATCAGGACCTTTTCCATGCCGTCCATCTTGAGGGTGCGCATGCCGCTGGCAACCGCAGACGAAAACAATTCGGCGACCCTTGCGCGCTCCTGAATCAGTTTTTTGGCGTTCTCATCGGCAATCATGAGCTCGTGCAGGCCAATCCGCCCTTTGTAACCCGTCTTTCCGCATTTATCGCATCCCACGGCCCGGTACATCTTGAGCTTGCCGCCCTCGCCGTAGAGTTTGAGCCACGATTCATACAATTTTTTGGCCTCGCCGGCGTGATCGGCTTTCCAGGCAGACGTGTGACGCAGTTCTTCCGCATATTCAGCCAGGAAGGTTTTGATCTCTTCTGCTTCCGGGGTGTAGGTTTCCTTGCAGTCACACAATTTCTTGGCCAGCCGCTGCGCCAGAATGCCCAGAAGGGCATCAGCAAAATTGAAGGGGTCCATGCCCATGTCGAGCAAGCGGGTGATGGATTCCGGTGCAGAGTTGGTATGCAGGGTTGAAAACACCATGTGCCCGGTGAGGGAAGCCTCCACGCCCATGGAGACGGTCTCTTTGTCACGCGACTCGCCCACCATGATGATGTCGGGGTCGGCCCGCAAAAAAGCCCTCATGACCAGCGCAAAATCAATTCCCGCCTTTTTGTTGATCTGTACCTGGCGAAGGCCTTTTTGTGTGATTTCGACCGGATCTTCAGCGGTCCAGATCTTGGTATCGGGCGTGTTGAGGAATTTTAGGATTGAATGCAGGGTCGTGGTCTTGCCGGAACCGGTAGGGCCACAAACGTAAAACAGCCCATAAGGCTTTGAAACCGTCTTCTCGAGTCGCTCCCGGTTGTGCACCGTCAGACCCAGTTTTTCCAGGGGGATGGGCTCGCCGGCGGCCAGAATACGCATGACCACATCCTCCACACCTCCGGCAGACGGAATGGTGGCAACGCGCAACTCGATATCCAGAGGCCCGTACTTCTTGAATTTGATTTTTCCGTCTTGCGGCTTGCGCTTCTCGGAAATATCCAGATCGCACATGATCTTGAGCCGCGTGACCATGGCCTGCCGGAACTGGGCCGGAACCTCAATGTAAGGTTGCAGGGTCCCGTCGATCCGGAAGCGGATGCCGGTCTTCGCCTTGCCCGGCATCGGTTCAATATGAATGTCCGACACCTTCTGGTTGTAGGCGTCGATGATGACCTTGTTCACGAACTTGACCAGCTCGTTGTCCGCCGCTGCTGACTCAAGGGACGAGTCATCAATGGCATCATTGTCCAGGGGCGAATCCATGTCCGCGAGCAACTGGTCGATGGAGCCGCCTTCGTTGCCCGCACCAAAGAGCTGACTGAGGGTCTCTTCAAACTCCGTTTGTGTCGTGACACGATAGGAAAACTTCGTAATTCTTGGAAAGACCTGCGGGACAACACGCGCGCCGCGCACTGCCTCTGGATCAACGCACATGATCAGCAGGCCATCGGTCGTCTCTTCCAGCGGAATCCACCCCTGCTGCTCGATAAACTCACGTTTCAGGGGCCCATGCAGCATTTCAGAGCGAATGCGACCTGCATTGAAAGCCTCGTAAGGCACGCCGAAGAACCTGGCCAGCGACGGTCCGATTTGCGCGGGACGGATACGGTAGTCCGCCATCAGCAAATGCTCTACGGAGCGGGCTTCGTCCCGTGCCTTCTGGATGCAGTTGAGGAGCTCGTCCTGCGACAACACACCTTCGCTGACGAGTCCGTCATACTTTGTAGCCTTGCGCCGTTGCCCTTCCTCGCTTTTCTGCATGCGCTGCCGGATGGCAATGCCCAGCGTCTTGCAGAGTTGTCGTGCGCCGTCTTCTTCCAGCTTTCCGAACGGTTGGTCACTTCGGTTATTGATGACCTGCAGCACGCCGTACAGGGTGTCCCCATCCATCACCGGTGCAACCAGCATCTGTTTTGTGCGGTACCCGGAGCGCTTGTCCACCTCCTGCAGGAAATTCAGGTTGGGATGAATCGCCTTCAATGCGCCGTCATCGTAGACATCGACAATGTTGACCATCTGTTTGGCCATGGCCACGTACCCGGCGATGCTCTGGGCGGTGATGGGCAGCTTGAGGTCACGGCTGGTGTTCAGGCCGGTCTTGACCTTTGAGATGATGGCGCTTCTGTCCTCATTGATGGCATACAGGGTCAGTCGGTCCGCATTAAAAAGCTTGCAGATATCCTGGCTAGCATCCAGCATGATCTGGTCGATGTTTTCCGTCTCATGGATGCGGTTGGTGACCAGCTGCAACTGCCTGAAATAAAGCGCCTCGAACGTGACACCCCGCTCCTGGGGCGGCAGCATCTGCGAGTCAAAAAACTCGTCTTCCGGGTCTCGTTGAAGTACGGCACTCATAGTTCAAACTCCTGCCCGGCCCGCAACCAGCGGATGTCATGCGAGAC
This sequence comes from Pseudomonadota bacterium, assembly GCA_040387435.1. Lineage (GTDB taxonomy): Bacteria > Pseudomonadota > Gammaproteobacteria > Burkholderiales > Burkholderiaceae_C > Polaromonas. The sequence continues at coordinate 93,400 of JAZKDR010000008.1, forward strand.
ATTGGGTCCAAACGGCCGGGTCTGGTCGAACCGCTGTATTTCCGCCATGATCAGCTCCGTCTCCGCAGGCTTGGTGTGGGTGATATAGATGGGGTAGTTTTTACCTTTGTCTATGCAATCAAGCTCGCTGGCCAGCGCATGGGGGGACAGATGCAGGCTCAGTTCGGCCAGATTGCGCTCGCGATTGCTGAAGGCAGTTTCAATGACCAACATGGCGACATTGAGCTGGTTGATGCGCGCCCACAGGGCCGGATTGCGCTCGGTATCACCCGTGAACACCCAGCAACCCTTTGCTGTGGCCACTGCGTAGCCAACCGCTGGGACGGTATGGACGGCCGGCAGGACCTCGATGTATTTGCCCGCCAGAAAGAGTGTCTGTCCAATCTCGATCGGATGGAAGCTGATGAACGGCGCCTCCGGGGTCGGTATTCTCGAAAAATCAGGCCAGATGGTGTTATTGAAAATGTGCGCTTTCAGAGCGTCTATCGTGCCCTGCAGCGCGTGAATCCTGATCGGCGTGGTTCGCGTGGACGCGATCGCATCCACCATCAGGGGCAATGCAGCGACATGGTCAAGATGCGAATGTGTCAACAGCACGTGATCAATGCCGCCCATCTCGTCCAGCGTCAGGTCGCCCACCCCTGTGCCTGCGTCCACAAGGAGGTCGTGGTCCAGCAGAAAAGACGTGGTTCGGCAGTCTTTGGCTATGGCCCCCGAACAACCCAACACCCTTACTTTCATGAACTTGTTCTTGCCTTGTGAGGTTTACTTCGTTTCAAAATTGGTGGCGCCGTCCCATTCAGGATCAAACGGGAGCAGGCGCATAGAGGCTACACGCTCTGAATACAACTGGTAAAGGTACTTTTTGGCATTCAGCCTCTGCAAATTGAGTAACTGGACATCGCACTGGTCCCAATCCTGCATCCGATAGGCTTTCAGGGCAAGCGTCCACGTTTTCAGTTCGGAAGACTTGTTGTCGTCAATGGCGTTCAGCGGTGCCAGCGGCCAGAAGATGGCCACTGCAATATCCTTGCCTTTCACCCGGACCTTGTCCAGTTCCTGCCAGGCAAAGTCATTGGCCAGTCTGCGCGTGGACTCACTGACCACAATATCCACACCGTAGGTTTTGGACAAACCTTCCAGCCGGGAGCCCAGATTCACCGAATCACCGATCACGGTGTAACTGCGGCGGATATCAGAGCCCATGTCACCGACACACATGGTGCCCGTGTTGAGCCCGATGCCGATGCCGATTTCGGGCAGGCCCTTGCTCCGGTGCTCCTCATTGAGCCGCCGAATCGCATTGGCCATCTCAAGGGACGTCTTGACCGCCAGACTGGCATGGTCCGGCGTGTCAACGGGCGCCCCCCAAAAGGCCATCACGCAGTCGCCCATGTACTTGTCGATCGTGCCTCGGTTGCTGCGAATCAGGTCCGTCAGCCGGCTGAACACGCTGTTGAGCAGGGCCTGCAACTGGGTCGGCTCCATGCTTTCAGACATCTTGGTGAATCCCCGCATGTCGCAGAACATGACCGTCAGCTCTTTGGTCGTGGCTTTCATGCTGTAGCTGTCGGGGTCCTTCACCATTTCATCAACCAGCTCCGGCGGAACATAGGTACCAAACAGGTTGGCCAGCTCACGCTTGGACTTGCTCTCGACGAAATAACCGTAACTCATGTTCAGTGCAAATGCCGTCAAGGCCATCACCAGCGCACTGGCAAGCGGCAAGACAAGGCCGTAACTCAGGTACAGCCAGAAGTTCAAACCGACGACCCCCGCAATAACCAGGGCGCTGGCCGCCACAGCCTTGGGTGCCGATAAAAGCGGCAGGGCAAACGCCAGCACCAGTCCGGCAAGCACCAGCATCGTGACCTCAAACCCGAGGGCGTAGTCGGGCTTGACAAAGACCTTCCCGTCCAGGAAGCCAGAGATAACATTGGCGTGTGTTTCCACCCCGGGATATGTCTCCCCGACAGGCGTCACCCTCAAATCCAGCAAGCCTGGCGCCGTGGTGCCCAAAAGAACGATCTTGTCTTTCAGCACACCGGGTGCAACCCTTTTGGCAAGGACATCCGCGGCAGAGATATAACGGAATGAGCCGCCATTCACGCCGCCGCTGCCCCTGAACGGGACCAGCGTCGCCACGCGGTCATCAACAGGGATGGCCAGCGTCTTGCCCGCCTGTTTCAGCAACACGCTCTCCAGCCCCTGATAGCTGCGGCTCAGGAATTTTTCCTGTGGGAACCCGGGCTCCACCTTTGGCAATCCGATCAGGGCCCGGAACATCGCCAGGGACAGCGACTCGTAATACTGGCCCTTGTATTCCGCAAGCAGCGGAATGGAGCGAACCACGCCATCACCCTCGGTAATGGAATTGAAAAACCCACCCATGGGCGCCGCTTTTGCAATCGTTTCCAGGTTTGCGCCGTAACCATTCCAGCTGGTAAATTTGATCGGGCGCCCCTGTAGCGCCTCGGTGCCCATCACGGGCGGCGGCAGAAGGCCATTGACGCGTCCGTCGCGGTCGCTGGTGAAGTAATACCCCATCACTACCGGGCGTTTCTCGAGCGATTTCGCAAATACAGCGTCGTAGTCGAGGCTGGCCTGCACCTGCGCGAGTTTGTCGGCAAACCCGGGCTGGTCGCGCATCTCCTGCTGCGCCAGTTGCCTGAGCCGTTTCAGTCCGGAACTTTCATCCGGCTCGGCAAACACCACGTCAAAGCCAAGGAGCGCCACTTTCTGGTTGTCGAGCAATTCGCCCACCAGATCAGCCAGCTTGTTACGACCCCACGGCCAGCGACCCACTTCCGCCAGGCTTTTTTCATCGATATCGACAATGACAATGCGCTCGTCCAGGGTTTTGGGCATGGTCGTGCGAAGCCGCGCGTCATAAATGATGTCATCCAGGCGTTGAAGGACTCCCAGACGCAACACCCCGCTGGCGTGCATCAGCGCAAACACCAGCGGAATCAGGGTGACGGCAATGCGAGGCCAGTGTCTGGAGAGGAGTTTCATGGAACCTCAAGCTCGCTTCAGGACTTCCTGTCAGTGACAGGAAGCCGGTCGTCAATGTTGCACAAACTGCATTTGGGTGCCCGCCAGCTCCAGCACGTCACCATTTTTGAGCGTGACAGGCTCTGCGCCGATGGGTGCTCCGTTCAAGGAGGGCTTGTCTGCGCCTTCGACATGGGCAACGACAAAACCGTGCGGCCGCTTGGTGATCGCGGCGACGGCAACACCGGGCTTCCCGATGGTGGTCACCACTTTCACAAGCGCGACCTCGCGCCCTGCGGCAGCTCCGGACATGACCTTGATCGCCGCATTCAGGCTGGCTCCGGCAACTGCCGCCGGTGCAGCCGCTGCCGGCCCTACGGGCGCAAGCCCGACGGAACCGGCCTTGATGACCATCGTTTTTTCGAAGCCTGCACTCGCCGCTTCGTTCACATACTTGATCTTGTACTTGCCGATTTCCACGGTGTCGCTGTTTTGCAAAAGCTGCTTCTTGACGGCTTTTCCATTGACATAAGTACCATTGGTACTGTTGAGGTCTTCGAGATACACCTCGTTACCGGACATCTGCAAAACAGCGTGTTCCCCACTGACAGCCAGGTTGTCGATCACGATATCGTTGTAAGGGCGCCGACCCAATGACGTGCGGTCTTTGGTCAACTGAACTTCCTTGATCACAACACCGTCGATAGAGACGATCATTTTCGGCATGGCCGACTCCTGTCTGATTTTGATATTTCGATCATCTTCTTATTTTCCCAGCATTCTGGATAGAAGCCCCCGTTTGACCGAAGCTTGCTTGGCCTGCGCCAGCAATACTGAAATATTATCGCGGCCTCCGGCCTCGTTGGCTGCAACAATGAGTTGTTTTGCTTTTTGCTCAAGGCTCGCATCGCCTTTGACAATGTCTGCGATCGCCGCATGGGTCACCATATCGGACAGCCCATCAGAACACATCAGGTAAAGGTCGCCATCTTCGGCCCGGTGCTCGTTGACCTCCACCATCACCGTATCCTCAACGCCAAGGGCTCGCGTGACGAGGTTCTTGTTCATGGACGTCAGCGCCTGCTCCGGCGTGATCAGACCCGCATCAATCTGCTCCTGCAACAGTGAGTGATCCTTGGTGATCTGCTGGAACTCGGTCCCGCGCAGGCGATAACAGCGCGAATCACCGATGTGCCCCAGCATCAGCCGGTCGTCCTGAAAGACACCAACAACGAGCGTGGTCCCCATGCCGGTGTACTGGGGGTTGGAGTTGGCCGCGTTGAAAATCGAATGGTTGGCATTTTCAACACAAATTTCCATCGCACGCCGAACTTCCTTGGCATTGGCGTGCCTGCCCGCCTGCGACAACCATCGCCCCATCTCGGACTTGATAAACGCCACTGCCATGCCACTGGCAATCTCGCCGGCGTTGTAGCCGCCCATGCCGTCGGCCAGAATGCACAGCCGGGTCGGCGGGTCAAACGCGACCGCGTCTTCATTGTTGTCACGCGCCAGCCCGGTGTCTGTTTGTGTGCAGATCTCGTAATTCATCTTTTTTCGACTTCCACGCTTCTAGCCTGGCGCTTAAGGTTTGACATCGGTATCAGCATCACCCGCCGGGGTGCCACCGTCTGCTGGTCTGGAGACTATTGTCTTTTCAAAAGGGTCCGGTGCGGCTGCGGCGACAGCACGCGTGGCCTCGTAAGCGCTGCCGGAGGCGTCGGCCGCTGCCGTGGATTGGACCACAGTGGCGTCGAAAGCCGGAGAACCACCTAAAGCCGAAAACGCCTGCGTCTTTTCATCGGCGGCAACAGCAGCCGTGTGCACAACCGGGGCCGCCCCGGTTTCGGAGCCCGAAAGGCTGGCCATAACAGCGCGCAAATCTGCCGCGAACTGGTCACCATCCTGGTAGCGTGTTTCCGGACGCTTGCTCAGGGAGAGTGCCACGACATCTGCAAGCTTGGCCGGCAGTTCCTTGCGGATGATGAGAATGTCCGGTGCCGGTTCATTGGCGATCTTGTACATCAGTTCGGCCATGGAGTCGCCCCTGAACGGCAGCACGCCCGCCAGCATCTGGAACAGCATGACACCCAGGGAATAAAGGTCCGACCGCCCATCGACCCGCTTGCCGGCGATCTGCTCGGGCGACATAAAGCTGGGCGTCCCCAACACGAGGCCGGTCTTGGTCTTGCTTGAGTCCGTGATGCGGGCAATACCAAAATCGGTCACCTTGACGTTATCGCTGTCAAAGTCGTACATGATGTTGGCGGGCTTGATGTCGCGGTGCACCACGTTCTGCTTGTGGGCATAAGCCAGTGCCTCTGCGACGCGGGCAATGATTGAAAGTACTTTGGAAATGGGCAGCAACTGACCCTGCTTGGTCACGTCCGCCAGGTCTTTGCCCTTGAGGAACTCCATGGCGATGTAGGCGAGGTCGTGCTCTTCACCCGCATCAAAAATGGTGACGATGTTCTGGTGCTGCAGGCGCCCCGCGGTTTCGGCCTCACGGAAGAAGCGCTCACGGGCGTCGTCCAGCTCTTCACCTTCAAACTCCTGGCTGAGCGCCATGGTCTTGATGGCCACGACACGGCCGATCTTGGGGTCCTTGCCGAGGTAAACCACACCCATCGCACCCTTGCCGAGTTCTTTTTCAACCTGGTAACGGCCCAACATGGGTTTTTCAACGCCGCCGCCGTCCAGCAGCATGGTCCCGCCCGGATGCGCACCGCTGCCGCCCAGAATGACCGTCTCGGACAGGTTTTTGGCCCGGCTGAGTTTTGCCTCCAGACCTTTGAAGTCCTTGTTTTGCGTGGTCATGTATTGGTACACAGCCTCGGCTTTGTTGAACTGGCGCTTGCGCTCGAAATCAAGCGCGAGATTGCCCAGATTGTCCATCAGTGCGTCGCTGTAAGACACGCGGCGAAAACGGTCAAACGCCATGTCCAGCTGGCCCTGCCCCTGATACGCCAAGCCCATCATGCGGTTGGTTTCTGCCGACTCCTCATCTGACTTGAGCTTGCCGGCCTCCGTCATCAGGAAACGTTTGGTCGTCAGGGCCAGATGCCCGATGACGAGCAGTGCGGCAGGGAATACGAATTTGAGCCATGTCGCGGCTGCCGACAGCATGCTGAACTCGACGACCAGCAGCACAACGAAAAACACCAGCGTGATGATGGCCGCCTTGCCGGCGGACAGGCGTGGCAGGCCGGCAATCAGGTAGGCCACCACCAGCAACAGCACGCCCAGGGTGGCCCAGATGCTCCATGCCGGCTGAACGATGAAATGCTCGCTCAGGATGCTCGAGGTGATGTGCGCGATTGTTTCGGCCGGCGACAGGCCGGGCCCCACAGGCGTGGGGAATTGCGTTCCAACCCCGGCCGCAGTCGCACCAATGATCACGATTTTGTCGGCGTATTTGGAAGCCGGAATCTTGCCGGAGACGACGTCATAGAACGAATCAACCGCAAAAGCCGGCTTGTTGCCGCTGCCTTTGTAGAACTGCGGCAGCATCAGGGCCGACTCGTCGGTGCGAACGCGGAGCTTGCCGATTTGCACCGACTCGCCCGTGTTCAGCTTGATGTCCGAAGTATTCAGGTTCAGGCTTTTGACGGCGGCCAGCAGGGCCATGGACGGCACAGCCTTGCCGTAATAGTTTACCAGCAGGGGCTCCTCACGCACCGCCCCGTCGAAGCGATCCTGAAGCTGGTTGAGGTGGCCTATTCCCGCTGCGGCATTGCCGATGATTTCGATGGGCTGGGTGCCACGCACCGCAGCAATTGAAAAATCGCCTCTCTCGTCAACGGCACTTTTCAATGCATAAGGCGGCAGGGGATTGTCTGGCCGCCCTTGGGGCACACCAAGTGCAAACACGGACGGCACAAGCACATTGCCGGCCTTGGTCATGCTGGCAGCCAGCTTGGCATCGGTGTCGAGGGCCACCTCGGCTTCTGCGATGACCTTACCCAGTTGCTCCGTCACGCCGCCTTGCGCCAACGCGGGATCCGCCAGCGCGTCCTTCATCTTGCGGATGAACACAAGACCCCGATCCGTCTGCGGCTCGAAGAAGAAGGCGGTGTGCACAATGGTCTTGGCCTTGGCCGCCGACAATTGGTCGATCAGCTGGGCATGGACATCACGGGGCCAGGGCCAGCGGCCAATGTTGGCAATGCTCTGGTCATCAATGGCGATGACGGCAATGCGGTCGGAGGGCTGGCGGGAGGTGCTGGTGCTGGCAAAGTCGTAGTAACGACGCTCCAGCGTACCGAAAAAGTCGGAGAAGCCGTACAAAAACAAAACGGCCAGAACCACCAGCACGCCCACAAACCAGTCGGCGCGCCAGAACTGGCTGAGTTTGCTAGATGATTTGGCCACTTCCCGCCCCTTGTCCTGATTCGCTGTGCATTGCTGCCCGGTATTCCGCCATCATTTTTATGGGCTTGAAATACAACTTTCAGCTGTTGCTGAAAGGTTACAAGACTCCCGAATGTTGACGTTAACAGACAGCCACAGGCTGGACAAGCGACTTTTGAGCCCGAAACCGGCTTTCTGTTGCAAATTGGTAGCGGCGGTCCAAACCGCCCAAACCCGCACCAGATCAGGCCGGCGGCGTCGCTTTCGGCTTGCGTTTTGCCAGCAAAGTACCCAAAGCCACGACGATAACAGCGCCCACGATGCCGCCTGCCGTCACGGTGTGCTCGCCCAGCGCACCGAAGCGTGAGACGACAGCCGGGTCGGTCAGCAGCATCTCGCCGGCCAGGAAACCCAGCAGCGCGGCACCGATGGTGATGATGATGGGAAAGCGCTCCATGACCTTGGTCAGCAGCGTGGCGCCAAAAATGATCAGCGGGATGCTGACCAGTAGGCCCAAAACCAGCAGCGGCAGGTTGCCCTTGGCTGCAGCGGCGACGGCCAGCACGTTGTCCAGGCTCATGACCAGGTCGGCAATCAGGATGGTGCGGATGGCTGCAGCCATGCTGTTGATCTCGTGGACGCCGCCCTCTTCCTCTTCCTCGGCCTTGAGCAGGTCGACGCCGATGTAGACCAGCAGAACTGCGCCAATGATCTTGAGGTAAGGCAGGGTCAGCAACTGGATAGCCACGATGGTCAGCACGATCCGCATCACGATGGCGGCAGCGCTGCCCCAGAAGATCGCCTTGCCGCGCTGCTCGGGTTTGAGCGTACGCGCAGCCATGGCGATCACCACGGCGTTATCGCCCGACAACACAATGTTGGCAAGCAAGATGGAGCCGAAGGCGCTCCAGAAAATGGGGGAACCCAGATCGAGTCCAAAAAACATGGCAATCTCCTGTTATGAATTAAAAAAAGCGCCGGTCAGCGCTTTTTTTGTTTTTTTGAGTTTAGCCCGAACAAGGCCGAGGCCCCGTTCGTAATAACGCTTACAGCAGGGCCTTGAGCAGCTTGGCCATTTCGGATGGGTTGCGCGTCACGGTGAAACCGCAGGCTTCCATGATCTCGAGCTTGGCATCGGCCGTATCGGCACCGCCGGAAATCAGCGCACCGGCGTGGCCCATGCGCTTGCCGGCAGGGGCGGTGACACCAGCGATGAAACCGACGATGGGCTTCTTCATATTGTCCTTGCACCAGAGGGCCGCCTCGGCCTCGTCGGGGCCGCCGATTTCGCCGATCATGATGACAGCGTCGGTGTCCGGGTCATCGTTGAAGGCTTTCATCACGTCGATGTGCTTCAGGCCGTTGATCGGGTCACCACCAATGCCGACGGCGCTGGACTGGCCCAGGCCGATTTCGGTCAGCTGTGCAACGGCTTCATAAGTCAGCGTGCCGGAGCGGCTGACCACGCCGATGCGGCCCTTGCGGTGGATGTGGCCGGGCATGATGCCGATCTTGATTTCTTCGGGGGTGATCAGTCCGGGGCAGTTGGGGCCCAGCAGCAGGGTGCGCTTGCCGCCGGCGGCTTCCTTGGCCTTCATGCGGTTGCGCACTTCCAGCATGTCGCGGACCGGGATGCCTTCGGTGATACAGATGGCCAGGTCGAGGTTGGCTTCAACGGCTTCCCAGATCGCGGCAGCGGCGCCAGGGGGCGGCACGTAAATCACGGAGACCGTCGCGCCGGTGGCCTTGGCCGCCTCGGTCACGTTGGCGTAAATCGGGATGCCTTCGAAATCTTCGCCGGCCTTCTTGGGGTTCACGCCCGCCACAAAGGCGGCCTTGCCGTTGGCGTAGTCGCGGCACATGCGGGTGTGGAACTGGCCGGTTTTGCCGGTGATGCCCTGCGTGATGACTTTGGTGTCTTTGTTGATATAGATAGACATGGTTTTTTCTTTCGCTTCGGGGCTTGTGCTTAGACGGCGCTGACGGCTTTGACAGCGGCTTGCGCGGCTTCTGCCATGGTGTTGGCCGCGATGATGGGCAGGCCGGATTCGGCCAGCATCTTCTTGCCGAGGTCTTCGTTGGTGCCCTTCATGCGGACGACCAGCGGAACCGACAGGTTGACAGCCTTGCAGGCGCTGATGACGCCTTCAGCAATGGTGTCGCACTTCATGATGCCGCCGAAAATGTTGACCATGATGCCCTTGACTTCAGGGTTCTTGAGCATGATCTTGAAGGCTTCGGTGACTTTCTCTGCCGTGGCGCCGCCGCCGACGTCCAGGAAGTTGGCCGGCTCGCCGCCGAACAGCTTGATGGTGTCCATGGTCGCCATGGCCAGGCCGGCGCCGTTGACCAGGCAGCCGATGTTGCCGTCCAGGCTGATATAGGCCAGGTCGAACTTGCTGGCCTCGATTTCAGCCGGGTCTTCTTCGTCCAGGTCCCGGAAAGCGACGATTTCAGGATGGCGGAACAGGGCGTTCGGGTCGAAGTTGAACTTGGCGTCCAGCGCCATGATCTCGCCCTTGCCGTTGCGGTTCAGCGGGTTGATTTCAACCAGCGACGCGTCGGTGTCCATGTAGCATTTGTAGAGCTTTTGCAGCACGTCGACGGTTTGCGCGACGGAGTCGGCAGGCATGCCGATGCCGGCAGCGAGTTCCTTGCCCTGCGCGTCGGTCAGGCCCACGAGAGGGTCGACATACAGCTTGACGATTTTTTCAGGATGGCTGTGCGCCACTTCCTCGATGTCCATGCCACCTTCGGACGACGCGATGAACGCGACCTTCTGCGTGGCGCGGTCGGTCACGCAGGACACGTAGTATTCCTTCTGGATGTCGGCGCCGTCTTCAATATAGAGGCGGCGAACCTTCTGGCCTTCAGGGCCGGTCTGGTGCGTCTTGAGCTGCATGCCCAGAATCTCGCCGGCGATGCGCTTGACGTCTTCAATGGTTTTTGCAACCTTCACGCCGCCGCCCTTGCCGCGGCCACCTGCGTGGATCTGCGCCTTGACCACCCACACCGGGCCGCCAAGTTTTTGTGCGGCTTCCACCGCCTCCTGCACCGTGAATGCCGGAATGCCGCGCGGCACAGGCACACCAAAATTGCGCAAGATTTCCTTGCCTTGGTACTCGTGAATTTTCATGGAAAACCTTCAGGATTCAGTAAAGAAAGGGGGAAGCCACAGAGGTCAACAGAAGTTTGGGCGGGGGCTGCGGCGGCGCTTCAGGGTGCCTGAAGGCCGTCCACGCCGACTCAAAACGCCATGTTAGCGGCCGCTGGAAGTAGCAAGGCAGAACTGTATCATGGTGCGACGCACAATTTCCGGGCACAGCGGCCGCCCCAAAAAGACCCCTCGCCGCAGCCTTGTCACGGATTTGTCCTTTAATTTGTCCTTCAACGGCACAACATGACTCCTTGTTCCGGTTGAAATTTTTTAGTTTTTTTGCGGAGAGCGCCCCATGGCCAAAGTTTTTATTGACGGCGAAGCCGGTACCACTGGCCTGCAGATCCGCGAACGCCTGCAGGCCATGCCCCAGATCGAGGTCGTCAGCATTGCGCCCGAGCTGCGCAAGGATGCCGCTGCCAAGCGCGACCTGATGGGCAAAGTCGACCTCGTCATCCTATGCCTGCACGACGATGCAGCGCGCGAGTCGGTGGCCATGATTGACGCCATGGCCGGCAAAAAGCCCAAGATCATCGACGCCTCGACCGCCCACCGCATCGCGCCGGGCTGGGTCTACGGCTTTCCCGAACTGGCTGCTGGCCAGCGTGAGGCCGTGATCGCCGCCGACCGCGTCGGCAACCCGGGTTGCTACGCCACCGGCGCGATTGCGCTGATCCGCCCGCTGGTGGATGCCGGGCTGATTCCCGCAGACCACGCGCTGAGCCTGCCGTCTGTGAGCGGTTACTCCGGCGGCGGACGGCAAATGATCGAAGCGTACAAGGCCGGCACCGCGCCGCTGTTTGAGACCTACGCTCTCGGCCTGGAGCACAAACACCTGCCTGAAATCATGCGTTACACCGGCCTGACGCGGCGCCCCATCTTCATCCCCGCCGTTGGCAACTTCGAGCAGGGCATGCTGGTGCAGCTGCCCCTGCACCTCGATCTGCTGCCCGGCAAACCCACGGCCGCGCAGATCAAGGACGTGCTGGCACGCCACTACGCTCGCAGCGAATGGGTGACGGTTGAAGCGGCGCCGGAATCCGGCAAGCTCGATGCGCTGGCACTCAACGACACCAACAAGATGGAATTGCGCGTCTTCGCCAACGAGGCCTACCGCCATGCCGTGCTGATTGCACGGCTGGACAACCTGGGCAAAGGCGCTTCCGGCGCTGCGGTGCAGAACCTGAAGTTGATGCTGGGCCTGTAAAGCGCCTCGGCTCCGCCCAGTTGCAGGCCAGAATGAGCCCGGCCTCCCCTGAGTAGCAGGAAGAAGCTCAAAGGCGGCTTCTGGATGCAATTTTGCCGTATACATTAAATTTTTAACGTGTACGGCAAAAATTGGCTCATTTTGCGATTTAGGTGCGTTAAAAGCCACCCAAAGGCTTCAAAAAAGCTCAAAAAACTGCTTTTTAAGGCATCAAATCGGGCTCCAAGCCAATAAACACGGGCACGAGCAGCTACTGAATCAATAGCAAATTCACCCGTCCGCCGCCTGCCATCCACGCAAAAACTCAGTCCTCGTCTCCGGCGCCGGCGAGCACCCGCTGGATCACGTCGCCGCCAAAACCCCGCGATGCCAGAAAGCGCATCTGCTTGCCCCGTCCGCCTGCATCAGGGGCGGGCTGACCAAATTTCTTGCGCCAGACCTCGCGGGCGCGCGCCAGCTCAGTGGCGCGCAGGCCATCCATCGCTTCGGCCACCACGTCGGAGGCCAGGCCTTTGCCCAGCAGTTCGTGCCGGACGCGGGCGGCGCCGAAGCGGCTGGCCTTGCGGTTGATGACCGATTCGACCACCCGCACTTCACTGATGAAATCCTTGGCTTGCAGTTCATCGAGCACCTGCGCCAGCTGGCCCGGCGTTTCTTCGTGCGGGGCCAGTTTGCGTTCCAGCTCGGCGCGGGAATGCTCGCGCGCCGCGAGGTAGCGCAGCGCCCGGCCCTTGAGCGACAGGCCGAAACCCGCCTTTTTGGCAGCAGGCGTTCCGGCGCCGGCCGGGCCTGCTTCTGATTCAGGTGAATACAAGCAAGGCTCCCGGGCTCACACTCAAGGGGATGCTCAGGCCGCGGCTTTTTCAGCCTTGTCGGCCTTCGAGGCTTTCGGCGCTTTTTCAGGCGCTTCAGCGGCGGCAGCCACAGGCATGGCGACCAGCGGGATGCCCAGCGATTCGCGCACCTTGTTCTCGATCTCGATGGCGAGTTCGGGATTTTCTTTCAGGAACTCACGCGAGTTGTCGCGGCCCTGGCCGATTTTTTCGCCGTTGAAGGCGTACCAGGCACCGGCTTTCTCGACGATGTGGCCGGCCACACCCAGATCCAGCACCTCGCCGAGACGGCTGATGCCCTCCCCGTAGAGGATGTCGAACTCCGCCGTCTTGAACGGCGAGGCGACCTTGTTCTTGACCACCTTGACCCGGGTTTCGTTGCCGATCACCTCTTCACCCTTCTTGATGGAGCCGATACGGCGGATATCGAGGCGCACGGAGGCGTAGAACTTGAGCGCGTTGCCGCCGGTGGTGGTTTCGGGCGAGCCGAACATCACGCCGATCTTCATGCGGATCTGGTTGATGAAGATGACCATGCAGTTGGCCTTCTTGATGGTGGCCGTCAGCTTGCGCAGCGCCTGGCTCATCAGACGGGCCTGCAGGCCGGGCAGCGAGTCACCCATTTCGCCTTCGAGTTCGGCCTTGGGCGTGAGCGCCGCCACCGAGTCGATGACGATCAGGTCGACCGCGCCGGAGCGGGTCAGGGAATCGACGATTTCAAGCGCCTGCTCGCCGGTGTCGGGCTGGGAAATCAGCAGTTCCTGCAGGTTCACGCCCAGCTTGGCGGCGTACTGGATGTCGAGTGCGTGCTCGGCATCGACAAAGGCGCAGGTGCCGCCCAGCTTTTGCATTTCGGCAATCACCTGCAGGGTCAGCGTGGTTTTGCCCGACGACTCAGGGCCGTAGATTTCAACGACGCGGCCGCGCGGCAGGCCGCCAACGCCCAGGGCGATGTCCAGGCCCAGGGAGCCGGTGGAGACGACCTGGATGTCCTCGATCACCTCGCCGTCACCCAGCTTCATGATGGTGCCTTTGCCGAACTGTTTCTCGATCTGGGCCAGGGCGGCCTGCAGGGCTTTGGCCTTTTCACTGTTCAGGGCGGCGGACTGGGCAGGGTTTTGTGCGGGGTTGAGCTTGCTGGTGAGTTCCATGAAAATCTCCTTTGAAATCAATGATGTATCAAAACTATGGCAATGTGATCTTTTGCTTTCCACCCGCTGCGGTTAATAACAGCGCTGGATGCATGACCAGTACTTTATGGGCGCCATAAAAATAAGTAAACCCTGTTTTTAGTCAGTTTGCCTGACTATTTGAGCTGACCTACGGTAGGATGGTTTTGATGGAACAAACTCCCGTCGAAACGCCCGTCGCCACACTTGACACAGGCTGGCGCATCACCCACCTGGGCCGCCTGATGGGCAATGCGCTGCGGCGTTTTGACGAGCGTGTACTGCAGCTGATGGCCACCAACGTGCAGGTGCCGCTGGCACTGTCCAACCTCGCCGCGCGTGACCAGGTGGGCGCGGCGCACATCCACATCACACGCCACCTGGCTGTGGGCGGCTCGCGACTGACGGACCTTGCACAAAGCGCCGGCATGAGCAAACAGGCCATGGGCGACCTCGTCACGCAGTGCGAGGCCTGGGGTCTGGTCATACGCGAAGACGATGCGCACGACAGGCGCGCCAAGCGCGTGGTGTTCACCGAATCCGGCCTGCTCTGGCTGGAGGCTTTTCGCCGGGCGGTGGCGCAGGCAGAAGACGAGTTTCGCCAGGCTGTGGGGCAGGATGTGGCGACCGTTGTGGCGCTGGGGCTGGAAGCCTATGGCAACACCTGATACCGTGTCAGCAAACCGCAGTGCCTGAAAGCCTAAAATTTGTGCAACAAGTAAACCGCCGCTTGGGGAATGAAAAAACCCGGGCCGGCCCACGGAGACAAGCATGCGCATTCTGATTGCTGAAGACGACCAGGTTCTTGCCGACGGACTGCTGCGCACGCTGCGCGCCTCGGGCGCCGCGGCCGACCACGTGGCCAGCGGCACCGAAGCCGATGCGGCCCTGCTCACAAACACGCAGTTCGACCTGCTGATTCTCGACCTCGGTCTGCCGCGCATGCACGGTCTGGAAGTCCTCAAACGTTTGCGCGCCCGCGGCTCGTCGCTGCCAGTGCTCATCCTCACCGCGGCCGACAGCGTTGAAGAACGCGTCAAGGGCCTGGACTACGGCGCTGACGATTACATGGCCAAACCGTTTTCGCTGCAGGAGCTCGAAGCCCGGGTGCGTGCGTTGATACGTCGCGGCATGGGCGGCGCCAGCAGCACCATCAAACACGGCCCGCTGGTCTACGACCAGGCTGGCCGCGTGGCGACGATAGACGGTCTGATGGTTGAGCTTTCGGCGCGCGAACTCGGTTTGCTCGAAGTGCTGCTGCAACGGGCTGGCCGCCTCGTCAGCAAGGACCAGCTGGTCGAGCGCCTCTGCGAATGGGGTGAGGAAGTCAGCAACAACGCCATCGAGGTCTATATCCACCGCCTGCGCAAGAAGATTGAAAAGGGGCCGGTGCGCATCGCCACGGTTCGCGGCCTGGGTTATTGCCTGGAGAAGATTCCTGGTTAGGGTCAGCTTCATGGATCCGTCGATATGGCGTTAAGGTTATTCCAGCGCGAGCGCCGAAGCCTGTTCGGCGAGATCCTGGACTGGATGCTTACGCCGCTGCTGCTGCTGTGGCCTATCAGCCTGGCGCTGACCTGGCTGGTGGCGCAAAACATTGCCGGCAAACCTTTTGACCGTGCGCTTGAATACAACGTGCAGGCGCTGGCCAAACTGGTCGTCGTCAAGAACAACCAGGTGCAGTTCAACCTCACCGGCCCGGCGCGCGAAATACTGCGAGCCGATGACACCGACCTGGTGTATTACCAGGTCATGGGCACCAGGGGCGAATACCTCAGCGGCGAACACGACCTTCCCATGCCGCCGGACGATGACCGCATCGGTGACGGCGAGGTGCGCTTGCGCGAAGATGTGATCCAGGGCGAGGATGTGCGAGTCGCCTACACCTGGATCAAGGTGGACTTGAAGGGGGGGGCATTTTCCGACGGGCCGCCCCTAGGAAAATCGGCCCCCTCGGGGGGCAGAGAGTTACGCGAAGCGAACGAACGTGGGGGCCAACAAGCAGTATTGGTGCAAGTGGCCGAGACGCTTGAAAAGCGCAAGACGCTGGCGACTGAAATCGTCAAGGGCACGATGGTGCCGCAGTTCGTCACGCTGCCGCTTGCCGTGCTGCTGGTGTGGCTGGCACTGGTGCGCGGTATCAAGCCGCTGGCCCAGCTTGAAAAGCGCATCCGCGCGCGCAAACCCGACGACATGAGCCCGCTGGACGATACCGCCGTGCCCGAGGAAGTCGCACCGCTGGTGTCCTCCATCAACGATTTGCTGAGTCGGCTCAAGGTCTCGCTCAACACCCAGAAACGCTTTCTGGCCGACGCGGCGCACCAGCTGAAAACCCCGCTCGCAGGGCTGCGCATGCAGGCCGACCTGGCGCAGCGCGAGACCGATGCGGACGAGCTGAAAAAATCGCTCAAACACATCGGCCAGTCCAGCATTCGCGCGACGCACACCGTCAATCAGCTGCTGGCGCTGGCGCGCGCCGAGACCACGGGCCGCAGCCTGGCCAAAACACGGGTCGACCTGGTGACGCTGGTGTCTGAAGTGATGTCCGACTCGGTGCCGCGCGCACTCGAGAAAAAAATCGACATTGGCTACGACGGCCCCGGGGCGGGTGAGCAAAACACGCAGCTCGAAGGCAACGCGACGCTGCTCAAGGAACTGGTGCGCAACCTCCTCGACAACGCCATCAACTACACGCCCGAAAAAGGCCAGGTGACGCTGCGCCTGCTGACCGACCGCTTCAGCGGCGTGCTGGTACTCATCGTCGAAGACTCGGGGCCCGGCATACCGGAGGCCGAGCGTGAGCTGGTGTTCCAGCCCTTTTACCGCGCGCTCGGCACCAACGTCGACGGCTCCGGCCTGGGGCTGGCCATCGTTCTCGAGATCGCCAACCAGCATGATGCGACGATCAGCATTGAGGATGCCAGCACGCCGGGGCATCCGCCTACGCCGCCCAATGGACTGGGAACGCGCATTGCAGTACGCTTTACGGGAATGGAGCTTCCAGGACAAATCTGACCCATGCCCACCGCCAGCCGCCTCAAGATTGGCCTTTCGGCCTGCTTTTCACACGCCGACCCCACCCGCTCGCTGTTCAGCGGCAAAACCCTGCAATACGTCGAGCAGTCCATTGCGCACTGGCTGATGTCGTCCGGCGCCATGGTCGTCATGGTGCCTTGCCCCACCGGTTCCACACAGCGCGGCGACGTGACCTACAAACACTACGCCGAATGGCTGGACGGCCTGGTGCTGCATGGCGGTGCCGATGTCTGGCCTGGCAGTTACGGTGAGGCCCCGCTGGAAGAACGCTGGTCGGGCGACCGCGTCCGCGATGAATACGACAAGGCACTGGTGGCCGCGTTTGAAGCTGTCGGCAAACCCATGTTCGGCGTCTGCCGGGGGCTGCAACTGCTCAACGTCGCCTATGGCGGCACGCTCTACCAGGACATCAACACGCAGGTACCCGAGTCCTTTGTGCACCGCGACCAGGAAAGCTACGACCAGAACTTCCACAGCATAGACATCGTGCCGGGCAGTGGCCTGTCGGCCCTCTACCCGGGCGTCGAGCGTGTACGTGTCAACAGCATCCACCACCAGGCGATCAAGGATTTGTCGCCGGAGTTCCAGGCCGAAGCCTTCAGCGTGAGCGACGGCATTGTGGAAGCCATACGGCGCAAGGACAAATCCAAAAGTTATATCGCGGCGACTCAGTGGCACCCGGAGTTCCACGAGCCCGGCTCGGACACGATTGATGATGCGGCTGTGCTTCAGGATTTTCTGCAGGCCGTGGCCAAAACCAAGGAAAGCCGCGCCGAACCCGGCACGCGGCAGAAAATCATGCCACGGTCCTTCAAGCCCGACGACTGAGGGTGGCAGCGCGCACCGTGCGCGCCCTGCCAAGCATCATGCGCGCCGTGCCAAGAATGATGTGCAGCAAAGGTCAACAATGCCCACAAGGCATTCTTCGAGACCGACCCCACATCTGCAAGGCACCGTGTGCAAACCCATTTTTCGCCCGAGCAACTGGCCGACGCGCACATCGCCGAAGCCGACAAAATCCTCAAGTCCTGCCAGCACTACGGGTTCTGCACCTCGGGCTGCCCGACCTATGTGCTGCTGCACGATGAAAACGATTCCCCCCGCGGCCGCATCGACCTGATCAAGGAGATGCTGGAGAGCGACGCACCACCCAAACCGGAAACCGTCACCCACCTGGACCGCTGCCTCTCATGCATGTCGTGCATGACGACCTGCGCCGTGCAGGTCGACTACATGCACCTCGTCGACACAGCGCGTGTGCACATCGAGGAGCACTACACACGCCCCCTCCCCGAACGCCTGCTGCGCAACCTGTTGGCGTGGGCACTGCCGCGGCCCAAATTTTTTGCCGCCATGATGGCACTGGGCCGCACGGGCAAACCGCTCAAACCCCTGATGCCGGCCAGCCTGGCAAAGATGATGGACTTCATCCCGCCCAAAGCTGCACCAGCCCGCCACAATCCTGCGCTTGCGGTGTTTGCAGCCGAAGGCACACGCCGCTGGCGCGTGGCGTTGCTCGCGGGCTGCGTGCAGCCCGTCATCTCCCCCCACATCAACGACGCCACCATCAGCCTGCTCACGCGCTTTGGCTGCGAGGTGGTGATTCCGGCGAGTGCGGGCTGCTGCGGCTCGCTCAACCTGCACATGGGCAAGGCCGATGCCGCACAGGCGTCGGCCAGGCGCAATGTACAGGCCTGGCTGGCAGAAATGAATGGCGAAGGCCTTGATGCCATCATCGTGAACGCCTCGGGCTGCGGCACGACGGTCAAGGACTATGGCCACCTGTTCCTGGACGAGCCCGCCGCACGCGCAGACGCTGAAAAGGTCGCGGCCATCAGCTGCGACATTTCCGAATGGCTATTGAAGATGCAACTGCCCACACCAGATGAGCCCAAGCGCCTGCGCGTGACTTACCACGACGCCTGCTCGCTGCGCAACGCGCAAAAAGTCACCGCTGAGCCTCGCGCACTGTTGAAGGCCGCCGGCTTCATCGTCAGCGATGTGCCCGAAGCCCATTTCTGCTGTGGCTCTGCCGGCACCTACAACCTGCTGCAACCCGACATCGCAGCACAACTGGGTGAACGCAAGGCCAAAAACATCGCCGGCACCAGCCCGCAAATTGTCGCTGCCGGCAACATCGGTTGCCTCACGCAGATCGCGCACTACAGCGCGACGCCCATTGTGCACACGGTCGAACTGCTGGACTGGGCGCACGGCGGCGAGTTGCCGCTTGCACTGCGCGGTCTCACACTGGACATGCAGGCACCGGAAGTCGAAGCACAGCCGGCCCCCACCGGCCTCAACACGCAGGTCATACAGATCCAGCCGCGCAACACCGCGCCAGACACACCTGACCGGGCGATCTGGTGAGCCCGGCACCGCAGATTCAACTTACCAACAGGAGAACGTCATGAACGCAGCCGCACTCGCAGCTTTTCTGGGACAAGTCCGGCAGTCGCTGGGCACGCAGTGGGTGGACACCCGTCCCGCCACGCTGGAGCGTTATGGCGAACACACGCTGCCCGCTGAAAAACGTGTGCCTGCTGCGGTGCTGTTCCCGGAGTCGACCGCCGACGTGCAGGCCATCGTCGCCGCAGCCAATGCACATGGTGTGCCGCTCTACCCCATCAGCACCGGCAACAACATCGGCCTGGGCTCACGCGCGCCCATCGCCACCGGCCAGGTGGTGGTGGACCTGGGCTTTCGCATGAACCGCATTCTCGAGGTGAACGAAGAGATCTGCTACGCCGTGCTGGAGCCGGGCGTGAGTTTCCAGATGCTGCACGACGAACTCGCACGACGCGGCGACAAGCTCATGGTGTCGGCCACCTCAGGCCCGCCCCACGGCGGCGTGATCGGCAATGCACTGGACCGCGGCGCGGGCTATGGCCCCTACTTCGACCACTTCGGCATGCTCTGCGGCATGGAGATCGTGCTCGGCAACGGCAAGGTCATACGTACGGGCGATGGGGCGCTGGACACCGAGGACCTTCTCAACTGGCATGTCTCCAAGTACTCGGCCGGCCCCGCACTCGACGGGCTGTTTTCGCAGTCCAACTACGGCATCGTGACCCGCGTCGGCGTCTGGCTGATGCCTCGACCGCCGGTGGCGCGTTCCTTTCACTTCACCTTCCCGGACGACGATGACATTTCCGAAATCATCGACCTGTGCCGGCCATTGAAGCTCTCGAACTTCGTGCCCACGCTTTTTCGCATCTCCAACGACCTGTACGCGATCAGTTCAGAAGCGAAGAATGAGGAATACATCGCCGGCAGCAAGGCCTCCTATTCAGATGGCGCACGCAAGGCGCTGCAGGCCGCGCACGGTCTGGGCGCGTGGCAGGTCTCCGGCCTTTTTTACGGTGCATCGGATGCAGCCATCGAGCCCATGATCCAGCGGGTGCGCGCACATTTCGAGAAAAGCGGAAAGGCACGTTACATCAGCCACGAAGAAGCCACCGCCATCGCGCCGCTGCGTGTCTCCATCGAATCCATGACCGGCCGGCCCGGCATCACCGAACTGGGCATGCTGCAGTGGCGGCCGGGCAGCGGCAATTCCTGGTTTTTGCCGGGCACACCCATGGTCGGCCGGCATGCGCTGGAGCTGGACCACCTCGGCCGCAGCATCTTCAAAAAATACGGCATGGACTACATGGTCATGCATGTGGCCAGCGCACGCTTTGCGCGCGGCCTGCATGTACTAGTCTGGAACAAGGACGACGCTGATGAAAACGCCCGCGCAGATGCCTGCTACCGCGAGCTGACCGTAGAGTTTGCCCGCCGCGGCGTCGGTGTCGGCCGGGCCCCGGTGGACTACCAGACGCTGCACATGGCGCAAATCATTCCCGAGCTGCGCGACACGTATTCGGCCATCAAGAAGGCGCTGGACCCGAACGGCATCATTGCACCGGGCAAGTACGGCATAGACGCGGTCGCGTGACCAGAGGCGGCGCAAGTGGCAAAATCAGCAACACCATCCCTTGCGCCGAGGACAGACATGGACGTGTTGACCTTCAATACCAACCGGCACGCAGCTACCGACCGTGCCGACTCATGGCAGGAATTTATCTGCAGCATGATTCACAACGTGGCGGTCAACCGGCTGTCACCGGTGGATTTTTCGGCAGAGATTTCCGCACGTCGCCAGGGCGATGTGAGTTGCGCTGCCTTCACCTCCAGGCCGCATGACCTGGCCGGCCGCGGCGAGCGGGCCAGCGATGCAGGTGGCGCAGGTTACCTGCTCAGCTGGCAACTTGAAGGCAAGGCCTACATCACGCAAGGCGACACGCGCATCGTGCTGCACCCCGGCGAGCTGGCCGTTATTGATGGCCGCCTGCCCATGCACATCTCGTTTCCCGACAACGTGAGCCGTATCGTGGCCAAGCTGCCCGTGCATTCCATTGAAAGCCGGCTGCCCAATATCCGCCGCTCGCACGCCTTCGCGCTCAGGCCGTCAGGCCCGTTTTCGGACGTGCTGCTGTCGTACCTCAAAGAGCTGTCATCCGGCACGCAGGACCTGAGCGGCGATGACATCAATCTGCTGGCAGACAACATCTGCAACCTGCTGAAGATCACCTCACGCCAGGGCGGCGTCGCCGGCGGCGCTTCGCGCGACCTGCAGCGTGAAGCGGTGCTCAACTACATCCGGCGGCGCGCCAGCGACCCGGTAATGTCGATTGACGTCGCTGCAGGGCAGCTGAACATGTCGACCCGGCTGGTGCAAAAACTGCTGCAGGAGACGCAGACGTCCTTCACGGCAGAACTCAACCGCGAACGGCTGGCACTGGCTGCGCAACTGTTGTTCACGCAGCGCGACGCTGCTGTCTCTGAAGTGGCATACGGCGCAGGTTTTAACGACGTGTCGCACTTCAACCATGTGTTCAAGCGCCACCACGGCATGACGCCGACGCAGTACCGGCAAGATCAGCAAGCCCCGCAAAAGACCTGAGCAGACATCCGGCCCGGGCCCGGCTGCGTACCTGTCTTGATGTCGGCACACTTTGCCGGTGCCAGAACACCATGAACAAATCCTGCCCGCTTCCCGCCACCAGCCAGACCCCGCCCACTTTCTTCGCCAGCAGCAGTGTCACAGAGCATTTGCTGCGCGGCGCAGCGGGCGTTGGCGCGCTGGTCTGGGCGGTGTCGCTGCTGGCCACACACCCCTTCGCCTCGCTGGGTCTTGCCCTGTTGGCGCTGGTGGCCTTCCGGGGCTGTCCGATGTGCTGGATCATGGGCCTGGTCGAAACCGTGCACCGCAAGTTTGCGCAACGGGACGGCACCCGCAGCTGAACCTGCCGCAGGCTTCCCCGCGAGCAGGCTCTTGAAGGCTTATTCGGCCTTCAGGTGTTTGCCGACGATGCCGGCCAGTTCAAACATCGTGACCTGCGGTTTGCCGAACACCGGCAGCAGTTTGGCATCGGCATTGATGGCGCGCTTGTTGGCGGCGTCCTGCAGGCCTTCGGCCTTGATGTAATCCCACAGCTTTTTGATGACCTGTGTGCGAGCCACCGGTTCGCTGCCGATCACCGCGGCCAGTTCGGCACTCGGCACCAGGCCCGAGCCAGGTTTGGCCACACGTGCCTTTTTGGCAGCCGGTGTCTTTTTCGCGGCGACCTTTTTGGCGGCCACTTTTTTCGCAGCCGGCGCGCCCGAAGCACCCTTCACCGCCACCGTTTTGCCGAATGGCGTCTTGACGGTGCCGGTTTTGGCGGCAGCTGGCTTGCGCGGCGGGAATTTCGATGGGGCGAACTCAAAGTTCACCTTGTCGGCTTCCTTGTCCCAGGCCAGCATCGCCTTGAAGGGCCGGCGCGTGCGCATGGAGACAAACTTGTCCAGCAGGTCAGTCTTGCCGGTTTCCAGCAGCTTGTGCATCTGCTCTCGCTCGATCGGCTGTTGCAGGATGACCTGGCCGGTCTTGAAATTGCAGGTCGGCGTGGGCTGGGCCAGCGTCGGCACGGATTTCTCACAGACATAGTTTTTGCCAAGCTCAAGCACACGTGACGCACAGCGCGGGCACGGGCCCAGCGACTGCTGCTCGCCAAAATCGACAATCTCGCCGGTCTCGGCGTTCTTGTCATCGCCGAAGTCAAACTCCAGCTTGTAGTTCTTGGTTTCTTCGTCGAACTTGATGACCATCTCGGCCGTAAACGGCCAGCCCGCCTTGGAGCGGAAACCGTCCAGCGGGCCTATCTTCTTGTCGCGCAAAAACTGCTCGACTTCCGCAACTTCAAAGGTGCGGCCGGCCGGCGTCTTGCCAAAGGAGAAACCACAACCATCGTCGCCATGCTTGCCGACGCAGGTGTAGCGGCGGTAGTTTTCCTTGACCACGCCGCCGCAATTCGGGCAGGGTGCGCTCAGCGTGGCGTAATCGCCGGGGATGGTGTCCTTGTCGTAGCCTTTGGCCTTGGCGACCATGCGTTCTGTCATGGCGGCAATCTCGGCCATAAAGGTTTCGCGGCTCAGCTGGCCGTGCTCCATCTGCGCGAGCTTGAACTCCCACTCGCCGGTGAGCTCGGCTTTGGAGAGTTCCTGCACGTCCAGGCCGCGCAACAGCGTCATGAGCTGGAAGGCCTTGGCCGTGGGTATCAGCTCCCGTCCTTCGCGCAGCATGTATTTCTCGGCGATCAGACCTTCAATCGTCGCCGCACGTGTGGCAGGGGTGCCCAGGCCTTTTTCCTGCATGGCTTCGCGCAGTTCGTCGTCGTCGATGGTCTTGCCCGCGCCTTCCATGGCACCCAGCAGGGTCGCTTCCGAATAGCGTGCAGGCGGCCGGGTCTTCAGGCCCTTGGCCTCGCAGACTTCGGCGCGCACCATCTCGCCTGGTTGCACCGGCACCAGTGTCTTGGCGTCTTTCTCGTCGGTGTTCTCGTCTTCGGCTTCCTTGCCGTAAATCGCCAGCCAGCCCGGCTTGACCAACACCTTGCCCTCGGTCTTGAAGCTGTGACCGACAGCCTGCGAAATGCGCGTCGTCACCATGTACTCAGCGCTCGGGTAGAACACCGCCATGAAGCGGCGCACCACCAGGTCATAAAGCTTCTGCTCGGCATCGCTCAGGCCACTGGGCGCCTGCAGCGTGGGGATGATGGCAAAGTGGTCGCTGACTTTCGCGTTGTCGAAAATGCGTTTGCTGGGCTTGATGTAGTTGCCCTTGAGCGCCACCGCAGCATGCGGGGCCAGATGACGCATGCCACTGTCGGCCAGCATCTCGAAGGTCTTTTTCACGACCGGCACATAGTCTTCAGGCAACGCACGCGAATCGGTACGCGGGTAGGTCAGTGCCTTATGGCGTTCGTACAGGCTTTGGGCCAGCGCCAGCGTGGTCTTGGCGGAGAAGCCGAACTTGCCGTTGGCCTCACGCTGCAGGGACGTCAGGTCGAACAGCAGGCCTGAAGCCTGCGTGCTGGGCTTGCTTTCTTCCGTGACGGTGGCGGACTTGCCGCGTACCGCTTCGGCAATCGCGCGGGCTTCCTTTTCAGACCAGAGGCGGTCGGCCTTGAGTTCGGCATCGGGCTCGGCGTTGTCGGCATTCGCCGCGGCCTTCTTCCACTTGGGGTCGAACCACTTCGCTGGGTATTCACCGGCTTCGGCCAGGAAGGTGGCATGGATTTCCCAATAGTCGCGGCTCACGAACTTGCGGATTTTTTCTTCCCGCTCCACCACCACGGACAGCGTCGGCGTCTGCACGCGGCCCACCGTGGTCAAAAAGAAACCGCCGTCGCGCGAATTGAACGCCGTCATGGCGCGCGTGCCGTTGATGCCGACCATCCAGTCGGCTTCAGAGCGTGAACGCGCTGCATCGGCCAGGCCCTGCATCTGCTTTTCGCTGCGCAGGGTTTCAAAGCCTTCACGAATCGCCGCCGGCGTCATCGACTGCAGCCACAGGCGCTTGACCGGGTGTTTGCTTTTGGCGTACTGCTGTATGAGGCGGAAGATCAGTTCGCCCTCGCGGCCGGCATCACAGGCGTTGACCAGCGCCGTCACGTCCTTGCGTTTGCTCAGCTTGACGATGGCGTTCAGACGCGTCTTGGTCTTGTCCATCGGCTTGAGGTCAAAGTAAGGCGGGATCACCGGCAGGTTGGCAAAACTCCATTTGCCGCGCTTGACGTCGAACTCCTCAGGTGCCTGGATTTCGACCAGATGGCCCACGGCGGACGTGATCAGCCACTCATCGCTCTCAAAATACTCGTCGTGCTTCTCAAACTTGCCTGCCGTCGGTGTGATGGCGCGGACGATGTCCTGCGCCACCGAGGGCTTTTCTGCAATCACAAGGGTTTTCATAAGTACTTCTTCAAACCTTCAATATCTTCGGGGAACATTTCCCCGCCTTCGGCAAAAACAACCTTGCCCGTGCGGCCGTCCTGGCCATTGACCTTCAAAACCACCACCACCGGCAGGCCGGCGGGCTTGGCAAGCGACTTCGCCACCTGCGGCGTCAGCATGCCCGCAGGAAAACTGTAATTTTTTGCCTTCATATATGTAGCGGCGGCGGCCGGCTGCTTGTCTATGGACAGCGCCAGCACCTCCAGGCCATTGGCCCGCTGGGCCCGCCACAGCGCCTCTATATGGGGCGACTGCACCGCACAAAAAGGGCACCAGCTGGCCCACCAGTACACCACAAGCGTCTTGCCGCGCATGTCAGCCGCCTGCCAGACCTTGCCGTCCAGCAGGGCGACTTCCGGTAAACGCAGCACGCTGCCCAGCTTGGGCAAGGGCTTTTCAGAGCCTTTAGCCCACGCCGGCAGGCCGCTCCACGCGGTCAGCGCCAGCGCGGACTGCAGGGAGGAGCGGATGGCCTTTCGGCGGGTCAGCTGATGCTCTGGCATGGGAACTCCAGGGGTTAAAAAAATGGCAGACTTTTTGCATCACTACAATACGGTCTTCTCGCGCATGCACGCGCGCACGCACACGCGCGCACATGCATGAATTAACCATACCAAAAATTTCACGAAAATTTTGCCGTGCTAAAAAACCTGGCTTCGGCCACCCCTGCGCCCACCGACTCCACCGCCCCGGCAAATGACGGCCGCCGCATACAAACCCGCCGGTCCGGCGTGCACGGCAAGGGCGTATTTGCACTGACCGACATCGCCGAAGGCGAAGCGCTGATCGAATACATCGGCGAGGTCATCACCTGGAAGGAAGCGCTGCGCCGCCACCCGCACGACCCGAAAGACCCCAACCACACGTTTTACTTCCACATGGACGAAGACCATGTGATCGACGCCAAACACGGCGGCAACTCCTCACGCTGGATCAACCACAGCTGCCATCCCAACTGCGAAGCCGACGAAGACGGCGGCCGGGTGTTCATCAAGGCGCTGCGCAACATCAACGCCGGCGAAGAGCTCTTTTACGACTATGGCCTCATCATCGATGCCAAATACACCAAAAAGCTGAAGGCCGAATACCCCTGCTGGTGCGGCGCTGCAGATTGCCGCGGCACCCTGCTCGCACCCAAGGACAAGGACGAGAAGAAGGCCCGCAAAAAGGCGGAGAAAAAGGCCGAAAAGAAAAAAGAGCTGAAGAAGGCTGAAAAGAAATCTGAAAAAAAGGCCGTCAAAAAAGACGCGCCCGAGAAGAAGAAAAAGAAAAAAGACTGAGCCGGCCACCGTCACGGCAGCCTTTTGTGACCGCCCCCCTCCTCACCCCCATACGCTGGCCACTCGAGGCCATCTGGCAGGCAGTGGTGCCCACGCTGGAAGGCTTCACGCTGGAAGCCCTGCCGGAGATCGACTCGACGAACAGCGAGTTGATGCGCAGATTCAGGGGAAGCGCATCCATCGCCCCACGACCGGAACCCACACTGATCGTCGCCGAGCAACAAACCGCCGGGCGTGGCCGCCTCGGCCGCAACTGGCAAAGCCGGCGCGGCGACAGCCTGACGTTCTCCCTCGGAATGCAGATCAACCCCGCCGACTGGTCCGGCCTGTCACTGGCCGTGGGCATCAGCATCGCCGAAAGCCTGGACCCGGGCCACGAGGGCAAGGCCCGTGTCGGGCTGAAGTGGCCCAATGACCTGTGGCTCTCGGGCCCCAAGGGTGAAAGCAAGCTGGCGGGCATTCTGGTCGAGACCGCGAGTGTCGGTAACCTGCGCTACGTGGTGATAGGGGCGGGCATCAACATCAGGCCGCTGGCCCTGTCCGACGCACCGGCAACGCCTTCAGCTGAAGAACCGGCCCGCGCACCCGTGCCACCCGGCTGCCTGCAGGATGTGTATCCGGACATTGACGCCGCCCAGGCCCTGCTGCGCATCGTGCCGCCGCTGGTGCAGGCGGTACAGGCTTTCGAGCAGTTCGGTTTTGCGCCTTTCCAGGCACGGTTTGCCCGGCGCGATGTGCTGGCCGGCCGCACGGTGGTGCTGTCTGACGGCACGACCGGCACAGCCCACGGCGCAGGCGAAAACGGCGCACTGCTGGTGCATACTTCTGCTGGCATGAAAGAAATCACCAGTTCAGAAGTCAGCGTCAGGCCAGCTCCGGCCTCTGCCATCGACAAAGGTCCCTCATGCTGAGACTGCTGGTTCTGGTGCTGGTGCTGGCCAACGCCGCCTATTTCGCGTGGACCAAAAACCTGCTCGCGCCTTACGGTTTTGCACCTGCCAGCCAGTCAGAGCCGCAGCGCATGACCCAGCAGATCCGGCCGGATGCCATGCGCATCACGGTCCCGCCCCAGCCATCACCCGCCACCACCGCGACGCCACCCTTGGCCGCCGCATCGTCAGCGGCGGCAGCCGCGACTGCCACGCTGACCACCATCACAGGCAGTGGCACGGCTACCCTCTCTGCACCGGCCGTGCCGGCAAGTGCAGCGCCGCTGGCGGCAGCGGGCCCCTCGGAGTGCCTGCAGGCCGGCCTTTTCAATGAAGAGCAGACGGTCGTTCTGCGCGACCGCCTGCAAAGCACGCTGCCCGCCAACAGCTGGGTACTGGAGAACACGGTCGAGCCAGCCCGCTGGATGCTCTACATGGGCAAGTACAGCGGGCCGGACGCGCTGGAGAAAAAGCGCGGCGAACTCCGCCAGCTTCGTGTGTCGTTTGAACCCCTGAACAACCCTTCCCTGGAGCCGGGCCTGTCGCTGGGTACTTTCCCCGCCAAAGCGGAAGCGGAGGCCGAGATGGCCCGCATCTCCAAACGCGGCGTTCGCACAGCGAAAGTCATACAGACTGGTGTCGAAGCGCGCGGGCAGAAATTGCGCTTGCCAGCCGTCGACGCAGCACTGCGCCCACAACTGGAAGCCATCAAGCCAATGCTTGCCGGCAAGCCGCTCAGAACCTGCTAATCGCCGCAGTCCGCAGGGCCGACTAAACGGCGCGCCAATGGCGTAGCGGAACGCAGGTCTGCAGCCGCATCACAGCCTGGTCCATCAGTGCCGGATGCAATTCGTGGCCCAGTGATCTGGCGATGTCGAGGGTGGCATCCGCACTGAGTTCCATCAGATGTTCAAAGCCGGCCTGTACGATGGCCGCAGGTGCAGTCCTGTCATTCTGGCCATGCAGAAAATGCAGCGTGGTAAGACCCGGCGCCTTTTCGAAACTGCCCTCGGCCCCTGCATAAGCACTTCCAAAGGCCAGGACCCGGCCCACCATGCCGTCGTGCGCGTCGGCCAGCGCCAGGGCGAGGTCGGCCCCGGTACCCAAACCCGCCAGGGCGATGTCCGACTTCAGCAGGTCAAAGCGCTGTTGTTGCTGGCGCACAAACTCCACCAGCCGGGGCAGCGCATCGACCTCGGTGAGTCCTTCCGGAATCAGTACCACCGCTTCGCCAAAGGCGTCGCCCAGCAGGCTGCCTAGGGGCAGCATGTCGGCAGCCGTACCCCCCTGGTCGTGCAGCAAGATAAACATTTGCCTTGTCACGGGCGCCGCGGACAGCAGCTCAATGGTTTCAGTATCCAGTGGTTTCATAATTCAGAGATAAGGGCATTCCGGCCGTATTTAAAGCGGCTTGAATGTCATTATTGCCACCCTGCCGTCCGGGCGAATCGTCAAAAACACCCTTTTTTTGTCGGTCCCGCTTCGTTGCTAAGATTTCACCCCTGCGCAGGCCACCCTGGCCGCCCCAAGGAAGACCATGAAAATCGAAAAAAATACCGCTGTCACCCTGCAATTCAAGGTGTCCGACGCCAACGGCAAACCCATCGAGGAAAGCAAGGAGCCCATGGTTTACCTGCACGGTGGCTATGGCAACACCCTGCCGAAAATCGAGGAAGCCCTCGAAGGCCAGGAGGCTGGTTACCAGGTGGTCCTGCAGCTCAAACCCGAAGATGCCTTTGGCGTGCGCGACGAAAGCCTGCTGCGCACCCTGCCCAAAAAACAGTTTCCGCCCGGCGTGAAAGTGGGCGGCCAGCTCGAAGGCCATGGCGATGACGGCCGCGTACAGATTTACAACGTCACCAAAATCAAGGGCGACACCGTGCTGCTCGACGGCAACCACCCGCTGGCGGGCAAGGAACTGCGCTTCACACTCAAGGTCACCGATGTACGTGTGGCGTCCGAGGAAGAAATCGCCCACCAGCACGTGCATGGCGAGCACGGGCATCATCATTGATCCTGCACCGCAAATGCATTTTGCGAGCGTAAAAATTCAGCGGTCGAACGCCCAGCCGCGGAACCGGCTTCGCCGGGCCGCAGGCGACGGCCCCCTCGGGGGGCAGGAAGCTACACGCAGTGAGCGACCGTGGGGGCAATAAAGTCATCGCGTTCACTCTGGGTGATGCTGTTCGCCCTGACGGCGGCGTTCACACTGAGCCAGGCCTACCGCACCGTCGGTGCCATCATGGCTGCGCCGTTGCAAACCGACTTTCACCTGAGCGCGCAGGCCCTCGGCACCTTTGCCGGATCTTTCCACTTTGCTTTCGGTGCCATGCAGCTGTTCATGGGCATAGGCATTGACCTGCACGGGGTGCGGCGCACGGTGCTCACGGCCTTCCCGGTTGCGATTGCAGGCTCTTTCCTGTCGGCCATGGCCAGCAGCTACGGCATGCTCGTGGCGGGGCAGGTGCTGATCGGCATCGGGTGCGCGCCGGCGTTCCTGGTGTGCACGGTGTTTATTGCGCGCCACTTTCCGCCAGAACGGTTTGCCGCGGTGGCGGGTATCACCCTGGGCCTCAGCGGCGTGGGCATGCTGCTCACCGGTACGCCGCTCGCGTGGCTGATCGAGGCCACCTCGTGGCGCATGGGTTTCGCGGCGCTTGGCGGTTTGGGCGCCCTCGCATGGCTGCTGATCTGGGCATTGGTCCACGAACCCGCATCACCCGGCGGCGCCGCGCCACAGACCAAAGAGTCGATCGGTGAAGCAGTACGCAAGTTCGGCGCCCTGTTTCTGCTGCCGCACACCGCCGGCATCGTGCTGCTCGGCTGCGTGGGCTACGCTTCCTTCATTTCGCTGCGCGGGCTCTGGCTGGGGCCACTGCTGATCCACCGGCACGACTTCTCGCTGGTGCAAAGCGGCAACGTCGCCATCATCATGTCCATCGCCTCACAAATCAGCGCGCCGCTGTTCGGCCGGCTCGACCCCGGCCCGCAGCAACGCCGTGCATGGCTGATCGGCTTCACGCTTGTGATGGCCGCACTGTTTACGGTGTTCGCGTTCACGCACAGCACCTGGATCGACGTTGCCGGCCCGGTCTTCATCGGGCTGCTCTCGGGTTACCTGGTGCTGCAGTACGCCGATGTGCGCAACGCCTATTCACCGGCCATCACCGGGCGCGCCATGGCGCTCTTCACGATGTCGATGTTCATGGGTGTCGCCATCATGCAGTGGTTCACCGGCACCGTCGCAACGTATGCAGCAGCGCATGGCGCAGAGCCCTACACCGCCGTGCTCGCCAGCATCGCGGCGCTGCTGGCTGTCGGGGCCATCGGCTTTGCCCTCCTGCCCGGGCCCCCAAAGTCGCCTGAATCGCCTACGCGCCCGTGAACACCGCGTGAATCACGCCACGTATCCAGACGTTGGCCGGGTCCTTGTGAAAGCGCCGGTGCCAGAACTGGCTGACGGCGATCACCGGTGACTTGATGGGGGCGTCCAGCACGCGAATGTTGGCGTAACGCTGGCAGACTTCCGCCAGGTCCAGCGGCACGGTTGCAATCAGATCCGAGCTCTCGATCACGGGCAGCAGGCTCATGAAGTGCGACAGCTTGAGCAGCACACGCCGCTTGAGCCCGCGCTGATCCAGAAACAGCTCGAACACATGTTCGCGGCCATCCGGCTGTACCACGGCGTGCGACAGGTCCAGATACTGTTTGGCGGTCAGCTTGTCGCCTACCGTCGGATGATCCGCGCGCACGATGCAGACATGCGGCGTGTCGAAGAGCTTTTGCCGGAAGAAGCCCGCCTTGTGCAGGTCGGGGAAATAGCCCATCGCCAGCTCCGCCTCGCCGGACTCCAGCGCCTCTGCCGCACCCGGCCTGGATTTTGAAATGGTGCGCAAACGCGCATTCGGCGCGACCTGCGACAGGCGCGCCAGCAGTTTCGGCAGAAAGTTCACCTCGGCGATGTCCGGCATCAGGATGGTGAAGGTGCGGTCCGTCTTCTCCGGATCAAACCCCGACTTCTGCAGGATTTCGTCCTTCACCGTTTCAATCACACGGCGTACCGGTTTCGCCAGCGCCAACGCGCGCGGCGTGGCCTTCATCTCGGCGCCGGTTTTCACGAACAGCGGGTCGTCAAACCAGTTGCGCAGGCGCGCGACGGCCGCGCTCATGGCCGGCTGACTCAGGCCTATCGCTTCTGCAGCACGCGTCACGCTGCGGTGCTCGATCATCGCGTCGAAGACCACCAGCAGGTTCATGTCGATGGAACGTATATCCATCGTGTGGATTGTATATATCCAGAATATCGACTTGATGGATGCAAAGGTGCTGCCTAAACTCCGATGATTCAACGCATGCTGCGCGTCCCTGCGCGGCACAAAGACGTCAATTACAACGCGCGATGACCGGAGACAAGCCCATGACGACACTCACACTGGCGCAAGCCAACACCATCCTCAACACCGCCGTCGCCGAAGCGCGCAAGGCCGGCTACAAACCGATGGGCATTGTTGTGCTCGACGAAGCCGGCCACCTGAAGGCCTCGCAGCGTGAAGACGGTGCCAGCATGTTCCGCCTCGACGTGGCTACCGGCAAGGCCTGGGCCGCCGTGGGCTTCAGCGCTTCCAGCCGCACGCTGATGCAGCGCGCCAAGGACAACCCCAACTTCTTTGCCTCCCTGTCAGCCACCTCACAGGGGCGCTTCATTCCGCAGACCGGCGCTGTTGTCATCAAGGATGCCGGCGGTGCCATCCTTGGCGCCGTCGGTGCATCCGGCGGCACGGGCGACGAGGACGAAGCCATCTGCATCGCGGGCATTGCCGCTGCAGGCTTGCAACACGGCTGACCCATGACCGCCGCGCCCTGCGCCTGCGGCATCGATGTGCATGCGCACGTCGTGCCTGAAAAATTCCCCGCGTATTTCGGCGGGCCCATGCCAAAGTTGTGGCCCTCAACCGCCGTCGCGCCGGACGCAGGCGGCCTGTGCCATCGCCACATCATGATTGCCGGCAAGAACTACCGCACCGTGTCCGAAAAATGCTGGAGCACCTCGCGTCGGCTGGCCGACCTGCCCGGCATGGGCCTGACGCGGCAGGTCATCTCGCCGATGCCAGAGCTCTTCTCCTACTGGTTCGAGGCGGCCGAGGCACAACAGCTGCTGCGCTACCTCAATGAGCAGATTGCCGCCATGGCCGCCGAATCCAATGGCGCACTGATAGGCATGGGCGGCGTGCCGCTGCAAGATGTCGACATGGCGATTGCCGAGTTGCGCCACGCCGTTGAAGTGCTGGGCATGGTGGGTGTCGAAATCGGCAGCAACGTCAACGGCAAGGTGATTGGCGACCCGCACTTTGAACCGTTCTTCGAAGCTTGCGAAGCGCTGGGTGCGTCGGTCTTTGTACACGCCGTCAAACCCGCAGGCATGGACAGGCTGGTCGGCCCGCCGCCGCTGCAGCAGGTGCTCGCCTACCCAATCGACGTCGGCCTCGCCGCCGCATCCGTCATCACCAGCAACCTCATGCTGCGCCACCCGAAACTGCGCATCGCCTTCAGCCACGGCGGTGGCACGCTGGCCAGCCTGTTGCCACGGCTTCAACAGGGCTGGTTGGTGTTCCCCGCGCTGAAAGAACAGGTGCAGGCCTCGCCCACCGAGCAGGCGCGCAAGCTCTACTTCGACACCCTCGTATTCGACACACCCACGCTGCAACACCTGACCGCCATGTTCGGCAGCACGCAGCTGATGCTGGGCACCGACTACCCCTTCAACTTCCACGACCGCACACCGGTCGCACGTGTCGATGCTGCAGCTTTCGATGCAGCGACCGCCGAGCGGCTGATTTACAAAAACGCCGAGGCCTTTCTCGGCCTCCCCACAAGGACACCCGCATGAGCTCACCCTGGATCAGCACGCTGCGCAGCGTTGCCCTCAACCTGCCCGACCTTGCCAAAGCAGAAAAGTTTTACACCGACGTGTGGCACCTCAAAGTCGTCGCGCGTGAAGGCGACGCCATCTACATGCGCGGCACCGGCCCCGACCACCATTTGCTGTCGCTGCACCAGGGCGGCGACGTCCCGCAGATCAGGCACATCACGCTTCGCGCCACCAGCGAAGCAGCGCTGAAAGAGATTGAAAAAGCCGCCGTGGCTGCAGGCGGCAGCATCACCGTGCCGCTGGGCCCCCTGAAAGAGCCCGCCGGTGGCCAGGGCCTGACGCTGCGCGACCAGGATGGCCGCCTCATCCAGGTGGTCTTCGGCGACAGCCGGCATGCCGACGCAGGCGAAGAAAAAGACCACCCGACGCGGCTAGCGCATGTGGTCATCAACGCACACGACGTCCCCAAGTCGCAGAAGTTTCTTGAGCAGGCCCTGGGCTTTCGCCTGATCGACCGCACAAAGATCATGGCCTTCATGAACTGCAACGCGGACCACCACAGCCTGGCGCTGGGCGACACCGACAACGATGCGCTCAACCACATCGCCTTTGTCATGCCCGAGATCGAATCGGTCATGCGCGGCGGCGGCCGCATGAAGGATGCGGGCCACGGCATCGAATGGGGCCCGGGCCGCCACGGCCCCGGCAACAACGCCTTCAACTATTTCATCGACCCCTTCGGTGTGGTCATCGAATACACCGCCGACGTGCAGCAGGTCGACGACAGCTACAAGGTCGGCCAGCCCGAAGACTGGAAATGGCCCGCAGGCCGCGTCGACCATTGGGGCATCTCGGCACCGCCCAGCGCGAAGCTGAAGGAAGCCCAGCGCGCCGTCTTCTTCATGCCCACAAACGCCTGACCTGTTCACCCAACACTTTTTTCTTTTCCCGTTACTTTTCTAAAAAATGAAATTCACCACTTTCCTCCAGTACGGCCAAGCCCGCCTCGGCGTTGTCGACGGCAACGATGTCATCGACCTGAACACGGCACAGGCCAGCGTGCCTGCCGACATGCGCGCCGCGCTCGTCGCAGGCGTAGACCTGCTTGCAGCCGGCAAGGCCGCCATCGCCAGCAGCGCACCGCGGCTGAAGCTCGACAGCCTGGCCCTCGCGCCACTGGTGCCCGAGCCCGGCAAGATTGTCTGCCTGGGCCTCAACTACTTCGACCATGCCAAGGAAGGCGGCCGCGACAAACCCGACTACCCGTGGTTCTTCTTCCGCGGTGCCAGCTCGCTGATCGCCCACAAGGCCGTGGGACGCGTGCCGTCCGTGTCCGAACGCTTCGACTACGAGGCCGAGCTGGCCGTGGTCATCGGCAAACGTGTGCCGCGCCACACCAAACGCGCTAACGCGCTGGACTACGTCTTCGGTTATGCCTGCTTCAACGATATGTCGGTGCGCGACTACCAGAAAAAGACACCGCAGTGGACGATCGGCAAAAACTTCGACGACACTGGCGCTTTCGGCCCCGTGCTGGTCACCGCCGACGAACTGCCGCCCGGCGCCACCGGCCTGAAGATACAGGGCCGCCTCAATGGCCAGGTCATGCAGGACGCCAACACCAGCGACATGATTTTCAGCGTTGCCGAAACGATTGAACTGCTGGCCGATGTGCTGACGCTGGAACCCGGCGATGTGATCGCCATGGGCACACCCGCAGGCGTGGGCCAG
Source organism: Pseudomonadota bacterium (assembly GCA_040387435.1). Taxonomy (GTDB): domain Bacteria; phylum Pseudomonadota; class Gammaproteobacteria; order Burkholderiales; family Burkholderiaceae_C; genus Polaromonas. Next base: position 128,274 of record JAZKDR010000008.1, read on the forward strand.
GCGCGCACACCCCCGGTGTGGATGAAGGCCGGCGATGTGTACGACATCGAGATTGAAAAAGTCGGCCTGCTGTCCAACCCGATTGACAACGAGGTGATGGGCGCATGAGCCAGGTGTACGACGTCGCCATCGTCGGCTTCGGGCCATCAGGCGCCGTGGCGGCCAGCCTGCTGGGCCAGGCCGGGCTGAAGACGTATGTTTGCGACAAAAGCAGCACCGTCTACGACAAGCCTCGCGCGATTGCCCTCGACCACGAAATCATGCGTGTGTTCCAGCAGATCGGCGTGGCCGACGACGTGCTGCCGCACATTGAGCCCTTCACACCGTCGGAATACTTTGGTGTCGATGGGCAGCTGATTCGCCGCATGACCATGGTCGCGCCGCCTTTCCCGTTGGGCTACACGCCGTCGAACGTCTTCACCCAGCCGCCGGTGGAGCGCATCCTGCGCGCCAAGGCGGCCGCATTGCCCAACGCCACGATCGAGCTCGGCGTCGAATTGCTGGCGCTCACGCAGGACAAGTCGCTCGCCACGCTAAAACTTCGCGACGCTGAAGGCAGCGAACAAACCATTCAAGCGCGTTACGTCATCGGCTGCGATGGCGCAACCAGCACAGTACGCGCGCAGATGGGCATTGAACTCGATGACCTCGACTTCGACGAACCGTGGCTCGTGGTCGATGTACTGGTCAACGACGCCGGCCTGAAAAAGCTGCCCGTCACCAGCGTGCAGTATTGCGAACCCGAACGTCCCTGCACCATGGTCATAGGCCCGGCCAACCACAGGCGCTGGGAGATTTCGCTGAAAGAAGGCGAAGACCCGATCGAGGTCGCGAAGCCGGAGAACACCTGGAAGCTGCTGTCACGCTGGCTCACGCCTGAAGACGGCGAGTTGTGGCGCCAGGCCAGCTACCGCTTTCACGCACTGGTCGCACACGACTGGCGCAAGGGCCGCGTGTTTGTGGCCGGTGACGCCGCGCACCAGCAGCCACCCTTCATGGGCCAGGGCATGTGCCAGGGCATACGCGATGTGGCCAACCTGTCATGGAAGTTGAGCGCCGTCCTGAAAAACGAAGTTAACGGCGATGCTGCCGAAGCACTGCTGGACAGCTACGGCGACGAGCGCAAGCGTCACGTACACGACCTCACCACCCGCATCAAGGGCGCAGGCGCCGTGATCTGCGAACGCGACCTGGACAAAGCGCGCGCGCGCGACAAAAAAATGCTGGACGACTGTGGCGGTGTAGTGAAAGACACGCCGCGCCAGGACATGATCCCGCGGCTCGAAGCCGGTCTGCTGTCTTCCGCCATCACCACTGGGCGCGGCACGCTGTTTCCGCAACCCCGCATCGTTCCCGGTGCAGCTGCGGGGATGCTGATGGACCAGCTGTACGGCAGCGGCTGGCTGCTGGTCACGGATGGCACGGTGGCTGCCCCATCCGAAACAGATGCGCGCCTCACCACGATTGAACTCGGCAAGGGCGTGAAAGAAACCGACGGCGTCACCGCGCTCTGGATGCAAAAACACAGCTGCCGCGCCGCGCTGGTACGGCCCGACCACTACACCTTCGGTACCGCGGCCACGCCCACCGAATTGAACGAACTGCTGATGGACTGGCGAGCGCGCTGGCCATCTCCCGCACATCACCCAGCACCTGAAACCGCAACGACCAACTAACCTGTTCAAGACAACCCTAGGAGACAACAACATGAACCGCAGACTTCTCACCCTGTCACTGGCCGCCCTTACTTTCGCGGCGTGGCTCCCCGCCGCGCAGGCACAAACCATTGCCTGGCCTGACAAACCCGTCAAGCTGGTGCTGTCACAGCCGCCGGGCTCGGGCCCGGACAACGTCGCACGCCTGCTGTCCGAGCGCCTGGCCAAAACCTGGGGCCAACCCGTCGTCATCGACAACAAACCCGGTGGCCAGAACACGATCGGCGCACAGTTTGCAGCTCGCTCGCCTGCTGACGGCACCAACTTTTACTTTGCAACAACCGCGGCGCTGATCACCAACCCTCTGCTGTTCAAAACCCTGCCTTACGACGCGCAGAAAGATTTTGTGCCGGTCGCGTTTGTGGCGCGCAGCCCGTTTGCCATTCTGGTGGACGCCAACTCACCGATCAAGACGATTGAAGAACTGGTCGCCCGCGCCAAGGCCGAACCCGGCAAATTCTCGCTGGGCAATGAAGGCCCGCGCACCTTCAGCGGCATGATTGCCCGGCTGTTCAACGCACGCACTGCTGCAACCGCCAACCTGGTGTCGTACTCATCGGTGGGTGTCGGCGTGCAGGACCTGATGGGCAAACACATTGACGCCATCGTGGCCGACTTGGCCTCGACCGCGGCGCTGGCCAAGCAGGGCCGTATGCGTGTGCTGGCCACCACCTCGGCCAAACGTGTGGCCGGCTGGGAGCAAGTGCCTTCGCTGTCTGAAAAAATGCCCGGCTTCGACATGGTCGGCTGGTTCGCCGTGGTCGCACCTGCAGGCACGCCGGCGGTCGCCATCAACCGTTTCAACAAGGACCTGGGCGCGATGCTGGCCGACAAGGAAGTGGCCGAGCGCATCGCCACCATGGGCCCGATTGCCGAGCCGAATGTGTCGGTCGAGCAGACCGGCGCTTTCCTCAAAAGCGAGATGGTGAAGTGGGCAGCGATCACCAAGGAAATAGGCATATTGCCTGAATGAGCACACCCCTGCTGACGCTCACTTCGTGTAGCGTCCCCTCCCCTTGCAGGGGACGCCGCTGGCAGCCCGGCGAAGCCGGTTCTGCGGCGGCTGCTTGCGAAGACGGGGACCGGCTGGTTTGAGATAGATAGAACTAAAACGGAGACAGACATCATGAACACACATCGCATCACCCGGCGTCAGGGTCTGGCGGTTATCGCTGCCGCTGGGGCTTCGCTGGCGGGTTTGCCTGCATTCGCGCAGGACTTTCCTGCCAAGCCTCTGCGCATCGTGGTGGGCCAGGCTGCGGGTGGCGGCATGGACACGCTGGCGCGGCTGATTGGCACGCGGCTGGCGGATTCGCTCAAGCAGCCTGTGGTGGTCGAGAACAAGGTGGGCGCGGGCGGCATCATCGGCACCGACTTTGTCGCGAAGTCGCCGGCCGACGGCTACACGCTGCTGATGGGGCCGATTGGCAACATGGTGTTTACGCCCATCCTCACGCCCAAGCTGCGCTACGACGCGCAAAAGGATTTTGTACCCGTCGCACTGGTCGCCACCTTCCCGCTCGTTCTGCTGGTCAATTCAAAACTGCCCATCAAGACCGTGCCCGAGCTCGTGGCGTATGTGAAGGCCAACCCGACCAAGGCCAACTACGGCGGCTCGGGTCCGGCCTTCCAGTTCGCAGCAGAGCAGTTCAAGATCAAGACGCAGACCACCGGCGAATTCATCCAGTACAAAAGCATGAGCGAAACCATCACCGCGATGATCAGCGGCGACCTGCTCACGGCCTTTGTCGACCCGGGCCCGGCCGCATTGGGCCTGGCCGATGGCCGCCTGCGCGCGCTGGCGGTCACCTCACCCACCCCGTTTGCAGAACTGCCGAATGTGCCGACCATGAACAGCGTCGGCCTGCCCGAATTGCAGATGCAGTTCTGGGCCGGTCTTTTTGTGCCTGCAGGCACGCCGCCGGCTGTCGTCAAAAAACTCGAAGGCGAGATCAACCGCATCACCTCGCAGCCCGACATGGCGCAGCGCATGACCAGCATTCATGTGCAGCCGGCGTCGGGCAACTCGCAGGAGCTGACGAAGCTGCTGAACGACGACCTGGGCAAGTGGCGCCAGGTGGCCCGCATCGCGAACATCAAACCCAATGAATAAAACTCCCGTTATCGACTTCCACGTCCACATGCTGGAGCGCAGCGTGTTCGAGGCATCGACCAACAAGACCGTGTTCACCGGCTTCGGTGCCACGCCTTCAAAAACGCCGCGCCCCGGCACGCAGAACGCGATGGAGCGCATGTACGAGCCACTGGCCATCATTGAAGACCTCGATGCGCGCGGTATCGACATCGGCGTGCTCACCGTCAGCACCGTGCTGCAGGGCACCAGCTGGGCCGACGTGCAGACCGACCTCGAGCTTTGCCGGCGCTGCAACGACCAGGCCGCGCGCTGGCAAGCCGACCACCCCACCCGCTTTGTCGGCAGCTTTGTGTTGCCGCTGCAGGACCCGGCTGTCGCCATGCAGGAGTTCGAACGCTGCATTGCACTGGGCCTGCGCGTGGCGAATGTGGCGTCCAGCTACAACGGCGTGTACGTCGGTGACCCGAAATACCACTCGTTCTGGCAAGCCATCGAGAAGCACAACATCACCGCCTGGATTCACCCCGAAGGCGCGCGCGACCCGTGGTTCCAGCAGTACGCACTGTGGAACTCCCTTGGCCAGTCGATTGAAGAAACCAAGTGCATGGCCTCGATGATTTACGAAGGCGTGATGACGAAGTTCCCCGCGCTCAAGGTGGTGATGGCGCACGGCGGCGGTTACTTTCCGCACTACCTTGGCCGCGTTGACCGCAACACCCAGAACCGGCCCGACACGGTGCGCAACACCGGTGGCATCAAACCGGGTGGCTTTTTACGGTCGTTTTATTACGAGACCACGGTGTACGACCCGCAGGTGTTGCAGGTGCTAAAAGACCGCATCGGCGTTGACAGGCTGGTGATGGGCAGCGACTATCCGGTGGGTGAGGCCGACCCGGTGGGCTGGCTGCGCAGCTGCGGCCTGCAAGGCGAAGACCTCAACGCCGTCACGGGCGGCAACGCAGCCAAATTACTAGGTCTGAGCTGAAGTTCAAAACAACGCACAACAAAGAGCGAGACAACTATGTTCAACGATGCACCGTCCCTGCCATCCGGAATCTCTCGCCGCGACTTCACTGCACTGGTGATCGCCGCAGCCGCCAGTCCCACAACATTCGCGCAAGGCGTCTGGCCGCAACGCCCGGTGAAGTTCATCGTGCCAAACGCCGCGGGCAGCAGTGTTGACACGATTGGCCGCGTCGTCGCCAACCAGATGCCGGCCCTGCTCAAGCAGGCGGTGGTGGTCGACAACAAGGCGGGTGCGGCAGGAGCCATCGGCATCGAGGCGGGCAGGACGTCTGCGCCTGATGGCTACTCACTGATCATCGCGTCCAGCAGTTCCATCACGGTTGCACCGCTGCTGCAGAAAGCCGTGACCTACAAACCGCTCGCCGACTTTGATTTTGTCTCGCTGATCGCGCTGTTGCCCAACGTGCTGGTCTGCACGCCCGGCCTGCCGGTCAAGAACACGGCCGAGCTGATTGCCTGGGCCAAATCAAAAGGCGGCAAAAGCAATATGGCCTCCGCGGGCATCGGCTCGGCCAGCCACCTTGCAGGCCTGGCTTTCCAGAACGCCGCAGGCTTCGAGTCGCTGCATGTACCCTACAAAAGCGGCAGCGCCGGCGTGGTGTCGGTCGTGTCGGGCGAGACCGACTGGGTGCTGACACCCGCACCGGCCGCGCTCGGCCTGGTGTCATCCGGCCGCCTGCGTTTGCTGGGCCACAGCATGGCGCAGGACGCGCACCCAATTCCCAATGCACCGTCGCTGGCCGACACGGTGCCGGGTTTCGAGTTCTCGGGCTGGATAGGCCTGATGGCGCCCAAGGGCCTGCCGCCACAGGTCACCGACACGCTGCGCAAGGCGCTGGTCACCGCCCTGCAGCAGCCCGCGCTGCGTGAGTCGTTTGAAAGCAATGGAGCGGTACCGGCAGCCGGTTCGCCGCAGGACTTTCGCACCTACCTGACGCGTGACATCGAGCGCACGCGCAAGGCGATTCAGGCCGGGAACCTGCAGCCTGAGTAATTCTGTTTGCTGCCTGTCGTAACTTCCATCGTTACGAACGGAAGGTTAGACGCCTGCCAGCCCCATTTGCGCCAGCGCAGCACGGCCCAACACGCCGTAGGGGTTGCCCAGCGTTTCCAGCACCTCGAAGTGGTTGTAGCCTTCGGCGGTGATCAGGTCCACCGGCTTGCCCGCAGCCCTCACTGCGGCCGCAAAATCCACAGCCTGCCGCTGGAACTCTGGCGTCTCCAGGGTTCCGTAAGCTATCACCAGCGGTGCGGCGATCTGACCGATGTGCCGCATCGGACTGAGCGCCGCCTCAACCGCGGGGGTCACCTTCACATATGATCCGCGCGCCGACAGGCCCACCGGCTTCAGGTCATAAATGCCGCTGCAGCACAACCCGCCCTTGAGCACATCGGCAGGCAGGCCAAACTCTTCTTGCCAGTCGGTGGTCAGCAGCACGGCAGCCAGGTGGCCGCCTGATGAATGGCCGGAAACATAAATCTGACCGGCATCACCGCCGAAATCTTTTGCGTGTGCGTGCACCCACGCCACCGCGCGCCGCAACTGCGCGGCAATCGGCTCAAGGTTGCCTTCAACGTCCTGCACCCAGCTGAAGTCGGGCACCACACAGTGCGCGCCGGCTTTGACGAACAGCTCGGCCACAAAGCCGTAGTCTTTGGCCGCCCCGGAACGCCATGCGCCACCGTGCACAAAAATGTTGATGGGCGCGCCGGGCTTGCTGGTGGTATAGATGTCCAGGCCCTCAATTGCCGCGTCGCCATAGGCCACCCGCTGCGGCGCGACGGACCGTGCCCGCCATGCGTCGCTGTTGGTGCCATAGCGTTTGACGATCTGCGGCAGGTTGGGCGCGTATTTGATCTGGTCATAGGCCGCATCGAGTTCAGCCTGCGTCAGGTTCAGCCAGACGGCCGGCTCGCTCATGATGCACCCCGTTGTCGGAGGGATGCGAAAAAATAGTTCTGCATGTCGGCTGTCTCTTTTTTATTTCTTCATCGCGCGGCTGATACGAAACATGCGCACGCCAGGTCGACCCGGCGGGCACAGCGCCAACGCGATGTCTTCTTCAACGTTTTTTTATTCGGCCTTGGCGCCTGAGATGCGCACGGCACGCGCCTTGCGGTTGCGGTCAAGTACCAGGAAGGACGTGAACTCTTGTGGCGAACTGGCGATCAGCTCATAGCCTTTGGCCGCCACTTCCTTTTGCATGAAGTCAGGCTCACGCAGGATGCGTACGACTTCCGTGTGCAGTTTCTGCACGACGTCGCGCGGCGTGCCCGCGGGTGCGAACAGGCCAAACCATGCGTTCGCCGGAATGTCGGGGAAGCCCGCCTCGGCAAAGGTCGGTACGTCGGGCAGCAGCGCCAACCGCTTGTCGCCACCAATGGCAATGGCCTTCAGCCGGCCAGCCTTAAGGAAGGCCATCGTCGATGCCGCACCCGAGAAGGTCAGCTGGATTTCGTTCGCGATCGTGCCGCTCACGGCTTGCGGGAGCGCTTTGTAAGGCACATGGACGATGTCGATGCCCGTCTGGCTCTTGAGCATTTCCATGGCGAGCTGTGGCTGGCTGCCGCTGCCGTAGGACGCATAGTTGAGCTTGCCCGGATTGGCCTTGGCATAGGCGATCAGCTCTTTCAGGTTGCTGGCAGGCACGCCGGGGTTGGCGACCATCAACTGGTTGAGAAACACCATCTGCGTGATGGGCGCGAAGTCCTTGACCGGGTCATAAGGCAACTTCGGGTACATGTGCGGATTGATGGACATGGTCGCATCGGTGGTGACGATCAGGGTGTAGCCGTCCGGCGCTGCACGCGCCGCCAGCTCCGAACCCAGGAGCGTGCCGGCGCCGGGGCGGTTGTCAATCACGACCGACTGGCCGAAGCGCTGCGACAACTTCTCACCAATCGCCCGCGACAGCACATCAATCCCGCCGCCAGCGGCATACGGAATGATGATGCGTATGGGTTTTGAAGGCCAGGCCTGCGCAAAGGCAGCGGGCGCGCAGGCCAGGGACAACATCAGGGTCGCGATGGCGGTCTTCAACCATGTCATGCGCTTGCTCCTTTGAAAAGTGAACTCGGGTGGGGATCTCGGGAAAGACGCAATGTCCATGCCATTCGCCGCCTCACAGCCGCATTTTGGCCCACAACTGCGTGGCCTATCGCGAATGCGGTTCACGTGTGGACTGCATGCGAAACAAGTCCGGTCGCCCAACGGATGACCCCTCCTGCAAGGTCTCGCATGCGCGCGCCGTAGCGTGGATGTGTTGTGCCCCCTCTTCATGGAGGCACGCCGACGGGAATGCAGGTTTTCCAGCAAATGTAAAGTCGACTTTACATTTTGAGACTTTCACAGTCGCACCAAGCCTTCCCAAAGCCTGAAAACGCCCGAAAAAGGCCATTTTTACCCCCCAAAAACGGCTGCAGACCAATAAAGACGAGCGTGAGCAGCTACGAATTCAGTAGCAGTCACCTTGACTAGAACCGCTTGCTGAGGAAGGGCGAACCGTCCAGCCCGAAGCGCCAGGGCACCTCCACGGCTTTGGAGATGCCGATGCGCGGCCCGGTCAGCACGCGCACCGGCGCGGTGTCAGGCCGGCCCGTCAGTTTGAAGGGTCGGCTGTCGAGACGCATGTGGTTAAAGCCGCCGTCGATCGCCAACGCCTGGCCCACCCGCCCCGGGCCCGAGCACAGCAGGCGGATGTCCTCCTGCCCGCGCCGCTCACGCATGCGCGGCAGCCCGTGCGTGGGCTCCATCGCACGAATCAGCACACCAGCGCCGTGGCCAGCCTCACGGCAGACCAGGTTCAGGCACCAGTGAATGCCATAGGAGCGGTAAACGTAGATACGCCCAGGCGGGCCGAACATCGCGGCGGTGCGTGGCGTCATGCCGCCAAAGGTGTGAGAAGCCGGGTCCACCTGGTCATAAGCCTCGGTCTCGACGATGCGCCCACCCACACCATCGACCAGCAGCGTCATGCCTATGAGTTCATGGGCAACGAGTGCCGAATCGGCAGAAAAATCGAGCGGCAGGGCGGGCATGGCGAATCCAGAATACCTGATTCGCCCGACGGAAACCCAGCGATCGCAGGGGCCTCCCGGACCAACGGGTTACCTGCAGTTACGGTTCGGTCAAAAAATTCTGCTCATCATGTCGAATTCCAGCTTTGCCGTTCGTCGTCATCATGAAAGGGCCTTGTTTAGCGGCCCATAAAAGGAGCAACATGCAGAAAATCACCACCTTCCTGACCTTCAAGGACCAAGCCGAAGAAGCCCTGAACTTCTATGTCTCTGTCTTCAAGGGCGCAAAAATCGGCCACACCCGCCGCTACTTCAAGGGCGCCCATCTGCCTGAGGGCACCTTCATGACCGGCACCTTCGAGGTCGAGGGCCAGACCTTCATGCTGCTCAATGCGGGCGCTGACTTCGGTTTTGGCGGCGGCGGGCACTCGCTCTTCGTCGACTGCAAGACGCAGGAAGAAATCGACCACCTCTGGACATCACTGTCCGAGGGCGGCCAGCAGAAGCAGTGCGGATGGCTGCAGGACAAATTCGGCGTCACCTGGCAGATCGTGCCCGGCATCCTGGGAAAGCTGATGACCAAAAACGACAAGGACCCGGCCGCAGCCGACCGCGTCATGCAAGCCATGATGAAGATGACCAAATTCGATATCCAGAAACTGCAGGACGCCCACGACGGCAAGTAAACACCCACCTTTTTCAATTTTTTTTCAAGGAGCACACCATGCAAGTCCAGCCCTATATCTTTTTTGAAGGCAAGTGCGAAGAGGCCCTCAACTTCTACAAGACCGCCCTCAAGGCCGAGGTCACGATGATGATGCGTTTCAAGGACAACCCCGAACCACAGGCCAGCGGTGACGGCTGCGGCCCCAACGGTGCCAGCGTCCCGCCTGAGAGCGTGATGCACGCCAGCTTCAAGGTGGGTGACACCGAGGTCATGGCCTCCGACGGCATGTCTTCGGGCTCGCCGGTGTTCAAGGGCATCACCTTGTCGCTCAACCCCAAGACCGAAGCCGAAGGAAAAAAGCTCTTTGAAGCCCTGAGTGTGGGCGGCCAGGTGCAGATGCCGATGAGCAAGACCTTTTTCTCGCCCTGCTTCGGCATGGTGGCCGACAAGTTCGGTGTGTCGTGGATGGTCGTCGTGCCCGGCGACATGCCCGCAAAGTAAACCACCACCCACAGGAGACATACGTGGAAGCAGTCAAACCCACCCCCGAACACGAATGGCTCAAGCAGTTGCTGGGCGACTGGACGCTGACCGGTGAATGCGACATGGGCCCGGACGAGCCCAAGGAAAAAACCACAGGCACCGAACACGCCCGAGCGCTGGGCGAAATGTTTGTCGTCGGTGAAGGCACGGGCGAGATGCCCGGCGGCGGCACCGGCACCATGCTGATGACGCTGGGCTACGACACCGCAAAGAAAAAGTTCGTCGGCAGCTGGGCCGGCTCGATGATGACCACCATGTTCTTTTACGAAGGCGAACTCGACTCCGCGAAGAAGGTGCTGACGCTCAACACAGAAGGCCCGTGTTTTACAGACGGCGGCGCCACGACAGCGCGCTTCCAGGATGTGATCACCATCGTCAACGCCAACGAGCGCACCCTGCATTCGCAGATGCAGTTGCCCGACGGCAAGTGGCAGCGCTTCATGACGGCGACCTACAAACGCGTGAAGAAATAAGCCGCAGGCTGCGCGATCTTTGCTGAAGCAGGTATGCTGCGCCTCATGACGCCAGCCTGCTCCACTGCGACCATTGCGTACCCTGTTTCACCAGGCCGCAACCGGTTGGAAGGAATCATCGGCCTGGCCTGTATGTTGATGATGGCGGCGCTCTTGCTCATGCTCACGGGCTGCGCCACATCGCCTCTGCAAAGCCAACCGGCAGCGCCGCCGCGCCTGTCCGCCGATGAAGCCAGCGACGTCACCATCTACGCCATCAGCCTGGTCGGCACACCTTACCGTTACGGCGGCAACACACCCGCCTCGGGTTTTGACTGCAGCGGGCTGATTGGCCATGTCTACAAAACCCACGCCAACATCGGCGCGCCCCGTACTGTAGCCGCGCTCACCAACTGGGGCCAGCCCGTGCCTGCGAGCAGCGTGCGCACCGGTGACCTCGTCGTGTTTGTGCAGAACGGCGTCGCCACGCATGCCGGCATCTATGTCGGCGAGAACCGTTTTGTGCATGCGCCCTCTACCGGCGGAGAGGTGCGGCTGGACCGGCTGACCTCGGTGTACTGGTCACGACAGTCTTTCTCGTTTCGCAGGCCCTGAGCCCTGCAGAAATTCAGGTCACAGGTCTATCGCTGGCCGGTGCTCTTCCTCGCTGACAAAACGCCAGCGACCGATGAAGGTCGCGGCCACCAGCCCGATGGCCGCGGCGCAGGCAATCACGGCACTCAGCTGCAGCCACTGGTTGTCATAGGCACCGAACATGCTGGCGCGAACGGCGCGCACCACCCAGGTAAACGGCAGCCACGGATTGATGCTCTGGAAGAAAGCACCGCTCAGTTCAATCGGCAAGATGCCGCCGCCCGACGACAGCTGCAGGATGAGCAGGATCAGTGCGACGGCCTTGCCCGCATCGCCAAAGGCGCGCGTCAACACCACGATGATGAGCATGAAGGTCAGCGACGACAGGGCCAGCGTCAGCGCCAGCCCCGGCAGGTGAATCACGCGGATGTTGAGGATGAACAGCAGCATCAGCAAAATGACCAGCGCTTGCCCCAGCACGATGGCCGCAGGAATCGCCAGCTTGCCGAGGATTTGCGCAAAACGCGTGTACCCGGCGGCGGCTTCGGGCAGGCGGCGCAGGTGAAAGATGAAGGCCGTCATCACGGCACCCAGCCACAGTGCAACTGGCACAAAGTTGGGCGCAAAACCCGCGCCGTTGTTGGCGACCGGCGCATCGATCTCCATCACCGGTTCGACCGATGAAGCCAGCCCCCGCGGGCTGCCTTCGAGCGACTGCACCTGCGTAGGGAGCGATCCCGCCAGCAGTTCCAGCCCGGCAGACAGCTGCTGCGAGCCATCTCGCAACCTGCCCAGGCCAACGCGCAGGTCCTGCGTGCCTTTGGCGAGTTCTGTGCCGCCCCTGCCGAGTTCATCGAGCTTCGCATCGGGCGGCAGCGCACCCGCCATGCTTGTGATGCCTGCGCCCAGCTCGCCTATGCCATCGGTCAGCGCGGCCACGCCGGTCGACACGCGCTGCGAGCCGTCGGCCAGTTTTGCTTCACCGTTGCGGGCTGATTGCAGGCCCGCCGTCAGCTGCGCGCCGCCGTCGGCAATCTGCCCCGCACCGGCAGAAATGCGGCCGCCCACGATGGGAATGCCGCTGGTCTCGTCGCGCAGTTGGCCTGCGCCGTCGGTGAGTTTTTGCGCGCCGGTGTGCAGCTCGTCCAGGCCCTTGCCCAGTTCCGCATGGCCGGCTGCGACGCTGGCCGCGCCGCTCTTCAGCGCCTGCAAATCCTGCGCCTTGGGCTTTTTGGCGTCCATGGTGCGAATGCCCGCGCCCAGTTGCTTCACCCCGCCGGTCAACTGGCCCACGCCCGCCGCAAGCTGCTCGCCGCCGGCTGCCAGTTTGGTCGAGCCGGTGTGCGCCTGCACCAGCCCGGCCTCGATCGCCTGCGCGCCGGTCTTGAGCCGGCCCACGCCGTCGCGCAGCTTGACCACACTCTCGCCCGCATTGGCCGTCGCGCCCAGTACGATGGCCCAGCGTTTTTCATTCAGGGTTTCATTGACCTGGTGGCCCAGCTCGGCCGCAAAACGCCGCGCCAGGCCAGCGCCGGTGTAGTTGTCGCCTTCGGATGCATAGACCACCAGCTTGCCGCCGCCCGACTTCAGGCCGGGCACCGCCGTAGCGCTGAAGTCCTGCGGAATGATGAGGGTGAACGCCGCCCGCCCCTGCCGCACCGCCTTGCGCGCGGCATCTTCATCGTTTTCGATGCGGAACCCAAATGCCTGTTTGTGTTGCAGCGTTTCGGTCAGTTCGCGGCCCATGTTGACCTGCTGGCCACCATAGTTGATGCCCGCGTCGTGGTTGATGATGATGGCGGGCAGCGAAGCCGTGCGGCCCGCCGGGTCCCACACGCTGGACAAATAGATGAGCGCATACAGTGCCGGGATCAGCAGGATGCCGATGACGGACACCCGCAGCTTGGGAAACCTGCCAAACAGCGCAGCTTCCATGCGTGCGATGTCCAGGGCATTGCGAAAGACGTTCATGTAGCTCCTGCTGGCGGTCGGCGGGTCGGGACGTCGTTGCCCCGGTGCCTGCGCCTGATTATGGTCAGGAAAGGCCTTTCGCGCTCGCCCGACAGGCCCGCAGGCAAGCCCCCACGCCCGGCGCTTGAAAGCAGATCCGGTTAACCTCATATGTTTTCTTTCAAAGCCCGGCAAAATCCAGCCGGAACCCACAGAAAGGCCCCCATGTCCACCGCCAGCCCCATCCTCAACATCAAGCCGCTCGGCCCCCGCTGGGAGACGCTGGACCCCTTCCTGTTCTGCGTGTATCACGACGACGCCTACCCCGAAGCCAACCCCGACATGAGCCCCAAGGCCTCGATGGCCGGCCGCCAGATCGGGCAGGACTTCAGTCGCAAGGACGGCTGGAGCATGTACCACGGCGAAACCGTGCCCGGCTTTCCCGGCCACCCGCACCGTGGGTTCGAGACCGTGAGCATCGTGCGCAAGGGGCTGATCGACCATTCCGATTCGCTGGGCGCGGTCGCGCGCTTTGGCGAAGGCGATGTGCAGTGGCTGACTGCCGGCCGCGGCATCGTGCATGCCGAGATGTTCCCGCTGCTGAAAGAAGACAAGGACAACCGGATGGAGATGTTCCAGATCTGGCTGAACCTGCCCGCCGTGTCCAAGATGGCGCCGCCGCACTTCAAGATGTTCTGGGCCGAAGACATTCCCAACGCTGTCGATAAAGACGACAACGGCAAGGCCACGTATGTCTCCGTTGTGGCGGGCACACTGAAAAGCAAAGACGGCAACGACGTCATAGCCCCGCTGGCACCGCCGCCCGATTCATGGGCCGCACGCGCCGCAGCCGACCTCGCCATCTGGACGCTGCGCATGGAGCCCGGCGCCAAATGGACCTTGCCCGCAGCCGTCAAAGGCACGAACCGCGTGCTGTATTTCTTCAAAGGTGAGTCCGTCACGGTCGCAGGCCAGGCCATCAAGAGCAGCGGCGCGATTGAACTGCAGGCCGATGCCGCGGTCGAGATCGTCAACGGCAACACGGTCAGCGAATTTCTGGTGCTGCAGGGCAAGCCGATTGGCGAGCCCGTGGTGCAGTACGGCCCGTTTGTGATGAACACCCAGGCCGAGATCATGCAGACCATGCAGGAGTACCAGCGCACCCAGTTCGGCGGCTGGCCCTGGGGTGACTACGCGCCGACGCATGGGCGTGACCCGGCGCGGTTTGCGAAGCACCCTGATGGGAAGGAAGAGCGGCCGCAGGGGGAGACTGCTGCGGCTTGAGGTTGCAGGGCTGCGGCGCATGCGGAGTGCTGTGCCCTTCATGACCAGGCCGGGAGTCGCCCCGGCGGGCGAGTTACTTTTAATGAAACCTGCGAAGCAGGTTTTCTTTGTTCGCCAAAGGCGCGCTGTGCGCGCGGAGTTCACTCACTTTGCAAGGCAAAGTTACGTGAACGCCAAACCTAACGAAAAGAAAGGCGACCCTGTTCGTCGTCCCTACGCTGCGCTACGGGCACCCTGCGATGCTCGACTACGGCGGCAGTCCAAACAACTCGCTTCGCTCAAACAGGTTTGGCCTGAACTTCCGCCTCCGTCTGCGCTTCTCGGCTCCTCTCCAAGGGTTTTGGGGAAAAGACCAAAGACCGCCTTCAAGCGCTTCGCGCTTGAAGGCTCCCCGAATCCGAATTCGTCCCCACCCCGTGGAGGCTGGGCCGAGGAGCGCAGATGGAGACGGCATAAAGGGGAAAAACTTGTTTGAGCGCAGCGAGTTGTTTTTCCCGCCGGCGGAATCGAGCACCGCAGGTTGCCTGTAGCGCAGCGAAAGGACCCAGACGTCGGGTCGCCTTTTCTTTGGTTACTTTTCTTTTGGCGAAGCAAAAGAAAGTGACTAGCCGCCGGGCTACCCCCGGCTTCTGCGTGAAGGGCAATGCATCAAATCAACATCAACCCCTCTGCTACGATCCCGAAATCGGGAAAACAGCCTCCCGACCACAAGGCAGTTAAAAACTGCCCATGAGGTAGACGGTGTCGCGTCCAAGCGCTGGCACTGCACTGGAGCTTTCCGTGGACGCCGTCACGCCACCCCCTCCTTCCCCACCTGCAGCGGTGTCATTTTCCGAAGCCTTCCGCTTCTGGCTCAAACTCGGCTTCATCAGTTTTGGCGGACCCGCCGGGCAGATCGCCATCATGCACACCGAGCTGGTCGAGCGCCGCCGCTGGATCAGCGAGAAGCGCTTTCTGCATGCGCTCAATTACTGCATGCTGCTGCCCGGCCCCGAGGCGCAGCAGTTAGCAACCTACATCGGCTGGTTGATGCACCGCACCTGGGGTGGCATCGTGGCCGGTGCGCTGTTTGTGCTGCCTTCGTTTTTTATCCTCGTCGCGCTGTCGTGGATTTATCTGCGCTTCGGTGACGTGCCCGCCGTCAGCGGTCTCTTCTGCGGCATCAAGCCCGCCGTCACCGCGCTGGTGTTGCATGCCGCACACCGCATCGGCAGCCGTGCGCTCAAGAACCGCTGGATGTGGGGCATCGCCGCCGCGGCCTTTGTTGCCATCTTTGCTTTCGGTGCGCCCTTCCCGCTCATCGTGCTGGCGGCTGCACTCATCGGCCACTTCGGTGCACGCGCGGCACCGGGTGTGTTTTCGGCTGGTGGCGGCCACGGCGCCGCGGCGCAGGGCTATGGGCCGGCATTGATCGACGACCACACCCCCACACCGCCCCACGCCGTGTTCTCGCGCCGTCATTTGGCCAGGGTGCTGGGCTTCGGCGTCGTGCTGTGGCTGCTGGCCATCGCCGCACTGGTCGCCGCTTACGGCGTCAAGGGCACCTTCACGCAGCTGGGCTGGTTTTTTACCAAGGCTGCGCTGCTTACCTTCGGCGGCGCTTATGCCGTGCTGCCCTATGTGTACCAGGGCGCGGTCGAGCAGCACCACTGGCTCACCGCCCCGCAGATGATCGACGGCCTGGCGCTGGGCGAAACCACGCCCGGCCCGCTCATCATGGTGGTGGCCTTTGTCGGTTTTGTGGGAGGCTGGGGTGCGCAGGTCTTTGGCCCAAACGCGCTCTTCATGGCCGGTACGGCCGCTGCAGCGGTGGTGACCTTCTTCACCTTCCTGCCGTCCTTCATCTTCATCCTTGCTGGCGGCCCGTTGATCGAGTCAACCCACGGCAAGCTGAAGTTCACCGCGCCGCTCACGGCCATCACGGCGGCAGTGGTCGGCGTCATTCTCAACCTCGCCATGTTCTTCGCGTACCACGTGCTCTGGCCGCAGGGCTTTGGCGGCCGCTTCGACGCCGTGTCTGCGCTGATCGCTGCGGGCGCGTCCGTCGCGCTGTTCCGCTTCAAGGTCGGCGTCATGCCCCTGCTCGGGGCGTGTGCGCTGATCGGGCTGGCCCTCAGCCAGGTCACCGCCCTGCGCTGACAACACGCGCATGTGCGGCTGCGACCTACACGCGGCGCAGGGAGAAGCCGTGACGATAGGAGCCTGTCCAAACGTCTGCCCGCCCATCCCACGCGCCACCATGAAACTCAAAGCCTCCTGTACCCTCGCCGTCACCGCTGCGGTCGATACACCCCTTGTTGCCATGCTGCGTCCGCGCAGCGGGCATGCGCAATGGATCATCCGCGACAGCTACGAGCTGCAGCCCTGGGTGCCCACCACCGAATATGTCGACAGCTACGGCAACCTGTGCCAGCGCCTGGTGGTGCCGCGCGGCAACATGCACATGGCGGTTGAAGTTGTGATGGAGGTCGAGGCGCAGATTGCGGTGGCACCCGACGCGCCGCAAACGCCCATCGAGCAATTGCCCGACGACGCCCTGCTCTACCTGCTGCAAAGCCGTTATTGCCCGTCCGACAAGATGGCCGAGCGTGCGCAGGCCATCGTCGGCGATGCACCGCCCGGTTACGCGCAAGCGGAAAAAATCCGCAGCTGGATACACCACAACCTTGAATACAAATACGGCGTCAGCGAAGCCACCACCGATGCGATGGACACACTCAACCATAGCGCAGGCGTTTGCCGCGATTTCTCGCATGTCGGCATTGCCCTGTGCCGCAGCCTGCAGATTCCCGCGCGCATTGTGGTCGGCTACCTGCACAAGCTTGACCCGATGGATTTGCACGCGTGGTTTGAAGCTTTTGTCGGCGGCCGCTGGTACACCTTTGACGCCACACAGGAGCAACCCGTCGGCGGACGCATTGTGCTGGCCTATGGCCGCGATGCCGCCGACGTGGCGTTTATCTCGGACTACGGCGGCACGCCGCTGGAAGTCACGGAGATGAAGGTCGATGTCGTGGAGGTCGACCCCAGCCCGGACGCCGCTCTAGGCCTGAGGCCTGACGAACAGTCAGTTACATAGCGAATCCGTGGGACACCGCCTACGCCACTAGACTGCACCAACCCACTTGGGCCCTGCACCCCGCGACCTAAGTTAGCCATTGAGATAACAAACAGGCGTTTTTATGGTTTTAAGTGCATTTCTGGTCGAGGACAGGGACGATATCCGCGACACACTGATAGACGCGATGGAAGAGATCGCGCCCCTGAAATTTATTGGCGTCGCCGCGACAGAGCTGGACGCGCGCCGTTGGCTGAGCGCCAACGACAACACATGGGACCTGGTCATCGTTGACCTCTTCCTCGGCCTGGGCACCGGCTTTGGCGTGCTGAAGGAAGTGCAGTCACGTTCCCCCCGGCAAAAGGTGGTTGTGCTGACCAGCTACGGCCAGAAGCGCGTCTTGGACCACTGCAGGGAACTGGGCGCAGATGAAATTTTCGACAAATCACAAGACGTCGAAAAGCTCGTCGAGTTCTGCAAGAAGCATGCGGCCAACCTTGGCAGCATGGACAGCGACAACCTCGGACTCATCACCGGCCGGCCCGAGCATGGCATGGACGGCGCCTTGTCGACCCACTAAACCGCTGTTACATCAGTAACTGCGTACGGGCCAAAACGTGGTCGCCGCACCGGCCATCACAGCCTGTTACTCGTTGGGGTTGTTGCCCCTGACGCCAGTCTGCTCATTCTTGATGCGCAGCTGTACCTGCTCAAGCTCGTCAATCACGCGGTCTATGGCCGACTGGTCCGGCACGGGGGCTGCCTGAAGCCGCACCAAGGTTTGGCGCAAGCCGGTGTATTCGGGGGTCGAATCGTGTTTTGCCATGATGGCCCTCAACCAGGTGAATGTTTGGGGTCACTGGCGCGCGGATAGGTACGCTCTTCCTGAAAGCGCCCGTCTTCACCGTGAATCTTGACGGACACTTTTTTGTCCTTCACGAACGTCTCCATCGCCGAGATGATTTCTGATTTCGTTGGTTTGGAAATCGCCGCGTGCGCAGCACCTTCCTTTGTCAGGTCCCAATGTTCCTGGTGCTTTTTAACGTGGTAGTTTTCCATGAGCAGGTCTCCGTTAGGTGTGGAAAAAATATCCTAGGACTGCCGCTAAAAGCGCGGTGTAGGACGATGCCCGGCATCCGTTGAAACCACGCGGGGGAAAGCGGTGTACGTACACTAAGACCAGGCGAGGTCACCGGGCCGCCGGGGCCACCCATCAAAACCAAGTGGAGACAACCATGAAACGCAGCACGGAACGCTTTCTCACCACCCACACCGGCAGCCTGCCCCGCCCGGAAGACCTCATCAAGATGATGTTCGCCAAGGAGGAAGGCGTACCCGTCGACGCACCTGCGCTGGCCGAACGCATCCGCTCCGCCGTCGCCGAGGTGGTGGGCAAGCAGGCCCAGGCCGGGGTCGACATCATCAACGACGGCGAGATGAGCAAGCCCAGCTACGCCACCTACATCAAAGACCGCCTCGACGGTTTCGGCGGCGAAAGCAATTCCTTCAAGTACCAGGACCTGAACGACTTTCCCGTGCTCGAGCGCAAGGTGTTCGGCGACCCCGGGCGCTCACGCCGCAAGACACCGGCGTGTACCAGCCCCATCAGCGTGCGCGACCCCGCCGCCGCCGTGACCGATGCGCAAAACCTTAAAGATGCGCTGGCCGGCGTCAAATCCGAAGAAGGCTTCATGAGCGCGGCCTCGCCCGGCGTCGTCGGCCTGTTCTTTGCCAACCAGCACTACAAGGACCGCGAGAGTTATCTCTACGCCATCGCCGAAGCCATGCGGCCCGAATATGAAGCCGTCGCCAAAGCGGGCTTCGTGCTCCAGCTCGATTGCCCCGACCTCGCCATGGGCCGGCACATCCAGTTCGCCGACCTCCCTGTGAAGGAGTTCCGCAAGAACGCGCAGCTCAACATCGAAGTCCTCAACCACGCGGTCGCCAACATCCCGCCCGAGCAGCTGCGCATGCACCTGTGCTGGGGCAACTACGAAGGCCCGCACCACTGCGACGTGCCGCTGGCCGACATCATCGAAGTCATCTTCAAGGCCAAGCCGTCCTACATCTCTTTCGAGGCCGCCAACCCGCGCCATGCCCATGAGTGGACGCTGTTCGAAAGCGTCAAGCTGCCCGAAGGCAAGGTGCTCATCCCCGGCGTGCTCGAATCAAAAACCAACTTCATCGAACACCCCGAACTGATCGCCCAACGCATAGGCCGCTACGCCAACCTCGTTGGTCGCGAGAACGTCATCGCCGGCAGCGACTGCGGTTATGGCACCTGGGTGGGGCAGGCGGCTGTTGATCCTGACGTTGTCTGGGCCAAGATGGCCGCGATGGCTGAAGGCGCGCGGATTGCGACAAAACAGTTCTGGAAGAGCTGACGGCGACAATAAGCCATCCCTACAGCAAGACACCCACATGACCCAGGACACCACCCCACCCACCGCACCAGCCCCACGCGAACTCTGCGAAGGCTGCGCCGGCATTCAGCGCAACTGGCGCAAAGCCCCCGGCCACCCCGAGCTGGTGCAAGGTGAGAACCGCCAGGAAAAGCGCCGCCAGGGTCTGGTGTCGGTCACCAAGTACAGGTGCGACAACTGCGGCACGCGCTGGGAGTATGAGAACGATAAGACCAATCAGAAGGCGGGTTGGTCTGTAGTGGGAAGGTAGTACCTCAGCAATTGGTTTAGCAAAAAGCCCGCTTCGTGCGGGCTTTTTTATGTCCGCCTTTCGAGCACTCAAGCCAAACCCTCTGGTCTTTAAGCCGCTTCCCGGTCATGATGTGTGACAAATTGTTAGGGCTTGGGCGGGATGGCGACTCTTATTCCTTCGATGGGTACATGTGTGTCCCGCATGACCAGCGGCGAGAGGCGTTTGGCCGAGCGTCTGGAACAGAAGCTCGACGGCGACTACCTTCTCTGGTACGACGTTCCCATCGGTCCCAAGCATCTGCATCCTGACTTTGTAGTGATGCATCCGCGGCGCGGTCTGCTTGTTCTCGAAGTCAAGGACTGGAGCCCAAAGACCATTCAACAAGCCAACAAGCAAAGCTGGCAGGTCTTTGTCGACGGCATGCTGAAGACCCAGGCCAACCCGGCGGAACAAGCCCGGCAGTATGCGCATGCTGTTGTGGACGCACTCAAACGTGACCCGCAACTTGTACATGCCGAAGGCAGATACCAAGGCGCGTTAATCATGCCGTGGAGCTATGGCGTCGTCTTTCCCAACATGACGCGCAAGCAGTTCACGGATGGCCAACTCGATCAAGTCATCACCCCACATCAGGTTGTGTGCAGTGACGAGATGCTGGAGAAAGTAGGGGCAGAAGAATTTCAGAGTCGCTTGTGGGGAATGTTCCCGTTCAAGATGCACAGCGCCATGTCGCTTCCCCAGATGGACCGGGTTCGATGGATTCTTTTCCCCGATGTGCGCGTCCAGACGTCTGGCGCGCTGTTTGACGACAACGATGCAGACGCAGAATTGCCGGACATCATGCGGGTGATGGACCTGCAGCAAGAGCAGTTGGCCCGCAGTCTGGGTGACGGTCATCGCGTGATTCACGGTGTGGCCGGCTCCGGCAAAACCATGATCCTCGGCTACCGCGCCGAATACCTCGCGCAAGCAAGCACCGCCAGCAGCAAGCCCATTCTGATTCTTTGTTTCAACGAGCCACTGGGCGTCAAGCTGCACAGCGTGATGAATGCCAAAGGTCTGGGCAACAGGGTGCATGCACGCCACTTCCATAAATGGTGCCGCGACCAATTGGTGGCCTTCGGGCAAGCGCTGCCCGGCCAGATGAACGCCCAACAGTATGTTGAAGAGCTGGTACAGCGCTTGATCCACGCGGTAGATCGCGGGCACATCCCCAGCGGCCAGTACCAGGCGATATTGATCGACGAAGGCCATGACTTCGCGCCTGAGTGGATCAGGCTCGTCACGCAGATGGTTGACCCAACGACGAACAGCCTGCTGCTGCTTTATGACGATGCCCAAAGCATCTATGAACGCAGCCGCAGGAAAGATTTCAGCTTCAAAAGTGTGGGCGTGCAGGCACAAGGCCGAACCACCATCCTCAAAATCAACTACCGCAACACCAAACAGATTCTGCACACCGCCAGCTTGGTGGCCGCTGACCTGCTGACCGCCGACGACAAAGACGATGACGGCATTCCGCTGCTCAAACCCATCAGCTGTGGTCGCGATGGTGAGTCGCCACTAATCATTCGCCTACCCACATTGCGTGAAGAAGCCTTCGCCATTGCCGATCACCTGAGCCAAACCCACAAGGAAGGCCACGCCTGGGGCGACATGGCGATCTTGTGCGCAGACTGGAAGACCATGGACTTGTGTGCCGACGCCCTTCAACGCAGAGGTCTGCCGCATCGCGTGAGGAAAGCCTCGGGCGAATATTGGCCCGGATCAAACTTCGTACAGGTGATGACCATGAAGGTCAGCAAGGGCCTTGAATTTCCCGTCGTGGCGCTTCCTGGCGTGGGGCATATGCCTGCGACGGGGGAGGATGAGAAAGAGGCGGCGCGGGTGTTCTATGTGGCCGCTACGCGGGCCACCCAGAAGCTGGTAATTGCAGTTAGTGGCGATGGAAAATTTGGCTCGAGACTAGACAGATGAATAGCTCATCCCAATGGGGGGGGTTCGTTGTAATCGAGCCATAAATAGATGGAATGCTTTTTTGTAGACTCATCAGAAGGGTATGCGCATGGCTTTAAATAACAATCAATTTGAGCGAGGCTCTGAATGGCGGCAGTGGGATTTGCATATCCACACACCCGCCTCCTTCCACTGGAAGGGAAAAAAGTTCGACGGCGATCCCAATTCCAGCGCGAACCGCATACTCGTTGACGAGATGATTGCGGCCCTCAATGCCGCCGAGCCAGCGGTGTTCGCATTGATGGATTATTGGACTTTCGATGGCTGGTTTGCCCTCAAGCGACGCTTAGACGAAGCAGGGGCGCCGAAGCTGACGAAGAAAGTGTTCCCCGGTATCGAGTTACGCCTTATGGCACCGATGCCAGCCCGTCTCAACGCGCATGTTCTCTTCTCTGATGAGGTTGAGGACCAAGTTCTTCATGATTTTAAGGCTGCGCTGCTCATCGAATTCGTAAATCGCCCGTTGTCGGACGCATCACTAGTTCAGCTTGCTCGCGCGGTCTCCGAGGACAAGCTGAAGCATCACGGGTTCAAGAAGATAGAAACCGACGCAGATACGGCGATCGCGCTTCTGGCTGGGTCAACCATCGCAGAGATTAACTGCGACAGCTACAAAATCGCGATAGACAAGGTACCGAACGGCCTTGCTCTTGGCTTTATGCCATATGACACGAACGACGGTCTCGCGGACGTGAAATGGAAAGATCACTATGCCTATTTTTTTGGGTTGGTGAAGACTTCAACTATCTTCGAATCTCGTAACTCTGATATTCGTCGCGCATTCGTCGGCGAAGAGACCCCCGGTAATGCGAAGTTCATCAAGAGCTTTCAGCAAGCGCTAGGGAACGTGCCGCGACTTATTGTTTCAGGAAGCGACGCGCATTGTTTTGTTGGCGTAAAGGGCGACAACGACAAGCGGGGCTATGGTGATTACCCGTCGGGAAAGGCCACATGGATCAAGGCTGATCCGTCTTTTCATGGACTGCTCCAAGCCACTATGGAACCGGCGAAGCGCTCCTTCATTGGCGAATGCCCCCAAAAGCAAATAGAAATCGCAGAGAACAAGACGTTCTTCATCAACAGCGTCTCAATAGCCAAGAATGCTGAGAATGCCACCGTTGATTCATGGCTCGGCGGAACCAATCTTCCGCTTAGCTCTGATCTCGTTGCGATCATCGGAAACAAAGGAAGCGGAAAAAGCGCCTTGGCCGATGTCATCGCGTTACTAGGAAACTCGCGGCAGAAAACTCATTTCTCGTTCCTAAAGAAAGACCGTTTTCGAGGGAAATCTGGTGAACCGGCGAAAAACTTCGTCGGAACACTGACTTGGCTGGACGGAAGCCAAGAAGAACGGAATCTGAACGACGATCCACCCGAAGACAAGGTGGAACTAGTGCGGTACATCCCGCAGGGTCACTTCGAAGAATTGTGTAATGCCCACGTCTCCGGCAAATCGAACGCTTTTGAGAATGAGCTTCGGTCAGTGATCTTCTCCCACGCAGGAGATTCCATTCGCCTCGGAGCTCTCGACTTCGACCAGCTCATCGAGCAGCAGGAGAGTGGCTTCCGACAGCAGCTCAATGAATTTCGTAAGGATCTCCGAAGGCTCAACCAGGAGATCACAGGCTTTGAAGATCAGCTCCAACCTGAGGTACGAAGCGCTTTGCAAGAACTGCTTGCGCAAAAGAACCGGCAGATCGAAGAGCACAACAAGATAAAACCGGAACCAATGACTAAACCGGCTGCAGAGCTTTCGCTTGAGCAGAAGGAGACCGCAACAGCGCTGGAAGATATCTCAACGAAGCTGAAGGCCCTTGAAGATACCGCAAACGCCAACACTGCCATCGATTCCGCGCTAGCCGGCAAACTTAAGGCCATCCAAAACGTACGCGAGCGACTACGCCTGTTAGACCGCTCATATAAGCAGTTTCTCGATGACACGTCAAAAGACATCCTCACTCTTGCGCTGAAGGCAAGTGATCTCGCCACGTTGGCGATTGATCATCAACCGCTCGACAGGCTCGCGACTTCTATTCCAGAGGAGCAAGTGAAGCTCAAAGTGGCCACAGAAGGCTTCGGAGAGGAGAAAGCGAAACTACTGGCATCGCAAGCGACACTCAATACAAAGCTCAATGAGCCGCAACTTCTCTATCAAAAAAATTTAAAAGCGATCGAGGGTTGGGAAGCTAAGCTCACAGAATTAAAAGGGGCTTCTGATGCCCCTGAGACGCTTAAAGGACTACAGGAACGTATCGCTCAACTTGACAACCTTCCTGTGCTATTGGCCAGCCATCACGAACAGCGTGCCAAACTTTCGGGCGAGATCTTCGACATCTTAAATACCCAACGGAAGGCTCGCGAAGAACTGTTCAAACCTGTGCAAGACCTGATTCAAAACAACAGCCTCATCCGCGATGAATACAAGCTTCAATTTCAGGCTACGTTGGGCGGTTCAGCTGATCTGGTGGCCGAGTCTCTATTCACTCTGATTAAGCAAAATTCAGGCGAATTTCGAGGGGAGGATGAAAGCTATGGCGCAGTTCGAAAGCTTGCAGAACAGTACGATTTCAATAAACGAGCCGATGCACTTGATTTCGTTACTCAATTGAACAGAAAAATTGCTGTAGCGGCAGGGAGTAGCGGCAAGAGCAATATCGGCATCGGTTCAATTTTGCGAAAAGATAAAGTCGCCAGCGATGTTTACGACCTACTGTTCGGACTGCCCTTCTTAGAACCGCGCTACTCACTGCTATTTCAGGATGCTCAGATTGAACAACTATCACCGGGGCAACGCGGTGCCTTGTTGCTGATCTTTTATCTCCTCGTGGACAAGGGACGAAACCCGATCATCCTAGACCAGCCAGAAGAAAATCTCGACAACGAGACGGTTGTAAGCCTGCTCGTCCCAGTCTTAACCGAAGCAAAGAAGCGACGGCAAATCATCATGGTCACGCATAACCCAAACCTTGCAGTTGTGTGCGACGCGGAACAGATCATATGGTCAGCGTTTGATCGCAAGAATGCGGCGAAAATTTCATATGTGGCTGGGTCTATCGAGAACCCGGCAATCAACGGGCATGTTGTTAATGTCCTTGAAGGCACGATGCCAGCATTCAACAATCGAAGCAATAAATACCACTGACTCGAACCGGCAAGGCACCTTTAGCGGCCGGCAACAGACCACCGCAAGCTACGCTAACAGGTCAACCCAGAAACAAGAGGCGCAGCCGCCATGCATGAAATCATCTGCCCCCACTGCAGCAAAGCCTTCAAGATCGACGAAGCGGGGTACGCCAGCATCCTCAAGCAGGTGCGCGATGGCGATTTTGACAAACAGTTGCGCGAGCGGCTGGAGCTCGCCGAGCGGGAAAAGCGCGATGCGATTGCCTTGGCCGAGGCCAAGCTCGCCAGTGAGTTGCAAGGCGCTGCTGCCCGCAAAGATGCGGATATTCAGGCCTTGCAGGCCGAGCTCTCGGCCGCTGAGGTAGCCCGCAAGCTGGCGGTGACGGAGGCCTTGGGCGCGGTCAGCAAAGAGCGCGATGCGCTGGCGAACGAGCTGGATCAAGCGCGTAAGGCGCAGCAAGCTGCCGCGCAACTGGCAGAGGCAAAGCTGGCCCATGAACTGCAAGGGGCTGCCGCCAAAAAGGACGCCGAAATTCAGGCGCTTCACGCCAGGTTGGAGGCCGGCGACATGGCGCGCCAGTTGGCGGTGAATGAGGCCGTGGGTGTGGTCGCCCGGGAGCGCGATGGGTTAAAGAGTGACCTCACTCTCATCACCGTGAAAAATCAGCTGGAAGAGAAGGCCATCAAGGAGCAATACGCCTTGCAGCTGCGCGACCGTGATGGGGAGATTGAGCGCTTGCGGGACATGAAGGCGCGGCTATCTACCAAGATGGTCGGTGAAACCCTGGAGCAGCACTGCGAAATCGAGTTCAACCGCATCCGTGCTGCCGCCTTTCAGCGAGCGCATTTTGACAAAGACAACGACGCCCGCACCGGCAGCAAGGGCGACTACATTTTTCGTGACTCGGACGAGTCGGGCGCCGAGATCGTCTCCATCATGTTTGAGATGAAGAACGAGAGCGATGAAACGGCGACCAAGAAGAAGAACGAAGATTTTCTGAGAGAGCTGGACAAGGACCGCACTGAAAAGTTGTGCGAGTACGCGGTGCTGGTGTCCCTGCTTGAGCCGGAGAGCGAGTTGTACAACAGCGGCATTGTCGATGTCTCGCATCGCTATCCGAAGATGTACGTGGTGCGGCCCCAATTCTTTGTGCCCCTCATCACACTGCTGCGCAATGCTGCTTTGAACGCGATGAAGTACAAGTCCGAGCTGGCGCTGGTGCGCTCGCAGAACGTGGACATCACGAAGTTTGAAACCCAGCTCGACGATTTCAAGACGTCGTTTGGGCGCAATTACCGCCTGGCCTCCGACGGCTTTGAAGAGGCCGTCAAGCGCATCGACGAAGCGATCAAGGACCTGGAAAGAACCAAAGAAGCGCTGCACAAGTCAGCGAACAATTTGCGAATCGCCAATGACAAGGCCGACGATCTGACGATCAAGAAGCTCACACGGGGCAACCCCACGATGGCGACCAAGTTTGCGGAGCTGCCGGGCACCATTAACTCGGCAGATACAGAGTAGGACCCGCTGGGTTGCACAGACATCGCGCGTAAACCCCTTAGAGTTTCGAGAAGGTCCTGCCCTCAAGTAATATGCTCACTGACCTTCGCCCCGAAGGGCACCCAACGGAGACACAAAACAATGTTCAGCCACATCATGATCGGCGTCAACGACCTCGAATCGTCCAAAACCTTTTACGACGCGCTGCTCGGCACCTTGGGCATCAAGCCGGGCTTTGCCAACAAGAACCGTTATTTCTACCGCAGTCCGACAGGCACGTTTGCAATCTCCACGCCCATCAATGGCGAGTCGGCTTGCCACGGCAATGGCAGCACCATCGGGTTTGCTGCTGCGTCGCCTGAGCAGGTCGATACCTTTCATGCGACCGGGTTGGCCCATGGCGGCGTGACGTGTGAAGACCCGCCGGGCTACCGCGAAGGGCCTGCGGGCAAGCTCTACCTGGCTTACCTGCGCGACCGCGACGGCAACAAGCTGTGTGCGATGTTTCGCCCGCCCAAGGAATAGCGGCAGGGCCGTCTGCGGCCCCACCCCACGCCTTCCTCTCGCCCTTCCTCACACAGTCTCACGTGCTCACCGCGCGGTGAGCGCTGCGCGTATTGCCGTCATGCAGGGGGCATGGACTAGCAGCCCATCCGTATCGCGGACAATCGACAGATGAAAGCCCCACCCAGACTCCAGTCCCTCGTCGAAGAAGGTTTGATCGACACGGTGGTGCGCCAGCTGATGAGTGGCAAGGAAGCCATGGTGTTTGTGGTGCGCTGTGGCGATGAGACGCGCTGCGCCAAGATCTACAAAGAGGCCAACAACCGCAGCTTTCGACAGGCGGTGGACTACACCGAAAACCGGAAGGTGAAGAACTCGCGCTCGGCCCGCGCCATGGCCAAGGGCAGCAAGTTTGGCAGGCAAGAGCAGGAGGCCGCCTGGCAAAGCGCCGAGGTCGATGCGCTCTACCGCCTGGCCGCAGCGGGCGTGCGCGTGCCGCAACCCTACAACTTTCACGATGGCGTGCTGCTGATGGAGCTCGTGACCGACGCGCATGGCGACGCGGCCCCACGCCTGAACGACGTGGCGTTCACGCCCGCACAGGCACTGGCCCACCACGCCACGCTGATAGGCGAGGTGGTGCGCATGCTGGGCGCGGGGGTGGTGCATGGGGATTTGTCGGAGTTCAACATCCTGCTGGCCCATGCGGAAACGGATGAAGGCGGCATCGACTTCCCGGTCATCATCGACCTGCCGCAGGCCGTGGACGCTGCGGGCAACAACCACGCGCAGCGCATGTTGCTGCGTGACGTGGGCAACCTGCGTGACTTCTTTGGCCAGTTTGCCCCCGCGCTTCTGACCACCGACTACGGCCCCGAGATCTGGAGCCTGTACCAGGCGGGCACGCTGACCAACGACACACCACTGACCGGCCGCTACGAACGCAAACATGCCGACGTAGACATGCAAGCCGTGCTGCGCGAGATAGACGATGCGCGTGCGGAGGACGCCGCAAGACGGCTGCGCATGGGAACATCCAGCGCGCTGTGATTGACCCTGCCGCGCCCCGGCCTGCACCGCATGCTGTATCGCGCCTGCGCACCGAGCGGCTGGCGCGCAGCGCCAAACCTTTTCTGGCACGCGGCGGCCCGCGCGGTGAACGTTGTGCGGGTTGCCGGCTGAACCCTGCGTACTGCATGTGTGCCTTGCGGCCTGTTGTCGATGTGCGGGCCGGCGTGTGTTTGCTGATGGCAGACATCGAACCGCTGAAACCGAGCAACACGGGCTGGCTGGTGGCCGACGTGGTGGCTGAGACGTTTGCCTTCGGCTGGTCGCGCACCGAGGTTGACCCTGCCCTGCTGGCCTTGCTGGCTGACCCGCAGTGGCAGCCGTATGTGGTCTTCCCCGGTGAGCAGGTGGCGGCCGGGCGGGTGGTGACGGATACGCTGCTCACCAGGCATGACACCCACACAGCGGCCAGCGCCTCACCGAAGCGCCCGCTGTTCGTGCTGCTGGACGGGACCTGGCCCGAGGCGCGCAAGATGTTTCGCAAAAGCCCTTACCTTGACCAGCTTCCGATGTTGAGCCTGCAGCCGGACGCGCTGTCGCGCTACCAGCTGCGCCGCTCGTCGCGCGATGAGCACGTCTGCACGTCTGAAATCGCGGCGCTGTGTCTGGCGCTGGCGGGCGAGGCGCAGGCCGCCGACGCGCTGGAAGCCTGGCAGGATGTGTTCACCAACCGCTACCTGAAAGCCAAGAACCAGCTGCCGGTGGACCACGCGGACGCGGCGCACCTGCGGCTGGCCGGCCTGAACGGCGCGCAGGGCCAACCTCTAGTCGCAAGCACAGCAGCCTGACGCTATTAATTCAGTAGCTGCTCACGCGCGTCTTTATTGGTCTGGAGGCCGATTTGGCACCTGAAAATGGCCTTTTTCAGGCCAAATTTGCCTTCCAACCCCGGGTTTGATCGGCCGAAACCCTGCAAATGGAAAGTCAACTTTACATTTTGACTTGCAGCTGAAACATGGGCGTTCTGGTCTTCTTGATTCGCCCAAGCAGCACCGCGGCGCCATTCACACTTCTTGTAACCGGCGTCGAAGGACATAAAGCAGTCCTTCGCGTGAATATTTAAAGTCAAGCGCCATCAATGCTTATGTAGCGACCATGCATCTGTTGTTTTACTTTAAATCACCAAAACTACATACTGAATCTGATCGAGTTATCCGGAGTTCTTATGTGTTCAGACAAATTGCAGTTTTCTTTATACGACGCCTTCGCGAGGGCCTCACGCGTATCTAGAGCATTCTTGTACGGATTAGATGCAGATCGCCAACTGCCCTTACATCTGCCAGATCTAGCCCGCACGCCTTACTTGGGCTTCACGGGCAAGAACTACCAACTTGGGGGCGTCTGTTTGATTGGCATTAATCCGGGCGGGGGAGGAGACGCGTACAGCGAGGAAACACTGGCAGATCGGCAGCTCGCAGACTCCATAGACATTCTGAGAGGCAATGACTCCAATCCTGCACACTTCGAAGCGATGAATGATCGATTTGAAGCACAGTTCAGGCAAATCCCATTCAAAACCATAGTGAATCCAGTACTTGAAGCAGCGGACTCCGACGTGTCCTCTTGCGCCTATCTCAACATGTTTCCGTACAGAACCCGCGGGGACAAAATGCCTCACAGTAAAGCTCTTGCCAAATCCTGTGAGCTAATCGTAGAGCCGCTATTGAAAGCATTGCGACCTAGGTACATCGTTATCCTAGGCTACAAGGCTCGTAATACTGCGGAAAAAAACTTGTCTCTGCCTATTAAGCCTTATGTCATAAAGCGCACGATTGGAGATCGGGTGATTTGCCCGGAAGCGGCAGCTGTAATTAAAGAAATCGCGGCAGACAAGATGTCAAGGGTCGATAGAGCTAAATGGCTGCGCATCGATACTGACCAAATCAAGGCTTCCTGATGCGTCCGACCGCCACAGACGCATCGTGCACTTTCCTGTAGTCGTCGTCGGTGGCGGAGACGAAGCCGGTGTAGTTCGCGGGCATTGGAATGCTTTTGACTTTGGCGTCGTCGATGCCGACCAGCGCATCCTGCAGGCGTTTGGTCAGGGCCGGATCCAGGCCGACGCGCACGGAGATGGGGTCTTGCGGCACTGCGTCGGACTGCCAGACGATGCGCACTTTTGGCGCCTCGACCAGCTTGCGGTTGATCATGGAGGTTCGGTTGGCGTCGCTGTCGACCGCCAGGTCTGACTCGCCCTTGGCAACGGCGTACTCGTTGTCGGGGTGCTGGTTAACGGCCTTGTAGTTGAACCAGGTCTTGGGGTTTATGCCTTGGCCCAGCAGCGCGGCATAGGCCATCAGCCAGCCGGTGGTGGAGTTCTCATGCGTGAAGTTGATGGTCATGCCTTTGGCGTCACGCGGGAAATCCTTCACGTCGAGGCCTTCACGCTGGATGACGATGGAGCGGTAGGCCGGCGAGCCGGCAAACTTGACGGTGGCAATCGCCGGGCCGCCGCCGTTGGCGCGCACCACCACGTAGCGGCCCGCGCCGCCCATCCAGGCGGCGTCGAACTCGTTCTTCGCCATGGCGTCATTGACCTTGTTCCAGGTGTCGTACACCGTGAGTTCTGCTTCAGTGCCGGTCTGCTGGCCAAGGTATTTGACCAGCGGCTCCCATGCGGCGCGCGTCTCGGCTTCGGTGGCGCGGAAGGGACCGGTGACAAAACGCAGCTTGTCTGCAGCGCTGGCCGTGCCTGCGGCCATGAAGGCGGCGAGGCCGAGCGCGGCAACCGCGAAGCTGCGACGAGTGCGTGAGGTGAAGGTGTTCATGGGTTGTCTCCGTTTGATTTATCAAGGCGATTCAGTCGCATGCTCAGGAAACCGTTGCGGGCTGGGCGACGCTTTCAAGCCAGGTCTGGTCGACGTAACGCTCAAGCCGGCCCTGCGCATCGGGTGGCAGCTTGCCGGCCTTGATCTGTACCGAGATGACTTTTTCAAGCCCAGGCACGTTGATGCTCATGTCTTCAGTGAGCTTGCCGAGCGAGGTGAAGTAGTCCCATGCGCGCAGCGTGTACTTGATGTCGATCTCCATATAGTGCGCGGCGAGTTTGGCGGCGGCTTCGCGGTTGGCGTACATCCACTGCACGCCGCGCAGGATGGCGCGCAGGGCGGCCGTCGCCGTCTCGGGGTTCCTGCGGCACCAGTTGATGTTGGCGTTGATGGTGTTGAACTGCCACTCGGGCACGTAGTCGCTGATGTCGGCGAGTTTGTTCAGGCCCATGTCTTCACCCAGGAAACACCATGGCACGGACTGCAGGCCCGCATCGAGCGTGCCGGCCACCAGCGCGCGGTGCCTGTCGGGCGCACCACCGGTATCGACCACGCCATAGTCTTTGGGGTAGTGCAGGTTGTTGGCCTCAGCCAGCTCCATGAAGTGGAAAAAGCTGCCTTCTGTCTTGTTGAGGATGCCGAAGGTGCGGCCGCGCAGGTCTTCAATGGTTTTTATCTCGGGCAGTGACATCAGCCAGTGACTGAGCTTGCCGGAGTTGCCAGCAATCATGCGCAGCGGCCCGCCCGCGTAAGCATTGACGAGCACGCCTTCGGGCGGCGCCACGGCGATGTCGACACTGCCATCGATGAGCGACTGGATCTGCACATCGCTGCCGAGGTAGCTGGTGCGAACCTCCAGTTGTTCATCGCTGAAAAAACCGAGGTCCATCGCGGCCCAGACGGGCACGTAATAGAAAGTTTTGGACACAAGGCCCAGGTGAATCGGACGGGTCATGCGGTATGGTCTTTCAGGTCTCGAAACTTGGCGTGGCGTCTTCAGGAGAAGACGTGTTCAGGCCTTCCGGTGGCGCGCTGCGCGGCCTTGAGATAGGAGGCATCCACATATTTTTCGGGCGTGGCGTTTTCGGCCACGTCGTAGGCGCCGGTGCGGTCGCGCTTGATAAGCTGCAGCGCCGTGTCGATGCCGGCATGGTTGAGGTGCAGGTCGAGTGACACGGCCCCGCCCGAATGGTCGACCCAGGCGCGCTCGAGGTAGCGGCGCGGAATTCTCATGAACTCTTCGGCAATGTCGACGGCGCCTTCCCGATCATTCACCATGAAGTCCGTGCCCTGCAAGGTGGCCTCCAGAAAATGTGTGACGGTTTTGGTGTTTTGCTTCGCCCATGCATCCCGCACATTGATGCTCGTGAACTGGAAGTCTGGAATCCACTGCGAGAGCGAGCCGAGGTTGGTGAGGCCTTCGTCCTCTGCCATGTAGTTGTGGGGGTCGGTCTGCATGCCGGCGTCAATCTCGCCGCTGAGCAG
The DNA here is from genome assembly GCA_040387435.1 of Pseudomonadota bacterium. Classification (GTDB taxonomy): domain Bacteria; phylum Pseudomonadota; class Gammaproteobacteria; order Burkholderiales; family Burkholderiaceae_C; genus Polaromonas. The sequence goes on from JAZKDR010000008.1 coordinate 160,795, forward strand.
CATCTTGTGGCGCGGCGGCACAGCGCCGCATTCGACCACCTCATAGTCACCGGGGTAATGCAGGCCCAGCTCTTCAAGAATGCCCATGAACAGCGAGGACGTGCCCGCCGTGATGGTGGCTACGCCCAAGCGCTTGCCGCGCAGGTCAGTCAGCGTGTTGATGCCCTGCTGCACGATGAGCGAGTGCGTGAGGCGGTTGACGTTGCCGCCAATCATGCGCAGGTCACCGCCCCGCTCCACATCATGAATCACATGCTCGGGGGAACCGACACCGATGTCGATCTCACCGGCCTTGAGCTGGCGCGTGACGCCCTCGATGCCGCTGAGCATGATGATCTCGACATCAAGGCCGTGCGCCGCATACCAGCCTTTTCTTTCAGCGGCCCAGTAGGGCACGTAGAAGAAAGCGGGTATGACGATGCCGACGCGCAGCTTTGTGTTGCTCATCCGCGTGACTGCGTTAGTCGCGATAGGAGGTGTCGATGCGATCGGCGATGCGCAGATAGGCCGGCCAGTCGTCCTTGCCGCCCTTGCGGTCGTGCTTTTCCCACTGGGCCGCGGTGTGCTCGCACACGTCTGCTGGCGGCTCGATGATTTCGGCGCCGGTGGCTTCAAGCATGAGCTGTGTCTCGCACGCGCCGACGAGGTAGCGCATCAGCGTGAGGGCTTCACTGGCGTCGTCGCCCGAGGTCAACAAGCCGTGGTTGCGCAGAATCATGGACTTGGCTTTGGGGCCGAGGTCAGCGGCGATACGTGCGGCTTCGTTGATGTCGGTCGCGATGCCTTCGTAGTCGTGGTACGCGATGCGGTTGTAAAAGCGCATGGCACCCTGCGTCATTGGGCGAATACCCTTGGCGTGCGCAGACATCGCCATGCCGACCTTGCTGTGCACATGCAAGGTGCAGTTGATGTCGGGGCGATTCTTGAGCACGGCGGTGTGGATGGTGAAGCCCGCAGGGTTGACGCCCTGGTCTTCATTGAGCTGCTCGCCGTCGATGCGGATCTTGACCAGGTTGGAGGCCGTGACTTCATCAAACATCACCTTGTGCTGCTTGAACAGAAAGTAGTCCGGCTGGTCAGGCACACGCATGGCGATGTGGTTGTAAATGAGGTTGTCCCAGCCGTAGAAGGTGACCAGGCGGTGGCAGGCGGCGAGGTCGATGCGGGCCTGCCATTCGGCGGCGCTGCAGTCCTTGCGCAGAATGGAATTCTTGATGAGGGCATTCATGGTGGGTCTTTCGCAGGTTTGCTTTGTTGACGTTCAGTTTCAGTTGTCGGCCGTGATGCCGGCGCGCTTGATGACCTGCGCCCACTTGTCGGCATCGCCCTTGATTTGCGGCGCAAACTTTTCAGGCGGTGCGAGATCAGGCGTGAGGCCCATGTCGAGCAGGCGGGTGCGCAGCTCTGGCTGCGCCATGATTTGTGACAGCTCTGAATAGACGCGGGCCTGAATTTCTTTCGGTACACCGGCGGGCGCAAACATGGCGAGCCAGGTGCCAGCCTCGAAGCCGGGGACGCCAGACTCAGCCACGGTGGGCAGGTCAGGCAGGGTGGGTACGCGGGTCAGGCTGGTGACGGCGATGGCGCGCAGCTTGCCGCCCTTGATCTGCGGCAGCGAGGTGGTGATGCCGTCGAATGCCACCTGCACCTCATTGCCAAGCAGACCGATGACCATGGGACCGCTGCCTTTGTAGGGCACATGGACGATGTCGGTACCAGTCATGCCCTTGAAGAGCTCGCCAGCCATGCGCGTCGTACTGCCCCCAGAGCCGAAGTTGAGTTTGCCGGGCTGTGATTTCGCCAGTGCGACAACTTCCTGTGTGCTTTTGGCCTGCACAGAAGGATGCACGACCAGCACCAGTGGCAACGTGACGAGCTTGGCGACGGGCACCAGGTCTTTCAGCGGGTCGTAAGGCATCTTGGCGAAGAGTGACTGGTTGATGGCGATGGCGCCGTCATTGCCAAGCATGAAGGTGTAGCCGTCAGGCGCTGCCTTGGCAACGAGGTCGGCTCCCAGCATCTGCGACGCGCCGGGTTTGTTCTCGACGATGACGGCCTGGCCCCAGGATTTGGTAAGCCGCTCGGCCAGCACGCGCGCCATGATGTCGGCCGGGCCGCCCGCGCCAGTAGGCACGACGATGCGAACGGGCTTGGCAGGGTAGGCCTGCGCTATGGCGGCAGGTGCAAAAGCCGTGAGCACGGCAAGGGCCAGTGCGGTGCCTGTGACCTTCAGTGAAAGGCGGCGCTGCATTGATGAGTTATGGATACGTGAGGACAAGCTTGTCTCCGGTTGTGGATTTTTGGCGGGCGTGGCGCGGCGGTGTCTTGACCTGCACTGCATGGCCTGCCGTGAATCTAGACTTGTGGCGAAGGTTCATCAAGATTGATTGATGGCTCAATCTGAAATCGCTGCGCAGCGCAGAACTGCGGCGAAACCTGCATGTCAGGGGAGAAAAGGCGAAATCCGGTGTGCGGCGGAGATTTCTGGCCTAGGGAAGGTCTTGATTGATTGAGGCAATCAATGCGAGGGTTCCGCTCCCCCAAAACGCGACCTCATTAGTTATTAACGAACTTGGCGCGCGGCCTCAGCAGCACGGACGAGAGGCGCTGCTCAAGAATATGCGCCACCCAACCGGCCGAGCGCGCCACTGCAAACAGCGCGCCACCGCTTTCACGCGGCAGGCCCATTTCGTTGCACAGCGCCGCGACGACCAGCTCGACTTGCGGCAAGAGGTTGAACTCGGTACGTGCGTCGCCGATAAAGGCCATGACCTCACGGAGCCGCGCGCTGGGCCTTGCACGCGAAGCTGCGAGACGCAACAGATACGCGGCACGCGGGTCACCCTTGGGATACAGCGGATGCGCGAAGCCGGGTACCTTGCGGCCGATGTCACGCAGCTCGATCACGCGTTTGACCAACGCCGCACGCGTGCGCGCGCCGGCGAGAAAAACTTCGGCCTGGTCATACACATGGCCGACCTTTACACCGGCATGCGTGCACATCGCCGATACGAGGCAACCGTGCAGTGACGAGCCGCTGGACGCGGCGACGCGCGAAGCAAACGAGCCGGGTGCGAGTTCATGGTCGGCCAGCAGCACGAGAATGGCCTCGATGGCATGCGTGTTTTCTTCGGTCACGTTGCCGCCCAGTGCGCGCAACACGCCGTGCACGATGCTGTCACCGGCCTTGAGCGGCGTGAACTTTCGGTCTTTGGCCAGCAAGCCAAGGCAGCCGACCAGCACCTGCAGCACCTGCTTGGCGGCGTCCAGCGTGTTGCCGCTGCGCAGGCGTTGCGCCACACCCCCGCGCGAGATACCCAGCGTGAGCACCACCAGCGCAAACACTTCCATGAATTGCTCGCGCGTGCCGACCTTGCCCAGCGATTCGCAGAGGCGGCGCACTTCCGCGGGCAATGGGCGTATGTCCCAACGAACGCCTTCGTCGGGCGAGAGACCCGTCCACAACAGTTCAGCCACAGACTCGAAAGACACCTGGCGCGCGGCCAAATCAACGGCAATCAGGCCGCGGTATCGCGGGCCTTCAGGCGAGATCTCCGTGATGGAAGTCGGCACGATGGGTTCGCCGAACTGCATGGCCGACGCGGCAATCGCGCCCTGGCCGGCCCGCACTTCTGCGCGCGACTTCAGGCGCTCCACATCTTCACGCAGATAAAGGTTGCTCTTCTTGCCCGGCTGGCGAAAGCTGCGCACCAAGCCGCGACTCACGTAGGCGTAAAGGGTCTGGTGCTGCACCCCGAGCAGCGAAAGCGCTTCGGGTGCGGCCATGTAGGCATCGTTCTGTGCGGGAGCCAATGCAGGAACCTCCGGTTACATCGTTTGCCGAGGTTAACAGTATTGGCATTGATCCTTCTTTCAAGTTGATCAATGTATCGGAAATAGTGGGCTCATGGCAGTGGTTGCAAATACGGAGTTGTGCCCCAAACTGGCTGCATGGTCTTAAGCAAGGAACTGGCATGAAACGCAGACTGATCATCACTTCCACAGGACGCCTGCTGCTGGCAGGTGCGGTCTATTCAGTCCTCACACCCCTGCGTGCCCAGGCCGCGTACAAGGTCTCGAAAGAAAAGCTGCAACAGGCCGTCGGAGAAAAATTTCCGCGCAAGTATCCGGTGCGCGGACTGTTCGACTTGACGCTGCAAATCCCGCAGCTGCGCATGCTGCCGGAGCAGAACCGCCTGGGTGTGCAGACGCCGGTGGGCCTGGCGGGTCAGGCGCTGAACCAGAGTTACACGGGCATCTTCGATGTGGATTTCGGCCTGCGCTTTGAGCCGTCAGACCTGTCGATACGCGCGACCCAGTTGCGCGTCAATGCGCTGAAGTTCGACAACTTGGCACCCGGGCCGGCAGCGCTGCTGGCCACCTATGGCCCGCAACTGGCAGAGCAGTCGCTGCAGGATGTGGTGCTGCATCAGCTCAAGGCCCAGGACCTTGCGCTGCCCGACGGCATGGGTCTGCAGCCGGACAAGATCACCGTAACGGCGCAGGGCCTGTCAATCAGCTTTGCGCCCAAGCAGGCGGCGCAACCTGCAGCGGCATCGTGAAGTCAGCCAGACCAAAGTAATTTGAAGCGGGCATAAAAAAAGACAGGCCGTGGCCTGTCTTTTTTGCTGAAGGGCTAAATTAACAGCCCGGCCAGTAATTACTTGGCAGCAGGCTTTGCGTCAGCCTTGACTTCGGCCTTGGCAGCAACAGCGGCTGGCTTGGCATCGGCCTTGACTTCGGTCTTTGCAGCAGCTGCAGCAGCTGGCTTGGCGTCAGCCTTGACTTCAACCTTCTTGGCATCGGCTTTGGCTTCGACCTTGGCGGCAGCAGCAGCTGGCTTGGCGTCGGCCTTGGCTTCGACCTTGGCAGCAGCAGCTGGGGCTTGTGCGAAAGAAGCACCGACAAACAGGGTGGCGATCAGGGCGGCGAGCAATTTGTTCATTTTTTAAATCCTTGGGGATGTTGACAGTAGATAAGAATCGCCATTTTTACGGCGACCGGAAATTCTAGCCGCGCAGCCAGCCCGATTTTGTCGCCGCGCGGCGACAGGCCCCGGGGATAAACCCGAAGACGCACACCGGGACAAACCCGAAGTTCACCCCCGTCACAGCCTGTGCATTTTTGAAGCGGGCATAAAAAAAGACAGGCCGTAGCCTGTCTTTTTGCTGAGGGGCTGAGTGAACAGCCGACCAGTGATTACTTGGCGCCAGCAGCCTTGACGTCAGCCTTGGCTTCTGCCTTGACAGCGGTGGTCGTAGCAGCGGCCTTGGCCTTGTCGGCACCAGCTTCAACCTTGGTTGCGCCAACTTTTTCGTCAGCCTTGACAGCGGTCTTGGTCATTTTTTCGTCAGCCTTGGCGCCGGTCTTTTCAGCCTTGGCGGTTGCCTTGGCCTTGTCAGCTGCGTCAGCCTTGGCGGCCTTTGCATCAGCCTTGGCCTTGGCCTTGGCGGCCTTGGCTTCAGCCTTGGCCTTCTTGTCTGCAGCTGCAGCTTCAGCCTTGGCAACCTTGGCGTCAGCCTTGGCATCGACCTTGGCTTCGCTCTTCACGGCGCCGGCCACAGCCTTGTCGGCCTTCACTTCAGCCTTGGCTGCAGGGGTAGCGGCAACAGCAGGTGCTGCTGCTGGTGCTGGCGTAGCAGCAGGAGCTTGTGCAGAAGCAACGCCGACGAAGAGGGTAGCGATCAGGGTAGCAAGCAGTTTGTTCATGAGAAATCCTTTGGATGTTGAAGACAGGTTTGTGAATCACCTGAATAACGGTGACCGGTGTTCAACGTGAGACACGGCGCATGCGTTGACGAAAACACAGATGCTTTCATGTCAAGTCAGCACTTTCTGCGGCAGATCACCACATTGCTGTTTGCTTATGTCTTTTGACACCGCAAAAGCACCCTTTCGAGCCGGTTTTTGTCGCTGGCTGGCGACAAAATCAGCGCGCATTTTTTCAGCGAAACGTGAGCGTCATCGGCATGAAGGAAAAGTCCTACAAACGACGGTGAAGAATTCGGCCCGCAGCCATTGCGGGCGCACGGCACCCTATGAATTGTTGAGCACGCAGCACGAAAACTGCAGCGTTTTGCTCGTCAATTTTTAACGGTCAATCTTCAAAGGAGATCATTTTGAAACCCCAACATTCCTTCAAGAAAAAAGCACTCGCCCTCATCGTTACAGGCGCATCGGTGTTGACGCTGGCAGCAGCGCCCGCATGGGCACAAACGCCGTCGGTGGGCACCACGTCCAGCGGCACCGTCGCACCCATGAGCAAGGCCAAATCGGACATGAAGGCAGCCACTGCCGAAGACCCGTCCAAGCTGGTTCGGGGCGATGCCAAGATGCTCGGAGACCTGGCGCAGGGCAACATGGCCGAGGTGGATGCCGGCAAGCTGGCGCTCGAAAAATCATCCGATGCAGGGATCAAGAAATTTGCGCAGATGATGATCGATGACCACACGGCGGCACTGGGCGAGGTCGAAAAGCTGGCCACCAGCAAAAGCGTGACCTTGCCAACCGGCCCCAGTGTGATGCAAAAGACCAAGGCGACCGCGCTCAAGGCTTTGTCGGGCAGCCTGTTCGACAAGGAGTACGCCAAACATGCGGGCGTGGGCGCGCATGAAAGCACGGTGAAGCTGCTCAAGAAGATTCAGAAGGACAGCAAGGACGCCGACCTCAAGGCACTCGCCGACAAGATGTTGCCAAAGGTCGAAGGCCACCTGGCTGAAGCGAAAGCGCTGGCCGCATCGACAACTGCGAAGAAGTCCTGACGCCAGGCTGCCCGACTACAGGCGCGCTCTGGGCGCGCCCGTCAGTTCAACCGGCGCGCAAGCGGTAGGCGAATGACTTGTCGAAGCGGCCCGCGATGTAGTCACCGCAGGTGACCGGCGGGTAGTTCGCCATTTCTTCGCCCTGGGTCACCGGGATGATGGGCGTGTCGAAATCAGGGTCGACGAACATCGCGATGGACAACCTTTCCCGGCCCGATGAATTTACCACCCGGTGGCTGTTGGAGCGGAAGCGGTCATTCGACCAGCGGCCCAGCAGGTCACCCGAGTTGATGACCAGCGTGCCGGGAATCGGATGCGCCGTCACCCACTCGCGCTGGTTGCTGAAGACCTGCAAACCACCCACGTTGTCCTGGTGCAGCAGGGTAATGACGCCGTAGTCGGTGTGCGGTGCGACACCGAACTGCTGGTCGCCCGCATCCGGTGGCTGCGGCGGGTAGTGCACCAGTGCGCCGCGTGAAATCGGTTTGTTAAAGTGGCGCACAAACGTGTCGTCAGACACATCGAGGCTGACAGCCAGCGCACGCAGCATGCGTTGCGCGCAAAGATGTGAGGCGTCCATATAGGCATTGAGCGCAGGCTGAAGCTCCGGCATAAAGGCCGGCCAGCGGTTGGGCCCGATCATGGGGTTGCCGGCCAGGTAATCGGCATCGTCTTCCGCCACATCAATGCCCCAGATAAAACTTTCCTTGAGGTCTGGCTGCGCGCGTGAATACATTTTGGCTTCGCCAACTTTCAGGTAGCCGCGGTGCCGATCCACCGGTTCGACCTGGAGCTTGTTCTCAAGCGGCTGCGCGAAGAAGCGGTGCGCGAGCGCATCGACCTGCTCAATCAGCGACAGATCAACCCCATGGTTGCGCACGTAAAAAAAGCCGATCCGCTCGACCGCCTCACGCATCTGCGCACCCACGAGCTTCAGCCCGGCTTCGGAATCATCATGCAGCGGCGTCATGTCGATGACGGGAATCTCCTCGACGCCGACGTGTTTTGCCGTCGCGTAACTCATGCTGCACCACCCTGCTGTTCGTCTTCCTTGTAGTAGCCGATGACGTCACCCTCGGTCGTCACGCCCAGGCCATTGAGCAGGCGGTTGGAATAGTTGAAGTAGCCGACGACCTGGTTCACTTCAAGGATTTCACCGTCGTCACAGCCCGCGTTGTGCAGGGCATCGACATCGGCTTTTTCCATGGCACCGACATCAGTCGTGAGCTTGCCGGCGTAGACCATGAGCGCGAGCTCCTTGCCGCTGAATGCGAGTGCAGGGTTTCGTGCATCCATCGCAGACAGGACAAGGTCGGACTTCGCCTTGTCGTTCATCAGGCGCCGCGCATTGGTGAAGTGGTGCGTGAAACTGTAGAGGCACTTGTTGAGGCTGCTGGTGTACGACGCAATGACTTCCAGAAACCAGAAGGGCAAGGTGTTGTCGGGCGTGTGCAGCACACTGCGGTACAGCGCCACATGGCCTTCCATGGTGTGCGGGCGCAGGCTGTGCGCCTTCATCACGTTGTCGACCGTGCCATGGGGCGTGGTGACTTTTTTGTAGGCTTCGGCCAGCTTGCCGGTGGCCTCTTCAAGCGGGATCATGCGTATCCAGGCGGTCATCTTGTTCTCTTCAATGGCTTTGGTCGGTCTTGTGGGTCGTGCCTGTCGTCAGTCTTTGGCGCGCTTGACGGGCTTTCGTGCAAACACGCGCTGCACCATGGGCTCGAAGGTGGCCAGCGGCGCGATGTCGTAATCTGGGTCGCAGGCAGCCTGGTCGTATTTTTCGACGAAGGTGGCGGCCCACTCAAAGTGGGGGTGGCCGCGCCAGCGTTCGCGTTCGTTCTGATCCACACCGGGCAGGTGGGGCGAGTGCAGGTTCTGGAAAATTCCGTGGCGCTGCAGCATCCAGTAGTTGCGGTCGCTGATGTAGCAGCCCAGCAGCTCGGCCGCAAACTCGCCATGGCTGGCTGGGCAGGCCACAAACCCGATGTCGTGCAGCAGGCAGACCACGACATCTTCTTCGTCAAGCCCGTCGCGCAGCGCCATGGTGGCGGACTGCAGCGAGTGCCGGTAGTTGTTGACCATGTAGCCAAAGCTGGCATCGTGCTCGGATGCGGCGAGCATGCGCAGGGTTTGCCTGGCCTGCTCCTGCTGGTAATAGACGGCGCGCTGGCTATCGAGCAGGGCCCAGTCAGCCGCAGTGAAATCCTGCAGCGAGATTTTCTCGATGTGCTGCCACCCGGGTTGCAGCAGCGGGCTGTAGCTGGCGGGCGGCGTACTCATGGCGCCTCAGGCTTCGGCCACGAAGGCGGCGAAATCATCGCAGGCACCGTCAATCGCCGCGGCCAGCAATTGCTTGCCCTGCTCGGCCGTGGCCATCGCTGAGTGCGAGCCGACACGGCCATCGGGAAACGCCGCCCTGTGGGTTTGGGCGTCCCAGTGGTTGTCGCCGCCATGGTCGCGTAAATATTCTTTTGACAGCGTTGCGGGCGCATCGCCTGCGCCCTCGCGTTGCGAGCCCGGCATCAGGTGCAGCGTCATCGCGATCTCGCTGGGTGTGGCGTGCATGCCTTCACCGTCGCCGTACCACTGCTTGCGCAGCGCATCGACCGCGGCGTATTCCCACCAGCTGCGCAGGCGGCACCGCGGGGGGGTGCCCGACATGGTGCCCAGGCTCCAGCGGGCATAGATGTCCTGAAACGCTGCACGCGCGGCCGCGACATTGGCACCGTGGCCGTTGACAAAATAAAACCGCTCGAAGCCCTGGCGCTTGAGCGAGAGCACGTAGTCCTCGATCACCGCCATCAGCGTGGTGGCGCGCAATGAAATCGTGCCGGGAAAACCGAGGTTGAACTGCGCCACACTGAGGGCCAGCGTGGGGCCGACCAGCGCGCCGGCTTTGTCACCCAGGCCGTTCGCCACGGCTTCAGCGGTGAATGCATCGGTACCGATGAGGCCGATGGGGCCGTGCTGCTCGGTCGAGCCGATGGGCACGACGATGGCTTTGGAGCCCTTGAGATAGGACTCGATTTCTTCCCAGGTTGAGCGGGTCAGCAGCATACTGGTAATAATAGTTCAGCTGGAAAAATCAAGGGTATCGATGGCAAACAACGTGAGCATGCAGGCAATCATCGACATGCAGGGGGTGTCGAAATGGTTTGGCGAATTTCGCGCGCTCGACGACGTGAACCTGCAGGTCGCGTCGGGCGAGAAGGTCGTCATCTGCGGGCCTTCGGGTTCAGGCAAGTCGACGCTCATCCGCTGCATCGCGCGCCTTGAACGCCACGAGCAGGGGCGCATCGTGGTCGATGGCACCGAGCTGAACGACGACCGGGGCAGCCTGCAGCACCTGCGCAGCGAGGTGGGCATGGTGTTCCAGCAGTTCAACCTGTTCCCGCACATGTCGGTACTTGAGAACCTGATGCTGGCGCCCATGAAAGCGCGCAACCTGCCGAAAGCCGAAACACAGGCGCTGGCCATGCAATACCTGGAGCGCGTGGGCATTGCCGAGCAGGCGCACAAATACCCGGGCCAGCTGTCGGGCGGGCAGCAGCAGCGTGTGGCGATTGCGCGATCGCTGTGCATGAAGCCCAAGATCATGCTGTTCGACGAGCCGACCTCGGCACTGGACCCCGAAATGATTGTGGAAGTGCTGGACGTGATGGAAGGCCTGGCCAAAGACGGCATGACCATGATCTGCGTGACGCATGAAATGGGCTTTGCCAAACGTGCGGCTGACCGCGTGATCTTCATGGACCAGGGGCGCATCGTGGAGAGCGCACCGCCTGCGCAATTTTTCAGCGCACCCAAGACCGAACGCTGCCGGGAATTTCTGGGGCGCATCCTGCATCACTAAAAACGTGCAGGCCGGCCTTCAGCGCTGCGAGCGCGTGAGCCGCCGCTCCAGCAGGCGCACACCCCATGATGTGAGCAGGATGAGCACCAAATATTCGGCGACGAGGAATGTGTAGATTTCCAGCGGGCGGTATTCGGTGACATTGAGTTCGTTGGCGCGGCGCGTGAACTCCTGCAGGCCCACGACAGACACCAGCGAACTCATCTTGAGCACATAGACAAACTGGTTGCCGAGTGCCGGCAGGATGGTGCGTATGGCCTGCGGAAAAACGACGTGGCGCAGGGTTGTCCAGCGCGACAGGCCCAGGGTATCGGCCGCTTCACGCTGGCCTTTGGGCACCGACTGCAAACCGGCACGGAAGACCTCGGCTTCAAAGGCCGCATCCGACAGTGCGAGCGAAATCACACCGGCTGCAAACGCATCGAACTGCAAGCCGCTGACGACCGGCAGGCCGTAGTACACCCAGAGCAGCAGCACCAGCAGCGGGATGGCGCGAAACACCTCGACATAGGTGCGCGCCGTCCAGCGCAAGGCCTTGTATTGCGAGAGCAGCGAGACCGCCAGCACAATGCCCATGACGACGGAAATCACGATCGCCGTGAGGGACAGCATCAGCGTGAGCCCCACACCGGCCAGCAAAAACTGGATGTTGCTCAGGCCCTTGGGAAGGGTCGGGTTGAACACATACCAGCCCCACGTGTAATTGGAATTGCTGGCGCAACCGGCAAGCGCCAGCACGGCACACGCGAACAGTGCTGCCAGCAGGAAACGCAATACGTGGAAACGGCCCTCGCGGGCCGTTGAAGAAAAAGCGGAAAACACGGGTCAGGTCAGTCGTGTCAATCGTGATTGCGCCGGTTTATTTGGTCGCCAGCCATTTGGCTTCGAGCGTCTTGAAATAACCCTCAGAGGTTTTCAGCGCGATCCAGTTGTTCAGGAAGATAGTCCAGGTCGGGTCGTTCTGTGCGACGGGGTAAGCGAACGGACGCTTGTTGCGCGGCTCGGCGCCGGAGACGGTCGTCAGGTTCGGGTAGGTCTTGACCAGCGTGGCGGCTTCGACGTTGCTGGTGATGGTGGCGAACGCACGGCCGGCCAGCACTTCGGAGTAGCCGTTGGCGGGCTTTTCAATGCTTTTGACAGTGGCCTGCGGGAAGGTGGCCTTGGCCTGCTCTTCGAACACGGTGCCCAGCAGCACCGCCACCGTCGTGCCCTTTTTGTTCAGGTCGGCCCACGACTTGACCTTGGCGGCGTTGGTCTTGAGGACCAGCGGCACGGTGCCGGCTTCGATGTAGGGGTCGGTGAACGCGACGGTCTTGGCGCGCGCGATGGTCAGCGACGAGCCGCCGGCAAAAATGTCGTAGCGGTCTGACGCCAGGCCGGCGATCAGCGTGGCCCATTCGGTGGGCACAAACTCGATCTTGACACCCATGTCTTTGGCCAGCTGTTCCATGGCTTCGATGTCGAAGCCCTTGTAGCTGTTGGTGGCCGGGTCCTTGACGGACATGGGGTTGAAATCACCCGTCGTGCCGACGCGCAGCGTGCCGCGTTCAAGAATGCCTTGCAGGTGGGATTTGGTTTGTGCCGATGCAGCACCAGCAAGGAAGAGGCCGCAAAGGGCGAGGCCGGTGACCAGGGATTTCAAATGGCGCATGTCAGTGATTCCTGTAAGTAGACGTGACATCGTAGCCGAGATGCTGCTTTGCAGCATCAATTTTTATGCACATATGGATATGCCCCTGCCAGCAGTCCAGGCGCTCCAACTCTGCGCCAAAACGCAAACACCGTGCGGCACAGGCCTTGATGGCCGGGCGGTGGCCAGACTAGACTGCCGCCTTCATAACAAAATCATCGAGGGGTTTCCATGCTCAATTCAATCAGCAAGCCGGTCGAGTCGCTGCTGCACGCGCGCTGGCTGTATTACGTCGGCGCGGTGTTGCTGACCTTCATCTTCTGGGGCAGCGGCATTGCCAAACTGACGGACTTTGCCCAGGCCCAGAAGGAAATGGCGATGTTCGGCCTGACCCCGACGGCGCTGTTTGCAGCAGCCACCATCATCGTGCAGCTGGGCGGCTCGGCGCTCATCATCTCGGGGTGCCGCCTGGCCTGGCTGGGCGCCGGCGCGCTGGCGGTGTTCACCATCCTGACCATCTTCATCGCGCACCGCTTCTGGGAGATGACGGGCGAGCAGGCCTTTCACGAAAAGATGTTTGCCTTCGAGCACATGACTGTCGTCGGCGGGCTGATCATCGTCAGCATCCTGGCCGAACTGCGCCGCAGCAAAGCCTGAGCTCAGGCTTCAGGTTCAGACCAGGCCGCCATTGGCGCGCAGGGTCTGACCGTTGATCCAGGCACCGTCCTTGCCCACCAACAGGGCCACGGCACTGGCGATGTCTTCCGGTGTGCCCAGGCGCTCGAGCGGCGCCATCTTGCCCATCCGCTCAATCATCTCCGGCGTCTTGCCATCGAGGAAGAGCGCCGTCGCCGTGGGGCCGGGCGCAATCGCATTGACGGTGATGTTTTTGCCGCGCAACTCCTTCGCCATGATGTTGGTGAAGGTCTCGACCGCGCTCTTGGTCGCGGCATAGACCGCATAACCCGGCAGCGCCAGGCCGATCACGCTGGTCGAGAAGTTGATGATGCGCCCGCCCTGCGCCAGCCGTTTGGCGGCTTCACGCAGCGCGTTGAACGTGCCCTTGACGTTGACGGCGAAGAGGCGGTCAAACGTGGCGTCGTCGGTGTCCCCCAGGTGCGGCAGTGCCGGCGGCATGATGCCGGCGTTGTTGACCAGCACGTCCACGCGGCCATAAGCCGTGATGGCGTCGTCGAACATTTGTCTGACGGCTGCCGGGTCTGCGACGTCGGCCTGCACGGCGATGGCTTTGCCGCCACCGGCCTCAATCGCCTTGACCACCGCTTGCGCCTCAGCCGCCCGGCCGGCGTAGTTGACGACGACCGCGTAGCCGTCTTTGGCGAGGCGCTGGGCAATGGCCGCGCCAATGCCGCGCGACGCGCCGGTGACGATGGCGACCTGTGGGCTGGCTTGTGTAGCGGGGGATGCTGTCATGAAGGACTCCTTGGGAAAGACTGAAAGAATGACCTGATTGTGGTGTTCATCAGATAATCAATAAATACCCAAAATCTGGCTTTACTGTTTGTATTTTTAGAACAATAAAACGGGCTTGAATACGGGTGCTTAAAGGAGTTTCATGGACCGCATCGACGCCATGCAGCTGTTCGTTCGCATCGTGGAACTGGGCAGCTTCACCAAGGCCGCTGAAGACCTGCAGCTGCCACGCGCCACCGTCACGCACGCCATGCAGCAGCTTGAAAAGCGGCTGGGCGCACGGCTGCTGCACCGCACGACGCGCCACGTCAGCACCACGCCGGACGGCGACGCCTACTACCAGCGCTGCCTGCGCCTGCTGGCCGATATTGAAGAGGCCGACACGGCTTTCGGCAACAGCGGCAGCAAACCCAAAGGCAAGCTGCGCGTGGACCTGCAGGGCACGCTGGCCAAACATTTTGTGCTTCCGCGCATTGGCGGGTTTGTGGCGGACTACCCCGAGATCGAACTGGAAATCGGCATGGGCGACCGGCTGGTCGACCTGGTGCGCGAAGGCATCGACTGCGTGATGCGCGGCGGCACGCTGGCCGATTCGAGCATGGTGGCGCGCCGTGTGGCGCTGCTGGAGCAGGTGACCTGTGCCACGCCGGAATACTTCGCGCGCCACGGCACGCCGGAAACGCTGGACGCCCTGCGCGGCCACAAGGCCGTCAACTTCATCTCGGCGCGCAACGGCAAAGCCATGCCCTTCGAGTTCATCGAAGGTGGCCTGACGCGCAGCGTGCACCTCAAGGGCCCGGTGGCGGTCAACGATGCCGACGCCTACAAGGCCTGCTGCCAGGCACACCTGGGGCTGATCCAGCTGCCGAAGTACCACATCGCCCCCAAACTGGCCGACGGTTCGCTGGTTGAAGTGCTCGCCGCATGGCGACCCGCGCCCATGCCGGTGTCGGTGCTGTACCCGCACCACCGCCAGCTGTCGCCCAGAGTGCGGGTGTTTGTGGACTGGCTGGCCGAGGTGATGCGGGAGGCGCGGTGAGCCCCTGGGAACGCACCTCCGTGAAAGCCAATTGTTAATATGGAAGTTAACATTTCGGGCTTTTGGGACCCTCAAACCGCTCAAAATTTGCTCACAGACGACTAAAAACGGCCAAAAAAGGCTGTTTTAGGGCATCAAATCGGGCTTCAGACCAATAAACATGAGCGTGAGCAGCTACTAAAACAGTAGCAGAACATGATGCTGAGCCCTTGGCCCGGAACAAGCACGGCCTGCCGAAGTCACACAGCCATGAATTTGTCGCGCCGCACCCTCTCCGCCTGGCTGGTCAGCCCCGTGTTCGCCGGCTTGCTGGCCCCCGCCTGGGCGCAAAAAACCGCCTTCGGGCCGACGGGCATCGCCCGCTACAGCAAGGTCAGGCCCAGCCCGGACGGCATCGGCAAGGTCTACATGGGACGCGAGATTGCGGGCGTCATGGGCTGGCAGGGGGCGGCCTGGCTGGAACGCGAGGAACGTGAAAAGGAAGAGCGCGGCGACCTGCTGCTGCGCGAACTGGCACTGCGCCCCGGCATGAACGTGGCCGACATAGGTGCCGGCACCGGCTATTACACCCGCCGCATGGCGCCGCTGGTGGCACCGTCGGGCACGGTGTACGCGGTCGATGTGCAGCCCGAGATGATTCGCATGATGAACGCCCTGGCGGACAAGGCCGGCCTCACCAACATCAAACCGGTGCTGGCCAGCGCCGACAACGTGAAGCTGCCCGATGCATCCATCGACCTGGCCATCATGGTGGACGTGTACCACGAGCTGGAATTTCCGTGGGAGGTGATGGAGAGCATAGTCCGCGCGCTCAAGCCGGGCGGGCGCGTGGCGTTTATCGAGTATCGTGCCGAAGATGCGCGCGTGCCCATCAAGGCCCTGCACAAGATGAGCGAAGCACAAGTGCGCCGTGAAGCCGCTGCACATGCGCTGGTGTACGAACGCACCGCGACCACGCTGCCCTGGCAGCATGTGGTCATTTTCAGGAAGCCCTGAATACTGCCCGGCAGTTCCGGGCGCTGAAGCGCTGAAATCCATGCCATAAAAAAAGCGCCTCGAGAGGCGCTTTTTCCTGGGTGTCGAAACCTTACTTCGACACGACCCGGACCATCTCCAGGCACTTGTTCGAGTAGCCCCATTCGTTGTCGTACCAGGCCACGACCTTGATGAAGGTGCCATCGAGGGCGATGGATGCGTCGGCATCAAAGATGGAGGTGCGGGTGTCGCCGCGGAAGTCGGTGGCGACAACCTTGTCTTCGGTGTAACCCAGGATGCCCTTGAGTGCGCCTTCGCTTTGCGCCTTCATCTCGGCGCAAATTTCTTTCAGCGTGGCTTCCTTGTTGAGTTCGCAGGTCAGGTCGACCACGGACACATCAGACGTCGGCACACGGAAAGACATGCCGGTGAGCTTTTTGTTCAGCTCGGGGATGACCACGCCCACAGCCTTGGCTGCGCCGGTGCTCGATGGAATGATGTTTTCCAGAATGCCGCGGCCGCCGCGCCAGTCCTTGTTGCTCGGGCCGTCGACGGTTTTTTGCGTGGCGGTGGCAGCGTGCACGGTCGTCATCAGGCCGCGCTTGATGCCCCACTTGTCGTTCAGCACCTTGGCGACGGGCGCCAGGCAGTTGGTGGTGCACGAGGCGTTGGAGATGATGGCCTCTCCCTTGTAGGTCTTGTCGTTGACGCCGAAGACAAACATCGGGGTGTCGTCTTTCGACGGGGCCGAGAAGATGACTTTCTTCGCGCCGGCAGCGAGGTGTTTTTCACCGGAAGCCTTGTCGAGGAAGAGGCCGGTGGACTCGAGCACCACGTCGGCGCCGATGTCGCCCCACTTCAGGTTGGAGGGGTCGCGCTCCTGCGTCAGGCGGATCTTCTTGCCGTTGACGATGAGGGTGTTGCCGTCGATGGACACATCACCGTCGAAGCGGCCATGCACCGAGTCGTACTTGAGCATGTAGGCGAGGTATTCGGGCTCAAGCAGGTCGTTGATGCCGACGATCTCGATGTCGCCAAAACTCTTGATTGCCGAACGGAAAACGTTGCGCCCGATGCGGCCGAAGCCGTTGATACCCAATTTGATAGCCATCTTCTCTTGCTCCTGGAAAGTTGAATCTTGTGGATGCGCCGCGCTTATTTGCGCAGCACCTTGCGGACCGTGTCGGCCACGTTTTCAGGCGTGAAACCGAAATGTTTGAACAGCACCGGTGCGGGTGCGGACTCGCCGTAACTGTCGATGCCGACGACGGCCGCGCAGCCGTATTTCCACCAGCCGTCGGTCACGCCCATCTCGACCGCGATGCGGGGAATGCCTTCGGGCAGGACTTCCGATTTATAGGCCGTCTTCTGTTTGTCGAAGGTGGTGTTGCTGGGCATGGAGACCACACGCACGGCGATCTTGTGGGCGGCCAGCAGTTCCTGCGCCTTCAGTGCCAGCTGCACTTCGGAGCCGGTGGCGATGATGACGGCCTGGGCCTTCTTGTTCAGGCCGACTTCGGCCGGCTCGGCCAGCACGTAAGCGCCCTTGCTGATGTCGCCGAGGTCATTCTTGGGTGCGTAAGGCAGGTTCTGGCGGCTAAGCAGCAGGGCCGTCGGCTTGTTTTTGTTCTCGAGTGCCACAGCCCAGGCCACGGCCGTTTCAGCCGTGTCGCCCGGACGCCAGACGTCGAGGTTGGGAATCAGGCGCAGGCTGGCAGCGTGTTCGATGGACTGGTGCGTCGGGCCGTCTTCGCCGAGGCCGATGGAGTCGTGCGTGAAGACGTGGATGACGCGGATCTTCATCAGCGCGGCCATGCGGATGGCGTTGCGCGAGTAGTCGCTGAAGGTCAGGAAGGTGCCGCCGTAGGGGATGAAACCGCCATGCAGCGCAATGCCGTTCATGATGGCGGCCATGCCGAACTCACGCACGCCGTAGTTGATGTGGCGGCCGCCGACCTTGGTGCCGTTCGGGCCGTCGACCTGCACCACATCGCCGTTGAGGTCGACGCGCAGGGCCGGCGTGGCCTTGGTGTTGGTGAGGTTGGAGCCGGTCAAATCGGCCGAGCCGCCCAGCAGCTCCGGCAGGCCGGCGGTGAACGATTCCAGCGCGATCTGCGAGGCCTTGCGGGAGGCCACAGTCTCGGCCTTGGTGTGCGTGCCGATGACGGTGTCGACGGCGAGTTGCGAGAAGCTCTTAGGCAGGTCGCCCTTCATTCGGCGGGTGAACTCTGCAGCCAGGTCGGGGTGCGCGGTTTTGTAGGCGGCGAATTTCGCGTCCCAGTCGGCTTCCATGGCCAGGCCTTTGGCCTTGGCATCCCAGTCGTCCTGGACTTCTTTCGGGATTTCAAACGGTGCGCTGCTCCAGCTGATGGCGTCGCGCGTGAGCTTGATTTCTTCGGCGCCCAGCGGCTCGCCGTGGGCCTTGGCGGTGTTGGCGCGGTTGGGCGAACCCTTGCCGATGTGCGTCTTGCAGATGATGAGGGTCGGCTTGTCGGCAGACTTCTTCGCATCGGCGATGGACTGGGCAACCACTGCGGCGTCATGGCCGTCAACTGGGCCAATAACGTTCCAGCCGTAAGCGGCAAAACGCACGGCGGTGTTGTCGATGAACCAGGGCGCGACCTGGCCGTCGATGGAGATGCCGTTGTCGTCGTACAGCGCCACCAGCTTGTTCAGCTTCCACGCGCCGGCGAGTGCCGCAGCTTCGTGGCTGATGCCTTCCATGAGGCAGCCGTCACCCATGAAGACATAGGTGTTGTGGTCGACGACCTTGTGGCCTTCACGGTTGAACTCTTTGGCCATCAGCTTTTCAGCCAGCGCCATGCCGACCGCGTTAGTCAGGCCCTGGCCCAGCGGGCCGGTGGTGGTTTCAACGCCGGGGGTGTAACCGTATTCGGGGTGGCCGGGGGTCTTGCTGTGCAGCTGGCGGAAGTTTTTGAGCTCCTTCATCGGCAGCGCGTAGCCGGTCAGGTGCAGCACGGCGTAAATGAGCATGGAGCCGTGGCCGTTGGACAGCACAAAACGGTCGCGGTCAAACCAGTTGGGGTTGTGCGGGCTGTGCTTGAGGTGGCTGCCCCAGAGGGCGACGGCCATGTCGGCCATGCCCATGGGGGCGCCGGGGTGTCCGGAGTTGGCTTGTTGTACGGCGTCCATCGCGAGTGCGCGTATCGCGCCCGCCATCATTTGCGTGTTTGCCATTCAGGCTGCTCCAGAGGGGAAAAGATCGGGTAATCGGGGAAAGCCTGCTATTTTAGCGGGCCGGCCCCGCCCCCTCTTTTGGCGGGTTTTGGGGCGTTTTCGGAGTTTTGGCTCAGTTCCCGGCAGCGGACGATCGACGTATCGCTTTAACCAGCTCGGGGCTGGCGATGTCTTCGAGCTTGCGGAAGGCCGTCTGCACCCGGTCTATCAGCTCGCCCTGCGCGCCGGCCTGCTCGAACACCGTCATCCATTGGCGCGTACCGCCCCAGACTTCGCCCAATACGGTGAGCGCCTGCTGGCGGTCCAGCGCGAAGGCTTCGTGCTGCGTCATGGCGTTGTCCAGCGTGGCGGCCTTGCCCTGCGTGCCGACGCCGAGGTGAAGCAGGCGCTCAAACGCGACGCCGGGGCGCGGCACCACGTCGTACAGCGGGCTCAGCACCCAGCCCTGGGTGCGGGGGTCGCGCACAAAACCGTGGTTGCGCAGGTGGTCGTCGTCATTGCTGACGAAGATGTTGAAGGCCATGCGCGCAAACAGTTCGCGGTTGTTGGCGCGTACCTGGTCCACATGCACATGGCGACGTATGGCCTGGGCGATCTCGGGGTAACTCTTGGTACGCGCTTCAAACTCATCGCAGCCGACCAGCGTGAGGGCGCTGACAAATGGCAGGCGCTTTTCAATCAGGCCATCGCCGGGCAGGGTCTCGTGCAGCACGGTGGTCAGGGGCGGCAGCTCGTCCTTCACCTCCCAGTAGCGGTCGAAGCGGCGGATCATCAACACCGGCGAACCGCCGACGTCCAGCACCTTGACGGCGGGCACGTCCAGGCCGCATTCGCGCGCCAGCGTTAATGTAGCGACCTCGGCCATAGCCATGTTGAAGGCATCGCCACGGCTGGGGAACTTCGCCAGCCAGAGCAGGCCGTCTTCGTCGCGCACCGTGGCCTTGGGCCGCGCACCGCCGGCACCCGGGCCGGAGCCGAAAAAGTCGGTTAGCCGCGCGGGGATTTCTTCGCCCATGTCGATGCGCTCGGCGGTCTCCAGCATGTAGTCGAGCGAATGCACGGCGTTGACGCCCTGGGTTTCAGGTGCTTCCAGCGACGCGCGCACGTCGAGTGCGCCCACACGGTCGCTGCCGGCTTCCAGCAAATAAACGGATTCGGGCAGGCTGTTGGCCGGTACCTTGTGGCGCGCCTCGATGACGCGGCGGCCCCAGGCATCGGGTGCGGCGTCGCGTATGCCACCGAACAGCGGCAGGCCATTGACCGGCATCAGCTCGACACCGCGCACCTGCTCGATGTCGTCCAGCGCCAGGCTCAGTGGGTCGAGCGTGAAGTGGCCGGGGCGCTTCAGGTAGCGCAGGCCGTAGGCAAAACTGGAGGCCAGCACCTGGTCGGCCTCTTCGGTGAGCGTCAGGCGGCCTGCAGGCACAAAACCGCCTTCGATGTTGGCGAAGGCAAACAGCTCGGATTGGGTGGTCGCCATGGTTTTGTCCTAGAAGTCGAGCTCGTTGAGTTGCACCGGGGTCATCACCCGCACGCGGCGCGTGGCCTCGGCGGTTTCGAGGGCGATGAGCGAGGGGTCCTTGCCCTGCAGCAGGCTGAGCAGATCGGTGCCGGGCGCGATGGCGTCAAGGTAACGCAGGATTTGCCCGAGGGATTGCCGTGGGTCACCCCGCTCGACACGCCCGGCCGTGACCCGCGACATGCCGGCACGCGTGGCCGCATCGGACTGGCGCAACTTGCGGGCTTTGCGCAGGCGCGAGAGGCGCTCACCCAGCTGTTCGGCCTGCTTGAGCAGGGGCTCCGCCATGGCGGCCGTTTCATCGTACTTCATGATGATGATTGTGATCCTTAAGGCGTTAAAGATCAATTTAATTATCTTTTTGTTTTGTCAAATGATTATTAAAGTAGTCCTTATCGCCACAAAGATCATTTTAATGATCATTGACAGACTATGGTGCCCGGGGCTTTCAAAACCTTGCCGACCACAGGCGGCGCCCGGGGATGCTCTAAAGTCGGGGCATGCAAGGCCTTCATCTCACCGCCGACCTGCACAACTGCCGCTGTGACCCGGCGTGGCTGCTGGATGCCGACAAACTGGGCGCCTGGTGCCTGAAAGCCGTGGCGGCGTCGGGCCTGCAGGCCGTCAACCAGCTTTTTCATGCCTTTCCCGCCACGGAACACGGGCCCGGCGGCATCACCGCCACGGTGCTGCTCGCAGAGTCCCACATGTGCGTGCACACTTGGCCCGAACAGAAAGCCGTGACGCTGGATGTCTATGTCTGCAACTTCGGCGGCGACCATTCAGGCCGCGCACGCACCCTGATGCAGACCCTGGTAGACCGCTTCGCGCCTGAGTGGACAGAACAACGCTCGCTGGACCGCGGGGACGAATCGTGAGCACGGCGACGGTCAAGGCCATGATCCTGGCCGCCGGCCGCGGCGACCGCATGCGGCCGCTGACCGACAGCACGCCCAAGCCGCTGCTCAAAGTCCATGGCCGGGCACTCATCGACTGGCACGTGCAGGCATTGGCACAGGGCGGGTTTAACGAACTGGTCATCAACACGGCATGGCTAGGCGGAAAAATTCCTGCGCATTTTGCGCATAACGGCACATCTTCCATCGCCTGGTCACACGAAGGCGATCACTTTGGCGGCGCACTGGAAACCGCTGGCGGCATTGCACGTGCGTTGCCGCAGTTGGGCGAGGTGTTCTGGGTGCTGGCCGGCGACGTGTTTGTGCCGGGTTTTGAATTCACGCAGGCGGCCGTCGACCGCTTCACAGCCAGCGGCAAACTGGCCCACCTCTGGCTGGTGCCCAACCCGGCGCACAACCCCAAAGGCGATTTCGGCCTCAGCCCTGAAGGCCTGGCGTTGAACCTGCCATCGACCTCCGGCGAGCCGCGCTTCACCTTCAGCACGATGGGCCTGTACCGCAAGGCGCTGTTCGACAGCCTGCCCTTCGGCAACCCGAACGGCATGAAAGCCGCACTGGCGCCGCTGTTACGCACCGCGATGGACAATCAGCAGGTGAGCGCCACCCTCTACACAGGCTCCTGGACGGATGTCGGCACGCCGGCACGTCTGGACGAGATCAACAACACCCCGCTTTGAACCGCCCAACCGCGAGCACCCCATGAGCACCAAGGTCTACGAAAAACGCCGCGCCGCCGTTGCACGCGCCCTGAAAGCTGCCGGTGGCGGCGTCGCATTGCTGCCCACCGCACCGGAGTCCCCCCGCAACCGCGACAGCGACTTTCCCTACCGGCACGACAGCTACTTCTATTACCTGACCGGGTTCACCGAGCCCCACAGCTGGCTGGCGATTGAAGCCAGCGGCAAGACCACGCTGTTCTGCCGCCCCAAAGACCTGGAGCGCGAGATCTGGGATGGCATACGCCTGGGCCCGAAAGCCGCACCCGCAGCACTCGGCGTGGACGCCGCCTTCAGCATCGAAACGCTGGCCGAGAAAATGCCCGCACTGCTGGCCAACCAGAAAGCCGTGTGGTTTCCCTTCGCCACGCACAAGGGGCTGGAGACCACGGTCGACGGCTGGCTGAACAGCGTGCGTGCACGTGCCCGCATGGGCGCCGAATGCCCGCAGATCCAGCATGACCTGTGCAGCCTGCTCGACGAGATGCGCCTGACCAAGGATGCGCATGAAATCGCCATCCTGCGCCGCGCCGGCAAGATTTCTGCCGACGCCCATGTGCGCGCCATGCAGACCTCCGCCGCCATGCTGCGCTCGCCCGTCAAGGGCGGCCTGCGCGAGTACCACCTCGAGGCCGAGCTGCTGCACGAGTTCCGCCGCAAGGGCTCTGAATTCCCGGCCTACACCAGCATCGTGGCGGCTGGGGAGAACGCCTGCATCCTGCATTACCGCGCCGGAGAGGCCGAACTCAAACCCGGCGAGCTGTGCCTGATCGATGCCGGCTGCGAGCTGGGCGGTTACGCCAGCGACATCACGCGCACCTTCCCCGCCGACGGCAAGTTCACGCCGGCGCAGCGCACGCTGTACGACATCGTGCTCGAAGCCCAGTACGCGGCCGTCAAGGTCACGAAACCCGGAAAACGCTTCAACGACCCGCACGACGCCGCCACGCGTGTGCTGGCCCAGGGCATGCTGGACACCGGCCTGCTCGACAAGAAGAAGCACGGCAACGTCGACGATGTATTGACCTCGGGCGCCTACCGCCAGTTTTACATGCACCGCACCAGCCACTGGATGGGCATGGACGTGCACGACTGCGGCGACTACACCGAACCCGGCAGCAAACCGCGCGAGGAAAAAGACATGCTGGGCCAGACGGTCATGAAAAAGCCCTCACGCATCCTGCGGCCCGGCATGGTTCTGACGATTGAGCCCGGCATCTACGTGCGCCCCGCCAAAGGCGTGCCCAAAGAGTTCTGGAACATCGGCATCCGCATCGAGGACGACGCGCTGGTCACCGCCACAGGCTGCGAGCTTCTGACGCGCAGCGTGCCGGTGGATGCGGACGAGATTGAAGCGCTGATGGCCGGTTGAAGATGCGCCAATGTGCTATTGATTCAATAGCAAATTAAGTCCATGGCTACTGGGCTTGAGTCACTTTTCAACGCCTTCAAAATAGCTAATATAGCTGTATTAGCTGTTTTCATGTCCAGCGGGAAATGCCCCGAATGCAGAAAATGCCCGAAATGCGCCAAAAACACCTGTTTTTGAGGGTCATTTTGGCCTCCAGGCCAATAGAAATGAGCGTGAGCAGCTACTTTATTGATAGCAACACAGCGCCCCTCACGCCTTGCGCAGTGCCTGCGCGAGCGCGTCACCACGCAGGTGGCCGTGGGTGAACGCCTCTTCAAACACGGAGTAGCCCGACAAATCACTGTGCGCAAAGTGAAGCCGGGCCCAGGCGGGCGCTTGCGCCTGCTGCAGGGCCCGCAGCGCGCCATTGCCGCGGGTGCCGGGCAGCGGTGAACTCATGGCATGGCCATAACGGGTGATGTCGATGCGGCTCACCTGTTCGCGCAGGTCCGGGTGCGGCGCCGCCATCTCCTGCAGCAGGATGTCGCGCCAGTGTGACCAGGGCTGCTCAAGCAGCGCCTTTCGCGCTGCAGGCGCCAGGCCAAAGGCGCGGTAATGCGTGAGCACGGTGGCGCCGGGCACGGTGGCCAGGTTCTGGTGGCCGGCATCGACATAGCCGAGGCCCGCACCGTCGGTGTCATTGCCATTGCCATTGCCGTAGCCGCTGGCCTGAGGGCTGGCGTCGTAAATCACGTTGTCCCAGCTCGGTGGCGCGCCCGGCCGGTCGTGCAGGGCGGCCTTGATGTGGATGTTGGCCACCAGCCAGGGGGCATAACGCAGGCGGGCAGCCGCCTCGCGCAGGGCGGGTGGCGGGTTCTCGACCACACGCGCCGCCACAAACAGCGGCATGGCCAGGATGCAGTGCGCGGCCTGCCAGCGTTCGACGCTGCCGGTGGCCGTGTCCAGGGCATCCACCTCGACGCCATGTTTGCCACTGGCCACACGCACCACCACCCGCCGGGGCTGAAGGCGCTCGCCCAGCGGCTGTGCCAGCCGACGGGTCAGCCAGCCATTACCCTCGGGCCAGGTCAGCACGCCGGCATCGCGTTCTTCACCGGCTTTGCCGGTTTCTCCGGGTGCAGAAAAGCCGTGGCGGCTGGCGAAATAGTGAATGCCGGCCCACGCCGACACACTGGCCAGCCCGGCGCCGTAGTCGTCGCGGCAGCAGTAATCCAGGTACCAGCGCAGGGCCGGGCTGGACAGCTGCTGCCGGTTCAGCCAGGCCTCAAAGGTGATGGCGTCCAGCGCCGCATGCGCAGATGCCAATGGGCCGGTGGCTGCGGGCATGGTGTAAGGCGCATCGCGCGCGGCCTGTTTGACCAGCGCTGAAAAGCGGCGATAGCTGTCCAGCGTCGCGGCATCCACCTCCTGCGGCAGCAGGCCTTCCCGCCATTGCCCGTTGATGAACAGCCGCTCCTGCGGGCTGTGGCACAGATGGCGCTCGTCGTACACCCAGCGCCCGGCAGCGCGGCGGCGCAGGCCCAGCTCTTCAAGCAGGTTTTGCACGTGTGGCGCGCTGTCGCCGGGCACGGGCAGGTAATGCGCACCCAACGGGCACGGCAAGCCGTTGACCATGCCACCACGGCTGTTGCCGCCGGCGCTGTCTTCCAGCTCCAGCACGGCCACGTCGTCGATGCCGCGCAGGCGCAGCGCCCGTGCGGCCGCCAGCCCCGCCACACCACCGCCGGCCACCAGCACGCGCGCACGACGTGTTTTGCCTGGTGTGGGTATCGCCCCGCCACGCAGCACATGCCCCCGATCAGACGACACACCATTGAAACCGCCGCTGATGCGCGGGGCAGCCTCCTGGCACGCGCCCAGGGGCAACGCGGACGCAGCCAGAAATACCCGGCGTTTCATGACACGCAGGCAGCAGCCTGCGGGCACGCTGCGACGCGGGAAGCAACACGCCATGCGCGGCAAATCGGGCTCACTGCTTTCCCCACTCCTGTTCGTAGCTGTGGACCAGCTCCTGGTTTGACAGGCGGTTGACCGGCGCAGGCACACGCGCCATGTCCTGCGGGAAATCAAACATCAGCGGCAGGCTTTGGGGGTTGAGAAATCTCAGCCCGGCCGGCAGTTTTGCGGCCTGCACGCCGGGGCTGAAAGGCCGGTGGCTGGCAACGACAAACCCCCATTCGCCAAAGCTGGGCACATTGGCGTGATAGGGCTTGGCCTGCAAGCCGGCTGATTCGACGGTGGCCACCACCGTCCAGAAGCTGCGCCTGGCCACCAGCGGCGAGGTGGTCTGGATCACGGCATAACCGCTGGCCGCCAGGTGTTTGTCGAGCAGCGCGTAAAAGGAGGTGGTGTAGAGCTTGCCGATGGAAAAGTTGGTCGGGTCGGGGAAGTCGACGATCACCACATCAAACGTGTCTGTCGAGGTATCGAGCCACTGGAATGCATCGGCGTTGACGATGCGCAGCTTCGGTGACAGCAGTGCGTCGCTGTTCAGGCGCCGCAACGCCGGCTGCTGCGAAAACGCGGTGGTCATGGCCGGGTCCAGCTCGACCAGCGTGATGCTTTCCACGCCCGGGTATTTGAGGATTTCGCGCACCGCCATGCCGTCGCCACCCCCCAGCACCGCCACTTTTTTGGGCGCCCCGTGTGCGCTCATGACAGGGTGCACCAGCGCCTCGTGGTAGCGGTATTCATCACGCTCGGCAAACTGCAGGTTGCCGTTGAGAAACAGCCGGTGACCCGCGCGACCGGCGGTGACGACGATGCGCTGGTAAGGCGAGGTCTGGGTGAACACCGGCCGGTCCTGGTAGAAGTGGTCTTCGGCCAGCGTCGTGATCTGCCCCGCGCCCGCAAAGCCGGCCAGCAACACACCCAGCGTCAGCACGCAGGCCAGCACATGCGCGCCGAAATGCCGCAGTTCAGCGCGAAAAAGCCACAAGGCCCAGACTGCCACGGCCGCATTCATCAGGCCAAACAGCAGGCCGGTGCGAATCAAACCGAGGTGCGGCACCAGCACCAGCGGAAACGCCAGCGAAACCACCAGCGCGCCGAGGTAATCGAAGGTCAGCACCTGCGATACCAGTTCCTTCAGGGCAACGTTGCGCCGCAGGATGCGCATCACCAACGGTATCTCCAGCCCGACCAGCGTGCCCACCAGCAACACCATGGCGTACAGGAGAAACCGGAAAGCCCCGGGCACAAAAGCATTCGCCACAAACAGGATGGCAGGCAGGGCGCCGCCGACCAGCGCCACCATCAGTTCGATGCGCAGGAAATGCGCCGGTAGTTGCCGGTCGAAAAACCGTGACAGCCATGACCCTATGCCCATGGCAAACAGGTAGCTGCCAATCACGGTGGAGAACTGCAGCACCGAATCGCCCAGCAGGTAGGAGGCCAGCGCACCCGCCGCCAGCTCGTAAACGAGCCCGCAGGCGGCCACCACAAAGACGCTGGCGAGCAGCGCCACTTCGAGTGGTTTGGGTGGGGGGGAGGTGTTCAAGCTATGAATGTCGAGGGGATGCGCACGACGCCGCCATTCCGCCAAGCGCGGAGCGGCGGCACCGCAACGCCCGCACTAGCCGTGGATCGCAGCGGCGACGATGATGGAGATGCCCAGGCTCATGGCCGCGACGACCAGGCCCAGCGCGACGTTCTGCTTTTCGACAATTTCCTGCCAGAGGTCGTAAGGCGTGATCTTGTCGATGACGACAAAACTCAGCCAGAACACAAGCACGCCAATCAGCGCGAAAAGAATCGAGCCGAGGAAGGCCGCGGGTTTAAGCCATTCAAGTCCCATGATGATCTCCTGAAAAAATAAAGGTCGCCGAAAAAGGAAAGCACTGCCGTGCAGCACTGCACATGGTCATTTGTGGCCCCCGCTGCTGCCGGAGAAACCGCCGTAAGAGCCGCCTGAGGTACGGGAACCGCCAGAAGATGAGGAAGAGCAGTTCTCTACATTAGGATTGCAGCTTGAGCAGCGGCCGATCAGCAACAGGAACAACAGGATCAGCAACACGATGACGATGATGGTCACACACCCCATGCGCGAGCCGCTGCTCAAGGGTGTGGCATCGCTGCGCTTGAACAGGCCGATCCTGTCATTGAGCTTGAAGGCGGTCGCCACCGCCAGCGCGTCGATCTTGCTGCCGCTGGACCAGGTCACCTCGCTGCCGGTGGTTTCCTGCGACAGCAACTGTTTGCCATTTGAAAAATCACGATTGGACGTTTTCTCACCGCGGGCGACCTGCCAGTAAAACTCGCCAGCCGCATAAGTGGTTGTGGCGCTGTAACGGCTGTTGAACGTGTAGATTGTTTTAAGGTAACTGGCAACATTGGCGCCGTCCTTGTAGAACGGCGCACCGGTCACCGGTTTGACAACGCTCCACCCGTCTTCCGCGTCCACCAGGAAAATAAAGCCGCGCTTGCCGTGATACAGCAGGTATTCGTCCCAGCCAAAAAACTCAAGGTCGTCGTCCGGCCCATGCCCTAAACGGTGCTGGAAACCCACCACTTGCCAGTTCGCGCCTTGCAGTTGCCCGACGCTGCCCAAAGGTATCAAGGGATTAACCGGCTCATCCTGGGTGGCGTGCTTTAGTTCAGCGCCGACGCCCTGCGACAAATCGATCAGGCTGTTGCACGACCGGCATGTGATGGTCTTGCTGCTCGCCAGCTGTACCGCGATGACGGCGCCACAGTTGGGGCAGCCAAATTGCCGGCCGCCTTTTTCTTCCCGGACGGAGGCATCGCGCAGGCCGGTCAGCTTCAAGTCATCCAGCAGCACTGACCGCCCCAGAGCAAGCACGGGCTTTTGGCCACCCAGGGCCGGCCCGTAATCAATGCTCAGGACTTCGCCTTCTGCACTGCGCAGTTCCACCATCGCAAAGGGCTGGCCCAGCGCCGGCAGGTGCGGCAGCTCGCCCTGCGCGGAAAGCAGCGACACCTGCTCGCTGGACGCCACACTGAAAGGTTTGCCGTCGATGGCAGTGGTGGCGCCGACGCGGAAGAAGGCCGGCTCGGGGATCTCCCGCTGCAGGCTGGCCGGCAGCGTGAACACATAAGCGCCGTTGTCTTCGCTCAGGAAGCCGGTGCTGCCGTCGCCGAACGCGGCATACCACTCCGTCCAGGTGCCCTTGGCGTATTTGTACTGGAGTCGCCCGACGATGGTGAAGCTGCGCCCGTTGAACACGCCCGAGGCCAGCAATTGCAGCGGGCTGAAATCATCGAAGAGCTCGGCCATTTTGCCGATGCGCGACAGGGTGTCACCGTCACGCACCACCGTGCTCTGGCAGAAGGGGCACACCGCATGGGTTGACTGCGCGCTGCGAAATTCAACAGGCGCACCACAGCCCGGGCACGCGGCGCGGTAAACGCGTTGCGGTGTGTCGGTTGCCAAGGACTGGCCTGTAGTGCGAGAAGAGTGAGCGCGTGCCGTGCCTAGACCAGCTTCTTGAGCAGTTCGGCCTTCTTCGCGTCGAACTCTTCCTGCGTCAGGATGCCCTTGCTTTTAAGCTCGCCCAGTTTTTCAAGCGTGGCCATGACATCGTCGGGCTTGATGCTTGCGGCGACTGCAGCCGCTGCAGGTGCCGGGTGGTTTTGCAGGCCGGACTGCAGGTTTTGCGCCAGCACCTGCCCCAGCGCCACACCGGCGCCCAGACCCATGGCGTCGCCGGCAATGCCGCTGCCACCGCCGCCTTCGGCGAATTTCGGGATGGCCTGCGCCGTCTGGTACTGCATGAACTTGCCCATGTCGTTGCCGACCATGCCCATGCCGATTTTCTGGTCGAGAATTTTCTGCAGCTCTTCGGGCAGCGAGACGTTCTGCACCGTCATGCCTTCGAGTTTCAGGCCGATCTTTGCGAACTCGGGCGCCAGCTGTGCGGAGAGTGCCTGCGCAAACGCCAGCTGGTTGGCCGCCAGGTCGAGGAAGGCGATATTGCTTGAGGCGATGGCATTGGAAATGTTCTGCAGCACCAGGCCGCGCAGTTGCCCATCGACCTCGGCCGTGGTGTAGCTGTCGCGTGTGCCGGATATTTCGGTATGAAAGAGTTTGGGGTCCGCCACCCGGTAGTTGTAGTTACCGAAGGCGCGCAACCGCACCGCGCCGAAGTCCTTGTCGCGGATGGTGATGGGTTGGGGGGTACCCCACTTCTGGTCGATCTGCTGGCGGGTGCTGAAGAAGTAGACGTCACTCTTGAACGGCGATTCAAACAGCTTGTCCCAGTTCTTGAGGTAGGTCAGGACCGGCAGGGTCTGCGTCGTCAGTTTGTAGGTGCCGGGACCGAACACATCGGCGACCTTGCCTTCGTTGACGAACACGGCCATCTGCGACTCGCGCACCGTGAGGGAGGCGCCGTTCTGGATTTCCATGTCGCGCATGGGAAACCGCCAGGCCAGTGTGCCGTCGTCACCTTCGGTCCACTGGATGATGTCTATGAACTGTTTCTTGATGAAGTCCATTAAGGCCATTGCGGTTCCTCCGTGTGAATTTCGGCTCATGATAACGCGCAATACCCGTCACAACGCCCCTCAGGCCGGCGTCGCCTGACGCGCGCAAAGCACATCGCCCCGGGGCGATGTGCGCGATTTCACGGCCGGGGTTAATTTTCTTCAACCCGATTCCGCCGGGCCGCCCTATAGTTCATGTCAGTACAGGAGCAGCACGTGAACGCACCCACCACATACCGGCAAGCGGACATTCTTGAGAAAGCGGAACGCCAGTCGCTGGTGGTGCGGGCACTGCAAAAAGTGTTGCCGGCACACGCCCTACTCTGGAACAACGAAGACACAACACCCTACGAATGTGACGGGCTGACTGCCTACCGGGAACGCCCTTTGGCCGTTGCGTTGCCGGAGACTTATGCGCAGGTGCAGGCTGTCCTCAAGACCTGCCACCAGCTCGACATCCCGGTGGTGGCGCGCGGTGCAGGTACCGGCCTGAGTGGTGGCGCGATGCCGCACAAACTCGGTGTCACGCTGTCGCTGGCAAAGTTCAACAAAATCCTCAGTCTTGACCCGGCCAGCCGCACCGCCGTCGTGCAGGGCGGTGTGCGCAACCTCGCGATCTCGGAAGCCGCTGCGCCGCATGGCCTGTATTACGCGCCCGACCCTTCCAGCCAGATCGCCTGCACCATAGGTGGCAACGTCGCGGAGAACTCGGGTGGTGTGCACTGCCTGAAGTACGGGCTCACGGTGCACAACGTCCTCAAGGTGCGCGGCTTCACGATTGAGGGCGATGACGTCGAGTTTGGCGCCGACGCGCTCGATGCGCCAGGCTACGACCTGATGGGCGTCATCGTCGGCAGCGAAGGCATGCTGGTGGTGACCACCGAAGTCACGGTGAAGCTGATACCCAAGCCGCAACTGGCGCGCTGCATCATGGCCAGCTTCAACGACCTGCGCAAGGCAGGCGATGCGGTAGCGGCCGTGATTGCGGCGGGCATCATTCCGGCAGGGCTGGAGATGATGGACAAGCCCATGACCATCGCGGTCGAAGATTTTGTGCATGCAGGCTACGACCTCACGGCAGAGGCCATCCTGCTGTGCGAGAGTGACGGCACCATTGAAGAAGTCGAGGAAGAAATCGGCCGCATGAGCGAGGTGCTCAGGCGCTGTGGCGCAACCGCGATTGCCGTCAGCCAGAACGAGGCGGAGCGCCTGCGTTTCTGGAGCGGCCGCAAGAATGCCTTCCCGGCCTCGGGCCGCATCAGCCCCGACTACATGTGCATGGACTCGACCATTCCGCGCAAGCGCCTGGCCGACATCCTGCTGGCGATTGCAGAGATGGAGAAAAAATACCAGCTGCGCTGCGCCAATGTTTTCCACGCAGGTGACGGCAACCTGCACCCGCTGATTCTTTTCGACGCGAACGATGCGGATCAGCTGCGCCGCTGCGAACTCTTCGGTGCCGACATTCTGGAGACCAGTGTGACCATGGGCGGCACCGTCACCGGCGAGCACGGCGTGGGCGTGGAAAAACTCAACTCCATGTGCGTGCAGTTTTCAGCTGAAGAAAACGAGCAGATGTTCGGCGTCAAGCGCGCGTTTGATGCAAAAGGCCTGCTCAACCCTGGCAAGGTCATCCCCACGCTGAACCGCTGTGCCGAGTACGGAAAAATGCTGGTGCGTGCCGGGAAGATTGCGCACCCCGATCTGCCCAGGTTTTAGCCATGGAGGCCTTGCGCGGACTGGCCTGGCTGCTGGTGTTTCAATCGGCCGGCGAGCTGCTGGCGCGTGGTTTGAAACTGCCCTTTCCCGGGCCCGTGATCGGCATGATTTTGCTGTTGCCAGCCCTGCGCTGGCAGCTGGTGAGAGGGCCTGTGAATGTGTGCGCCGACTTCATGCTGACGCACCTTTCGTTACTCTTTGTCCCCGTCGGCGTGGGTGTCATGACCCATCTTTCCCTCGTCAGCCAGTACGGTCTGCGCATTCTCGTGGTGATTGTGCTGTCCACCCTGGCCGGTCTGGCCGTCACCGTGTTGTGCCTGCACTGGTTCCGCCGTCCGGAAAGCGGTGGCTGAGCATGGCCAGTTTTGTGCAGCTTTGGGTCTATCTTTCAGCCATGCCGCTGTTCGGATTGACGGCCACGCTGGTGGTCTATGTGCTGGCGCAGGCCGCCTATGCAAGGCTGAACCAGGCGCCATGGGCCAACCCCGTTCTCTGGACCGTGCTGGTCCTGGCCGGCGGATTGCTGGCAACCGGCGTACCGTACCCCAGCTACTTTGCGGGCGCGCAGTTCATCCACTTTTTGCTGGGGCCGGCCGTGGTGGCGCTGGCATGGCCGCTGTGGCAGCGGCGCGAGGAATTGCGGCAGCGCTGGGGCCGTCTGCTGCTGGCGGCCCTGCTGGGCGGTGCTGCGGCCAGCGGTTCCGCATTGCTGCTGGCCTGGGCCCTGGGACTGCCGCTGGACGTGACGCTGTCATTGGCGCCCAAGTCGGTCACCGCACCGGTGGCCATGGGCATTGCAGAAAAAATTGGCGGCATCCCGGCGCTTGCCGCGGTGTTTGCGGTGGTCACCGGGCTGGTGGGCGCACTGCTGGGCAAATACCTGTTTGCCGTGTTGCGCATTCCGTCCGACCGCGACGGCTGGGCGGCGCGGGGGTTCGCCATGGGCACGTCGGCCCATGGCCTGGGCGCAGCACGCGCGCTGCAGGTCAATGCCGACGCCGGCGCCTACGCCGGACTGGCATTGGGGCTGCAGGTGGTGCTGGCCTCGCTTCTGATTCCCCTGGCCTTCCGCCTGATCGGAGCGTGAGCCCGGGCCTAGACCGGCTGGGCCTTGGTAATGCCCGGTCCCTTGGCGATGGCGCCGAACAGGATCTCGCCTGCCAGCTGGCCGCCCTCCTCGATCACCAGCTTGCCGTAGCGTATCGTGCCGGTCACCTTGCCAGTGGAGTAAATCACCAGCTTCTGCCGCACCGTGAGGTTGCCGTCAAAAGCGCCGCGGATTTCGGCAACGTCGATTTCGGCAGAGCCCTTGAACGCGCCCTGCTCCGAAATCTGGATCACCCGGGAGTCCATGGTGGCCTCGACCGTACCCTCGACCACCAACGTGTCGCAGTCTGTGATTTCCACGCCCTTGAGCTTGATGTTCGGGCCGACAGTGAGCTTGCTACCGCCTTCAGGAACGCCGGAGGTGGCCGGCGTGGCTGCGGGTGCAGCGACTTCGGGTTGCGCCTTGGCCGCGGCAGATGACCCATTGAGGTTTGAAGAATTTCCGTTCACGTTGTAACCCGTGGTGCTGCCATGCTGCCTGAGCGTGCCGGGTCCGCCCAGAGGTTCGTTGTCGCGTTTACCGAAGAAGGGTGTTGCCATGTGACTTCCTTAAAAAAGAGAGCGCATCGTACGTCCCGTGTCAGGTTCAAACGTCCGCGCATTGCAAGAAAGGTAACGAAATTAATTCTTACAACAGCGACGAACGCGTCTGTTTGGCGTCACCGCAGCCGTGGCCGATATAGTCCAGTCTCATGGCCTACACGCTGAAAATCTTTACTGCCGACGAGACCACGGAAGGCGAACGTGCGCGTGCAGAAGAGCGCTTTCGCAGCGCCCTTGAAAACTCGCTCGGTGATGCTGCGCTTGTGCTGCCGGTGTATCACGCGTACCTTCGCCTGCTGCAGCTCTACGGCGACCACCAGCGCCCCTGGCCGCTGTCTGCTGAAGAGCAGTTGCTGGCAGACCAATGGGAGGCGGCTGAGCTGGCGGCAACGCGAGCCGCCTTTGGCGCAGAGCGCTATATGGGCGATGCGGAATTCGAGATTTCGCCTTGAAAGCGGGGTGCATCGGGTATTTTCTGCGTGCAAGAACCCTCAAAACCGTTGCTAAACGGTGAATTTAGGGCCGAGGTAGCCCGTTTAGGGGACAGCGGAAAACCTCTTTGTCAGGATAATTACGTTAATAACAAGAAGGAGTGGGACTTTGCAGGCGGAATCTGTCGTTCTTTTGTCAATGGGCATGGCCGTCCTGGGCTTTGGTGGCTTTGGCATCTACCGCTTTTCCCGTCGAAAAGCAGCGACCGGCCACGGGTCTGTAGCCAAAACCGCCTTGCGAAATGACCGGCCTGCGCCCGATGATTCCGAATATCAGGTCAGCTATGCCCCGCCCGAGTTCGAGTGGAGCGGCAACAGCACCGGCAGTTTGCCGGTCAAGACGCTGACCTACAAACAATACGAATGCCTGGAAGACGCCCGCTATGGGTTTCGCATCGTTGGCTTGCCGCCGACCGAACGCCATCTGCCGCAACCGCATAAAACCCGCGCCCACAGCCTGAAGACCGTAGCGTCACTGTCAAAGCACGGTTTCCTGAAGACCGAGGCCGACGGCGGTCACACCATCAGCGACATGGGACTGAACGCACTCGCCGTCTGTTCCGTCCGGTATTGAAGGCACCCGAGCGTCACAGCGTTGCATCTGCCGGCGCGTTACTCACGGCCCAGGAATAAAGGGCCACAAACACCAGCGCATCAAACACGGCACCAAAACAGATGTAGAGCACGGGCATGAACAGCACTGAACCGTGCTGCATGATCAACGCCTGAACCAGCACCTGATGGGGAACCATGAACGCGAAAAACCCCAAAATCAACGCCGTGTAGCCCAGCTTCGCCAGCAGGCTGTGGTTAAGGATGTAATACCCCATGGCCAGCATCACCGGGGTGGCGAAAATCACCACGTAGCCTATCGTCATCAGTTCCTCACTGTGACGCGCGATGGTGTAAGGGAATTGATCAGGACTGATCCAGAAATAAATCAGTGTCGCGGCCTGCACTACACACAAAATGCGCAGCGGATATTTGAGCGGCAAACTCGCATTCTTCATGCCGAGAGACAGCGCAAACAACAGCGCTGTCACGATGGCCGTCACCAGCATGATGGGGCGCGTAGGCAAGGGTATGGCCTCGCCTGCACCGGACAGGATCAAGGCATATTGACCTGCCTCATTTAACTGCGGCGCCCGGAAGAACGGCACACCGATGCCCTCTGACCAGAAGAGAATGCAGTCACGCCAGAAATCCAGCAGCAGGGGCTTGCCCCACCAGATCAACCCGCACAGCAACAAAGGCAGCACAATGGCCTGCGCCGTCAGCCAAGGCGTCACGTGCAGGGGTGTGATGGCCCGATGCGGCCGTACCCTGACATGTTTTTTCCGTGCCTCACGGACGGCCGAGAAAGCTGCATGAAAGTCGCGGTCATGCTCACGCGCTTCGTCAGAAAGGGCTGTGTTTTTGGAAGTCATGGCGTGCGATCAGAAATCGTGAAACACACCGACCGTCAAACCGGTTCGTTTGTACAGCGGGTTGTTATAACGGTTGACGCCCACCAGAACGCCGGTGCTCGGGTTTAACCAGTGACGCCAGCTCAGGCTGGCTTCGTTGCTCCTGAAATTCACCAGTTGGGTGTTGGCCGTCAGCGCAAGATAGCCTTCACCGCCCCAGCCGTAACGCGCACTGATCAGGTCCTGTTTGTTGCGCCCGTAAGTGAGCGCCACGAACTGCTGCTGCGTCCTGATACTGCCGGGGTTGCTGCTGTTCAGGCGAACGCCGCCCTCGGCGATCCACGGTGCCTCGAAGTAATAGGCCAGCCCCAGCGACACACTGCGGTCGGTATGGCCGTCAGGCGCGCTGTAATAGCCAACCCCGACCGAACTCACGAGCCTGCGGTCCTCCAGCCATTTGCGGTAAAGGGTGGCATCCACGCGGTAGCGCGGAAGGTAAAACGCACCATCACCGGCGCCCAGCGCCAGCGAGCCGTACCAGTCTTCGTTAAAGGTGTAGGTGTCACTGACGCCGGCATACGCACCATCCTTGTTGAACCGGTGCTGCGCCGACAACTCTCCCTGAAGCACGTGGGCACCGGCACCATAACTGCCCCTCACCGTGACATCTCGCCAGTTGCCGTAACCCGCCGTCAGATTCTGCGCGCCGGCGCTGAGCTCCAGGTTGCGTACGTCACTGCCAGCGGCCGCGGCCGCCGACATCTCCTGGCCCTGGCCGGAAGCCTGGGCCCATAGGGGCGGCGCGTGGGCGGCGAGTGCCATCACAGTGATCGGGCCCAGGTATCGGACAAGGGATTTTTTGAGCATCCATGCTCCTTTCAGTCGTGGCGACAAATGGCAAACAGGTACAGGCTGGCGAATCATTGGGTCACGCAGCATCAGGCACAAGAGGTGGTGGCAGGCGCCGGCGAGATGGCACGCGACCGCAGGATCTGGTAGGCCGTCTCATCGGTCACTGCCCATCGGGACGAATGACGCGAGGCCTGGGACTCACGCAACCAGCACCGGGCGCTGGCCTCGTCGCGCTGTCGCAATGCCAGCACCGCCAGCAGGCCCCAGGGGTAGTCGGTCTTGCCTTGCAACAGCCAGTCGGCGCGGTGCTGGCGCATCCAGTTACGGTAATAGGCGCCGGCCTCTTCAGGCAGCAGCGGAAAGTCCACCATCAAGGGAAAGATCTGGGCCACATGATCGGGATAAAACGCAGCCTTCGCGGTGCGCTGCTCGAGCTGAGTGGACACGAGAAAACGTTTGTCGACAGGTTCCCAGAAGGTCGCCTGTATGGCCTTGGCCAGCTTGTCGCTCTCGTCCTGTCGGCCCGGCCGTTTCGTGTGCGCCCTCAGGGACCAGACTTCCAGGTTGTCCATGAACAAGCCATGCAGGTAGACCGGCGAGACCATGTAGATACCGCGCGACGGCTGGAACAAATGTTCCAGCGCCTTCTGGCTCGCGGAATAACTTGCCGACAGCGCCGCATTGCCATTGACATAGGCAGGCATGGTGTCCAGAAGCCTGATCCACATGGCCAGCAGCGAGTCGTCGGCATCAGCCGTCTTGCAGGACACCCACGGGTCGGCCCCCTTGCGGCAGAAGCGGTCAAAGGTTCCGTCCGGCTTTTGCCGGGGCACCAGCCACTGCGCAAACTTGCGCGCCGGGACAGAAATATCGAGGCCGTTGTCGTGTGCCAGCAGCAGGGCCTGCATCGCAAAGTAGGGATCGGTGGATTCTCCGCGGTAAAGGACGGTGATCGCACCATCAGCATCCGAATAGCCTGCGAGATCCAGCGCGGGCGCAGCGCTGGCGCGGCCAGCACAACCCGCCACCAGGACCAGAACCAGCGCCGCAGCAGAGGGGACCAGGGTACGCAGGTTTTTCATGCCGCTTTCACCATGCCTACTTCATGCGCCCAGACTGCGCCATGCGCGACAACGCCATCCTCCACGATGATGTTGCGCGCGCTGATGGTGGTCGGTGCATCCGTGTGCCCGATCACCGCGTTGGCCCCGATCAGAATGTCGCCTTCGGCCACCAGCGGCCCCGATACAAGACTCTCGTTGAACATGTAGATGCGCTTTTCACTCGTCACAGCGCCGCGCACCTCTGCATCCCTTGCGATGCTGATGCCTTCACGGGCTTTGATGTCACCGACCACCGTCGTGCCACGCCCTACAACAAGAAAACCAGTGACCACCAGCGAGCCACGATAGATGCGGCCGGCCGGCAGGTTGCAGTTGCCACGCACGATATACAGGGAGGGCGTCTGACACACGGCATCGGGCAGGTCCGCATAGTCGGCGGGCTGCTGATCGCGGGCCCCGGCAGTGGCGGCACGCCCACGGCCCGAGCCGAAATGCACGACCGGGGCCTGGACGCGCTCAAACCATGTTTCGTTTCCCAGCTCAATGGCCGCACCGGCAGAAATCCGGCGCATGGCCACGCTGTTTTTGCTGAGCACCAACACACCGTCCGCATGACCCCAGTCACGAACTTCGCTTCGTGCGTCCAGCGCGATATTGCCGGTGGCATAAAGCGCCGAGAAAGTGGAGCCTGCACCTGCATGAACACTGCCACGTACATAAAGGGGCGGCCCGCAATGCAGTGCTTCCTCACTCCGGATGTCCGGCGCGATCATCCGTTTACGCGCTTTGCGAAGATCCGTGGCCGCGACCGGACCAGCCACGACATCGAAGTCCTCGAACCCGGTGGATGGGCCCGTGCCCAGCCTAGCGCGTGCATCGGCATCGAGGCGCCGTGCGAAGTGGTCAATATCGCTGGTGTAGACCGGCGACACCGGCAGGGCACCGGCATCAGTGGGGCGCCACCACTCCATGAGCGCCGGCATGAACGGCAGGGTCAGCACCAGAAAACAGACCAGTGCAAAGGCGAACCATGTGGTGTAAGTGGGTGTCATCCTTTGATGCCCTCCTTGCGGTAGCGCACGGTCTTGTCCCAAACCATGTCGCGCTTGAACAGGCCATCGAGCAACAGGCTCCACACGGCGCCGCAGATCGCAAACAGGCTGACAAAAAAACCGAGCAAGTTGAACGGCAGGAGGCGCAGGCGCCTGCGGTTGCCGTCAATCAGCACCGCAACAACGATCTCGAAAAAGGCGGCGAAGTTGCCCAGCGTCCCGTACACCATCAGGGCAAAAATCGGAATGACCTGGGACAGCAGTGACCCGGCATTGGAAAAATACAGGCCCAGCGCGAGACACCAGCCGAACAGCATGACCACGGGAACCACAAATACAAACAGCAGAAGCAGGCCGTCGATACGCTGCCCCAGGGTGAGGTAGGGACTGGTGGCGAACTTCCACAGATACCGCACCATCACCTGGTTGTGGCCTTTGGCCCAGCGGGTCACCTGCTTGATACGCACACTCCAGTCCTCAGGCACTTCTTCGTAGCACTCCGAGCGGTTGGTGTAGACCGTCTTCCAGCCGTTGAACATGAGCCGGTAGGTGATGTCAGTGTCTTCTGCCAGCGTGTCGTCGTGCCAGCCTCCAACCGCCTCGACAGCCGACAGACGAACGCCCCCCACCGTCCCGCCATATTGCGGCAGGAGATTCATGTTCATGCGTGCCTGCTGGTCCACCTGGTAGCCTGCAGACCGTTCCAGATCAAGCATGCGTGTCAGGAGGTTGGCACCGCTGTTCACCGGGACCACCCGACCCATGACAGCACCCACTTCAGGATCAAAAAACGGTGCAACCAGCTGTTTGAGCAGGCCGCGGCCAGGCACATAGTCCGCGTCAAAAATGATGGCAATGTCGCCATCGGCA
This sequence comes from Pseudomonadota bacterium, assembly GCA_040387435.1. GTDB lineage: Bacteria > Pseudomonadota > Gammaproteobacteria > Burkholderiales > Burkholderiaceae_C > Polaromonas. The sequence goes on from JAZKDR010000008.1 coordinate 199,760, forward strand.
AATTTCAGTGCATCCTTGAGTGCCGCAGACTTCCCGGCATTGCCCTCCGTCCTGTGAAACGGCGAAATGCGTGTCGGGTGTTGCGCGACATAACGGTCGATGATCTGCGCTGTCGTGTCCGTCGAGCGGTCATTGACGGGAATGATCTTCAGACATTCGGCGGGGTAATCGGTGTTGAGCAGCGCCTCCACACAACCCGCAATCACCTTCTCTTCATTGTGGGCCGCGATGAACACGGTGATCTTTGGCCAACGGGCAACGGCAATGTCAATGTAGGGATGGCGCTGCACGCCGGTCAGCCGGTTCATGGTGAACATGAAATGCCGGACACCGTATATCGCCATGATGACCACGATTGCACAAAGCAACACGGCCATTACCCCGGCAACGGGGTAGTCCTTAAACGTAGGAATCAGCGCGACCGGCAAGATCGGCGCCAGCGGATCTCCGGCATTGCCAATGCGCACGGGCTGCTGCGCATACGCCGTGAGGCTTGACGCCATCCACACCGCACAACCAGTGGCCAGCAGGGGAAGGGCCCTGGCACAGGCCAGCGCACGCGCCGCCATGAACTGGAACCCGCGCTTCACACCACCACCTCAAGCTCGACGTCGGCGTGCTGGTTGATATCACCGTCTTGCGCCAGAGCCTCCACAATACGCCGGGACGCCTGACCATCACCAAAAGGATTTCCGGCCCGCGACATTTGCGCCCACGCCGCTTCGTCATTCGCGAGCCGCCTGACCTCGTGCACGATGGCGCTGCGTGAAGCGCCTATCAACATGGCACACCCGGCTTCGACAGCCTCCGGCCTTTCCGTCTCGTCGCGCAGAACCAGCACCGGTACGCCAAAAGTCGGGGCCTCTTCCTGCAGGCCGCCCGAGTCTGTCAGGACCAGCCACGCATCGGCAATGGCCTGCTGCATTTCCGTGTAATCGAGGGGCTCTGTCAGCGTGACATTTGGAATGCTCCCGAGCAGTGCATGCACAGGGCCTTGCACCACAGGGTTGAGGTGAACCGGGAACAGGATGCGCAAGTCAGGCTGTTCACGCGCGATATCGGCAATGGCATGGCAGATCTCGTCCACGTCACGGCCCCAGTTTTCACGGCGGTGCACCGTCACCAGCAGGTGGCCGCGGCCCTCGGCTTTGCGTTTGACGCCCAGACGCTCGCAAGCCCAATTCTGCGCGTCGATCACGGTGTTTCCAGTCACGAATATCTGGCCGTCTTCAATGCCCTCGGCCCGAAGCGCAAGGCGTGCGCGCTCGGTGGGCGGAAAATGAAATCGGGTGATGCGGCTGATCATTTGCCTCAGCCCCTCTTCCGGGAAGGGGCTGTCGAGATTCGCCGTGCGCAAACCGGCCTCCACGTGGGCCAGCGGCACGTGGTGATAGAACGACGCCAGTGCGCCCTGAAACGCACTTTCGGTATCACCCTGAACGATGACCAGCTTCCACTCTTCCGAGGTCATGACGGCGTCCATCTGCTGCCTGCACCCGGTGCTGAATTCGAGCAGGCTCGCGCCTCTGCGCTCAAGCGTGATGTCGGGAGAAATATCAAAGCAGTCGAGGATTTGCGTGGCCATGTCTTCGTGCTGCCCCGTGTGAAGCCAGCGTACGTCGGCCCAGTCCGTGCGGGAGAGTGCGTGATAAACGGGGGCCATCTTGATAATTTCAGGGCGCGTACCAGAGACGAGAAGAATGCTGTTCATGTGAACTCCGACAATAGAAAGCCTCGCAGCGCAAGCCACCAAGCGTTAGGTAGGGATAGAAGGAACCCGCCGTGCGTCCGCACGGTCAGGCAAAAAGAGAGCGCTAAAGGGCTGTGTAGCTGTGTTCACGCCCCACGCGGGGAGCAGCCCCGAGCGTAGATTGGCTGGAATATTTGAAATGCTGCCCAGCCGCTTCACGCTGGGCAAGATCGACCACCAGGATCAGGTCACCGCCAAAGCGGCCCACACCGAGTTCACGAACGAGCTTTTCTTCCTGCTCAGGAGTCGCCATCCGAAGGAAGCACAAGGCCTGTTTTTTACCGAGGTGGCTTGCAGGAAGAATGTCCAGTCTGGAAATCGCACCATATCGGGCGCAGAGCGACCGCATCTCTGGCCGCAGGTCACCAATGCTTTCGCATTGTTCAAGGGATTCAAGCAACGGGTTCATGGAGCCTCGCTTTTTCATGTCGCATACATCGGGGGCAGACCGTTCACTCGTTCTTTGGCGAGAGCGTTTTGATCTGCAGATGGGCATATTTGGCGATGGAACCGCCGCCTATGTTGTAGGACATAGTCCAAGATACCCATTCCTACGTTTCGACACCTTTAAAGTTGTGGCAGCCTTGCAAACCTGCATTGCGCAACACAGTTACACCCATCAATTTCTCATCCCGGTATTCGTACTATGGCCACGCGTCGTGAAAAACCATCGTCTCCTGCCTTGCTTCAAAATCTTTTGGAACGACATACCGGCGCAGGGATCTGGAGCCTGCAGGCAGGCAGCGAGCACGTGGACATCAGTGCCGCGCTGGTCCGAGTCCTGGGCGTGGCGGAAGACGGGACAGACGCTGCGGGTCAGGCGATATCACGACCTGATCTGATCAGTTTTTTTGCTTCAGGCTCACGAAGTCTTTTGGCCGCGCGGATGGACCATTGCATGAGCGACGGCTGTGCATTTGAAGAGGAGATGCAACTGGTCGCAGCCTCCGGCACGCAGCTGTGGGTCCGCATGTCGGGTGAAGCCATCTACGACACCGCAGGGCGGATCACCGGCGCGCACGGTGTGCTGCAGAACCTGACGGTAAAAGAGCGCGCGGTGCACGAGGCCCCGGACATCGGCATGCGCCTGAGCACCACCATGGCAAGCATCAAGGAAGCCTTTGCCACCATTGACGGCGAAGGGGGTTTTACCTACGTGAACCATGAGAGCGAGCGGATTTTCAAGGCAGGCAGCTCCGACTTGTTGGGACGCAAATTGTGGGATGAACTTGATGCCGGCGATGCAGGTGGACTCCGGCATGCGTTCACTGACTTGCTTGCACACGGCCAGGACATGTCCCTTGAGCACTACCACGCCGCCATCGACAAATGGCTTGAGTTGCGGGCTTACGTTTTTCAGGAAGGTGCGGCCGTCTACATCCGCGATGTGAGCAGCTCACGCCGTTCACAGGAGCAATTGCTGCTGCTGGAGACCAGCATTTCCAGGCTCAACGACATCGTCATCATCACCGAGGCCGGGCCTGTCGATGCACCGGGTCCACGTATCGTTTTTGTCAACGATGCGTTCGAGCGCCACACCGGCTACCGGCGTGACGAAGCGCTGGGCCAGACGCCCCGCATGCTTCAGGGTCCGAGAACACAGCGCACTCAGCTTGACCGCATCCGCACCGCGCTGAAACACGCACAACCCGTGCGTGCCGAACTCATCAACTACCGCAAGAACGGCCAGCAATTCTGGATGGAACTGGAGATTGCGCCAGTGGACTATTTCAGGCGCGGCCTGACACACTGGGTTGCTGTTGCACGGGACATCACCGAACGCAAGGCCGCTGAAGACAAGATTGAGCACCTCGCTTTTTTTGACGCCCTGACGCAATTGCCCAACCGCCAGCTGTTGATGGACCGACTGCGGAAAACGCTCTCACAGTGTGGGGACAGCAACACCATCGGTGCCTTGATGTTCATAGACCTGGACAACTTCAAGGTGCTTAACGACACCATGGGCCATTCGAAGGGAGACCTGCTGCTGATCCAGGCAGGGCTGAGACTGGCCACCTGCTCGAGGCCCGGTGATACCGTCGCCCGTCTGGGGGGTGACGAGTTTGTCGTGATGCTGGAGGATCTGGGGGAAAGTATGGCCACGGCCGTGGCACAAACCCGTGCAATCGGGGAAGAAATTCTCGCGGCCTTGAGCGAACCCTACGAACTTGCCGGCTACCAGCACCACGGCACCTGCAGCATAGGCATCGCGATTTTCGGCAAACATCATCAGGATATTGGTGACCTGCTCAAACAGGCCGACCTGGCGATGTACCAGGCCAAGGCGGCCGGCCGAAATGCCCTGTGCTTTTTTGACCCCGAAATGCAGGCTGCCGCGACAGCCAATGCGACACTGGGCGTGGAGTTGCGGCAAAGTTTGAGACGCCAGGATTTTGTCGTTCACTATCAGCCGCAGGTGGGGCGCAAAGGGATGTTTGGCGCCGAAGCACTGCTGCGATGGAAGCACCCGCAGAGGGGCATGGTTTTTCCGGACGAGTTCATTCCCCAGGCCGAGGAAAGCGGGTTGATCCTGCCGCTGGGACAGTGGGTGCTGGAGACGGCCTGTGCACAGCTGGCGAGATGGGCGACATCTCCCAAAACGGCAGGCCTGAGCATCGCCGTCAACGTCAGCGCACGCCAGTTCCGTCATCCGGAATTTGTCGACATGGTGATGACGCTGATCAACAAGGCCGGCATACAGGCCAGCCGGCTCAAGCTGGAGCTGACCGAAAGTCTGCTGGCCCGGGATGTGGATGTCACGCTCGCCAAAATGACAGATCTCAAAAAGGCCGGCCTGACACTCTCCATTGATGACTTCGGCATGGGCTACTCCGCCCTGTCCTATCTCAAACATCTGCCCCTGGACCAGTTGAAAATTGACCGCACCTTTGTCAAGGACGTGCTGACGGACCCCAACGACGCGGCGATTGCGCGCACCATCATCGGCCTGGCGCAAAGCCTGTGCCTGGACGTGGTGGCCGAGGGTGTGGAGACAGAGGCCCAGCGCGCATGGCTGGAGTGGTTCGGTTGCGAGAATTATCAGGGCCATCTTTTCTGTCCCGCCCTGCCGATAGAAGAGCTGGAGGTTTTCATGCACGCGCTCTCTGCATAAAGTGACCGGGCGCGGGAAACACGAACCTACGCCGTCATGGAACAGGTCAAAAACACCAGCCGCCTGTCGCTGGGGATTTGAAAAGACCCGTGCTACCGGTCAATAATGGATGCTGTATTCACCAATGAGGAGACATGATGGACAAGCGCAATTGTTATCGTGCAGTTACCGCAGCAATCATCACCATGACGGCCGTGACCGCCTGGGCACAGACCATGAAGCCGGGACTTTGGGAGGCAGCCAGCAAAATCGGCGGCAGCCCGGAAACCGAGCAGGCCATGGCCAATATGCAGAAGCAGATGGCCGCACTGCCACCGGCCCAGCGCAAGGCGATGGAAGAGATGATGGCCAAACAGGGTGTGGGCATGGTCGGCTCGGGTGCCGACGGCATGGTTCTGAAAATGTGCCTGACGAAAGAAATGGTCGAGCGCAACCAGCTCCCCGTGCAGCAGCAGGGCAGTTGCATCACCACGACCACGGAAAAAAGCCGTACCGGCATGAAGATGAATTTCACGTGTACCAATCCGCCATCAAAAGGCGAAGGGCAGTTCATCTTCTCGGGGGATACGGCCTATACGATGAAAATGAAAGTCGTCAGCACCGGCCCGGGCACGCCCAAAACCACGACCGTGGACACCAACGCCAAATGGGTGGCCGCAGACTGCGGCGCCATCAAGCCGATGGTGATGCCTAAATAGGGCCCCCACGCTTGTCACTGCGTGTACTGCGCTGCCCCCCGAGGGGGCTGTGCTTGCTCGGGGCGGCCCTTCGCTGCGCACCATGACCCCCTCGCTCGTCACTGCATACTGCGCTGCCCCCCGAGGGGGCTGTGCTTGCTCGGAGGCCGCCTTTCCCTGTGCACGGAGTTCCAGGCCCTGCTAACGGATTCCGAAAATAGCTGTACCTACCCGCACCATCGTGCTGCCGGCATGAATCGCTGCCTCGAGGTCGGCGGTCATGCCCATTGACAGGGTATCCAGAGGTTGTGGCAAATCGCCCTTGGCATTGATGTCATCAAAAAGCGCCTTCGCCCTCGCATGAAGCCTGCAGGCGTGCTCAAAGCCGGGTGAGGGCTCCGGGATGGTCATGAGGCCGCGCAGGACCAGGCCTGGCAAACGCGCAACCTCCCGTGCCAGGGCATGCGCCTCTTCCGGCATCACGCCCGATTTATTGACCCCGCCATCGGTGTTGACCTGCAGGCATACCTGCAGGGGAAACCGTGCAGGTGGCCGCTGGTCACTCAGCCGCTGGGCGGTTTTCAGCCGGTCTATTGATTGCACCCAGTGAAAATGCTCTGCGACCAGGCGCGTCTTGTTGCTTTGCACCGGCCCGATGCAGTGCCATTCCAACAGGCCCGCTGAAACCCCCTGCACCGACGCCTGCAGGTCTCCAAGGGCGAGGATTTTCTCCACGCCTTCTGCGATGTAGTTTTCCCCAAAGGCCTGCTGGCCATCTGCGGCAGCCTCGACGACGGCATCGGCTGCAAAAGTCTTGGAAACCGCCAGCAGGCGCACGCTGCCGGGAAGGCGTCCTGCCGCCATGCATGCCGTGGTAATCCGGTCACGGACCTGCTGGAGGTTGCGCACAATCATGGTCATAATCGAACTGTAAACTCAAGTAACGCACTCCCCTCCCGCGGCTTTCAGTTTCTGCACCGTTTTTAAGGATTCCCCCGGATGGACATTACCCAGCTTCTGGCCTTTAGCGTCAAGAACAAGGCCTCCGATCTGCACCTGTCTGCAGGCCTGCCTCCCATGATCCGGGTACACGGCGATGTCCGCCGCATCAATGTCGACCCGCTGGACCACAAACAGGTCCACTCCATGGTGTACGACATCATGAACGACACCCAGCGCAAGAATTACGAAGAATTCCTGGAGGTCGACTTCTCCTTCGAAATCGACGGGCTGGCGCGCTTTCGCGTGAACGCCTTTAACCACAACCGTGGCGCAGGCGCAGTGCTGCGGACCATCCCGTCCAAGATCCTGACGCTTGAACAACTGAATGCGCCAAAAATCTTCGGCGACCTGGCGCTCAAGCCACGCGGCATGGTACTGGTGACGGGGCCGACCGGTTCGGGCAAGTCGACCACGCTGGCGGCCATGGTCAACTTCCTGAATGAAACCGAATACGGCCACATCCTCACGGTGGAAGACCCGATCGAGTTTGTGCACGAGTCGAAAAAATGCCTGATCAACCAGCGTGAAGTCGGACCGCACACCCTGAGCTTCAATGCGGCGCTGAAATCTGCACTGCGCGAAGATCCGGACGCCATCCTGGTCGGTGAAATGCGTGACCTTGAAACCATTCGCCTGGCCATGTCGGCGGCTGAAACCGGTCACCTGGTGTTCGGCACGCTCCACACCTCCAGCGCAGCCAAAACAGTTGACCGGATCATCGACGTCTTCCCTGCGGAAGAAAAGGAAATGATCCGCGCGATGTTGTCCGAATCACTGCAGGCCGTGATTTCGCAAACCCTGTGCAAGACCAAGGACGGTCAGGGCCGCGTGGCAGCGCATGAAATCATGCTGGGCACAGGCGCCATCCGAAACCTGATCCGCGAAGCCAAGGTCGCTCAGATGTATTCGTCCATCCAGACCGGCAACAGCGTCGGCATGCAGACACTGGACCAGAACCTGACCGATCTGGTGAAACGAAACATCATCTCGGCCTCTGAAGCGCGCGGCAAGGCCAAAATCCCCGAGAACTTCCCAGGTTGAATGTGGCCCTCACGCTTGTCACTTCCTGTACCGGGCTGCCCCACGCGGGTAGCTTGGCCTCGGGCGGCGCGGCACTGCGGCTCGCGGCCTCGATCCCGCGCTTTAGTTTCTACCGTGATACCCCGTCTTTAATTAAAGCCAGCCTTCACAGGCTGGATGTTTGAAAGGAGTCGCACATGGAACGCGACCAGGCCAGTAAATTTATCAACGACCTCCTGAAGCTGATGATCAGCCGCAATGGCAGCGACCTGTTCATCACCGGGGATTTCCCGCCCGCCATGAAGGTCGATGGCAAGGTCACCAAGGTGTCGCCACAGCCGCTCAATGCCAGCCACACACTGGCGCTTGCACGGGCCATCATGAACGACAAACAGGCATCGGAGTTTGAGCGCACCAAGGAGTGCAACTTCGCGATTTCCCCGCCCGGCGTCGGCCGCTTCCGGGTCAACGCGTTTATCCAGCAAGGCAAAGTTGGCATGGTGATGCGTGTCATTCCCGCCAACCTGCCAACGATCGACGGACTGGGCGTTCCCCAGGTGCTCAAGGAAGTGGTGATGGCCAAACGCGGGCTGACCATCCTGGTCGGCTCTACCGGCTCCGGCAAATCAACCACGCTGGCCGCCATGATCGACTGGCGCAACGAGCAATCCTACGGTCACATCATCACGATTGAAGACCCGGTGGAGTTTGTTCACCCACACAAGAACTGTGTCATCACGCAACGCGAAGTGGGCCTGGACACCGACAGCTGGGAAGCCGCACTGAAAAACACCTTGCGGCAGGCACCGGACGTGATCCTGATGGGCGAAATCCGGGATCGTGAAACCATGGAACACGCCATCGCCTTCGCCGAAACCGGCCATCTGTGCATGGCCACGCTGCACGCCAACAGCGCCAACCAGGCACTTGATCGTGTCATCAATTTCTTCCCCGAAGAGCGTCGCGCGCAACTGCTGATGGACTTGTCGCTTAACCTCAAGGCCATGGTGTCGCAACGGCTGGTGCCCAAGCAGGATGGCAAGGGCCGCGCCGCCGTGGTGGAAATCATGCTGAACACGCCGCTGATTTCCGACCTGATTTTCAAGGGCGAGGTCTCCGAGATCAAGGAGATCATGAAGAAGAGCCGCAACCTCGGCATGCAAACCTTCGACCAGGCGCTGTTCGATGCGTTCGAGACGAACATGATCACGTATGAAGACGCGCTTCGCAACGCGGACTCTGTGAACGACTTGCGGCTGCAGATCAAGCTCAACTCTCAGCGCGCCAAGTCGCTGGACCTGGCCGCCGGCACCGAAGGCTTTGCCATCGTCTGACAGACATCACATTAAATACAGCGGGCGGCGAAAGCTGCCCGTTTTCCATTGCGCACACAAGATCCACCGACAGACAAACAGACAGGAACACCACCATGCCAAGCACCAATCCCAAAACCTACGAACCATCATCCGCACGCAAAGTCGCCTTCCTTGGCCTGGGTGTGATGGGCTATCCCATGGCGGGGCACCTGTCGCTCGCCGGCCATGCGGTCAGCGTGTACAACCGCACAGCAGCAAAGTCCGCTACCTTTTGCGAAGAATTCAAGGGCGCGACGCACGGCCTCACACCGAAGGCTGCCGCAGCCGGCGCAGACATTGTTTTCTGCTGTGTGGGCAATGACGAGGACCTGCGCAGTGTGGTCCTCGGGCCAGACGGTGCCCTGGCCGGCATGAAGCCCGGCGCCGTTTTCGTCGATCACACGACCGCGTCCGCAGATATAGCGCGGGAGCTCTACGCCGCGGCCAAAAAAGCCGGCCTGCAATTTGTGGATGCGCCGGTGTCCGGCGGACAGGCCGGCGCGCAGAACGGCGCACTGACCGTCATGTGCGGCGGCGACACCGCGGCCTTCGATGCAGTCAAACCCACGGGCATGGCGTTTTCAAAAGCCTTCACCCTCATGGGCGAAAGCGGCGCCGGCCAGCTCACCAAGATGGTCAACCAGATTTGTATTGCAGGCCTCGTACAGGGCCTCAGCGAAGCCGTCGCCTTCGGTCAGAAGGCCGGGCTGGATGTCAACCAGGTGCTCGACGTGATCGGCAAGGGTGCCGCCCAAAGCTGGCAGCTCGACAACCGCGGCAAAACCATGGTCGCCGGCAAATTCGATTTTGGTTTTGCGGTCGACTGGATGCGCAAGGATTTGGGCCTGGTGCTGGATGAGGCCAAGCGCAACGGCGCGCGGCTGCCGGTGACAGCGCTGGTCGACCAGTTCTACGCCGACGTACAAGCCATGGGCGGCCAGCGCTGGGACACTTCCAGCCTGATCAAAAGACTGGGATAGCCTCGCGGGTCTCTAGCGACCCGTTTTTCCCGCCCTTAATTGGACTGCGATTTGGCACCCGGGGGCGGTGGTTTTGCCGGTGAGGGCAGCAGGCGCGCGAGTTCTTCTTCGCTGATGATCTCAAGAATTCGGATCACCTTCTGGACACCCGGTGTGGAACGAACCACGGCCGTGCCGCGATCTGCTTCGCGTTGGGTCACGCGACCCATGAGGTAGGTGGTGCCGCGTTCGGTGACCACCTTGAATGAATTGGCAAACAGGTCAGGCGCATCCACCAGCATGGCCTTGACGCGGCCGGTGACCAGCACATCAGACGAGCGGTCGGTCAGCGAAGTATTGCCCATCACCGCCAGTTCATTAACGACGGAAGCGACGTTTTCAACGCGGGACACTATCTGCTCGACGAGTTGTTTGTCCTGTGCGGTCGGCACCTCGCCGGTCAGCAAGACCTGGCGGCTGTAGCTGGTCAGGTTCACATGCGCACGTTCGCCGAGCGCCGTGCGCAGGCGGCTTGAAGCGCGAAGCTCGATCCCTTCGTCTTCCAGCTGGGTGCCCGACGTGCGGCGATCGGTCGCTACCAGCGAACCGCCGGCCGCCGCGCCGCCAAGGACCAGCGGCACACAGGCCGTCAGCGCGCCAGCGAACAAGGCGGCTGCCGTCGTCGCCAAAAACAATCTTTTCATCACAATCCCCTGTTTCATGTTCATGTTGAAGAATCCTGGTCGCCAAGCAACTGCGCATCCACGCCGTCGCAAATACAGTGAATGACCAAAAGGTGGACCTCCTGAATGCGGGCCGTGCGCTCATGCGGCACGCAGATATGCACGTCGGTCTCGCGCAGCACATTGCCGATTTTTCCGCCATTGCGGCCCGTGAGGGCAACCACGGTCATCTCGCGCTCGTGGGCGGCTTCAATGGCGGCCAGCACATTCGCAGAGTTGCCGCTGGTGCTCAACGCAAGCAACACATCGCCGGCGCCACCCAGGGCACGAACCTGCTTGGCAAAAATAACATTGAAGTCGTAGTCGTTGGCAATCGCCGTGATGATGGACGTGTCCACCGTCAGTGCAATCGCGGCGAGCTCGGGCCGTTCGCGTTCATAACGGCCGACAAATTCTGCGGCGAAGTGCTGCGCATCCGCGGCCGAACCGCCATTGCCGCAAGCCAGAACCTTGCCGCCACTGGTCACACTGGCCAGGATGGCCTGCACGGCCGCCACGATGGGCTTGGACAAAACCTGGGCCGCCTGGTACTTCAGGTCGGCGCTGTCGATGAAGTGCTGTTCAATACGTTGTTCAAGCATTCGCCAATGATAGCTGTTGAGGATGGCCCCTCAGAGTGGAGGGCGTCACGTCTGGTTACACCGCCGGGCTCACGAGGCATCGAAGGCGGCACGCAGCCACTCGATGGCAGCGCCCTCCACCAGCACCACATCGAAGCGGCAGGGTGGCGGTGAACCCAGGCGCGTCAGGTAGCTGCGGGCGGCAAACACGATGCGCTGCTGTTTGACGGCGCCAATGCTCGCGGCCGCGCCCCCGTGTGACTGGCTGGCGCGCCGCCTGACCTCGACAAACACCAGCGTGCCGTCGGCATCACGCATGATGAGGTCTATCTCGCCGCCGCCGCGGCCGGGCGTCCGATAATTGCGCTCCACCAGTTTGAGGCCGGCCTTGGTGAGGTGCGCCAATGCCGCGGCTTCAGCCTGGTCTCCCAGCTGCTTGGTGGTAACCTGCGATGGCTCGGCGGGCTTGTCCCCGCCGGGCTTCACGACCTGTTTTCTGGAAAACCACATTGAACGCTTCTTTCGACCTGGCTCTTGGCGCAGCTAAAGCCGCTGCCGGCATGCAGCATTATCCGGAAGGCACGCTGTATGTGGTGGCAACGCCGATCGGCAACCTCGCCGACATCAGCCTGCGCGCGCTTCACCTGCTGCAGCTGTCCAGCGTGATTGCCTGCGAGGACACCCGCCACACACAGGGCCTGCTGCGCCAGTACGGTATTGAAAAGACCCTGCTGGCAGTGCACGAACACAACGAATCCGAAGCTGCGGTCGGCGTAATTGAACGCCTGCAGCGCGGCGAGAAGGTGGCGTATGTCAGTGATGCGGGCACGCCCGCCGTCAGCGATCCTGGGGCGCGGCTGGTGGCCGCCGTTCGCGCAGCTGGCCTGGGCGTCATGCCCCTGCCCGGCGCCAGCAGTGTGACCACAGCCTTGAGCGCGGCCGGCATCGCAGGTGGCTCCGGTTTCGTTTTTGCGGGCTTCCTGCCGAGCAAGGCTGGTGAGCGTGACCAGGCTGTCGTGCTGCTGCAGTCTGAAGCACGCGCCGTGGTCATCCTTGAAGCGCCTCACCGCATTGAGGCACTGGCACAGGCCATGGCGCCACTGGGGTCGCGGCTGGTCACGGTGGGCCGGGAGCTGACCAAACAATTTGAGGAAATTGCCACGGTGGCGGCGGACCAGTTGCCGGTCTGGCTGTCCGGCAGCCCACAGCGCACACGCGGGGAGTTTGCGCTGGTGCTGCACCCCGCCGCCCAAGCCGTGCCACAAGACGATGGGCTGCGCGTACTGGCACTGCTGATGGAACAGTTGCCGCTGAAGACGGCCGTCAAGCTGGCCGCAGACATCACCGGGGCGCCTCGCAATGACCTGTACGAAGCGGCTTTGAAACTAAAAAAAGGCGAGTGATCGAAAGGCAGTGAACCTCTAGTCGTCGACGCCCTTGCCCTTGATTTCCATGCCACGCCCGGTGTTGCGGACCACGTTCGCAGCGTCCAGATAAACGTAAAAGAACATGTCGAAGCCGCCGTCTCGCCAGCGGTAATTCAGGATATCGCCGTTCCATGCATGGACCCGGTCAACCAGTGCTGGCCGGCCCAGTTCGCGCTCCACGTCTTCACGGGTCGACTTGCCGACCACCACGCGCTCAAAGCCCTCAGGACTCATGACCTCGCGTACATCCACCACACGCCCCGCTGCATCCAGATCCACCATGACCACAGTTTGCGCCGCTGGCTGGCCCGAATACTGAAGGCGCGTGCCCGACGCCAGCGGCACAATCCGGGAAGGATTTCCGTAGCGGGCAATCGCCTCCGCCCGAGTGGCGCCTGGCTGCAAGGGTGCAGCACAACCCGCGACAAGAAAAGCGACGGTGGCGACGGCTAGAAACGATTTGATCATGGTGACATTCGCAGTGATTCTCCATTTTCACCAGTTTTGCGTCAGTGACGGTATGCCAGAATCGGCCTTTACACAGCTCTCAGCCATACGGCAGCCATGAACGACCCGAACCCGACGCCCGATGCATTGACAAACGCTGAAGCGCTTGCCTCGCCGGATCCATCCACCGCCACCCTCCCCGGCAAACCCGACTCTAAATTCCTGCTGGCGCACCCCGCGAATTTCATCGCCCTCGGCTTTGGCTCGGGCCTGAGCCCGTTAGCCCCGGGAACTGCCGGGACACTGTGGGGCTGGCTGGCATATTTGGTGCTCGAAAACTGGTTGTCGCCCGCAGCCATGGGGGGCCTGATTGCGGCATCCGCCATCATCGGATGGTGGGCCTGCACGACGGCCGCCAGAAACATGCGCATTGCCGATCCCGGCAGCATTGTCTGGGACGAAGTGGTTGCCTTCTGGCTGGTGCTCTGGCTCGTCATGCCCACCGATTTTTACGGACAGCTCGCTGCCTTCGTGTTGTTCCGCTTCTTTGACGCCGTCAAATTCGGCCCCATGGCATGGGCCGACAAAACCTTCAAGGGTTTCGGCTGGCGAGGCGGTTTCGGCATCATGCTCGATGACCTCGCGGCCGCCTTCTGCACGCTGCTGGTCATCGCCATCTGGAGATTCTGGTGAGTTCGACCATCCCATCAGACCAGCAAGCGCTGGTCACCTCGCTGGCAGGGATGCTGCTGCAGAACAAGCTCTTTCTGGCAACCGCCGAAAGCTGCACCGGCGGCCTGATCTCTGGCGCCTGTACCGACGTCGCCGGTTCCAGCGTCTGGTTTGAACGCGGCTTCGTGAGTTATTCCAACGACGCCAAATCAGAGCTGCTGGGCGTCGATGCCGCGCTCATCAAAAAGCACGGCGCTGTGAGTGAAGAGGTAGCACGCGCCATGGCGCAAGGTGCCATCACACACTCGAAAGCGCAGGTCGCCGTCGCCGTCACAGGTGTCGCCGGCCCCACCGGCGGCAGCAAGGACAAACCCGTGGGCACGGTGTGGTTCGGCTGGTCCGTGAAGGGCATGCTGACATCGGAGTGCATGCTGTTTGCCGGTGACCGCGCCGCCGTACGCAACGCGACGGTGACGCACGCCTTGAGCCGCCTTGTAGCGCTGCTCGGCTGACGCGCCGCGCTTGCGGCGACTGCGGGAAGCGTCTAGCCCAGCTTGACCTCAAACCCCTTGCTTACACCCGGCCGGGCCATCAACTCCTCATACCAGCGCTTGACCGAAGGGAAGTCATCCAGATTGACCTGATGCCGTTCATGCCGCCAGGCCCAGCCCAGGATGGCGAAGTCGGCAATCGACAGTTCATCCGCGAAATAGCGCGACTTCTGCAGCTGCCTGTCCATCACGCCATACAGGCGCTGCGTTTCTTTTGAGAATCTTTCCATGCCGTAGCGGCGATCGGTTTCATCTTTCAACGCTGCGAAGTGATGTACCTGTCCCGGCATGGGGCCAAAGCCGCCGACCTGGAACATCAGCCACTGCAGGACATTGGTTCTGGCCGCCAGTGATGTGGGCCAGAACTTGCCGGATTTCTCGCCGAGGTAAATCAGGATGGCACCGGACTCGAAGATGCTGAGCGGCTTGCCGTCCGGACCCTCATCGTCCACGATGGCCGGAATCTTGTTGTTGGGGCTGATGCCCAGAAACGCCGGGGTGAACTGCTCGTCCTTCTGGATGTCGACCGGGTGCACGACGTAGGGCAGTTGCATTTCCTCAAGTGCCACGCTGATCTTGCGGCCGTTGGGCGTGTTCCAGGTGTGAAGATGAATCATGTCGGGATGGTTTCGTTGTTGATGGCTGATGGCTGATGGCGGATTGATCGGCGGCCTATTGCGCCGGAATGGTCTTGAACACCGGACGGCTTGAGAAACGCTGGTGCCATGCGAGCACGCCGTCATACACCGGCACTGCGCCCAGCTGCCCGGGGAACCGCCGGGCCAGGTTCATCCAGCGGAAAACCGTGAGCCCGGTCGGGATGTCGCCCATGGTGAATGCTTCGCCCGCGCAATACGACTGCTTGAGCAACACCTCGTCGAGTGCCTTGATTTGCTTCGTCGCATCATCGAATGCCGTCTTGATAGCCGCCATGTTGCGCTTGTCTTCAGGTGTTCGTGTCATACCGATAAAGGCCGTCCTCAGGGGCGGCCAAAGGCTGCCCAGGGTCCAGTCCATCCAGCGATCGCTGTCTGCGCGGACTTTCAGGTCTGCCGGCATCAGGCCACCCGGTCCCATGCCTGCGGCCAGATACCGAACGATGGCGTTGGACTCCCAAAGCACGAAGTCGCCGTCAATCAGCGTGGGCACCAGGCCGGTCGGGTTCATCTTCAGGTAGTCGGTGGTGTTGTTGACGCCGAAATCAAGCCCGGCATCGATACGCTCGAAATCCCGGCCTTCGACCTTGCCCATCTCGCCAAGGCACCAGATCACTTTCTGGACATTGATTGAACTCAGGCGGCCAATAATCTGCATGTGTTGTCTCCATTCTTGTGCCTGAACGGCGCGATTCTTCTCCTGCATCGCATGGTCTGGCAATGCTTCAGGCGTCGTCAAAGTCATGGAGGATATCGGGATTTGAAACAGTTCGCTCGCCCGGTTCAGGCACTGCAGGCCCATCGGCAAGACCCCAGGGCGTCTGGGTGGTTGCTGCGCCACACGCATGCTGCTCGTTCGTCCTGCGGTCAAATGAGATTCTCATTTACTGGCGGGCCGCCCATCACGGCTGTTACCGCCGTCATCATGGAGCGCACGCACAATGCCCTGGATCATTCTTTTCATCGCCGGCCTGTTTGAGGTCACCTGGGCCATCGGCCTGAAGTACACCGAGGGTTTCACAAAGCTCTGGCCCAGCGTGGGGACACTGGCGGCCATGGCGCTGAGCGTGCTGTTGCTCGGCTATGCCATGCGCACCCTGCCGGTCGGCACGGCCTATGCGGTATGGACTGGTATTGGCGCGGTGGGCACCGTCATTCTCGGCATCGTGCTGTTTTCAGAACCTGCAACAGCGGCCCGCCTCGCCTGCGTCGGGCTGATCGTGGCGGGCATCCTCGGCCTGAAACTGACCAGCGCCGCCTGAACGGCGGTGACGCGCGGCGAGCCGGGTGCGGGTGTAGAGTCGGGGACTGCAGGGTCCGGGAAGCCCACTGCCGCCAGACCTTCAACCATGAGCCCTCCGAGGAGAACCACATGCACCCCAACCAGCAAACGCTTGAAAATTTTTACGCGGCTTTTGCCCGGCTGGATGCTGACACCATGGCCGCCTGCTACGCACCCGACGCGACCTTTCAGGATGCCGTGTTCACGCTCAACGGCCACCGCGAAGTCACCGGCATGTGGCGCATGTTGAGCGACGCCACCAAGGCCAGGGGCGCTGATGTCTGGAAGCTGAAATACAGCGGCATTGAGGCCGACGCCACCAGCGGCAAATCACACTGGGAAGCCGACTACCGCTTCAGTGCCACCGGGCGCATGGTGCACAACGTGATTGATGGCGTGTTCACCTTCAACGAGCAGGGCCTGATCACCACGCACCGCGACAGCTTCGATTTCTGGACCTGGGCGCGGCAAGCGTTGGGTGCACCGGGCCTGCTGCTGGGGTGGACACCTTTCATGCACAACAAGGTCAAGGCGACCGCAGCGGGCAACCTGAAAAAATACCTGGCGTCTCGTCCGGCCTGAACAGGCCACCACACAAGGAGTTGCGACATGGGCTGGTTTGACGGATTTGAATCACGCAGCTTCGAGGTCAATGGCACCTCCATCAATGCGCGCTTTTCAAAAGTCATCCCCGGCGATGCGGTTCGCCCGGCGCTGTTGCTGTTGCACGGCTTTCCCGAATCGCACGTGATGTGGCATCGCGTGGCGCAGTTGCTGGCGCCGCACTTTTTCCTCGTCATGCCGGATCTGCGTGGTTATGGTGACTCATCCAAAACCGCCGGCCTGCCCGACCACAGCAACTACAGCAAACGCAACATGGCGCACGACATGACGGCGCTGATGGACGCGCTGGGCGTGAACACCTTCTTTCTTTGCGGCCATGACCGGGGCGGACGCGTGGCGCACCGCCTTGCGCTGGACCATTCGGCACGTGTGCAAAAGCTTTGTGTGCTCGACATCGCGCCGACGCTGGACATGTACGACGGTACCAGCCTGAGCGCGCCCTACATGCAGTTTGCGCGGGCCTACTACCACTGGTTTCACATGCTGCAGCCCTCGCCGCTGCCCGAAATCATGATGGGGGCCAATCACCCGGAAACCGCCAGGGCCTACCTGCACGCCAAGCTCGGTGGCTGGGGCAGCGACGGGCTGGCATACATCGAGCCCGAGGCGCTGGCTGAATACGAGCGCTGCTTCTGCAATGCCGAAGCCCTGCATTCGGCCTGCGAGGACTACCGCGCCGCCGCCGGCATTGACCTCGAACATGACCGCGACAGCCGCACGCGTGGCGAGAAGGTACGTTGCGACGTGCTGGTGTTGTGGGGTGAGCGTGGCGTGGTGAATCGCCTGTTCGACCCGATGACGCTGTGGCAGGCGCAGTGCAGCGGGGTGGTACGCGGCCATGCCATGGCTTCAGGCCATTTCATTCCCGAAGAGCAGCCGCAGGCCACCGCCGATGCGCTGCTGCAGTTCTTCAGCTGACGCGGCCGCCATGTCTGTCTATACCGCCGAAATTGTCTGGACGCGCGACGATGCAGACTTTGCTTCCGGCCGCTACAGCCGCAAACACCTGCTGCGGTTCGATGGCGGCGTGGAAGTGGCGGGCTCGTCGTCACCCCAGGTCGTGCCGCTGCCCTGGTCGGACGCAGCGGCCGTCGACCCTGAAGAAGCCTTTGTAGGGTCGCTGTCGAGTTGCCACATGCTGTGGTTTCTGTCGATTGCCGGCAAACGCAAATTCACCGTCGACAGCTACACCGACAAGGCCAGCGGCGTGATGGCTAAAAACGCCGAAGGCAAACTGGCGATGACGGTGGTCACGCTCAGGCCAGAGGTCGTGTTTTCCGGCGCGCGACAGCCGACCCGCGCCGAACTGGATGCCTTGCACCACGAAGCCCATGAGGAATGTTTTATCGCCAGCTCGGTGAAAACCGAGGTGCGCTGCGAACCCGTGGTCCGGGCGCGTGGCTGACTCTCGCCTGCTTGCCGCGCTGGCAATGGTGGTCGTTGCGGCTCTGGTCTGGTCGGGCATTGCGCCGTATGAGCGCGGCACCTGGGTGCTGGAAGTGGCGCCCGCCGTCATCGCTTTGCCCATCCTGTTTGCCACGCGTAAACGCTTTCCGCTGACCACGCTGCTCTATGTGCTGATCGCCTTTCATGCGCTGGTGCTCATCGTCGGTGGTGCCTACACCTATGCGCGTGTGCCGCTAGGTTTCTGGATGCAGGAGCTCATACATTTGGGCCGAAACCCCTATGACAAGATCGGCCACTTCATGCAGGGCTTGGTGCCGGCGATGCTGGCGCGCGAGATCCTGCTGCGCCGCGCTTACCTGACCAGCAGGCCCATGGCGGCGTTCCTGTCGGGTTGCGTGGCGATGGCCATCAGCGCGGTGTATGAGCTCATCGAGTGGTGGACAGCGCTGGCCGCCGGCGGCGGGGCCACCGAATTCCTGGGCACCCAGGGCGACCCGTGGGACACGCAGTCAGACATGTTTTTTGCGCTCATGGGTGCCACGGTGGGTGTTGTGCTGCTGGCGCTCTGGCATGACCGGCACATGGCACGGCTGACGGAGGCGACGCGCCGGGTGTTGGCGGACTGAGTCCGCCCAATTTGCTATTTATTCAGGAGCTGCTTACGCTCATATCTATTGGCCTGGAGGCCAAAAACATGCCTGAAAATGGCCTTAAAAACCGGTTTTTAGCCGTCTGGATGGCGAAAATGCGCCCTTCGAGCGCGCAGCAAAGTTTAATGCGTCACAAATAGAGCATTAAATCGATAATGCTTCACAAATCATGCATTAACTACAATTCGCGGCGCTCGTTCCTGCGCCCGCCACTATGAAACCCAGCACCAGCACTGACCGGCAGAGTTAGGGCGAAAATTGCAAATCAGGAGGACCGCACGTCAAATGCAACAAATTGTTCCTTTGGCCGGGTCTTATGAGTATTTATCTGCGTGTCCATTGATTTGGCCTAAATTTGCGGCAGGCACATTTAACGACCGGCGATTTGCCCACTTTGACACGGTGCCAGAGTGTCTTTGGACACAGGTGCATCGACATTCGTCTATGCTTTGCTCGTAGAGTCAATATACGCAAAGGATGAGCTGCTATAAAAATAGCAGCATTTGCGAACGCAGGTCCATCAGTGGCAAAGACCACACCCGGCCCGCGAATGACGGAAATCAGACCGGGACCCGTTGTCCCAAAGGTACCCAGCCTTCGAAAAGTGGCAACAGGCTGTTGATCCTGCGCGAAGCCTCCGTTTGCCCTTTTTCACGCGCCACCAGCTGATAGATGTCGCTGCGAAGATGCCAGAGGTCGAGGACCGACGCCGCTGCCGCAATCCGGCCGTTGATGCGAATTTTGACCACGCCATCCGGGCAATCTCCCAGGACGCCCAAGAGCTGCTTTTGGACCTCTTCCCGTGAGCTCAGCCCGGCCGTGGAAGCCTCGCCAGATGCAGCGGTCTGGCCGGTGACCGCCCGCTTGACCAGGGCCAGCATGCTGGCTGGCTCTATCGAGCTCGAAAAAAATCCCTGCCAGGAAGATGTGCGTTTAAATCCAGACTCGGATTTGGACGGGAGTTGGCTGTTGCCCTTCACGTCATCGCCCACCGCACGCCATTGGACAGCCGTTCACGGCTCCTGAAAATATCATCTGTCCCCCGCTTTTTTATTGTTCAAGTGACGGCTGTGGTTAGTCGATTCGCCAGCCACCCGCCACAGAGAATGTAACGAGTTGTTGCCAAGAACCAATGCCATGTTTACCCTTGGCGCGTGGCGGGAAACACTTTTCCAGGAAATACCGTGAATAGCCGATCTGCTCGGGTATCCCGGGGAGCGCTTTTTGTCGCATCATTGGCGGGTCCCCATCCTGGGGATCTCATTGCCGTTGCGTAGATCCACTTACTAGGGTTTTCCCCCGAACCGGCCTACAATCGCCAACCTTACAAAAATCGCCGGTCAGCCGACCGAGCCCGTGGAGACCTTTTGATGCCGACTACATCCCCCGCAACGCCTGGCAACCGCGAGGAAAAGCGCGCCGAACTGCGCCGCGCTGCGCTTGAATACCATGAGTTTCCCACCCCCGGCAAAATTGCCATCGCTGCCACCAAGCAGCTGACCAACCAGCGCGACCTGGCCCTCGCCTATTCGCCCGGCGTGGCAGCCCCCTGCGAAGAAATCGTCAAGGACCCGAACAACGCCTTCAAGTACACCAGCCGGGGCAACCTGGTGGCGGTTATCACCAACGGCACCGCCGTGCTCGGCTTGGGCGACATCGGTCCGCTGGCCTCCAAGCCCGTAATGGAGGGCAAGGGCGTCCTGTTCAAAAAATTTGCGGGTGTTGACGTGTTCGACATCGAGATCGATGAGAAAGACCCAGCAAAACTGGTCGACATCATCGCGTCACTGGAGCCGACGTTCGGCGCCATCAACCTGGAAGACATCAAGGCGCCCGACTGCTTTTATGTAGAGCGCGAGTTGCGCAGGCGCATGAAGATCCCGGTCTTTCATGACGACCAGCACGGTACCGCCATCACGGTGGGCGCGGCCGTCCTCAATGCACTCAAAGTCGTAAACAAGGCCCCGGGCCAGGTCAAGCTGGTCACCTCCGGCGCTGGTGCAGCCGCGCTGGCTTGCCTGAACCTCCTGCTCAAGTTGGGCATCCAGCGCGAGAACGTTTACGTGACCGACCTCGCAGGCGTGGTTTACGACGGCCGCACCGAGCTGATGGACGAAGACAAGATCCAGTTTTCCCAGAAAACAGATGCGCGCTCGCTGTCTGACGTGATAGCAGGTGCCGATATTTTTCTGGGCCTGTCGGCCGGAGGCGTGCTCAAGAAGGAGATGGTCGCCAAAATGGCGGCGCGGCCCATCATCCTGGCGCTGGCCAACCCGAATCCGGAAATTTCGCCAGAAGACGTAAAGGCCGTGCGCGACGACGCCATCATGGCGACCGGGCGCACCGACTACCCCAACCAGGTCAACAACGTCCTGTGCTTTCCCTACATCTTCCGCGGCGCACTGGATGCAGGTGCGTCCACCATCACGGTCGAAATGGAAATCGCGGCGGTGCACGCCATTGCCGAGCTGGCGCAGGCCGAGCAAAGCGAAGTGGTCGCGGCGGCCTACGTCGGCGAGAAGCTCGCCTTCGGTCCTGAATACCTGATTCCCAAACCGTTCGATCCGCGGCTGATGATGAAAATCGCCCCTGCGGTGGCCAAAGCCGCTGCAGACAGCGGTGTCGCCCTGCGACCCATCGCCGACCTGGACGCTTACCGCGAAAAGCTGCAAAGCTTTGTGTACGCGTCCGGCTCGGTCATGAAGCCGATTTTCACAGCCGCCAAAAGTGCGACACGCAAGCGCGTCGCCTATGCGGAAGGCGAAGAAGAGCGCGTGTTGCGTGCCTGCCAGATCGTGGTCGACGAGGGCCTCGCCCGCCCAACGCTGATTGGCCGTCCCGCCATCATCGCCAGGCGTATTGAACAGTTTGGTCTGCGACTGAAGGAAGAGCTAGATTACGACGTCGTCAACGTCGAGCAGGACCACCGCTACCGCGACTTCTGGCAGACCTACCACCGCATGATGGAGCGCAAGGGCGTGACCGTGCAGATCGCGAAGATCGAAATGCGCCGCCGCCTGACCCTGATCGCCGGCATGCTGCTGCAAAAAGGCGATGTCGACGGCTTGATCTGCGGCACCTGGGGCACCACGGCGCATCACCTCGACTACCTCGACCAGGTCATTGGCAAGCGGGACGGCGTCAACACTTATGCCTGCATGAACGGCCTGCTGCTGCCCGGGCGCCAGGTGTTTTTGCTCGACACCCACGTCAACTACGACCCGACCGCCGAGCAGCTGGCCGAGATCACCACCATGGCGGCCGAAGAAATGATGCGCTTCGGCATCAAGCCAAAAGCAGCCCTGCTGTCGCACTCCAACTTCGGTTCGTCCAGCCTGCCGAGTGCCATGAAGATGCGCAAGACCCTCGAACTGCTGCGCGAGAAGGCGCCATGGCTGGAGGTGGACGGCGAGATGCACGGTGATATGGCGCTTGACGAAGATGCGCGAGCACTGATCATGCCCAACAGCACACTTGCCGGCGAGGCCAACCTGCTGGTCCTGCCCAATATTGATGCGGCCAATATTTCCTACAATTTGCTCAAGACGGCGGCTGGCGGCAATATCGCCATTGGCCCGGTGCTGCTGGGTGCCAATAAACCCATGCACATCCTCACCGCTACCGCCACCGTACGCCGTATTGTCAATATGACAGCGCTGACCGTCGCTGACGCGAATGCGGCACGGTAATGGTTTTTTAGATAGCTAGCACTAACTTTTAAACCTTCTTCATCCATCCTCTGGTGCCTAATTTTTCAGCAACCCCTTGCCTTTTCCGGGTGAATGCGGCAAACTATGCTTCTTGAAATTTAAGGGTTAACCCGAAATTCCTTGGGATATTCCGGTATTTGGCTTAAATTCAAAAAAGGTATTTTCATGTTGCGCAACGGTTACCGGCAATGGCAGGAGATTGTTGCAGCGATGAAGCTGGGCCTGATGGCCAGCTTGATCAGTCTGACGATGTTGAGCCCCAGTCTGGTGCAAGCCAGGGGGCCCCAACCATCCGGCGAGATTGACACCATTGCCCTAGCCCAGCTGCCGAAGCAGGGGCGCGACATGATGACATTGATTTATCAGGGTGGTCCGTTTCGCTACGACAAGGACGGCACGGTGTTCGGCAACAGGGAGCGCATTCTTCCGGCCAAAACCCGCGGTTACTACCGTGAGTACACCGTCAGGACGCCAGACGAACGAACCCGGGGCGCCCGGCGCATCATTTGCGGCGGTATCAAGCCCGCTGCACCGGATGCCTGTTATTACACGGACGACCACTATGCGAGTTTTCGCAGGATTGCCCAATAAGCCCGGTTACCGGGCAGATGGTTGTTTATTTTGAGTTTTGTTGACTTCATAGAAAGAGACGCGGAGATGGATACACCACTTCGTAAGGATACTGATACGCCCCTCAAGGGTGTGCGGCCGAATATCGTGCAGTCCATTCGCGCATTCCGCGTGCAGGACCTGCAGGATGCGGCCACGCACCTGGACCAGCATTTCCTGTACGCCAACCTGGGCAATGCCCAGAGCAAGCAGGATGTGCTGGACATGATTGCGGCCCAGTACACCTTCCCTGCCCATTTTGGCAAAAATTTTGACGCGCTCTATGACTGCATGACGGACCTGGTTCACAAATCAGGCCCTCAACCCGGTTTTATCGTCGTACTGGAGCAGATCCCGGCAAACGCGAAGTTTGACAAGGAGGCGCGCGAGCAGCTTCTGGACATCTTCCGGGACGCCGCCGACTACTGGGCGGATCGAAAGATTCCGTTCCGGTGCTTCTATTCTTTTCTGTAGCCCGCTCCCCGGAAATTGGCCAAGGGGATCGGGCTAATGAGGCCCAGAACGCAATTGCAGAAGGTGAAGAAATCATGCCGACCGACAAGCTGGTCGACGTGTCTCCACTGGCCCTGCGCATGAGCAGCCCGTTCAACGCGGGTTACTGGCTGGCAGCAGCCTGAGCACGCGTTCACTCGCTGCTGCTGCAAGCAGTGCGAAAGAAAGCCCGGTCACTCACGTGATACCGGGCTTTTTTGTGCCTGTTGATACGCCGGCTAAACCTGCTGGGCCAGCGCGATGTATTCAGCCACCGGAACCTCCTCGGCGCGCCGCTGGAGGTTAAAACTGCCAGCAAAAGCGCGCTGCTCCAGCCATTTTCCCAGCGAATGCCTCAACAGTTTGCGCCGCTGGCTGAAGGCCACGCGCACCAGCTCACTGAAAAGTGCCACGTCCAGGACGGCGGGGTCCGCGTGCGGCACCATGCGCACGATGGCGCTGTCCACACGCGGCGGCGGGTCGAAACTTTCGGGCGGCACAAAAAGCACGTTTTCCATCGCATAACGCCACTGCAGCATCACGCTCAAGCGGCTGTAGTCGCCGTGCGAAGGTGTTGCGACCATGCGGTCTATGACTTCCTTCTGCAGCATGAAATGCTGGTCCTGCACCACGTCAGCTACGTCCAGCAGGTGAAACAGAATCGGCGTGGAGATGTTGTACGGCAGGTTGCCCACGACACGCAGTTTGGCACCGCCCGCTGTCGCGTCGTCAGCCAGCGCCCGGAAATCAACCTTCAGCACGTCCGACTCCACCACCTTGAGCTGCGGATGTGTCCGCAACTGCACGGCAAGGTCGCGGTCAAGCTCAATGACCGTCAAACTGCCGAGCCGCTCAACCAGCGGCTGCGTCAACGCCGCCAGCCCGGGGCCGATCTCCACCATCGCCTCCCCGGCCTGCGGGGCGATGGCCTGGACGATGGCCTCAATGATGAACTGATCCGTCAGGAAATGCTGGCCGAAGCGCTTGCGCGGAATGTGCTTCATGACGCGGGGTCAAAAACCAGGAACACTGGCGTTACGACCATGACATGCAAGCCGGCTTGGCGCCACATTATTGAGGCGGTTCGCGGTATTCCACATAAGCGCGGCCACGCACCTCCTGCGCCCACAGCGAATACGCCTCTTCCTGCTTTTTCTCACGAAGGATGTTGCGCACCAGCTCACGCTGGTCGCGTGCCGACAGCTGGTTGACACGCCGCTCCATCACCTGGATCAGGTGCACGCCGAAGCGTGACACCACCGGGTCCGAGATCTGCCCGGGGGACAGGCCGTTCATGACCTGTTCGAATTCCGGTACAAAGCTGCCGGGATTGGTCCAGCCCAGGTCACCGCCATCCTTGGCGGATGCGTCGGCACTGCTGGTTTTGGCTTCATTGGCAAAGTCGGCCTGTCCCGCAGCAACGCGCTTTTTGATCTCTGCCAGCTTTTCAACGGCCGCAGCCTCGGTCAACTTCGGGTCAGGACGCAGCAGGATGTGGCGAGCACGTGTCTGCGTAATGTTCACCCCCGGAACACCGGCCTGTTTCTTTTCCAGCACCTTGAGAATGTGGAAACCGGCGCCACTGCGGACGGGACCTGCAACACCACCAGCGCTCAGGTTCTGAACCGCCTGCAAAAACAGCGGTGGATAACGGTCCGACGTGCGCAACCCCATTTGCCCGCCGCTGGCGCGTGTCGGAGAATCGGAGAACTCAGTGGCCAGCGCCGCAAAGTCTTCGCCCGCACGCGCCCTTTGTGCAACCTGCACGGCTTTCGCCTGCAAGGTGGCAAGCTGCTCGGCGGTCGCATTTTCAGGCACCGCCACCAGAATCTGCGCGAGGTTGAGCTCGATCGAGGCAGCATCGTTGCTGCCTTCCTGGTCGCGCAAAAACTGGTCGATGTCGGCTTCGCTGACGGCAACACGCGAATCCACTTCACGCTGCCGGAGCCGGCTCACCAGAATTTCATCACGCAACTCCGACCGGAACTGTGCGTACGGAATCCCATCGGCCAGGAGACGGCGGCGCAATTCATCGACAGACAGCTGGTTTTGCTGGGCCACACCGGCCACCGCGTTCTCCACCGAGTTGTCGTCCACACGAATGCCCGAAGTGCGCGCCATCTGGAGTTGCGCCTTGTCGCTGATCAGTCGCTCCAGAACCTGCCCGACCAATTCGTTGCGCGGCGGCAGGGCCACGCCGCGTTGCGACAGCTGTTGCTCGGCACGCACGAGCTTCGAACGCACCTCGTTGTTGGTAACGGGTTCGGAATTGACGATCGCCACGATAAAGTCCGCCTGGCGCTGGCCGCCGGGCACCCCTGCGGCGGCACGCTCCGGCAAGCGCAATGCGCCGGATGACCTGAGTCCCTGGGCATCAACCGGCAGCACGGCAAAGGCCAGGGCCAGTGCAGCCATCAAACGACCGTCAAATACCATCCGGGCAACGGCAACCGCTGCCACACGTGAAGAAAGAAAGTGTTTAGTCATAATTGGTAAAACGGCTAGGCGCAGTCATGTCATCGCGCAAATACTGATAGCGTGGAATATTCTGCTTCAGGGTATCCAGGGGGTTTGATCCCAGACGCGAAAAGCCGACCAGCTCCAGCTGGAAAAGAATGCGGGTGTTGGAAGCCACAAGCGTGTTCTGGGACCGCTGAAGCACCACGCGGCCTATCCAGCAGCAGCCATCGTACTCAACGCCGACGATGGCATCAACCAGTTTCCGGTCCGGCACGCTGTAGTTGAGCCGTCCGACGGAATAATAACGGCCAGGGCCCTGCCCGCGCCCTGCACCCAGCTCCTGGCCCTTGTCGCCCCAGAAGTCATTGAGGGGCCATTGCCAGCCCACGTCCACCGAATTGCTGACGTTGCGCTGTTTGCGAACGGCCGCACTGATCACCCGGTAATTCCCGGGGTTGTAGCGCACGCCAAAGCTGCTGCGCTCGGACTGCTTGAGTTTGGGGTTGTACTGCACCGTGGCATCCACAGACCACTGGGGAACCCAATTGATGGTGGTGCCAAACAGCAGGTCGCTGATGCGGTCCGTGATGGGCAGCCCGCCCGGAAGCGTCACATTCTGGTTTGCGAAGCGCAGGCGTTGCGCGGCACCAAAACGCACCCTTTCCGCACCGGTCTCCGGGTCAAGCAACCTGGAGGTGACGCCCAGCGTCAACAGATTGGCATCGGAAATGCGGTCATTGCCCACAAAGGTGTTTTCTGAAAATACAGTGGCAAAGTTGAAGTCATTCAATCCGGAATCGTAGACCGGCAACAGACTCTGGTCGCGATAGGGCGTACGCACGTAAAACGCGCGTGGCTCCAGCGTCTGCGTGAACGCACGACCGAAGAAGCTGGCCTTGCGTTCGTATTGCAGGCCGCTGTCCAGGCTGAAGGTAGGCACCACCCGTGATTTCGAAAACGTGCCGTCGGCCAGCGCTGTGTCAAAACGGTATGTCGTCGAATGCAGCTGCAGCTTCGGGGTAATGTATGCGCCGGGAGATATCCAGGGCCGGCTGATCTGTGCAATGGCCACCGCCCGGTCGCTGTTGGGCTGGAGTGTGAGTGTCTTGTTGGCGGAAAACCGCGTGAAATCGCCCGACAGGGAGTAGTCAAATCCGCCCGCACCGAGCACCTCTGAATTGATCCGGCTGTAACTTGCCGTCACCTGGGGGAGCCGGTCATACGGCGGCACAATCGTCGACAGCGGGTCCTGCAAAGGCTGCCACTTGAGCGCGCGGACACTGCTTGTAAAGTTCCCCCGGCTCCAGTTGATGCTGGCGTCACTCGAGAGCAGTCGTTGAACCAGGAAGGTACTGCTGCGCGGAAAATCCTTCCAGTAGTTGTTGTCGCTGACCCGGTTCAGGTTGAGGTTCAGGCCTAAATTGCCAACGGCGGCGATGCCGGTATTGATATTGCCCGTGTGTAAAACGGCATAAGACCACCGGTCACTGTTGTCGCGCAACTTGTCGCCGGGCATGTAGCTGAGGCGGGTGCGGCCGTTGTAATCCTTGTTGAGGTAACGAAGTTCGGTGCCCAGATCAATGCCGCGTTTGGTCATGATGGTGGGCGAGAACGTCGCGTCCATTTCCGGCGCGATGTTCAGATAATACGGCTGGGTGAGAACCACGCCGCTGGTGCTGTCGGCATTGAGCGTCGGCGGCAGCAAACCCGACTTGCGCTTGTCGCTGAGCGGGAAGCTGATCGTCGGGCCGGCAAGAATGGGCACACCCTTGAAGCGAAGGACGGCGCCCTTGGCCTCGCCGGTCTCGGCATCCTGGTCAAACTTGAAGCTGGTGCCCGTCAATACCCAGGCCGGCTCCCAGGTGGCTTCGTTGTCGCGCTCGCAGGTGGTGTAGTTGGCGTTGCGCGCCACCAATACCTTGTCGTTGATGAAGTCGATGCGTCCGGCCTTGCCGTTTCCGCCATTGCTCAGAAAACGGTAGGAAGGTTCCGAAAAGTAACCCTCGAAGGTGTCGAGCTTGAGCTGCAGTTCTGGGCCACGAAACTGGTTGCCCGAGCTGCTGATGTGCACATTGCCCTTGGCATTGAGCATGTCGGTCGGCTGCGTGAGCTCTATGCGGTCGGCGCGGATGGCGGTCGGGCCCCGGCGCAGCTCGGCATTGCCCTCGATGACGGTCTCTAGATCGGGCCTGCCGGTGATGTTGTCGCCAAACACGAACGTCGGGGGGACGTTGCTCTCACCCTCGGGCGGCTTTTCAGCCAGCATGGGCGTCATCTTCAGCGTGATGGGCGGGCTGTCATCCCCATACAGGCCGGGGGGTTCCTGCACGGGGCCGGCCAGCGGAAACACCCGCAGCGCCTGGGCCCGTACCGGCGCGTGAAAGCCCAATCCAAGCGCAGCGACAGAAACCACACAAAGGACGGCACGCGATACCGGGGAGAGCAGGAAGGTCGAGGGAGATGCGCGGCGCATCAGTTGTATGAGATAAACCCGTTTGTAAAATCAGGGCTGATTATCCATGACCGTCTGGTGACCGGCACCGGGCATGACCCTTGTTCTCCCAACGCCGGTGCGGCATGTGCCGGCCTGACCTTCCCGACTGGAAAACCATGACCGCGCATTCCAAGGCCACCAACGACATCGCCTGGGCCGATCCGGCCCGCAGCCAGGCCTTTTTCTCATGGCTGTCCACGCTTGCTGCAAGCGATGGGGTGCCCCGGCTCGACAACGGCAGCCTGCGCCTGGCGTCTGCCGATGCCAGTTTCCGGCGCTATTTCCGTATCAATGCCGCCACCGGCAGCGACACCTTCATCATCATGGACGCCCCGCCCGACAAGGAGGACTGCAAACCCTTCGCCAGTGTGGCTGAACTGCTGGCACAGGCCGGCCTGCAGGCCCCGCGCGTGCTCGCCTGGGATGAGCCGGCCGGGTTCATGCTGCTCAATGACCTCGGTAGCCGGACCATGATGGAAGTCATGGCGCCGCCCCTGGCGGTGGATGTGGTCGTTCAGCCTTCTCCCGCCGACCACGATCTTTACATGGCCGCCGCAGACGTGCTGGTGCGCTGGCAGCTGGCGTCAAAACCCGGCGTGCTGCCGCTGTACGACGACGCGCTGCTCAGCCGCGAGATCAACCTGTTCCCCGAGTGGTACATCGGCAAACACCGGGGCATCGCCCTGAAGCCCGAACAACAGGCCACTCTGGACGCCGCGTTCACGCTGATCAAGGCCAGCAACCTGGACTCGCTCGACGGCGCGCGCGTCTATGTCCACCGCGACTTCATGGCGCGAAACCTGATGGTCACGGGCCAGATCGAAGAGCCACTCGGGGTGCTGGATTTTCAGGATGCGGTCTACGGACCTGTTACCTATGACATTGCCAGCCTGATGCGCGATGCCTTCCTGACGGTGGAAGAAGACTTTGTGCTCGACATCACCATCCGCTACTGGCAAAAGGCGCGCAAGGCCGGCCTGCCGGTCGGCGACGATTTTGGCGAGTTTTACCGCGCGGTGGAGTGGATGGGCCTGCAGCGCCACCTCAAGATTCTTGGCATCTTTGCCCGCCTGACCCTGCGCGACGGCAAGCCCCGCTACCTGGCAGACACGCCACGTTTTATCAAATACGTGCGCGCCACCTGCGCACGTTATCGCCAGCTCGGCCCGCTGATGGTGCTGCTAGACGAGATCGAAGGCAACGAGACCCGCGTGGGCTACACGTTTTGAGGCCGGCATGACCGCCCGCTTTTTCGCAGACCTCGCGCTGGTGCCAGGCGCGTCCGTCATCCTGCCGGACCACGCGGCGCGCCACGTGCAGGTCTTGCGCCTGCAGCCCGGTGACGCCATCACGCTCTTTAACGGGCAGGGCAGCGGCGGCGAGGGTGAATTTGCCGCCACGGTCACCCGCATGGGCCGCAGCGATGTCGAAGTGACCGTGGGCGCCTTCAGCCCCACCTCACGCGAGATGAAGCGCCCCATCCATATCGCCATGGGCATTCCTGCCAACGAGCGCATGGACTGGCTGGTTGAGAAAGCCACCGAGCTGGGCGTGGCCAGCATCCAGCCCCTGATGACGGAACGCACGGTGCTGCGCCTCAAAGGCGAGCGCGCCGACAAAAAAGTGGCCCACTGGCGCGGCGTTGCCATCGCGGCCTGTGAGCAATGCGGCCGCAACCGGGTTCCCGACATTCATCCCATCAGCAACCTGCAGGACTGGCTGAAGACCCTGCCCGCCCCCGCGGCAGATGAGGCCGGGCATCGTCGCCTGATTCTTTCATTGCGCGCGTCCACACAGGCCTTGTCCGAGGCTGCCGGGCTGGAGGGCGCACTCACTTTCCTGAGCGGCCCGGAAGGCGGGCTCAACCCGGCGGAAGAAACGGCCGCCATCACCTCGGGCTTCGCGGCCGTCACCCTTGGGCCGCGTGTGTTGAGGGCTGAGACTGCGCCGCTCGCCTGCCTGGCGCGGCTTGGCCTGGATTAGGGCCTTCTCTCCCCGGGCCTCAATCGCGTCGGCCCCCCTTCAGGCAAGATGCGGACTGCCCTGCCCGGCAATCGCGTCCAGACAAAAAACCATCGCCATGAACCCCAATCTCTACCTGCTCACCATCTGCCAGGGCTTGTTCCTCACCAACAACGTCACCTTCATCGCCATCAACGGGCTGGTCGGCCTTGCGCTCGCGCCCCTGGGCTGGATGGCCACATTGCCAGTCATGGGTTACGTCGTCGGCGGCGCACTGTCCACCGGCCTGGTGGCGCGCACGCAGCGGCTTTTCGGCCGCAAGACCTCCTTCCAGCTCGGGCTGGCAGTGGCTTTTCTGTCGGCGCTGCTGTGCTGCTATGCGGCCTACGGCAAGAACTTCTGGCTGCTGGTGGCGGCGACCGTGGTGACCGGTTATTACAACGCCAACGCCCAGCTCTACCGCTTTGCGGCCGCCGAGCTGGCGGCGCCCGCCTTTCGCGAAAAAGCGATTTCGCTGGTCATGGCCGGTGGCCTGATAGGCGCCGTGGCCGGGCCCAACCTCGCCGCGCGCACGCGCAGCCTGACCGAAGTCCCGTTTGCCGGCGCCTACCTGGCCTTGGCCGGCGTGGCCCTGCTGGCCATGGTGTTGCTGGCCTTCATCAAATTCCCGCCGCTGGCCGTCCCGGTGGCTGGTGCTGCCCCCGCCAGTACCGGGCGTCCATTGGGCGAAATCATGCGACAACCCGTGTTCATCGTCGCGGCGGCCGCCAGCTCGCTGGGCTTCGGCGTGATGAGTTTGCTAATGTCGGCCACCCCGATTGCGATGCAGATCTGCAGCCTGCCGTTTTCAGACGTGGCGCTGGTGCTGGAATGGCATGTCATCGGCATGTTCGCACCCGGCTTTTTCACCGGCCACCTGATCAAGCGCTTCGGCACGCTGCCCATCATGGCTATCGGGCTGGCGCTGAACGTCGTTTGTGTGCTGATCGCCCTGTCAGGCGTTGAACTGATGCAGTTCGTCACCGCCCTGTTCGTGCTCGGCGTGGGCTGGAACTTCCTCTTCACCGCCAGCACTACGCTGTCGCTGAAGTCCTACCGGCCCGAAGAAAAGGACAAGGCCCAGGGCGCGCTGAACTTCTGCGTTTTTGCCGTGCTGGCCGTCTCCTCGCTGGCCTCCGGCGTGCTGGTCACGACCCAGGGCTGGACACTTCTCAACATGGGCTCCCTGTTGCCGCTGGGCCTCACCGCCGTGGGATTGTTCTGGTTGGCGCTGCGCAAACAGCCTGTCGGCTGACGTCCGCATCCAACTGTCACGCTGCGGCCGCACAATGGCCTTGTCTGATTTTGTTCAACAACAGGGAGTGGGTCATGGGTTTACTGGATTCCGTTTTGGGTGCCATGAATGGCGGGCAGCAACAGGGCGGCCCTGCGGCGGCCGGCGGACTGGGCGGGCTGATCGCCATGGCCACCAGCAACCCGCAGCTGATGCAGGCCATCACCGGCATGTTGAGCAATGACGGCACGCACGGCGGGCTGGGCGGCCTCATCGAAAAATTCCAGCAGGCCGGACTCGGCGACGTGGTCGGCTCATGGGTGGGCAGTGGCCAGAACCAGAGCGTATCGGCCGACCAGCTCACCGACGTCCTGGGGTCAGACGCGATGGCCGGGCTGGCCGAAAAGCTGGGTGTGAACCCGCAGGAAGCGGCCAGCCAGATGTCCAGCGTGCTGCCGGGGCTGATCGACAAACTCACCCCCAACGGCCAGGCGCCCGACGGCGGCCTGGGCAATGCGGGTGACCTGATGGGCATGCTGGGCGGCCTGCTGCAAAAGCGCTGACGTTCGCAGGTCTTCGCAGGCACCACAGCCAGATGTAAAGTCAACTTTACATTTTGGTGTTTTTTGGGCTTTCCAGGCACGCGAAAACCCGATTTGGGGCCATTTTGAGGGCTGTGAAGTTCATTTTCACCCCCTAAATTGGCCTCCAGACCAATAAACACGAGCGTGAGCAGCTACTAATTTAATAGCAACTCAGATGCCGGGTGCGCCAGGAAAGCGGCTGTCCAGCCAGGTTTTCAGGGCGCCAAACACCGGTTCTGCCTCGAGCTCGTTGAAGATCTCGTGGTACAGCCCCTCGAAGCACTGCGCCGTGACGGTGCCGGGCTTCACGGCCGGGGACGCAGCTGCGATGCGCGCAAAGGCGCGGCTGCCGTTGGGGCTGACCAGCTTGTCCTGGCCGGCATACATGAGCAGCGTCGGGACTTTCCAGTTCGCCGCCGCCGCCACCGTCGGCGGGCCGGCGCGTGTGATAAAACTGGCCAGCCGCGGCGAGATTTTGCTGTGCACCAGCCGGTCCGTCATGTAGCGGCGCACCACCTCCTCGTCGTGCGAGATGTAGCGCGCATCCAGACCGTTGCCGACGCACAAGTCAGGCGCCAGGCGGTAGCCCAGCCTGAGCTTGAAGCGCTGGAAAGCGCTCAGCCCCGCGTCGAGCGCTGGCGACGACATCACCAGACCCGCCACCGGCCGCACGCCCAGCGCCACAAAACGGCCCGAAATCAGCCCGCCCATGCTGTGGCCGAGCAGGATGAGCGGCAAGGGTTTGCCGTCGGCCGAGTCTTGCCGGGAGCGCTGACGCGTGTCATCAACGATTTCCGCCAGGTCGTACAGCAACGCGGCTTCGCTGGGCACTGCGCCACGCGCACCGACGGATTCGCCATGGCCGCGCTGGTCGTAGGAACGGACGGCAAAACCCCACTCGATGAGCTGCGTCGCCACGTGGTCGTAGCGCATGGCGTGCTCGCCCAGGCCGTGCACGATGAGCACCTGGCCGCGCGGGTTCAGCGCCGGCGACTCCAGGCCGGCAGGCGCGCTGTCGGGCTGCCATTCATAAAGCGCAAGCGTATCGCCATCACGCAAGGTGAAGGGCTCAAGGATGGCCGAAGTCATCGTTGCGCGATCGGGGAGGGAAAAGCGGCGAAAGCCATCAGCCGGGCACACGTGCCATGACGTGGGCCACGGCAGCCGTCAGCTTTTTGGCGTAAGGCACGTGCAAAAACTCGTTCGGGCCGTGTGCGTTGCTCTTGGGGCCCAGCACGCCGCAGACCATCATCTGCGCCTTGGGGAAGCCCTGGCTCAACATGTTCATGAGCGGAATGGTGCCGCCCTGGCCAATCGTGCCGCAGGGCGCACCGAAGAAACTTTGCGAGGCGTCATTCAGCGCATGCTCGAACCAGTCCACGGTACCGGGGGCGTTCCAGCCGGTCGCCCCGCCGTTGCTTTCAAAGGTGACCTTGGCGTTGTAGGGCGCGTTGTCTTCCAGCAGCGTTTTCAGCTCCTGCACAGCTGTGCCGGCATCAATCAGCGGCGGGAAACGCAGCGACAGCTTGAAGGCTGTGTAAGGCCGCAGCACATTGCCCGCATCCTTGAAGGCCGGGAAGCCTTCCGCCCCCGTCACGCTCAGCGTCGGCCGCCAGGTGCGGTTGAGCAGCGCCTCCAGCGGGTCGGTGGTGGTCGGCAGCGTGAAGCTGCTGGAGCCTTCGCAGTCGTAGTGCGCCCAGGGAAAACGTTTGTAAAGCTCGTCGCCCAGAATTTGAGCAGTGGCTTTGGCCTGCTGCATGCGGTCGGCCGGAATCTCGCAGTGAAAACTCTGCGGCAGCAGGCGGCCGGTCTTGCTGTCCTCCAAACGGTCCAGCAGCTCGCGCACGATGCGAAAGCTCGACGGCACCAGGCCGCTGGCGTCACCCGAATGCACACCTTCGGTCAGCACCTCGACCTTGAGCACGCCGCCGCCATTGCCGCGCAGGCTGGTGGTGAGCCAGAGCTGGTCGTAGTTGCCTGCGCCGGAGTCCAAGCACACAACGAGTGCCACATCGCCCAGCCGGTCTTTCAGCGCCGTCACATACGGCAGCAAATCATAGGAGCCGCTTTCCTCGCAGGTCTCGATCAGGCCGACGATGCGCGGGTGCGGCACGTTCTGGCTCTTGAGCGCCTGCACGGCAGCGATGCTGGCGTACACCGCATATCCATCGTCCGCACCGCCGCGGCCGTACAACAGGCCGTCTTCGTATTTGGGTGTCCACGGGCCGAGGTCGCTGCGCCAGCCATTGAACTCGGGCTGCTTGTCGAGGTGGCCGTACATCAGCACCGTCTGCGTGGAACCCGCACGCGTGGCGGGGATTTCAAAAAACAGCACCGGCGTGCGGCCTTCGAGGCGAACGATCTCCAGCGTCAGGCCTTCGACCTTTTGCGCCTCGACCCAGGTGGCGGCATTGCGCATCACGGTGTCGATGTAGCCGTGCTGCTTCCAGTCGCTGTCGAAGCCGGGCGACTTGGCCGGGATGGCGATGTAGTCGGACAGCTGCTTGACGATGTCGCTGTCCCACTGGCGGGTAACCTGCGACAGGGCCTGTGCAGAATCAAGAATATCGGCGGGGATTTCGCGGTGCAGGGGGGCATTCATGAGGCAAACTCCGGCTAACTGTCTGGATAGTTACTTTACGCTTCTGGCAAAACCCTCGCCACCCTGGAGGCCATGCCGGGATAAAAATAACATCAAAGCTTTAAAAGGATGATTCGTCAATGAGACATTCCATTCGGGCGGGCATAGGCGGCTGGACATTCGAGCCCTGGCGCGACAATTTCTTTCCCAAAGGGCTGCCCCACAGTCGCGAACTGAAATACGCCAGCCGGCAGCTCAATGCCATCGAGGTCAACGGCACCTACTACGGCACGCTCAAGCCCGCCAGCTTCAAGAAGTGGCATGACGAAACGCCCGCAGACTTTGTGTTTTCACTCAAGGCCACGCGCTACGCCACCAACCGCCGCGTGCTGGCCGAGGCCGGTGAGTCCATCATCCGTTTCGTGGACAGCGGTATCAGCGAACTCGGCCCCAAGCTCGGGCCCATCGTCTGGCAGTTCATGCCCGGCAAGGTGTTTGAGCCGCAGGACTTTGAAGCCTTCCTCGCCCAATTGCCGGCCAAAGCCGATGGCGTGCCGCTGCGCCATGTGGTCGACGTGCGCCACGAGAGTTTCATGACGCCGGAATTCCTGGCACTGGCGCGCCGCTACAAGGTGGCGACGGTGTTTGCCGATGCCGACAAGTTTCCGTCCTTCGCCGACCTGACCGGCGACTTTGCCTACGCACGCCTGATGATGAGCGACGCAGACATCGCCACCGGCTATGCAGACGCAGCCCTCGACGCGTGGGCCGAGCGCGCCCGGCTATGGGCGGCAGGCGATGCACCCGCTGATCTGCCCTGCATCGAGGAGCCGCAAAAGCAGAAGCCGCCGCGCGATGTGTTCATCTATTTCATCAACGGCGCAAAAGAACGTGCACCCGCGGCGGCCATGGCCCTGCTTCAGCGGCTGGGGTTCAAACCCGAAGGCGGAGAAGCGTCGCTCTTCTAGACACGGCTACCCGTGCGCCTGCGCCGCATCAGCCATTCGATGGCTTCAAACACGGCTTCACTGAGCAGCGCCAAGGCGGCAGCAGGCAAGGCGCCGGCCAGCAACAAACCCCGGTCATTCAGTGCCAGCCCGGTGACGATGCGCTCCCCATAACCCCCGGCGCCTATAAAGGCTGCAATCGTTGCGGTGCCGATCGCAATCGTCGTCGCGGTGCGCACGCCCGCCAGCAAGGTCGGCATGGCCAGTGGCAGCTGCACAAGCCAGAGCATCTGGCCTTTGGTCATGCCCAGTGCGATGGCGGCCTGACGCAGGCCCTGCGGCACTTCGCTGAGGCCGGTCACCGTGTTGCGCATGATGGGCAGCAGGGCATACAGGGTGAGCGCGATCAGTGCCGGCCCGGTGCCGATGGCACCCATGAATGAAATCAGCACTGCCAGCAAGGCCAGCGAAGGCACGGTTTGCATCAGCCCCGCCAGCCCCAGCACCACGGCGCGCAGGCGGCCATGCGGAAACACCGCAATCGCCAGCGGCACGGCAATCAGCAGCGCCAGGCCCACGGAGACAAGCACCAGCAACAGGTGCTGGCGCGTGAGGGTCCAGAAGTCGGCGCCGAACAGCTTGTTGGCAAAACTGCGCTTTGTGCTGGTCGCAGCGCGGCCAGCCAGAAAGTCCCGCGCGATGACATCAAAACCTTCACCGTTCAACTCGGCGCGTGCGTTCATCGCAATCATGCTTCGTTCATCGATGCGGCCTTCCAGCGCTTGCAGCGCGGCC
Organism: Pseudomonadota bacterium; assembly: GCA_040387435.1. Classification (GTDB taxonomy): domain Bacteria; phylum Pseudomonadota; class Gammaproteobacteria; order Burkholderiales; family Burkholderiaceae_C; genus Polaromonas. The sequence goes on from JAZKDR010000008.1 coordinate 236,561, forward strand.
CACGCTTTGGGGAAACGCTGCGGCACATCAAGCCGGTACAGCACCACGGCGTCGTAGCGCGGGAAGTACTGGCGATCGTCCTGCAGTACACGCAAACCAAGGCTGTTGATTTTGGCGTCAGTGGTGTAGATGTCGATCACGTCCACCTGTTTTGCGGCAATGGCGTCATAGGCCAGACCGTGGTCCAGACCGGTCGGTGATTGCGGCAGCCGGTACTGCGACGCCAGCCCCTTCCAGCCGTCGGCCCGGCCAATAAATTCGTTGGACAGGCCCAGCTTCAGCGTCGGATGTTTTGCAAGATCGCTGAGGCTGCGCAGGCCCAGCGCATCCGCCTGGCTGGCGCGCATGGCGAGCGCATAACCATCGTTGAAACCAAAAGGGACGGCCATGCCCAGGCCCAGCGATGCGAGCGCGGCATTCATGGCCTCGCGTGGCAAGGGCTTGTCGCTCTTGAGGATTTCAAGCGCAATGGTGCCGGTGTACTCGGCGTACAGGTCTATGCCGCCCGAACGCAACGCTTCATAAACGATGGCGGTGTTGCCGAGACCCTGGCGAATGACAGGCTTGGCCGGTGTGTGCGGTGCCACGCTTTGCGCCATGACCTCCGCGAGGATGTAGGACTCGGTGAAGCGTTTGGAGCCTATGCGCAAGGTCTCTTCTGCGCCGCGGGCCTGTGGCACCACAAGCGACAGCGCCATCAGCAACAGCAGCCCGATCAACGCCAGGCCGCGCGGTGGTCTCATGGAGCAGCGGCCATGAGACCCGGCTGTCATGACCGGTTGGCCATGACCTCACCCAGCCGTATGCTGCGGCCGGGCGCCCACTCGGGGTTGAACGCCAGCGGACCCTTGGGGAAGAGCATCACGACAGTCGAGCCGAGCAGGAAGCGGCCCATCTCTTCGCCCTGTTTGAGGCGTATGGCCGAGGTCGGTTCGTCGGGGTAGTTCCAGGTCTTCACTTCGCCGCCGCGCGGCGGGTTGACCACACCATGCCAGACCGTGGCCATGCTGCCGACGATGGTCGCACCTACCAGTACCAGCACGAAAGGTCCGTGGGCCGATTCAAAAACACAGACCACACGCTCATTGCGCGCAAACAGGCCGGGGACACCCCGCGCCGTCACCGGGTTGACGGAGAACAGATCGCCTGGCACATAAACCATGCGCACCAGCCGGCCGTCACAGGGCATGTGGATGCGGTGGTAATCACGCGGGCTGAGGTAGAGCGTGGCGAAGCTGCCGTCCTCATATTGAGCGGCGAGGGCTGCATCACCGCCGACCAGCGCGGTCGTGGAATAGCTGTGACCCTTGGCCTGAAAAATCTGGTCGCGGTCTATGCGGCCGAACTGGCTGATGGCGCCATCGACCGGTGAAACCAGATCGGCGTGCGCAACCGGCCGCGCGCCGGGTTTAAGTGCGCGTGTGAAAAAGTCATTGAAACTTTTATAGCTGGCGATATCAGCGTCCAGCGCCTCGCCCATGTTGACGTCGTACTTCGCCACAAAACGGCGAATGATTTCCGTCGTCACCCAGCCGCGCTCTTTTGACGCGACCCAGCCGGCAAAGCTGGTCAGCGCCTGTTTGGGAAACAGGTATTGGGGAAGGACGGCAGTTCTGTCGGACACGTTATTCTGGTGATGTTGATGCGTTGCAGCTCTGGCGATTCTATAGACCGGCGGCACCCGCGCCCTGTAAGCCGGCGGCCCGAAACCAGCCCAGCCCGGCGGACGTGGCACCCGGCTGGTGGCCGCGCGCAGGTTTGTATTCGGCGCCTATCCAGCCACTGTAGTTGAGCTCTTCCAGAACCGAGAAAAGATAGGCGCAGTTGAGCTCGCCCACATCGGGTTCGTTGCGTCCGGGCGAGCCGGCAATCTGGATGTGGCCGATCTTGCCGGTGGGAATGTACTTGCGCAGCTTCATGGCGACGTCGCCTTCCACGATCTGGCAGTGGTAGAGGTCCATCTGCACCTTGAGGTTGGGCGCCCCCACCTCGTGCAGGATTTCGTGCGCGTGGTCCTGGCGGTTCATGAAAAAGCGCGGGATGTCGCGTGTGTTGATGGGCTCTACCAGCAGTTCAATGCTGCTCTTCGCCGCTTCACGCGCGGCGTGTTTGAGGTTGGCGACCAGCAACGGCTGCACGGTCTCGCGCTCGACGCCCTCGGGCAGGATGCCGGCCATCACATGGATGCGCGGACAGGCCAGCGCGTCGGCATAGGCCAGCGCCAAATCAATGCCGGCGCGAAACGTCGCCTCCTGTCCCGGCAGGCAGGTCGTGCCGCGCTGGCCGGCGTTCCATGCCCTCTCTATGCCTGCCGCGTCATCGCCGCCTGCGGGTGCGTTGATGAGCACGGCCGACAAGCCGTTGCCGCGAAGCAGGGCCGCAATTTCAGCGGCCGGCCAGACATAGGGCGACAGAATTTCAACCGCCGTGAAGCCGTCACGCGCTGCGGCTTCAAACCGCTCTGTAAAGGGCAGCTCTGCGTACATCCAGTTGAGGTTGGCGGCAAACTTAAGCATGTGTTTCAGTGGCAGGCTCAGGCGGCGGCAAACTGTTGCATTCCCAGAAGACGCGCGCCGTGCAGTTTTTACAGATCTGCGGATCGAGTTTGGGGAAGATGGTGGCAATAGCGGTGCGTTTGTCAGGGAACTGGTGCTCGGGGCCGAGCAGGCGCGTGAACCCGGTGGTCTGCCACATGGCGATGACTTCAGGCCGCGGGCGATGGAAATACAGGTCGCCACCTATGGCGCGACGCGCGTTGAGCTCGGCCTCCCACAACTCGGCGCCGGCCAGGTCGATGAAATTCATGCTCTTGCCCATCACCAGCAGGTGTTTCTGCACCTGGGGCGCATTGCGCAAGGCGTGCAATGTGTCCGCGACATGCTGCGTCGCGCCGAAGTAAACCTCGCCTTCCATCCGCAAAAGCTTGAGCTGCGGACACTCCGGTAGCAGGGGCGAACCGGCCTGCGGTGCGGCACCGGGTGGTGGATGCGGCACATCATCAATCACCACAAACTGCCGCTCCGGCCCCCAGCCGTCGAAGCCCATGGTGCGCATCGCCGGCTTGGAGGTTCGGTACAGAAAAGACATCAGCGACAGCAGGGTGCCCAGCAGAATTGCCATCTCCAGCCGGATGGTGACGGTGGCCACCAGGGTGGCAAAGGCCACGGCAAATTCGGTGCGGCTGAGTGTGAAAAGCTGCTTCCATCGCGTCAGGTCGAACAGCGAGATCGCGACCAGCGTCAGCAACGCCGCAAGCGCCGCCATGGGGATCCGTGCCAGCAGCGCGCCGCTGACTGCCACCAGTGCCAGAAGCAGCACAGCTGAAAACACCGCCGCCAGCGGCGTACGCGCCCCGGCCTGCAAATTCGGCATGGAGCGGTTCATGGAGCCGCAGGACACATAGCAGGAGAAAAAACCGCCAATGATGTTGGACAGGCCCTGGCCACGGAACTCGCGGTTGGCATCGATGCGCTGGCCTGAGCGCGCGGCCACCGCCTTGGCAATCGAAATCGCCTGGCCCAAAGCCACAATGGTCAGGGCAAAGGCCAGCCCCAACAGATCGGGCACGGCGGCCCAGCTGATGCTCGGCAATTGAAACCGGGGCCAGGGCGTGTTGAGCGTTCCCACGGTGCGCAGGGCCTGTGCCGGTGACACCGGGTTGGTGGTCAGGGTCAGCCAGAGCGCGGTACATGCCGTTGCGACCGCCAGACCCAAAAGCATATAGGGCCAGTTGGGTCGCAGGCGGCGTACACCGAATGCCACGATGGCCGTGACAGCCGCCACCAGCAAGGCTGCCGGCTGGGCGTGCAAGGCCTGCGAAAACACATGCTTGAGCACACCGGCGGCACCATGTTCAGCCGCCGGTGCCAGCCCCAGCAAATCCGGCAGCGCATAGACGGCAATCAGCATCGCCGCACCGGACGTGAAGCCAAACAGTGCCGCTGGTGAAATGAAGTTGGCCAGGCTGCCCAGGCGCAGCGTGCCGATCAGCCACTGCATGATGCCCACCATCACCGTGACGGCCAGCGCCAGCTGGACGTAGGCGGGGCTGAAAGCAAAGGCCAGCGGCGACAACATGGCGAAGAGGGCCAGCGAGTTGGCGTTGGTCGGCCCCGACATCACATGCCAGCTGGAGCCGAACAGTGCCGCGATGATGCAGGGTACGACGGCCGTATACAGCCCGTACTCGGGCGGCAGGCCCGCCAGCGTGGCAAAAGCAATGCCCTGCGGCAGTACCAGCACCGCGCCCAGCAATCCGGCCAGCGCATCGGCGCGCAAGGTATTCCGGGAGACACGCCCCACCCACTCGCCAAAGAGACGTTCCAGCAAGGGTGCTGGTGTGCGTGGAGGGTGGGCGTCGGCAGGGGCTTGCATCGTGGTCAAGGCAAGGATAAGCGGCTGGCGCCCAAGCTCAGCGGCGCTGAACCTTGAAGACCGCGCGGCTGGCGCGCGCATTGGGCCACAGCCGGACCTCGCGCCCGTCCTGCAGGCCGAACTGGTCAAGCACCTCGAGGTGGTTTTGCAGGGCCAGGGCCTCAAAGTCCTGCAGCGTGCCGACGCGGATGTTGGGCGTGTCGTACCACTGGTAGGGCAGCACGCGGGTCACAGGCATGCGCCCGCGCAGCACCGCCAGGCGGTTGCGCCAGTGGCCGAAATTGGGGAAGGCGACGATGCCGATGCGGCCGACGCGGGCGGTCTCCACCAGCATGGTTTCGGCGTTGCGCAAATGTTGCAGCGTGTCGATCTGCAGCACCGCATCAAAGCTGTTGTCGGCAAACATGGCCAGGCCCGCCTCGAGGTTGAGCTGCATGACGTTGACGCCGCGCGCCACGCAGGCCTGCACGTTGGCATCGTTGATTTCAACGCCGTAGCCCGAACACCCGCGCTCGCGGATCAGGTGATCCAGCAGCTCGCCGGTGCCGCAACCGAGGTCAAGCACACGGGAGCCGTGCGGCACCAGACGCGCAATCGACAGCAGGTCTGCGGACGGCGAAGCGGTCATGTCGCTCGTGGGGTTCATGCCGACACCCTCGCATTGAAATAGGAACGCACCACGCCCATGTAACGCTCGTCTTCGAGCAGGAAGGCGTCATGGCCATGCGGTGCATCGATCTCTGCGTAACTCACGTCGCGCTGATTGTCGAGCAGCGCCTTGACGATTTCGCGGCTGCGCGCGGGCGAGAAGCGCCAGTCGGTGGTGAAGCTCACCAGCAGGAATTTCGCCGTGGCTTTTGCCAGCGCGGCGCTCAGGTCGCCGCCAAAGGCCGCGGCGGGGTCGAAATAATCAAGCGCGCGGGTAATCAGTAGGTAGGTGTTGGCGTCAAAGTACTCGCTGAACTTGTCGCCCTGGTAGCGCAGGTAACTTTCGATTTCGAACTCCACGTCCTGCGTGGAGAACTTGTAGCCTGTTTCATGGATGGCGGAGATTTCGCGCAGCTGGCGTCCGAACTTCTCGTTCATCACATCGTCGCTCAAATACGTGATGTGACCGATCATGCGCGCAATGCGCAGGCCACGTTTGGGCAGCACGCCGTGGCGGCCGTAGTTGCCGCCGTTGAAGTCGGGGTCGGTGACGATGGCTCGGCGGGCGACTTCGTTAAAGGCGATGTTTTCAGCCGTGAGGTTGGGCGCGCTGGCCACGACCACGGCATGCCGCACACGGTCAGGGTATTGCAGCGTCCAGCTCAGCGCCTGCATGCCGCCCAGGCTGCCGCCCATCACGGCCGCGAGGGTCTCTATGCCCAGCGCGTCCAGCAGCAAGGCCTGCGCATTGACCCAATCCTGCACCGTCACCACCGGGAAACCGGCGCCGTAAATCTCGCCGGTGTCGGGGTTGGCCTGCATGGGGCCGGTCGAGCCGAAACACGAACCGAGGTTGTTGACGCCGATGACAAAAAAGCGGTCGGTGTCCACCGGTTTGCCGGGGCCGATCATGGTGTCCCACCAGCCTTCGGATTTCGCGATGACCTGGCCGTCGGCGTCCAGATACACACCGGCTACATGGTGCGAAGCGTTTAGCGCGTGGCAGATGAGCACCGCGTTGGATTTGTCGGCGTTGAGCTCGCCATAGGTCTCGTAGCTCAGGTCATAGGCACGTATCGAGGCACCGCTCTGCAAGGGCAGCGCAGCGTCGAAGTGCATGCTGGACGGTGTGGCAATCAGGGGCAAAAAATCACCTGCAGAAAAACAAAAACCCGAAGTCGCGAAAGCAGGTGCTAAAGCGAGTCCGGGTTGTTGGGCTTTCTTTAGCTGTACTTTTTAAGCGCCCGCAAGCTTGGCAAATCGGCGCTCTGGAAAGTATACCCCCAGGGATGTAGCCCCCACGGTTGCTCACTGCGTGTAGCGCCCTGCCCCACGGGGGGGTCGCCCGCCTGTGGCCCGGCAGAGCCGGTTCCACGGCTTGAACTTGCTTAAGACAGGGAAAGCCGGTGCTGGCTTAACCTCCGGTCAGCAAGGGCCAAAGGGCAATCACGCCAAGCACGGCAAAAACACATGCCGACACCACATGCACCACCCGAAGGGGCACCAGGCGTGTCACACGCTCACCCAGCCAGACCACGGGCGCATTGGCCAGCATCATGCCCAGCGTGGTACCAGCCACAACGGCCGCCACGGCGTCATAGCGCGCGGCGAGCATGACGGTGGCAATCTGCGTTTTATCGCCCATCTCGGCCAGAAAGAACACGATCACGGTAGTCGCAAACACACCGAAACGCGGTGCCCTGCTGTCTTCTTCACTGTCGAGCTTGTCGGGCACCAGCATCCAGGCTGCCATTCCGAGGAACGAGGCACCCAGAATCCAGCGCAGGGTATGCGGGCTGATAACGGTGGTGATCCATGTCCCGGCAGCGCCTGCCAGCGCATGGTTGAGAACCGTGGCCACAAAGATGCCGGTGACGATGGGCCATGGTTTTTTAAAGCGCGCGGCGAGCACCAGCGCAAGGAGTTGCGTCTTGTCGCCCATTTCGGCGAGGGCGACGATGCCTGTGGAGACGAGGAAAGCTTCCATACTCAAAATAGACCTCCGGCCGGAAGTGAAACCGATGACTGCACGACATCCCCGGCCAGCAACGTTTAACGGTTGCGGAGGCTGTGCAGTCAAAGGTCTCGCCAGGTCTGTGGAACTGTTTGCGCCATGTCCACCTTGTTGCAAGGCGGGACAAGTCTGTTGACGCAAACCCCTCTCGTTTATTCGGAGGGCGGCTACTCCCCAATGACAGCCTTCATTCTAACCAGCCTGTGTAGAACCTGCGTGTAAACCCTGAATTGCACGGTATTGGCGCATTTATTGCTTGTATTTGGTGCGCTTGTCGAATTTCGCCAAATTGCGCACCATAAAGCAACAATTCTTCAAGTTTTCATCCAAGAGGGACATATGGAAGCACTAAAACAGGGCTCTGACGCCTTGTTCATTCTGTTGGGCGGCATCATGGTGCTGGCCATGCATGCCGGTTTTGCATTTCTGGAACTGGGCACGGTCCGCAAAAAAAACCAGGTCAATGCGCTGGTCAAAATCCTGGTGGATTTTTCAGTCTCGACCATCGTGTACTTCGTGGTCGGGTTTGGCGTGGCATACGGCACCCACTTTTTTGTGGGCGCGGAGCAGCTGGCTGCCAAAAACGGCTACGAGCTGGTCCGCTTTTTCTTCTTGCTGACCTTTGCGGCCGCCATCCCGGCCATCATTTCCGGCGGCATTGCAGAGCGCGCGCGTTTTTACCCTCAACTGATCGCCACCGCGGTCATCGTCGGCTTTGTCTATCCGCTCTTCGAAGGCATCGCCTGGAACCAGCACTTCGGTGTGCAGGCCTGGATCAAGGCGCTGACCGGCGCCGAGTTCCATGACTTTGCCGGCTCCATCGTGGTTCACGCCGTCGGCGGCTGGCTCGCCCTGCCGGCGGTCATCCTGCTGGGCGCGCGCAGCAACCGCTACCGCAAGGACGGCGCGGTGTCGGCGCACCCGCCGTCGAACATTCCCTTCCTCGCACTGGGCGCGTGGATTCTGACCGTGGGCTGGTTTGGCTTCAACGTGATGAGCGCGCAAACCATCGACAAGATCTCGGGCCTGGTCGCCGTCAACTCGCTGATGGCCATGGTGGGCGGTACGCTGGCAGCACTGGCTTTCGGCAAGAACGACCCGGGCTTCGTGCACAACGGCCCGCTGGCGGGCCTGGTAGCGGTGTGCGCGGGCTCGGACCTCATGCACCCGCTGGGCGCGCTGGCCACGGGCGGCGTCGCCGGTGGCGTGTTTGTTTTCATGTTCACGCTCACGCAAAACAAATGGAAGATCGATGACGTTCTCGGCGTCTGGCCGCTGCACGGCCTGTGCGGTTTGTGGGGCGGGCTGGCCGCAGGCATCTTCGGCGCCAAGGCGCTGGGCGGGCTCGGCGGCGTGAGCTTTAGCGCGCAGCTGATTGGCAGCGCGATGGGCGTGGTGTGGGCCGTCGTGTCAGGCTTTGTGGTCTACGGCATCCTGAAAGCCACCATGGGCTTGCGCATGAGCCAGGAAGAAGAATATGAGGGTGCCGATCTCTCGATTCACCGCATCGGTTCAACGCCTGATCGTGAAGTGAACTGGTGAGCGTGTGAAGTTGTCGATTGAACGGCAAACCATGATGGCGTGCATTTGTTCACAGGAGATTCCGTAAGAACGCGGCGCGGCAAATGACCAATGCTCAGGCGATAGAAAACATCGCCCAACACTGTTCATCAACTCAAAGGAATCCATCATGAAAACGAAATTGATTGCCGCCACCGTTCTTGCTTTTTCCGCCATGAGCACGGTCCCCGCTTTTGCCATGAGCCACCTGTACGGCGAAGCCGCGCTGGTTGTCATGCCTGCTGCAACCGCCAGTGCGCTGACGCGCGCTGAAGTGCAGACAGACTACCTGCAGGCACGCCAGCAAGGCGCGCTGTCGGTCAGCAACGAAGGGGCTTTTGCCGCTGCAGCGCCAACCACGACGAGCGTGAGCCGCGCTGATGTGCGGTCGCAGGCTGCGATGTCGGTCATGCCCGACGGCCGCAACGCACATTGATGCGTCTGCCGATGCCGGAAAAGCTGCGGGCCGCTATTAATTAAGTAGCGGCCCGTGCTTGTATTTATTGGCTTGCAGCCATTTTCGACCCCTAAAAAGAGCCTTTTCCGGGCTTTTTTTGTTGGTTTTCAAAGTCGGCAGGCAGCGCCCACTCCAAAATGTTTAGTTCCAACTTAACATTTCACCCGCATCAGGATTAGAGCCGCCAGGATGAAAGCGACGGGGCTACCAGCCGGTCCAGTGTCCAGGGGCCGAGCCCGAATATCGCCAGACCAGCCAGCAGCGAACCCCAGAACACATGCTGCTGAAGGGCCGCAGGCGCAATCTCGCTGAGCGAGATCACGGCCACCACGTTCACGACAAACAGGCCAAGCGCTGAAAACCGCCCACCCAGGCCCAACACCAGCAACACCGGCAACACCAGTTCACCGCCGGTGCCCATGAGGGCCGCCAGCGCCGGCGGCAACAGCGGCACCTTGTATTCATCCGTGAAGAGGGCCACGGTGGTTTCCCAGTCGCGCAACTTGGTCAGGCCCGACAGAAAAAACACTTGGGCGATGTAGAGCCTTGCCAGCAGAGCCGCGAGTGGCTGCAAGGCATCAAGGCCGGCCGTCAGCTGGCCCCAGGCCTTGAGGCCGGAGCCTGTGACGCGTGAAACGCCCGTGTTGGTGGTGTCTGTCGTGGGGATGGTGTTCATGTTCATGCCTCCTGTCTTGAAATAATGTTTGCGCCTGTGACAAGGCCGGTGTGTACAGCGTTGGCAAGCCAGACACTGAATTCAAATGGGGCAGCGTCAGACTGCACGGCGCTGTCGAGTGCGGCTTCGAGTGCCTGGCCCGCCAGCAGGCTGGACACCAGCGCGTATTCGACTGCACCGATCGCACGCACGCACGGCCTCAGCCCCTGCCGCCAAACCAGCACATGTTCGCCATGGCCCGATTTCAGTCGCCCGGCAAGCTGTGCCAGCGCCTCAGTCTTGCTGGCCCCACTCAGTTGGTGCGCGGCAATGATGGCGGCGACCGGCCAGTCACTGGCCAGCACCATCGCGCCAGCGCTCAGCGTCAGGCCGGCGCTGTCCGCATCGTCACCCGCAAGCAGCGCGAGGGAGGGAAGATCGGCATGCGTATCGGCAGCCGTGGCGGCGCCATGCAGCGCCCATTCCACACGGGCGACATCGCCCAGAAAAGGTTCATCCGCCAGTTGCGGTGCTGCGTCCAGAAAGTCAGGCAAGCCGTCACCCCACTGCGCCATATCGCCACGCACCGGTGGGTGCAGGCGCCAGAACAGGGCGGCCATAGGGGCGAAGCTCTCCTCGCCCATCAGTTCCGCCATCACAGGGTAGGCTGCCGCAAGGGCACGGTTGGCCAGCGCCTCGGCGTTGGCGCGGTAGGCCTGCCAGCCACGCGCCTGCAGCGTCGACAGGCCCGGCGTCATGTCCAGGCCTGCATCAGGGGGCAGCAAACCGTTGCCGAACAGCGCATCGCACAGCAATGACTGCTCCCGGGCCAGGGTGTTTGCTGCATTCACGCCATCACCTCGGACACTGCCTAGGGCTGGCGTGCATGCGACGCCTCCGCCAGCAAGACCGCCAACGTCGGCACGCCCGTGTCCCATTCGACCAGGGCCGGCACGCCGCCGAAACGCTGCTGTGCGTGGCCATAAAGTTGCCAGACCTCGTCGCAGACTGTGCTGCCGTGGTCGTCGATGACGATGTCGCCGCAATGCACATGGCCCGCCACATGCAGCTCGCCGACCGCGGCGACCGAAATGCCATCCAGCCATTGCATGCACGAAGCCAGCGGATCAGCCATGCTGCCGGCGAGCGCGGCATTGAGCGCATTCACGTAGATGTTGTTGACGTCCACCAGCAGGCCGCAACCCGTGCGCCGGACCATCTCACAGAGGAAATCGGTTTCGGAGCGATCCGAATGGTTGAAACTGACATAGGCGGACAGGTTTTCCACCAGCAACTGGCGCTTCAGCCGGTCCTGCACGCGCTGTACGTTGATGCAGATCACGTCCAGCGCAGCAGCGTTGAAGGGAATCGGCAGCAGGTCTGCAGCGTGGGCAGGCATTGCGGTGCGACTCGTCGTGGCGCTGAGCGTTGCGCGCGCAAAACACGCATGGTCGGACACGCGGACAGGGTCAATGTCCGACACGAGGCGCGCCAGCTGTTCAAGATGCCATGCATCAACGCCGGCAGCAGAACCCAGCGCCAGCCCGACGCCATGCAGGCTGACGGGGTAGTGCTGACGTGCCTGGCGCAAGATGGCGCGCGCAGCACCACCGGCACCAAAAAAATTCTCGGAATGCACCTCGATGAAATCGAGGGGCGGCAGGCTTTCAAGCAGCTCTGCGTAATGAGGATGCCGCCAGCCAATGCCAGCGGCAAGGTATGAAGAAGATGCAGGGGTCGTCATGATGAACGCCGCCACCGGTCGGCAGGCACGCTCCAGGCGCGAAGCCTGGACGGCCTGCCGCGGTTCAAGGCAGAACGGGTCAGGAGACTCAGCCCTTTTTGTCCGTCATCATTTTGGATTTGGCTTTTGCCGCATCTGCGGTCAAGCCTTTCATGCCGGCGCACGTGCCTTTGGCCACGTATTTCCATTCGTTGACATCGTTGCCGACCTTGGACTGGCCTGCGCAGGAATGGCTGCCGCTGAGGTTGGCGCAGTCGTTCTGACCGGCCGTGGTGATGCCGTAGCACTTTTCCTTTTCCTGTGCAAAGGCGGGCGCAGACACCAGCATGGTGGAAAGCAGGGAGGCTGCAGCGGCGGCGATAAGGGCACGTTGGGTCATTTGAAATCTCCTGTTGATTCGATGAGGTTGAAAGGCAACCGGGGCAGGAAACTTTTTCCTGTCTGGTTGCGTGTTGGTCAACCGGCTGCGCAACTTCTTACAACTTTCAAAACCAGGAAAACCCCAGGCCCCGCCCACGCCGGCAGGCAACGCTTACAGAAGGTCGGCAATCCGGTCCCAGGCTTCGGCGGGAATGCGGCCAGCGTAACGCTCGACGATTTTTCCGCTCTTGTCGACCAGAAAAGCGGCCGGTAATTGAGCCGCTTTGCCCACGTTGTCGCGATAACCCGTCTCACCCGTCCACAGTTGCACAAAGCGCTGCTTCAGCGGCACGGTTGCGGAGATGATGCGTTCGTATTCCAGAAAGTCCTGCACGCGCGTGTCGGTGTTGACGGCGACCAGTTCAAACGGTTTGCCCTTCCAGCCCTCATAGTTGGTGCGAAGCTCGGGCATCTTGTCGCGGCAGACGGCGCAGTTGGTAGACCAGAACATCACCAGCACCACCTTGCCCTTGAGGGATGCCAGCTTGAAGGCCGCACCCTCGATCGTCCTGCCCTCGATTTGCGGCATGGTGACTGGCGCAACTGTGACGGCAGCCGCGCTGGCGGACTTGGCAGGTGCGGCGGGTTGCGCACGCGTGAGGCCGTGCGCGGTCATCAACAAGACCGCAGCGAGGCAAAAGACATGCAGGCGGGTGCCCGCAATGGCGAGTGCAGGCGCTGCAGCTGGCGCCGAAGCGCGATCAATAAAACCCATGGTGGTGTCCTTGTTGACGGCAAGAAAACGCCTTGCCCGCGGGTTGGTCGCATGGGGCGGCGCATTCTTACGCATCCACCAGAAAAAAATTTCACGCGCAAATGAGGGGCTCTGCGGCTAGACTTGCGCGTCATGGCCACCTTTGAAGAGCAACTTGTCGAGCACCGCGTGTACCTGATGCGTTTTGCGCGCCTGCAACTGCGCAACGACGCCTGGGCCGAAGACGCGGTGTCTGAAACCCTGCTGGCGGCGCTGTCCAAACCGCAAACGTTTGGCAACCGCTCGCAGCTCAAGACCTGGCTGGTCGGCATCCTCAAACACAAGGTCATCGACATGATTCGCAGCAACACGCGGGAAGTGTCGGCCAGCGATTCGGACACGGATCAGGAAGGCGACGAGCTGGACAGGATCGCCTTCAAGGCCGATGGTCACTTTGCCGAGCAACCCAATGATTGGGGCGACCCGCACAAAACGCTGCAGCAAAGCCAGTTCTTCCAGGTGCTGGACGCCTGCATGGAGCGCCTGCCGCCGGCGCTGGGCCGCCTTTTCCTGATGCGCGAGTGGCTGGAACTGTCGTCACAGGACATCTGTAAGGAATTGTCCCTGACGCCGACCAACCTCTATGTCCAGTTGCACCGGGCCCGACTGCGTTTGCAGGAGTGCCTGAATATCCACTGGTTCGGCAAACATGGCGCCTGATGCGCTTTTCGCAGTTCTCCCATGACCCTGCTCCGACGTACCTGCCGCGAAGCCGCCGCACTGATCATTGCGCGGGAAGACCACGCCCTGGACCTGCCGGACAACGTCGCCCTGAAACTGCACCTGCTGGCATGCAAGGCCTGCCCGAAGTTTGAAAACCAGGTGCTGACCATGCGTGCCGCCATGGGAAAGTGGCGTCAATATGCCGAGGACGACTCCTCCGCAGACACACCTCCGCGGTGAGCCCGCCAGGGTTTTGCCCACGCTTGCACGATACGCAGGAACTACGGCATTGGGGTCTAAAAGCGGCCAAATGAGCTGGAAACGGCGTCGTTTCAGGGTTTTTCCCGTGTCGCCTGCGGCGATACCCGCTTGACTTGGATTCAAGTGACGCATAATGTACGCGTACAAATGCAGGCATTTGTCCGCATTTGTACAGGTCAGGTGATCGGTCAGTTTCGCGCGCTACAGCGGTACGTTCAAAGATTTGTTGTGCTTTCGGGACCCCATCGCTTTTGTTATTGTGTTTTAGAGGAGTCCCTTCATGGGCAACAAACTTTACGTCGGCAATCTGCCGTACTCGGTTCGCGACGAAGACTTGCAACAATCTTTCGGCCAGTTCGGCGCTGTCACCAGCGCTAAAGTCATGATGGAACGCGACACCGGTCGCTCCAAGGGCTTTGGCTTTGTCGAAATGGGCAGCGATGCCGAAGCACAGGCAGCCATCAACGGCATGAACGGCCAACCTCTGGGCGGCCGCAGCGTTGTGGTCAATGAAGCACGTCCGATGGAGGCGCGTCCTCCACGCAGCGGCGGCTTCGGCGGCGGCGGTGGTGGTGGTGGCGGCTACGGTGGTGGCGGCGGCGGCGGCGGTGGATACGGCGGCGGTGGCGGTCGTTCCGGTGGCGGCGGCGGCGATGGCGGTTTCCGTAGCCCGTACGGCGGCGGCGGTGGTGGCCGTTCCGGCGGCGGTGGCGGTGGTGGTCGCGGCGGTTACTAAGCCCTCACATCTCCAGCCCCTCATCAGCTAAAAGCGGGTGAGCAGCTTTAAAAGGCTTCAAGACTCCGGTTTTGAAGCCTTTTTGCTTGGGGCGACCTGGCTCTCTTGCCGCTTTTTGCGTGCGCGGCCTGAAAGCGCCTTGTCAAACAGGGCGTTGGGCAGCAGCCGCAGGAGCTTGGCCACCACGCCCATCTGCCAGGGAATGACGCTGTAACTGCTGCCGGCCTGGATGGCCGCAAAAGCCTTGTCCGCAAAGTCTTCCGCCTTCATCAGGAAGGGCATCGAGTAGCTGTTTTGCTGCGTCAGTGGCGTATCGATGTAGCCGGGGCAAATTGTCACGACATTCAGACCGGCGCTTTTGAGCTCGCCGCGCAGGCTTTCGCAGTAGGCAATCACTGCCGCCTTGCTGGCGCAATATGCCCCATGGCCCGGCAAACCGCGGATACCGGCCACGCTGCCTATGCCCACCAGCGCGCCTGAGCCCCGGGTGGTCATGCCGTCGATGAAGGGGTGAAAGGTCGCCGCGACACCGACGTTATTGGTCGCAAAAGTCTGGCGCATCACGTCGAGGTCTTCACGCATGGCGGTGTCCATGCCTACGCTGATGCCGGCGTTGGCAATCACCACGTCAGGCACACCCTGGGCCGCGATACATTGACGACCGGCCTCGACGATGCCATCGATGTCCGACACATCGGCACTGTAAACCCGGTAGCGGTCCGCGCCCAGCGATTGCGCTTCAGCCCAGGCCTCGACCTGCGCCGTGCGTCGCGCCACCAGCGCCAGGCGATAGCCGGCCTGGAAAAACCGCAGCGCCAGCGCCTGCCCGATGCCACTTGATGCGCCGGTGATGAACACGAGTCTGGACATACTGTGTTTACCTGCGGCTAGCGGCGCGGCGGCACGGGAACAAGGGTGCGGGGCACCAGCAGCCCCTTGACCCGGCCGTTGAGGTCGGCAATGCCAGTGATGTTGTTGAAGGCAAAGGTGTCACCCGTGAACTGGTCGCCGCCACGGATCAGCACAACCGGCTTGTGCGACTTGACCCGTTCATCGTTGATGTAGGCGTGCAGGAACTCCCCCTGGAACTCCATGCGCGGCAACTCGGTGCCATCGGGTTCTGTGGTCGCTTCACGCACCACGCGCGCATTGCCCGTCAACTGCACCTCGGAGCCATCACCGTTGGACAGCGCGTGGTTGCCGGTTGAGACCACCAGCCGTCCGGCATCACTGATGCTGCGAATGCGCGGTGCGTCGATCTCCAGCGTATCGGTGTCCGGGTAGTGGCGCGCTTCCTTGCCGTAGATCTCGCTTTTGAGCCTTCCCGTTTCATCGTAAGTCTTGATCGTGAACTTGCGCATGAAATAGTCCATCTCATGTTTGGCTTCTTTGGCCGCCTCTGGCCCGCTGAAGACGGGGGAGTTCCGGACCAGCCAGTAGGTACCCAGCGCCAGCCCGCCCATGAGCAGCAGCGGCAGGTAAATAGACACGTGGTCCCACAGGCGCAAGCCCCTGCGCCAAGGGTCACGCAATGCGTGCATGGCCTTCATCAAGGGGGTCGGTGCGGTGCTCACGCGCCGTACTCTTCCAGCAGGGATGCATAGTGCCCACCAGCGATCAGCAGCAGGTCGCACAACGCCCGAACGGCACCGTGGCCGCCGGGCTCCAGCGACACGTAATCTGCACAGGCCTTGAGTTCTGCATGGGCATTGGCCGGGGCACAACTGAATGCAGCCCTCCGCATCACGGGCAGGTCAGGCCAGTCATCGCCCATGGCCGCAGCCTGGGCCCAGTCCAGCCCGAGGGCCTTGAGCGTGATCTCGGCCGCGGGTCGTTTGTCTTCTGTACCGAAGTGCGAATGGACGATGCCCAGCGCATCCAGCCGGCCACGCAAGGCCAGACTGTCCCGTCCGGTGATCACCACAGGCGTGATGCCCGCTTTCTGCAGCAGCTTCAAGCCGTGGCCATCCAGGGTGTTGAAGCGTTTGAGCGTTTCGCCATGCTCGGAAATGTAGAGACCGCCATCTGTGAGCACGCCATCGACATCAAAAAAGGCCACGCGTATGCCTTGGGCCTTCAGCAGCAGCTCAGGCGGGAACGTCATGACCGGGGAGAAGGGGGCCGTCATACTTCAAATGACTTTCGCACGCATGAGGTCGTTGGTGTTGAGCGCACCGCAGAGTGCGCCAGCGTTATCCACAATCAGCACGCTGGTGATGCTGTGTTGCTCCATCAATTCAACCGCATCGACAGCCAGCGCATCGGCACGCAGGGTCCGCGGGTTGGCATGCATGACTTCGCCTGCCCTGGCCGTGCGCAGGTCGACGCCTTTTTCAACCAGACGGCGCAAATCACCATCGGTGAAGATGCCCAGCACACGCTGGTTTTCATCAACCACCGCAGATGCACCCAACCCCTTGCTGCTCATCTCGCGCATCAAATCTGAAAAGCTGGTGTCCAGCGCCACCCGCGGCACCTGGTCGCCGCTGCGCATCACGTCGCTGACATGGGTCAGCAGCTTGCGGCCAAGTGCGCCACCGGGGTGCGAGCGGGCAAAGTCTTCTTCCTTGAAACCCCTGGCATCCAGCAGCGCCACCGCCAGTGCATCCCCCAGTGCGAGTTGCGCTGTCGTGCTGGCAGTAGGGGCGAGGTTGAGCGGGCAGGCCTCCTGTTCGACGCTGCTGTCCAGCGTGACGCGCGCCTGCCTGGCCAAGGACGACTGGGCCCCGCCGGTGATCGCCACAAGGGGTACGCCCTGGCGGCTGAGCACCGGCAATATGGATGTGAGTTCAGCGCTTTCGCCGCTGTTGGAAATGGCCAGCACCACATCGGCATCGGTCACCATGCCGAGGTCGCCATGGCTGGCCTCGGCGGGGTGTACAAACATGGCCGGCGTGCCCGTGGAAGCCAGCGTGGCAGCAATCTTGCGCCCGATGTGACCGCTCTTGCCCATGCCCATCACCACGACACGGCCACGGCAGGCCAGCATGATGTTGACGGCTTCTGCAAACTCGGGGCCGACACGACTTGCCAGCCCCAGAACGGCGGCGGCCTCGATTTCAAATGTCTTGCGGGCAAGCGCCTGCGCCTGCTGTGCATCAAAGGAAAGCGCGTCGAACGTCATCACAGCATTCTATCGACGCGTATCAGGCGCGGCGCCCCGGGGGTTTTGGCGCAAAACAGTGCTGGAAAGGGGCTTGCTGTTGACCGCCTCGGCTACCATCAAAGGATGAGCGCGCTCGAACTGACCCTGCTGTACCTGCTGGCCGCCGTGCTTGGGGTGGTGGCATGCCGCTCGCTCAAGCTGCCGCCCATGCTGGGTTACCTCGCTGTCGGGGTGCTGATTGGCCCACATGCGCTTGCGCTCTCCCAGAATGCCGAAGGCGTTCGGCACCTCGGCGAATTCGGTGTGGTTTTCCTGATGTTTGTCATCGGGCTGGAATTCAACCTGCCCAAGCTGCGGTCGATGCGCGGCCACGTTTTCGGCCTGGGTCTTCTGCAGGTGGTGCTCACCGTCGTGCTGGCCACTTTCGGATCACTGTTTCTCGCCAGCATGGCGCCGACGCTGTGGAAGATGGAATGGCGAACGGCCCTGGCGCTATCCGGTGCCATTGCCATGAGCAGCACGGCCATCGTGGTCAAACTGCTGGCGGAAAGGCTGGAGCTCGAGTCCGAGCACGGCAAGCGCGTGATGGGCGTCCTGCTGTTCCAGGATCTGGCTGTGGTTCCCTTGCTGGTACTGATTCCCGCGCTCGGCTCGTCACCCGACCAGCTTTTCACCGCGCTGGCGCTGGCAGCGCTCAAGGCTGCCGTGCTGGTCGGCATCCTGCTGACGGGCGGGCAACGTGTCATGCGCTGGTGGCTCACCATCGTCGCACGCCGAAAAAGCGAAGAGCTGTTTGTCCTGAACCTTTTGCTGGTCACGCTGGCCCTGTCCTGGCTGACGGAGCTCGCGGGCCTGAGCCTGGCGCTGGGTGCGTTCATCGCAGGCATGCTGATATCGGAAACCGAATTCAAGCACCAGGTGGAGACCGACATCCGGCCGTTTCACGACGTGTTGCTGGGGCTGTTTTTCATCAGCGTCGGCATGATGCTCGACTGGCGCATCGTGCTCGAGCGCTGGCCCCTGGTGCTGCTGCTGGCGACGCTGCCTGTGGTCTTCAAACTGGTGCTGGTCACCGGGCTGGCCAAGGTGCTGGGCGCCACAGCCGGGGTGTCCCTGCGCACCGGCCTTTATCTTGCGCAGGCTGGCGAGTTCGGTTTTGTGCTGCTGTCACTGGCCAATGAGAGCCAGCTCGTGCCGCCGGCCCTGCTGAACCCCATCCTCGCCAGCATGGTGCTGTCCATGCTCGCCACGCCATTCATCATCATGTACAGCAACCAGATCGTGATGAAGCTGGTCGCCAGCGAATGGCTGCAGCAATCCCTGCAGATGACGACCATCGCCCGCAAGTCCATCAACGCTGACAAACACGTCATCATCTGCGGTTACGGTCGCTGTGGCCAAAACCTGGGCCACATGCTGGAAGGTGAAGGCATTCCCTATATGGCGCTGGACCTCGACCCGGACCGTGTGCGGCAAGCCGCTGCTGCCGGCGACTCCGTGGTGTTCGGCGATGCCGTCCGGCTGCAGGCGCTGATGGCAGCCGGCCTGTCGCGCGCCAGCGCGGTGGTGGTGACCTACCTTGACACGGCCAGCGCACTGAAGGTGCTGGCCAATGCGCGCGCGCATGCCCCCACCGTCCCTGTGATCGTGCGCACCGTAGATGACCACGACCTGGAGAAACTGCAGGCAGCCGGCGCCACCGAAGTTGTTCCCGAAGCCATTGAGGGCAGCCTGATGCTGGCCAGCCATGCGCTGGCGCTGGTGGGCGTGCCGATGCGGCGCGTGATTCGCGTGGTGCAGGAGCAGCGGGATGCGCGCTACAACCTGCTGCGCGGCTATTTCCGGGGTGCCGACGACGACACCGTCAATGAGCTCGACGAAGAACGCCTGTCTACCGTCCTGCTGCCGCTGGGCATCCGCGCCATAGGCCAGCCGCTGGGCGCCTTTGCACTGCACGCCACGGGCGTACGCGTCGTCAGCCTGCGTCGTGCCAACGGCAAACCTGCAGATCTCGGCGAAGATACACAGCTCGAAGGCGGCGACACGCTGGTGTTGTCCGGCAAACCGGGCGCATTGGCGGTGGCGGAGGAGACCCTGCTGCGCCGGCGCTCCTCCAAAAACAATTCCGCGTCCTGATCCCGTAGAAGGAAACACCCATGCCAGAACTTCAAAAACTCAATCGGGCGGCGATCAGCACCTACCTGAAAAGCCATATCCGCACCGTTCCGGACTGGCCGGCCCCGGGTGTGCAGTTCAGGGACATCACACCACTGCTTCAAAACCCAAAGGTCTTTCGTGTGCTGATTGACGCGTTCGTACACCGCTACATGGACCCCGCGCTGCGTCCCGACGTCGTGGCGGGTCTGGATGCGCGGGGTTTTATCCTGGGCGCCGTCGTGGCCTACGAATTGAACGTAGGCTTTGTACCCATCCGTAAAAAGGGCAAGCTGCCCTTCACCACGGTGCAGGAAACCTATGAACTCGAGTATGGCAATGCGACCGTCGAGTTGCATACCGACGCGGTTAAGCCGGGCGAGCGTGTGCTGCTCATCGACGACCTCATCGCCACCGGCGGCACCATGATGGCAGGCAAAAAGCTGCTCGAGAAACTCGGTGCCGTCGTGACCGAAGGCGCAGCCATCGTGGATTTGCCCGAACTGGGCGGTTCACGAAAAATCGAGGCCGCAGGACTGCCGCTGTTCACGCTGGTGGATTTCGAAGGCCATTGACGCACGGCCGGGGCGCATGGCCCCGCAGCCCATACATCCGCCGGCGCTTCAGTTCAGATCGCCGTATTGAGTGGCGCTGAGTGCAGGCACGGCCGCAGATTCCGGCATTTCGGTGTCTTCAAAACCCGTCAGCAAGGTATACGAATGCAGCCCCGTGCGTATCTTGCCGCTGGCATCGCCCGCAGCCGGCGCGGCGGCAGAAGCGCTGGCCAGTGCGCGCTTGAAGGCCGTGACCTCGTCCTCCTGGATGGGTTCGTAACGTGACGCTGGTTTCCTCACCGGCATGTCGAGCGGAGCGGGGCGGCTGATCGCGCCTGTCAACGGGGCAAGCGGCACCGGTGCAGATGTCGGTGCAGACGTCTGTAAGGGCGCCCGCGCCGCACCATCCATCACCGCGGCGGTTCGCGCATCGGAGCGCCAGTACACCGCCGTGACCACCATTTCAAAACGCGCCATCGCGGTGTGAATGATGAATGCCTCAATTTCACCCAGACGGTCTGACTGGCGATGCAGGGCATTCGCGACTTCCATCATCACAAGGAACTGGTCGCCGCGCTGGTCCAGCGACAGAACCTTGAATTTATAGCTCGCCGCCAGCACGCCGGCGCGGGTCATGGCCTCACGTACCGCCACATACAGCTGTTCACGCCGGGCATGGCGCCGCGCTTTACGCATTTCACCGCGGCTAGCGGGGTCGGTAACGCCCTGCCTTGCACCGGGTTGGGATGCAGGCTTGTCCCTGGATGACGATGAGCGACCATGGCTGTCCCGCAGGCCGCTGCTGTCCGCAGGTGTGGATGGCGCGGAGCTGCCGGATTTACGTGAAAACCAGTTGAATACGGACATTTTTTGATCCCGAAATAAAGGCCGGCGACTTCTTTATCCTGCTTCACCCGGATCACCATTGATTCCAGGCCCTCCTTGAATGCGGGATTGCGCTTTGTGCCCAGTTTACGCAATAGGCTGGTGGTTAATCGCTACCATTCGGCTCATCCAGCGCGCCGCTGGTAACCGGAAGTATCAGCCGTCGGCATTAATTCACGATTTTTTCCTCGAGTTGAATGGACCCGCACAGGGTGGCGCAGACAACATCCGGCGTGGTCGCAACATGCACGCAGGCAGTCAATTGCAAGGGCAAACAATTGCCGCCCAAGCAATGGTTGTTGATCGCAACGCTCAGGTGACCGCCACCCGCTTGGGCCGGTTGTATAGCCGTTTGGCCATCACACCGCCCATGGCGATCGTCAGCTCCAGCGCCAGGGGACTCTGGCGGTTGGAAAGCTCCAGAAACCGCATCGGGCTCAGACACCACACCTTGCAGGCCCCGGACGCCTGGACCGTCGCACTTCTGGGCTGGTGGGAGAAAAACGAACCCTCGCCAATGACCGTCCCCGGTCCGACGAGCGCCATGCGCACGCGGGATTTTTCGTCCTCGTAGTGCACGCTGAGGGTGCCGCTTTCCACGAAGTAAATGGTTCGGTCTGTCGCCCCCTGCTCGATCAGCACCTGGCCGCTGCTCAGCGCAAAGGGCTGCATATAACTTGCCAGAATGTCCCAGTTCTGCGGCGAAAACTGGCAGCGCAAGGCATCGCTGGCGTTGCAATGCGCAATCGCTTGCGCCAGGCCGTGGATATCAAATCGGAAATTGCCGGGGAGTGGTGCATTCATGGTGCACGGAAGATACCCGCCCATCTACGCATCGGGCAAGGGATGTTAACGCCCGCTTACACCTGATACATGAATTCTTTCGACTGCATTTCGCTTCAGGGCAAAAGTTACTTGCCAATGCAGAATTTCGAGAAAATTTCTCCCAGCAAGTCGTCTGGCGTGAACTGCCCGGTGATCTCACCAAGGTGCAGTTGCGCCTGCCGCAAGTCCTCGGCCAGCAAGTCCAGCGCAGGCGCCGTCGAAAGCAGCTGTGCCGAGGCGCGGGCCAGTTGCGCCTGGACCTTCTGCAAGGCCTGCACATGGCGCTCACGTGCCATGAATACACCCTCTGGGGCGGATTGCCATCCCACCAGCGTCAGGAGGCGCTGCCGCAGCGCGTCAAGACCGCCACCGGTCTTCGCCGATATCGCAATGCCGTCGCCTGCCGGGGCGGCAGCCACATCTGATTTGTTCCACACATCGATGACGGGCGTCGTCGTCGGCAGCTTTTTGGCCAGAACATCACGGATCGTCGCATCACCCGCTGCATATCCGGCGTCCGCAAGCTGCGTCAGGTCGTGTAGAAACAAGACCGCATCGGCGCTTTCAATTTCCGTCCAGGCGCGTTCGACGCCGATTTTTTCAACCTCATCAAGCGTTTCACGCAAGCCGGCGGTGTCGACCACATGCAGCGGGACGCCATCGACCTGTATGAGCTGCGTCACCTTGTCGCGGGTGGTACCGGCAATCGGCGTCACGATAGCGAGCTCCGCACCGGCCAGCGCATTGAGCAGCGAGCTTTTGCCCGCGTTAGGCTGCCCGGCAATCACCACCTTGATGCCTTCACGCAGGATGGCGCCCTGGCTGGCACGCTGCATCACGCCGGCGAGCGTCTGCTGCAACCGCAAAAGCTGGCCCTGTGCGTCCGCCTTCTGCAGGAAGTCGATGTCTTCTTCGGGGAAATCGAGCGTTGCCTCCACCAGCATGCGCAGATGAACCAGCTGGTCCAGCAGCGTGTTGACGGCCAGCGAAAACTCGCCCGACATGGAGCGCGCCGCAGAGCGCGCGGCCGTTTCGGTGCTGGCATCAATCAGGTCTGCAATTGCCTCGGCTTGGGCCAGATCAATCTTGTCATTGAGAAACGCGCGCTCGGTGAACTCGCCCGGCTGCGCCACACGCATATGGCCCAGCCAGGCCTGGCCGGTCGACGGGTTGACGGCCGAAGCCGCCTCAAGGCAGCGCGCCAGCAGCAACTGCAGCACCACCGGGCCGCCATGCGCCTGCAACTCGAGAACGTCTTCGCCGGTGTAGGAGTTCGGCGCGGGAAAGTGAATTGCCAGGCCCTGGTCAATCACGGCACCCGAAGAATCGCCGAACGGCAGATAGGTCGCCATCCGTGGTGAAAGGGGCTTGCCGCAAACGGCATGAATGATGGGGCTAATGTCCTTGCCTGAGACGCGCACGATGCCCACGGCACCACGCCCGGGGGCGGTGGCAATCGCAACGATGGGGTCATGGTGACGGGCAAGCATGATGGTGCGATGTTAAAGGTGTCTGTGACTGTCTGTCTCAAAAGGAAAGGGCCGCGAAGCGGCCCTTTTTTATCTGGCAGTCCAGACTTATTTGAACTTTGGCAAATTGAACTGTGGTGGCACGCCCATGCGGGTGTTGATGACCCACTGCTGCGCAATCGACAGAATGTTGTTGGTGATCCAGTACAGCACCAGGCCGGACGGGAAGAAGAAGAACATCACGCTGAAAATCAGCGGCATGAACCACATCAGCTTGGCCTGCATGGGGTCCGGCGGCGCGGGGTTGAGCGCCGTTTGCAACATGGTCGTCAGTGTCATGATGACCGGCAGGATGAAATACGGATCTGGCGAAGACAAGTCCCTGATCCACAGCATCCACGGCGCACCGCGCATTTCAACGCTTGAAAGCAGCACCCAGTACAGCGCAATAAACACCGGAATCTGGACCATGATGGGGAAGCAGCCGCCAATCGGGTTGACCTTTTCTTCCTTGTAAATCTTCATCATCTGCTGCTGCATTTCCTGGGGTTTGTCCTTCAGGCGCTCGCGCATTTCCATGATTTTGGGGTTGATGGCCTTCATCTTGGCCATGCTGGCATAGGCCTTGGCATTGAGCCAGTAGAAAGCGATCTTCAGCAGCAACACCAGCGCAACGATGGACCAGCCCCAGTTCTGGATAAAACCGTGCAGCTTGTCCAGCAACCAGTAGAGCGGTTTGGCCAGGATGGTCAACCAGCCGTAGTCCTTGACCAGTTCGAGGCCGGGTGCCAGGGCTTCGAGTGTTTTCTCTTCCTGCGGGCCGACGAAAAACTTGGCTTCGACAGCCTTGCTGGTTCCAGCGGCGATGGTGTCCAGCGGCGTGATCATGCCGACGGCGTACAGGTTGGTGTCGACCTTGCGTTCAAAAAGGTCGCGCTTGATGCCGTCGCCCACGATCCATGCGGCAGCAAAGTAGTGCTGCACCATGGCGATGTAGCCATTGGTTGCTGTTTTCTCGACTTCAACCTTGCCCTTTTCGATGTCCTTGAATTCGATCTTCTGGTACTTCTTGGCTTCGGTGTAAATCGCCGGGCCCGTGAAGGTTGAATAGAAAGAAGACTCGCCGGGAGGCGGGTTGCCGTCACGTACCAGCTGGTAGTAGAGCTGCGGCGACACGGCCGTGCTGCCTGTGTTGATCACTTCATGGCGAACCGCCACGTCGTAGGCACCACGCTTGATGGTGTAGGTCTTGACCAGTTTGACGCCGCCCACATCGGGCGATTCAAACTTCACGACCAGCTCATTCTGGCCGTCCTTCAGGCTGCGTTCGCCCGGCGCCACCGTCATGATGGTCTTGTGCGTGGGCAGGGCTGCGCCGCCCGTGCCGGCGGCAATCAGGCCGGTCTGCGCCACGTAAACACGGTTGGTGCTCTCGTCGAGCAATACAAAACCCTGTTCCTTGTTGGCCTGGTCCTTGAACTTGTTGAACGACGAGCGAATGATGGTGCCACCCTCGGTGTCGAAGGTCAGCGTGAAAACATCACTGGTCACCACGATGCGCTCTTTCACACCCTGCAAAGGCGCGGGCGGCACGCTGCCAGGGACAGACACGACGCCGGGAACGCCGGTCGCAGCCGTGGGGGCCTGAGCCGTAGGTACGGCGGAAGGCACGCCACCGGGTACCGAAGCGGATGAAGCTGCCGGTACGGCTGCAGGAGCCGCCGCCTTGGAGCTTGCAGCACTCGGGAAGAAAGTCGGCGGCTTGCCGTTGTGGACCTGCCACTGGTCCCAGAGCAGGACCATGGAAAAACCAAAAATCACCCACAAAATGGTGCGGCGGATGTCGTTCATGACGGCTTCTTTTTAGAGGGGATGGAAGTCACGGGTGTGACCAGACGGGAGAAAACGGACTGGCTTCTGTCAGCGCTGGTTTTGCGTGTCGGCACGGGGTCGTGACCGCCGTCGCACCAGGGCTGGCATCGCACCAGACGGTGCAGTGTGAGGTAGGTGCCATACACCGCGCCGTAGTCCTGCAAGGCTTGCAGCGAGTAGGCCGAACAGGTTGGCTCGAAACGGCATGACGAGCCCAGCCAGGGGCTGAGCAGCAAACGATAAGCCTTCACCAGACCCATCAGGACGGTTTGCGGCAAACGAAAGAGAAAAGCCAGGACAGGTTTCATGCGCAGGATGGGTGGGCCTCATGTAGAGGCGGCACCCGCTTTCATCAAGGCCTGCACTTCATGGCGCACGGCTTCCTTGAGCTGCATCGACGTGGCGCTGAGGAATTCCTTGCGTGAAAACTCACGCCGCAGGCGGACCAGAAAGGCGGCCTGTGGGTAGTTCTGCATCGAATCAGCGCTCACGTTGTAGATCTGCCTTTTGATCGCGTTGCGTGTCACGGCACGCTTGGCCCAGCGCTTGGGCACCATGGCACCTATCCAGATGTCCCGGACCGGGAACAAACCCGGTGCAGATGCGACATCGGCGGGAGCGGCAGGGCCGTTATCAGGAATGGTTTTGCGCGAAGAAAGTTCTTTCGCGGTTTCAGGTCCGGCCTGGGGGGCGGTGGCCTCGAGGCCGTTGCGGTGCAAAACAAAATGCTCTGTTTTGGCAATCACGCTGCCCGCAAGAACCGCCTGGAATTGAGGCCGGGTTTTAAGCCGTTGCACAAAACCCGCCCGACACCGGCCTGAAGAAGCCTTCAGCGTGAAGCTTAGACAGCCAGGCGTTTGCGGCCCTTGGCGCGGCGTGCAGCGATCACTGCGCGGCCGCCGCGGGTCTTCATGCGGGTCAGGAAACCGTGGGTGCGTGCGCGCTTGACTTTGGATGGCTGATATGTACGTTTCATGATGGCTGCTCTTACTAAGTGCTACTGGTTACTGTTGCTGTTTTTGGCTTGCCGGCTTCATGGCCTGTTAAAGCCCCGATGCGCCTGCGGCACTCTTTTTTTAAAAGCCAAACAGCTTTAGAAAAGAAAACCACGCATGCCTTTTTGACCGCTGACCAGTGTCCGCCAATGTCCAGATGCCTTGCGTGGCATCAACATGAACCCGGGACGCGAATCAGGGAAACCCATGATTATCGCAGATTTCCCATGTCTGGCAACAATTTAGCCCGCTTATTTGGCGCAAAGGCTGAGAAGCCGCCACAGCCAGCAAGCCCCGGTGAATAAAAGGGCCCGCCATGGCCGGTCCTAGGTTAAACCCGCAGTAATTTATTTTGTGGATAACTTGACCCGACAGGTACAATTGCCGCTGCTGAAAATCAAGAATATCCACAAGCGCTTAATGACAACGATTATCAACGCGGCCAACCGGAGCCGTCATGAGTGACACCTCGGCGCTGAACATGAGCCACAGTCTGTGGCAAACCTGCGTTGACCATCTTGCCCAGGAATTGCCCGAGCAGCAGTTCAATACCTGGATTCGCCCGCTGGCCGCCGACGTCGCCGAAGACCTCTCCAAAGTCACCATCCAGGTCGGCAACCGTTTCAAGCTCGACTGGATACGCGCCCAGTACGCCGCCCGTATTTCTGCCCTGCTTGAAAAAGTCTCAGGCCACACCGTTTCCCTTGAGTTAGCGCTCGCTCCGCGCGAAGCCCCCAATAAATCAGCGTCCATCACCCGCAGTTTTGAAGGTTCTGACGTACCCGAGCCCGTCGGCCTGGGCGTGGCTGAAGACGTTGCCGGCGCCCCTTTCAAGAACCGGCTCAACACCGCGCTGACGTTTGACACCCTGATCGAAGGCACAGCCAACCGCATGGGCCGCGCCGCCGCCATGCATGTAGCCAGCAGCCTGGGCCAGCTTTACAACCCGCTTTTTATCTATGGCGGCGTCGGCCTGGGCAAAACCCACCTGATGCACGCCATCGGCAACAAGCTGTTATCAGACAACCCGGCCGCCAAAGTTCTCTACATCCACGCTGAACAATTTGTCTCGGATGTGGTTAAAGCCTACCAGCGCAAGACTTTTGACGAGTTCAAGGAGCGCTACCACTCGCTCGATTTGTTGCTCATCGATGACGTCCAGTTCTTCGCCAACAAGGACCGCACACAGGAAGAGTTCTTCAACGCCTTCGAGGCGCTGTTAACCAAAAAGTCTCACATCGTGATGACGTCTGACACCTATCCCAAGGGTTTGACGGACATCCACGAGCGCCTGGTCTCGCGTTTTGATTCCGGCCTGACCGTCGCCATCGAGCCCCCTGAGCTCGAGATGCGCGTCGCCATCCTGATCAACAAGGCCGCCGCCGAAGCCGCCGTTATGCCTGAAGAAGTCGCCTTCTTCGTTGCCAAGAACGTGCGCTCGAACGTCCGCGAGCTCGAAGGCGCCCTTCGCAAAATCCTGGCTTATTCGCGTTTCAACCAGAAGGAAATCTCCATCCAACTGGCCCGCGAAGCCCTGCGCGACCTGTTGTCGATTCAAAACCGGCAGATTTCCGTTGAGAACATCCAGAAGACCGTCGCCGACTACTACAAGATCAAGGTCGCCGACATGTATTCCAAGAAGCGGCCCGCCAGCATTGCCCGGCCGCGCCAGATTGCCATGTACCTGGCCAAGGAACTCACCCAGAAGAGCCTCCCGGAGATCGGTGAGCTCTTTGGCGGCCGTGACCACACCACCGTGCTGCACGCCGTGCGCAAGATGTCTGCAGAGCGTCAGCAGATGACCGAGCTCAACCAGCAGCTCCACGTGCTTGAACAGACACTCAAAGGTTAATCAGCCAATGACCCCTCAAACTGCGTCCAAAAACCCGTCCCTAACAACTATGGGTATAAGTTTTGAACAACCCATGGCTTATCCACAGGCCAGGGCCAAAACCCAAAGTTGTTCATATTCGGCAGCAGGTCTCGCAGGGGTATTCAACACAAGGTTAAACAATCGCCAAGTGCTTGATCAAAAAGGGGAAAATAGCGCTATCCACAGATAGCAGCTGCCCTTACTACTACTACTAATTTGAATTAAAGAATTAAAGAGAAAGACAAGAGGAAGTCATGATCGTTCTGAAAGCCACCCAGGATAAAGTTTTGTCGGTACTGCAATCGGTCGCCGGCATCGTGGAGCGGCGGCACACGCTGCCGATTCTTGCCAACGTGTTGATCCGCAAAACAGGCGGCCAGCTCCAGCTGACCACCAGCGATCTCGAAATCCAGATCCGCACCACGGCCGAGCTCGAAGGCGACAGCGGCAACTTCACCACCACCGTCGGTGCACGCAAGCTCATCGACATCCTGCGTTCCATGCCCAGCGACCAGACCGTGTCGCTCGAATCGGCGCAGAACAAGCTGATCCTCAAGGGCGGCAAGAGCCGCTTCACGCTGCAGACCCTGCCGGCTGAAGACTTCCCCCTGGTGCAGGAAGCCGCCAACTTTGGCCCGGCCTTCTCGGTGCCGCAAAAGGTCCTGAAAGAGCTGCTCAACCAGGTCTCGTTTGCTATGGCTGTGCATGACATTCGCTACTACCTCAACGGCATTTTGTTCGTCGCTGAAGGCAAGCAGCTCAGCCTGGTCGCCACCGATGGTCACCGCTTGGCGTTCTCCTCGGCCACGCTCGATGTCGAAGTGCCCAAGCAGGAAGTCATCCTGCCGCGCAAGACGGTGCTTGAAATGCAGCGCCTGCTCAGCGACAAGGAAGGCGCGATTGAAATGCAGTTCGCCGGCAACCAGGCCAAGTTCAGTTTTGAAGGCATGGAGTTCGTGACCAAGCTGGTCGAGGGCAAGTTCCCCGACTACAACCGCGTCATCCCCAAGAACCACAAAAATATCATCACCCTGGGTCGTCAGCCCCTGTTGGCCAGCCTGCAGCGGACCGCCATCTTGACCAGCGAGAAGTTCAAGGGCGTGCGCCTGAACATCGAGCCAGGCACCCTGCGCGTGGCGTCCAACAATGCCGAGCAGGAAGAAGCCGTCGACGAACTCGACATCGACTACGCAGGCGACGCCATCGAAATCGGTTTCAACGTCACCTACCTCATCGACGCACTGGCCAACATGGACCAGGACATGGTGAAGATCGAGCTGGCTGATTCCAACAGCTCTGCGCTGCTCACCATTCCCGACGATGCGGCCTTCAAATACGTCGTGATGCCGATGCGGATTTAAGACAAAAAACAAGTCACATGCAACTGCGATAGACCATAAAAAGAAAACCACCAGACCCGCTTACCAAAGCGGGTTTGGTCATTCAAGAGATTGAAGAAATCCGGCAACGCCGGATGAAGAACGGAAAAAGAAGCCGGTATGACTGAAGAAAACAAAGCTGAAATCCCCCAAGTGCCTAATAACGATGCACTCGTGAACGACGGAGAAGCAGGCGAGGCAAGCTCCAATTTCCAGCCCAAGATAGACACCAACCAGGCCGGCGCGTCCGAAGCCTATGGTGAGGGCTCCATCCAGATCCTCGAAGGCCTGGAAGCCGTGCGCAAGCGCCCCGGCATGTACATCGGTGACACGTCCGACGGCACCGGCCTGCACCATCTGGTGTTTGAGGTGGTCGACAACTCCATCGACGAAGCACTGGCTGGCCATTGCGACGACATCGTTGTCACCATCCACACTGACAACTCTGTCAGCGTCACCGACAACGGCCGCGGCATCCCGACCGGCATCAAGATGGACGACAAGCATGAGCCCAAACGCTCTGCTGCTGAAATCGCATTGACCGAGTTGCACGCCGGTGGCAAGTTCAACCAGAACAGCTACAAGGTCTCAGGCGGCCTGCATGGCGTGGGTGTGAGTTGCGTCAACGCACTCAGCAAAATGCTGCGCCTGACGATTCGCCGTGACGGCAAAGTGCACGTCATGGAGTTCTCGCGCGGCTTTGTGCAAAACCGCATCATCGAAAAAGTTGATGGCGTTGAAGTCTCACCGATGAAGGTGATGGACGACACCGACAAGCGCGGCACTGAAGTTCACTTCCTGCCCGACACCGACATCTTCAAAGAGAACAGCGATTTCCATTACGAAATCCTGAGTAAGCGCCTGCGTGAGCTCAGCTTTTTGAACAACGGTGTGCGTATTCGTTTGAAGGACGAGCGCACCGGCAAGGAAGACGATTTCGCCGGCGCCGGTGGTGTCAAGGGTTTTGTCGACTTCATCAACAAGGGCAAGACGGTTCTCAACCCGAACGTGTTTGCTGCCATGGGTGACCGTCAAAGCGACCAGGGCACCAACATTGGTGTTGAAGTGGCGATGCAATGGAACAGTGGTTACAGCGAGCAAGTGCTTTGCTTCACCAACAACATTCCGCAGCGTGACGGTGGCACCCACCTGACCGGCCTGCGCGCTGCGATGACCCGTGTCATCAACAAGTACATCGACGACAGCGAGATCGCCAAGAAGGCCAAGGTCGAAGTCACCGGCGACGACATGCGTGAAGGCCTGTGCTGTGTGCTGTCGGTCAAGGTGCCTGAGCCCAAGTTCTCCAGCCAGACCAAAGACAAACTCGTCTCCAGCGAAGTGCGTGGCCCCGTGGAAGACATCGTCAGCAAGCTGCTGCACGATTATTTGCAAGAGCGCCCGGCGGACGCCAAGATCATCGTCGGCAAGATCATTGAAGCTGCCCGCGCACGCGAAGCCGCCCGCAAGGCACGCGACATGACGCGTCGCAAAGGCGTGCTCGACGGCATGGGCCTGCCCGGCAAACTCGCCGACTGCCAGGAAAAAGACCCCGCCCTGTGCGAGATCTACCTGGTCGAGGGTGACTCCGCCGGTGGTTCTGCCAAGCAGGGCCGCGACCGCAAGTTCCAGGCAATCCTGCCCCTGCGCGGCAAGATTCTCAACGTTGAAAAAGCCCGTTACGAAAAGCTGTTGACCAGCAATGAAATACTGATCCTGATCACCGCGCTGGGCACCGGTATCGGCAAGGCCGGCGGCAGCACGGGCAGCGATGACTTCAACGTGGCCAAGCTGCGTTACCACCGCATCATCATCATGACCGATGCCGACGTTGACGGTGCCCACATCCGCACGCTGCTGCTCACCTTCTTCTATCGCCAGATGCCCGAGCTGGTCGAGCGCGGCCACATCTACATTGCCCAGCCACCGCTGTACAAGGTCAAGGCCGGCAAGGAAGAGCAATACCTCAAAGACACGTCTGCACTTAACAGCTTCCTGCTGCGCATCGCGCTCAATGGCGCGTCTGTGCAGGTCGGTGGCGAAGGCAGCAATGTGCTGACCGGCGAAACCCTGGCCGAGCTCGCGCGCAAGCACCAGCTGGCTGAATCTGTTATTGGCCGCCTGCGCGGTTTTATGGATGCTGAAGCCCTGAAGGCGATTGCAGACGGCGTTGCACTCAACCTCGACACCGTGGCCGATGCTGAAGTGTCAGCCGCGGCGCTGCAGAAGTTCTTGCCCACGGCAGAAGTCGCCGGCGAGTTCGACACCCGCACCGACAAGCCGATTCTGCGCATTAGCCGTCGCCACCACGGCAACGTCAAGAGCAGCGTGCTCACGCAAGACTTTGTGCACGGCGCCGACTACGCCACCCTGGCCGAAGCCGCCGCCACGTTCAAGGACCTGATTGGCGAAGGCGCCAAGGTCATGCGTGGTGAAGGCGAACGGCAGAAGGAAGAAAAGGTCAGCGACTTCCGTCAGGCCATGGTCTGGCTCATCGGCCAGGCAGAAAACGCCACCTCACGTCAGCGCTACAAAGGCCTGGGCGAGATGAACCCCGAGCAGCTGTGGGAAACCACGATGGACCCCAACGTGCGCCGCCTGCTGCGTGTGCAGATCGACGACGCGATCGAAGCCGACCGTGTGTTCACCATGCTGATGGGTGACGAGGTCGAACCGCGCCGCGAGTTCATCGAACAAAACGCACTGCGCGCCGCGAACATCGACGTTTGAACGACGGCGTTTGAGTTTTTACCTTTTTCTGTAGCCCCGACCCATGACCGAATCCACCCAACGCCCCGACCTGCCTGACCATCTTTCCGTCGAGCCCGGCAGCCCGCACCATGTGGCTGCCATCTTTGAACATGATGTCGGCATCCGCTTCAACGACAAGGAGCGCAACGACGTGCAGGAGTACTGCATCAGCGAGAGCTGGATCAAGGTGCCCGTGGGCAACAAGGTCGATCGCAAAGGCAACCCGTTGACGATCAAGCTCAAGGGCAAGGTCGAAGCGTTTTACAAGTAATCGGCGCAAGACGAATAAGGGCGCACGATGAGCAATTCAGCTGAGTACATCCCGCCCAAAGTCTGGACCTGGGACAAGGAAAACGGCGGCAAGTTTGCCAGCATCAACCGGCCCATTGCCGGGCCTACGCACGACAAGGAGCTGCCGGTCGGCAAGCACCCGCTGCAGCTGTACTCATTGGCCACGCCCAATGGCGTCAAGGTCACCATCATGCTTGAAGAGCTGCTGGCAGCTGGCCACAGCGGTGCGGAGTATGACGCCTGGTTGATCCGTATCAATGACGGTGACCAGTTCGGCAGCGGGTTTGTGGCTGTAAACCCCAACTCGAAAATCCCCGCGCTGATGGACCGCAGTGGTGAAACACCCGTCCGCGTTTTTGAGTCCGGCGCCATCCTGCAGTACCTGTCAGAGAAGTTTGGCGCCTTCATGCCCGCGGGTGGCGTGGCGCGTGCCGAATGCCTGTCGTGGCTCTTCTGGCAGATGGGCAGTGCACCCTTTCTTGGTGGCGGCTTTGGTCATTTCTACGCTTACGCACCCGAGAAGTTCGAATACCCCATCAACCGTTACGCCATGGAAGTCAAACGCCAGCTCGACGTGCTCGACCGCCATCTTGCGGAGCACCACTTTCTTGCGGGCGACGACTACACCATCGCCGACATGGCGGTGTGGCCCTGGTATGGCAACCTGGTCAAGGGCCTGGCCTACGGTGCAGGCGAGTTCCTGAGCGTGCATGAATACAAAAACGTACTCCGCTGGACAGATGAAATCGCATTGCGCCCTGCCGTGCAACGCGGCCGCATGGTCAACCGCGTGATGGGCGAGCCCTCAAGCCAGCTGCATGAGCGCCACGATGCCAGCGACTTCGATACCCAGACGCAGGACAAGATAGCCCCCGCCGCCACTGGCAAGTCGTCGTCATAGACGCGACTGAACCATGACGCGCATCGCCGTCATCGACTTCGAGACCACGGGCCTGTCACCCACCATGGGCGACCGCGCCACTGAAGTGGCCATCGTGATGGTTGAAGAGGGCCAGGTGGTCGACCGTTTTCAGAGCCTGATGAACGCAGGCCTGCACATCCCCGCCTTTATTACCAGCCTGACCGGCATCACCAACGCGATGGTGGCTGCTGCGCCCGCGGCCGAGAGCGTCATGCGAGACGCCAGCCGGTTTGTCGGCAACGCGCCCATGGTGGCCCACAACGCCTCGTTTGACCGCCGGTTCTGGCAGGCTGAACTGACACGTGCAGGTGAGGAGGCCGCGCAACCCTTTGCCTGCACGATGCTGGTTGCGAGAAGGCTTTATCCGCAGGCACCCAGTCACAAGCTTGGTGTGCTGGTGGACTATCACGACCTTCCCAGAGCAGGTCGCGCGCACAGGGCGATGGCTGATGCTGAAATGGCGGCATCGCTGCTTGGGCAGATTCAGCATGATTTGCGTACCCGACACCGGGTTGCAAAAACAGATCACTCGGTGCTTATGGCGTTACAGCGATGTGCAAAGCCTGCGGTGAACGCTTTGATGGCTAAATTTGCTGATCTAGTAGAGGTTTGAGCGGTAACGACCCGAATAGTTTTCGGTAGTTAGACCTGTAGGACTCTATTACGCAGAACCTTCTATGGTGACCAGCGGAATACTATTCAACGCTTCTCGGGCATGTATTTAAAACGTGTTGCATGCGCGGTTAAAAAACTCGGATCAGGTAGAAACCGACCTGGCAGCATGATTCTTTTCCCGTGATAACGGAGAAGAGTGTCTGAAAGAAAAGAGTTTGCCTTTTGTGCGACTAGTTCTGCTGCAACTCGAATAGAAAAATCGGGCAGGACAGTAATTAAACCGCGGTCGTAGGCGCGATCATGTAGCGCTGAAAGACATAGCCCGTTTGTAGGATTTAGGCGGTTTTCGGCATCCATTGCCCATGGAACTATGTGACTTGCAATTAGCAGCTTCTCGTTGTTTAGCCCAGAGATACAGCAGGTAGAGTCGTAGCTGTTCAAGATCGCACGTCTGAAGACTCGCTGATTGGTTCGAACTTCAACGATGGCTTCCCGAGTCTGCCCTTTTTGGAACAAGTACTCTGCGTCGGATGCTGATACCTGATTTTCGTCAGCAGCTTCCTGATATGTACCGACCACATCTTCATATGCGTCTCGTGCGGTGAGCGTGGTAGCCGTCCAGTTACGTTGAAATTCTTTCCAGACGGTATTGTCCAATTCAGTAACGTTATCGGATGCGGTTGCACTCTGATTTGCAATTACTGGATCAAGTTGTGCAAGCGTGCGAAGCTTTGCTGTTATGGCTTGTTTCGGTTTACCTATTCGCTTCGCAAACTCAGAAACTGGCAACGAAGAGTCTTGAATTTCTGCGGGCTTGAGGCGTAGATAGAGGAAGAACGCGGCTAGCAGTTGGTCGCGAGTCCACGCTTGTCTATGTTGGTCGAGGATTTCAAATACGAACTTACTTGGTGAGTTTGTCTTTAGTGTCGTGGAGAGAATCCCGAGCGGCCCTTTGTATAGAAACGGCGAATGATGCTTTTGTCGGTGGAATAGATGAATTGTTTCACCAGAGTCCTTCGCCATTAGCATCCGGCTTTCGGCGTAGTGGTCGTTTGGTCCTTCCCACTCGAGGATGTCTTCTTTAAGAATATCTTTGTAGTTCGTAGCAGAGGTTTGCTTTTCTTCCGTGACGAAAAGAATGATCTGTGTGTCTCTCGATGGTGTTACTACCCCTCTAGCGAGTGCTTGATAAGCCTTGTATCCCCATAAATCTGCTAGCTGTGGTCTAGTCCAGGAGCTTCCGACGGGGATATTTTTGAAAGAAACAGCCATGTTCTCCTCTGTTTTGAGTTCTGGCTGAATCTTGCCGCAGGCTGGCTATAAGTGCAATCGATAGCGTGCCTATGGGTCTACATTGTTTGATGGCGTTTACGCGTTAAGTGTTGCGACAGAACTCTGCCGCGATATAACAAACATCCCAATCGCCGTAACACTTCTGGCCGTAGACCAAAGTTCCTTCGACGATTTGCATCACGTTGATGACCGTTTTTGTTTCTGGGAAGAAGCGAGCGGCATCCCTCTTGTTTGCAAACCGCAGCGTCACTTGCTGCGCATACTCAGTTCGCATGTATAGCAAAGGGCCTATCTTGGGACCAGCGAAACCTCTGTTCCTTAAGGCTTCTTGCGGGAATTCTCTTCCATGCGATAGGGAAAGATAGAGGCCGGGCTTCTTTGGCATCTCTCCCCAGCCAGGGAGGTCCTGAGTGGCGTTGGTCATTTGGTGTCGGCGAGTTGTTTTTACTAGCGTATTCGTGGCAGGTGGTTTTGTTACCCAGGGCATAGCCTGGGATGACGACCCGCTTCAAACGCGACAAAATTGCCCGCCGGTAGGCTAGATGGGCGTGATGCCGAGTTGGAGGAGTTCCTTCACACGCACGCCGTCGATTTTCCTTGCAGCAAGAAGCTCGCGCACTACGTTCTCCATCCTCGAAAAGTACAACTGGAAGATTGGGGCAACAGCTTGTGTCGCATGGCGCACAAACTCCTCGTTTTCCGCATTAGTGAAGTCGTTGTCTTCAGTTACCGTGCGCCCAGCGAATTCCTGACGGTCCCTCCAAGCATTGCTAAGTACAGCCGCGCTGATTTCTTGTAGGTCAACCCAGTCAACCAGACCGGCTTGCAGCAAATAGAACTCAGCAGCGTACCCACCACACGCCACGTTCCGCTCCATGTGCGGCATTACATCGCGGCAGCGCGCGACCGCGAAGCCTCTTGCGTCTTGTTCAAGAAATTCGATGCAGTCTAGGTCGCCCCCCATATGCAAGCAAATAGTGGCGTGGCCGACCTCATGCCAGGCCTTGAACTCGTCGCTATTTACCGTAATCTTCATACGATTAGTTTTGTGGTTTATCAACGCGTGGCTAAGTTAAGGCAGCATCCGCTGCAACTCAGGATCCTTATCCACAAACTGATGCTTCAGCGCCCCACCCACATGCGCAACCCACAGCACATACAGCAGGTAGCTAGCGACGGTGTGCAGCAACCCAAACGCATCGTGCAGCATCTCCTTCGTCGCGGGTTCGATGTTCATGATCCAGCCTATGCGGGGCCAGGGGACGAGGCCGAAGAGTTGCATGGGATGGGTGGCAGCGTCTTTCCAGGCGGAGTCGTGCAGCCAGCCCGAGATGGGCAGCAGCAGCATGACGCCGTAGAGCGCGATGTGCGCCCAGTGCGAGGCGCGTTGCTCCCAGCGTTTGTAGTGGGTCGGCAACGCGGGCGGTTTGTGGCTGTAGCGCCAGAGCAGGCGGACGATGGCCAGGCCGAGCACGGTGATGCCTATGGACTTGTGGGTGTCGATGACCAGGCGCACGCGCTCTTCGGGCCAGTAGTTGACGAACCAGATCAGCACCAGGTTGATGCTGATGAGCAGCGCGATGACCCAGTGCAGGGCCATGGCGGTGCGGGTGTATTTGGCTGGGGTAGCGGCGGTGGGTGTCATGCGGCGGTCTGGCGGGTGGGGTTGGGCTGATATTAGCGGTGAACCTTTACGCGGGAAGCAGAGTCCCACTGCTTTGTGGGCCTTCGCGGGGCCGGGCATCCATATTGCACGGCTTTGCGTACCTTTCTTGTGTGCCTTTTATGGCCGCCCTCCCCGCTTGTCACCGGAAACCCGCTTTGCCTCAGTTACCCCAGTCGTCCCAAGCCACCCTGAATGCTGCCCGCCGGGCCGCGTCGCCGCGCTATTCGCTGCCGCCAACGCCGCTGCGCAGCTATGTGATTCACGGGGCGGTGCTGCTGGTGTGGGTGGCGCTGTTTGCGATGGTGTTTCGCTTCTCTGGCGTGCTGGTCTGGTCGGTGGGTGTGGCTTACGTGCTGTATGACACGGTGCTGCTGGCCTTTGTGTTCTGGAAGACGCTGCACCTGGCGAAGCTGCAGCAGGCCGCGCCGCTGGCTGTCGCGCCCGCCAACCAACGCGTGACCTTGGGTGTGATCGTCGCTGCCCACAACGAGGCCGAGGTGCTGCCGGTGACGCTGGCCGCGCTGCTGGGCCAGGGCGATGTGCCGGACGAAATCGTGATTGCCGATGACGGCTCAACCGACAACACGGCAGACATCCTGCTCAGGCTTTACGGCCTGCAGGAGCCCGCGCTGGGCGCCATGAGCGAGCCCAGCCCCACCCACCCCTGCCTGCGCTGGCTGCGCCTGCCGCACGGGGGCAAGGCGGTGGCGCTGAATGCGGCGGTGCTGCAGATGACGAGCGACACGGTGCTGACGGTCGATGGCGACACGCTGCTGGAGTCGCAGGCGATTGCCTGCGTGCGTGAGGCCTTCACGGCCGAGCCGGCGCTGGTGGCTGCCACGGGTGTGCTGGTGCCGGTGTGCGACGCGTCGTTCAGCGGGCGGCTGCTGCAGTGGTTTCAGACCTATGAGTACATCCGCAACTTTTTGTCGCGTTACGCGTGGATGCGGGTCGACAGCTTGCTGCTGATCTCGGGCGCGTTTGCGGGCTTTCGGCGCAAGGCGCTGATAGCGGTGGGCGGCTTTGATGTGGACTGCCTGGTGGAAGACTACGAGCTGATTCACCGGCTGCGCCGCCACGGCGCGCTGAACCGTTTGGGCTGGACGACGCGGGTGCTGGGCGGTGCGCGTGCGCTGACCGAGGCGCCGGGCACGGTGAGCACTTTCTTGCGCCAGCGCCAGCGCTGGTTTGGCGGCTTTCTGCAAACGCAGTACTGGTACCGCGACATGGTGGGCGACAAACGCTACGGCTGGCTGGGCATGGCGATGCTGCCGGTCAAAGCCATCGACACGCTGCAGCCGCTGTATGGGCTGACGGCGTTTGCGCTGCTGGTGTATTACATCGCCCACGGCAGCCTGGGCGTGCTGGTGCCGGTGGGTGAAATCATCGTGGCGAAGATCGTCATCGACCTGGTGTTTCACATGTGGTCGGTGCACCTGTACCGCGGCTGGGCCGAGGGCGATGCGCCTGGCGTGGCGGCCGGTCAGGCGAGCCCTGCGCGTGCGCCGCGCGCGAGTCTGGGCTACGGCCTGCTGGCCTCGCTGGCCGAGCCGTTTACCTTCCAGATCCTGCGGCACACCGGCGCGGCCTGGGGTTGGGTGGCGTTTTTGACCGGCGAGCGCAAGTGGGCCAAGCAGAGCCGGGGTGGGCTGCTGCCGCCCGAGTAAAGGCTTTCCGGCATTATTTTGCCGTATACGTTAAATTTTTAACGTAGGCATTAAAAGTGACTGAAAAGTTAACTTCCATATTAACTTTTGGCGGTTTTAAGCCTCTTCGAAGCCAAAAATCGCTATTTCGGGCCCAAAAAAGGCCATTTTCAGGTGCCAAATATGGCTGCAGCCCTTTAAACACGAGCGTGAGCAGCTACTGAAACAATAGCAAACATCGCCGCCCGCCACCACGCGGGCTGGCGTTCAGGGCCTGGCTGCGAGCATCCAGCCGGTAGTTTTGCCGATGACTTCTGCCTCGATGCCGTTGAAACCGTGGTACGCCATGGCCTCACAGGGGTCGCCGACGTTCTGGCCGCCCTGGAAGGTGATGAGTTCGGTCTTGGGCGTTTTGGGCAGCCGGCCCATGAGCTGCGGCATGTAGCCGATGGCGCAGAGGCGGCAGCCGTCGGCCTCATGGTGGACGACCAGCACGGGGACGCTGATGCGGTCCAGCGGCATGAGGGGCACGGCGCGGCCGGCGGGGTCGGTGAGGATGGTGCTCGTCAGCACGATGCCGTCGGGCCCGCCCTGCGCGGGGCTGAGTTCGGTGGCGACGTAGCCCGCCGACTGCGTGCCGCGGCTGGTGCCCACCATCCAGACCGGCCGGGCGCCTGCTGTTTGAGCCAGGCGATGACGGCCTTGATGTCGGCGGCATGCTCTGGCGTTTGCCGGAAGCCATTGAGGAAGGGCGGCTTTTGCCTGTCGGAGGGGGCATCCACCACGGCGACGGCAAAACCGGCGTCGGCAAATTGCTGGCGTGTGCGCACCAGGAAGTTGCCGTTGCCCCAGCCCAGGCTGCCGCCCGCGTAAATCTGCAAGCCGCCGTGGCCGCCCGCCATCAGGATGACCGAGCCCTTGGGTGCTGCCGCAGGCGTAAGGTAGATGAAGCGCTGCGTGACGCCGGCGCGCGTGGGAATGTCGACGACCTTTGAAGTGCCCTGCGCGAACGCGGGGCCAGCGATGCACAGCGCCAGCACAAGGCTGGCCAGCCTTGTGCGCCACGCGTGCGATGTGTGTGGGTGCCGGCGTGCGGTGTGGTGGGGCGTCATGGGCGGGTCTCCTTCGGCGTTGGCGCATTGTGGCTTGCCGTGCCCGAAAAACATACCCCGACAAGGGGGCGATGTCTGACAAACGGCGCGTGCGGGCTTTGCACAATGGTTTTATGCCTCAGGGCATTCTTACCTTTTCTTCCATTCATCTACCCATGTCTAAAGGAGACCACCATGGCGGCCAAACAAACCAAACGCATCAACACCCAGGAACAAACCGCCCAGGCGCAGCAGGACCTGGACGCGCAAGAGCAATCGCTGGAGGAAAGCGGCAAACCGGCGGGCCATGGCGGCAAGGTGGAGAACGACCACAACCAGGCCGGCGACCAGAAGCCCACGCAACGTAACGAAGGCCAGCGCACCGCCAACAGCCGCAGCGACCGGGAGTCGCATGTGGGCGGTGGCAACCAGCTGCAGTCGCGCCGTGGCGGTGCGGGCGGGGCACGGCACTGACGCGGCAAGGACAAGTTTTTGCGGCCTCGTCCTACAGCCGGGTGCCTGTGCTTCACCAGAATGACTTCAAGGCGGCGGGATCACCCGATGGGTTCCCGCCGGTTCGGTCAGTGCCCATTCAAGGAAGCAACATGGCAGACAGGTTTAACTCGCGTGACAAGCAGCGCCGCCACGGCGGTGACACGGACAGCGAATTCGGCGGCCGCATCAGCGTGCACCGCGCCCGCCAGATGAACGATGGCGATTACCGCCAGCAAAGCCACATCGACCGTGACAAACAGATGCACGGCCGTGAGCCTGCCAAGCCTCGCCACAGCGACGGCTGGCACGCACGCTAAGCACTCATCAGGCTATATAAAAGTTTCGAGGCGATCCGGGCCTGCCAGCAATGGCAGGCCTCTTTTTTTGCCTGTTAATCCCGCCCTCGATCGTGTGGATGTGTAAAGCAGCCGGCCGCTTCGCTGCGCCAGTGCTGGATTGGCGCAATTGCTTACATGCCGCTACACGCCAGACGCATGGACTTCAGGTGCGGCGCACATCATGGGTCTTCCGGTCAACAACAAGAACGCTCCAGAAAGGGCAATACCGTGAAGAAAATCGTGACCTCGCTTGCCGCCGCCAGCTTTTTTACACGCCCGCGCTACCTGCGTGCGATTCCCTCGCTGGTGGTGCTGACCACCGCCATGGCTTGGGGCATGGCGCCGGATACCCCGGACGTCGACACACCGCAGAAAAAAGCCAGGGTCGTGTTGTCGCACAACGCGGCTGTCACCAGCCTGCCGCAGCGGCCGGAAGACAAGGGCTGAACAAGCACAGCCCCAGGGACTGAAAGCCCGCTGACGGCAGGGATTCCCGCCTGTGCCGCTTCAGCGCCCTGCTCCATAATGTTTGAGGTGTGTGGCCGCCGCCTCTGGCTGTGCCACACCGACACACAAGCCTTTGGAGACGACGATGAACGCACCCCTGCCCAGCCACCTGCTGCCCGAGATTGCCCAGCGTGAAACACCGCAGGCGTTGATTGATGCCTTGAAGGCGCGGTTTGGTGACCGTTGCTCTGTGGCGCTGGTGGTGCGTGAACAGCATGGCCGCGATGAGTCTGCCTTTGCGTCGCCACCGCCTGCGGCTGTGGTGTTTGCCGAAAGCACGCAGGATGTGTCGGATGCGGTGAAGCTGGCGTCGCAACACAACACGCCGGTCATTCCCTTCGGTGTCGGCACCTCGCTTGAAGGCCACCTGCTGGCCGTTCAGGGCGGCATCAGCATTGACCTGGGCCGCATGAACAAGGTGCTGCATATCAACAACGACGACCTCACGGTGACGGTGCAGCCGGGCGTGACGCGCAAGCAGCTCAATGAAGAAGTCAAAAGCACGGGCCTGTTCTTCCCGATAGACCCGGGTGCCGATGCGACGCTGGGCGGCATGTGCGCCACGCGCGCCAGCGGCACCAACGCCGTGCGCTACGGTACCATGCGCGAGAACGTGCTGGCGCTGGAAGTGGTGACGGCCTCGGGCGAGATCATCCGCACCGGCACGCGCGCCAAAAAATCATCGGCAGGTTACGACCTCACGCGTTTGATGGTGGGCAGCGAGGGCACGCTTGGCGTGATCACCGAAGTGACGGTGAAGCTCTACCCGTTGCCCGAAGCGATCTCTGCGGCGGTGTGTTCTTTCCCCAGCATTGAAGCTGCGGTGCGCAGCACGATTGAGGTCATCCAGATGGGTGTGCCGATTGCGCGCGTCGAACTGATAGACCACAACACCGTGCGCATGGTG
This sequence comes from Pseudomonadota bacterium, assembly GCA_040387435.1. Classification (GTDB taxonomy): domain Bacteria; phylum Pseudomonadota; class Gammaproteobacteria; order Burkholderiales; family Burkholderiaceae_C; genus Polaromonas. Next base: position 278,478 of record JAZKDR010000008.1, read on the forward strand.
AACGTGCACTCAAAACTCAAGCTGCGCGAAGAGCCCATGCTGCTGATGGAGTTTCACGGCTCGCCGGCGGGCGTGAAGGAGCAGGCCGAGCTGGTGCAGGAGATTGCCAGCGGCCACGGTGGCAATGCCTTCGAATGGGCCAGCACACCTGAAGAGCGCACACGTTTGTGGACGGCGCGGCACAACGCGTTTTTTGCGGCCATACAGTCCAAGCCCGGCTGCAAGGCGATCTCGACCGACACCTGTGTGCCGATCTCGCGCCTGGCGGATTGCCTGCTCGAATCAGTGACTGAAGCCGATGCCAGCGGCCTGCCCTACTTCCTTGTCGGCCACGTCGGCGATGGCAACTTCCACTTCGGTTATCTGATCGACCCCGAGTCGCCGACGGAACGTGAAACGGCAGAGGTGCTGAACCACAAGCTGGTGTCGCGTGCGCTGGCGCTGGAAGGCACCTGCACCGGCGAGCACGGTGTGGGTCTGCACAAGATGGACTTCCTGCTGACCGAAGCCGGTGATGGCGCGGTCAACATGATGCGCACCATCAAGCGCGCGCTGGACCCGAAGAACATCATGAACCCGGGCAAGATTTTTTCACTCTGAGGCGACCTGCCTGCCGGCTTCGGCCAGCCGTGACCACATGCCTTCTGCCGCGACCGACAGGCTGCGCTGTTTGCGCTTGATCATGTAAATCGGCCTCAGCGCCTTGCGGTCGGTGACGCGAACCACCGCGATGCCGGGCCGTCGGCACAGCTCGACCGCAAACTGCGGCACCACGCTGATGCCGAAGCCATTGCCCACCAGCCCGGCGAGCGTGCCGAACTGCGTGACCTCCAGCCCGCTGTCGGGAATGCCGGCCGCGGTGGTCATGGGCACCATCTGTTGCCACACGCTGCCGCTGCGCACGCTGTGGATGAACTCGTGGTGGCGCAAGTCTTTCATACTGACGCTTTTGCGGCTGGCCAGCGGGTCTGACGTTTGGCAGATCAGGTAGAGGCGTTCATTGAAGAGCAGATGGGCCTCGAACTCCAGCGCATTGCCGCGCTGCGCGTTGAGGCCGAAGTCGACGTCACCGCGCGCGACCATTTCAAGGCAGCGGTCGGACACCACGTCGTGCAGGCGCATCGTCAGGCCCGGGTAGTCGTCGCGGAACCCGGCCATCTGCTGCGGCAGCCATGAGGCGGCGAGCGAGGGCGGCGCGGCGATGCTGACGCGGCCGACATTGAAGCGCGCACGGTCCTGCAGCCCGGTGAGGGTGCTGTCCATTTCCGCGGCGATGCGGTGCGCGCCATGTGAAAACACCTCGCCTTCGGGCGTGAGTGCGACGTTGCGGGTGTCGCGGTCGAACAGCCGCGCGCCGACCTGCTCTTCAAGGCGGGTAATCATCTGGCTGAAGGCCGACGGCGACACGTGGCAGCGCTCTGCCGCGACGGCAAAGCGGCGGGTTTCTTCAAGCGCCAGGAAGGCATCGATCAGGCGGCCTGACAGGCGGCCCGGCTGGGTGGTTGAATTCATTAATAAAACCGCATAGTTCTTTAAATAATTTCAGTTTACAAACATATTGACTGAAGGCAAAGTAAGGCCCGAAAAGGAAACATCGATGGAGACACTCGCAGTAGGTTGCGGCGCCGGTTTTTCGGGCGACCGGGTGGATGCCGGTACGCCGGTGGTGCGCACGCTGATTGAACGCGGCGGCCCGGCAGCGCTGATCTTTGAGAACCTGGCAGAGCGCACGCTGGCCACGCAGCAGCTGGCCAAACGCGCCGACCCGCAGGCGGGGTACGAGCCCCTGCTGGAGCTGGAGTTGCGCCCTGTGCTGGCCGATTGCCTGAAGCATGGCATCGTCATCGTCGGCAATTTTGGTGCGGCCAACCCGGACGGTGCCGCGAAGCTCATCCAACAGCTGGCAAAGGAACTGGGCCTGCAGGCACCGCGCGTTGCGGTGGTGAAAGGCGATGACCTGTCTGACGCCAGGGGCCGCGCCATCGTGCAGCAGCACCTCGGCGGCAAGTTCGACGAGGCCCGTTTTGTCTGTGCCAATGCCTACCAGGGTGCGTTTGAAATTGCAGAAGCCATCAAGGCCGGTGCGCAGGTGGTGGTGACGGGCCGTGTGTCCGACCCCTCGCTGACGCTGGGGCCGGCGATGGCGCACTTCGGCTGGACCCTGGACAACCTCGATGCGATGGCCGGCGCGACCATGGCCGGGCATTTGCTGGAGTGCGGCGCGCAGGTCAGCGGCGGTTACTTTGCCGACCCCGGTCGCAAGGAGGTGATGGGGCTGGAAGACGTGGGTTTCCCCATCGCGGAAATCTCGGCCGACGGCAGTTGTGTGGTCACCAAGGCCAGCCGTACCGGCGGCCTCGTCGATGTGCGCACGGTGAAAGAGCAGCTGCTGTATGAGCTCCATGACCCGGCGGCCTACATCACGCCGGATGTGGTGGCCGACATCACGCAGGCAATAGTGACGCAGGTCGGCCCCAACCGTGTGCGCCTGTCGGGAGTGCGCGGCCATGCGCGCACCGCTACGTTGAAGGCAAATGTGTTTTTCGACGGCGGCTGGTTTGGCGAGGGCGAGATCTCTTATGCCGGGCCGAACGCCGAAGCACGTGCGCGGCTGGCGATGGACATCATGCAAAAACGCATGGGACCGCTGCTGCACTTGCGCTTTGACCTGATAGGCGTGAGCAGCGTGCTGGGCGATGACGGCAATCGCCGGCTGGGCGCTGCGCCTGTCGGGCAACTGATGGACATTCGTTTGCGTGTGGCGGGGCAGCACCTCGAGCTGCCCGTGATTGACCGCCTGCTGCGCGAGGTCACGGCCTTGTGGACAGGTGGGCCGGCGGGCGGCGGTGGCGTGCGGGTGGCGAAACGCCAGCGCCTGTCGACACAGTCTTGCCTGATTGCACGCGAGCAGGTGCCGGCGTCTTTCAGTTTTGCTTAGGCAAGCGGTTTCACCATGACAGAAAAAACACTTTACGACTACGCCCACGCACGCACGGGCGACAAGGGCAACAAGGTCAACATCAGCGTGATTGCCTATCGCGCCGAGGACTACGAGCTGCTGGTGCAGCAGGTGACGGAGGCGCGCGTGGCGCAGCACTTTGCGCACCGCAAGCCGACCAAGGTGGTGCGCTACCTGTTGCCGCTGCTGGGCGCGATGAATTTTGTGATTGACGATGTGCTCGATGGCGGCGTCAATGACTCACTCAACCTGGACATGCACGGCAAGGCGCTGTCTTTTCACCTGCTGACGCTGGACATCAGCGCGCAATGAAGCGCGCACCAAACAACGCATCAACGATTCATAACGAAGGAGACAGAAATGAAAAAACGCTTCACCCTCAAGACGCTGGCCTGTACCGTGGCCATGGTGTCGCTGCTCGGGTTTGCCGGTGGCAGTGCCTGGGCCCAGGGGTTTCCCAACAAGCCGGTGCGGCTGGTCGTGCCCTTCCCCGCTGGTGCAGCAACTGACCTGGCCGCGCGTGTCGTGGGCCAGCAGCTCAGCGCAGCATTGGGCCAGCCTTTTGTCGTCGACAACAAGCCTGGTGCGGGCGGCTCGATTGCGGCGATGGAAGTCATACGCGCGGCGCCCGATGGCTACACGCTGCTGTTCTCGTCGAACTCGGCCATCTCGTCCAACGTGGCGCTGCTGAAAAAAATACCCTATGACCCGAACAAGGATTTCTCGCCGGTGGCGGGCATTGGCGATACGGTGCTGGTGCTGATGGTGAAGTCCAATGCGCCGCAAAAGACGGTGCAGGACCTGGTGGGTTTTGCGAAGCAGCGGCCCGGCAAGGTGACGGCGGGTTACGGCTCGTCGAGCTCGCAGGTGAGCATTGCGGTGCTCAACAAGCTGGGCGGCATGGACACGCTGCCGGTGCCGTACAAGGGCATTCCGCTGGCCGTGAATGATGTGCTGGGCGGCACGCTGGACTACACATTTGTCGATGCCGGCAATGCGATGGCGCAGTCCAAAGGCGGTGCGATGCGCGCATTGGGCGTGACCTCGGGCAAACGCACGCCGCTGGCACCGGAGTGGCCTGCGATTGCCGAAGTGCTGCCGGGCTTTGACATCACCGCCTGGTTCGCCATCGTCGGCCCGGCGGGCATGCCGAAGGATGTGGTGGACAAACTTAACACCACCACCAACACGGCGCTGGCACAGCCGGAGCTGAAAACAAAACTCGCCGGCATCGGCATCGCGCCCATGCCCATGGCACCCGACCAGCTGAAAACCTTCATAGGCACCGAGGTGACCAAGTGGGTGCGGCTGGTAAAAGACGCGAACATCCAGCCGGAATGAGCGCTGCGAAAAAAGTGATGCTGGTGACGGGCGCCAGCCGCGGCATAGGCGCAGCGATTGCGCTATTGGCGGCACGCTCTGGTTACCGTGTGGGGGTCAACTACCTGCGCAGTGAAAAGGCCGCGCGGGATGTTGTGAAGCAGATTGAAGCCGCAGGCGGCGAAGCGGTTGCGCTGCAGGCGGATGTGGCCCGGCTTGATGAAGTGGTGACGATGTTTGCACGGCTGGACGCTGCCTTCGGCAAGCTCGATGTGCTGGTCAACAACGCGGGTGTGCTGGCCAATTTTCGTGTCGATGCGGTGGATGAACACAATGTGGCGGACGTGTTTGCGGCGAACGTGTTCAGCACCTATTACTGCTCGCGTGAAGCGATACGGCGCATGTCGACTGCGCACGGCGGCAGGGGTGGCGCGATCATCAACATGTCGTCCGTCGCATCGCGGCTGGGGGGCCTGGGCGGCGGCGCGGCCTACGCTGCATCCAAAGGTGCCATAGACAGCTTCACGCTGGCATTGGGCAAAGAGGTGGGCGCGGAGGGCATACGTGTGAATGCCCTGCGGCCGGGCCTGATTGAAACCGACATCCATGACCTGCATGGCGGCATTGAAAAAATGCAGGGCATGGCAAAGACGGCCGTGCCGCTGGGACGTTCGGGCTCAGCCGCAGAGGTGGCTGACGTCGCGTTGTGGCTGGCGTCTGATGCGGCGTCTTATGTTCACGGCAGCGTGGTGGACGTCGCGGGCGGCCGCTGACGCGAATTTTCTCAGGCGTGATGAATGTGCTCCGGCATGCCGGTGAGGGGAAGGTCTTCCGGTTGGTCGGGGCCGAGCGTGAAGAAGAAGGTGGCACCCTGCCCGGGGTCTGAGTGCGCCCAGATGCGCCCGCCGTGCTTGGCAATCACCGCGTGTGCAATGGCCAACCCCGTGCCCAGCCCGGTGAATTCATCAACACCATGCAAGCGCTGGAATGGCAGGAAGAGCTTGGCTGAATAGGCCATGTCAAAGCCTGCGCCGTTGTCTTGGACCCACCACATGCGCTGACCGTGCTCGTCCGTTCCGCAGCCGATGCGCACCTCCGGGTGTGCGGCGTTGGCCGTGAACTTCCAGGCGTTGGCCAGGAGATGGCCGAGGGCCATGCGCAGCAGATGGTGGTCGGCTGTAGCGGGCTTGATGGCCATCGCATGAAGCTTGACGTGCCGATCGGGTTGGAACTTGTGAAGGTTGTCTGCTGCCGCATGGACGAGTGCGGCGACGTCGACGGTTTGGCGCCACAGGGTGGTGCGGGAGACCCGCTCCAGCTCGATCAGTGCTTCTGCACAGCCATCGACCTGCTTCATGGCAGTAGAGATGCGGTGCAGGTAACGCTGGCCGGTTGTATCGCCTGTCAGCAGGAGCCGTTTGTCGAGAAGGTCGCCGAATCCGGCCACCGATATCAGTGGCTGGCGCAGGTCGTTCGCCAGCGCGTTCATGAAGGCGTTGAGCCTGTGGTTGGCATCGTTCAATGCCGTCGTGCGCAAATGCACACGGTGTTCGAGCTGGACATTGAGTTCCCCTATTTCTGTGCGGGCGAGTGCATTGCGGCTCATCTCCCGGCGCACCGATGCCGTGAGCAGGACAAAGACGACGGTGGCCACGCCTATGCCGACGATGAGTGACACCAGCATGATGGTGCGGTCCCTGGCGAGGACGGCGAGTTGCTCTGCCAACAGGGTGCGATCGGCGGTGTCGATGTCTTCACCCAGCTTGAGGATGCGCGCCGATGTGGCAACGCCTGCGGCTGTGTCATTGGCCCCTGCGGAGGGCGTGGGCGTACCGGGCGGAAACTGAGAATTCATCAGCGCGGTCAACTCTACGATGCGTTTGCGCTGGTCGGGGTTGGCCGCTTCGAGTGCGGTCAGGCTGCGCAGGGCGTTGGCACTTTGCGCCAGGGCGGACTGGTAACGCAGCGAGGGCAATGTCTCTCGCGTCACGGCGCCGTTTTGGTAGTCGTCTGCTGCCAGCGCGACGAGGGCCAGCGTTTTCTGCAACTCCAGCCGAGCCTGCTGTGTGGCGACGATGCGGTCGGTTTGCTGGGTGAAGTTGACGACGGAGCGATAGGCGTAGCTGGCCAGCGCGATGAGGACCAGCAAGGTGGCGATCATGCCGGCGACGACCTTGATTTCCAGAGCGGAGACTTCGGCCTCCTGGTGGCCGGTGGCTTTGCCCCGGAAATGTTCGGCCAGTACGGCGAGGCCGAGCACGAGAAAGGCCATGCCGGTGTTGACGGCCACAGGGGGCAACCAGACGTCGGTGACCAGTTCGGCGGCACGCCACAGATAACCGATCAGTGAGACGGCGCCGATGACGGCGACCTGTACGCCGCAGATCGGCGCCAGCCAGCCGAATTTTTTGCAGCGGACAAAGCCCAGCCCGAGGCCGAGCATGACGAAGGTCCACGCGCTGAAGGGCGACATGCGCCCGGGCGTGGCGTTGTAGGCGTTGGCGCGGTCGCGAAACAGCAGCTCGTCGATGCGCAGGTTCCAGCTGAACAGGTATTCACAGAGCGTGAGGACGCCGATGGTGGACACTACCGTGGCCAGCGCGTAGCTGAAGTAACGCCGTGTTTTGTTGTAGCGGTGAAAGCCCGTGAGCAATGCCAGGGCGGAGAGCTGCAGGCCGATGGCCGTGTTCACCTTCATCTGCACGGCGCCCGGGATCAGGCTTTTCAGTGCATCGACGTCGAGCATCCACCCCACCATGGTCACGCCGCCGGTGCCCAATGCCAGGCCCGCAGCCACCAGCACGGTGAACCAGCGGATGTGACTCAGGCTGTAGGTTGGCACGGGGTGTCCGTTCTCTCAGGCGACCAGCCGCCCCGTCCCACCTGTCAGGTGTGGAAGTCCGGACGCCTCTCGCGATGAGACGCCCCGAAAAATTGATGATTTAACAAACCGTAACACCCGGTCAGGGTAGCAGGCGCGGGCTCAGGGGTCACGCATTGCGGGGACACGGCCCAAATGCCTGCTCTAGGGTGTGACTTATTTCACGAGGTTATCGGCGGGTCGAGGCGTTGAGGCTATCAATGGCGCCGAATGAGCCTCGCATGGTTGAGTGGGTACATGTTCGGGCGCGGCGTCTCATTGCGTGACGTACGCTGGTCACGCCTCTCGCATGAGGCCGGATGCGCCGGCCTCTGGTCGGCTACTTTTACTTCTGTACGTCGCTCATCTTGCAGCCCTTGGACAGGAACATGCCGGTCAGGTGTTCCTTGCGGCCCTGGGCCTGTTGCGCCACGAGCGCATTGTTCTGCTGGGCCTGCGCAGCCTGTTGCTGTGCGGCACCGGCCGCAGCGGCCTGTTGTGCCGATGCGTTCTGCGCAGCCATGTTGGCGAGGCTGCCGAACATGCCGCCCAAGCCACCGAACATGCTGCCGAAGCCGCCGGGGTTTTGCGCGACGGCCGTCGCCAAGGCCTGTTGTGCGACGGCACCTGCAACCTGGCCGCCCACGTTGCTGCCCGTATCTGCCGATGCAACCTGCACGCCGGGCGCTGCCTGACCAGCCTTTGCAATCATGCTGTCCATCTGCGTGATCTCGGTGTAGGTCTGCTGGCAGGTCAGGTCGTTGTCGGTCATCTTCACGCGCTCGATGGTTTGTGCGTGTGCCGAGGTGAGCAACGCAGCGAGAAGAGTCGTGCCGAGTGCAAAGTGTTTCATGGTCAATAGTCCTGGGAGGTTGCAGTAAAAGGGGAGTCTTGGGTGGGCAGAAGCCCTTATTTTTGGATCTCGGACATCTTGCATCCCCGTGTGAGGAAGAAGCTTGTCAGGTGATCCTTGCGTGCCTTGGCCTGTGCGCCCAGGCTGCTGGTCGTGCCTGCCGCCGGGGCTTGGGCGATGGCAACCGGTGCTGCAGCCGCTGCCGGCTTTGCGCCCATGCCGGCCAGTGCGCCGAACATGCCCGCAAGCCCGGCTACGTTGCCGCCGCCTGCGCCCTGCGCGGACATCCCCGCGCCCAACATGCCTGCGAGGCCGCCGGCCTGTGCATAGGCCTGGCCTGCCGACGGCACGGACGGGGCGCCCAGCGCACCGAGCCCGGCGCGCTGCATGCCAAGACCCATGGTCGCGTTGATTTGCGCTTCGGACATGCCCGATGCGCGCGCGCGTGCCACTGCGGCTTGTACGCCCGGGTCCATGGCGACGGCACCGTGCACTGCTGCGGCCGACGGTGCACCTGCATACAGCGCCCCTACGGCCGCATTGCCGCGGCTTTCGGCCATGCCGGTCTGGGCGATCAGCGTGGCTTTTTGTTCAGGCGTGAGGTTGGCGTTGTTGGGGTGGTTGAGCACGGCCAGCTGGGTGGCACTCAGTTGTGCGGTATTGATTTGTGCGTTGTTCGGCGTGATGACCTGGGTGCCGGGCGGCGCTGAAGGAATGCCCGGGCCGGCCAGCTGCATGGCGGTGTCCATCTGCTGGATCTCGGCGTAGATCTGCTGGCAGTTCAGCTCGTTGTCGGTGAGCTTGATGCGTTCGATGGTTTGGGCTGCTGCTGGTGACATGCCTGAGGCGGCCATGCAGGCGAGCAAAATCTGCGGAAGTCGAAACATATTGAGACACCTTCTTACATGGCGTAACGATAATGCGACTCGCCAAAAAAATCACTCCCCCAAACAGGGGAGCAATTTGTAAGTGTCAGGCAGCGTGACTTATTTCACGCTTTATTTGTGCCGCGAAGCCGGTCAATGAGGCCGTTGAGTTCGTCCATGGAGCCGAAATGGATGGCGACTTCGCCCATCTGTTCGCGCCGGCCGTTGCGTTTGACCTGCTTTTTGATGCGCACCTCCACCTCGGCCATCAACAGGTCGGCCAGCTCTTCCTCGACCCGACGCGTGTCGCGGGATTTCTCCTTGCTGGCTTTTTGCGGCTGCAACGAGAACTCGGCGCTGAGTTTTTTGACCAGGCTTTCGGCTTCGCGCACCGACATCTTTTTGGCGCTGATCTGGTTGGCCGCCGTGATTTGTGTGGCGCGATCCAGGCCCAGCAACGCGCGGGCATGGCCCATGTCGAGGTCGCCAGCCATCAGCATGGTCTGCACCGGATCGGCCAGGTTCAGCAGGCGCAGCAGGTTGGACGCTGCGCTGCGCGAGCGGCCCACAGCCTGTGCCGCGAGTTCGTGAGTGAGCCCAAACTCTTTCACCAGACGTTGCAAGCCTTGGGCTTCTTCCAGTGGGTTGAGGTCTTCACGCTGGATATTTTCAATCAGCGCCATGGCGGCGGCGGACTCGTCGGGCACATCCCGCACCAGCACCGGCACGCTGTCTAGGCCGGCAATTTTGGCGGCACGGAAGCGGCGCTCGCCGGCGATGATTTCGTATTTGCCGTCGTTGGCGCCACTGGTCAGGCGCCTGACCAGGATGGGCTGCATGATGCCCTGGGCCTTGATGGACTCGGCGAGTTCATACAAGGCGCCCTCGTCCATGCGCGTGCGCGGCTGGTATTGGCCGGCCACCATGTCGGTCAGGCGCAGCGATGCGGGCAGGCCGGGGCCGCTCACGCTGCTGGTGTTGTTGGCGGCGTCGGACGAGTTTTCGTCGACTTTGGGGCCGAGCAGTGCTTCGAGCCCGCGGCCCAGGCCTTTTGGTTTTTTCGTGACCATAGTGTTTTGCTTTCTTTGGAATCGGGGTCAGGCCGCGGCAGGTACGGCCATCAATTGTTGTAATTCTGCATAGGCCGCTGGCCAGTCGGCGAGGCCGCTTTCGGCGTTGAGGTGGCCGCGCTCGCCGGCGTTGTGAAAGGTCGCGCCCCAGGCTGCCGCCATTTTCCTGGCCCGTTCAGGCGAGCAGAACTCGTCGTTGCTGCTGGCGAACATGAGCGATTTGAAGGGCAGTTTGTTCATGGGCACGGGCGACCAGCTGGGCAGCATGTCGCGAAGGTCGTCACGCGTGAGGTCGGGCGGTGCGGTCAGCAGTGCCGCTTTGACGCGGTGTGTGTTTTTCGAGTGCGATGCCCAGGCCGCGGCGTGGATGCAGCCGAGGCTGTGGGCCACCAGCACAGCGGGCTCGTCGCAGGAGAGCAGCACGTCTTCGAGCCGCGAGATCCAGTCGCCGCGCAGCGGGTGTGTCCAGCTGTGCTGCTCGACGCGTGTGAAGCCATGCGTGGCTTCCCACAGGCTTTGCCAGTGATCTGGGCCACTGTTGTGCCAGCCAGGGAGGATCAATACATTGCGCGGATTCATGTCGATGTTTGCTACTATATTTATAGCGTAAGGTCCTCATTGATATTGGGCTACAGCCCAATAGCTTCACATGCCCTTGATGCGGGCGACCATTTCCTCGGCAAAGGCGACAAAGGCCTGCGCGCCCTTGGAGGCCGGGTCAAAAACCACGCCGGGCAAGCCGTAGCTGGGTGCCTCGGCCAAGCGCACGTTGCGCGGGATGACGGTGTTGAACACCTTGTCGCCGAAGTGGTCCTTGAGCTGGTCGCTGACCTGCTGCTGCAGGGTGATGCGCGGGTCGAACATCACACGCAGCAGGCCGATGATGGCGAGCTCCTTGTTGAGGTTGGCGTGCACCTGCTTGATGGTGTTAACCAGATCGGTCAGGCCTTCGAGCGCAAAGTATTCGCACTGCATGGGCACGATCACGCCATGCGCGCAGCACAGGCCGTTGAGGGTCAGCATGCTCAGGGAGGGCGGGCAGTCGATGAGGACGAAGTCGTAGTCCTGGTCGACTTCGGCCAGGGCGAGCTTGAGGCGCTTCTCGCGGCGCTCGACGTCGACGAGTTCGACTTCGGCACCGGCCAGCTCGCGGTTCGCGCCCAGGATGTCATAGCTGCAACCGCCGTCGATGAGCTTCTGGCTTTTGACGCGCGCTTCGGCGATCGAGGCGGATTCGAGCAACACGTCGTACACCGTGTGTTCGAGCTTGCGCTTGTCGGCGCCCGAACCCATGGTGGCATTGCCCTGTGGGTCGAGGTCAATCATCAGCACACGCTGGCCGACCTTGGCCAGACCGGCGGCCAGGTTGACGGTGGTTGTCGTCTTGCCGACCCCGCCCTTTTGGTTGGCAACGCAGAAAATTTTGGCCATGTGATTGTTGTTCTTGGGAGATCGTTATTTTGAGATTGCCAGCTTGAGCCCGAAGCCGATGAGAAAGACGCCGGCCAGCTTGTTCAGCAAACCGGTGATTTTTGGGTTGGCGCGTATCTTTTCAGCCAGGTGATAGGTCAGCAGTACAGATGTCAGCCCATAAAGAAAGGTCAGCACGGCGATGGTGATGGCCATGACGCCGAAGGTCTTCAGGCCCTGATGTGTGGCCGGGTCGACGAACAACGGGAAGAAGGCCATGTAAAAAACGATCGCCTTGGGGTTCAGCAAGGTGATGAGCAGGGTCTGGCGAAAGAAGTGGCGCGGCTTCATTTGCAGGATGGGCGCATCGCCGGCTTTGGCCATCAACATCTTGATGCCCAGCCAGGCCAGATAGGCCGCGCCTGCCCACTGCACGATATGGAAGGCGGTCGGGTAGGCGGCCATGACGGCCGAGACACCTGCGACGGCTGCCCAGAGCAGGACCTGGTCACCGGCGATCACACCAAAGGTGGCGGCCAGCCCGCCCGATATGCCGCCCTTGCTGGTCGAGGTGATCAATGCGAGGTTGCCGGGACCGGGGATCAACAGAAAAACAATGATGGCAACGACAAAAGCGCCGTAATCTGCGACGCCAGCAAATGATCCCAGCATGAAAAACCCTCAAAAGTGGAGGTGTGAGTTTAAGGCATGGGCCTGTGGCGAAAGTCGCCGCGCCGCTACTTAATGACGACTCAAACTGGTTTTTGTCGCATCCAGACGATGCATCGCTCGGCATCAAGGCCGGGAACCACCAGTTGTTCCACGTGAAACACTTCGACCGATACGGGCAAGGCGGCTATTTCGTCCCCTGGGTGTTTGCCTTTCATGGCCATCCACACACCGGTGGGTGACAGTGCGGCGGCCGACCAGTTGGTGAAGTCCGGCAACGAAGCAAAGGCCCGGGAGCAGATCACATCGAAAGTCTGGCTGATGTTTTCGACCCGGGCATGCATGCCGGTCAGGTTGGGCAACTTGAGTGCCAGTGCGGCCTGCTTGATAAACGCCGCTTTTTTGGCGACTGTGTCGACGCAACTCACGGCGAGTTGCGGGCAGCAGATGGCGATGACCACGCCCGGCAGTCCCGCACCCGAACCTACATCGAGCAGAGTGCTGCCCTGCCCCAAACCCTCTTTTTGCAAATGCCGGGCCAGCGGTGCAATGGCGGCCAGGCTGTCCAACAGGTGATGGGTCATCATTTCTGCCGGGTCGCGCACAGCGGTCAGGTTGTAGACCTTGGTCCATTTGCCGATCAGGCTTTGGTAATCCAGAAGTTGGGCAATCTGCGCATCGCTCAATTCGAGCCCGAGCGCGGCCAGACCCTGGCGCAGGTCTTGTTCGGAACTGCCGCTCATGCCTGGGTCGTGTCGGTGATGGTGTGGGTCTCGGCCGGGGCTGGAACCGTGTTTTTCCACAGGTTCTTTTTCAGGTGAACCAGCAGCAGGGACACGGTGGCCGGCGTGATACCGGAGATGCGGGACGCGAGCCCCAGCGTTTCGGGCCGGTGTTTGGCCAGCTTTTGCCGGGCCTCAAAACTCAGGGCGGTGACCTGCAGGTAGTCCAGGTCGGCGGGCAGTTTGAGGTTTTCGTAATGCGCGGCACGCTCTACCTCCACCTTTTGCAGGTCGATGTAGCCGGCGTATTTGGCCGTGATCTCGATCTGTTCGATCACGCTTTTGGCCATGTCATCGCTCGCTGCCATTTGTGCGGCCAGTTCGGGGTTGGCGTACTTGCCCTCTTCCAGGGACATCAATCCGGCGTAGCTGACATCCGGCCGCCTGAGCAGGTCCGCCAGGTTGTATTCGCGCTCGATGGCCTTGCCCAACACCCGCTCAGCTTCAGATGTGGGCAGGTTGTTGGGGTTGATCCAGATCCCGCGCAGCCGCTGTGTTTCACGTGAAACAGCATCGCGTTTGCGATTGAAGGCGTCCCAGCGGGCGTCGTCCACCAGGCCCAGCTCCCTGCCCTTTTCGGTCAGGCGCATGTCGGCGTTGTCTTCGCGCAGCATCAGGCGGAACTCGGCCCGGCTGGTGAACATGCGGTAAGGCTCGGTCACGCCCTTGGTGATCAGGTCGTCGACCAGCACGCCAAGGTAGGCTTCGTCGCGTCTGGGCAACCAGACGTCCTTCCCCTGGCATTGCAGGGCGGCGTTGATCCCGGCGAACATGCCCTGGGCAGCCGCCTCTTCATACCCCGTGGTGCCGTTGATCTGCCCGGCAAAAAACAGCCCGCCTATGGCCCGGGTTTCAAAGCTGGTTTTCAGCGCGCGCGGGTCGAAGTAGTCGTACTCGATGGCGTAGCCGGGCCGCAGGATGTGGGCGTTTTCCATGCCGGCCATGGAGCGGACCAGGTCGTACTGGATGTCAAAAGGCAGGCTGGTCGAGATACCGTTGGGGTAAATCTCGTGGGTGCTCAGGCCTTCAGGCTCCAGGAAAATCTGGTGGCTGTCCTTGCCCGCAAAGCGGTTGATCTTGTCTTCCACACTCGGGCAGTAGCGTGGGCCAACGCCGTCAATCTTGCCGGTGAACATGGGGCTGCGGTCAAAACCCGAACGGATGATGTCGTGCGTGCGCTCGTTGGTGTGGGTGATCCAGCACGGCACCTGTTGCGGGTGGACGATCTTGCCGCCCATAAAACTGAAGACCGGCACATCGCCTTCAATGCCGCCGGGCATGCCGTCGCCGGGCTGTTCAATGCACTTGCTGTAGTCGATGCTGCGGCCGTCGATGCGTGGCGGCGTGCCGGTTTTCAGCCGGCCCTGTGGCAGCTTGAGTTCTTTCAGCCGTGCAGAGAGCGACACCGCCGGCGGGTCGCCTGCCCTGCCTGCTGAGTAGTTCTGCAAGCCGACGTGGATCTTGCCATCGAGGAATGTCCCGGCCGTCAGCACCACCGTGCGCGAACGGAACTTGATGCCGACCTGGGTGACGGCACCCACAACGCGGTCACCCTCGACCATCAGGTCGTCGACCGCCTGCTGGAACAGCCAGAGGTTGGGCTGGTCTTCAATCATGCGGCGGATGGCCGCCTTGTACAAAATGCGGTCGGCCTGCGCCCGGGTGGCGCGCACGGCCGGGCCCTTGGAGCTGTTGAGGATGCGGAACTGTATGCCGCCCTCGTCCGTGGCGAGTGCCATCGCCCCGCCCATGGCGTCGACTTCCTTGACCAGGTGGCCCTTGCCGATGCCGCCTATGGAGGGGTTGCAGCTCATCTGCCCCAGCGTCTCGATGTTGTGGGTCAGCAGCAAGGTCTTGCAGCCCATGCGGGCAGAGGCCAGCGCGGCCTCGGTGCCGGCGTGGCCGCCGCCGACGACGATGACGTCAAATTCCTGTGGGTAAAACATGTCGTTCTTCTTCAAGCTTCTATGAGTTCAGTCTTCAGGCCGACAGCTTGCGCCGCCTGGGCCTGGCGCCGGTCGGCGGTGACAAAAAGGTCCACATTGGCAGCCTGGGCGCTGCCGATATGCAGGGCATCCATGCCGCGCAAGGTGGCCAGCCGCATCGCCGCAATGGCATAACGCTCGACCGGCGACGACAGTGGCATCACTGTCAGTTCGTCAAAGTCGGTGTGGATGGCCGCAAGGATGCGTTCGTATTCATCGTCATTGAACAGGCGCTCCCGCCACTGCCGCGTCAGCGCCGAAGCCACTTCCGTCTTGCAGTGGGCGGCGGCGGTGATGCGGCTGGCCCTGCCCTGCAGTGCCAGCACCTGTGCCACGCCGGTTTCTCCGGAGTAGCGCTTGAAAATCGCCGAAGCGTCAAAAAGGATGTTCATGCGATCACCAGCCGCTCTCGCGCTCTTCGATGATCATCTGGGCGCCGGTTTTTTCCGGCTTGCGCAGATAGTTCAGCGGCTCGATGGGCCGCTTCCAGCTCGGCACTTTGGCGGGCTCTTCAGCCACCACCGGCACCAGCTGGGCCACAGGTTTGCCGTGCCGCAAGATGCGCACGGTTTCACCCTTCTCGACCAGATCGAGCATGGCTGACGCATTGGCGCGAAACTCACTTAAAGGAACAGAATGCATTTTGTACAAATTCGTTATTTTGTACATTTTAACCGCTTTTTCTGATCCTGTTTTATAGGCCCTTTGAGCCTGTGGTGAAATTGCCCTCATGAGCACCCCACCCAAACTTCTCGTCTTCGCCGGCAGCACCCGCCAGGCCTCGTTCAACCGCAAGCTGGCCCACGCCGCCACCAAACTGGCGCGCGCCGGCGGTGCTGAAGTCACCCACCTCGAGCTGTCGGATTTCAACATTCCCATGTACAACGGCGACCTTGAAGCCCAAGGCACACCGGCCGACGTCATCAAGCTCAAGCAGATCATGTTCGAGCACCCGGCGTGGATCATCTGCTCGCCCGAATACAACGGCAGCTACACCGCGCTGCTTAAAAACACCATCGACTGGGTGTCGCGCCCCGTCGCCGCCGACCCGGCCTGGCAGGATGGCTTCAAGTCCTTCACCGGCAAGGTGGTCGGCATCCTGAGCGCTTCGCCCGGCGCACTGGGCGGCCTGCGCTCACAAAGCCACCTGGTGCCCATGCTGCTCAATTCGCAGTGCTGGGTCGCCCCCAAGGCGTTCGCGCTGGGTCGTGCGGGCGATGCCTTCAGTCCCGAAGGCGAGCTGCTCAGTGAGGCGCACCTCAAGAACGTCAAGGGCGTGATCGACCAGGTGCTGTTTGCGGCCTCCCGGCTGACAAGCTGACAAACTGCAAACGCGGCTATAAAGTAAGGGCATCTGGCCTGCGTCTTCGACGGGCCGCTGCAGCGCTGCGAACACCGTGACATGGGAGACTGCATGAAACAGCTTACCCGCCGAAAGGCCGTCGTCCAGCTAGCCGCCATCGCCGGTTTTCCCGGCGTGATGGTGGGCGCGCATGCACAAAGCGCCTGGCCCACCAAACCCGTCCGTCTGCTGGTGCCGTTTGCGCCCGGCGGCAGTTCGGAGATCGTTGCACGCTCGGCGGCGAATGAACTTACCAAAACGCTGGGCCAGACGGTGTTCGTCGAGAACAAGCCCGGTG
This sequence comes from Pseudomonadota bacterium, assembly GCA_040387435.1. Lineage (GTDB taxonomy): Bacteria > Pseudomonadota > Gammaproteobacteria > Burkholderiales > Burkholderiaceae_C > Polaromonas. Next base: position 294,892 of record JAZKDR010000008.1, read on the forward strand.
CCAGCGGCAATATTGCGATGCAGGAGTGCGCGCAAAGCACCGATGGGCACACCATCATCCTGGGCCACATCGGCACGATGGCGGTCAACCCCTACATCTTTGACAAGCTGCCTTTCGACACCAACCGCGATTTCAAACCGATCTCGCTGCTGGCCAAGGTGCCCAGCCTGTATGTCGTCAACAGCGATGTGCCGGCGCGCAACCTGAAAGAGTTCGTCGCGCTCGCCAAATCAAAACCCGGCAGGATGAGCTACGGCTCTGCCGGTAACGGCAGTGCCGGCCATCTCGCGTTTGAATACCTGAAGATGGTCTCGGACATCTTTGTGCTGCACGTTCCCTACCGCGGTACCGGCCCGCAACTAACCGACCTGCTCGCCGGCCGGCTGGACGCCGCCAGCGTGGGCGCGCCCGCCATCCTGGCGCACATCAAGTCCGGCAAGCTGCGCGCGATTGCCACCGGCACACGCCAGCGTCTGCCGCAACTGCCGGATGTGCCGACCGTGGCCGAGAGCGGTTACCCCGGGTTCGAGATGACGCAGTGGTACGGCCTGAACGCCCCGGCCAGCATGACGCCGGCCGCCATCAACAAAATTGCCGAGGCCTGCGGCAAGGCCATGCGCAATGCCGGCGCCACCGAACGCCTGCGCGGCGACACGGCCGAGCCAGTGGGCGACACGCCGGCCGAGTACAGGGCCTTCATTGCCAGCGAACAAACCCGCTGGAAAGAGGTGGTGGCCCGGGCGAAGATCAAGCCGGATTAGCAGACGCGCTCAATTGCTATGGATTAAATAGCTGCTCACGTACGTATTTATTGGCCTGCAGCCCGATTTGATGCCTGAAACGGCCTGAAAAACGCCTAAAAGTTAACTTCCATATTAACTTTTTGGCTTTTTGTCGATTCAAACGCCAAAATGTTAACCTGTATATTAACAATTCGGCATTTTTAAGCCATTTTCGGGTGCCAAAACTGCCTCAAAGCCAATAGACATGAGCGTGAGCAGCTACTGTTTTTATAGCGAATCGCTGCCGCGATGGGCAAATTGACGGTGCATCGCGCCGCGCGGTGTCAGGTGCTGGCCCGCACCACCAGCTCATAGCCGACATCTACCCCGGCCGGGCTCACCGCCTCGCCTGTCATCAGGGCCAGCAACATGCGTGCTGCTGCGCTGCCGATCTCGGCGCGCGGTGTGCGCACGGTGGTCAGCGGCGGCAGCATCTGGTCGCTGCCGGTGAGGTCGTTGAAGCCGGCCACCGCGACCTGCTCCGGCACGCTGACGCCCAGCCGCAGGGCGGCGAGCAGCGCACCTTGCGCCAGGTCGTCGTTGCAGAAGAACACGGCATCGACGGCCGGCCGCTGTTTGATGATCTGCTCGAACATGCGCGCCCCCAGTGCGATCGACGACGGCGCCGGGTTGAGCCATTCAAGGCTGGCGTCGTACAGGCCGGCGGCCAGCAGCTCGCGCCGCCAGCCTTCCAGCCGCTGCAGGGTGCGCGGGTCCAGCTGGGCGCCTGCAAAGGCGATGCGGCGCCTGCCCCGGCCCAGCAGGTGGCGCGTCAGTTCGGCGCCGGCCTCGGCCTGCGAGAAGCCCACGCTGTAAATATCGGCCGTGCCGGGTGAGGCCATCAGGTGGACGCAGGGCACGCCGCTCTGGGCAATCAGGGCACGCGTCGCGTCACTGCGCTCCAGCCCGGTGACCAGCAGGCCCGCGGGGCGGTGCAGCAGCTGTTCGCGCAGCAGCTGCTCTTCCTCGCTGGCGTCATAGTGCGTCACGCCCATCAGTGTCTGGTAACCGGCCGCACGCAGCGTCCGCTGGGCGGCCTCAAACACATCGACAAACAACGCGTTCGACAACATGGGAATCAGCAGCGCGACGTGTGAGCTGTGGCGTGAGGCCAGGGCGCGCGCGGCCGGGTCGGGCACATAACCCAGCTTGCGGGCAGCGGCCTGCACCCTTTCCACCAGCGCCGGGTCGACCGCACGCTCACCGCGCAGTGCCCGCGACACCGTGATCGGGCTGACGCCGGCCGCCTGGGCGACGTCTGCCAGCGTGACACGGCCGGTCGCACGCGTGCGTTCCCTGGGCCCGGTACGCGGGGGAGAAGATGCATCCGGGCGGCGGTTGGGTGAGGTCATGGCGTGGATGGCGAGCCCGAACAAACGGGACGGTTCAGGGAAAGGGCGGGCAAAAATCTAGGGAAAGTACGCATATTTTCAAACCTGATCTTTGCATAGGATAGCGCTGTCCGAACAAAAACCACCCCCGGGCATTTACCGATATGGCTAAAAAAAGCAGCTCCATCAGCGCTTTAGGGCCCCGGGGCGGGGTTCCAAGAATGATTTTTGTATAAATATGACACCAGTATTTGCCAATTTTTATCCGAACAAGACAGCGCTGTCCCGCTTGGGTAAGCGGTTTGGCTGGCCACCGTGCAGCCCGCTCTGACATGACGGACTCCATCGTCATCATGGGCGTGGCCGGTTGCGGCAAATCCAGCTTGGGCGCTGCCGTGGCCGCCAGCTGCGGCATGCGGCTGGTGGAGGGCGACGACTTCCACAGCCCGGCCAGCCGCGAAAAAATGACGCAAGGCATCGCCCTGCTCGACGCAGACCGTGACGGCTGGCTGACCACGCTGGCCGAACAGCTGCGCACCCACCCGGAAGGCCTGGTGCTGACCTGTTCTTCCCTCAAGCGCAGCTACCGCGAACGTCTGCGCCAGGCCTGCCCCGGCCTGCGGTTTGTCTTCATGGACATCAAGCGCAGCGACGCCCTCGCACGTGTCGCGGCGCGCAGCGCCCAGCATTTCTTTTCACCCAGCCTGATCGACAGTCAGTTCGACACGCTGGAATCTCCTGTGGGCGAGCCCGGTGTGCTTCGGGTCGACGCCATGGCCAGCCTGCCGGCGCTGCAGGCCCTGGTGGCCGACTGGTTGCAGCACGAGGAGCGCGCATGAACACCACGACACCCGCCACCCCGACCGAAACAATGCCCGGCCATGAACCGCGCAAAGGCTTCTACCGCGTAGCCGACACGTTGATGGCAGCCTGCCTCGGCGTCATGGCGGTGTCCGTCTTTGTCAACGTGGTGCTGCGTTACGGTTTCGGCAGCGGCATCGCTGCGAGTGAAGAACTCAGCCGCCTGCTGTTTGTCTGGATGGTCTTCATCGGCGCAACAGCAGCCTACCCGGCCGGCGAGCACATGGCCTTTACCAGCCTGGTCGCCGCCCTTCAAAAGAAGCCGGGCGCATTTGCCGTGGCCACGCTGGTGATCCGCCTGCTGGTGGTGCTGGCCTGCGTGATGCTCGGCTGGGGCGCCTGGCAACAGGTGGTGGTCGGCATGAACAGCTTCTCGGTGGTGCTGCACTACCCCACCGCCCTGCTGCCATTGCCTGCCCTGTTGTGCGCGACAGCGATAGGCGTGATGGCCTTGCTGGAAATCGTGCAGCGCAAACCGTTTGACCTCGGCCACAGCGCCGAGGTGGAGTAAGCCGGCATGATGGGCATGAGCAACGAAGGCCTGGCCTTCATCATTTTTGCCGGCGGCATGCTGCTGCTGATGGGCATAGGCATGAACATGGCGCTGGCCCTGGTGCTCACCGGTGCGGGCATGGCCTGGGTGCTGAACTTCTGGGACACCCAGCTGCTGGCGCAAAACCTGGTGGCGGGTGTCGACAGTTTCCCTTTGCTGGCAGTGCCGTTTTTTATCCTCGCCGGTGAGCTGATGAACTCGGGCGGCATCAGCCGCCGCATCATCACCATGGCGCAGGCCTGGGTCGGCCACATCCGCGGCGGCCTGGGTTATGTGGCGATTGGCGCCGCCGTGCTGATGGCCAGCATGAGCGGTTCGGCACTGGCAGATACGGCCGCACTGGCCACCATCCTGCTGCCCATGATGCGCCAGCAGGGCTATCCCATGAGCACCTCGGCCGGCCTCATCGCCTCGGGCGGCATCATCGCGCCCATCATTCCGCCGTCCATGCCTTTTGTGATTTACGGCGTGACCACCAACACCTCGATTTCCGCGCTGTTCGTCTCGGGCATCGTGCCCGGCCTCATCATGGGTGCCGGCCTCATCGTCGCGTGGAAACTAGTGCTGCGCAAGATGGACCTGCCCACCGGCACGCCCCTGCCGATGCGCGAGCGCCTGCGTGCCACGCTCAAGGCTTTCTGGGCGCTGCTCATGCCCATCATCATCATCGGCGGCATGAAAACCGGTATCTTCACGCCGACCGAAGCCGCCGTGGTGGCCGCGTTCTACGCGCTGGTGGTGGCGCTGTTCGTACACCGTGAAATGAATGTTCGCGAAGTGCACGGCGTGCTGGTGCGCGCCGCCAAGACAACCGCCATCGTAATGTTCCTGTGCGCCGGCGCGCAGGTCGCCAGCTACATGATCACGCTGGCTGATTTGCCCAGCGTGCTCACCGGCTGGCTCGGCCCGCTGATCCAGAACCCACGTTTGCTGATGGCCGTGATGATGGTGGTGCTCATCATCATCGGCACCGCGCTGGACCTCACACCGACCATCCTGATATTCGCGCCCGTCATGCTGCCCATCGCCGTGAAGGCCGGCATTGACCCGGTGTACTTCGGCCTGATGTTTATCCTCAACGGCGCCATCGGCCTGATCACGCCGCCCGTCGGCACGGTGCTCAACGTGGTGGCCGGGGTCGGGCGCATGCCGCTGCACCAGGTCATACGCGGCGTGAACCCCTTCCTGCTGACCTACACCCTCATCCTCTTCCTGTTCGTGCTCTTTCCGCAGATCGTCACCGCACCCGTGGCGTGGATGCGCTGACGACGCGGCACGACCACTTCAGCATTTGTTTTCACTGCCACTTCAACAACCACCCAGGAGACCACCATGACCGCATCCCGAACTGCATCCCACACACTGCTGCGCCGCACCCTTGTTGCCGCCGCAGCCACCGCGCTGATGAGCACCTCGCTGGCGGCGTTTGCGCAGGACATCAAGCCGCGCATCATCCGTTTCGGTTATGGGCTCAACGAACAAAGCAACCAGGGCCGCGCCGCCAAGGTGTTTGCCGATGCGGTCGAAAAAGCCTCCGGCGGCAAGATGAAGGTGCGTGCCATCGGCGCCGCCGCTCTTGGCCCCGACACGCAGATGCAGCAGGCGCTGATCGGTGGCGCGCAGGAGATGATGGTCGGCTCGACGGCCACGCTGGTCGGCATCACCAAAGAAATGGCGATCTGGGACACGCCCTTCCTCATCAGCAACACGAAGGAAGCTGACGCCCTGCTCGACGGCCCCATCGGCGACAAGATACGCGCCAAGCTGGACGACAAGGGGCTGGTGGGCCTGGCCTATTGGGAAAACGGTTTCCGCAACCTGACCAACAGCAAACGCCCGGTGCAGAAGATGGAAGACTTCAGCGGCATCAAGCTGCGCGTCATGCAGAACGACGTCTTCCTGAGCAGCTTCAACACGCTGGGTGCCAACGCTGTGCCCATGGCGTTTTCGGAACTCTTCAGCGCGCTCGAAACCAAAACGGTGGACGGCCAGTAAAACCCCTTTAACACCATCCTCTCCAGCAAGTTCTACGAAGTGCAGAAGTACATGACGGTGACCAACCACGTCTACAGCCCGTGGATCGTGCTGGTCAGCAAGAAGTACTGGAGCACGTTGTCGAAAGATGAGCAGAAGATCCTGTCCGACGCTGCGAAAACCAGCCGGGACTTCGAACGCAAGGACACCCGCGACGAAGCCTCACGCGCCATGGGCGACCTCAAGGCCAAGGGCATGCAGATCAACGAACTGCCGCCGGTCGAAGCCACGCGCATGCGCAACCAGCTCACCAAGGTCTACGCGCAGATCGGCGCTGGCGTCGGCATGGACCTGTGGAACGAAACGCAGGCCGAACTGGTGAAGATTCGCGCCAAAAAATAAACCGGCTGCGCCGGTCTGTACAGGCTCGCCGGGGACCGCCCGGACTAGAACGGGTAGTGGCGCGGCGTCGTTTGCAGCGTGATCCAACGCAGGTCGGTGAAGGCGTCAATGCCCGCCTTGCCGCCGAAACGCCCAATGCCGCTGCCCTTCACGCCGCCGAAAGGCATCTGCGCTTCGTCATGCACCGTCGGGCCGTTGACATGGCAGATGCCGGAGTCGATGCGCTGCGCGACGGTGAAGGCGCGTGCGATGTCGCCGCCAAACACGGCCGATGACAGCCCGTACTCGGTGTCGTTGGCGCAGGCGATGGCCTCTTCCACGCCGCTGACGCGCACCACACATTTGACCGGGCCGAAGGTTTCTTCGTGGTAAATGCGCATGGCGGGTGTGACGTGGTCCAGCACGGTGGCCGGCATCAGCGTGGTGGTGGCCTTGCCGCCGCACATCAGTTTGGCACCCTTGCCCACGGCGTCGTCGATCAGCGCGTTGCAATGTTCAACCGTGTTCATGCCGATGACGCTGCCCAGCACCACGGGCTCGGGCTTGCGCGGGTCGCCGAGCGGCAACGCGCCGGCCTTCGCGACAAAGGCCTTGACGAACTCATCGGCAATTTTCTTGTCGACGATCAGGCGCTCGGTGCTCATGCAAATCTGGCCGCTGTTGGCGAAGCAGCCGAAGGCCGCGCCATTGACAGCGTCTTCAATGTTCGCGTCGTCAAGAATCACCATGGGGGCCTTGCCGCCGAGCTCAAGAATCACCGGCTTGAGGTGCTTCGCGCAGGTCATGGCGATGATGCGGCCGACTTTGGTCGAGCCGGTGAAGTTCACACGCCGCACGGCGGGGTGGGCCACCATGGCCTCCACCACCGCAGCGGCATCGGGCAGCGCGTTGGTCACGTAGTTCACCACGCCGGGCGGAAACCCTGCTTCCTGGAAGGCCTCCACGATCAGCTGGTGCGTGCGCGGGCAGTTCTCCGAGCCCTTGAGCACCACCGTGTTGCCGCAGGCCAGCGGCACGCAGATGGCGCGCACCGCCAGGATGATGGGCGCGTTCCACGGCGCCATGCCCAGCACCACACCGGCGGGCTGGCGCATCGCCATGGCCAGGCTGCCCGGGACATCGGAGGGAATGACTTCGCCGGCGACCTGTGTGGTCAGCGATGCGGCTTCCCGGATCATGCCGGCGGCCAGCATCACATTGAAGCCGCCCCACATGCCGGTGGCGCCGGTTTCTGCACTCACCGCTTCGACAAATGCCGGCGTTTTGGCTTCAAGCGCATCAGCGGCCTTGAGCAGCAGCGCGCGCCGCACGCCGGGCCCCGTCTGGCCCCAGCTTTTGAACGCCTCTGCAGCGGCTTCCACGGCCAGCACGGCATCGCCCGGTGTGCAGGCAGGGGCGCGCGTGACGACCGCGCCGTCCAGCGGGTTGCGCCGCTCGAAGGTGGCGCCGGCATCGGCGCTGACCTTGAGGCCATTGATGAGCATGGAAAGATCGGACATGAAAGCTCCTGTTTGAAATGTGATGTGGGGTGTCAGCCTGCGTGCGCGGCAGACGGTCTGGCGGGTGTTTTGTTTGCCGGGGTGCCAGCGCCGAGATAGGCCTCGCGTATCACGCTGGAGCGCGCCAGCAGCCTGGCGGGTCCGCTGGCGACCAGCGTGCCGCGCTCCATCACGTAGGCGCGGTCGGCCACGGCAAGGGCCTTGCGCACGTTCTGCTCCACCATCAGCACCGTGGTGCCGCCGGCTGCAATGCGCTGCGCGATGGCCAGCAGCTCGTCGACCATTTTTGGCGCGAGCCCCAGCGAGGGCTCGTCCAGCATCAGCAGGCGCGGCGCGCTCATCATGGCGCGCGCCACGGCCACCATCTGTTGCTCGCCGCCGCTCATGGTGCCGGCGAGTTGCTGCGCACGTTCACGCAGTTTCGGGAAGTCTTCAAACGCGCGTTGCAGGCGTTGCGCGCGTTCTGCCTTGGGCACCAGCCAGCCGCCCAGCTCAAGGTTTTCCGTCACCGTCATTTGTGGAAACAGCTGCCGCCCTTCGGCCACCAGCGCCACGCCCTGCGCCACGATCTCATTGGTCTTGCTCGGGAGCTTGTGGCCATTCAGCAGAACTTCGCCCTGGCGCGGGATCAACCCGGCCAGCGCTTTCAGCAGTGTGGTTTTGCCCGCGCCGTTGGGGCCGAGGATCACGGTGAGGCCGGGTTTGACCTCCAGCGTCATGCCCCTCAGCACCAGGAAGGCGCCATAGCCTGCATTGAGATCGCGGACCTGCAGCTGCGCGCGCGCATCGCCACCCAGCACAAAGGGGTCGGGGCTCCACATCATCATGCGGCCACCTGTTGCGAGGTGTGTCCGTCCATCTCGTCGCCGAGGTAGGCCTCGACCACAGCCGCATCGCGCATCACGTCGGCCGGGGTGCCGTCGGCAATCTTGCGTCCCTGGTGCAGCACGATCACACGCTCGACATGGCGCAGCAGCGTGGTCACGGCGTGTTCAATCCACACCACGGTGAGGTCCAGCTCGTCACGCATGCGGCGTATGAGTTGCGCCATGGCTTCCACCTCCGACTCCGTCAGGCCTGCCGCGACCTCGTCAAGCAGCAGCAGGCGCGGCCGCGTGGCCAGCGCCATGCCGATCTCCAGCAGGCGTTGCTGCGAAGGGGTAATGGCCGATGCCGGCAGGTCTGCCTGCGCGCCGAGGCCGATGAGCGCAAGAATGCTTTGTGCATCACGCAGCAGCCAGGGTGCCTCGCGCTTGCGGCCTGCAAACGACAAACCGAAGTCGATGTTGGCCATCACCGTCATGTCGGCAAACACACGTGGTGTCTGGAAGGTGCGCGCCAGGCCATGTGCGGCAAAGCGGTGCGGGCCCTTGCCCGTGAGGTGCTTTCCGCTGGCCACCAGCACGCCGGAGGTCGTGGGCGTGACGCCTGAAATCGCGTTGAAGAAGGTGGTCTTGCCCGCGCCGTTGGGCCCGATGATGCCGACGAGCTCACCGGCGCGAAAACTGGCGCTCACGGCATCGACGGCCACCAGCCCGCCGAAGCGCACCGTCACGTCTTTGGCTTCCAGCAACAGCGTGGCCTGCTCAGACATCTTTTTTCACCTTCGCCGTGATGAGATCTTTCAGCCCGGCTTTTGCATCACGCCACCAGTCGGTGAAGGTGCTCCAGCGCAATGAGGCCAGGCCGCCGGGCAGATACAGCACCGAGAGAATCAGCAGCACACCCAGGCTCATCAGATAAAGCTGAGGTGCCTGCAGGCGCAGCGTTTCGGCCAGCACACTGAACACAATCGCGGCAATCAACGGGCCCCACAAGGTGGCGGCACCGCCAATCAGCGCGATCAGGACGGTCTGGAAACCGATGAAGGGGTTGAACACCGTGTGCGGGTCGATGTAGGTCCAGCGCACCGACATCGCGGCACCCACGGCACCGGCGAAAGCGGCGGTCAGCGCGAAGCCTGCGACCTTGATGCTGCGCGTGTTGACACCCAGCGTTTGTGCGCGCTGCTCGTCGGCGCCTATGCCCATCAGCGCCAGCCCGAAGCGGCTACGCCGCACGACAACGGACACGCCCACTGCCAGCACGGCCAGGCCCAGCACGGTCAGGTAAATCGTGTCGCGGTCAGGCACCACGGTGAGCACCCGTCCGACGGTGCCCGTGACCTGTTTTTCAAAATAGCTGATGGCGTGGCGGATGAGCTCTGTCATGCCGAAGGTCAGGACCGCGAAGTAGGTGCCGCGCAAATGCAGCACCGCGGCACCCATCACCACAGCCACCACCACCGCAATGCCGGCACCCAGCGAGATGGCTGCCAGCCAGGGCATGTGCTCCAGCGCCAGCGCGCTGGTGTAGGCGCCTATGCCGAAGAAGGCCGAGGTGGCGAGCGACAAATAACGCGAACTGCCGCAAAACAGCGCCCAACTCGATGACAGGGCTACATACATCAGGCAGGTCAGCGCCATCGAGACGACGAATTCGCTGCCGTAGTGCGGCAGCGCCAGCGCCCAGCCTGCTACGCCGAACAGCACGAGCAGGTCACGAACAAGAACGGTGCGGTCTTTCAAGTGCCGGCCCCCACGCTTTTCACTTCGTGTAATGCGCTGCCCCCCGAGGGGGCTAATTTTCCTTGGGGCGGCCCGGCGGAAAATTGTCGCGCAGCCAACTTGTAGTCTGGTTTCATTTAGCGAACAGGCCTTTCGGTCGCAACAGCAGGACCGCGATGAACACGCTGTAAGACAGCAGGGCCTTGAGCGAAGGGTTGGTGAAGTGCATGCCCAGGGCCTCGATCACGCCCAGCAGCAGGCCACCCGCGAGTGCGCCACTCATGCTGCCGAAGCCGCCCAGCGTGATGACGATGAGCGCCGTCACGGTGTAGGGCTCACCCATGGAGGGGCTGATGGTGTAGGCCATCGAGAGCAGGCAGCCGGCCAGGCCGGAGAGCCCGAGGCCGATGCCGAACATCAGCGGGTGCAGGCGTTTGGTGTCTATGCCGACCAGCTGCGCGCCGATGGGCGACTGCATCAGCGCACGCACGCCCTTGCCCAGCAGTGTCATCTTCAGCAGCGCGATGAGCGCGCCACTGAAGAGCAGCGCCAGGCCGAACACCAGCAGCTTGTTGCCGGCGAACTGCGCCTCGCCGAACTTCACGGGGTCTGTCAGGTAGTCATAACCGCGCAGGTCGCCACCCCAGACCAGCGATACAAAGTTCTGCACCAGGAACATCAGGCCGAACGCGACCATGAGGCCGCGCGCCTCGAAAATGTCGAGGTTGGGCGATGTGGCTGTCAGACGGCGAAAGCACAGCCAGTGCACCGCCACGCCGACACCCATGAGCATCAGGAAAGACACCGGCACCATCAGCAGCGGCGAGATACCGAACGATGTCTGCACCATCCACGTCAGGTAGGCCCCCACCATGAGGAACTCGCCATGCGCGATGTTGAGGATGCGCATCAGCCCGTACTGCAGGTTCAGGCCCAGGGCAACGACGGCATAAATGCCGCCCGTGATGAGGCCGGAGGCAATGAGTTCTAACCAGGCAGTGATGGACATGAGTGACTTTTCCAGAGGCACCGCGGAACCGGCATTGCCGGGCCGCTGGTGTCGCCCCCCTTGTGGGGGAGGCGCCGCAGGCGCTTCGGGGGGAGCTGTTTACTTCCAGGCGGCCTTGGCGGGGTTCAGTTTGGCGGTCGCCAGTTTCTGCGGCCACACGACTTCGAACTCCCCGTTTTGCCACTGGCTGACCGTGCCCGGCGTGGCGGTGTTCTCGGTTCCGCTGAACTTGATGTCGCCGATGATGGTCTTGTGGGTGTTGCCGGCGATGTAGTCACGGATGGCTTTTTTGTCCAGGCCCTGTTTGGCGACAGCAGCCGTCAGGATTTCAAGACCGGCCCAGCAGGCACCGCTGGCCCAGCGGTCGGGTTCCTTGCCGCCGAACTTCTTGGTGTGTGCATCGAAGTAGGCTTTCGCGCCCGGGCTGGTCTTGCTGTTCCAGGAGCCCATGCCCAGCACGCCTTCTGCGCCGGCAGGCGTCATCACGTTCTTGTAGAGCTGGAAAGCGGTGCCGACAGACGCGTAGAAAAATTTCGGGTTGAACCCCACCTCTTTGGCCTGCTTGCTGGCGAGTATGGTTTCCGGTGGGTAGGTGAAGCCGACAAACACATCGGGGTTCTTGTCCTTCATGGAGCGCAGCACCGGCGAAAGGTCTTTCACGCCGGCGGGGTAGCTCTTGTCTTCCACCATGCTGATGCCGCTGCCCTGCAAGGCCACCTTGAGCGCCGAATAATTCTCCAGACCGAACAGGTCATCGACATAAATCACGGCCAGCGTTTTTGCGCCTGCGGCCTTCAGCATGTCGACCAGCGCATCGCACATGGGTTTGGGCTGCTGCAACAGCATGAAGAAGTAAGGCAGCTTCATCTCGATCAGGCGCCGCGACAGCGCCGTGGGCGACAGGAAGGGATAACCGAAACGGTTGGCCAGCGGTGCAACTGCAAAGTTGGCATTGCTGCCCCAGGGGGACAGCACCAGGTCGACCTTGTCGCTGCCCATGAGCTTTTCATAGGTGCGCACGCAGGTCTCGACGTCGCTGCGGTCATCCGAGCTGATGAGTTCGATCTGCCGCTTCACGCCTTTCACGTTGAGGCCACCTGCGGCATTTTGCTGCTCGGCCCACATGAGGTAGTTGGGTTCCTGGCTGACCTGCGCGCCGCCCGTCCACGGGCCTGTGCGTGCCATGGCGTAGCCAATGCGCACCGGCCCGGACTGCGCGAGCAGGCCAGGGGCCACCGACATGGCGCCGATAGCGGCGGCAGTGCCCTTGATGATGTGACGGCGTGTTGGCTGAACCATGGCGAGTCTCCTTTTTTGTGGCCCATGAGGGGCGTCTGTGAATCAGCGCTGATGGTAGGCAGCACGGCCGGAAGGGGCTTTGTTGGGGGCGCACAAACTGTTTGACTTTGGGTGCACGGCGTCACGGGTTAACCCTAGACGGAGGGCGCGCACGGGCGGGATTTGCAAGCTCATAATTAATGCAAACGCCGAGCAACATGACCGCCTCCACCCTTTTCAGCACCGACGAACTCACCGTGCGTGACCGTGCGCCGCAGTGGCGGGAGTGGGTGCACCGGCATTTCGGCGGGCTGGATTCAGACCTGTATGGCGACACCGATTTCGACGGCCACATGGCGACCTCGCATGCCGGTGATGTCATCCTCACGCGGCTGGAGGCCAACCGCCACCGTGTGCTGCGCCTGCCGCACATGGCGCGCACCAGCGAAACGGCTTACCTGAAAATCGTCGCGCCCTGGCAGGGCAGTGCCTGCGTGGAGCAGCAGGGCCGCCAGGCCAGCGCCACCTCCGGCAGCTGGGTGATTTACGACACCACCGGCAACTATGCGGTCGACAACCCTGAACGCGTGAAACACCTCATCGTCATGTTGCCCCGCGACCAGGTGGCCGAGCGCGGCCTGCAGCTCGATGCGTTGATGGGGCGGCAGGTCGGCAGTGCGCGCGGTATCTCGCGCGTGGCGCTGGACACCATGCGCAGCACCTGGCAGGAGCTGCCCAACATGAGCGAAGACGCCGCACGCGGTGCGGGCGAACTGATCACCCAGCTGGTGCGTCTGTCATTGCTGGAGTTGGCCGGGCAGGTGACTTCGGTGACGCAGCGCGCGGCGTTGAAGGACCGCATCCGTGCGCACGTGGCGCGCAACCTGCGTGACCCGCAACTGTCGATAGAGCGCATCGCGCAGGCGCTCAACTGCAGCAAGCGCCACCTGCACAACGCTTTTGCGGACGAAGAGGAAACGCTGGCCAGCTACATCCTGCGCCAGCGGCTGGAGGCCTGCATTCGCGAGTTGCGACAGGGTGGGCAAGGCGGCCGGCCCATCACCGACATTGCACTGCACTGGGGTTTCAACAACCTGTCGCATTTCAGCCGCGTGTTTCGTGAACACACCGGCAGCAGCCCCAGCGCCTACCGCAGCACGCCGCCGCCACTGCTGCTGTCGTAGTCGGGCTACTTTTTGTCGCCCTCGGTCCCGGCGCAGGCGGCGCGGACGATGCGCGCGCTCGGGTTGGGGCTCACGTCGAGAAACAGCATGGGCCGGGGCGTGCCGCTTGTGTAGTCGGATGTCCGTGAGGCCTCGCCCTTCCACAGCGGCGACGTGAAATAGGTAATCGAGATGTAGCGTGCGCTGCGGTTCACGCAGTCAAACCTGACCAGCGACTGGTAGGAGCGGTAAGGAATCTTGTCCCAGCTGGTGCGCGTGACTGCGCGGTTGACCCTGACGCGCAGCGTGCGGATGTCGCCGGAGGTCATCGATTCCGGGTCGACCTGTATGGTGTCCGATGCGCCGTCCCGGTCGTCACCGATGACCGTGAACCATGAGGATTGGGCATGAGTCGGGCCATTCGCCAGGGAGGCACCCCACAGGCAGAAAACGGCAGCGGTTTTTCTCATGAACGGTCCGGTTGAGGGGTGCGCGGTGCGACGTTGCACGGCAATCAGCAGAAATGATACAGACAGCCCCGCGAGCGTGCAACAACTTGTGACATGCCACGAGCGTGCGGCCCGTCTGCTGTCGCCCGTTTGCCTGCTGGCCGGTAGCTTTGTGGGCTAAAGTGGCCGAAAAAGAGCAGCCTTTCCACAACAGGAGACAAAACATGCATATCCCTTCCCTGAAAGAAGTTGTCAGCGCCGAAGAATGGCAGCTGCGCTGTGACCTCGCGGCCTGCTACCGGCTGGTGGCGTTTTATGGCTGGAGCGACCTCGTCTTCACGCACATCACGGCCAAGCTGCCGGAGTCGGTCTCGGGTAGCGGCGGCCACCACTTCCTCATCAATCCCTATGGCCTGATGTTTGACGAAATCACGGCGTCCAGCTTGGTCAAGATCGACGGCCAGTGCAACAAGATCATCGACTCGCCCTTCCCGGTCAACCCGGCGGGTTTTGTGATTCACAGCGCCGTGCATGAGGCGCGTGCCGACGCGGGCTGTGTGCTGCACACCCACACGCGCGCCGGCGTGGCCGTCAGCGCGCAGAAGTGCGGCGTGCTGCCCATCAGCCAGCAATCGACCTTTGTGCTGGGCTCGCTGGCGTATCACGAATACGAAGGCGTGGCTTTCCGGGATGAGGAAAAACCGCGCCTGCAGGCCGACCTCGGCAAGGCCAACTTCCTGATGCTTCGCAACCATGGGCTGCTGGTGTGCGGCAAGACGATTGCCGATGCCTTCCTCAGCATGTACACCTTCGAGAACACCTGCCGCATTCAGATCGACGCCCAGGCAGGCGGCGAGCTGACCGAAGTCAACCCGCTCATCGTCAAGGGCGTGGCCGAAGCCATGCGCGTGCAGACGGGCGGGCTGGGCGGCTCGTTTGTCTGGCCCTCGCTGCTGCGCAAGCTCGACAAGATTGACGGCAGCTACGCATCATGAACAGCAACCTCGTCGTCACGCAGTTGCTGGTGGTGGCACTTGCGCTGGTCATGTTCGGGCTGGGCCTGTCGCTCAGCACGCAGGACTTCACGCGCCTGCTCAAACACCCCAAGGCCGTCGTCATCGCGCTGGTGCTGCAGGTGGTGGTGTTGCCGCTGGCCTGCTACCTGCTCATCGTCGCGTTGAATGTGCCGCCGCTGTTTGCCGTTGGCCTGATGCTGCTGGCGGCCTCGCCGGGCGGCATCTCGGCCAACCTGTTCAGCCACCTGTTTGGCGGCAACGTGGCGATGAACATTTCCCTGACGGCCGTCAACACCGTGCTGTCCATCGTCACCCTGCCCGTCATCAGCAACTGGGCCATCAACACGTTTGCAAAGACCGGCCAGGTTGTGCCGCTGCAAACCGGCAAGGTCGTGGAGGTGATCGTGATTGTGCTGGTGCCGGTGGCCATCGGCATGTGGGTGCGGACGTGGAAACCCGGCTTTGCGGCGCGTTCTGAAAAGCCCATGAAGATCTTCAGCGCGGTGGTGCTGGCCGTGGTGGCGATTGGCGCGCTGCTCAAGGAGTGGCAGGCACTGATCACGAGTTTTGCCAGTGTGGGCCCGGCCGTCGTGGCCTTCAACATCGTGAGCCTGCTGGCGGGATATTACCTGTCGCGTATTGCCGGCCTCGACAAACCCATGTCCACCGCCATCAGCTACGAAATCGGCATTCATAACTCGACGCTGGCGATTTTTATTGCGCTGGCCGTGCTGAACAACTTCCAGCTCGCGTTGCCTGCGGCGATTTATTCCGTCAGCATGTACGTGACGGCCACGCTGTTCGGCCTGCTGGTGCTCAGGCGTGGGCGTGGCCCGGTAACGTCCCCGGTAAGGTCTTAAACGCCGACGAGTGACAGTGACGGTGGTGCGGCGTCGCTGTTGACTTCGACCACCCTGTCGCCCTGATCGACCGTCAGTTCCTTGCGCAGCATGATGACGCCACCGAAGATGGTGGCGAAGGCCACGTCCTTGGCGTCACGGCCCGTGCCCACGCGGATCAGCCGGTCTATCGGTGCCATCTTCGTGCCGTCAAACAGCACCCAGCGGTCGTCCAGCCAGGCCTCGAAGACGGCATGAAAGTCCTGCGGCGGTTCTTCAAAGTGCACATAACCCACCACCAGCCGGGCCGGGATGTTCAGCGCGCGGCACAGCGTGATGCCGAGGTGGGCAAAGTCGCGGCAGACGCCGGCGCGCTGGACAAACACTTCCTGCGAGGTGGTGGTTGAATTGCTGAAACCCGGCATGTAATAAATCGACTCGTGCAGCCAGCTTTCGATTGCACGCACGCGGCTCAGGCCGTGCGGCAGGTGACCGAACAGCTGCTGCGCCACACGGCTCATCACATCGGATTCGCAGTAGCGGCTGGGCATGAGGTAACGCAGCACATCGTCGGGCACCGACGTCACCGGCGCTTCGTCCAGGTGCAGCGGCACGGGCAGGCTGTTGAGTTCAATCTTCGCGTGGTAGTTGATCGACAGCACACCCTTGGGCGCATCCAGCCGCACAAAGCGGTTGCCGTTGCGTTCGTCCGCATGGTTGCGGATTTTCACGCTGGGGGTGATGGTCAGGCGCTCTTCGAGGATGTTGTGGCCTTCATGAAAGGCCGCTTCGATGTGGAACAAAAAGTGCGCCGGGTGGCTGATGTCGTAGTCCAGCAGCAGGTCAACAGTGGCGGTATGCATGGTGCGTCTTCTCAATGGTGAATCGGTGAATCAAAACAAAAATGGCAGTCTTCGACTGCCATGAAAAAATCAGTTGCTACAGCGGATTTCTTCGCTCGGGCGTCCGGCCATCGCTGGATGAAAACCAGTTCTTGCAGGTCACAAAAACAATGTGTGACGCGCGTTCAAGCATCTCGCGCGCCTGTGTACGCCGCACGCTGCGCGCCTTGAGGCGATTTACCAGCAACAGCTCCGCGATGCCAGCTTTCAGCTTGTCCGGCACCGAGGGTAGCGTCGGCGAAGTGGCCGGGAACAGCCGCTGCCGCACACGCGCCACCAAGCCGCGTTGACCATGGGCGACGACGGG
The DNA here is from genome assembly GCA_040387435.1 of Pseudomonadota bacterium. Taxonomy (GTDB): domain Bacteria; phylum Pseudomonadota; class Gammaproteobacteria; order Burkholderiales; family Burkholderiaceae_C; genus Polaromonas. Next base: position 311,803 of record JAZKDR010000008.1, read on the forward strand.
CACCAGGCTTGTGCTGTGCTGGGCGGGCATTTACTTCAGGACTTTTCTCGCAGCGCCCACACCCAATGCGGCCAGCACGATGAACACGACGGCGAGGATCAGGAACAGGCCAAACAGGATCTTGGCAATGCCGGCAGAACCGGCTGCAATGCCGCCGAAACCGAGTGCTGCGGCAACCAGGGAAATAAGCGCGAAGATGATGGCGTACTTGAGCATTCAAAACTCCTTGAGCGCAAAGCGGGCTGCCTTGCGAAGTTGGGTTGATATGCATTGATACTAAAAGTCGCGATGCGCAGACCGAATCAGTTGCCCACGCTTCCCCCTGTAGGACAACTTCCGCGTCACCCTGGCCTCTAAGGCGGGGCGAGGCTACTTTTTGAACAGCTTGCCCAGGGCTTCGCTGAGCTTGCTGCCCAGGTTGGCGCCGGCACCCGTGCCGACCCCTGGCATCAGTGCCGTGCCTATGGCCGCACCGACCAGCGCGGCGCGCGACAGCGTGACCTCGGGTGCGTCGAGCGTGCCGCTCACCACCAAGGGTACGGCCACTGCGCCGCCGAGTGCGCTGCCCAGTTTGCTTTCGCCTGCAAGGTTCACGCTGATGTGGCCGCTCAGGGCTTTGGCCGGTGATACGGCCACGTTGCCTGTGGCACTGAGCACGCCGGAACTGGCGACCAGGTTGCTCAGCTGTGCGGCGCGGCCATTGGTGGTGATGTTGCCCGCCAGGGTTTGCAACTCGGTCTGCCCGCCGCGGCTGAGGCCCACGGTCTTCACCGCCTTGGCCAGGTCAATGCCGTGCACGATGGCACCGCGCACGGTGAACGTGGTTTGTGTCTGCAGTGCTTCGACCAGCGCCGCCGTGGTGGCTGCGCGTGCGTTGAGCGTGGTGTTGGCCTCGAGCTTGCCCGACAGGGGTTTGGCGGGTGCGGTCAGCGCGGCGACCTCGACATCACGCGTTTCAAGTTTGCCCTGCACCACCAGCTCGGGGCCGGTCTTTTCAATCTTGCGTTGCAGGCCCAGCTTGCCGCTCATCTTGCCACCGCCGATATTGACCACCAGGTCCCACTGGTCGGTGTTGCTGTTGGCCGCGCGGGGTTCGCGTTTGAGTTCGGCGTTCAGGCCCTGCAGGTTGCCGCGTATCAGCTTCAGTGTGGCGCTGTCGGGCAGCGCATCGGCACCGAGCCGCGCTTCGCCTTCGACGGCCGTGCTGGCGCCGCTGTTGCTGACCCAGGTGACGTCATCCAGAATCGTGCGGCGCGGCAGCCAGGCCAGATTGTCCGAAGACGCCTTCGGGCCTGATGCATCCGGGGTTGAGGGTGGCGGCGATGCAGCGGCCGGCTCTGAAGGTGGCGCGGGGCTTGCTGGCACCGCTTTGCCCACCACGGCAACCTCCTTCTTTTTCTGCATGGCCATCAGGATGGCGTCTATGCCCTGCTGCGGCAGCACGGCCTTGCGCACGATCAGCGTGGCGACGGCCAGTTCGCCGCGCAGCAGCGCCTGCCATTGCGGGCGCACTTCCAGGCGCTCCAGGGTCACGGGCGGCTGGCTTTGCACGGTGAGGCCGCCAAAGGCTACGGCAGGCAGCGGCCAGACATCCACGCTCATGCTGCCCAGCGCGACGGGCACACCCATCGCCGCCCCGGCCTCGCGTTCAACGCGTTGCCGGAAATCCGCCGAGCCGACATAGCTGTGCAGGGCGAAGGCCACCGCGGCCAGGATGAGAACCAGAGCCAGCATCGCCCAAAGCAGCCATTTCAAAAATCGTGTCATCTGCGCATTGTGGCAAACCGTGCCCGCGGGCCATCCTTCGGGGCGGCCTGCAGCAAACCGGCCTTGCGGCTAGCATAGTGGGCTGGCCGCCGTATGGCCTGTGCCCTTTTATAACGATCAAGGACAAACCATGAAACTCTATTACTCCCCCGGCGCGTGCTCGCTCTCCCCGCACATCACGCTGCATGAGTCCGGCCTGAAGTTCGAACACCTCGCCGCGCCGACCAAAACCCACAAGCTGGACGACGGCACCGACTACTACACCATCAACCCGCTGGGTTATGTGCCGCTGCTGGAACTGGACGACGGCACGCGCCTGCGCGAAGGCCCGGCCATCGTGCAATACATCGCCGACCAGGTGCCCGACAAAAAGCTGGCCCCGGCCAACGGCACGATGGCCCGCTACAAGCTGCAGTCGTGGCTGACCTTCATCGGCACCGAGTTGCACAAGGGCTTCGGTCCGCTGTTCAACCCCGCCACGCCGGAAGAGTTCAAAAAGATCACCACCGACAAGCTGCTCTCGCGCCTGAAGTGGGTGGACGGCGAACTGGCCGGCAAACAGTATTTGATGGGTGACTTCAGCGTGGCCGACCCCTACCTCTTCACCGTCACCGGCTGGGCGCCGCGGGTGGGCGTGGACATCTCCGGTTTTGCGAATATCGCCGCTTTCCGTGAACGCATGCTGGCCCGCCCGGCCGTGCAGATGGCCATGAAACATGAAGGGCTGACCGCGTAAGTCGTCAACCTGAGCGGTCGCTGGCGTCTGGCGCTGGCGACGGCTACACAACTGCGCAGCCAAAATTTGCCGTGTACGTTAAATTTTTAATGTACACGGCAAAATTTCTTTAAAAGTTAACTTCCATATTAACTTTTGCCTTGTTGGGCGTTTATTGGGCGCCCAGAATGCCTCCAAAAGCCCAAAAGAAGGCCTTTTTAGAGGCTAAAAACAGCTACAAGCCAATAAATACGTGCGTGAGCAGCTACGAATTAAATAGCAAAAAGCACTCAACTCCGGGTACCCGCATGCGCCTGCCGGCGCTTCTGACACAAATCCAGCAGTCTGTCTTGCACGGGTGAATGCGGTTTGGGCCAAACTGCTTTCTCCTTGTAGCCCAACCGATTTCGGAAAGCCCCCATGACCACCCTGTTCGACCCCAACAAAGCCGGCGACCTTGAACTTGCCAACCGCATCGTCATGGCGCCGCTCACGCGCAACCGCTCGCCCAACGCCATCCCGCCCGACATCGCCCAGACCTACTATGCGCAGCGCGCCAGCGCGGGCCTGTTGATCACCGAGGCCACGGCCATCAGCCACCAGGGCCAGGGCTATGCAGACGTGCCCGGCCTCTACGGCACGGAGCAGCTCGACAGCTGGAAAAAAGTCACCCATGCCGTGCACGAAGCTGGCGGCAAGATCGTGGTGCAGCTCTGGCACGTGGGCCGCGTCTCGCACAACGAACTGCAGCCCGACGGCGGCAAACCTGTCGCGCCTTCGGCCATCACCGCCAAAACCAAAACCGTGCTGATCAAGGACGGCCAGCCGGTGTTCACCGAGACCTCCGAGCCGCGCGCGCTCGATGTGGGCGAGCTGCCCGGCATCGTCCACACCTACCAGGCGGCCGCCCGCAACGCGGTCGAGACGGCGGGTTTTGACGGGGTTGAAATTCATGGCGCCAACGGCTATTTGCTGGACCAGTTTTTGCGCAGCGAATCCAACAAACGCACCGACGACTACGGCGGCAGCATCGAAAATCGCGCCCGCCTGCTGCTGGAAGTCACACGCGCCGTCACCGACGCCGTGGGCGGCGGCCGCACCGGCATACGCCTGTCGCCGGTCACGCCGTCCAATGACGCCCGTGACGCCGACCCGCAGCCGCTGTTCGAGTACGTGGTCAAACAACTGGCCACGCTCAACCTGGCTTACATCCACATCATCGAAGGCATGACCGGCGGTGCACGTGTGCTGGATGACCGGCCTTTCGACTACGCCGCATTGAAGGCGGCCTACCGCAGCGCGGGCGGCAAGGGGGCCTGGATGGTCAACAACGGCTACGACAAGGCGCTGGCCGAAAAAGCCGTGGCCAACGGCGCCGACCTCGTCGCCTTCGGTGTGCCCTTCCTCGCCAACCCCGACCTGCCCGCACGCCTGAAAGCCGGCGCAGCGCTCAATGCGCCTGACAAGGCCACCTTCTATGGTGGCGGCGCCAAGGGCTATACCGACTATCCGACGATGGCCTGAGTTTGGGTGTGGCGGCTATTCGCGGGGCTGGAACTCCGCGCTCATGCCGTCAGCGGCCTGCTCGTTCGCAGCGACTCACTTCAGAAAAGGCACGCTGAGCAAACGCAGCCCAATGGAGAACCAGCGTTCGCTGCCCCCGCCACCTGCGCGGTTACCGTAGGTCGCATCGATCTGCACGTGTCCCGGAACAATCCATTGGCGCAAACCCATCTGGAACTGGGGCCGTTCGCGACTTTGACCAAATGTTTCGGCAATCAGCCAGGTGCTGGGTGTGAGTTCACGCTCGAAGCCCACGCCCCAGGTTGCCAGATCACGCCTGGTGGCCCCCTCCCTTAACCAGCCGACGTTGGTGTGGACTATCCAGCGGTCATCAGCAAACGACAGGCTGGTGGGCACGTAGGCGTACACATCGCTGCTGCTCGCGTTGCCTTGCGCACGGCGAACAGTGCCTGCCGCCAAACCCAGTCCCCAGCCGCTTTTTTCGAGCGGCTTCAGGATGGTTTTGCCCTGCAAGACAGTCCTGTCGAGCGGGTTGCCTGTGGCATCGTTGGTACGTGCGCCACCCAGGGTCAGCTCGAGGTTGCCGGTGAAATTGCATCCCGGCAATGCCCAGTACTCGGTGCTGGCTTCGTTCCTGCGAACCCAGCTCTCGAGCTGGCAGGAATCGGGATCCACGATGCGGGCATCGTCAGTGTTCAGCGGTCGGGCCGCCTGGGCGGGTGCACACAGGCAAAGGCCCAGCGCCAGCAGTGAAGCCGTTGAAAAGGGAACATTCAAAACTGACTTCAAAACACATCCTTGTGCAGTGGGTGCCAGGAACAGCAGGGCGACGCATCCGGGCGGAAGGAAAACCGTTAGAGCTTCATCGAACGAGGCCCTTGCGGGCTTGATTTTCGGAGGCAAACCCGCTCAAGTGTAGGTGCCGTGTGTGTCAGGACCAAGACATGCGAGCGGTCGAAAAACCGGTTTACGAAACCTTGTGTGAAACAGCCCCAAACCGCACGCTCGCTTTCAACCCCGGCTCGCCATCGACGGCATCCAGGCTGAAGCGCGCGCCCAGCAACTCGGCATAACGGCTCACAATCGCCAGGCCCAGGCCCGCGCCTTCACCCAGGCGCTGGCCCGCGGGGCCGAGCGTCCAGCGGTTGCGCAGCTGCCGGGCATCTTCGGCGCTGATGCCCGGTCCGTTGTCGATCACGGCCAGCACGGCATCGCTGCCTTCGCGCGACACGGTAACGGTGATATGGGGGTGGGCCGCATGGCCGTAGCGCAGGGCGTTGTCCAGCAGGTTGCCCAGAATGCCTTCGAGCAGCGCGGCATCGGCCTGCACGACCACGCTTTCGTCGAGGCCTTCGCCGCCCAGGTCGACGCCTGCGGCGTCGGCCTTGGGCATGTAGCGCAGCAACACGTTGCGTGCGATCTCGTTCAGCGCAACAGGCTCCAGCCGCAGTCCGGTGCGTGCTTCATCGGCGAGCGCGAGCGCCAGCAGTTGCTCCACCATGTGGCTGGCGCGGGCCTCGCCGCGCATGATGCCCTGCAGCTGCTCGCGCCACACCTGCGGGTCAGCGTGCGCCAGCGCGTAACCCGCCTGCGCACGTATACCGGCCAGCGGCGTACGCAGCTCATGCGCCACGTTGCCGGCGAATTCGCGTTGCGCGCTCATGCTTTCGTCCAGCCGGGCGAGCATGGAGTTGACGGCCAGGCCCAGGCGTTCGACATCGCGCGTGCTGGCAAAGGTGGTGGCCGACGGCGGCACCGGTGTCAGGTCACGTGCATCACGCCTGTCGACCGCGCGCTGCAACTCAGCCAGTGGCTGCAGGTCGCGCTGTATGACACGCAGCAGCCACCAGCCCAGCAGCAGCAGCAGCAGGATTTGCGGTACCACGGCATAGGCCAGCATGCGGTGCAGCAGCCGGTCGCGGCTGGCCGAGGTCTGCCCCATCACCACCGTGAAATCGGTGGGTGCGGTGCGGTGGATGCTGGCCACACGCAGCTCGCGGCCAAGGAACTGGATATTTGAAAAGCCGTAGAGCGCTTCGTCAGCCAGGGGTGGTGGTCGCAGGCCGGCATGGCCGGCCACCAGTTCGCCATCGGGCTTGAGCACTGCAAAATAATTGGACTCGCTCTGGTCGAAGAGCAGCGCCCCCATCTCGCTGGGCGTGAGGCTGAGCAAGGGGCCGTTGGCATCGGCGCGCACATTGGCCGCGACCGCATACGCGTCGTCGAGCAGCGAGCGGTCGAAGGCCTGGCCGGCAAAGTAGTTGGCAACCGACAGCGCCACCGCCGTGCCCAAAGCCCACATCACCACCAGCGGCAACACGACATGCCGGGTCAGGCGGCTGCGAAGGGAAGGTTTACCCCCCCGTTTGCTCACTGCATGTAGCTCTCTGCCCCCCGAGGGGGCTGGCCTTGCCTGGAGCGGCCCGGCGCTGCGGCCGGTTGCTCGCTTGTCGGTCGTTGCCCCGGGGCCTGGTGTCACGTCAGATCTTCCTCGAGCACATAGCCCAGGCCGCGCAGGGTCCGGATGCTCACACCACTGCCGGTGAGCTTTTTCCGCAGGCGGGAAATGAACGCTTCCAGCGCGTTGTCACCCAGCGCGCCGTCGGTCTCCGAGAGTTTGTCGGACAGCACGCGCTTGCTGACGACACGGCCCGGCGGTGTCATGAGTTCCCACAGCACCTCAAACTCGCGGGCGGGCAAATCCCAGGACTGGCCTTCGAGAAAAAACCGCCGCGCCTTGCGGTCCAGCGCCAGCAAGCCCTGCTCGACGCGGTCATCGGTGCCGTGCACGCGCCTGACCAGCGCGCGCAGACGCGCTTCGACCTCTGCGAGGTCAAAGGGCTTGCCAAGGTAGTCGTCGGCGCCGGCGTCCAGCCCGGCGATGCGTTCTTCGGTGCGGTCGCGCGCCGTCAGCACCAGAACGGGGGTGCGGTCGCCGCGCGCGCGGGCCTCGCGCAGCACCGTGAGGCCGTTGCCCAGACCGCTGTGCTCCTGGTGGGAGACCGGCAGGTTGAGGTCGAGCAGCACCGAGTCATAGGCCTGGACGCGCCACCAGTGGCGTGCCTCGTCCATGGTGGTCGCCACATCAACGCGGTGGCCGGCATCGACAAGGCTGCGCAACATCACGTTGCGGAGCACGGCATCGTCTTCAACGAGAAGGATTCGCATGAGGTTTGTATCTCCGGCTACGTCGAATACGTAGAAATACCAAGCTGTAAGGTCAGTTACAGGTCAGCCCCTGCGGACGATAAACAGCAGTATGAGCATACGACAATTCTTTCTTGCGGCAAGCCTGGCGGCGGTGTTGCCGGCCCATGCGCAAACCGCGGCGCAGGGCATGGCTGCCCCGGGGGGCGCTGCGGCGACCCTGCCCGGTGTATCGCCTTCGGCCGCCGCGCCCGGCACCCCACTCTCGCTGGTGCAGACACTGCAGGCCGCCCGCAACAACCTCGACGTGTCGCTGGCACGCCGTGCGCTGGCTGCGGCCCAGGGCGATGTGGCATCGGCCGACCATGCGCCCGCGCCAGTGCTGACCACCAAGGCTTCGCAGATGGACCTGCAACGGGGCATAGGCGGCGGCAACCTGTTTCGCGACAAGCGCATCGATAAATCATTGGGCATGGACTGGACCTGGGAGCGGGGCAACAAACGCGCCTTGCGCACCCAGGCCGCGCAAAGCAACGCCGCGGCCGCGCAGGCCGATATCGAGGACATGCTGGTGCAGCAGCAACAGGCCGCTGCATTTGCCTACTTTGACCTGCTGGCCGCGCAGGAACGCATTGGCCAGGTCGGCGAAATTTCGCGCAGTGCCACGCAGCTTGCCAACACCGCAGCCCGGCGTGTGCAGGCCGGCGACCTGGCGGCCCAGGATTCAGCCCGCATCGAGATCGAGGCCCAGCGCGCCAGCACCGACCTGCTGTCGGCGCAGCTTGACCGCCAGCGTGCGGCGCTGGCCCTGGCGCAGCTGACCGGTTTCACGGGTGCCGGCATGCTGGTGGCGCAGCCCGATTGGCCGGCAGCCGCCAGGCCTGACGCCGATGCGGCAAATGTGTATTACCCGCTGGTCGACAACCGCCCCGACGTGCGCGCGGCCATGCGGCGTGTTGAAGCCGCCCGGGCGGCGCTGGATGTGGCCTCGGCGCAGAAGAAGGCCGACGTGACGCTGGGCGCATCGTTCGACCACTTTCCCGGCACGTCCACCCGCCAGCTTGAGCTGCGGCTGCAGATGCCGCTTTACGGCCTGCTGGGCGGCTACAACTTCCAGGGCGAGATCGCCCGTGCGCAGGCCCAGCTGGACCAGGCTCAGGACATTCTCGACAAGACGCGCCGCAGCGCGGGCACGGAACTCCAGCGCCTGCAGCAGGACCGCCAGGGGGCGGCCGCCCGCGCGTACAGCTATGAAGGCACCATCCTGCCGCGCGCACGCAAGGTCGCGCAGATGGCCGAGCTGGCCTACAGCAAGGGCGCGATGTCGCTGACCGACCTCATCGATGCGCGCCGCACATTGCGCACCATCCTGATCGAAGACCTGGCCGCCCGCACTGAACACGCCAAGGCCGAGCAGGCCTGGCAGCTTCGGCAGGAACAGCGCCAGCCCTGAACATTTCCATCGAGCCGACCGCACCCGCCCTCCGGCATGACGCCACTATTTTCTGGAACCACCGTGAACCGCACCCTTCCCCACACCCTGACCGCCGGCGCACTGCTGGCCGTGCTCCTGCTTGCCGGTTGTAACGACGCACCCGCGCCTGCAGCCGAAGCACCAGCCCCCATCCTGCAGGGCAACCAGCTGCGCTTTGCGCCCGGTCATCCACAGCTGGCGCAACTGGGCATCATCGCGGCTTCGCCCGGCAAGGCCATCGTGGTCGAGCTGCCTGCCCGGCTGGTCTGGAACGAAGAACGCACCCAGCGCATTTACCCCGCCTTTGCGGGGCGTGTGATGGCCATCAAGGCGGATGTCGGCCAGGCCGTGAAACCCGGCACCCTGCTGGCGCAGCTGTCGTCGCCGGACTACGGCATTGCACAGGCGGACACCGTCAAGGCCATGGCCGATGCCCAATTGACGAAAAAATCCGTGCAGCGCCAGCGTGAGCTGTTTGAGGCCGGCATCATTGCCCGCAAGGACCTGGATGTGGCCGAGGCGGATGCCGCCCGGTCGCAGGCCGAGATCCAGCGCGCAGAGGCACGCACACGACTCTACGGCGGTGGTGGCAATGTCAACCAGCAGCTGGCCCTGTTGTCCGGCATCAATGGCATGGTGGTCGAACGCAACCTCAACCCCGGCCAGGAAGTACGGCCCGACCAGTCCGGCCCGGGCGTGCCGGCGCTGTTTGTGGTCACCGATCCCACCTCGCTGTGGGTTCAGATCGACGCGCGCGAATCCGAAATTGGCACACTCAAGCCGGGCGCTTCGTTCGAGCTGCTGATCCCGACATTGCCTGGCCAGAAGTTTGAAGGCCGTGTTGCCGCCGCCGCTGACTTCATAGACCCTGCCACGCGCACCATCAAGGTCAGGGGTGTGGTGGCCAATCCCGACCGCGTGCTGAAAGCCGAAATGCTGGCGACCGCGCGCATAGAACGCATCATCGGCCCCGGCGTGGTGATCCCGTCGCAGGCGGTGTCGCTGATCGCCGGCAAACATACCGTGCTGGTACAGCTGCAGCCCGGTGTGTTTGAGACCCGCGAGGTCGGCCTGAGTTACCAGGGCCCGCGCGAGACCGTGGTGTCACGGGGCCTCGAGGCCGGCGAGCAGGTGGTCAGCGAAAACATGCTGCTGCTGGCCCGCCAGTTCCGCACCGCGCAGGATGACGCCCGCCCGGTGACCGCCGGGGCAGAGAAGAAGGCCGCTGCTGCGTCCGCGCCCGCCGCGCAGGACAAGCCATGAAAAAGCTGATTTCGTACGCGCTGCACCAGCCGCTGTTCATCATTCTCGGCACCCTGCTGTTTGTGATGGCGGGGGTGATTGCCTTCAAGAATCTGTCAGTCGAGGCCTTCCCCGATGTGACCGACACCCAGGTCACCGTCATTGCGCTGTACCCGGGGCGTGCAGCAGAGGAAGTCGAAAAGCAGGTCACGCTGCCGATCGAGGTCGCGCTGTCCGGCCTGCCCAATTCCATCCGCGTGTTCTCGCACACCCAGTTCGGCCTGTCTTTCACTGTCGTCACCTACGACGACAAGGCCGACGTGCTGCAGGTGCGCGCGCAGGTCAGCGAGCGGCTGCGCGGGATCGATCTGCCGCCGGGCGTGGAGACCGACATTGCGCCCAATGCCACGCCGGTGGGCGAAATCATGCGTTACCGCCTGCGCGGCGATGGCCTGTCGACGACGGAACTGCGCACGCTGGAAGACTGGACCGTGGAGCGCGCCTTGCGCCAGGTGCCGGGCGTGGCCGACGTGGTGGCCATGGGCGGCTTCATCAAGCAATATGAAGTGCAGCCCGACCTCGACAAGTTGCGGGCCTACAAACTGACCTTCCAGAACCTGCTCGATGCATTGGGCCGGGGCAATGCCAACGCGGGCGGCAGTTATGTCGCCCAGGGCGCGCAGCAATACGCCATCCGCGGCATCGGCCTGCTCCAATCGGCCGACGACATCGGCCGCATGGTGGTGTCGGCCAAGGCCGGCACGCCGATATTGATACGCGACATTGCGCAGGTGAAAGTCGGCGCGGTGGCCCGCCTGGGCACAGTGGGCCAGGACGGGGACGATGACATCGTGACCGGCATCGTGGTGATGCGCAAAGGCGAAAACCCGAGCGTGGTGCTCAAGGGGGTGAAGGACAAAATCGCCGAGCTCAACACACGCGGCCTGCCCAAGGGCGTGCAGATCGTGCCCTACTACGACCGCACCTGGCTGATGGGCAAGACGCTGACCACGGTGTTCAAGAACCTGGTGGAAGGCGCGCTGCTGGTGGCGCTGGTGCTGTACCTGTTCCTGTCCAACATCCGCGCCAGCCTGGCGGTGGTGGTCATCATCCCGCTGGCCCTGTTGTCTACATTTCTCGGCCTGAAGATCATGGGCGTGCCGGCCAACCTGTTGAGCCTGGGCGCAATGGACTTCGGCATCATCGTGGACGGTGCGGTCATCGTGATTGAAAACATCATGCACCGCCTGGCCGAAAAGAAAGAGGGCATGAGCGACACCGAGCGCCGCACGACCATCATCGATGCCGCCAACGAGGTCGGCAGGCCGACGCTGTTTTCCATGCTCATCATCATTGCCGCGCACATCCCCATTTTTGCGCTGCAGCGCCATGAAGGCCGCATTTTCCAGCCCATGGCATTGAGCGTGACGACGGCGCTGGTGGGCTCGCTGATTTTTTCCCTGACGCTGGTGCCGCTGCTGGCCTACTGGATGTTGCGCAAAAAACTGCCGCATGGCGACAACCGCGTCGTTGCAGCCAGCAAGCGTTTTTATGAACCGGTGCTGAACTGGGCGCTGGAGCGCAGGCGCACCGTGGTGTTGATTGCGCTCGGCGTGTTTGCGCTGGCCATGGTGGCTGCGGCACGCCTGGGGTCGGAATTCTTGCCCGAGCTCAATGAAGGCACGATCTGGGTCAATGTGCGCCTGCCCTCGAGTGTGTCGAACGACGAGGCCACGCGCATCCTGCGCAATGTGCGCAAGGCGCTGCTGACGGTGCCCGAGGTGCGCACGGCGGTTTCCAAGGCCGGCCAGCCCGAAGACGGCACGGACCCCAAGACCATCAGCATGGCGGAGGTGTTTGTCGACCTCAAGCCTGAAGAGCAGTGGCGCAAGGGGCTGACGAAACCGCAGCTCATCAACGAGATGGACAAGGCGGTGTCGGCGATTCCGGGCATGGAGCCCAGCTTCTCGCAACCGATCCGCGACAACGTGCTGGAGTCGATCTCGCAGATCGACGGGCAGATTGTCATCAAGGTGTCCGGTGATGACCTGGTGGAGCTCAAGCGCGTGACGGAAGCCATCGAGCGTGAGATCAAACAGGTGAAGGGTGTCTTCCGCGCCGAGATCGACCGCGCGGGTGACCTGCCGCAGCTGGTGATCGACATCGACCGCGACCGCGCTGCGCGCCTAGGCCTCAATGTGCAGGACATCCAGGACGTGATCGAGGCGGCGCTGGCCGGCAAGGCGGCCACGCAGTTGTGGGAGGGCGAGCGCAAGTTTGCCGTTGCCGTGCGTCTGCCGGAAAACCGTCGCGTGATTTCTGCCCTGCCGCAAACACTGATACCGACGCCGGACGGCGGCTACACCCAGCTCGGCAGCGTCGCAACCATTCGCGAAACCAGCGGCGCCATGAACATCGCACGCGAAGCCGGCCGCCGCACCATGGCGGTCGGCATCTTCATCAAGGACCGCGACATGGGCTCGGTGGTGAAGGACATGCAGAAGCGCGTGGCCGACAACGTCAAGCTGCCGCCCAACTACAACGTCGGCTGGTCGGGTGAATTCGAAAACCAGGAGCGCGCCATGCAGCGGCTGACGGTGGTGGTGCCGATTTCACTGCTGTTGATTTTCGTGCTGCTGTTCGACGCTTTCAAGTCCTTCAAGATGGCGACGTTGATCCTGATCAACGTGCCGCTGGCACTGATCGGCGGTTTTGTGGCGCTCTGGGTTTTTTCGATTCCGCTCTCGGTGTCGGCCGCCATTGGTTTTATTGCGCTGTCAGGACAGGCGGTGCTCAACGGTGTGGTGATGCTGTCGGTGTTCCAGCAACTGCAGAACGCGGGCCACACGGCGCTTGAGGCCGTCAAGCTGGGCTCGATGCAGCGGCTACGTACCGTGCTGATGACGGCGATGCTGGCGGCACTGGGCTTGCTCCCCATGGCGCTGTCGCACGACATCGGCTCCGAAACCCAGAGGCCGCTGGCCATTGTGGTGATTGGCGGCCTCATCACGGCCACCCTGCTGACGCTGGTGGTGTTGCCGGCGCTGTATGTGTCGTGGTTCGGCAAGGTAAAAATGCCCGCGAGCGTGCGCGACCTCGACGCGCAGGAAGACTTCGTCTGAGGGGACGCCGCCTGCTCAGGCGGCGGCCAGCGCCAGCCCCTGTAGCGCGGCCTGTTTCGGATCGGCCGCGAGCGTGACGGCGCTCACCACCGCCACGCCGTCCACGCCGCAGGCCATCACGCCGGGCATGCGCTCCAGCGAGATGCCGCCGATGGCGACCACCGGGTACGGGGCGGCTTGTTTCGCCCAGGCGGTCAGGCGTTCCAGCGTGACCGGGTCGTAAGGCATCACCTTGAGGGTGGTCGGATAAATCGGGCCGATGGCCAGGTAGGAGGGCTGCACGGCATGTGCGCGTGCAAGTTCGCCGGGCGTGTGTGTGCTCAGGCCCAGGCGAAGGCCTGCCTCACGCAAGGCGGCAATGTCTGCGGTGTCGAGGTCTTCCTGGCCCAGGTGCACGCCGTAGGCTTTTTCAGCCAGCGCAAGCTCCCAGTGGTCGTTGATGAAGACCTGCGCACCCGGCACGGCCTTGCCTGAGGCCACGGCGGCCTTCACGTGGGCGGCGATGTCGTCCGCCGAATGGTCAGTGGCCTTGATGCGCAGCTGGATGGTGCGTACGCCCCACCCCAGCAGGCGCTCCACCCATTCAGCGGTGGGAACCACCGGGTAGAACCCGATGGGGCCGGTGAGCGGGGCAAAGGGTTTGTTGTTCATGGGGCATGCCAGAAGGGGACGCCCACGGTGGGGGTCGAAGCCTGGGCTGCAGCGCGCTCGGGCATGGGGGTGGATTCGTAAGCTGCGCGGCCTGCGGCAATGCCATCGGCAAAGGCGCGCGCCATGCGCACCGGGTCACCGGCCTGCGCGACAGCGGTGTTCAGGAGCACGGCATCAAAACCCATCTCCATGACCTGCGCTGCATGAGATGGCCGACCCAGACCGGCGTCGACCACCAGCACCGCATCGGGCAGGCGGTGGCGCATGGTTTCCAGCGCGTAGGGATTGAGCGGGCCGCGGCCTGTGCCTATGGGTGCGGCCCAGGGCATGACAGCCGCGCAACCGGCATCGCGCAGGCGCTGTGCAATCACCAGGTCGTCGGTCGTGTAGGCGAAGACGGCAAAGCCGTCTTTGGCCAGGATGGTTGCGGCATGTAATGTGGCCTGCGGGTCGGGCTGCAACGTGTAGTCGTCACCAATCACTTCCAGCTTGATCCACGCCGTACCGAAAATTTCGCGCGCCATCTGCGCCAGCGTGATGGCTTCTTCGGCGCTGTGGCAGCCCGCCGTGTTGGGCAGGATATGGCACTTCAGCGCCTGGATGCGCTGCCAGAAACTGTTGCCGCCGCCGCTTTCAGGCTGCAGGCGACGCAGGCCGACCGTCAGCACCTCGGTGCCCGAAGCGGCAACGGCGTCGTTCAAGACTTGTGGTGACGGGTAGTGCGAGGTGCCGAGGAAGAACCGGCTGTGCAAAGTGGTGCCCGCCACCGTCCAGGGGGTGCCGTGCGCGATGGGTGGCGTTGAGGACAAGTCCATCTCTAGCCTCCTGTTATAGGCGTCACGATGTCTATGCGGTCGCCGTTTTGAAGTGCCTTCTCAGGCCACTGCGGCCGCGGCACAAAACCGTTGTTGACGGCGCAGGCAAAAGCACTTTTGAAGTCATAGCCACGCGCCAGCAGCAAGGCGTGAAGCGTGGGCGCATCGGTCTGGATGCGCTCGCCATTGAGGGAAATATCAAGCATCGTCATGGACGACATTTTCGTTCAATACCGCGTCGTTCAGCAGCTTGCCAGCAAGCTCGTCTACAAGCGCGGGCGCGCAGAGGTAACCGTGCCGGTACAGGCCATTGATGTGCCAGACACCGTCTCGAAACGAGATCGCCGGCCGGTGGTCATCAAGGGCCGGCCGCAATGCGGCCGCCAGCCGGAGCACACGCGCCTCGCCGAAGGCCGGGTGCAGGCTGTACAGCGCACTGCCCAGCTCGAGTGTCGAGCGCAGGGTGACCGGGCCGGTGTCTTCCGACTCCAGTTCGGTGGCGCCCACCACAAAGCGGTGGTTAGGGCGCGGTGCCACATACAGCTGGTAGCGGGGGTGCATCAGACGCACGGGTCGTTGCAGCTCCACACCTGCGCACTCGACCGTCAGCACCTCGCCGCGCACGCCGCGCAGTTGCGCCCACTGGGCTTTGCTGCCAACGCCACGTGCATCGACCGCGACGTCCACATTGTGCGATGCGCCGTCGCAGACGATGTGCCCCGCGTCCACCCGGCCAACCGTCTGCCCTTCGTACCAGTTGACACCGAGCCGGTCCAGTTCCGTCGCAAGTGCGGCCATCCATTCGTCGTTGGCCAGCTGGCCCTCGCCGTCCAGGAACAGACCGCCGCCGAAACGGCCTGCCAATGCCGGCTCCATCCGGCCTAACGCAGCCGCATCGAGGTTGTGCAGCTGCGCGCGTGACGCATCGGGCAATTTGTGTTGCAGCAGCCGCGTGAAATGCTCGAGCGAGCTTTGGTCTTGCGTGTGCGCGACCACCAGCGTGCCTTCCCGGCGGAAATAGACGTGGTGGCCTTGCGCTTCCAGCTCGGCGATCCAGGCCGGCCACAGCGCCAGCGACCGGTTGCCCATGGCAAACACCTCGTCGTCGGCCACGGCCAGTTCAGCCAGCGGCGACAGCATGGCCGCCGCTGTCATGGACGCCGTGTTCACGTCGCCGCGTCGGCGCGCATCAAACAGGCTCACACGGCAGCCGGCGCGGGCGAGCCGCCAGGCCAGCGTGCGCCCCGCGAGTCCCGCCCCTGCGATGCCGACGTGTGGTTTTTTCATGCTTGTTTCGCGCTCACTTTCAGGAATAGATCTCGCTGCCGCCTTCACGGAACTCTTTGGCTTTTTCTTCAAAACCGGAGTCCACCTGCTTGATCGCAATCACGCCGGGTGTGGAGGCAAGCGTCGTCGTTGCGGGGTTCAGCCGCGCGAACTCACGCACCTCTTGCGATATTTTCATCGAACAGAACTTGGGCCCACACATGGAACAAAAATGCGCCACCTTGGCGTTTTCCTTGGGCAGTGTTTCGTCGTGATAGGCCATGGCGGTGTCGGGGTCGATGGCCAGGCGGAACTGGTCTTCCCAGCGAAACTCGAAACGTGCTTTGCTCACCGCGTTGTCCCACATCTGTGCACCCGGGTAGCCCTTGGCCAGGTCACCTGCATGCGCTGCAATCTTGTAGGCGATCAAACCTTGTTTGACGTCGTCGCGGTTGGGTAAGCCCAAGTGTTCCTTGGGTGTGACGTAACAAAGCATGGCGGTACCGTACCAGCCGATGTTAGCGGCGCCCATGGCAGACGAGATGTGGTCATAACCGGGGGAGATGTCGGTGATCAGCGGGCCAAGCGTGTAGAACGGTGCTTCAAAGCAGGCTTCAAGCTGCTTCTCGACGTTTTCTTTCACCAGCTGCAGCGGCACGTGGCCGGGGCCTTCGATCATCACCTGGACATCGTGTTTCCAGGCGATCTGCGTGAGCTCACCCAGCGTGTGCAGCTCTGCAAACTGCGCTTCGTCGTTGGCATCGGCAATCGAGCCGGGACGCAGGCCGTCACCGAGCGAAAAGCACACGTCGTAGGCTTTCATGATTTCGCAGATCTCGTCGAAGCGTTCGTACAGAAAGCTTTCCTTGTGGTGCGACAAACACCACTTGGCCATGATGGAGCCACCGCGCGAGACGATGCCCGTCAGGCGATTCGCGGTCAGCGGCACATAGGCCAGGCGCACGCCGGCATGGATGGTGAAGTAGTCCACGCCCTGCTCGGCCTGCTCGATCAGCGTGTCGCGGAAGATCTCCCAGGTCAGGTCTTCGGCCTTGCCGTTGACTTTTTCCAGCGCCTGGTAAATCGGCACCGTGCCGATCGGCACCGGCGAGTTGCGCAGAATCCATTCGCGGGTTTCATGGATGTTCTCGCCGGTGGACAGGTCCATCACCGTGTCTGCACCCCAGCGGATGGACCAGACCAGCTTGTCGACTTCTTCCTCAATCGATGAGGTGACGGCCGAGTTGCCGATGTTGGCGTTGACCTTGATCAGGAAGTTGCGGCCGATGATCATCGGCTCGCTCTCGGGGTGGTTGATATTGTTGGGGATGACTGCGCGGCCGCGCGCCACTTCATCACGTACAAATTCGGCGGTGATTTCCTGTGGAATGGACGCGCCAAAGGAATGACCGCGTTTGGGCATGCGTTCGGTGACCAGGCGTTCGGCAAGTTGTGCGCGCACCAGGTTCTCGCGGATGGCGATGTATTCCATTTCCGGCGTGATGATGCCTTTGCGCGCATAGTGCATTTGCGAGACGTTGGCGCCAGCTTTGGCGCGGCGCGGCACGGGTGCATGTTTCATGCGCAGGGCCGCCAGTGCCGGGTCGTTCAGGCGCTCGCGCCCATAGGCGCTGCTGATGCCGGGCAGCGCCTCGGTGTCCTGGCGCTCGTTGATCCATGCACCGCGCAGTGGAGCGAGGCCGCGCGTGATATCGATGGCAACGGCAGGGTCGGTGTAAATACCCGACGAATCAAAAAGACGGATGGGCGGGTTCGGTTCACGGCGCGTGTCATTGCCTTCGGCCACCAGCGTGTCCGTCAGCGTGACCTCACGAAAGGGAACGCGGATATCCGGCCGCGAGCCCTGAATGTAGATCTTGGCGGAGCCGGGAAACGGCGTGCGCGTGATGCGATCGGTGAGGTCGGCGGTGTCAACGGTAAGACGGGTTTTGGCCATGGCTTTGTTCTCCTGGTTTCCAGCGGTGGGGTGCCTGCTGGGGAGCCGGATGTTTGCCATCAATCCCATTTCGGGTACAGACGGCATTCCGGAGCCAATTGCGTTGTTCCCTACGCGGGGATAATCCCGATCAGGTTCAGCGGGTCTCGCATTTGCGATCTCAGCCCTTGATGAAAACATCCCAGGCACCCCGACAAGCTGGGGCCATTGTAGGCATCCCGCCGGAAGATGGCAACGAGGGCCGATGTCGGTCATGTAACAGTTTTTTTTAGGAGACGGCATGAAGGTCAAACGCATCGTTGCCAATATCGCCGCGGTTGACATGGCTGCAGGAAAACGCTTCTATGGCGACATCCTGGGGCTAGACGTCCTGATGGACCAGGGCTGGATCGCGACCTACGGCTCTGGCGAAAAAATGACGGTGCAGCTCAGCGTGGCATCGGAGGGCGGGTCCGGCACGCTGGTGCCCGACCTGTCGATTGAAGTTGATGACCTTGATGTGGCCTTGCGCCGCATGGAAGAGGCTGGCATTGCCATCGCGTACGGCCCCGCCAGGGAGCCCTGGGGCGTGCGGCGGTTTTATGTGCGTGACCCTTTCGGCAAGCTGCTCAACATCCTGGCGCATACCTGAGTCGCCAGTCGGCGCGAAACCGGATCAGGGCAGGTTCTCGCGGAAGATCACCTGGCTGCGTACGGCATCCACGCCGCTCATGATTTCGCGTTTGTCGCGGATGTTGGTGAACATGCGCACACAACTCATCATCGCCGTCTGCGGGCTTTGGGTGATGACGGCGTCCATGCTGCCGTCGATCAGCATGGCGCGGGTGTCCGGCGTCAGGCCGTGGCCGATGAAGACCACCTTGTGTTCGCGGCCCGTCTCCTTGAGGGCGCGGGCAACGCCGTCCGATGCGCCGCCTATGTTGTAGATGCCGGCGAGGTCGGGGTGTTGCTCCAGCAGCGTGCGGGTCTGCTCGTAGTTTTTCTGCGCATCGTCCTGGCCTTCACGCAGGCCAACGACTTGCAGCGCTGGAAACATCTCTTCGATCACATGCAGAAAACCCGCTTCGCGTTCTTCGTGTGCGCGGTAGCTCAGCGAACCGGCAATCAGCGCGACCTTGCCGCTGCGTGCCAGGGGACCTATGAAGCGGCCGACCAGATAGCCTGCGGTGCGGCCCGCTGCGCGGTTATCCAGCCCGACATAGCCCGCGCGGTTGGAGCCCGACAGGTCCGAGATCAGCGTCAGGGCAGGCACGCCCTTGTCGGCCAGCGTGCTGACGGCTTCACGCACGGCGGGGTGCTCAAGCGCCATGAATGCGATGCCGTCGCTGCGCTGGCCATGCCGCAGCAACGCGGCGGCGAGTTCCTTGGGGTTGAAGCTTTCAAAATATTCGGTGCGGCACTTCACGTTGAAGGGCGTCAGGTGCTCCTGCGAGTAACCCACCGTGTCGCCCAGCATTCGTATGAAACGGTTGCTGCCGTCGGGCAGTAAAAATGTCAGGCGCATGAGCGGCGCCGCCAGGGCGGCGTAGAAGCCGGTCTCGGGCAGGTAGTCGAGTTCGGCGGCCGCCTTCAAGACCTTTTGCGCCGTGGCGTCGCGCACGCCCGGCCGCTGGTTGAGCACGCGGTCAACGGTGGCGGTCGACACTTTTGCAGCGCGCGCAATATCGGGAATACGGGAATGTTGGGCCATAGATTCAATCAAAACACATCAAAATTGTTGCTGGTATTTGATGGGTTACGCGGATAGTATCACTGCGCAGTCGATGTTCAAAAGCATCAAATCGAATCAGTAAAAACCCTAGGTCGCCGCCCGTCAGAGCGACCGCGAAGGAGACAAGTCATGCCCCACATTTCTGACCATTCAGGTCGACTTCCGTATGCCGTACGGGCCTTTGGCTCTGCCCGTCTGCGCTGACACGCCCTCGCTGCGTTCATGACCTACGAATTCGACTTCACCAGTGTGCTGGCCAATTGGCCCCTGTTTCTGGCCGGGGCCTGGGTGACCATCCTGTTGTCCTTTCCGGCCACCGTGATTGGTTTTGTCGGCGGCACGCTGCTGGCGATTGGCCGCCGCGGCAACAAGCCCTGGCTGGCAAGGGCCTGTGGCGTGTATGTCGAGGTGCTGCGTAACACACCGTTGCTGGTGCAGGTGTTCCTGGTGTTTTTTGGCCTCGCCAGTCTGGGCTGGAAGGTGTCGGCGTTTTCGGCGGCACTGGTATCGCTGGTCATCAACGTGGCGGCTTACTCCAGCGAAATCATGCGGGCCGGCATGGACTCCATCCACAGGGGCCAGATCGAGGCAGCCGAATGCCTGGGCCTGACGCGCCGGCAGGTGTACTGGCACGTGGTGCTTCGCCCGGCCATGGAAAAGGTTTACCCCGCCCTCACCAGCCAGTTTGTGCTGCTGATGCTGGCCTCGTCCATCACCTCGCAGATTTCAGTCGAAGAACTCACCGCTGTGGCAGCGCGGGTGCAGTCAGAAACCTTCCGTCCTTTCGAAGCCTACATCCTGGTGGCGGTGGCCTATATAGCCCTCTCGCTGCTGATGCGCCTGGGTCTGTGGGTGTTCGGGCAGGTCGTGTTCACGCGCCAACGCAAGCTGGGGAACCTGAAATGATCGACGGTGGACTGAATTCCTATCACCTGCAATACCTGCTGTTCGGTGCCCTGTGGACCATTGGCCTGTCGCTGATCTCCTTTGTGGGCGGCGGCATTGCCGGGGGCGTGATAGCCCTGTGCCGTGTCAGCCCCATCAAGGCGGTACGCTGGGCGACGATTTTGTGGATCCAGCTGATCCAGGGCACGCCGCTGCTGGTGGTGCTGTTCCTGTGCTACTTCGGCCTGAGCATCATCGGCTTCGAGCTGCCCGCCATCGTCGCCGCCAGCATTGCCATGACCGTGTACGTCAGCGCCTATCTCGGTGAAATCTGGCGCGGCTGCATCGAGTCGGTGCCGCGCACGCAATGGGAAGCGGCCGAATGTCTGGCGCTGTCGCGCGCCCAGCGCATGCGCCTCGTGGTGCTACCGCAAGCGGTGCGCATCGCCACGCCCCCGACCGTGGGTTTCATGGTGCAGATCGTGAAGAACACCTCGCTGGCCTCGATCGTGGGCTTTGTCGAACTGGTGCGCGCCGGCCAGCTCATCAACAACTCGATCTTCCAGCCTTTCCTGGTTTACCTGCTGATCGCCGTCATCTACTTTGCCATTTGTTATCCGCTGTCGGTCTGGAGTCGCAAGCTTGAGAAACGCCAGCAGTTCGGCAACCGCGCAGCCCTTCCCAACGCGAACGCAACATGAAGCAGGACACCATGAACCCCGCTGTAAATTCCACCCTTGACCCGGTTGTAGAGCTCAGGGACGTCCACAAGTGTTTTGGCAGCAACCAGGTGCTCAAGGGCGTCTCTTTCGCCATTCCAAAAGGCCAGGTCGTCGCCATCATCGGCAAAAGCGGCTCGGGCAAGAGCACCGCGCTGCGATGCATGGACCGGCTGGAGATCATCGACAGCGGCAGCATCCAGGTCTGCGGTCATGCAGTGCATTCACCCGACGTGAACCTGCGCCAGCTGCGCCAGGATGTCGGCATTGTTTTCCAGAGTTACAACCTGTTCCCGCACCTGACGGTGGAGGAGAACGTCACCCTTGCCCCCAAAGCAGTGAAGAACATGCCGGCGGCTGCGGCGCGCAAGATTGCCGCCCGCACGCTGGAGCAAGTGGGTCTCGCCGACAAGGCACAGGCTTATCCTGAGCAGTTGTCGGGCGGCCAGCAGCAGCGTGTGGCGATTGCGCGGTCATTGGCGATGGAACCCCAGGTGATGCTGTTCGACGAGGTGACCTCCGCCCTGGACCCGCAACTCACCGGCGAGGTGCTGCGCGTGATCGAAGCTTTGGCCGAAGGCGGCATGACCATGGTGCTCGTCACCCACGAGATGGACTTTGCCGCCCGCGTGGCCGACACCATCATCTACATGCACGAGGGCAAGGTCTGGGAGACCGGCTCCGGCGACATGCTCAAGAACCCGCAGACCGCCGAGCTGCGTGATTTTCTTTCCCACGGCCTCTGATCCCTTCCTTCCTTTTCATTTCAATCACCACAACAGGAGACAACACCATGACCTATTCCCTCATTCTTCGCCGCACCCTGCTGGCCGCAGGCACCGCAGCCCTGTGCCTGCCTGCCATGGCCGATCTGGCCGAGATCAAGAGCGCAGGCAAGCTTCGCGTCGGCATCGACTTCGGCGCGCCGTTCTACGGTTATGTCGATGACAAGCTGAAGCCCGTAGGCTCCGACGTGGAGGCCGCCGAGAAGCTGGCCAAGGACCTGGGCCTGCAACTGGAGATCGTCAACACCACCAACTCCGCACGCATTCCCAACCTGCTTTCCAACAAGGTCGACCTGATCATCTCGTCACTTTCGATCACGCCCGACCGCCAGAAAGCAGTCGACTTTTCCATGCCCTACGGTGCCATCCAGGCGGCCGTGGGCGCACCCAAGAGCATGAAGATCTCCGGCATTGAAGACCTCGCCGGCAAGACCGTGGCCGTGACCCGTGGCGGCCCCCAGGACAAGATCGTGACCGAACGTGCGCCCCAGGCAAAGGTCGTGCGTTTCGACGACGAAGCCGCCTCCATCACGGCAGCCGCGACAGGCCAGGCCGACATCGTCGCCATCACGCCGCCCATCATTGCCGCCATCGCCAAGAAGAACCCTTCCCGCGAGTTTGAAACCAAATTCATCCTGCAGTCTTTCCAGCTGGGTATGGCGATGCGCAAGGGACAGCCGGAATTGATGAAGGCGGTGAACGGCTGGATCAAGACCAATCTCGTGAACGGCAAGCTCAACGAGATCCACATGAAGTACGCGGGCGTTCCGGTCCCCAAGGAAATCATCGATGGCGCCAAGTAATCGCATCACCGACCTGCCACCCCAGCCCTTTCATTCCAGGAAATTTTCATGAGTCAGCATTTTGGTGCCATCCGCCAATTGGGTTACGTGGTCCACGACATCGAGGCGGCCATGGACTACTGGAGCGCCACACTGGGCGTGGGCCCCTGGTTTTACAACCCGAAAGTGCCCATCGAAAACTACAGCTACCGTGGTGAGTCGTATGAGCCGCACAACTCGGTGGCGCTAGCCAACTCGGGTTATGTGCAGGTCGAGCTGATCCAGACGCGCAACGATGTGCCGTCGATGTACCGTGACTTCCTGAAAGCAGGCAACACCGGCCTGCAGCACGTGGCGTTCTGGACCAGCGACTACGACGCCGACCTGGCGCGCTTGTTGAAGCAGGGCTTCAAGCCCGTCATGAACGGTGAGGTCGGCGTGAATGGCCGCTTCGTCTATTTCGACACCGAGTACCACCCCGGCACAGTGATCGAGCTGTCTGAAGTCGCCGGCCCCAAAGGAAAGATGTTCGACCTGATTCGCCAGGCCTCGGAAGGTTGGGACGGCAGCGACCCGGTGCGGCCTTTCCCCGACCTTTCAAAGCTTTGATCCCCAGGCCCTGATCCTCCCCGTTCAAGCCGAGCCTGTCGAAACCTTCCCGTACACGCGCGACCCTTCGACGGGCTCAGGGCCAAGGGCAAGAGCCCCATCCATTTAAGACCAACATCATGAACGCCGATCGCTACGAAGCCACCTACCTCATCGAAACGCCGATCGAGCCTGCCAAAGTGGCCGAAGTCATGGCCGGCGAGCAGTCGTGCGGCACCTTCACCCGCGTCGAGGGTGAGACCGATGCGCTGCGCCTGCGTGCGCGCGCGACCGTCGAGCAGATCGAGGAACTCGAATCCGTCGGCGCACCCAGCCTGCCCAATGCGCTGCTGGAACGTCGCAACACACGGGGCCCGTGGCGGCGTGCGCGTGTGCGCATTTCGTTTCCGGTTGCCAACGTGGGCGCCAACCTGCCGACGTTGGCCGCAACGGTGTCGGGCAACCTGTATGACCTGGGTGAGACCACCGGCCTGCGTCTCGAGAGCATGAAGCTGCCGGCGGCCTACCGCGCGCAGTTCGACATGCCGAAAGTCGGCATCGCCGGCACGCGCGCCGCTACCGGCGTCAAAAGCGGTGCACTCGTCGGCACCATCATCAAACCCAACGTCGGCTTTTCGGCAGACGACACGGCCGAGCTTGTCGCGCGCCTGTGCGCGGCCGGCGTGGATTTCATCAAGGACGATGAAGTCTGCGCAGACCCGGCCCATGCACCGCTCGCCCAGCGCGTGCCCGCTGTGATGCGCGTGGTGCGCGAGCACCAGCAGCGCACGGGCAAGCATGTGATGGTGGCTTTCAATATCACCGACGAGACCGATGCGATGAAACGTCACGCCGACCTGGTCGAGCGCGAGGGTGGTAGCTGCGTGATGGCCAGCCTCAATTGGTGCGGCCACTCGGGCATGCAGACCCTGCGTCGCCACACGGGCCTGGCGATTCACGGGCACCGCAACGGTTACGGCGCGCTGTCGCGTCATCCGCTGCTGGGCATGTCTTTTCAGGCCTACCAAACGCTGTGGCGTCTGGCGGGCGTGGACCACATGCATGTGCACGGACTGCAGGGCAAGTTCTCGCAACCGGATGAAGAGGTCATTGCGTCTGCGCAGGACTGCTACACGCCCCTGACAGATGGCGCTGATGACCGCGTCATGCCGGCGTTCTCGTCCGGCCAATGGGCGGGCACGGTGCCTGCGACCTGGGCCGCCGTGAAAAAAGACGACCTGCTGTTTATGTCCGGGGGCGGCATCCTGGCGCACCCGCAAGGGCCTGCTGCTGGCGTGGCGAGCATACGCCAGGCATGGGCTGCCGCGCGTGATGGTGTTGCACTGGCCGACCGCGCGCGCGAGGCGCCAGAGCTGGCGTCGGCACTGGCATTTTTCGGAAAGTGAGCATGGCACCGGCTGGCACGCTGAAGGTCGCCTTCTATGGCGACGATTTCACGGGTGCAACGGACACACTCGCCACGGCGGCACGCGCAGGGTTACGCACGCTTCTCTTCCTGCAGCTGCCAACACCTGCCCAACTGGGGGCAGCCGGTGCCCTCGACTGCCTGGGCATCGCGGGCGCAGCACGGAGCATGGGCCCGGAGGAAATGCGTGCCGAGCTTGAGGCTGTGGGGCGCTTGTTTGCGGGCCTGGGCGCGCCGGTCATTCACTACAAGACATGCTCGACCTTTGACAGCGCGCCGCATGTGGGTAGCATAGGTGTGGCCTTACGCGCCCTGCAGCCGCACACGGGGAGTGCATTTGTCCCCATTGTTGGCGGTCAACCCAGCTTGCGACGCTATTGCCTGTTCGGCAACCTCTTCGCCGCCGCTGGTGAAGAGATTTGCCGCATAGACCGGCATCCGACCATGCGCAAGCATCCGGTCACGCCCATGCATGAAGCTGACCTGCGATTGCATCTCGAAAAGCAGGGGCTTGCCGGCGTGGGAAGTGTGGCATTTACCGACTATGCGAAAACTCCGGCACTACTGGATGCGCAACTCGATGCGCAGACGGCGGGGCCGGTGTTGATGGACGTGGCAAGCGGCACGGACCTGCAAACGATTGGCCGCCTCATCTGGGAGCGTGCGGTGCGGGCGCCTTTGCTGGCGGTCGGCGCAAGCAGTGTGGTGCAGGCATTGGCCGCTCACTGGCACCTTGAGGATGGTGCGTCGTTGCCCGGGATCGCGCCGGCGCAGGGCCCGGTACTTGTGTTGGCGGGCAGCCTGTCGCCCATGACGGCCCGGCAGGTCAGTGCGGCGACGTCGTACCAGCACGTGTCGCTGGATGTGGTGCGTCTGGCAAGCGATGATCGGTATCTGTGGCAAAGGGCGAGCGACATGGCGGCATTGCTGCGCGACGGTTTTCATGTGCTGGCCTCCACATCGGACGGCGCAGAGGCCAGCCTTGTGGAAGGCCGGACCACGGCACGCGCTTGCGGCGTACTGCTCGCGCGGGTTCTGGCCGCCGCGCCGGTGAAGCGCCTGGGCATTGCAGGCGGTGACACGTCAAGCCATGCCGTGCAGGCGCTGGATGCCTGGGGGCTTTCCTACCAGGCGCAACTCGCGCCGGGTGTGGCACTGTGCCGCCTGCACAGCGATGACCGCCAGCTCGATGGCCTGGAGATCATGCTCAAGGGTGGGCAAATGGGTGATGAATCCCTGTTAGAAGTTTTGCTTTCGGGCAAACCCTGAGCGTGTCCGGTATTGAAACCGGGCTTTCATCAAACTTTACAAACCATCACTGCAGGGCAATGGCGGCGATACACAGCGGCTTCAAACTTCCTTCCAACCTGAAGCCAATTCCGGATATCAGGCATCTTCTCGAAAGGAAGCTCTCCATGAAATTCGCTATCAAACCTTCTGCCCTGAACAGCTTTGTACTTGCCGGACTGCTGGCCACTGTGGGCGCCAGCGCCATGGCCCAAGGCGCACCAGCTGCATCGCCGGCAGCCCCTGCTGCGACGGCCAAACCTTCCGGCCCTCCAGGTGAGCGCATGGGTCGCCATGATCCCGCCAAGCGCCAGGCCTTCATCGCCAAGCGTCAGGCCGAAATGAAGGCCAAGCTGAAAATCACGCCCGCGCAGGAAGGTGCCTGGACGGCCTACACGGCGTCCATGCAGCCACCCGCACGCGGTGCACGCCCCACGCCTGAACAGCGCGCCGAGTTCGACAAGCTCACGACGCCCCAGCGCATCGACAAGATGAAGGAAATGCGCACCCAGCGCATGACCGCAATGAACGCGGCAATGGACAAGCGCGGTGAGGCGACCAAGACGTTCTACGCGGCATTGGCACCTGAGCAGCAAAAGGTCTTTGATGCCGAGCGCGCCAAACATCGTGGCGGTCCCGGCCACCACGGTGGCCCTGGCGGCCCACGTGGCGCCGGCCCCCAGAAGGGCTGAAATAGCCGCCAAGCCCTGGTGAGGGTGAAGCCTTCACCACACGCACCGCCCCTGCTTGCATCGGGCGGTGTTCTTTTTTTCAGGCCAGAAGTGTTTTCATCTCGCCGGAGCTGATGAGCCGGTCCAGGTCTGTCGCCCCACCCACCAGGGTGCCACGTACGAAAACCATGGGCAGCGTGGGCCAGCCTGTCCACATCTTCAAGGCGGTACGTTCCCGCCACATGCTGAAGTAGCTGCCGTACTCGAGGTATTGAAAAGGGATGCCTGCAGCGTCGAGCGCCTTGCGTGCTTTTTTGACGAAGGGGTTGATGCCCATGCCGACCACCACCACAGCGTGTGCGGCGACAGCGCTCTGGACCTCTTCAACAATGGCGTGGTTCCAGCGCGCCAGCTTTTCTGCAATGGCCGGGTGGACTTGGGCGTCGGCTAAAAGTGGGCGGGGCATGGAAATCCTTCTGTGCGTGCAAAGCGTAAGCATACCTGCGTGCCGTGCGTTGGACGCGCGTTTTCGGAAGCCTGCGCGAAGCTGCGTAGGACGCTTCCCAGAAACCACATTTACGCGCGCCACGCTCAATAAACTGCCTTGATGATCAAAATACGCAAAGGCCAGGCGCCTGCCGTCCTCACACGCAGCGCCTTTCACGACAGGTTCATGCAGCGCTTTCAGGACCCTGCGTTCAGGGCCGAGGAAGATGCCCTCAAAAAGCTGGAGGATGTTGCCTGGGATGCCTACAAGGAGGGTCGCAAGGCCCCGGTGACGCGCAAGGCTGGTGCGGCGTTTGCTGATCCTGATTACGACATGTCCGTCGAGTGGCTGGAGACGCGGGCGAAGCTGAAAAAGGCGCAAACAGCATGGGGCAAGGAGGCCACGCCTTCGCGTGTGTTGTTGATCTGCGGCTCACCCCGCAACGACGGCACCTGTCCCGGGGAAATCTCCAAAACCTGGCGCCTGACAAATGCCGCAAAAACAGTGTTGACCAAGGCAGGCCTCGAGGTGGATGTACTTGACCTCAGCCTCCTGACGTCTAGTTATGGCCTCTACATACACCCCTGCAAGGGATGCGTGTCGACCGCCATGCCGCTGTGTCATTGGCCCTGCAGCTGCTATCCAAACCACTCGCTCGGTCAGACCGGCGACTGGATGGCCGAGATCTATGAACGCTGGGTGGCCGCCCACGGTGTGATCATCCTCACCCCCGTGCATTGGTACCAGTCGCCCAGCCCGCTCAAGCTGATGGTGGACCGGCTGGTGTGCGCCGATGGTGGCAACCCCGACCCGACCTCTACGCAAGGAAAAAAACCTGCGCTCGCCAAAGAGCTCGAGATGAAGGGCTGGGACTATCCGAAGCACCTGGAGGGGCGGACTTACGGTGTGGTGGTGCATGGCGATGTCGCGGGCATCGAAGGCGCCCGTCGCAGCCTGACCGACTGGCTGGACTGGATGGGTCTGATTGACGCCGGCACGCAGGCCAGGCTGGACCGGTTTATCGGGTACTACGAGCCGTATGCCGACAGCCACGACACCCTCGACAAGGACAAGGCCGTGCAGGCCGAAGTGCGGAATGTGGCCAGCGCCGTCGCCGTTGCCGTCAAGGCGCTCAGGGCCGGCAAGCTGTCGCAGCCCGACAAACAACTCAAGCGGCCTCGTCCCAAATAAATACTCGCCGACTCAGCGCGTAAAAGGCGCATAAAAAAGCCCTGCCGGTCTGGCAGGGCTTTTGGCTGTGGCGGCGAGCATCTCGAAGGATGCGTCAGTCACGTCAAGTCACATCAGTTGGCAGATTTGCCATCCTTAATGGGCGTGTTGCCAGCAGTGCCAGCCATGCGCGCCTGGCGTGCAGCACGCGCCTCATCACGCTTGGCCTTGCGCGCTGCCTTGCGCTCTGCGGAGGTGGTGTTGGTCATGCCGGCAGTGCCCGACGTATTCGGGTTGTTGGCAGACGACGTACCTGAACCGCCCTGAATCCCGGATTTCTGAGGCATGGCCTCGGACTTCACTTCAGCACGGCTCTTCACAGAAGCGCCGTTATCGCCAAAGCCGCTGGCACCAGTAGGGCCTGCACCGCCTTGCGTGCCAGATTTGACATCGGTGGTTTGTGCGGCAGCGAAGCCGGAGACAGCCATCATGGCTGCGAGGAGTACGGACATTGCAGATTTGTTCATTTCGATTTTCCTTTGAATGGTGAATAGCTTTTTTTCAATTGATTGGTGGCGAGACACGCCAGAGTTTCTGGCGTGTCTGGCGTGGAAGCAGGTCTAACCTGCCCCAGCCAAAGCCTCAACGCTTTTAGTTTGCGCCCCCGGCCACACTGCCCTGCACGCCAGCAGCGGCGCCGGCGGTCACGCCGCCTGAAGGCATGCTGCCGCGAACGGTGCCACCTGTACGGGCAGCCACGTCGCCGGTCGTGTTCACGGCCCTGCGTGCAGTGCGCCTCGTCGTATTGACGGTGGTATCAGCAGCGCCCTGAACGGCGGCCGAAGTGCGCGCACCGGCGCGGGCTGCAGAGCTGGTCGCAGCACCCGTATTGACGTTGGCATTGGTGTTGGCATTCAAGCCTGCTTCTGCCGCACCGCTGGTAGCGGCATTTCCGGCATTGGAGCGCACATCACTGCCGATGTTCGCGTTCACGCCGGTGCGTACACCGAGACCTGCGCCTGAAGACGACCCGCTGGCACCGACACCGGCGTTAACGCCGACACCTGCACCAACGCCCAGGCCAACCTGGGCATGGGCAGAAAGAGCCATCGCAGCAGTCAGTGCAACAGCAGCGGGAATGGATCGTATGGAAATTTTGTTCATTTTGAACTCCTTCTTTAGAGATGTGGGCCACCGACGCATCGGCTACCCGTTACCAACAAGCTGGAACATTCGTCAGAACATCACGTTTGCACCAGAAGCCAGACCGCTTTCGGTTTGGTTACTTTCAATTTAGGATGGTCGGCGCGGCAGGCTTATCGGCGAGCCCCCCCCATGTGCGTAGGACAGCGCGCCCGCAACGCAGTACTGGAAACGTTGCTGCAAGCCGGTTTTGGCCGCAGACAAAAATTAAGCTTGTGGTCCTACAGCCGTACGATGGAAGAGCTTTAACAATCGTTAATGTGTCTTTGCTTTAATGGCGTTATTGCCAACTTTTATGCCGTGCGCAAGCCCTAGCGGCTTTTTAGGCTTTTTAGTTTTATGCCCTCTTCCTCCTCCGCTTTCGCCGCCACCGTCGCCAAAACAGCTCCATCTGTGCCGTCCGCGGGTATCGATGCGGATGTGCTGGCGCAGACGCAGGAAGTGCTAAGCACGGCCGCCATGACGTTTTCGCTCAAGGTGCTCACGGTCAATATCCACAAGGGGTTTACCTTCTTCAACAGGAAATTCATCCTTCCGGAATTGAGAGAGGCGGTACGCAGCGTGGGCGCTGATGTGGTGTTCCTGCAGGAGGTGACGGGCAGCCATACCACCCATCAGGACAGGTTCGACAATTACCCCGACACGCCGCACTACGAATTTCTCGCAGACAGCATCTGGCCGCAGTTCGCCTATGGCCGCAATGCCGTCTACACGCACGGCGATCACGGCAACGCCATCATGTCGAAGTTCCCCATCGTCCGGTTCGAGAACCACGACGTATCCATCAGCGGGCCGGAGCGGCGCGGATTGTTGCACTGCGAATTGCAGATCCCAGGGCGATCCCTCAACGTGCACGCCATCTGCGTGCATCTCAGCCTGACCGAGGCGCATCGCACGCAGCAAATGGACAAGTTGTGCCAACTCGCCAGGGAGACGATTCCCCACGCCGCGCCGTTGGTGGTGGCCGGTGATTTCAATGACTGGCGTCAGCGTGCCGGCAAACAGCTTTTTGAAGGTGCGGGGCTCAATGAGGTGTTCGTTCAGGCCAACGGACATCCGGCCAGGACTTTTCCCGCCCGGTTGCCCCTGCTGCGTCTGGACCGCATTTACGTACGCAACGCCATCGGGCACGCACCTGTGGTGTTGCCTAACAAGCCGTGGTCGCATTTGTCGGATCACGCGCCGCTGGCCGCAGAAATAGAGATCTAGGGAATCAAAGTCCGGGAGCGCACCGTGGGTAAATGGGTTGAAGGCAACAAGTTCAAACTTCTGGAAAACGGCGAGGAGTTTTTCCCGCGCGTTTTCGAATGCATTGCCTCGGCCGAGCGCGAGGTCGTGCTTGAAACTTTCATTCTTTTCGAAGACAAGGTCGGCAAGGCGCTTCACGCCGCCCTGCTCAAGGCGGCGAACAATGGTGTGCAGGTCGATATCACGATCGACGGCTTTGGCTCACCGGACCTGTCGGACGGGTTTATCTCTGAATTGACGCAAGCCGGTGTACGGGTCCACGTGTTCGATCCTGCTGCCCCTGTGCTGGGCTGGCGGACCAACGTTCTGCGCCGCATGCATCGCAAGATCGTGGTGATCGACGGCCAGCGTGCGTTTGTGGGCGGCATCAATTACTCGGCCGACCATCTGGCGGATTTCGGGCCGCAGGCCAAGCAGGATTATTCAGTCGAGATCGAAGGGCCGATTGTCTCCACCATTCACGATTTTGTGCACCGTGCGCTCGCTGCGGGTCAGCGCAATGCGTCGGGGTCCCCCATACCCGCGAGCCTGGCACGCCGTAGTGATGGCCGTCCGGGCACGCCGGCCTTGAATGGGCATGCCGGCAATGCCGGCGCCATATTTGTGACCCGCGACAACCGCAAACACACGAATGACATCGAGCGGCACTACCGCATTGCCATACGTGCGGCGCGTGAGCGTGTGGTGATCGCGAATGCCTACTTTTTTCCGGGCTATCGCCTGATCAAGGAAATGCGGCGCGCTGCACGCCGGGGCGTGGACGTCCGCCTCATCTTGCAGGGTGAGCCCGACATGCCGATTGTCAAGACGGCGGCAAGCATGCTCTACCACCACCTCATCAAGGCGGGCGTGCGTATTTACGAATACTGCGAGCGGCCGCTGCACGGCAAGGTCGCGGTCTCGGATGGGGAGTGGGCGACCGTCGGGTCCAGCAATCTCGATCCCCTCAGCCTGTCGCTGAATCTTGAAGCCAATGTCATCATCCACGATCGTGCGTTCAACGAGCACCTGACCGCACGGCTCGACCACCTGATGCAGAACAGCTGCAAGCAGGTGAAGGCTGATGAGCTGGAGGCTTCCCGCTGGTGGTTCTCGCTCCGCAGCTTCTTTGTGTTCCACCTGCTGCGCCGATACCCGTCGTGGGCCAACTGGTTGCCTGCCCACGCGCCGCACATCATTCCTGCGACGGTGGAAGCGAAGCCTCCCTTGCACGGGGAGAGCCTTCAGCGTGCGGGCACAGACAATGTTGCCAACGCTGATCCGGCATGAGCTGACGATGGACATCGCACCTGCCGTCGACCCCCGCCAACCCGGCACGATGGCAGCCGCGAAGGTCCGACCGTCCTGGTGGGCATGGGCCAGGCGGCTGGGAAGCGCGGCCTTCCTGCTGCTGGTGGTGGGCTTGCTGGTCTCGCAGGCCAGGAGCATTCAATGGCAAGACGTCCTCACAGCCCTCGAAGACTATCCATTGACGGCCGCATGGGGTGCGGTTTTTCTGGCGGTGGCCAGCTTCACCCTGTACAGCTGCTTCGATTTGCTGGGCCGCAGGTACACGGGCCACCGGCTCGGGGTTCGTGCCGTCATGGCGACGACGTTTGTCAGTTATGTTTTCAACCTGAACCTGGGCTCGCTCGTGGGCGGTGTCGCCATGCGGTACCGGCTCTACTCACGCCTGGGGCTTTCGGTCGGCGTCATCACGCGCGTGATGACGATCAGCATGTTGACCAACTGGACGGGCTACGTTTTTCTTGCAGGCCTTGTCTTCAGCATTGAACCACCTTCCCTGCCCGACAGTTGGGGTGTAGACCCGACGATGCTGCGCTTTGCTGGCCTCGCGCTGCTGGGTCTCGCGATGGCGTATCTGCTGGCCTGCGTTTTCGTGGGCCGCCGGCGGTTTCTCGTGCGCGGCCATGACATCGAATTGCCGTCCGGGGGCGTGGCCGGGCTTCAGCTGCTGATGGGTGCTGCCAACTGGCTGGTCATGTCAGGCATTGTTTTTGTCCTGCTCCAGCATCGGGTCGAGTTCTCGATGGTGGTCAGCGTATTGTTGCTCGCCGCCGTTGCCGGTGTGGTGACGCATATTCCCGCCGGCCTGGGGGTACTCGAGGCCGTGTTTGTGGCGATGCTGTCGTACCAGATGCCGCAATCCGACATCCTGGCGGCGCTGGTGGCTTATCGCGTCATTTATTACATCGTGCCGCTGTCTGTAGCCGCAATAGCCTATGTGCTGATGGAGGCAAAAGCCAAGCGAGACCGCTCAGTCGCACGGCTTCGCCTGTAATTTGAGGTGCTCCGGCAACACCCGCCATTTAACTGTATTTAAATACAGCATTTAAGTCAAAAATACTGTATATTAATACAGTGTCCATTGAACCCATCCAGCGCAAGCTCGCGATTTTGGCCGACGCCGCCAAATACGATGCGTCCTGCGCCTCCAGCGGTACGGCCAAGCGGAACTCCCTGGGTGGCAAAGGCATTGGGTCCACCGAAGGCTCCGGCATTTGCCACAGTTACGCCCCTGATGGCCGCTGCATCTCGCTGCTCAAAATCCTGCTGACCAACTTCTGCACCTATGACTGCCTTTATTGCGTCAACCGGGTCAGCAGCAACGTGGCCCGCGCACGGTTTACGGTTGAAGAAGTTGTCACGCTCACGCTCGACTTTTATCGCCGCAATTGCATTGAGGGCCTGTTTCTTTCAAGCGGCATCATCCAGAGCCCCGACTACACCATGGAGCAGGTGGTGGAGGTGGCGCGCCGCCTGCGCGAGGAGCACGATTTCCGCGGCTACATCCACCTCAAGACCATTCCCGATGCATCGCCAGAGCTGCTCGCTGCAGCAGGCCGTTATGCCGACCGCCTGAGCATCAACATCGAGCTGCCAACGCAAGAGGGTCTGCAAGCCCTTGCGCCCGAGAAAAACGCGCCGGCCATCCGGCGGTCCATGGCCAGGCTGCGTGTTCATATCGATGAAGCCAAAGGCCAGGCCGATGACCAGTCGCGCCTTCGCGTGGTGTCGCTGCCGCAGTCGATGAAGGCTACGCGCAGCGCACCTCCGCGTTTTGCGCCGGCAGGCCAGAGCACACAGATGATTGTGGGCGCCGACAGTGCCGATGACCGCAGCATTCTTCAAACCTCGGCCCTGCTGTACAGCACGTTTCGCATGCGGCGTGTGTATTACTCGGCGTTCAGCCCGATACCGGATGCCCACATTCGTCTGCCCCTGCAGCAGGCGCCGTTGTTACGTGAGCACCGGCTTTACCAGGCCGACTGGCTGATACGTTTTTACGGCTTCAGCCATGACGAGATCGTGCCGGGCCAGCCGGCGGCAGTCGGCGATGCTGGCGGCGCGGCAGGCATGCTCTCGCTGCAGCACGACCCCAAGCTGGCCTGGGCTTTGGCCAACCGCGGGCGGTTTCCTGTCGACATCAACCGTGCGCCGCGGGAAATGCTGCTTCGCATTCCAGGTCTGGGCGTCAAGGCCGTTGAGCGAATTCTTCAAACGCGCCGTGTGCGCCACCTGCGCGCGGATGACTTGATGCGCCTGAATCTGCCGCTCAAAAAGGTGATGCCCTTTGTGCTGCTGCCGGATCATCACCCCGGTGTGCAACTCGACACCGCCAACCTCGGACAGCGCTTGCACGAGACATTTCAGCCCGGCCTGTTTGACGAACCTGCTCCGGTCATTTCCGCGCATGGCGCTGCGCTGGCGAGGCCTGTTGCGACGCCCTTCATTCCGGCGGTGCCCAGCCGATTGAAGACATTGACGGGAGACACAACGGCCCTTTTGCCTACAGCCCCGGTGCAGGCTCAGGCGGCAACATGAGTCATGCTGTGAAGAAAGGAGCTTGCCATGGGCGTGATGAATGACCCGCTGACGAACGACCTGTTTCCACAATCGTTGCTGCCTGTCGCACTGCAGGGCGCAACAGATCTGGACGGCTTCCGCCGTGCAGCGCGTGCACTCATCGCCCGGCAAATGCTGCCGGAGCAAATCATCTGGAGCACCGGTAATGAGGCTACCCAGGACCTGTTCGGTGCGCACAGTGCCGGTACGCAGGACACCTTTCACTACCTCAGCCCGCAAGAGTTCGGCGCTGCGCCCACGGTCAGTGTGCCGCCTGAATTTCTGGCGCTCTGCAAGACCGCCATCCTGCACAGCGATCCCGCGCGTTTTGGCCTGCTGTACCGGATCTTGTGGCGATTGGCGCATGAACCCGGCCTGCGTCACGATCCACTGGATGCAGACATGATGCGGGCGCAGCAAATGGCCCACGCCGTGCGCCGTGACATGCACAAGATGAAGGCCTTTGTCCGTTTTCGTACGGTCCAGGATGAGACGTTCAATACCCATCCGGAAGGCGGCCCCTTGCACATGGCCTGGTTTGAACCCGAACACCACATCGTTGAAGCCGTCGCGCCATTTTTTGCCCGCAGGTTTGCGCAGATGCGCTGGGCCATCCTGACACCCGAGCGCAGTGTCGAGTGGGTCCATGCCGGTGCGGACGCGTCCCTGGTGAAGGCGCAGGGCGCCGATGCCGTGATGGCGGGCCTGCGGTTCGGCCCCGGTGCGCGCAAGGAAGATGCGCCCCTGCCGGATGCCGGCGAGCAGCTCTGGCTGACGTATTACGAAAACATCTTCAACCCGGCGCGCCTGAAGGTGAAGATGATGCAGAAGGAAATGCCGCGCAAGTACTGGAAGAACCTGCCCGAGGCCGACATGATTCATACCTTGGTCGCAGGTGCGCACGAAAGCAGCATACGCATGATCGAGCAGGCCACCAGCGTGACGTCGCGCCGGATACCCATCGCTGATGTGACGCGTGTCCCGGTGTCTTCTTTGAGCCGTGCGGCAGATGGCAAACCGTCAACATCGCTGACCGCCTTACGGCAGGGAACAGAGCATTGCCGTGAATGCCCCATCGGCGAATGTGCAACGCAATCTGTGGCCGGTGAAGGGCCGGTGGGTGCCAGACTCATGTTTGTGGGCGAACAGCCTGGCGACCAGGAGGACGTGAGCGGCCAACCGTTTGTAGGCCCCGCAGGCCAGTTGCTGAACCGCGCACTCGCCGACCTGGCCATCGACCGTGAAGGCGTATTTGTCTCCAATGCCGTCAAGCATTTCAAATACGAGCTTCGCGGTCAGCGCCGCATTCATAAAACACCGACACAGCGCGAAGCTGCCGCATGCCTGCACTGGCTGGAAGATGAAATCCGCCTGGTGGGGCCGCAGATTCTGGTGGCTCTTGGCGCGACGGCCGCCCGCTCCCTGCTCGGCCGAGCAGTCCCGGTCACCGCTTCACGCGGCCAATTTTTTGAACGTGAAGACGGGCGCAGGGTGCTGGTGACCTTGCACCCGTCAGCCTTGCTGCGTTTGCCGCCTGAAGCCAAGGCTGGCGCCTATGCCGCCTGGCTTGAAGACCTGTCCCACCTCACTGCTGCCTAGCAACGCACTACGAGAGTCGCGCAACCCGCGCCTGCTTGTTGCTGTCCACTCACGGGTTCGAGGGTGGAGGCAACACCTCATCTGGTGCGACGTCGCCCGGTGCGCTTCTGATGATCTCCTGCTTGGGCACGAAGTCGCGGCTGGGCTCGCCATCCGTTCCGGGTAACACTGTGGGCCGTGAACTGGAGTCACGTCCGTCAGAAGGCTCAAGCGTGTCCGGACGGTCTGCCCGGCGATCAGGATTGCGGTCCTTTGGGTTGGGGACGCGATAGCAGGGAAAGCATCGCTGCGCCTCTGCCTGTGGCCATGCCAGACCCAGCGTCAAACCGGTGGCGACCGCCACGACATATACCGACCAACCCCGCATGCCAAACTCCTTTTGGTTCAAAGAATGCCGATGTCAACGACGACGCGTGGCGTGTGCGCCTTCCGCCTGCGTTGAGCACGCTCCTCGCGAGTTCACAATTGTGAAGCATCCCATGTCACGCCCGGGGCGCAGATGCCGGTGTCATGGGTGGAACGGTGGTGCGCGAGGGATCGGTCGGTGTTTTCGGCAGGGTCATGGTGGCGGACCCCAGCGGCGTGGTTCTCGAAGGGGTGGCCGTCAAGGGCGGGCTTGTGGTGACGGGCGGGCCTATGCGTGAAGCGGGTGCCGTGGGTTCTGCAGCGGCAGGCAAGCCCGGCGTTTGTGCCATGCAGACCCCCGCTACGGTGACGATGACGGCGACCGCCGCACGTCCGGTTGCGGTACCCCGCGGCCGCGCACGTCGGGGCTCAAAATAATCTTGCGTCATGAGCTTGTCTCCTTGTGTCGTGTCTGCATAAAGGTGGGCCCCATGGCCATGCCTCAGCGACTGGTGGAACTGTCGCGCGACGGGTCCGGCTGGACGGTGGTGTCGCGGCCGTCGGGGGATGTGACGGCACCCAGGGTAGGGCGCGACGCAGAGTTTGCCGGATCTGCCGGAGGCGCGGCATCCGGCACCGTGACCTGGCGATTGGCCGGGTTGCGGTTCAGCGGATTCGACTGCGTCTGGGAGCCGGGGTCGGTCCCCGATGTGCCCGCCACACTGCCGTCCACATTGACGCCGACTGGTCGCAAGGTCGACCCCGATGTTGCAGCAGCGGTTCCCGCAGTAGCAGGCGCAGTCGAAGAGACGCCGGGGTTGGTACCCGAGATACTGGCCGGACTGCCGTTCGCGGTGACGCCAACGGCCCGCAAGGTGCCGCCGGATGATCCGGCCGCTGCCGCAGAAGTGCCTGACGAGGTGGCACCGGTGTTTCCTCCACCGGCCGATACCGCACCAGCTCCCGCAGTCTGGGAAGACACCACGGCCGGCAGCAGCAGCACAGCCGTTGCGGCCATAGCGGCTACCAGCCGAAACGTGTTGCACCTGTGCAAGCCGTGGCCGCCACGCGTTGTCTGCTGGAAGGCCCGGCCGTAAAAGGGCGTCGAGCGCGTCGCCTGATTCGAATGGATAAACATACAAACTCCTTTTCGCGATCTCGTCGGCGATCCGGGCGTTTCCCGGTGCTCCCAGCGCTGGTTTTGACCGCGTAAGTTCATCTTCCGGGCGCTGCGATGGCGGGCCAGCGCACTGTGGGCAGGCTTGATGTAGGACGGTTTCCCGGAATTCAGGAAAGGCGGGTGGCCGTCAGTTCCTGAAAGCCGGTTTGAGGGTCCAGCGCCCGTACAAACGACCAGTCTGGCAGCAAGGCCAGGACGATCTCCGCCGTCGTGCGCACGATGCAGCCGGGCATCAGGTGGCCGCCCGACACGCGCCCCTGCGCATCCGCCACGCTGGCGTGAAGATGCACGCCGCCCCCGCCCGGTGCGGCAATGGTGCCTGACAGCGTGATCATTTCCAGCGGTCCTTCAAGCCTGCTGCCGTCGGCTTGCCCGGCATAACGGAGCACGGCGCATGACAGGCTGCCGACAGAAGACACCACACAGGCCGCGTGCAGGCCCAGTTCGGCCATGAGGCCTTCGCTGCCGGCGGCCACCGCCTGGCGAAGGTCGTCGCCAGGATGCAGCCGCAGGGTGTGGATGGTCATGCCGGGATGAACTTGCATGGTGAAGATTAGCAGCGAACACGGCTTTTTGTATGCAAAGAAACAGCTAATATAGCTATAACAGCTGTTTTGAAATGGCCGAAGTGATCACAACAGCCTCTTCAGCCCGAAATTTGCATTCAAAAAGGCCATTTTCAGGCATCAAAACTGCCTCCAAGCCAATAAAGACGAGCGTGAGCAGCTAACAAATCGATAGCACCAAGGCACTGAAACGATTCGGCGACGTGCCTCAGGCTGCGACCAGCCGAATCAGGCTGATCTCCGAAGGCGCTCCGAATCGCTTGGGCGGACCCCAGTAGCCCGTGCCGCGGCTGGTGTAGACCCACAGGTCTTTCAGCTTGTGCAATCCGTGTGTAAACGGCTGCTGGAACTGCACAAACAGGTTCCACGGATAAAACTGGCCGCCATGCGTATGGCCGGACAGCTGCACGTCGAAGCCGGCCTCCGATGCCGCAAGCGCCGAGCGCGGCTGGTGTGCCAGCAACAGGCGCACGGGGGCTGTCTGCGGCGCACCCACCAGCGCACCCTTCGGATCACTGCGGTGGGCCTCGTCGAAATGGTGGGCGTTGTAGTCGGTCACGCCGGCCAGCACCAGCGGCGCCATGATCTGCGAGTCGTCCTGCGGATCGCCTTGCGGGGTGAGCGCCGCGTGGCTCGCCTTGCCGTGGTGCAGCACCACGTGCTCGTTCATCAGCACCGTGAGGCCCAGGCGCCGCAACTCGGCAATCCAGGCGTGCGCGCCCGAGTAGTACTCATGGTTGCCGGTCACCACAAACGTGCCGTGGCGCGACTTCATGCCAGCCAGCGGCGCCACGTGGCCGGAGAGTTCAGACACCCTGCCGTCGACGATATCGCCGGTGACCGCCACCATGTCGGCGTCCAGGCTGTTGACCTTGTTGACGATGCGTTGAAGGTAGGCGCGCTTGATGGTCGGGCCGACATGGATGTCGCTGAGCTGCGCCACGGTAAAACCCTGCAGGGCAGAAGGCAGGCCCTTGATGGGCACGTCCACCTTGACGATGGCAGGTGTGCGGCGTGCATTCAGAAACCCGAGCACGGTGACCAGCAGGGCCAGCACCGGCACCGCTTCGGCCGAGGCCACGCCGAACTGTGAGATCGGCACCTGAAACCCGGACGCCTGCACCAGCCACAACACCAGCAGCATGACATCGCGAACCAGTGTCAGTACGAACAGCGATGAGAAAAGGCCCATCAGCAAAAGGCCGATCCAGCTCAGGCGGTCAGCCCAGGGTTGCCTGACGGCGCGGCTGCCGGCCAGGCCCAGCGGCATCAGCAAAGGGGAGAGCACCAGCAGCGCCAGCATGAGCACCTGCAAGCGCGGAAATGCCCCAAGACCGGGCACGATGCGCCAGCCGATGTAGACGTGCAGCAGCGCCGTGAGCGCCACGATAGGATAAAAACGCATAAATTTCCGGTGGAGAAACCCGCAAATGGGTTCTCGCAGCATGGTATTCAAGTGCCTGCTGCAAGCACTTTCGATGCCACCGGAAATTCAGGGATCTCGCCCGGGCCGCAGCGTCAGGCGGTTCACGTGAGGCGCGCTTGCCCTGTCAGGACGAACCCATCACCGCCTTGGTGAACTCCTCGCGTGAGATGAAGGTGTCGCGGTTGGTGTCAATCTGCTCGAAGCGCCGGGCCACTTCCGGAAATCGTTCAGCCTCGGCGCGCGTCAGGCGTGCGTCGTGGTTGTCGTCCGCACGATCAAAGGCCGAATTGACCTCGGTGCTGGAAAGCTGGCGGGTTGCGGGCTGTGCCGCAGGCGCTGCATTGGCGGTTGGGGCTGTGGGGGCAGTTGCGGGCTTCGCGGTGACGGGCGGGGTCGCCGCGCCGGAAGGTGCCGCTGATTGGGCGTGCGAAGTGCCGGCCGCCAGCAGCGCTGCAGCGGCAAAACTGCATGCCGCCATGGTGCGCACGGCGGGTTTGTAAAGCGCAGGCATAGAATGGCTTTGGTGCTGCGCGCCTGCAGGGCTTGTGCGCCTGGCCGTTGAAGTTGCGGTACCGGCAGGTGCGGTGGCGTGGCGGGTCGTCAAGACAGAAAGTGCAGAAAGTGTCATCCGGAATCGTCCTTTTGAAAAGTTGAAACGCCGATTCCACCTGAATGCGCAGTCCCTTGCCAGCACTCTTTCCTCATGTTTCCTCGCTGACATCATCAGGCACAAGGACACATTTCTTTTCGTTTCCGGCGCCCGGCCACTGCGTGCGCCGCCACAGGGCAGATCGTTATGGCCAACAGACTTTCCCAGATCGCCACCCGCACCGGTGACAACGGCACCACCGGGCTGGGCGACAACACCCGTGTCTCCAAGGACAGCCTGCGCGTCCATGCGATGGGCGATGTCGATGAACTGAATTCGCACATCGGCGTGCTGTTGTGTGAAGAGCTGCCCGTAGGCGTGCGCGAGTTGCTGGTAGAGGTGCAGCACCAGCTGTTCAACCTCGGCGGCGAGCTGAGCATTCCAGGCTTTGAGCTGCTCAAGGCCGAGGCCGTGGCCGTGCTGGACGCGGCGCTGGAAGAGCACAACAAGACACTGCCGCGTCTGGCCGAATTCATATTGCCGGCCGGTTCACGGGCGGCATCCCAGGCCCACGTTTGCCGCACCGTGGCCCGCCGAGCCGAACGCGCAGTGGTGGCGCTGGGTGCTGAAGAAGCGCTGAAAGACGCCCCGCGCCAATACCTCAACCGCCTGAGCGATTTGATGTTCGTGCTGTCACGCGTGCTCAACCGCATGAACGGCGGCGATGACGTGTACTGGAAAAGTGAACGGATGAAAGGGCTTTGAACACCCCCTGTTGCGGCTCACTGCGTGTAGCCGCCTCTCCCCTTCCAGGGGACGTCGCTGGTGGTCCGGCCAAGCCGGTTCCACGGCGGCCTTGGCACTAAAAGTCACTTCGGCATTAATACTGCCATCGTGATGCGCGATATGCAGACGAGTTCGCCGGCTTCGTTGGTGATCTCGATGGCCCAGACCTGCGTGGTTCGGCCGATGTGCACGGGCCGGGTGATACCGGTGACCCAGCCGCTGGAGGCGCTTTTAAGATGGTTGGCGTTGATGTCCAGGCCCACCACGCGGTGGCCTTCAGGGGCTGCGAACGCCGCACCGCAGGAGCCCAGCGTTTCCGCCAGCACCACCGACACCCCGCCGTGCAGCAAGCGGTAGGGTTGCACCGTGCGGTGGTCGACCGGCAGCCTGGCCTTGATGAAGTCGTCGCCGACCTCCAGAAACTCAATCCCGAGGTGGGACACGGCTGTGTCGACGGCAGTTGCCGTGAGGGCTTCGACGGAGATGGGTTTTTTCCAGATGGACATGGCTGACGTGTAGGGGTCTGTGGGGAGGGATTGCCAACTATACGGCGGCTGCCTACAGACCGTGGCTACTTTGTCGCGTGTGTGCCAGTGGCGGCCGCTTTAAGCTCGTCGTGATGCCCTTCAAAGCGACCCTTCCAGGATTTCCATGACGCGCGGCCGCAAGTGGCTGGTGGGCATTGCCGCATTCCTGTCGGTGCTTTTGCTGTGCGCTGTGGTTCTGTTCAGCCTCATCCCTTCGGATGAAGAGCTGGCCGCCACCGCGGCAAGCAAGCTCAGCGCCGCCCTTGGTGTGGAGGTGCGCATAGGCGCGGCGCACTGGGCGTTGCGTCCTTCGCCTGCGGTGGTGGTGGAAAACGTGGTCATTGCCCAGCCGCAGCCCATCACGGCCAAACGTGTGACCTTGCACCCTGATCTGGCGGCGCTGTGGGACAAGCGCATCCGCTTCAAGGACGTCGCGCTGGACGGCGCAGTCGTGCCGCAACTCTCGTTGCGCGGGCTGGGCCGCAAGGCTCAAAAAAATCCTGATCCGGAATGGACGGTCGATGCCCAGCCGCTGGCGCGTTTTGTTTTTACCGATGTGACCTGGATCTCGCGGCGCGGCATCCCCGTGATTTACGACGGGAATGTGGATTTCGACCCGCAGTGGCGGCCACGCACCGCGCTGCTGGTTCGGCCCGGGTTCAAACCACAGACTGAGCTGTCACTCAAGCGCCAGGGCGATGAAGATCGCTGGGCGGTGGGCATACAACTGGGCGGCGGCACTGCCAACGGTGAGGCCAGCCTGCAGACCGCACCCGGCGGGCGCATGAAACTGGCCGGAAAACTCAAACCCCGCGATGTGGAGGTGGCCAGCGCGCTG
This sequence comes from Pseudomonadota bacterium, assembly GCA_040387435.1. GTDB lineage: Bacteria > Pseudomonadota > Gammaproteobacteria > Burkholderiales > Burkholderiaceae_C > Polaromonas. Next base: position 354,147 of record JAZKDR010000008.1, read on the forward strand.
GAAGCCTTCAACCGCCGCCCGGCCATTTCGGGCAAAGCGGCAGGCGACACCACGCTGTCGGCCGAAGCTGATGACGTGTTGGGCCTGGCCCAGTCGCTCAACACCAAAACGCCTTTTGTGATGGGCCCCAGCAAGCTGCTGCGCTTTGACCTCGACAAGGCGGTTCGCACCGTCGGCAAGGAGCACACCGGCCAGACGCCGCTGGATTCCGTGTCCGGGCTGCTGGAGACGCAAAATACCCCCGACGGAATGGTGAGCTATTTCAGGGATATACGCGCGAGGTCCGGCTCGCTGAGTGCCTCGGGCAACGCGAAACTCTTTAACCGGCAGGTGGACGCCGAGTTTGCGGTCGACCTGGTTGACGGCATCGTCGGCGTGCCCCTGAAGGTCACCGGCCCGACGACCGATGTCAAGGTCAGCGTGCCGTCCGGCGCGGTGGCCGGTGCGGTGGTGGGTACGGCCATCCTGCCCGGCATCGGTACCGCCATCGGGGCACGGCTGGGGGCCACCATTGGCAAGATTTTCGGCGCGTCGCCTGCAACCCCGCCTGCATCGGCCCCCCGTAAAGCCCCCTGAACACGATATCCGTTATCCTTGGGGTTCCGCACATGAAGGTCTGAAACCTATGTCACCACAACCTGCAACCTCCGAAGCCCCTACCCCTCTGGCCCGTGCTCTCGACCAGAATGAAAACGCCCAGGAAGTCGTTGAACAGTCGGCCGCCGAGCTGGTCGTCATCAATGCCGTGCTGAAACAGGAGTTGCCAGACGACACGCAGGTCGGCGAAGTCGCGCAGGCGCTGCTCAAGACCGATGAGCTGGAAACCCGCATTACCGAAACCGCACAGGAACTCGCCGGCGTCAACGAGGTGCTGGCGCAGGAAATCGATGCGCGTGCCGACCTGGAGCGCGAACTGGCTGCCACCAAGGCCAAGCTCGAAAAGGCCAGGAAGTCCTGACCTTTACGGTTGGCGGAGAACGCCTTTACTTGCCGCGATTGAGCAGCGCGTAAAGCAAAATCGCGCCAAAGGTGGCGGTACCAATACCGCCCAGCGCAAACTGGCCGAACTTGAGCGTGAAGTCACCCGTGCCCAGCACCAGCGTGATGGCCGCCACCAACAGGTTTTTGTTGTCTGAAAAATCGACCTTGTTGTCGACCCAGATGCGGGCACCGGCCACCGCGATCAGGCCGAACACGACAATGCTCACACCGCCCATCACCGGCAGGGGAATCGCCTGGATCAACGCGCCGAATTTGGGGCTGAAACCCAGCACGATGGCGATCAGCGCCGCCACCACAAACACCGCTGTCGAATAAATCTTGGTCGCCGCCATGACGCCGATGTTTTCTGCATAGGTCGTGACACCGGTGCCGCCCGCGCTGCCAGACACGACGGTGGCAATGCCGTCGCCGATGAAGGCGCGGCCCATGTACTGGTCGAGGTTTTTGCCGGTCATGGCCGTGACGGCCTTGATGTGGCCGAGGTTTTCTGCCACCAGGATGATGGCCACGGGCGCGATCAGCAGCATGGCGCTGGCGCTGAACACCGGGGTCGAGAAACCGGGCATGCCGAACCAGGCGGCATTCGCGATGCCCGACAAATCCATAGCCTTGCCCAGCCCGAGGCCGTTGGTGAGGATTGCATAAATGATGCTGGCCACAATCAGGCCGACCAGGATCAGCAGGCGCTGCACCATCCCGCGCGTCATCACCGCAACCAGCGCCACGCTGACAAAGGTGACGACCTGCATCCACGAGTCGAAATTGCTGGACGCCATGTTCTTGATCGGGATGCCCGCCAGGTTCAGGCCGATGACGGCGACCACCGCGCCCGTCACGACAGGCGGCATGAAACGTTCTATCCAACCTGTGCCGATCGCCTGTACCAGCGCGCCGATGATGATGTAGACCACACCGCAGGCGATGATGCCGCCCAGTGCCACACCCAGGCCGGTGTTGGGCCCTTTGCCGCCATAGGCACTTGCCGCGATCACGACGCCGATAAACGCGAAACTCGAACCGAGATAGCTCGGCACCTTGCCACCGGTGACGATGAAAAAGATCAGCGTGCCGATGCCGCTCATCAGGATGGCGATGTTGGGGTCGAACCCCATGAGGATGGGCGCCAGCACTGTTGCGCCGAACATGGCGATGACGTGTTGCACGCCCATGACGGCGGTTTGCGGCCAGGGCAGGCGTTCATCGGGTGCGATCACCCCGCCCTGCTGCAAAACCGCGCTGCTTTTTTCTGTCCAATCCAGCATTCCCATGTCGCTCACTCCTCGTTGTTTTCCCGTTGTGGGTGGGTACATCCTAAAAGCAAAGAATGCACCGCGCAAGGAAGGCGGCGACGGAGGGGTCTTAGGCCATGAAGGCCGCAATCTCCTGCAGCACGTGTTCATCCTTCAGGATGCGCCTGTGGCCCAGGCCTTCGGTGGCAACAAGCCGTGCGCCGTCTATGGCCTGGCTGTAGGCCACGCCGTCGGCAAAGAGATTGATGCTGTCCTGCCTGTCATGCACCACCAGCGTGGGCTGGCGGATGCGCGCGCCCACGGCATGGGGCTCGAACTGCGGCATCAAAACGCCTTCACGCGCCTCGATGCGCCGCTGCATCGCAGCGCGGGTGGACTCGCGCAGGCCGAACACCCGGGCAAACAAGCGTGTGTATTCAAGTGGCGATGCGGGTGGCGCAATCAGCACCAGCCGGCCGGACGCCAGGCCGCGGCTGGCAGCGTAGGCACTGGCATTGGCGGCCAGCGAATGGGCAACGACGGCATGCAGCGTGTAGCCTTGTTGCGTCAGGCGCGCTGCCACGTACTCGAGCACGCGCGCGAACTGCGGCAGGTTGCTGGTCGCGCCGTCGCTGCGCCCGTGTGCCGGCATTTCAACCATCACGGGCAGCAGCCCCCGGCTGTGCAGTGATTCCGCCAGTGCCAGCATCTGGCCCGCATGGCCGCCCCACCCGTGCAGCAGGAGCACCACACGATCAGGCGGACTGTTGGTCGGCGCATAGAGCGTGACGCTGGCGTTTTCAAACGGCCAGTGCTCAATGTGCCAGTCTGCAGACCAGCTGCGGCGGCGGTTGATCCACTTCGGCGGCAGTGGTGTGCCGAACAAGCGGTAGGCCGCCCGGACGGCCAGCGCCGGCCAGAGGCGCTCCGAGGCGGTCAGGCCGAATCGGAACAGCCGCGTCATGCGGCTGGCGCTGTAAAAATCAGACGTGGCCTGCAGCGATGTACGTGTCATGACGTCAAGCCCGCCTTCAGTACCAGACCCAGTCCTCATTGCTGCGCGGCAAACTTCGCAGCGATGCCAGCGCGGCCTTGCCCGCACGAAACAGACCATAGACACCAAGACCCATCAGTAGAACCAGCATGACTTTCTCCTTTTATCGCACGATTGTGCGAAATTAAGACCTGCAAACACATCGAAAAACCAGATGCCTCAAGGCATCAACTGAAATAAAAATAATCAGGCGCGGTAGCTTCTCAGCAGCCGTGACCAGGAGGCCATCGCACGTTCTGCGGACGTGGTGTCGCGCAGAAAACGCGCGTCATGCACCATGCCCAGCGCCAGGCTGCTGACCTCGCCGACCAGCTGGTCGGCGTCGGTGTCAGCTTGCAAATGCCCGGCTTCCACCGCCTGCAGCACCGTGCGCCGCAGGGCTGAGCGCCAGCGCGTCACTTCGGCGTGCAGCATGTCGCGCAACTCGCCTTCCCGGTCGTCCAGCTCGAACGCTCCGGCTGAAAAAATGCAGCCCGACTTGGCCTCGACATCACGCATGCGCACAATCCAGCGCTGCATGATCATGTCCAGCCGCGGCAGGCCCTTGGGCTGCTGCATCGCCGGTACAAACACATCGGCCAGAAAACGCCGGCCGAATTCCTCGATCACCGCCTTCTGCAAGGCTTCACGCGAACCAATGCGTGAGAACACCCCGCTCTTGGACAAACCAATGCGGTTTGCCACGGCCTGCAGGGTGATGGCCTCCAGCCCTTCCGCAGAGGCGATGTCTATCCCCGCGCCGACGATGGCGGTGCGGGTCATTTCGCTCTTCTGGGTTTTGGCGTCCATGAGGTGAATATTAGCACACTTGTGCGAAATTGTGCAGGCCGTTATTTTTCAGCTGGCGTTTGGGGAAATTGCCGATTCAGAAGTGGCTGCGCTACAGGTAACCTAGCAACCATGAGCGCACCCGATATTCCGCAAATCCGCCTGTACCAAAACTGGCTCCGCGACACCCGCGGCCTCACCTTTCACGACTACGATGCCCTCTGGCGCTGGTCGGTCACCGACCTCGATGCCTTCTGGCAGAGCGTGTGGGATTATTTTGAGTTCCAGTCACCCACGCCGCACACGGCCGTGCTGGGCAAACGCGCGATGCCCGGTGCCGAATGGTTTCCCGGCGCACAGGTCAACTACGCACAGCACATCCTCAGCCATGCCGACAAGGCCCATGCGGCGAGCCTGCCTGCCATCGTCTGCCACAACGAGAAAAGCATGGCGGCGGGCCAACCTTCCGAACTGTCGTGGCCCGAATTGCGCCGCCAGGTGGCATCGCTGGCACTGCATTTGAAAGCGCAGGGCGTCTTGCCCGGCGACCGTGTGGCCGCCTACCTGCCCAACATTCCTGAAACACTGATTGCCTTCATGGCCGTTGTCAGCATTGGCGGCGTCTGGAGCGTTTGCGCGCCCGACATGGGCACCAACTCGGTCCTGGACCGTTTTCGGCAGATCGAGCCCAAGGTGCTGATTGCCTGCGACGGCGTGACGTACGGCGGCCGCGACATTGATCGCATCGCCGTGGTTGCCGAACTGCGCGCTGCCCTGCCCACTGTCGGCCACGTGATCGTTCACTACAACCTGAATGCGGATGGCGAGGGGGCAGTGGCTGGCAGCACCCGCTTCACGGATGCCACCGCGCAGGACGATGCCGAGACGCAGGCCTTCGAGCCCATGTGGCTGCCCTTCGACCACCCGCTGTGGATTGTCTACTCCAGCGGGACCACCGGCCTGCCCAAGCCTATCGTCCATGGGCATGGCGGTGCCATGGTGGTGGCGGTTGCGCTGCTGCGGCTGCACAACGACGTCGTGCCCAGTGCGGCGGGTACAGGCACGCCGGAACGTTTTCACTGGTACAGCTCCACCGGCTGGATCATGTGGAATGTTCAGGCAGGCGCACTGCTCAATGGCACGACCATCTGTATTTACGACGGCAACCCCGCCGGAGGCCACAAGGACAAGCCCGACTGGACCACGCTCTGGCGTTTTGCTGCGGACACGGGCGTGACCTTCTTCGGCGCAGGTGCTGCGTTCTATGCCAACTGCATGAAGGCCGGTGTTGACCTCTCGAGTTGCGGTGACCTGTCGGACCTGCGCACGCTGGGCGCGACCGGCTCTCCCCTTTCGCCCGAAGCGCAAGGTTGGGGAAGCGAGCAGTTCAAAAAACTCGGTACGGATATCTGGTGGTGCAACATCTCGGGCGGGACTGACTTTGCGGGGGCTTTCATTTCAGGCAACCGCGAACTGCCCGTGGTGCCCGGAGAGATGCAATGCCGCGTGCTCGGCTGCGCGGTCGAGGCATGGAACGAACAGGGCCAGTCTGTCATCGACGAGGTCGGCGAACTGGTGTGTGTGCAACCCCTGCCTTCCATGCCACTCTACTTCTGGGGTGACCAGGGAAACCAGCGCTACCTCTCCAGCTACTTCGACATGTACCCGGGTGTCTGGCGCCATGGCGACTGGCTCAAGGTCACGCCGCAGGGCAGCTGCATCATCTATGGCCGCAGCGACGCGACCATCAACCGTTACGGCCTGCGCATGGGCACCAGCGAGCTTTACAGCGCCATTGAGGCCTTGCCGGAGGTGCTGGATTCCATGGTGGTCGACCTGGAGTTTTTGGGCCGTGACAGCTACATGCCGCTGTTCGTCGTGCTGCGCCCCGGAGTGGCGCTGGACGATGCCATGAAGGCCAAACTCAACAATGCGGTGAAAACGGCGCTGTCACCGAGATTCGTACCCAACGACATCTTTGCCGTGCCCGAAATCCCCCGCACGCTGTCCGGCAAAAAGCAGGAGCTGCCGATCAAGAAATTGCTGCTGGGCCAGGACATCGACAAGGTGATCAACCGCGATGCGATGGCCAACCCCGGCTGCCTCGAGTGGTACGTTGATTTTGCGAAACGGCGCGCAGCGCAGGCCTGAACGGCAGCGGCGGTGAAGCTCAGGCCGCCGGTTTGCGGTTGACCAGCACAATGCCCACCGCGACGGCGGCCAGGGCCATCAGCAAGCCTGTGGTGACGGTCTCACCCAGCCACAACGCGCCGACCAGCAGCGCGAACAGCGGTGTGAGAAACACGAAGACCGACACCTTGGTCGCCGGGTAACGACCAAGCAGCCACATCCAGGTGAGGTAGCTTGCAAATGCGCCGACGGCGGTTTGCAATACCAGCGAGGTGATGGCAAAACCGCTGAAGCGCCAGGTCCAGGTCTCGCCCAGGGCCAGCGACAGCAGGGGGAAGATCAGGCTGCTGACGGCCAACTGGTAGAACAGCATCTTCTCTGCCGAGACTTTGGCCAGCTGCGTGGTGCGGATCACCACCGTGGTCAGGCCCCAGAACATGCCGCCCAGCAAGGCCAGCGCATCGCCACGGGCGGTGGATGCCGCACCGCTGCTGAAGCCCTCGCGCATCGCAAACGCGACGCCTGCAAACGCGAACAGCAAACCAGCCCACTGCAGCCCGCGCAATCTCTCGGACTTGACCCAGAAGGGCACCAGCAGCGCCACCCAGAACGGCGAGGTGTACAAAAACACCGTCAGGCGCGAAGCCGTGGTGTGCTGCAGCCCGAGGTAAAGACAGGCAAATTCGCAGGCGAACAAACCGCCCGCCAGCAGGCCCGCACCCAGCGAGCCGTCGCGCCCGAACAGCGCAACACCGCGCCACGCACACCACAACAGCAGCAAAAGCGTCGCGCCGCCAAAACGCAGCGTGGCCTGGAAGACAGGCGCCACTTCGGCCAGCGTCGCCTTGATCATCACCTGCTGCACGCCCCAGAACAGGCAACACGCCAGCAACAGGGAAATGGCGACGGCGTCGAGATGGGTCTTGCGCATCTCTTGATGTTAGCCTTGATGCCGCAACAACGTGCGTACGCAACACAGGAGCAGCGGCATCATGGACCACAAGTGGATAGAAGACTTCCTGATGTTGGCGCGTGAGCGCAATTTCTCGAAGGCGGCGGCCTTGCGGCATGTGACGCAGCCGCAGTTCTCGCGGCGCATCCGTGCGCTGGAGCTGTGGGCCGGCGCTGAACTCGTCAACCGTGCGGGCGTGCCGCTGACGCTGACGCCTGCAGGTGACACGCTGCTGGCTTCGGCCCGCGTGTCGGTGAATGCGCTGGCCGAAGCGCGCGAGCGCATCCGGCGTTTGCAAGGCGGCGGCAACTGGGCGACGTTGTTCACCGGGCGCACGCTGTCGCGCACCGTGGTGCCGCGCTGGCTGGCTAAAGTCCGTGCGCAGCTGGGCGACATCCAGCTGCGTGTGATGACGGGCTCTATCCACGACGGTGCGATTGCGCTTGAGCAGGGGGGGGCCGATTTTTTGCTCAGCTTTGCGCACCCGCGCCTGTCGCTGTCGCTGGACGAGCAGCAGTTTGAAGGCATCACGCTCGGGCACGACGAACTGGTCGCCGTCAGCGCACCGATGCCCAGCGGCAAACCGCGCCATGCTTTGCCCGGCACGGCTGCGAAGCCGGTCAAGGCACTCGGCTTTGCGCCGCAACTGGCGCTCGCGCATATTCTTCAGGATGCCTTCGTGCGATCCCGCCGGCCGCTGCACCTGCATGTGATCACCGAGTCTGACTTTGCGGAGTCGCTGCATGAACAGGCCCTGCAGGGCGTGGGCGTGGCCTGGTTGCCGCGTGCGCTGGTGGCCGAAGACTTGAAGGCGGGGCGGCTGGTGCTGGCCGGCAAGCAGGACGAGGCCATCGGCTTCGAGATGCGCCTGTACCGGCCACGGCAGGCGCGCAGCCCGCATCTGCAGAAAATCTGGGCGGCATCGCTGTGAGGTGAGGCCCAGCGCCCGCACGCCGGGGCGCTTGATGCGGAAGACGCAGGACGACGCATGACGCATCGCGCTATGCGTGAAGCGCATCATGCGCCGCCAGGGCCATTCCTACACTTTTCATCACCAACTTCCACAACTGGAGCCACTGATGAAAAATTCTTCTTTGCCCGCACATCGCCGCCTGCTGCTTTCAGCTGTTGCGGTCACCCTCACCGGCCTTGCGGGGCTGGCCCATGCACAGGTCTGGCCCGCGGCCAAGGCCATCACGCTGGAAGTCGGCTACCCCGCAGGCGGCAGTGTGGACCTCGTGGCCCGCATCATTGCCGAGCCGCTGGGCAAACGCCTGGGCGCGCAAATCATCGTCGACAACGTGGGCGGCGCTGGCGGCACCATAGGTGCGCAGAAAGTGGTCAATGCCGCGCCCGATGGCTACACCCTGCTGCTCGGCTCGGGCAGTGAGGTGTCGATTGCCCGCATCTACAACACGGCCGTCAAGTACAACGGCGAGACCGACCTCACCCACATCGGCCTGATTGGCGTGACGCCCATGGTGTTCGTGGCCGGCCCCAAGACCGGTGTGAAGACCATGGATGAAGCGCTGGCGCTGGCCAAACGCAACCCCGGCAAGCTCAACTTCGCATCGTCGGGCGTGGGCACGCCGCTGCATGTGGCGGGCGAGCTGATCAACCTCAAGGCCGGCACCACCATCCGCCATGTGCCTTACCGCGGTGCGCCGCAGATGGTGCAGGACGTGCTGGGCGGCAACATCGAGTTTGGCGTGTTCGTGCTCTCGTCGGCCATGCCGCACATCGAGTCCGGCAAGATGATTCCCCTGGCTGTGACCACGCCGCAGCGCTCGCGCGCCGCGCCGCAAATCCCGGCGCTGTCCGAATTTCCGCGCATGAAGGACTACAACATGAACGTCTGGTTCGGCCTGTTCGGCCCCGCCAAACTGCCGGCCGGCATCGCCGCGCGCCTGAACCGTGAACTGGACGAAGTGTTGCGCGACCCGGCGGTGTGGCAGAAGCTGCAGAACGCCGGCATCAGCACCGAAGGCGGCACCCAGCAGGCGCTGGGCAACTTCATCAAGGCCGAAACGCTGCGTGTGCGCAGCGTGGTCAACAGCGCCGTGAGCGCAGGCGTGGGCAGCTGATGCCGGTGGCGCACAAGACCCTGGCGTCGTATCCGGTGCAGACTTTGCCGCCGCGGCTGGCGCGCTGGGCCGGCGGGGCTTGTGGTGTGCCCTACGTTCATGAGCGGTGTGCGCCGCTTGGCGTGAAGGCCGGGCCGGAGATTCTGGTGACGGCCCTGGTACATGGCAATGAATACTCTGGTGCGATTGCGCTGGCCGAATTGCTGGCCAGCGACTGGTTGCCGACGTGGGGACGGTTGACGGGCGCGTTTTGCAATGTCGCAGCGTTTGACCGCTTTGATGCGAATGAGCCGGACGCCTCGCGCTATATCGATGAGGACTTCAACCGCGTCTGGGACGTAGAGGTGCTGGACTCACTGCGCCAGAGCGCCGAGCTCGACCGGGCCCGGCAACTGCGGCCCTTTGTAGACCGCGCCAGCCACCTGCTGGACCTGCACTCCATGCACGAACCTGCCGCGCCGCTGCTGGTCACTGGCACCCTGCCGCGCAACATCGCGTTTGCACAGTCGCTGCGCACGGCGTCACAGGTGGTGGTCGACAGTGGTCATGCCGACGGTGTGCGCATGCGCGACTACGGTGAATTTGCAGATGCTGACGGCGGGCGCATCGCGTTGTTGCTGGAAGCCGGCCAGCACTGGGAACTGGGGGCCGTCAGCGTGGCGCGTAACACCCTCATGCGTTTCCTGATGGCGGCGGGTGCCTGCGACCGTGCCGATGCACCGTCGGGCTGGCTCTTGCCCGATGCGGCGCCGCCTCTGCCGGTTGAAGTCACGCACCGCGTGGTCGCACGGTCCATGGATTTTGAGTTCGTCCAGCCTTTCACCGGCGGTGAAACGCTCGCTCATGCCGGTACTGTCATCGCCAGCGATGGCGGCCAGGACATCGTGACGCCCTATGACGGCTGCACACTGGTGATGCCTTCGCTGCGCCAGCTGCGGCCCGGTGTGACCACGGTGCGCCTGGGTCGCCGCGTGGCCGCGGCCTGAGTTTTTAAAGCGGGTGTTCCGTGTAGAACGTGCCGCCGTGAAACAGGAGCGGCGAGGCGCCTTCGCGGTGGCTGCAGCTTTCGACTTCACCGACAAAAATCACGTGGTCGCCTTCTTCATATCGGCTGCGGTTGAAGCATTCGAAACTGGCTGCCGCACCGGTGAGCAGCGGCGAGCCGGTGATGCCTTCGGTGAAGGGCACACCGGTCCAGCGGCCGTCGCGTTTGCCGGCAAAACGTTCAGCCAATTCTTTCTGGTCGGCCGCGAGGATGTTGATGGCGTAGTGCGAACCGGCGCTCAGGGCGCCCATGGAACTGGCGGCGTGCGACAGGCTCCACAGCACCAGCGGCGGGTTCAGGGAAACCGAGTTGAACGAGTTGGCGGTAAAGCCGATCAGCTCGCCATTGGCCGCGCGTGCGGTGACGATGGTCACGCCGGTGGCGAACATCGCCAGCGAGGCGCGGAATTCCCGCTGGGAGAAGCCGGGCGGCTTTGCTTTTCGGGCCGGTGTCCCGGCCTTGTTATCTGTTGAAGCCATTGGCCTAATTTACCCGAAGCCTCATCGCCCTGCCCGCGTGGGCCTGTCATGTGGCGGCAGGGTGCGGCGGGTAAACTGGAAACAATGCTTTTTATGCACCCACCCGCGCCCGACCGCCGCCTTCTGGCCGCCCTGGCCTTGTGTTTCATCGCTGCAGCAGCCCGGTCGGCTGAACCCTGCGACGAGTTTGCCGCCCGCCTGCCCAATGTCAAAAAGTCGCTGTGCGAATCGGCCAAACTGCAGCCGACGGCGGGCCGTTCCGTCAATGGTCGCACGCTGTGGGTGCGCGACATCAACCCCGGCAACGCGACGGTGCGGGTGCTGGTGCTGGGCGCGATTCATGGTGACGAGCTGTCGTCTGCGTCGATGGCGCTGCAGTGGATACGACTGGCCGAGCAGCCGGCCGACATGCCGCAGGTGGTGCACTGGCGTTTCATTCCGGCGCTGAACCCCGACGGGCTGTTCAGCAAGCCGCCCAAACGCGTCAATGCCAACGGCGTGGACCTGAACCGCAACTTCCCCACGCCCAACTGGGAGCGCGACGCCAAAATCTACTGGGAAAAGCGCACCCGAAAAGACCCTCGCCGTTTCCCAGGCCCCAAACCGCTGTCCGAACCGGAGTCGCGTTTCCTGATTGACGAGATGCAGCGCTTCAAGCCGCAACTGGTGGTCAGCATTCATGCGCCCTATGGCGTGCTCGACTTTGACGGCCCGGCCAAGGAAGGCTTTGTGCCGCCGTCCAAACTGGGCCGCCTGTATCTGGACCAGGTCGGCATCTTTCCCGGCTCGCTGGGCAACTATGGCGGTGTGCACAAGGGTGTGCCGGTGGTGACGATAGAGTTGCCGAATTCCACGCGTACGCCGCTGGATGCCGAGATGCGCCAGATGTGGATAGACCTGCTGCGCTGGATGAGTGAGCGCATAGGACCTGCGAACCGCGGGTTGCAGCCCAATGTAGACGTGCCGGAAACCGTCTCGCGCCCGGCAAAAACGCCCTGATCAGGGCGTTTTTTGTTCTTGCGCCTGTGGGCCTGTCGGCGTGCCTATTTCTGCTTCTGGTAGGCGCGGTTGGTCTCCGTGGCGCGGCTGGTGTCCTGCTTGCCGCTGTCGACATCGCGTTTGGCCTGTGCGATGGCCGGGTCAGGCTTGTCGCTGGTCATGTCGGTGGACTGGTCGCGCTCATGCGGCAGTGACAGACTGGCCTCGTCCGATACATCGTGCTGGGTGTGCTCGAAATCGACCTGCTCGCGGCCTGCCTGCGGTGTACGGGTGGGCATGCCCTTGCCGGTTCGTGATGTCTCACCGGCATGGCTGATGTCGGGCTGTGTGTCCTGGAATTTGGGGGGCTTGGCCATATGGACCTCCGTTGTCTCCGTGGTTGTTTGTGCTGCTGTGTATGCAGTGTGGCATTGTGGAAAGTCGGGGTCTGTAGTCACTGCCAAAACCTTGGCGTAGGCGCAAAACCCCTCCCTGCGGCTTGACTGTAACGGCTTGGCGGCCGGCTCAAGTAACAGTCAGTAAGATGAGGGGTTGCCCCTGCCGCGCGAGCCGGACGGGCGCACGCTTTTGTTTCATATCAAGGAGATTTTCATGAGCCGTGAAGTTGTTGTTGTCAGCGGTGTGCGCACCGGTATCGGTACCTACGGCGGCAGCCTGAAGGATGTGCCGCCCATCGAGCTGGCCACCACTGTCGTGCGCGAATCGCTGGCGCGTGCCGGCGTCGAAGGCAAGGATGTCGGCCATGTGGTGTTCGGCCATGTGGTCAACACCGAGCCGCGCGATCTGTACCTCTCGCGCGTCGCGGCCATCCAGGGCGGCTGCCTCGAAGGAACGCCGGCCATGAACGTCAACCGCCTGTGCGGCTCCGGCCTGCAGGCCATTGTCTCGGCCGCGCAAACCATCATGCTGGGCGATGCCGATGTCGCCATCGGCGGCGGCGCAGAAAACATGAGCCGCGGCCCCTACGCCAGCCTGAACACCCGCTGGGGTGCCCGCATGGGTGACACCAAGCTGGTCGACATGGTGCTGGGCGCGCTGCACGACCCGTTCAAGACCATCCACATGGGCGTGACGGCCGAAAACATCGCCGCGAAGTGGGGCATCACCCGCGAAGAGCAGGACGCCATCGCCGTCGAAAGCCACAACCGCGCCCAGCGCGCCACCGACGCCGGCTACTTCACGGACCAGATCGTGCCCGTCATGCTCAAGAGCAAAAAGGGCGAGGTGGCTTACGTGGCCGACGAGCATTTCCGGCCCAACTGCAGCCTGGCCGACATGGCCAAGCTCAAGCCCGTCTTCCTGAAAGAAAACGGCACCGTCACCGCCGGCAACGCCTCTGGCATCAATGACGCCGCTGCCGCCGTGGTGCTGATGGAAGCCGGCGCCGCCAAGGCGCGTGGTGCCAAGCCGCTGGCCCGCCTGGTGGCCTACGCCCACGCTGGCGTGGACCCGCAGTACATGGGCATTGGCCCGGTGCCTGCGACCAAACTCGCGCTGCAAAAAGCCGGCCTCAAGGTCAGCGACCTCGACGTGATCGAAGCCAATGAAGCCTTCGCCGCCCAGGCCTGCGCCGTGACGCGCGACCTCGGCCTCGACCCGGCCAAGGTCAACCCCAACGGCTCGGGCATCTCGCTGGGCCACCCGATTGGTGCCACGGGCGCGCTGATCACCGTCAAGGCGATTCACGAACTGCAGCGCATCAAGGGCCGCTATGCGCTGGTCACCATGTGTATTGGCGGCGGGCAAGGCATTGCCGCGATTTTCGAACGCATGTAAGGCAAGCGGGCCTGCGGCGGGTGGCAGGCGCGGCGCCTGTCGCTACGTTTTTTATAGCTGCTCACGCTCGTGTCTATTGGTCTGCAGGCCGATTTGGCACCCAAAATTGGGGTCAAAAAGGCCTTTTTTGGCTTTTTTCAGGTGACCGCAGCGCCGGTTTAGCGCGTCGGTTTAAATAATGCTTCACAAATCAGCCTTTAAGTGCTTAATGACTGATTTGTGAAGCATTATTATTTTCGAGATGCAAAACCGCACGTTGAGACCTTCAACAAACGTTAAAAATGCCTGTTTTGGAGGGCGTTTTTGGCCTCCAGACCAATAGACACGAGCGTGAGTAGCTACTGAATCCATAGCAGTTACAGCCACCCGGCCACGCTCCGATATATTGACGGTTGCCCATCGCCAGCCCAACCACAACCAACCTGATTCACACATGAGCAGTTCAGCCCCCCTCTCCGAATACCTCGTTATCTCGCGCGGCCAGTGGGACAGCGACAAGACCAGCGAAGAAATCCAGACCGCCATCGATGCCTTTTATGTCTGGTACGAGCGCATGCTGGACGAGGGCCGGATGAAAGCCGGCCAGCGGCTGGCCGTTGAAGGTCGGCGCGTGTCCCGGGGCGGCATCACCGACGGCCCGTTTTCAGAAGCCAAGGAAGTCATAGGCGGTTACTGGTTCATCATGGCCGCCAGCCTGGACGAGGCCGCCGCACTGGCCGCAGAAAACCCCTGCATGACCTGCGGCCTGACGTATGACGTCCGCCCCACGGAGGTTGCACGCGCCAGTGCCTGCGCTGTGACCAGCGAGACGCCCGGCCGCGCGGCCTGAAACGGAGCCATGCCGTGACCATTCACCTGGACCACACCATCGTGCCGTCCCGCCATAAGGCGGCGTCGGCCAAATTGCTGGCCGACCTGCTTGGCGTGCCCTGGTCGGCCACGGGCGTGGGGCCTTTCTCGCCGGTGTTTGTGAACGACGGCCTGACGCTGGACTTCATCGACACGGATGAAGACTTTCCCGTCTACCACTTCTGTTTTCGCGTGAACGACGCAGAATTCGACGCCATCCTGGCGCGCATCACGGCCGCCGGCATCCCGTTTCGCAGCACGGTGCGCGGCGCAGACGATGGGCAGATCAGCGACTACATGGGCGGGCGCAGCATTTACTGGAATCAGCCCGACGGCCACCAGTGGGAGATGCTCACCGTGAGTTATGCGCGGCAGGATGCCTGAGGCGCTGAACCGGCTGCGGGCTCATGCCTTGAGCTTGTGCTGCAGAAAAAACGACAGCATGGCCGCCGAGGCAGAAGGGCCGTCCGGGTCGGTGTAGGAGCCCGCAGCATCGCCGCCCGACCAGGCATGCGGGCCCGCATCGATGCGCCAGTGTTCGACATACGTCGGCCCATCGGGCACGCGGTACACCGTTTTTTCAGTGCTGGTTTCCTGCGTCGCTGCGCCGACCGTGCTGCGGCTTTTGACCAGCGGCAGGCCGGCCGCCTTGAGCGCCGCCAGGGCGGCAGCGCTGATGTGGTCGCCGTTGTCAGGGTGGACGGTGGTGTCGCCGCTGCCATGGAAGACGATGGTCGGCATGGCTGGCGTGGCCTGGCCCCGCGCGCCGCGGCGCATCGCGCCGAAGGCGGACATCAAATCCTGCGCGGCGCCTGAAGGCAGGCCCGAATGCACACCGACGGCCGCAAAGATGTGCGGGTACAGCCCCGCCACCACGGCCGCCATGGCGCCGCCCGCCGACAGACCGGCGATGTACACACGTTCCGGGTCGGCACGCTGGCCGTTGTAATCATGGGCCAGCACCTGCTGGGTCAGCGCGGCGATCATGCCGGGCTCGCCTTCGTCGAGCTGCTGGTGGCCGGGTTCAAACCAGTTCCAGCAGCGCTGGGGGTTTGACCTCGGGCTTTGCTCGGGGTAGAGCACCATGCAGCCCTGCAGTCCGGCCAGCGCGTTCATGGCGGTGCCTCGCGCGAAGTCCTGTGCATCCTGCTTGCAGCCGTGCAGCAGCACCACCAGCGGCATGGGGGCCTGGCTTGCGTCGCTGTTGGCGTCGCTGGCTGCCGGCGGCACAGGAATGAAGAGGCGATAGGGGAAGCGCTCGCCATTGAAAGTGAACACCCGCTCACTGAAGCTCGCTTTGCGTGGTTTGGCGACCATGGGCTCTGCCACCACGGCGGCATCGGCCACCTGGAGATCTTCGACCGGCGCTGGATCTGCGGCCACGGGTGGGGAGGCGGCGCGCACGGAGGGCCGTGGCGCTTTGGCTGTTTTAGGGGTTGCGCGGCGCAGCCTGGCAGGCGCCTTGAGCGGCCTGAACAAGGGGCTGAAGTCCGGCCCGGCGACCGGGTTGAGCAGCGTGCGCTGGATCACCCGGGTGGCGTTCAGCAGGCCGCGCATGCCCATGGCACGGCTGGCTTTGAGGAAGATCTGGTTAAGTGTTTTTGGCCTGCGCATGCGACCCCTTTTCTACGCAGCCCAAGAAAATGCTGCACTGCAGCAAAGAATACGCCTTTTTGGGATCTTGTGTGTAGGCCGGGGACGCGCCTGACTTGCCGCAAGCTTTCAATATCAATCGTCGGCCACGCTGACTGAAAAATCGGCGCGCACCGTGGGGAGACGCTGGCTATGCAAAAGGGTGAAAAGCGGGTGTAAATGGCGAAAACACAGCTGCAAATGACCCAAAACAGGTCAAAACAGCATTTCTGCCCTCAGCAATTACTTAAAGGTCGTGTGCCTGAAGCGTTTCGCGCAGAAGCTGCGCCTTGTTGGCGTCAAACCCGCCTTCTACCCGAGCCAGCACCTCGCCGTCGCGGTTGATGACCACGGCGTGGAACTGGTTGGTGCCGTTCAGGCCGGCGGAGCGCACAAAATCGGCGCGGTTGGCGAACACGGGCACCAGCCTGGCCCGCTCGTCGGGGCTGGCATAACGCTGCAAAAGCTTGTTTTCGGCGGCGTTGCGGCCGCTGGCCGTTCCCGGATCGTTCAGCACGGGCATGCGCAGCCAGGCAATGCTGGGGTCGGTGTTCAAGTTCAGGCCGCGTATCCAGCCGTCGGCCACGTCACGCTGGCCGCGCTCGAAAGTGATGAGCGCGAGGGTCCTGTCAGAGGGAAACACGGTGGGCAGCGACACCTGCTTGTGTGACAGCGCATGGGACATCATTTCGGGCAGCCGCCCCATGACGCTGGAGTCGCTCGGGGACGCGACCGCAAGACCAAACGCCAGACCCGTCGCGCCAAGCCAGGCACCGACGTAGGTCAGGGGACTCTTCATGTTGATCTTCATGGTGCACTCCCGTGTGTAAAACCCGGCGCCGGATGCTCATGTCTGCATGTTCGCCACTTACTAATGCAAGATGCATGCAAGATACTCCCGTATGCTGCGCAGCCGCAATTCAAAAATTGGAACAAATGGTTTAATACTGTGTAGTAATTCTGTGAACTATGTGGCCAAAAAATAAGTGACGCATCTGTTTTCAGACTGTTGAGCCATTTGTTGCGCTGCGATGGCTAGAATCACCCGATGTCTGTCAAGCCACGCCCTCCTGCCAAATCTGCAAAATCTGCCTCTTCCACCGCTGCCCCAATGGGCAAGATAGAGCTTTCGCCGCCCGTAAAAGTTTCTTTCAAGGCGCAAATGCTGCTGGCGCGAGAAGACGCCATCGTGCTGGCCGTCAACCGCCTGCTCGCCGAAAAGGGCTTTGACCTGATGACGGTGGATGAGGTCGCCGCCGAGGTGGGCATCGCCAAGGCCAGCCTCTACAAACATTTCTCCAGCAAGGAAGACCTCGCCGCCGCCGCCATGGTGCGCATCCTGCGTGTGGCACGGGAGTTTCTGGCGACACTGCCGGTTACAGCGAAACCACTGGCCCAGCTGGAAGCGGTCGCGCGCTGGATGCTCGAGGTACAACTGGCCGGCGAAATGCCCATCCTGCCCAGCCAGAACTCCAGCCTGCGCGCCAACCTGATGGCCAACAAGGGCTACCTCAATGGCCTGATGGCGGTCAGTGACCACATCGGTGGCTGGATTGAAGCGGCGCAGGCCGATGGTTCGCTGAACCGGGACATTCCTGCGCTGGTGGTGCTCTACACCCTGTATGCCCGCGCCTGCGACCCGGTGCCGGGTTTCCTGAAAGCCGGCGGTACACACAGTGATGAAGAAATCGTCGACATGGTCATGGCCACCTGCTTTAACGGCTTGAAGGCGGTTTGAAGGCGGCCTGACGTAGGCGAGGGGTCGGGTGAACCCGCGTGAGCGGTCTTAAACCGTCACACAAAAATCAGGCTTGAAGGCCTCTTGCTCGCCCTTGCCGAAATAGCCCAGCGGGTTGGCGACCACGCGGCAACCCTGCGACACATAGTCGATGGCGCAATGCAGGTGGCCATGCATCCACACATCGGCCAGCGGCAGCAGCTCGTCCAGTGAATTGCAAAATCCCGCCGTGCCGGGCACCAGGCCGTAGCGCGGATCAGCGCTCAGCAGGCTGGGCGCGAAGTGGGTGATGACCACCGTCTTGCCCTCAAACGGCACGGCCAGCGCCGCCCGCAGCCAGGCCTGGCTTTTCAGGCTTTCCTCACGCATCGCCTCCGCCAGCATGGGCTCGCCGCCGCGCAGCGTGTGATACGTCTTCAGGTAAAAGTTGGCGGCCCGGAAGGCCTTTTGCCGCTCCTTGAGCTGCTCGCCCAGCGTCACCTCACCCGTGGCGGCCTGCCGTGACGACAGGGCGTCGAAGTCGGTCCACAGCGTGCAGCCGATAAACCGCACACCGCTCCAGGTGATGCATTCGCGTTCCAGCCAGGTGATGCCCAGGCGTTCACAGGCTTCACGCAGGCGCGCATGCGTGGCGTCGAAATCGAGGCCGTCGTATTCATGGTTGCCGGGAATGAAGAACACCGGAACGGGCCAGTCGGCACCACCCTGCGCTGCAGGCAGCGGCGAAAAACGGGCCAGGCCGAAGTCCGCAATGCCGAGTTCTTCAAGAGACGAGTCGCGCTGGTAGGAGCCGATGTCACCCGCGAGCACCAGCAGGTCTGCACCGGGTGCGGGTCCTACAGTGAAATGCGGGTGGGACTCCAGGTGCAGGTCAGAGATAAGCTGGATATTCACCGGTTGATTGTCATGGAAAGCTGGCACCTTTGCGGGGTGCCGGACACTCCAGAAAATTCTTGGAAAGGGCCTGTGCCATGAAGCCCCGCATCACCCTGATCACGCTTGGCGTGGACGACCTGACAGCCGCCCTGGCGTTTTACCGCGACGGCCTCGGCCTGGCCACCGACGGCATCATCGGCGCAGAGATTGAAAATGGCGCCGTGGTGTTCTTCGAGTTGCAGGCCGGGCTCAAGCTGGCGCTCTGGCCGCGCAGCAGCCTCGCGCATGACACCGGCCTTGCCTTGTCAAAACGCAACCCCGGTGTGGCCGACATCTCACTGGCGCACAACGTGAACTCGCGGGAAGAAGTGGACGCCGTGATGGCCGAGGTGCAGCGCGCCGGCGCAAAAGTCATCAAGCCCGGGCACGAGACGCCCTGGGGCGGCTACATCGCCTACTTCCAGGACCCCGATGCCCACCTGTGGGAAGTGGCGTGGAACCCGCAATGGGCAGTTGAAGACTGAAGTTGTTGCAGGTGCGCGCTCACGCTACAGGCGCCAGCAGCCGCACCTCAAACGTTGCGCCCTTGCCCGGCTGGCTGCTGACACTGATCGTGCCGTGGTGCAGGTCCACACACTCCTTGACGATGTGCAGGCCTATGCCGGTGCCGGCGATGTTGCCGACGTTGGTGCCGCGGTGAAAGCTGCCGAACAGGTGCGGCAGGTCGGCCTCGGGAATGCCTATGCCCTGGTCGCTGATGCGAATGTGCAGGTAGTCACCGACGCCTGACACTTCAAACGTCACCGGTGTGTCCGGGTCCGAGTACTTCAGGGCGTTGCCGAGCAGGTTGACCACCACATGCCGCAGCAATTGCTGGTCGGCGGCGCGCGGTGCGTCGAGGTTGTTGCAGGTCAGCGAGACGCGTTCGCCCTGGCGGTTGCCGAGTTCAAACTCGGCCATCATGCGCACCAGCCACTCGGGGATGGCCAGCGGCCGGGCCTCGAACTTGAAGTTGCCCAGCTCCAGCCGGCTCGTCAGCAGCACCTGCTCCACCATGCCGGTCATGCGTGACACAGCGGTCTTGATCTGGCCCAGCAGTTCGCGGCGCTCTTCGGCGGGAAAGCTCGCGCCATAGGCATCCAGCAACTCCACCGACGACAAAATGGCCGCCAGGGGCGTGCGGAACTCGTGCGAGGCGACAGCCACAAACCGCGACTTGAGCTCGGACAGCTCGCGCTCATGTGCCAGCGCCTTGAGCATGTCCTGATCGGCCTTGTGTTTGGCGGTGATGTCGGTCAAAAAGTTGAGCGTCGCGGGCTGGCCTTCCCATTCGAAGGCGACGCCGCTGATCTCCAGCCAGCGGATGCTGCCATCGCTGTGCTGCACCCTGAACTGGTAGTGGTTTTCAACCTCTTCACCCCGCACACGGCGCTGGTGCGCGTCCAGCACCTGGGCGCGGTCGTCGGGGTGGATGAACTCGATGAAGGGCCGGGACTGTGCGGTGTCCTGGTCGACGCCGGTGAAGGTCAGCGACTTGGGGTTGGCGTAGAGGATGCGGCCATTGGCGGTGACCAGCAGCCCTTCACTGACGTTCTCGACCACGGCGCGGTACTTGGCTTCGGAGTCCTGGCGTTTGTCGATCTCGACCCGCAGCTGTTTGGAGGTGTCGACCTGCCAGGTGATGTTGCTGGCCAGGTGAATGATGCGCAGCAATTCGCCCGACGGGCTGTGCATGGGCAGCGCGCGCTGGCTGAGGCGCGCCATTTCGCCGCTGGGCCGGCGCACACGGTATTCCTCGGTGCGTGCCGTGGGGCTGGTTTGCAATTTCAGCACCCGCTCGCGGTCGTTTTTGTCGACGTAATCCAGCCACATCCACGGCGTGTCGGCCAGCGCTTCGGCGGACAGGCCCCAAAACTTTTCAAAGGCCGGATTGGTATAGGTGATGCGCCCGCCCCGGGGGTCCCACGACCACAACATCACGTCGATGTTGGCGGCAATCTGGCGCAGCAACGCTTCGCCGGGCAAGGCGCTGGCGGCAGTGGCGGGGTGTGGGGCTGGCATGTCCAGAGCATAGCGGCTGGACAGCGGGTCTGGCCGTGTTGCGGCGGGCGTCAAAACGGCGCTTATGCCCTGCCAGGTCGTGCGCCATGCTGGTTTGGCATGGATACGGTTCATATCTAGGGTTGCGAGCCTAGGGAAAACCCTTATTCTTGGTTTATCGCAACTTTGAACCGCCAGCCTGGCGTCTTTTGATATGAACAGCCTTCTTGCCCAAATCGTCCGCCTGATGCCTTTTGCCCCCGTGGCAGGCGCTGGCGATGTTGACGGCGTCGCCCAAAACCTGCTCGAGCGTGCCGAAGCCCGTGCCGGCCGCAACCCGCAGCAGGCGCGCGAACTGCGCCGCGCTGCCGTGGCCTACCTGCGCGTCGTTCGCTGATTACATCTTCACACCGGCGCCCTTGACCGTGGGCGCGAGGGTGGCCACCTGCTCTTTCACGAAGCCGGTGAAGGCCGCCGGGCTCAGGGGGCTGGTGGTGATGCCGAGGTCCAGCATCTTCTTTTTGATCTCGGCGGTCGCCAGGATCTCGTTGCAGGCGGCGTTGATTTTGGCCACCATGTCTGCCGGCATGTTCGGCGGGCCGCTGATGCCGAAGAAATTGTCCAGCACCAGCTTGCGGTAGCCGAACTCGACCACGCTGGGCACATCCGGCACCAGGGGTGAACGGGTGGCCGACGTCACTGCCAGCGGCACCAGCTGGCCGCTCTTGAAGTAGGGCACAAAGGCCGTCAGCACGTCAATGCCAATGGGCACCACACCTGCAATCAGGTCCGTCGTCATGGGCGCGCCGCCGCGATAGGGGATGTGCTGCAGGTTCACACCCATGTTCTTTTTCATCAACTCGCCATAGATGTGGCCGATCGAGGCCGGGCCGCCCGAACCGAAGTTCAGCCGGCCGGCCTTGCGCGCCTGCGCCTCGACGTCCGTGATCGTTTTAATGGGCGCATTCGGATTGGCCATCACCACGCAGGGTGCATTGCCGATGAGCGCGATGTGCGTGAAACCCGTGACCGGGTCGTAAGGCTGCTTTTCGAGTGCAAACGGGCCTATGGAAATCGGCGTCGAGTTGCTCAGCATGAGGGTGTAGCCATCGGCAGGCGCCTGTGTGACGAGCAGCCCGCCGACGCTGCCGCCGGCCCCCGGTTTGTTGTCGACCACCACGGCCTGTCCGAGTTTTTTACCCAGCTGCTCGGCCATGACGCGCGCGACGATGTCGCTGGCACCGCCGGCCGGGAAGGTCACGATGAGCTTGATGGGCTTGTCGGGCCAGGCGGCGAATGCCGGCAGCGCGATGCTGGCCGCGCCGGCGGCGATGGCCTTGAGCGCGGTGCGCCGGGGCAGACCGCGGCGTTGGCCGGAAATGGAGGGTGCGGACGGGTGGTTCATGGCGGGGCTTTCAAGCGGATTGTGTGCAAAACTGTATGCAATATCCATGCCCTTGATGGTCAGGAACGGCCTGCCAGACGCCGTTTAGCCTGCTATTTCAACGCAAAAGCTTTCTCCGCTGCCCGGCTGATGGCCTGCCGCAGCCACACGTGCGCGCCCTGCTGCTCCGACCGCCGGTGCCAGAGCGCATCGACATGCACGGGTGCCACATCAAACGGCAGGGGCCGCAGCACCAGTTGTTCGGCAATGCCGGTCACCCGCACAAAGTGCCGCGGCAACACGGTCAGCAGGTTGGAGTTGGCGACCACCCGCCCGGCCGTGAAAAACTGGTTCACGGTCAGCACCACTTGCCGTTTGCGGCCCAGCGAGGCCAGCGACTCGTCGATAAATCCGAAAGGACGGCCTGAAAAACTGACCAGCATGTGGCGCGCTGCGCAAAACCGGTTCAGCGTGAGCGGGCCACTGGCCAGTGGATGGCCGGTACGCATCACACACACGTATTCGCCGTCGTAAAGGCGCGAATGGGAAAAGGCCACCGGCTCGCCCGCCTGCGCCAGGGCGGTGAGGTCTGCCAGGACGGGCGGGAAATGGCCGACGGCGAGATCGGCGGCTTCTTCATCGAGCAGGCGGCGTGGGTCACGGGTGGTCAACGGCACAACCCGGATCGACACGCCGGGGGCTTCGTTTTCGAGAATATCCACCAGACCGGGAATCAGCTCCGCAGCCGTGGCGTCGGCCATGGCCAGCACAAAGGTGGAAGTGGCATCGACCGGGACAAATTCATTGGGCACCAGCGATTCCTGCAGGCGCTGCAGGGCCTCACGTACCGCTGGCCAAATGGCGATGGCGCGCGGCGTGGGCGCGACGCCCTGGCCGCTGCGCTGCACCAGCTCATCGCCCAGTGTTTCGCGCAGGCGTCGCAGGGCATTGCTGACGGCGGGCTGGGTCAGGGACAGGTTTCGGGCCGCCCGCGTCAGGCTGCGTTCGGCCATGACCTCGTCAAAAACGCGCAGCAGGTTGAGGTCGAGGGTGCGGAAATTGGGTGGGTTCATGGGTGGTAGGGCTTCGCAGCAAATGCATCACATCGAAAGCCCACGGCATCTTTAGTGCGGGCTTCCACAATTAATCACCATTGTGAATGAGTTACATCATAAAGATAAAGTTGAACAACATAAGTAGTAACCCTAAGATACATGCACCAGACGATATTGTTTCAACTGGTAAAGCCAACAAGGGGAAATCATCATGACCAGCTTCGTCCATCTCGAATATTCCAATCAGCACCCAGGCGTCGAACGTGTTGAGTCGGCGATCGAAGCCGCACAACAGCTGCGTCAGGGATTTTCCGGCACCCGCGGTCTCGCCGCCCTGCTGCTGTCCGCTTTTGCTGCCGCCGTGATGGTCGTGGCTTACAAGCTGATGGACAGTGTGGCCGAAGGCCATCTGATGGTGATGTGGATTGCCATGTGGGCAGCCGCTTTCGCGGTGCTCGCGTCTTTTGCAGGCGCTGCCCGCAACCTGGCGCTGCGCATGCGCTCAAGCCTGGATGCCTGGTCGCGCAGCATTGCCGAATCGCGTGCCGACGCGCGCATGTGGGCGATTGCCCAGACCGATGCCCGCGTGATGTCCGACCTGCGTATCGCCATGACGCGTGACGAGCAGGTGGCAGAAGTCACTGTGCCAGTTGCGGTTGTCGCTCCCGCAGCGGCTACGGCGCAGCGCGCCCGCCATCACTACTACATCTGACCCCCCAGCGTGCCACTCGCAGGCTTGAGAGCGTGCAAAGAAAAAACCACCTCTAGGGGTGGTTTTTTTATGGCTGCCCGCTGCGAATAATCGCAAGCGGTGCGGCTGGGGGGCTGGTTCAGGCTGCCAGGCGTTTCTCGATGGCTGCCTTGGTGTCGCTCAGTTCCTTGGGCAGGTGATGGGCCAGCTGCTGGAACAGTTCGGCGTGCAGTTCGAGTTCCTTGAGCCAGGCCGCCTTGTCGATGCTGGTCACGGTCTTGAACTGCTCGGCGCTGAAGTCCAGGCCGGTCCAGTTGAGTTCTTCGTAGGAAGGGCTCACACCAAACACGTTCTCGGCACCCTTGGCGCTGCCTTCGAGGCGGTCGATCATCCACTTCAGCACGCGCATGTTCTCGCCGTAGCCAGGCCAGACAAATTTGCCGTCTTCGCCCTTACGGAACCAGTTGGTCGTGTAGATTTTTGGCAGTTTGGCGCCGGACGCAGCGAGCTTTTCGCCCATGGTCAGCCAGTGCTGGAAGTAGTCGCTCATGTTGTAGCCGGTGAACGGCAGCATGGCAAACGGATCGCGGCGCACCACGCCGGCCTGGCCGGTGGCTGCTGCCGTGGTTTCGGAGCCCATGGTCGCAGCCATGTAGACACCTTCAACCCAGTCGCGGGCTTCGGTGACCAGCGGCACGGTGGTCGAGCGGCGGCCGCCGAAGATGAACGCGTCGATGACCACGCCTTTGGGGTCGTCCCATGCGTCGTCAAGCGCGGGGTTGTTGACGGCCGCGACGGTAAAACGCGCATTCGGGTGGGCTGCCTTGGCGCCGGTTTCTTTGGCGATCTGGGGAGTCCAGTCCTTGCCCTGCCAGTCGATCAGGTGCGATGGAACAGGGCCGTCTTTTTCCATGCCTTCCCACCAGACATCACCGTCGTCGGTCAGGCCGACATTCGTGAAAATCACGTTCTTGTCGAGGCTGGCCATGCAGTTCGGGTTGGTGTGGAAGTTGGTGCCGGGGGCGACGCCGAAGTAGCCGGCTTCCGGATTGATGGCGCGCAGCGAGCCGTCAGCCTGCGGCTTGATCCAGGCGATGTCGTCACCGATCGTGGTGACTTTCCAGCCGTCAAAACCGGCGGGCGGCACCAGCATGGAGAAATTGGTCTTGCCGCAGGCCGACGGGAAGGCCGCCGCGACGTGGTACTTCTGGCCCTTGGGGTTGGTCACGCCCAGGATCAGCATGTGTTCTGCCAGCCAGCCCTCGTCGCGCCCCATGTTGGAGGCGATGCGCAGCGCGAAGCACTTCTTGCCCAGCAGCGCGTTGCCGCCGTAGCCGGAGCCGAACGACCAGATCTCGCGGGTCTCGGGGTAGTGCACGATGTATTTGGTCTTGTTGCAAGGCCACTTCACATCTTTTTCACCAGCGGCCAGTGGCGCGCCCACGGTGTGCACGCAAGGCACAAATTCGCCCTCCACACCCAGCACGTCGAACACGGCCTTGCCCATGCGGGTCATGATCTTCATGTTGACGGCGACATAAGGGCTGTCAGAGAGTTCGATGCCGATGTGGGCGATGGGCGAACCCAGCGGGCCCATGCTGAAAGGCACGACGTACATGGTGCGGCCCTGCATGCAGCCGTCAAACAGGGGGGCCAGCGTGGCGCGCATTTCGGCGGGCGCCATCCAGTTGTTGGTCGGGCCGGCGTCTTCCTTTTTGGCCGAGCAGATATAGGTGCGGTCTTCCACGCGTGCGACGTCGGTCGGGTCGCTGCAGGCCAGGAAGCTGTTGGGGCGCTTGGCTTCGTTGAGCTTTTTGAAGGTGCCGGCGTCGACAAGTTGCTGGCACAGGCGCTGGTATTCGGCATCGCTGCCGTCGCACCAGTAAACGTTTTCAGGCTTGCATAGGGCCACCATGTCCGCTACCCATGCAATGAGTTTTGCATTCTTCACATAGGCGGGCGTATTGAGGTTGAGACCTTGCATCGCGGGGTGGTTCATCGACATCTCCAAAGTTATAAAAGGCGTAATTTCGGCAAACGTCGTGGCAGGGCGGGCGAAAGGCCGGCGCTGTGCTGCGACGTTTATCGAAATGGCGCTTGGCGTCGCGTCAGGCCAACGTCGTCAAGCCTGAAAGACCACAGCATCAAAACTCGCTGGCCGGTGCAATATCAGGTACAAAAACCAGCCGCCGTTGGCCCGTTTTTTGGCAAGCTGGCGCCGGTCAGGAAGGTCATTTTAAGAACTTCGCGACTTTTCGCATGACTGTTTTGGGTAAAAGTTATGCATAACATGCATGACTTTATGCGCGTGTTAAAGACGGGCCGCAGTTGCCCAATGCGCCATGCAGACGCGCCGACTGGCGGTCGATTCAGGCGTGCTTGGCTTATTGCCTGGCAAACACGGCCACGTTGGCCGCTGCATTGGCCTGGGAAGTGTTCAGCTGTGTGTTGGCGACGGAAAACGAAGCCGCGTAGCCTTGCAGTGTGGTGCCGACAAAGCGCCCGATGACGGCACCCGTGGTGGCGCCAGTGCAGCCGGTTGAACAGGTGGTCGTCAGGGACTGGACACCGCCGCCCATGGACCAGCCGTTGTTGGCGGCCACGTTGTAGACGGTGGCCGTTGACTGCAGCGCGTTGGTTCCAAAGCTGAAGCTCATCGCGCTGTTGTTGCTGACATGCTGGCTGCCGAAGTTCATGGTCAGGGTGCTGCCCGTGAAGCTGCCGACCCGGCCGAAGTTGTCGGTGGGCGCCGTGCCGCCGGCAAAAGCGTATTGGGCGATGCCGGAGGTTGGCAGCGAGATGGTGGGTGTGTCGCCGAATGCGTGGTGCGAGCCAATACGGTTGCTCTGGCCGCTGCCCGGTGCCTCATAAACCCAATAGGCAGCAGCGGCCGCACTGTAGCCGACGTTGCCTATGCGCTGCTGTATGGCGACGGCAGCTGTGGCGGCATCATAAAAAAAGGTGCCCGCCAGCTCCGGCGCTGCGTTGTGCAGTTCTGCAATCGTGTAATTCTTGAAGTTGATGTCTGCTGCGGTGCCGCCCGTCCGCGCGTCCTGCGCTTCCAGGATGGTCAGCCGGCCGGTGCCTATGCCGACGGTTTTCAGCGCGGCGGGCTGATCTGCAGCTGCCACCGTCGTCAGGGGCACCGTCAATTCCGTGACCGGCGCCTGTTGCACCACCAGCTTGGGCGAGGTCGACGTGCTGGTCGAGCCCCGGGATGAACTGCCCTCTGCGGCGGCGGTGCCGCCTTCGGCATTGCTGCGGGCGCGGGTGACCACGGCGCGGTCACTCAGGATGGCTGGTGGGACCAGCAGCTGGATGGGTGGGGCATTGGCTGAAGGAACGTGGAAATAGTCCTGCTGGCCGAAGTCGCGGGACCCGGACTGGTTGGACACCGTGATGCGTCCGTCGGTGACGCCGCCGAACGTGCCGTTGGGTTCCCGGGTGCCATCCGGCCGGGTGCAGTCGTTGTTGCAGGACACGACAGAAAAATGTGTTCCGCGGATGCCGATGGTGGAAGTCGCGGTCTGGACCGCGTAGCTTTTCTGGTTGGACTTGCCGATCAGGCCGGTGATGGTGCGCATGCCGCCGCGAATCAGCCCCAGCAGGGAGCGGTCGGTGTCGGCGTTTTTGTCGTAGCGGTAATTCTCGATCCTGAATTCGCTGTTCGCGCGCAGCGCTACGACCGATTCATCCGTGAAGCGTACCTGCAGCGTGCTTTTATCGCCCACGGACAGCGTGTCGCCGCTTTCGACCATGGCACCGGCCATGAGCGGCAGTTGCTGGCCGCCGCGTGCAATGGTCGCTGAACCCGCCAGTGCCAGCACGCGTCCCGCAGGCTCGGCCATAGTCCCGGCGCTTGCACAAACGGAGATTGCTGCTGCGGTGATGGCGCTGATTTTCATGGAAGCCTCTCGTGGATGCGTTGATCCGCCGGTTGCCCGGTTCGCCCTGCTACTTGAACTCGTAACGCAATTTCATGGCGAGTGAATCGCGCGTGTATTTGTAGAAACCGATGGTCGATTGCTGGTCCACGCGCTGGTACTCGCCCCTGATGGACCAGTTGCGGTTGAGCGGATACGTGGCTGACAGATCGAGCGCAAAGTAATCGTCGCGACGAGGGCCGATGCCGATCGCAAAGTCACCACCGTAGCGGCTGTTCTGGTAGCCCAGCCCGG
The DNA here is from genome assembly GCA_040387435.1 of Pseudomonadota bacterium. Lineage (GTDB taxonomy): Bacteria > Pseudomonadota > Gammaproteobacteria > Burkholderiales > Burkholderiaceae_C > Polaromonas. Next base: position 382,108 of record JAZKDR010000008.1, read on the forward strand.
CACCAAATGTCCATTTCGAAAAGGGTTGCGCCGTGACCGCCGCGCGCAGGCCGACGAGGCTGCGCGAAAGGTCAGGCCGGTTCTTGCTGTTTTTGTCGTCACCGTAGTTCACGGCGGCGGTGATGACAGGGTTCCAGGGATGCACCAGGGTCCGGGTCCAGGACGCGGTCAGGTTGGCCAGCCGGCTGTCCCGCACATCGGCACCTGAAGCCACCAGGATTGTTTTGGCCCTGTCGAGGTAGGTGTTGATGTTTTTATAGGACTGGTCGGAATATTGAAGTGCCAGCCCGAAACGGTTGAACTGGTCGCTTTGGTATTGCCATTCGCCGACCACGGTGGTCAGCGTCAGATAGTCCTGGTTGCCCACCGACAGACGCGCCGTGTCCACCCCCAGCCGGTAGAGGTTGCGGCCGTCGATGCGCGAGACGCCGCCTTGCAGGCCCCACATCGTCTGGTCGAAAACATTGCTTGTGCCAAGCTTGTGATAACGCCCCGACAACATCGCGCCGCCGTAGAGAGCCAGCCCCGGTGCGACTGGGTAGCTGCCCTGTATGCCGGCACTCACGGTGCTGAAGAAGTCGCCCTGCAGTTCGGATGATTGGCCGGGCACGATGATGAAGCCGGCAGGCAGGCCCGCGACCTGGCCGCTCTTGATACCGCTGTTGATGTTGCTGTCGTAGCCGCCGCCAATCTCGATGAAGGCGGTCGAGGTCGGTTTGTAGCTCGACTCGCGGGCGCGGATGGCATCGAGAAACCTGGTGATGTTGTCGAGTTCGGCGCCGCTGGCCCCCGTCGCCAGGGCCGCGAACTCCTCGCGCGCCCGCTGGTCTTCACCGAGGATGAAATAGCCGCGGGCCAGCTGGAATTGCGCCGAGCGGTTGTCCGGGAACTGCAGCAGGTAACGCTCCAGCGCCAGTACACCTTCCCCGGGCACACCCGCATTGAGGGCGGCAACGCCGAAGTAAAAATCGAAAAGGGGTGTGCCCAGCGCGTCCGGCGACGCCTTGCCGGACTCATAGGCTTCTTTGTCCTTGCCCTGTTCGAGCAGCGCCTTGACATCATCTGCAGGCGCTGCTGCCGCATGGGCGCTTGCAAGGCATAGCGTGGCTAATGCCGCGGACCAGCGCGCGCAGCGATGAAATATCACTTTTGGTGTGCCCTGCCCCATGCTGTCCCTTTTTTTCGCAGGTTAGCACGGTCCCTTGGATTGCGTACTACAAATTAGTCGCTTTGGCAGATGCCTGCGTCGCGCGCCGTTGCGTTCCTGCCGCAGTTTTGAGACAAAGGCCCGGTTTTGGGCGCTTCTCCCCACAGCGGTGGGATGACGGGCGCGGCATGGGCAATGCCTTCAGCGATGTTCTGCTCCTGCGCCGGGATGAGGCAGTTTTGGAGCGCGTAGTCAGGTGGACTACTGCTTGGCAAACGTGGCCACGTTTGCCGTTACGTTGGGTTGAAAGGTATCGAGTAGCGAGTTGACGACGGAGAAGGAAGCCGCATAGCCCTGCGCAGTCGCGCCCACAAAACGCCCCACGACCGAGCCGGCGGTCATGCCAATGCATCCTGTGGTGCAGGAGGTGCCTGCCAGGGGCTGCACACCCCCACCCATGGACCAGCTGGTGCTGGCGGGTACGTTGTAGACCGTTGGCGAGGTCTGCAGCGCATTGGTGCCAAAACTGAACGTCATGGCCGTGTTGTTGCTGATCTGCTGGCTTGCGAAGTTCATGGTCAGTGTGCTGGCGGAAAAGCTGCCCACGCGGCCGAAGTTGTCCGTCGGGGCGGTACCACCTGCGTAGCTGTACTGGGCGATACCTGCCGTTGGCAGCGCAATCGACGGCGTGTCGCCAAAAGCGTGATGCGCGCCTATGAGGTTCGTATCGCTGGCTGAGGGGGGTTCATAAAGCCAGTAAGCGCCTGCTGCGGCGCTGTAGCTGACAGTTGCAATCCGCTGGCCTACAGCAATCGCCGCAGTGGCGGCATCACTGAAAATGGCGCCCGCGAGCCTGGGCTCATTTGCCGCGAATTCCGCCATGGTCAGATCTTTGAAGTTGATGTCTACGGGCGGGCCGCTCTCCATGCCGCGGGCCTCAAGGAGGGTGATCCTTCCGCCGCCCACTCCTGAGCTTTTCAGGGCCCCCGGCTGGTCTGCCGCCGCCACAGACGTCAGGGGAACGGTCAGGTCGGTCACCGGCGACTGCAGAACGATCAGCTTGGGGGATGTGGATGTGCTGGGCGATCCTCGGGAACTGCCGCTGGCGACGGCGTTACCGTCTTCCCCACTCCCACGCCTGCTACCCCTGGCGGGGGTGCGCTCACTTAGGATGGCGGGCGGAACGAGTAGCCGTATCGGCAGGGCATTTGCAGACGGCACATAAAAGTAATCCTGCTGTCCGAACTCAAGCGCGCCCGCCTGGTTGGACACCAGGATGCGGCCATCCGTGACGCCGCCGAAGGTGCCGTTGGGCTCCCTGGAGCCGTCGGGCCGGGTGCAGTCGTTGTTGCAGGAAACAGCTGTGAAGTGCGTTCCGCGGATACCAATGGCGGCCGTGTCTGTCTTGATGAGATAGTTTTTCTGGTTGGCCTTGCCAATCAGCCCTGTGATGGTCCGCATCCCGCCCTTGATCAGTCCCAGCAGCGATCGATCGGTTTCGGTGTTCTTTTCAAAGCGGTACTCCTCGATCTTGAACTGGCTGTTGGCACGAAGTGCCACCACTGACTCGTCCGTGAAGCGAACCTGGAGTGTGCTTGCCTCCCCGACTGAAAAGGTGTCGCCACTTTCGACGGGTGCGCCTGCCACCAGTGTGACCTGCCGGCCCGCGCGTTCTATGGTGGCGGTGCCGGCCACCGCCAGCACGCGGCCAGCGGGTTCAGCCATCGCCGCGGCACTTGCGCAAAATGCAAGAACAGCTGCGGCGATAGGGGTGGCCTTCATAAGAACCTCTCGTGGTCGGGAATCTGCAACTGCGCGGACCGGTTGGCCGGGAACTTCAGCCGGTAAGGCGCCAGCGCAGGCACTCCCTCGCCGGGTGGTCTGGCCGCATTAAAAGAGGCCGGCAAAAGCGCAGCGGCCACCGCTGACAAGTGCGAATGGCGACGTAACCCGATTTTTGGTTTTCCCTGCCGCATGCTGCCCCTTTTTTAAAGGTTAGCACGGCAGTTTGTGGGCGCGCCACAAAGTTAAGGGCGCCGATCAGGGCGGCATGGGGCAATGTTGCATTGCCGCTGCATCTTTGGGGAAAAAGCCCCGATTTGGGCCCTTGAAGTAGCTCGGGGCTACTCAGGCCATGTACACGGCGATGAACGCCAGCAGGAACATCAGCACGCCACCAGCCAGCGGGAGAATCACGGGCGCAGCATGGGCAATGCCTTCAACGATGTCCTGCTCCTGCGCCGGGGTGGGGCTGGTGTGGGTGGCGTTGGTGGTGTGCTCTGGCGCATTGGTGGTCATGGGAATTCCTGAACTGAAACTTTGGGGATTGCCGCCGATTTTACATTCCCCAACATTGACGGGCAATGGTGGCCTTTTCGCAGCGCCAACACCTGTTTAGACTGCAGTCATGAACATCACCCCAAGTCCGCGGTTTTCCTTCCTCTTTCTGGCGAGCCTGCTGGTGCTGGCCGGTTGCGCGGCCACGGGCCCGAACAGTCCGTCCGCCAGGCCAGTCCTGTACCCCAACGCCACGCTCAACCGGGTTGGCACAGCCCAGGGGCAGGCGGAGATCGATGCGTGCATTTCGCGCGCCACCGCTGCCGGGCTGACGTCGGATGAAAAAAACAACGCGGTTGCGCGGCGTGCCGGTGAGGGTGCGGCGGTGGCCGGCGTGGCTTCGGCGGTGGGGGCTCTGCTCACCGGCCGGAGCAGTGACGTGCTGCGATCCGGGGCCATAGGCGCGGCGGTGGGTGGTTCGGCCGGCGCGGTGTCCGGAGCATTCAACAACGACAAGCCCAATGGCACTTATCGGCAGTTTGTGCAGCGTTGCCTCAGCGAGCGCGGGTTTGACGTCATCGGCTGGAATTAGGCCCCCACGTTCGTTCACGGCGTGTAACTCTCTGCCCCCCGAGGGGGCGCTTCGCCTGCGGCCCGGCGGAGCCGGTTCCGCGGCTCTGTTTGCGAAGGCATCGCTTCGCTTGGTGCTTTTCACTTCGTTCTCGCGCCTTCATTTGTCCCATTAATGCTGTTCTTCAGCCTCAAACCCTGCCTTGTGCAGCGCGTCCAGCACCTGTTCAATGTGATCGCGCCCGCGCGTCTGGATCACCATTTCAATCTCCACGTTCTGCGCGGCCAGCATGGTGAAGGCGCGCTGGTGATGCACTTCGTCGATGTTGGCACCCGCTTCGGCCACCGTGGCGGTGATCTTTGCCAGTGAACCGGGCACGTCGCGCGCACTGATGCGGATGCGCGCCAGCCGCCCGGCGCGCACCATGCCGCGCTCGATGATGGCGGCCAGCAGCATCGGGTCGATGTTGCCGCCGCACAGCACCAGCCCGACCTTTTTGCCCTTAAACCGTTCAGGGTACTTGAGCAGTGCGGCCAGCCCGGCGGCACCCGCGCCTTCGACCAGCGTTTTCTCGATCTCGAGCAACATCACCATGGCCTGTTCAATGTCGCCCTCATCGACCAGCACCATGTCGTTGACAAGGCGGGTGACGATGGTGCGCGTGATCTGACCCGGGTTGCCGACGGCGATGCCCTCGGCAATCGAACTGCTGCCCTGCGGATGTTGCGTGCCCTTGAAAGCATTGACCATGGCCGGAAAGCGGGACGTCTGCACGCCGATGATCTCGATGTTGGGCCTGAGTGCGCGTGCCACCGTGGCCATGCCGGCAATCAGCCCGCCGCCGCCCACGGCGATCACCAGCGTGTCCAGATCAGGCAACACTTTCAGCATTTCCAGTGCCACAGTGCCCTGCCCAGCCACGACGGCCTCGTCGTCATACGGGTGCACAAACACCAGGCCTTGCTGTTCGGCGAGCCCCAGCGCATGGGCGCGTGATTCTTCCAGCGTGTCGCCGTGCAGCACCACCTCTGCGCCGAAACCGCGCGTGCGTTCTATCTTCACGCCCGGTGTGAAACGCGGCATCACGATGACCGCACGAATGCCCAGGCGCTGCGCATGGTAGGCCACCCCCTGTGCGTGGTTGCCGGCGCTCATGGCGATGACACCACGCTTGCGTTCGGTTTCAGACAGTTGCGCCAGCTTGTTGCAGGCCCCGCGCTCCTTGAAGGACGCGGTGTACTGCAGATTTTCAAACTTCAGGAAGACCTGCGCGCCGGTGACCTGTGACAGGGTACGTGATTCCACGCATGGCGTGTCCAGCAGGTGGCCGTCCAATCGTTTTGCAGCCTGTTCGATGTCTTCGAGAGCGAGCATGAATATCCTTTGAGGTGGCTGGGGCTCTGCCTTGCCGCGTAATCGCGCGCCGGTTTTGCCGGATTATGTGGTCAGGTGGCCCTGCCTGTCGTGTATTCCATACGGGCTTTGGCAACAAGTGTCTTCCAACCAACCCAAAGCTGCGTTATGGTGAGGTCTGTCTGGAGGGAGTTTCGGCAAACGTGCGTTACAAACTTGGAGGTTTGTGAATGAGCAAGCGTTCCGTGAGCGACCAGTCGCAATGGCTTTTGTCTCCGGGCCTCAAGCAGGCCCCGGTGCTCGATCTGATGTGTTCGCACTTCGTGCTGACGCTGGCTGCGCGCCAGGGCGCCAAATTCAATGTGCGCCGCGACCTCAACAGCCTGCTCTCGCTGTCTGGCCGCCATCTGGTGTGGCCGCTTCCTGCCATGCAGCGCCTGCGTGAATTCCTCGGTCGCCGCTGCAAGGACAACGAGTTCTGGCGCGGTCATGAGGCGTTGAGTGATGCAGAGTTCCTCACCCGCCATGGCACCTGGCGCGGCCCCTATGAAGAAGGCACGCTGTTCTTCTACCTCGATGAACACGCCAAGGACCAGCCCAAGGATTTGCTGTCGGTCTTGAGTGCCACCGGCGAATGGCTGACGCATGCGCTTAAAAAACAGTCCACCCTGGTCGAGAAAAACATCGATGCGCTGGCCAACCTGCTGCAGCTCAACCGTGCCGAACGTGCGCTGCTGCTCTACGGCACGCTGGCCCGCTACCAGCGCGACCTGCGTTCGCTGCTGGTCGAGTTCAAGGTCAACAATGCGCCCGAGGCTTACGCGGCCATAGCCGACGTTGCCGGTGTGAAAGCGCCTGAGGTGGCCGAAGCCTTGCGGGCCGGCTCGCGGCTCGAACGCATAGGCATGGTCGAGAACCTGATCTCCGAACACAACATCACCGACCTCGCCGATCTGATGAAGGTCAGTGAAAAACTCCCCCCCGTGCTGATGCGCGAATACCGCGACCAGAACGAACTGATGGCCGTGTTCACCCGTCCCGCCGCACGCAGTGAACTCGGCCTCAACGACTTTGCTTTCGTGCAGGAAGACGCCGAGGTGCTGGTGTCCCTGCTCCGCAATGCGGTGGCGGGCAAGGAGCAGGGCGTGAACGTGCTGCTCTACGGCCCGCCCGGCACCGGCAAGACAGAACTGGCCAAAGTGGTGGCGCAGGCGGCAGGCCTGGATTTGTTCGAGGTCGAATACGCCGATCGCGACGGCAACTCGCTGAGCGGGCGCGACCGCTATCGCTCGCTGCAGATCGCGCAGGTCTTTCTCAAGGGCAGCACGCATTCGGCGCTGCTCTTCGATGAAGTCGAAGATGTCTTCCCGCCGATTTCAAGTGAGGCCGCGCAGCTGCTGGCGCGCTCCGAACAAATGCCCGCGCCCGCCAGCGGGTCGGTCAATGGCAAGGCCTGGGTCAACCAGATCCTTGAATCCAACACTGTGCCCACGCTGTGGGTCACCAACCGCATCGAGCAAATCGACCCGGCCTTCCGGCGGCGTTTTGCCTATCATCTTGAGTTGCGCTCACCCCCACCCGGTGCACGTGAAGGCGTGGTGCGCAAGACGCTGGAAGGCGTGCAGGTCAGCGAGGCCTTCATTGCCAAACTCACCGCCCGCAAGGGCCTGACACCGGCGCAGATACGCACGGCAGTGCGCTTCGCGAGGCTGGCCAGCGCACCAGAAGAAAAAATGGACGCGCAGGTCGATGCGGCCGGCATGCAGGCGATTCTTGAAGGCGGCCGGCCCGCGCTGCTCGAATCGCTGATCGAACGTCAGCTGAAAAACGCCGACGTGGCGCTCGGCAACCGCGAGCCCGCCAAAGGCCGGCGCAGCGTCACCACCTATGACCTCGGCATGCTCAATGTCGAATCACGTTTCGAAGTGCCGCGCATCGTCGAGGCGCTGAAAAGCCGCGGCCATGGCACGTTGTGTTTTTACGGCGCGCCCGGCACCGGCAAGACGGCGCTGGCCGAACACATCGCCAAGGCGCTGGACCAGCCGCTGATCATCAAGCAGGCCAGCGACCTGATGAGCAAGTACGTTGGCGAGACTGAACAAAACATGGCGGCCATGTTCAAGGAGGCTGAACTTGAAAAGGCCGTGCTGTTGCTCGATGAGGCCGACAGCTTTTTGCAGGACAGGCGCGGCGCGCAGCGCACCTATGAGGTGACGGAAGTCAACGAGATGCTGCAGGGCATGGAGCGCTACGCAGGCATCTTCATCTGTACCACCAACCTGCTTGAAAGGCTGGACCAGGCGGCCCTGCGGCGCTTCACTTTCAAGATCAGGTTCATGCCGCTCACAGCACTGCAGCGCGAGACCATGTTCATCACGGAAGCGCTCGCGGGCGATGAAGCCCTGCTGACGCCCGAGCTGCGTGTTCGGCTGGCGCAACTCGCGCAGGTGTGCCCGGGTGATTTCGCAGCGGTGAAACGCCAGACCGACATTCTTGCTGCGACGTTCACGGCGGACGAGTTCATGAGCCAGCTCGAGGCCGAGCACCGCATCAAACCCGAAGTGCGCGAGTCGCGCAGCATGGGCTTCATGCACTGATGGCCGCGCTGGCCGGCGCGCCTTCCTGCACATTCGGCAGGAGCTTATGACGCATCTGTCTGTGCGGCGTCACACCTACAAATAAGCATTAAGGTTATAGAAATCCATTCGTTCCCATTTGCGTGAGCACTTCCTAAACTGGCCCTCCGCTGCGCGTTTCGACACCTCGATGCAGCAGCCGTTTAACCAGGGAGTGCAAACGATGGGAACAAGGGATTTCGATACGCAGGTTTTGTCCAGCGCAGCCGGATCGGTGCGGCATGACGTTGACGTGCTGGTAATTGGCGGCGGCCCGGCCGGTGCATGGGCGGCCATCAGCGCCGCGGCGGCCGGCGCGAAAGTGCTGCTGGCCGACAAGGGCTACTGCGGCACCTCGGGTGCGACGGCGCCATCGGGTACCGGCCTTTGGCATGTGTCGCCCGACGGCGATGCACGCGAAAAAGCCAAGGACAGCCGGTTTGTGATGGGCGGCCAACTGGCCGAACATGCGTGGATGGACCGTGTGCTCGCGCAGACCTGGGCCAATGTCGACAAGCTGACCGAGTGGGGCTATCCATTTCCCGTCGATGCCGACGGCCAGCTGCGCCGCACCTCCCTGCAGGGGCCCGAGTACATGCGCCTGATGCGCAAGCAGGTCAAGGCGGCCGGCGCACGCATCATCGACCACAGCCCGGCACTGGAGCTGCTGGTGGACGAGCAGGGCACCGTCTGTGGCGCGACCGGCGTGAACCGCCAGACCGGCGATACCTGGGTGGCGCACGCCGGCGCGGTGGTGGTGGCCAGCGGCGGCTGCGCTTTCCTGAGCCGCGCGCTGGGCTGCAATGTGCTGACCGGTGACGGCCACCTGATGGCGGCCGAAGTGGGTGCGGAGTTGTCGGGCATGGAGTTCTCCAACGCCTACGGCCTCGGGCCGGCGTTTTCGTCGGTGACCAAATCGTTGTTCTACAACTGGGCCACGTTTTACGACCGCCATGGTGTGGCGATTGAAGGTGCAGGCTCTTCGCGCGGGCGCAGCATCATCGCCAAAACGCTGCAGACCGAACCGGTCTATGCCTGCCTCGACAAGGCCGACGACGACATCCGCACCTGGATGCGCACGGCGCAACCCAACTTCTTTGTGTCGTTTGACCGCCAGGGCATCAACCCTTTTACGCAGCACTTCCCTGTCACCTTGCGGCTCGAAGGCACGGTGCGCGGCACCGGCGGCCTGCACTTGGTGAGCAAGGACTGCGCGACGACTGTGCCCGGCCTGTACGCCGCCGGTGATGCGGCCACGCGTGAGCTGATCTGCGGCGGTTTTACCGGCGGCGGCAGCCACAACGCGGCCTGGGCGCTGTCCTCGGGTTTCTGGGCCGGCGCGGGTGCGGCCGCGTTTGGTCGCAGTGCACGCAGCCGCACAACGCGCATCGCCTTGCGCGCCGGGGGTGTTGCCTTGCAGGGCAAGGGCAGCCATGCACCCGACAGCGCCGAGGTGATACGCGCGGTGCAGGCCGAGGTCTTTCCCTATGACCGCAACTGGTACCGGCGCGGTGATGTGCTGGAGGACTCGCTGCAGCGGCTCGATGCGTTGTGGGAGCGTCTGCGCAGCGGCGCGCCCGCGGCCAATGCACAGGAGGCTGTGCGCGCACGCGAGGCCGCCGCCATGCTGGCAACGTCCCGCTGGATGTACCGCAGCGCCTTGCAGCGCACCGAGACACGCGGCATGCATCGCCGCAAGGAGCACACGGCCGTCGACCCGACCCAGCAACACCGCCTCATCAGCGGCGGGCTCGACGAGGTCTGGGTGCGCCGGCATGCCGTCAGCAATGGCCTGAAGGAGGCCACACCATGATTGAAATTGTCAGTGCCGAACGCTGCACGGCCTGCAACATCTGCGTGCACGCCTGCCCCACCAATGTGTTTGACATGGTGCCCGGCAAGCCGCCGGTGATCGCCCGCCAGGACGACTGCCAGACCTGCTTCATGTGCGAGCTGTACTGCCCGGAAGACGCGCTCTACGTCGCGCCGATTGCCGACCACGCATCGCAGGTCGAGGAATACGCGGGCGGCACGCAGGCGCTGATGGGCAGCTACCGCAGTGCCATCGGCTGGGGCAAGGGCCGCACACCGACAGCGGGTGTCGATGCGAGCTTTGAACTTCTCCGGCGCGCGCATTGAGGCGCACGCTGAAATTCTTTTGAACGAAACGAACAGAACATGACGATTTTTAAGACTGGCAACCCATCCCACCAGCGCCGCCGGCTTTTGGGCGCTGCACTGGCTGCGGCTGCAACCGTGGCGCTGCCCGGCATCACGCGCGCGCAGACAGCAGGCGGCAATGTGCTGCGCCTCGGCTTCATCGGGCCTGGCAAGAAACCTTCTTCAGCCACCGGCTGGGCCTTGCAGCAGGGGCAGTTGCAGCGCGAACTGGCACCGCTGGGTTTTACCGGCGTGGTCACCCGCGTTTTCCCCAACGGTCCTGACCTGAACGAGGCTTTTGTCGCCGGCCATCTGGACGTCGGCATTTATGGCGACACGCCTGCGGTCGTGGCGCGCGCCCAGGGGTTTGAAGGCGGCCTGCTGGGCTTTGACAACGTTGGCCTGAATGTCTGGCTGCTCACGCCGCGCAATGGCGTTAAAAGTGTCAAAGAGCTCGAAGGCAAAACCATTGGTGTGGCGCTGGGCTCCTACATGCACCGCTATGTGCTGGGCTTGCTGAAGGAGAACGGCCTGCAGAAAAAAGTAAAGGTCGTGCACATGCTGCCGCGGGACGGTGAACCTGCACTGGAGAAAGGTGCGGTGGCCGCCTTCGCTGCACCCATCAACACCGGCCCGACGCTGGCATCGCGCGGCTACCCGGTCATCGACGAGGCCGAAAAGCACCCTTTGCTTCGTGGCACGCAGGTCATCATCACCTCGCCAAAACTGGTGGCCACGTCGCCAGGCCTGCCTGCCGCCTGGGCGCGGGCCCGCACGCGCGCGCTGCAGGACATCCGCAGGGACAACGAGGCCTATTACGCCTTTCATGCGGACGCCAGCGGGTTTTCCGTCCCGGCGGTGAAGGCCTCGTTTCCGGTGTCCCATTTCCCCGACACCGCCTATCCGGCAGAAGGCGTGGCGTTGATCGAGGAGGTCAAACGCTTCCTGCGGGGTGAAAACCTGATCCGCAAGGACTTCAAGGTGGCCGACTGGACAGTGGCTGGCGCCGCCTGAGCATCCCGATACACCAGCTACTTGCTATTTATTTAGTAGCTGCTCACGCTCATGTTTAAAGGGCTGAAGGCCGATTTGGCACCTGAAAATGGATGTTTTCAGCCTTTTTGGCCTGTTTTCAGGGACCTTTTGATGCCCTGACGCCGGCTGCAAGGCCAAAATGTAAAGTCGACTTTACATTTTGGTTGTGCTGCTTCCGGGCCAGCGTTCTGCGGCCGGACTAGAAGCGCACCAGCCTTATCGCCTTGCCGGAGCCGTCGTTCATGGCAAGAACGGTCTGCAGCATGTCCGACAGCCGGGCTTCTGCCCTGCCACCGGAGACCATGGCGTTGCGGCCCATGTGCCCCACGGCAATGTGGAATTGCAGGGGTTCGGCGTCGGGCAGCTGGTTGGAGGGCCGCAGGCCACTTGCCAGAATGCGGGTGGCGACGTCATTCGCCGAGTCGGCATCGAGCGGTCCTTCCAGCAACAGGGCGAACTGGGCGTCGCCGACACGTGCGACCGTGTCGGTGGCGTGCGCGATGCCGCGTATGCGCGAGGCCGCCATGACCATGGCGCGGTCGGCCGCCTCACGCCCATGATGTTTCTGCAGGCTGGCCAGGTTGGCGAGGTTGATGACCAGCAAGGCAAAGGGCAAGTGGTAACGCTCACCGGTGGCCAGCGACTTGCGCAGTTTGCCCAGCAGGACCTTGGTGACATGCAGGCCCGTCAGCGGGTCGGCGTTGCGCAGCGAGGTGGCGCGCGCAGTGAGGTCGCGGCTCTGGGACGCCCGCCGCCAGAGCCCGTAAAACAGGATGGGCGAACCGATGATGGCGGCCAGGATGCGGCCATAGTCGGTCTCGAAACCGGCCGACATCATCCCCAGGTTTCGGGCCAGCAACAGCAGGGCGCTGATCAGCAGGGGCGAAAAACCCAGCGCCACCCAGCGGGTGTCGCGGTCGCGCTCGATCAGTCCGACGCCGATGCCGACCAGAAGGGCTATCAGGGCGAGGAAGACCACGAGGTTGAGCGCGATAAAACTTGCCCGGGTGGACAGCCAGACGTCGGCGATGCCGACCAGAGGCAGCAGGACGATCAGCGCCTGCATGAGCCGGTCGAAAAACAGTGAATAGCGCATCGGCGTGCACACCGCGCGGGCAAACCAAAGGGACGCCGCCGCTGCACACAGGTTGAACATCACGTTGGCGCTGTCGTTGAGCTCCGGCGTTTGCGGCCAGACATACAGGCCTGCCAGCCCGCTCAGGACGGCCTGCGCACATGCGAACAGAAGCGCCTGCAGGGCAAAAATGGCGAAGGCCGCGTCCTTGCAACTGGCAGCGTTGAAGAGGGCCAGGCCCACCAGCACGCAGACAAAGCCGAAATAAAAGCCCAGCAGCATCTGCTCGTTCTGGCGGCTCTCGATGTACTCGGCGTCGCTCAGGATCTGCGGCGGCGAGGAGTAAGGCATCCGCATTTGCGAAACCTTCAGGTAGTAGCGCACGTTCTGGCTGGTGCTGTTGGCCAGGTCAAACACCGGGTAACGCGCACGCTGCGCCCATGCGCTGCGCGGCAGGTGGTCGCCGGCCCGCTGAATCACCCACTGGCCGGCGGCATTGCGGTAATACAGCGTGGCCTCGTCGAGCGTGGGCATGGGAATCACCAGTCGCCAGCGCACAGCAGGGTTGGTGATGCTGGCATCGAACCGCATCCAGAGCGCGGCATTCCCCAGCACGTAGGGCTTGACGCGGTCCAGCGGCCTGAATGCGTCGTCGGCCAGCGCTTCGAGTTGCGCGATATCCAGCGCGCCGCTGCGGTCCAGCAGAACGTCGATGCCGGGATCGACACGCTCCAGCCGGCTATCGGTGTCGAGTGTCAGGGATCGGCCGGCAATCGGTGTGGGGGCCTGCGCATGCGCCATGGGCGCTGCCAGAAAAATCAGCATCAGCGCGAACAGGCACCACAGGCCTTGCCGGATGCCGGCATGGCGGGCCGGAAGCGGGTTCGTCCTTGATGTCCAGATGCGCATGGGGTGATTTTGCAGTACGCGCGTGACACGCACCCGCAGGCGGGCACGTGGCGTCACGAATCGTGTGTGGAGGCGCACACCCGCAACACTTCGGCGCCATAAGCTTCCAGCTTCTTGACGCCCATGCCGGCAATGCCTTCGAGCTCGTCGATGCGGGTGGGAGCCCGCTCGGCCAGCGCCCTGAGGGTCGAGTCGTGAAAAATCACGAACGCTGGCAGGTTGTGCTCCTTCGCCACCTCGGCACGCCAGGCCTTCAGCCGCGCCAGCCGCTCCAGTGCGCCGGCATTGAGTGCGGCCTCGGCCATGCCCTTGACCGAGGTCTTGGTCGCCTTTTTGCCGCGGCTCGTCTTCTCGGCAGCCAGTTGCTCGCGCAGCATCACGCTGGTTTCGCCCTTGAGCACCTGGCGAGCGTCGGGCATCAGCTGCAAGGTGTTGAAGGCGTCGACATCCACACGCACCATGTTTTTGGCAATCAGCTGGCGCAGCACCGCGCGCCATTGTGCTTCGCCGAGATCGGCGCCTATGCCGAAGGTGCTGAGTTTGTCGTGCTGGTACTGCGCGACCTTCTCGGTCTGTTTGCCGCGCAGGATGTCCATCAGGTGGCCGGCACCGAAGTTGATGCCACTGGCCTGTTGCACGCGGTAAATGCAGCTGAGCATCTTGCGGGCAGCTTCGGTGCCGTCCCAGACAGCGGGCGGATTCAAACAGTTATCGCAATTGCCGCAAGCCTGGCTGTCTTCGCCGAAGTAATGCAATAGACTGACGCGCCGGCAGCGCGTGTCTTCGGCCAGGCTGAGCAGCGCGTCGAGCTTTCCGCGCATCACCACCTTGAATTCTTCGCTGGCGGCCTCGCTGGTGTCTATCATGCGGCGCTGGTTGACGACGTCCTGCAAGCCGTAGGTCATCCAGGCGTTGGACGGCAGGCCGTCGCGGCCCGCGCGGCCGGTTTCCTGGTAGTAGCCTTCGATGTTTTTCGGCATGTCCAGGTGGGCGACAAACCGCACATCGGGTTTGTCGATGCCCATGCCGAAAGCAATCGTCGCCACCATGACCATGCCGTCTTCACGCAGGAAGCGGTCCTGACGCTGCTGGCGCAGCGCGCTGTCCAGACCGGCGTGATAGGCCATGGCCTTGATGCCGGCATCGGCCAGCGTGTCGGCTATTTCCTCGACACGCTTGCGCGACTGGCAATAGACGATGCCCGCCTCGCCGGCGTGTTCGCTTTCGATAAAACGCAGCAGCTGTTTGGTGCCTTCGGTCTTTTCGACGATGGTGTAGCGGATATTGGGGCGGTCAAAGCTGCTGACAAAATGCCGCGCGTCTTCGAGCTTGAGCCGCTCGACCATGTCCTGACGCGTGAGGTCATCGGCGGTGGCGGTGAGCGCCATGCGCGGCACATCGGGAAAGATCTCGTGCAGCAGGCTGAGCGAGCGGTATTCAGGGCGGAAATCATGACCCCACTGGCTGACGCAATGCGCCTCGTCAATCGCAAACAGGCTGAGCTTGCCGCGTTCATGCAGCGAGCGCAGCAGGTCTTTCATGCGCGGGGTATTCAGGCGCTCGGGTGCGGCGTACACCAGCGTGAGTTCGCCGCGCAGCATCTGCTTTTCAAGCGCGCTGCTCTCTTCAAACCCCTGGGTGGAATTGAGGAAGGCCGCCGACACGCCGGCCTCGTGCAGCGCACCGACCTGGTCGTGCATGAGCGCGATCAGCGGCGAGATCACGATGGTCACGCCGTGGCCGGCGTTTTGCCGCGCAATCGCAGGGATCTGGTAACACAGCGACTTGCCGCCGCCGGTAGGCATCAGCACCAGCGCGTCGCCGCCGGCAATCACATGGTCGACGATGGCCCGCTGCGGGCCGCGGAATTCGCTGTAGCCGAAGACTTCGCCGAGGATGTCGACCGGCGTGGGAATGAGGGTGATGGCGGACAGGTCTTGCAAGGCGGGTCCGGGCTTACATCTGTTCCCAGGGCAGGCCGTCGAAACGCCAGCCGGAGAGGGTCGAGCGGCGGAACGCGTCGTCGAGCTCCCCTTCGAAACCGTGCACCACGTGCTGCACATCGGAGAAACCGGCCGCTTCCAGCGCCTTGCCGGCATCGCGCGTGCGCTGGCCGGAGCGGCAGATCAGCAGCACCGGCTGGTCCTTGCCCGAGCCCTCGCGCAGCACCGCCTCGGCGAACTTCTGCGCATCGGGCTGCAGGTCCGGGTATTCATACCAAGGCACGTTGACCACATTGGGCGGACGGCCCACATACAGCGACTCGATTTCCATGCGCACGTCGACGAACAGGCTGTCGGGATGCGCCTGCAACCAGGTCCAGGCTTCTTTGGGTTGTAAATTTTTCATGCGGGCACGTCTGTAAATCCATTTGTCGGGCGAATTGCTGCGTTGCGCGGTGCTCGGAATCCTCATGCACCGAAGTGCATTCCGGTGTCCTGCGCGCCGTGCGCCTTGCACTTCATCCCGAAAACTGAATTTCCAGAAGTGCCCGAGTGCGTTTGCCACGGGACTATTGTCCTTGAAACCGCAGGCCCGACAGGCTGGACTTAAAATCGGCGGACCATGAAGCCCATCACCTACACCCGCGGCGCACAACTGCCGGCCATCCTGGAAAAACGCATTGCCATCCTCGACGGTGCGATGGGCACCATGATCCAGCGCTTCAAGCTCAACGAAGCGCAGTACCGCGGCGAGCGTTTCAAGGACTTCCACAAGGACGTCAAGGGCAACAACGAGCTGCTGAGTCTGACCCGGCCCGACGTGATCCAGGACATCCACGAAGGTTACTTGGCGGCCGGTGCCGACATGATCGAAACCAACACCTTTGGCGCCACCACGGTGGCCCAGGCCGACTACGACATGGCCGACCTCGCCATCGAGATGAATCTCGAGTCGGCGCGCATCGCCCGCGCCGCCTGCGACAAATTCTCGACACCCGACAAGCCGCGTTTTGTAGTCGGCGCCCTCGGCCCCACACCCAAGACCGCTAGCATCAGCCCGGATGTGAATGACCCTGGCGCCCGCAACACCAGTTTTGAAGAGCTGCGCAAGGCCTATTACGAACAGACCGAGGCGCTGGTCAAGGGCGGCAGCGACGTGCTGCTGGTCGAGACGATTTTCGACACCCTCAACGCCAAGGCAGCGCTGTTTGCGATTGACGAGTATTTCGACAACACCGGTGAACGCCTGCCGCTCATCATCAGTGGCACCGTGACCGATGCCTCCGGCCGCATCCTGAGCGGCCAGACCGTGACGGCCTTCTGGCACAGCGTGCGTCACGCGCAACCGCTGGCCATTGGCCTGAACTGCGCGCTGGGCGCGGCACTCATGCGCCCTTACATCCAGGAACTGGCGCGCGTGGCAGGCGATACCTTCATCAGCTGCTACCCCAATGCGGGCCTGCCCAATCCCATGAGCGAGACCGGTTTTGACGAAACACCGGACGTGACCTCACGCCTGCTGCATGAATTTGCGGCCGAAGGCCTGGTCAACATCGTGGGCGGCTGCTGCGGCACCACCCCGGA
This sequence comes from Pseudomonadota bacterium, assembly GCA_040387435.1. Taxonomy (GTDB): domain Bacteria; phylum Pseudomonadota; class Gammaproteobacteria; order Burkholderiales; family Burkholderiaceae_C; genus Polaromonas. Next base: position 398,777 of record JAZKDR010000008.1, read on the forward strand.
CCACATCCAGGCGATTGCCAGTGCCGTGGCGCCAGTCGCGCGACGGAATTTATCGTCGGGGGTGTTCTACCGCGAAGCCGCCTGACCAGAAGCATCTGGACAGCAATCGGAGCGAGGTCTTCGCAAGCAGGGGCCGCGGGACCGGCTTCGCCGGACCGCAGGCGCAGCGGCCCCCTCGGGGGGCAGGAAGCTACGCGAAGCGAGCGACCGTGGGGGCTACGTCGGCATTAAGTGATCAATCTCTTGTTGCATGGCCTGCACGAGCTGGCTGTACATCTTGAGCTTTTCAGTGGTTTCGCGCAAACGTTCTGCGACCCGCAGCGATACCGCAAACATCAGTTTGGCGGCGGTTTTGGGGTCGTATTCCCCCATTTTTTCGAGGGCATCGCGTGACAGGATGGCGCAGCGCACATCGGTGCTGGCTGTGCATGAGGCCAGTCTGGCATGGCCGTCGACCAGGCCCATTTCGCCAATCAGGCTGCCTGGACCCAACACGTTCACCGTCACCGGGGTGTGACGGCTGACAACGATGCTCTCCACCGTCACTTCGCCTTCCAGCAACAGCACCATGTAGCCGGTGTCGGTTTTGTCGCCTTCATTGATGAAGGTGGTGCCCACGGGAATCCTGCGCGGAATCATGTAGCTGACGATGATCAGCGCCTCTTCGGGCGACAGCTGCATGAGGGCGGTAGGCGCGATCAGCAGTTCGGCGGCGAGTTCTGCCGTGCTTGAGCCTTCGACGGCCCGCATGCGTTCTTTGGGGCGCATGCGCTCGGGGGCGTCTATGGGTGCAGGCCGGCTCTTGCCAAACAGCTTGTCAAACATGGGCTTTGTGGATTTTTCAGACTTGGGCGACGGGGCGGTGGCGCGATCGCCATCAGGGGTTTAAAATGATGGTAACCCAAGGAGCGTTGCAGCGAAACAGCGATTTCGTCAGGCTTGGGTTACAGGGCGTGCATCCATGCGCCGCCTGCCGCAACGACGCTCACCTTATGCCCAAGGTGAGTTGTGTCTGAAACCGAAAACCAAAAAACTGTTCCTTCCATGAAACTGTCCGGCCTGGAGCCGGTGCAGATTGGCGAGGGCACGCTGTTTGTCAACATTGGCGAGCGCACCAACGTCACCGGCTCCAAGGCTTTCGCCCGGATGATTTTGAACGGTGATTTCGAAGCGGCGCTGGCCGTGGCGCGCCAGCAGGTGGAAAACGGCGCACAGATCATCGACATCAACATGGACGAGGCCATGCTGGACAGCCAGGCTGCGATGGTTCGCTTCCTGAACCTGATTGCCAGCGAACCCGATATTTCGCGTGTGCCTATCATGATCGACAGCTCCAAATGGAGCGTCATCGAAGCCGGGCTGCGTTGTATCCAGGGCAAGGGCATCGTCAACTCGATCTCGATGAAAGAAGGGCTGGAGCCTTTCAAACAGCAGGCCAAACTGCTCAAGCGTTACGGCGCTGCAGCCGTGGTGATGGCGTTTGACGAAAAAGGCCAGGCCGACACCTATGAGCGCAAGGTCGAGATCTGCGAGCGCGCCTACCGCGTGCTGGTCGATGACCTCGATTTCCCGCCTGAAGACATCATCTTCGACCCCAACATCTTTGCGATTGCCACAGGCATCGAAGAGCACAACAACTACGCGGTCGATTTCATCAACGCCACCCGCTGGATCAAGGACAACCTGCCTGGCGCCAAGGTGTCGGGTGGTGTGTCCAACGTGTCTTTCAGTTTCCGCGGCAACGACCCGGTGCGGGAAGCCATCCACACGGTTTTTCTGTACCACGCCATCAAGGCCGGTATGGACATGGGCATCGTCAACGCGGGCATGGTCGGTGTTTATGACGACCTCGAGCCCGTGCTTCGCGAGCGCGTCGAGGACGTGGTGCTCAACCGCGAACCGGTCTACAAGGATGGCGAGGAAAAACTCACACCGAGCGAACGCCTGATTGAAGTGGCCGAGAGCGCCAAGAGCGGTGCCAAGGACGACAGCAAGAAAAACGAGTGGCGTGCATTGCCGGTGCGCGAGCGCCTGTCGCACGCGCTGGTGCACGGCATGAACGAGTTCATCACCGAAGACACCGAAGAGGTCTACCAGGCCATCCTCGCAGACGGCGGCCGGCCGCTCCATGTGATTGAAGGCCCGCTGATGGACGGCATGAATGTGGTCGGTGATCTGTTCGGCCAGGGCAAGATGTTTTTGCCGCAGGTGGTCAAGAGTGCCCGCGTGATGAAGCAGGCGGTGGCCCACCTGCTGCCCTATATCGAGGCCGAAAAGCTGCTGCTTGAAGCGGCAGGCGGTGACGTCAAGACCAAGGGCAAGATCATCATTGCCACCGTCAAGGGCGATGTGCACGACATCGGCAAAAACATCGTCACGGTGGTTTTGCAGTGCAACAACTTTGAAGTCGTCAACATGGGCGTGATGGTGCCCTGCCACGAGATCCTGGCGCGCGCAAAGGTCGAAGGTGCCGACATCGTCGGCCTGTCCGGCCTGATCACTCCCAGCCTGGAAGAAATGCAGTACGTGGCGTCCGAGATGCAGAAGGACGACCACTTCCGCATCAGAAAAATCCCCTTGCTGATCGGCGGCGCCACCACCAGCCGCGTGCACACGGCGGTGAAAATTTCGCCGCACTACGAAGGCCCGGTGGTCTACGTGCCCGATGCGTCGCGCAGCGTCAGCGTGGCGCAAAGCCTGCTGTCTGAGCAGGCGACGAAATACATCGATGAGTTGAACAGCGATTACGAGAAGGTGCGCAACCAGCACGCCAATAAAAAACAGGTGCCGATGTGGCCGCTGGCCAAGGCGCGCGCCAATGCCACCAAAATCGATTGGGCCGGCTACACACCGCCGGTACCGAAGTTCATAGGCCGGCGCGTCTTCAAGAACTTTGACCTGGCTGAACTGGCGAAATCCATTGATTGGGGCCCGTTCTTCCAGACCTGGGATCTGGCCGGGCCTTTCCCCGCAATATTGAAAGATGAGGTCGTGGGCACCGAAGCCGTCCGCGTTTATGCTGATGCCCAGCGCATGCTGCGCCGCCTCGTGGAAGGCCGCTGGCTGACGGCCAATGGCGTGATTGCGCTCTACCCTGCGAACGGCGTGGGCGACGACATCGAAATCTACACCGACGAATCACGCCGCGAGGTCGCGATGACCTGGTTTGGCCTGCGCCAGCAAACGGAAAAAACCGCGGTGGATGGCGTGATGCGGCCCAGCCGCTGCCTCGCTGATTTTGTCGCGCCCAAGGGCACCGGGATTGCGGATTACATCGGCGTGTTTGCGGTGACCGCAGGCATAGGCGCCGAGAAGAAGGAAAAGTATTTCCAGGACGACCACGACGACTATTCGTCCATCATGCTCAAGGCCCTGGCAGACCGCCTGGCGGAAGCGTTTGCCGAAGTGCTGCACCTGCGGGTTCGCAAGGACCTGTGGGGCTACGCGCCCGCGGAAGACCTGACGCTTGAAGAAATGCTGGCCGAAAAATACAAAGGCATACGCCCGGCGCCGGGCTATCCGGCCTGCCCCGACCACAGCGTCAAGACCGACATGTTCGAGCTGCTCAAGGCCGAAGACATCGGCATGGCCCTGACCGAAAGCCTGGCCATGACGCCGGCGGCCAGCGTCAGCGGCTTCCAGCTGAGCCATCCTGAGAGCACCTACTTCAATGTCGGCAAGATTGGGGATGACCAGCTGCAGGACCTGGCCCAGCGGCGCGGCGCGCGTGCCGAAGACCTGCAGCGGCTGCTGGCCCCCAACCTTTAACGGCGCTCAGCTGCCTGCGCAACCGTCTTTACGGTTGCTTTACCGTTGGCGGGCGGTCTTTACAAATTGACATGGGGCATTTATTTGCCCTGTGTACCTTTCGGGCTGCGGGTGCGTTGAAAGCCTGTGCAGGTCGCCAAATGAGGGCCCGCATGGTAAAACCGCAAGAAGTATGGGCTGGCGGTTTGGCCTGTCAACCCGACATGCCCAGTTGCACGCGACTTGCTCAAGAACATAGTCCATAGTCATAACGGAGGTCATCATGAACACATACAACACCGACAACCTGCAACCCGGCCAGCAGCCGGCCTCGTCCAACAGCAAACCGCTGTGGGCTGCGGTGGGCATCCTGGGTGTCGCCGTGCTCGCCATGGGCGGCACCATGATTTACCAGCAATCCCGACCCGTCGCTCCCGCCGCGCAGGTGGCCTTGGCGGCTCCACAGACCGCAGTGACCACCCCCGCCATGGCGGCATCGGCAACTGCAGCCGACGACCTGATTGAAAAACCGGCCGTCGCCGCCAAACCTGCGCCGGCACCTGCGCAGAAAGTGGTCAAGCCAAAACCCGTGCCCAAGCCCCAGCCAGCGACTGCCGGTGTGTCTCCCGCACCGTCCCCCTCGTCCGTGCCTGTGCCCGTGCAGGTTGCGGCCGCACCGGCCATCTGCAGCTCGTGTGGCTCGATTGAGTCGGTGACACCTGTCACGCGTTCTACCAAGCCGGCTGGTGTCGGCGTAGGCACCGTGGCCGGCGGTGTGCTGGGTGCCCTGCTGGGCAGCCAGATCGGCGGCGGCAACGGCAAGACCGTGGGTGCCATCGCAGGTGCGGTGGGTGGCGGTTTCGCCGGAAACGCCATCGAAAACCACATGCGCAAGGAAACCGTTTATCAGGTCAATGTCCGCATGGAAGACGGCTCGCACCGCACGGTGGAAGTGGCCCAGCCGCCCGCTGTCGGCAGCCGCGTCACCGTCGAGGGCTCGTCCCTGCGCACCAGCGATGGCGGCATTTACCGTGCACCTGCCGCGGTCACGCCCAACGTGGTCCAGCCTGCCCCGGTGTACCAGGGCGGCTGAGCTATCCTTGGATCACCAGAGGGCACCGCGCCTGTTGCGGTGCCCTTTTTTTATGCTGCGTGATGCCACGCGGTCCTTCCCCGTTTTGACACCTGCCTGTAATTAGCACCATGTTCCGTCTGGCTCTTATCCTTTTTGGGGCGGATGCGCTCATCAAACGCTGGAAGGTCTTCTTTTTTGCCGGCCTGCTCACCGTGGGCGCGGCGGCCATGCTGCTGGTGGATCTGGTGGATGGTGTGGCCAATGTCACGACGTGGGTGCTGGGCCTGTTTTTGCTGTTGCAGGGCCTGTCGGAAATTGCCGTAGGCGCGAGCCACACAGGTTCACGCCGCCGGTTTGAAATGCTTCGTGGTGCGGCCATGGTGGCCCTGGCCAGTCTGGTGCTGGACTTTCCCTGGGACAACGCGCTGACGGCGGGCGTGATTTTTGCCGCCGCTTTTTTATTCAACGGTGTGCTGCGCATCGCGTCCAGCCTGCTGGTCCGGTACCCGCGCTGGCGTGTGTCCAACCTCATCGGCTGGGGTTATCTGGTGATGGCTTTGCTGCTGGTCACCGAATGGCCGCTTCGGCCCGAGATGAACGTGCCGTTTTGCCTGGGCCTGGCCTTGCTGGGGGCGGGCTATGTGCTGGTGCGCGGGGCCTGGCACCTCCGGCGGCTGCCGCGGGGGTCGCGGCTGGCTGCGGTCGAGATCTACCACCGGCGCAGGGTTACGGCGGCCGCAAGCCCCGCTGCCGCTCAGCTTCCACCGGTTACTGGTCATGCATCAGCGATGGTGGTTCATGTCTGGACAGCGGCAGGCCTGGCCGATGAGCGCATACGCATGCCGCTGATCGACCGTTATATTTTTGCGATGTCGCGCAAGGGCAGCGTGACGACCGGGCATGTGGCGCTCTCGTGCGGCGATGACCTCTACATCAGCCATCACCCGCGGGTGCGCCTGAACATCACGCAGCAAAACGTGATGGGCCAGGTACGGGCCAGCAGCAACAACGATCATCCCGGCATGTGGCTTCCCTCCTATGCGCAGGAGGCAGACAGCACCCGGCCGGCCACCTTCAACATCCGCTTCCGTGTGTTCAGCCAGCCGCACCTGCAGGACTTCTGGGCGCAATACAGCAAGGACGACACCTACAACCTGACCAGCCGCAATTGCTCCGTCGCGGTGACCGAGGCCATCGACGCGGCGGTTGAAGGTGTGTTTGCCGACAAGCCCTTTTGGCGGACCCTGCTGCGGCTGGCCGTGCATCCCGACATGTGGCTTGCGGGCAGTGTCAGGGTGCGTGCGGAGTCCATCGCGTGGACGCCGGGGCTGGCGCTGGACTACGCCGGTGCCCTGCGCCGCATCACGCATCCGCGCCACGACTTGAAGATGCATCTGGCGCGCTGGTGGAAGGCCAGGCGCAGGCACTGAGCTGGCGGGTCGCGCAGACAGTTCGCCCCGTTCTGACCACAGTGGATCAATTGAGCAGTTGGCCGCCCCGGTCGATGATTCCGATTTGTACAAACTTGCTGCCCGTGTGCGTTGCGGCATCAAACTGGATCTGAAGATCGCCCGCGTCGTAAGGTGCCATGCTTTCCAGCGCGCGGCGCAGCCTGGCCCTGTCTACCTCGGGACCAGCCCTGCGTAAGGCCTCAACGGCGACCCTGGCATTCAGGTAGCCCTCCATGCTGCCGAAACTGGGCTCCATCTTCCTCGCCTCTAGGTGCGCAAGGTATTCGCGCGTCAAACGGAATTTCCGGTTGCCGTAAGACGGTACGACCTGCGTGAACATCAATCCCCGGCGCTGGGCGCCCAGCCTGTCGAGGTTTTCCGGCGTCAGTGCTACCGAGATGCCATAGATCGGCGACTGCATGCCGGCCTCCCGCAGCGCGAGCACGACATCGGGGAATGTCGCGGGCAGGTAGACGAGCACGGCATCCGGCTTTGACGCTGCCACGGTCTTGACCGCGGCGGACACGTCCTTGCTGCGGAAGTCCGCCACCTTGCCGACCGCATGTGGTTTGAGCTGGTGTGTCGCCAGCGCTTTTTCAAACGCCGCCATGCCGGGTTTTCCGAACGGGTCTTCCGAATGAATGATCGCCAGGCGCTTCATGCCCAGGGTCTGACTGTGGTCTGCGATGCGCTGGACTTCGTCGGCATAGGTTGCCCGCAGGAAATAGGTGTTGGTCATCTCTGCGGTGCGGATACCGGCGGTGCCCGTGAGCGGAAACAACACCGGCACATCACCGGCTTCCTTTGCCACACGCACCGTGGTGGTGGTGCCCAGCGGGGTCATCAGGGCCAGCAGGCCGGGCGTCTCCCGCAGCTGCTGCACATTGGCGGCGGCCTTGTCGACGTTGTAGGCGTCGTCCAGGGTTTGCAGTTTGATTTTCCCGCCGTTGACACCGCCTGAGGCGTTGACGCTGTCGAAATAGAGGTTCATGCCGCGCACGACCTCGCGGCCCAGCTTGGCCTCGGGCCCCGAGAGGTCTATGGACTGGCCGAACAGGATGTCAGCATGGGCAGCTTTGGTTTGGGCGTGCGAAGGTGTGACGCCACAGGCCAGCACGGCCAGCGCCGCCGTGGAATGCAGCACGTGACGCCGGTTGAGTTGTGTTGATGGGCAGGGCGCGAAGAGAGTCATGGCATCCGGGCATGGGGTTGATCGTGGAAGCGATTACAGCCCTGCGCCCATGCCGCCACAAGCGACTTTTTCTGAACCATTCTTCAGGTGACCTTGAAAGTCATGCCGGGACGGTTGGGTGTCCCGGCGAAAGCCTGCGGTGAGGCGCTTGCCTGGTTCGCCGCCTAATTAGCCGCCTTGAGCGAGCGCCTGTACTGCACGGCCTCGGCCACATGCGTCACTTGCACGGTTTCTGCGCCCGCAAGGTCGGCAATGGTTCGCGCCACCTTCAGGCAGCGGTGAATACTGCGGCCTGACCATCCCAGGCGTGCGGCGGCTGTGTTGAGGAATTTTGCCGCTGCGCTGTCCAGCCTGCACTGCTCGTCGATGGCCTGGCCCTCGAGCGCCTGGTTGCTGCTGCGCTGGCGTGCGATGGCGAGCTGCCGTGCTTTCACCACACGTTCACGTATGGCCGCTGTTTTCTCGCCGGGTGCCGTGTTGATGAGTTCATCGGCCGCCAGGCTGCCCACTTCAACGTGCAGGTCAATGCGGTCCAGCAAAGGCCCGCTCAGTTTGCCCTGGTAGCGCGAGACCTGTTCAGGCGAACACCTGCAGGCGCGCAGTGTGGAGCCGAGGTAACCGCAGGGGCAGGGGTTCATCGCGGCAATCAACTGGAAGCGGGCCGGAAACTCCGCGCGCTGTGCCGCCCGCGAGATGGTGATGTGGCCGGATTCCAGCGGTTCGCGCAATGCTTCGAGCGCGGCGCGCGGAAACTCCGGCAGTTCGTCCAGAAAAAGAACACCGCGATGGGCCAGCGATATTTCGCCGGGTCGTGGCGGTGAACCGCCACCTACGAGTGCTACAGCGCTCGCGGTGTGGTGCGGTGCGCATGTCGGGCGGACAGCCCATTGATCCATCGTGAAGCGTCCACCCAGCGACCCCACGGCTGCGCTTTCCAGCGCTTCTTCGGTGGTCATGGCTGGCAGCAGCCCCGCAAAACGTTGCGCCAGCATCGATTTGCCTGAGCCTGGTGCGCCCATCATCAAGACACTGTGCCCGCCGGCCGCAGCGATTTCGAGCGCGCGACGCGCGGCCGCCTGGCCCTTGACGTCGGCCATGTCTGCGTAGGGTGTGTAAGTGGAGGGTTCGACGGCTTGTACGCGGCTCCAGCCCGGCTGTTCTTCGGGTTCGGCATCGCCCGGTAAAAAGCGCCTCACCACGTCGAGCAGGTGGTGTGCGCCGTAGATTTCGGCGCCCGGTACCAGCGCCGCTTCCTGCGCGCTGTCTGCAGGCAGCACCAGCCGCGGCAGTTTGCTTCCCGCGTCGCCAGTGCTGCGGTTGATGGCCAGGCTCATCGCCAGGGCGCCGCGAACCGGGCGCAGTTCGCCGCCCAGGGACAATTCGCCGGCAAACTCGTAAGCCTGCATTTTCAGGGGGTCGATCTGGCCGCTGGCCGCCAGAATGCCGAGCGCGATCGGGAGGTCGAAGCGTCCGGAGTCCTTGGGCAGGTCGGCCGGGGCGAGGTTGACGGTGATCCTCTTGTTGGCGGGAAATTCGAGGCCGGTGTTCTGGATCGCGGCCCGCACGCGTTCGCGCGCTTCCTTGACTTCTGTTTCTGCCAGCCCCACCAGAGTAAAGCTGGGAAGCCCGTTTGCCAGGTGGACCTCGACAAATACCGGGCGCGCCTCCATCCCCAGCAGTGCACGACTGTGCACTAAAGATAAGCTCATCAAGAAATCTCCCTGTGAAATGCATCAAAGTTGTGCATATAGGTGCCCAACTTAGTGCATCGTTGTTTTTAGTGGTTTTTTGCCCACGCAAGCTATAACGCGTTATCCGCCACGTCGGTAGACTTCGCTTGTTTTTGCAAGTATCGGTAGTTTGGCACGGTCCGTGCTACACGGTAATTGCTTGAATAGCCTCGTTAACTTTAAACAACTCCGGAGCTCCTCCATGAAACTGATTCCCATCCAGATCGCACTCGCTGCCGCTGTGGCCCTGTCCGGCGCCGCATCCGCACAAACCGCACCCGCTGCCCCTGCAGCGCCAGCATCCCCATGGTCTTTCAACATCGCCCTGACCTCAAACTACAAGTTCCGCGGCCAGGACCAGGACACTTCCCGCACGCGCAGCTTCAAGCCTGCACTGCAAGGCGGCGTTGACTACGCATTTGCCAGCGGCTTTTACCTCGGCAACTGGAATTCCACGGTTTCTTTCGCTGATCCTGACCCTGCCAACACGACCGGCAAGCGCGTCAACCTTGAGATGGACTTCTACGGCGGCTACAAGTGGTCCGTCGGTGACTGGGGCTTTGACATCGGTCTGCTGCAGTACTACTACCCCAACGCTACCAAGGCCAACACCACCGAAGCCTACATCGGCACCACCTACGGCCCGTTCTCGGCAAAATACTCCAACACCCTCTCCAAGGGTTACTTCGGCACCGGCATCGGCACCGTCGCCACGCCTACCAGCGATGGCCGCGGCACGCAGTACCTGAACTTTGCGTTCGCCAAGGAATTCATGCCCAACTGGACGTTCAAGGCATCGGTTGGCCAGACCACCTTCAAGAATGCAGTGAAGGCCGCCGGCATCCCCAACTTCACCGACTACAGCCTCGGCGTGTCGTATGACTTCGGCAACAGCCTGTCCCTGGCCGGTTATGTGCAGGGTGCAAGCCAGAAGAACTCGTACACCTACACCACTGGTGGCTCGACCAAGTCGCTGAACCGCGACACGTTCATCCTGACCCTGACCAAAGCGTTCTAAAGCCACAAAGGCGGCAGCCATCAGGCCTGCCGCCTTTTTTACAAATCATCCTGGAGGAAATTTGAACATGAAACTCGTCACGGCCATCATCAAACCGTTCAAGCTGGACGAAGTGCGCGAAGCACTTTCCGGTATTGGCGTCCAAG
>JAZKDR010000009.1:0-1959 GCA_040387435.1 Pseudomonadota bacterium
GCCAGGTCAACGCCGGCCGCGCGCTGGGCATGACCTACGCGCAGAACATGAAGCTGATCATCCTGCCCCAGGCTTTCCGCAACATGGTGCCCATCCTGCTGACGCAGACCATCATCCTGTTTCAGGATACGTCGCTGGTGTATGCCATTGGCGCGTATGACCTGCTCAAGGGTTTCAGCACGGCCGGCAAGATTTACGGCCGCCCTGAAGAGGCTTACCTGCTCGCGGCTGTGGTTTATTTCGTGATGTGCTTTGCGCTGTCCTTCATGGTCAAGCGCCTGCAGGTCAAGATCGCCATCATTCGCTGAAGACTGCATTTGCAGCCAGAAGACAAAGACAAAATCTAGAAATTATTGGAGTTAAAGATGGCCATGATTGAAATGAAGAATGTGTCCAAATGGTATGGACCGGTGCAGGTGCTCAACGAGTGCTCGACCAGTATTCAAAAAGGTGAAGTGGTGGTGGTGTGCGGCCCGTCGGGTTCCGGCAAGTCCACGCTGATCAAGACCATCAATGCGCTGGAGCCCTTCCAGAAGGGCGAAATCTTTGTGGACGGCCAGGCCGTGCACGACCCCAAGACCGACCTGCCCAAGCTGCGCAGCCGCGTTGGCATGGTGTTCCAGAACTTCGAACTCTTTCCGCACCTGAGCGTGACCGAGAACCTGACGCTGGCGCAGATGAAGGTGCTGGGCCGCAACGCTACCGATGCCAAGGCCCATGGCCTGAAATACCTGGAGCGTGTGGGCCTCATGTTGCACAAGGACAAGTTCCCCGGCCAGCTGTCGGGTGGCCAGCAGCAGCGTGTGGCGATTGCCCGTGCACTGAGCATGGACCCGATTGCCATGCTGTTCGACGAACCGACTTCTGCACTCGATCCTGAAATGGTCGGTGAGGTGCTGGACACCATGATGGGTCTGGCGCTGGACGGCATGACCATGATGTGCGTGACGCACGAAATGGGTTTCGCCAAAAAGGTCGGCAGCCGTGTGATCTTCATGGACGTTGGCGGCAAGATGCTGGAAGACTGCTCCAAGGACGAGTTCTTCGGCCACCCGGAAAATCGCCAGCCACGTACCAAGGATTTCCTCAACAAGATTCTGGCGCATTAAACCGCGCTTGCGCCATGGACTGCGCATAAAAAAAGCCCCGCAATGCGGGGCTTTTTCATTGTTGCAGGACTTCTTATTTCTTGCGTGCGGCAATCGATTTTTCAGCCGTGCTGACCAGGTTGGTGCCGATCTGGTTTTTCCATTTGTCGTAGACCGGGCGCGTCACCTTCACGAACTCGGCGCGCTCATCGGGGGTCAGTTGGGTGATGGTGGTGCCCAGTGCTGAAATGTCTTTCAGCAGTGGTTTGTCTGCTTCCACCAGACCCTTGCGGGCAATGGCGATTTCCTGTTTGCCGGCGTCAAGCGCGGCCTGTTTGACGATGGCGCGGTCGGCTTCGGTCCATGAGGCCCAGATTTCCTTGTTCACCACAAAAATCAGCGGGTCGTTGACGTAGCCCCACATGGTGATGTGCTTTTGCGCAGAGTTGTGCAGCTTGGCCGCGGTGTAGATGGACAGCGGGTTTTCCTGACCGTCGACGGCACCGGTGGCGAGGGCCGGCTGTGCGTCGGCAAAACTCATCTGCGTCGGGTTGGCACCCAGCGCTGTGAAGGTGTCGAGGAACAGCGGCGAACCCACGACGCGGATTTTCAGGCCTTTCATGTCGGCAGGCCTTTTGATGGCCAGCTTGGAGTTGCTGATTTCGCGGTAGCCGTTTTCGCCCCATGCGAGCGGTACCACGCCTGCCTTGTCGATGACCTTGAAGATTTCCTTGCCTACGTCACCCTGCGTGAGGGCATCAGCTGCAGCGAAGTCGGGCATCAGGAAGGGCAGGGAAAAAACGTTGAGTTCCTTGACCTGCGGCGACCAGTTGATGGTCGAGCCCACGGCCATGTCGATCACGCCCTGGCG
>JAZKDR010000010.1:0-76816 GCA_040387435.1 Pseudomonadota bacterium
ATCATCTGGATGTTGATGCCCTCTTCGCTCAGCACGCGGAACATCTTGCTGGCGATGCCGACGTGGCTGCGCATGCCGATGCCGACGATGCTGACCTTGCAGATCTTGGCGTCGCCGGTGATCTCGTTGGCACCGAGCTTGGGCATGACCTGGGCCTTGAGCAGCTCCATGGCCTTGGCGTAGTCGTTGCGGTGAACGGTGAAGCTGAAGTCGGTCTTGCCGTCCTTGCTGATGTTCTGGATGATCACATCGACTTCGATGTTGGCGTCGGCCACGGCGCCGAGGATCTGGTACGCAATGCCCGGGGTGTCGGGCACGCCCAGCACGGAGATTTTGGCTTCATCGCGGTTGAATGCGATGCCCGATACGATGGCTTGTTCCATGTTTTCGTCTTCCTCAAAACTGATCAAAGTGCCTGATTTGGCTTCTTCGTTGATGTCGATGTCCCAGTCGGTGAAGCTGGACAGCACGCGCAGCGGCACCTTGTATTTGCCGGCGAATTCCACCGAACGGATCTGCAGCACCTTGGAGCCAAGTGATGCCATTTCCAGCATCTCTTCAAAACTGACAGTCTGCAGGCGGCGCGCTTCAGGTACGACGCGTGGGTCGGTGGTGTAGACACCATCGACATCGGTGTAGATCAGGCACTCATGCGCCTTCATGGCAGCAGCAATCGCCACGGCCGAGGTATCGGAACCCCCACGGCCCAGCGTGGTGACGTTGTCGCCTTCATCCACACCCTGGAAACCGGTGATGATGACGACCTTGCCGGCGTCCAGGTCGGCCTTGACCTTCTTGTCGTCGATCGACTCGATGCGGGCCTTGGTATAGGCGCTGTTGGTCTTGATGGCGACCTGCCAGCCGGCGTAGCTGACGGAAGGCATGCCCTCGGCTTGCAGGGCGATGGCCAGCAACGCGCTGGAGGCCTGCTCGCCGGTAGCGGCCAGGGCGTCGAGCTCGCGGCCGTAGGCGTCGCCGGGTTTGGCGGGCGACAGCTCTTTGGCCAGGCCAAGCAGGCGGTTGGTTTCGCCACTCATGGCGCTGGGAACAACGACCATCTGGTGGCCGGCGCGTGCCCACTTGGCGACGCGCTTGGCCACATTGCGGATGCGCTCTGTCGAGCCCATCGATGTGCCGCCGTATTTATGAACGATCAAAGCCATTGCAGGATGTCAATCAAGGGTTGGTTTTTGGCATTTTTGCGGCGCAAATGGCGGTTTTCTGAAAACCACCGCAGCCAGCAAAGCCTTCAATTATAGCCAGTCGGCCCTCTGGCCCCGCCGCTGCAGGCCCAGGCCAGCACCTTGCCCGCACGGGTGACGTGGCCACTGCCGACCTTGATGTCCAGGTCATGGCCGCGCGTGGTGCAGGCGGCGACCTGCAGCAGCAGCTGCTCAAGCTGCGCTGCGCTGGGCGTAGTGCCATGGGCCTGCAGCAACCAGTGCCTGAGCACGTTGGCCTGCCGGCTTTTTGACAGGGCCTGCAGGCTTTTGATGGCCGGGGGGGAGCCGACCAGGACGAGGTCTTGCGCCGCGACTTCGAGCAGCAGCTCATGCGCCTGCGCGGCGTGGCGCGCGCTGCGGGCAAAGGTGTCCCTGAACTGCGGGAACGCGTCAGCCAGTACGGGCAGGAGCCGGGCGCGGATCATGTTGCGTGTGTAGCGTTCATCGGTGTTGGTCGGGTCATCGACAAATGGGATGTTTTGCTGCACCAGCCAGTCGCGCAGAACGGCAGCCGGGGTCTGCAGCAGGGGCCGGTAAAACTGCATGCCCTCACGCTCAAACTGCGCGCCCATGCCGGCCAGCCCCGGCAGGCCCGCGCCGCGGCTGAGGGCCAGCAAAAGGGTTTCGACCTGGTCATCGGCATGCTGGCCCAGCAGCACACCGCCTGCACCCAGGCCCAAGGCCCCGGCAGCCAGGGCAGCGTAGCGCGCGCGACGGGCGGCATCTTCCGGGCTGTCGCCGGCGGCTGCGGACGCATTCACGCGCATCACATGCAGCGGCACATTGATGCCGGCGCAAACCGATTCGCAGACCCGCACAAAGTCATCGGCTACGGCCTGCAAACCATGGTGAATGTGGATAGCGTGAACCTGGCCCGGCCAGTGGGCTGCCGCTGCGAGGAGCAAGGCGGTGGAATCGGCGCCGCCGCTGTAGGCCACGGCAACAGGCAATTCAGGAGAGACGGCGGGGAGCGGAGCCCCGGATGAGAGCGCCACCGCGGCCGGATTGGCCGCCGGCGCCCCGGACGGCTTATTTCGCGTCGGCTTTGGTGTCGGTGAAACGGCCATAGCTTTGCAGGCGTTCGTAGCGGCGGTCCAGCAACTCCTTGACCTTCAGATCGCTCACCTGCCGGAACGCGTCGTTCAGGGCGCGTTTGAGGAAGGCGGCCATCTGTTTGTGGTCACGGTGCGCGCCGCCGACGGGCTCGTTCACGATCTTGTCGATGACGCCCAGGGCTTTGAGGCGGTGCGCGGTGATGCCCAGCGCTTCGGCGGCAACTTCAGCCTTGTCGGAGGTCTTCCAGAGAATGGAGGCACAGCCTTCGGGGCTGATGACCGAATAAATCGAATACTGCAGCATGACAACCTGGTCACCCACGGAAATCGCCAGTGCGCCGCCGGAGCCGCCCTCACCAATGATGGTGGTGATGATGGGCACTTCGAGCTGCGCCATTTCAAAGATGTTGCGGCCGATGGCCTCGGACTGGCCGCGCTCTTCGGCATCAATGCCGGGGTAGGCGCCGGGTGTATCGACAAAGGTGAAAACCGGGAGCTTGAACTTTTCGGCGGTTTTCATCAGGCGCAGGGCCTTGCGGTAGCCCTCGGGCTTGCTCATGCCAAAGTTGCGCAGGCCGCGCTCCTTGGTGTCGCGGCCCTTCTGGTGGCCCAGCACCATGCAGGCGGTGCCGTTAAAACGGGCCAGGCCGCCGACGATGGACAGGTCGTCCGAGAAATGGCGGTCGCCGTGCAGCTCGACAAAGTCGGTGAAGATTTCGCGGATGTAGTCCAGCGTGTAGGGGCGCTCGGCGTGACGGGCGATCTTGGTGATCTGCCACGGCGTCAGGTCGCTGTAGATGTCCTTGGTGAGCTGCTGGCTCTTTTTGGCAAGCTGGTCGATTTCTTCGGAAATATCAACGGCTGACTCGGTCTGCACATAACGCAGCTCTTCTATTTTTCCTTCGAGCTCTGCAATCGGCTGCTCGAAATCAAGGAAAGTCTTTTTGGCCATGTCGTACTCCTCAAGGCTTCAAAATCAGGTCGTCTCGGCGCCCAGCACGGGCAAGGGGTCGAGAGAACGCCAAATATACCAAGTTGCAACACTGCAATAAGGTGCCCAGGCTGCAGCCACCTCGCGCGCATCGCTGCGGCTGACGGATTCACCTGAAAAATAATTCTTGCTGATGCCGGCGATCAGGCCGACATCGTCCAGCGGCAGCACATCGGGCCGGCGCAGGTAAAAGATCAAAAACATCTCGGCCGTCCAGCGGCCTATGCCGCGGATGGCGACCAGCTCGGCAATGATGGCCTCGTCGTCCATCGCCGCCCAGTCCTTGACATGCACGGTGCCCGCATCGAAATGGATGGACAGGTCCACCAGGTATTCGACCTTGCGCGCGCTGAGGCCGGCCGCGCGCATGTCGTCGACCTTCAGCTTGAGGACATTCGCCGGCGTCATTTTTTTGGGCAGGGCGACAAACTTGTGCCAGACCGACTGCGCCGCCTTGACCGAAATCTGCTGGCCCACAATGCTGCGCGCCAGGGTGCTGAAGGCGTCACCCCGTGACTGGAGGCAGGCGTCGCCGAACTGCGGAATCAGGCGCTTCATGACGCGGTCTTTCCTGATCAGATGCCTGCAGGCATCTGCCCAGTACTCGGGCGTGGAATTCACCGGCCCGAGGTCTTCAGGCTCGGCGTTGACCGGCTTTTTCATGACGCGGCTTCCCACGTCGTGCCGGCAGGCGAGTCCTTGAGGACGATGCCCTGCGCCAGCAAATCGGTGCGGATTTTGTCGGCCAGCGCAAAGTCTTTTGCAGCTTTGGCCTGGGCGCGCTGCGCGATGAGGGCCTGAATGCTGGCGTCGTCCAGCCCGGCGCCAGCCTGCAGCCAGGTGCCGGGATCGTTCTGCAGCAAGCCCAGGCAGGCGCCAAGACTTTTGAGCAGCCCGGACAGCTCGCCCGATCGGGTGCGATTGACCTCGCCTGCCAGTTCAAACATCACGGCCATGGCTTCGGGCGTGCCGAAATCTTCGTCCATCGCGGCTTTGAAGCGCGCCGCAAACGGGTTCGTCCAGTCAACCGCGACAGGCGATGGCTTGACCAGATCAATCGCGGTGTAGAAGCGCTTGAGTGAATTGCGCGCGTCGTCGAGGTGTGCGTCGCTGTAGTTGAGCGGGCTGCGGTAATGCGCCCTCAATATAAAGAAGCGCACCGTCTCGGCGTCGTACTTGGCCAGAATCTCGCGGATGGTGAAAAAGTTGCCCAGCGACTTGGACATCTTCTCGTTGTCGACACGCACAAATCCGTTATGCATCCAGGTGCCCGCCAGGGGCTTGCCGAATGCGCCTTCCGACTGGGCAATTTCATTTTCATGGTGCGGAAACTGCAGGTCGGCGCCGCCACCGTGGATGTCGAACGATTCGCCAAGCAACTCACAGGCCATGGCCGAGCATTCGATGTGCCAGCCGGGCCGGCCCTGGCCGTAGGGGCTGTCCCATTTGGCGTCGTCAGGCTCTGCGGGCTTGGCGCTCTTCCAGAGCACAAAATCCAGCGGGTCGTCCTTGCCGTCCAGCACGTCCACACGCTCACCGGCCCGAAGTTCGTCCAGCGACTTGCCCGACAGCTTGCCGTAGCCCGTGAACTTGCGCACCGCGTAATTGACATCGCCCGCACCCGACCCGGCCTGTGCCTGGTAGGCCAGGCCCTTCTGCTGGAGTTTGCCGATCAGGCTGAGCATCTGGGGCACGTACTCTGTCGCGCGGGGTTCGTGCGTGGGGCGCTCGATGCCCAGCGCGTCGGCGTCCTGGTGCAGGGCCTCGACCATGCGATCGGTCAGCGCACGTATGGTTTCGCCGTTTTCGACGGCGCGTTTGATGATTTTGTCGTCGATGTCGGTGACGTTGCGTACATAGGTCACCTTCAGCCCGCTGGTCCTGAGCCAGCGCTGCACCACGTCGAAGGCCACCATGGCACGGGCGTGGCCGAGGTGGCAGAGGTCGTACACGGTCATGCCGCAGACATACATGCGGACATGGCCGGGAACCAGCGGTGAAAACGCTTCCACGTCACGCGTCAGCGTGTTGTAAATCCGGAGGCTCATGGGTGGCTGGGGTGCGTGCAACGCCTGGGGTCAGTCAAAAAGGGGCTGTCAAAACCACTGTTTCACTGGCCGGGGCAAATGGAAAGCAGGTATAAAAAGCTGGTTGTACAGGTAATCGGCAAGCGCCCGGGCACCCGAAAAACGGATACTTCGCACGCTAATGAACTATACCCCTCAGCTACAATCCGCCAGTATATCCAGCCAGCTTCCCCCGTCAAAAGCACAAATTTGCAGAGGCCTTATGTTCAATCCAGCATCCCGTCCGCAACAACCTGCCTCCGCCGGTATTCCCGGTGCCCTGCGCATGCTGTTTCTGGCAGCCGCCCTGTGCGCCTCGGCCGCACATGCTGATGAGTATGGCGACGTCAACGTCCTGATCAAGGCCGGCAAGCTGGCAGAAGCCCAGGCCAAGGCCGACCAGTACCTCTCGGGCAAGCCCCGCGATCCGCAAATGCGCTTCATCAAGGGCGTGATCCAGACCGAAGCCGGCAAACCCGGTGATGCCATCACGACCTTCACCCAGATCACCCAGGACTACCCTGAACTGCCAGAGCCGTACAACAACCTCGCGGTGCTGTACGCCAGCCAGAGCCAGTTCGACAAGGCGCGCGCCGCGCTCGAGATGGCCATTCGCACCAACCCGAGTTACGCCACCGCCCATGAAAACCTGGGCGACGTGTATGCCAAGCTGGCCAGCCAGGCTTACAGCAAGGCCCTGCAGCTTGACGGTGGCAACACCGGCGTGCAGCCCAAGCTGGCACTGATCCGCACCCTGTTTGCACCCGACGCCAAGGGCCAGAGGCCGGCGACCAGCGCGCAGGCGGCGGCCGCAGCAGCAGCCAAAGCGCCGGTCGTCGTGGCCGCCGCCACACCGGCTCCTGCGGCAGCCAAACCCGCGCCCGCCGCCACACCGGCAGCGCCTGCGGCAACGCCGGCCCCCGCAGCTCCAGCCGCTTCGAGCGGTGCTGAAAAGGATGTTGAAAATGCTGTTCGCGCCTGGGCAGCCGCCTGGGCCGCCAAGGACATGAATGGGTATCTGGGCAGCTATGGCAAGGACTTTGCCCCACCCAAGGGTGAAAGCCGCAAGTCCTGGGAAGAAGACCGCCGCGCCCGCATCGTCGGCAAGTCCCGCATCACCGTCAAGGTCGACAACCTCGCTGTCGCGGTCGATGGCAGCAAGGCCACCGCCAAATTCAGGCAGGCCTACAGCGCGGACAGCCTGAATGTGTCGAGCCGCAAGACGCTGGACATGGTCAAGGCCGGCGACCGTTGGGTCATCGTTCGGGAATCGACCGGAAACTAATCACGCTGCAGCGGGTCACATGACATCATGGCCACAGCTGGCTGCGTGTTTACCTTGAGCTTTTTTTCCGATTGAACCCTTTCTCCACACCGCTAAAGAAGGCAGCGAAGGCCTTTTTCTGGGCCTCGCTTGTGCTTGCGCTGGCAACACCGCTCGCCCACGCCAAAAAAGAAAAACGTTCGAAAGCAGAGCGCGCTGCCGCCGCTGAAAGCCGCAAGGCTGCGCGGGCCGAACGCAAGACCCGGCAGGTAAAACAGGCGCGTGCGCCCATCGTCCCCAAAGCCGTCGTACGCGACGGCGAGGCCGAAGCCCGGCTGATTGAAATCTACAAGCTGATCGGCCAGGCCAAAACGCGTGAAGCGCTGGGCAAGGCTGAAGTGCTGGTGCAGGACGCGCCGACCTTTCAGCTGGCCCAACTGGTTTATGGCGACCTGCTGGCGGCGCAGTTGCGCCCGGTGCGCGCCATCGGCGATGTGCCCGACACGACAGCCAAGGCGGCCGGTGCGGCGCTTTCAGACCTGCGTGACGAATCACTGCTGCGCCTGCGGGCCCTGCGCGAACGCCCGGCACCTGGCCTGGTCCCATCGCAGTTCATGGCGCTGTCCAGCGTCAACAAGCATGCGATTGCCGTCGACGCATCCAAATCGCGGCTGTACCTGTTTGAGAACACGGCCACCGGCATGAAGCTGATGGCCGACTACTACATCTCTGTCGGCAAGTCGGGCATCGAGAAAAAAGTCGAAGGCGACCTGCGCACCCCGCTCGGCGTTTATTTCATCACCAGCAACCTCAACCCCAAGTCGCTGAAAGATTTCTACGGTTCAGGCGCACTGCCGGTCAATTACCCCAACCAGCTCGATGTCAAGCGCGGCAAGACCGGTGGCGGCATCTGGCTGCACGGCACGCCGCCCACGCAGTATTCACGTGCGCCGCTGGCCACCGACGGTTGTGTGGTGCTGGCCAACCCCGACCTCGAGCGCATCATCAGTACGGTGGAAATCCGCACCACGCCGGTTGTGATCGCGCAGACGCTGAAGTGGGTCGCCCCGCAAACGGCCAAAGCCGACAGCAAGCCGTTTGAAGACGCCCTCAAGGGCTGGCATGCCGCCAAGTCCAGCGGCGATGTTGCCAAGGTCACGAGCTGGTACGCGCCGGACTTTTTCACCGGCAACGGCAAGACGCTGGCGGACTGGACACCCACGCTGCGTAGCGAGCTCGAAAAACAGGGCGGCAAGGAAATCCTGCTCAAGGATGTGTCTTACCTGCGCTGGACGGACACCACCGACACCATGGTGGTAACCTTTGCCGAACTCGTGCAGGGTGCCAAAACCGGCCGCACGAAACGCCAGTACTGGAGCCGCAACGGTAGCCAGTGGAAAATCTTCTACGAAGGGGCCATCTGATGAAAAACAACTTCTCCGTCACCCGTCGCGCCAGTCTGGCCGTCGCAGGGTTTGCCTTCGCCGCCCTCAGCCTTGCATCTTCTGCAGCGCTGGCGCAGGCCGCCCCCAAGGTGAAATTTGTGACCAGCGAGGGCGACTTCGTGATGGAGGTCTACCCGGACAAGGCCCCGAAGACGGTGGCCAACTTCCTGCAGTACGTCAAGGACAAGCACTACGACGGCACGATTTTTCACCGCGTTATCAGCAGCTTCATGGTTCAGGGTGGTGGCTATGACACCGCCTATGCCGAGAAAAAAACACGCCCGCCCGTGCCGCATGAAGGCCGCGAAGCACTGGCAAAAGGTGGCGCGAAAAACGTCGTCGGCACCGTCGCCATGGCCCGCACGGCAGATCCCAACTCCGCATCAGCCCAGTTCTTCATCAATGTGAAGGACAACGACTTCCTCAACCCGACGGTCATTCCGCCGGGCGACCCGGTGGCCAAATTCGAGTTCGGCGGCCGTACCTATGAGAATATTCCGCGCGCACAGCTGGTGAACAACCCGCAGCTCTTCGGCTACACCGTCTTCGGCAAGATCGTGAGCGGCATGGACGTCGTTGAAAAAATCAAGGCGACGCCCACAGGTCCCGGCGGCCCCTTCCCCACCGACGTGCCCAAAACGCCCGTCGTCATCAAGTCTGCAACCTTGATGTAAACCTTTAAAAACCATAGCAACCCCTTCAAGGAAACACCATGAGCAATCCAAAAGTAGAACTCCACATCAAGGACTACGGCGTCATCACGCTTGAACTCGACGCGGCCAAGGCGCCCAAGACCGTCGCCAACTTTCTGAGCTATGTCAACAAGGGCCACTACAGCAATGTGGTGTTCCACCGAGTCATTCCCGGCTTCATGATCCAGGGCGGCGGTTTCGAGCCTGGCATGAAACAAAAGCCCACCGACGGCGAAATCGAGAACGAAGCCACCAACGGCCTGAAAAACGACAAGTACACCGTCGCCATGGCCCGCACGAACGCACCGCACTCGGCCAGCGCCCAGTTCTTCATCAACGCCTCCAACAACACCTTCCTGAACCACACTGCACCCAATGGCTCCGGCTGGGGTTATGCCGTGTTCGGCAAGGTGGTGTCGGGCAGCGACGTCGTCGACAAGATCGAAGGCGTGAAGACCGGCAACAAGGGCGGCCACGGCGACGTGCCACAAACCGACGTGATCATTGAAAAGGCCGTGGCGATCTAAAAAGCCACCCGCCCCAGTCAGTCCGCCGTTATGGCTGCGACCGTGCCCCAGATTGCAGAGCTGACCGCTCCACAAGACTGGCGCACGGTCGATTTCATTTCGGACCTGCACCTGCACGCCAGCGAGCCGGCCACCTTCGCTGCATGGCAGCACTACATGCAGACCACGCCCGCAGACGCCGTGTTCATCCTCGGCGACCTGTTTGAAGCCTGGGTCGGCGACGATGCCGTGAATGACGACATCTCTGCAGCGGCAACCAGCTTTGACGACCGCTGCGCACATGTGCTCGGCGAGACCGCCGGCAGGCTGCCGGTGTTTTTCATGCACGGCAACCGCGACTTCCTCGTCGGCCAGGGCCTGATGGATTTATGCAATGCCACGCTGCTTGACGACCCGACGGTGCTGGTGTTCAACAAGCACCGCTGGCTGCTCTCGCACGGCGATGCGCTGTGCCTGGACGACGCCGATTACATGACCTTCCGCGCACAGGTGCGCAGCAGCGCATGGCAAAAAGCCTTTCTCGCCCGGCCGCTGGCCGAACGCCAGGAGATCGCCCGGGGGCTGCGCGCCCAAAGCGAGGCGCGCAAGTCGTCAGGCGCAACGTACGCCGACCTCGACGCTGCCGCAACCCGGGCCTGGTTGCAGGCGGCGCACGCACAGACCCTGATCCACGGCCACACGCACAAACCTGCCGTGCACGATCTCGGCGGCCGCCTGAACCGGGTGGTGCTGTCCGACTGGGATCTCGCGGCCTCACCGCCGCGTGCGGAAGTGCTGCGCCTGTCCGCCCACGGCCTGCAGCGCATCGCGCTGGCCTGAGCACGGCACGTGCCTGACGGACCATGATGACCTGGTTGCAGCGTCTCTTTGCCCGCCGGGGTGAAAAGTTCAAGGCCATTCCCGATGCCCTCTGGGATGACGTGCTGCACGTTTATCCCTTTCTCGCGGCACTGCCGTTTGCAGAACAGCGCAAGCTGCACAACCTCAGCAGCCGCTTCCTCGCCCACAAGGAGTTCACGGGCGTGCACGGCCTGGAAGTGACCGACGCCATGGCCGTTGCCATCGCCGCACAGGCATGCCTGCCGGTCTTGAATCTCGGCCTCAGGTTTTATGACGACTTCAAGGGCATCGTGGTGCACCCCGGGGCCATGCTGGCACGCCGCCAGGTCACCGATGCAGCAGGCGTGGTGCACCACTACAGCGAGGTGCTGGCGGGTGAGGCGATGGAGCTTGGCCCCGTCACGCTGAGCTGGGAGGATGTGGCGACATCCGGCGGACTGGCAGAACGCGGTCAGAACGTCGTCATCCACGAGTTCGTGCACAAGCTGGACATGCGTGACGGCCACGCCAACGGCTGCCCGCCCCTTGCCTCGCGCGCCGCCAAAGCGGCCTGGCAGAAAACCATGCAGACCAGTTTTGACGCCTTCCGCGAAAGCGTCGTCATGCACGAACGCTTCGGCGCCGAAGCACCCTGGCTGGACAGCTACGGCGCGCAATCGCCGGTGGAGTTTTTTGCAGTTGCGTCAGAAGCCTACTTCGTCAACCGCACGCGTTTCACGCAGGAGTTTCCGGCGCTGGCACCCCTCTTCGACGGCTTCTTCAAACCCGCCACAGGACGCTGACGACAAGCCACAGTCGGGGTGCCGGCCTACTTTACGTGCCTGCGTTTCGCGCCAAGCTGGGGCTTTCAATTCAGCGGGAGCGCATATGCCCAGCAAAAAACCGGCGGGTCTTTACGCCAACATCCACGCCAAGCAGGAACGCATCGCCCATGGCAGCGGCGAAAAGATGCGCCAACCGGGCAGCGAGGGCGCGCCTACCGCAAAGGCCTTCAGGCAGGCCGCCAGGACTGAAAAGCCCGCTGGCAAAACGGCCAGCCGCAGCCGGACCAGAAAATAATTCGATCTTTTTAACCCCATAGGCCTTGCTGCGTCGTTTCAACCAGCTCCAACCACTTTTATGGAGCGATCATGAAACTTCGTTTGCTGACCCTTTCACTCCTTCTTGGAGGTGCCTGCCTGCAGGCCCAAGCCATCGGCAGCCTCGCCGACGTGACGGTGATAGACCGGGATTCGGGCGCGACCTTGCCGGTGCACTACGCCCGCGGTGAATACTGGGTGGCTGGCAGGCCGGGTGCGCGTTATGCCGTGGCCGTGCGCAACAAGGCGGGCGAGCGCGTGCTGGCCGTGACGGCGGTGGACGGTGTCAACGTCCTGAGCGGCGACACTGCGGCCTGGGGCCAGACGGGTTATGTGTTCTCGCCTTATGAGCGCTACCAGATCACCGGCTGGCGCAAGAGCAACATCGAGGTCGCCGCTTTCGAGTTTTCAGATTCGCGAGATGCGTATGCCGGCCTCACCGGCAGGCCGGCCAACATCGGCGTGATCGGCGTGGCACTGTTTCGCGAACGCCAGCCCGAGCCTGCCGTACAGGTACAGCCGCCCATCACCTTGCCGCGCCGCCATGAACCCGGGCTGGAGCAGGACAGTCGCCTGCGCAGTGCGCCTGCACCTTCCTCTGCAGCGCCTGCCGCGCCCGCACCGTCTGCCATGGCCGAGCGCCGGGACAATGCAGCAGACGCGCAGTCGGCGGGCGTCGGCGCGCTGGCCAAGGCTGCGCCCTCCGCGTCTTTTGCGCCGCCCATGCCCTCTCCCAAACTGGGCACCGCACACGGCCAGCGCGAGACGTCGGTTATCTACACCACACGATTTGAGCGCCTGCAATCGCAGCCCAATGAAGTCATACGCATTCGTTACGACAGCCGCGAGAACCTCATCGCCAGCGGCGTGATCCGCGAGCCGGTGGCGCGCCAGCCGCAACCCAACCCGTTTCCGGAATCAGGCAACGCCTCCTACGTGCCCGACCCGCCGGTGCGCCGTTATTGAGGCCGTCCCCGTCCGCATAATGGGGTGGATGCCGGCCACCACACCCACGCCGAACGACACCGACGAGTCGCTGATGCTGCGTTATGCAGGCGGTGAGCTGTCGACGTTCGACACCCTGTACACGCGGCACGAGATGGCGGTCTGGCGTTTTGTGTTTCGCAGCGTGCGCAACCAGGCGGTGGCGGACGACCTGATGCAGGATGTCTGGTTTGCGGTGGCACGGCAAGGCCTCGCCTCGTCGCCGGGCCGCCCCAAGACGGAGGCCGCCCCCCCGGGGGGCGGCGCAGCACACGAAGTGGCAAGCGTGGGGGCTGCAGCTGGCTATGAGGTCAAAGCGAAGTTCAGGACCTGGCTGTTCACAATTGCCCACAACCGCATGGTCGACCACTTCAGGACCAGCAAAAACCACACAAGCCTCGACGACACCAGCGAGGAAGACCAGGCGCTGCATGAAACGCTGGCCGCCGACTCCGGCTTCGGGCCGGTGCGGCAACTGCAATCACGCGAGCAGGCTGCCGCCCTGATCCAGGCGGTCGAAGCGTTGCCCGCACACCAGCGCGAGGCGTTTTTGCTGCAGGCCGAAGCAGGTCTCAGCGTAGAAGAGATCGCTGCCGCCACCGGCGTCAATTTTGAAACCGCCAAGAGCCGCTTGCGCTACGCGCGCAGCAGCCTCAAACAATCACTACGGGAGTTCGCATGAGCGCGCACGACGACCGCAGCCCCGGCGACGAACTGACTCGCCGCTATCACGAGGCCAACGCCCAGGACATGAGCCGTCCCGGAGCGCATGTCAGGGCGCAGGTGCAGCAGCACGCCCAGGCGGCGCTCCAGGCGCGCCAGCAAGCCGCCCCATCCGCACCGGCAGCACCAGACACCCGCCGTGAAGCCGCCAACCAGCCGCGCTGGAAACTGTCCATGCTCGCCAGCATCGCACTGGCCGGGCTGACCGGTTTGCTGGTGCTGCAGTTCGACCGCGGCACGCCGGAAGAAAAAGAGATGGTGTTCGGGCAGACCCCGGCGACGACCCCGGGACCGGGACGGGCACCGGCACCTGTGCCCTCGCCGGCACCCGCTGCTGCAGCTGCACCTTCACAAAAATCGGCTGCCACTCAGACACCAAAGGCAGCGCAGCCACCGCCTGCGCCCCATACCCGACCGGCGTCGACACGCACTGCGGAAAGTGTCCAGAAAGCCACCCCACAGGAAAGCCGCCAGCCAGACAGTGCCGCAGAAATGAGGGCAGCCCCTGCCCAGGCTGGCGTCGGCAGCATCAGGGACAACACAGCGGCGCCTGGACTCGCCACCCCGCCGTCGCCCTTCCCTGCATCGCCTGCTCCTGCCCCACTGCGGTCGCCCATCGCCGCGCCCGCGCCGGCAGCGGCAATGGCCCCGCCCGCGCGTGAAGGCCCTGACAGCCTGGCCACGTCGCGCGCGCGCGGCGCACTGGGCTTCGCAGAGTCGGCCACGCTGGCGCAGGCGGCTGCCAGAGGGCGAGCGGCTGATATCGACCGGCTGCTGAACGAAGGCGCGGCCATCGACGCCGCAGACGACGCCGGGCGCACCCCGCTGATGCTCGCCGTCATCAATGGCCAGGAGTCGGCAGTACGCCAACTACTGGGTCGGGGTGCCAATCGGGATCTGGTGGACAAGCAGGGCCTGACGGCGCTGGCGCACGCCCGCAGAGGGGGTGCGGCAGGCATCACGCTCCTGCTGGAGGCCGGGCGATAGGCGCGAAGAGGCCTTGATTGCTATATATTTGATAGCTTCTACAGCACGTATTTAAAGGGCTGGAGGCCGATTTGATGCCTGAAAATGGCACTTTTTGGCTTTTTTTGAGGCTTTGGAAGGTCGCAAAACCGCCTGAAAACAGTTTGGCACCAGATTTTGCCGTATACATTAAAAATTTAATGTATACGGCAAAATATCATGACCAAGCTTGTTTGCTCCATGGCGAGCTGCCGTCAAATACTGGCAAGGCCCAGCTCAGCGATCGCACTGCGGGCTGGAGTCTTTCCAGTTTTCCGTCGGTACCACGGTCACGCGTGTGCCGCTGGTGCGAAGGTAGACCGAGCGGCCTTCCAGCTGCTGCGGGCCGGGGGTCATGCGCTCGGCGTTGACGACGATGCACATCAGCCAGGCCTGCTCCAGGTTGCCGGCGAAGGTGTTACCCGAGGCCAGCGTGGGACCGGACAGAATCTTGAACGGCTTGTTGCTGTTCATCAGCGTGTTCTTGCCGCGCAGGTAAGACAGGATGGCCGCATTGGTCAGGGCATCGCTGGGTATGGGGCCTGCCGACTGCGCCAGCGTGTCTGGCGTGGCGGCTTGCGACGCGGGCATGGCCACGAGCGCTGCAAGCAGCGCGGCGATGGCCAGCCGGGCGCTCATGCGCGCTCGCCCCGCTTGCTGGCCCAGGCCCACAACCAGACGCCCGCCACGATCATGGGTACGCACAGCCACTGGCCCATGCTCATGCCCAGCGCCAGGATGCCCAGGAAGTCATCCGGCTCGCGGAAGAACTCGGCGATGAAACGGAACACGCCATAGCCGAACAGGAAGGCGCCAGACACCTGACCCATCTTGCGCGGCTTGCGGGCATAGAGCCACAGCAGCACGAAGAGCAGCAGGCCCTCGAGCAGGAACTGGTAGACCTGCGAGGGGTGGCGCGGCAGCATGGAGCCGCTGTGCCTGAAGACCATGCCCCAGGGCAGATCGGGCGACGAAAACCGGCCCCATAACTCACCATTGATGAAGTTGCCGACGCGCCCCGCCGCCAGCCCGGTCGGCACACAAGGGGCGATGAAGTCCATCACCTGCAACCAGGGGCGCTGGCGCGAATGCGCAAACCAGAGCTGCGACACCAGCACGCCCAGCATGCCGCCATGAAAGCTCATGCCGCCCTGCCAGACGAAAAAAATCTCCAGCGGGTGCGAGAGGTAATAGCCGGGCTTGTAGAAGAGGCAGTAGCCGATGCGCCCGCCCACGACTACGCCCATCACACCGAGGAAAAGAATGTCCTCGATGTCCCGCCGCGACCAGGCGCCCGACCCGGTAATGGATGCATAAGGTTCATGCTTCAGGCGCAGCGTCGCCAGAAAAAAGAAAAGGCCGAAAGCGGCCAGATAGGTGAGCCCGTACCAGTGCACGGCCAGGGGGCCGAGCTGAAGTGCGACGGGGTTGATTTCAGGGTGAATGAGCATGGGAGGTATTTTGCCTGCTGCCCGTGACCCGCCGGCGTCAGCCGGTTTCGCCAGAAAGCTGCAGCACGGGCCCGCGCTTGGCCCGTCACAAAATGCATTACGCTTCGGCCATGATGACCCCAGCAGCATCCATAGTCCGCAATGCCCGCTCCTTGCAAATCAGGGTGACGTTCACTTTCAATACCGAAGGCCAGGCATGCTGACGCTCAAGCAGGTAGAAGCCGTCTACTGGGTCAGCACACTGGGCAGTTTCAACGCGGCCGCTGACCGCCTGAATGCCACGCAGTCGACCATTTCAAAACGCATCCTCGACCTGGAAGCCTTTCTGGGCGTCGATGTGTTCGAGCGCAACAACCGCGCGCAGCTGACCCTCAAGGGCCGCGAGCTGCTGGGTGATTTTGAAAAGATGCTCGAGCTGCAGCAAAGCGTGGTGAGCCGCGCCGGCAACGAAAGCTCCTACTCGGGCCGCTTCAGGCTGGGCGTGACAGAGATGGTCGCACTGACCTGGCTTCCGGCCCTGATCGCCGAAGTCCGCAAGGTCTACCCCCTGATCGTGCTGGAGCCAAAGGTCGACCACACGACCAAACTGTGGCCGCAGATGGCCAGCCACATGCTCGACATGGTGATCTGCCCGCACCTGCAAACCGAAGGCCATCCGTTCAACACCGTGCAACTGGGTTTCATGGATTCAACCTGGATGTGCCGGCCCGACCTGCTCGACGACCGCAAGGGCGGCCTGCCGATTGAAGAGGTGCTGCGGCTGCCGCTGCTGACCTACTCCGAAGGCTCGCTCCTCCACCAGCGCCTGCTCAAAGCCATTGCTGCGGCCGAGATTTGGCACGACAACACCATCGTCTGCAACAGCATGATCGCGCTGGCAGAACTGGCCAGCGCGGGCCTGGGCGTGACCTACCTGCCGCGCGAATACTTCTCGTCGTATGTCGAATCAGGCAACCTGCGAACCATACAGACCAGCCTGGTCCTGCCACCGCTCGAATACACCGCGGTGCACCGCAGCGATGCAGTGAGTGTGCGGATTGCCGACATCGCACGCGGCGTATGCGACTTCGGCCGTCCGCGCTGGCACAGGCGCCAGACCGATACGGCCGCCTCCTCCTGACCTTTCAGCGGCCCGTTCACACGGCCTGTCGCGGCTTTGGCCCAAGGGTTTGTCCTGCATGCCGTCTTCACGGTTTTGCCTATGCTGCAAGTTGCAAGGCTCGATGGGGACCGGCGAACTCTCCAGTCATGACCGTCATGCAGTCGCCAGATACGCCCGACATGGGACGCCGCATCACCTCAAACCGGCAAGCCAGGCAATCGATTTAAACCTCACCCACAACCATTCAACATTCTTTTTTGGAATACACAAATAACCAGGCCGGCATGTTTTGTCGGCCTTTTTTATTGGGCGAACAGAAGTTCCGGTTGTAACTTCATCACCAATGTGTAGATTCAAAAAAGCGATAGGCCATTGAGAATTTAATTCTCTTTATACGCCGAAGAGTGCGTGACATACTGGCCCCGCTCAAGGCAAACGGGCATCGCCGTTTCGCCGCATTCAAGCGACAACGAGGAGACATTCAACGTGAAGATTGCAAGGATAGAAACGTTTTTCTTCTACCCCGAAAGCGGCAAAAACCTGCTGTTTTGCCGTGTCGAGACCGAGGACGGTCTCTATGGCTGGGGCGAGTCCTACGTCGGCGTAAAAAAAGAACGGGTGGTGGACGAATACCTGAAGGCGATGGCGCCCTACGTCATCGGCCGCGACGCGCACAACATCCGGCACACCGCGCAGGTGATGTTCGACGACTTCGCGATCCGGCGTTCATCGGTCGATTTTTTCTGTGCATGGAGCGCCATCGAACTGGCGCTCTGGGACATCGTCGGCAAGAAGGCCAACATGCCGGTCTACCAGATGCTGGGCGGCGCCTGCCGCGAGAAGGTGCGCATCTATGCCAACGGCTGGTGGTATGGCGTCACAGACATCGACAGCACGGTCAAACGCGCCCTCGAGGTCAAGGCCATGGGCTACACCTCGCTGAAGTGGGACCCCTTCCCCGGGCCATGGCGCACATTCATCACCAAACAGGAAGAAGACTACGCGGTCGACAACGTGCGCGCCATGCGTGAAGCGCTGGGCCCGGACATGGACCTGCTGATCGACGCGCACCGCCGCGTGGCCCCACACCACTCGATACGCGTGGCCAAGCGGCTGGAAGAGTTCGGCATTTTTTGCTACGAAGAGCCCTGCCTGTCGGACAACCTGGATCTGGTGGCCGAGGTGCGCCAGGCTATTTCGACACCCGTGGTCACGGGCGAGACGCTCTACACCAAGGAAGACTTTGCGCGCGTGCTGCAAAAGCGCGCGGCGGACATTCTCAACCCCGACATCTGTGCTGTCGGCGGCCTGACGCAGATGCTGGACATCGCCGCGATGGCGCAACCCTATGCGGTCGCCATCAGCCCGCACAACTACAACAGCACCATCGTCGGCCTGGCGGCCACGGTGCACCTGTCGGCGCTGATCCCGAACTTCCTGATCGCCGAGTGCTTCATCAACCTGAAAGACGCCTGCGACACCATCGCCAAACCGGGCCTCACCATGAGCGAAGGCTGGGTGGACCTGCCGACCGCGCCGGGCTGGGGCGTGGACATCGACGTCGAGCAGATGCGCAAGAAACCCTACAAGGATTTCCCGCACAAAGACATGCGCCACTACTTTGAAGAATTCCCGCGCAAGAACTATGTGTGGGGCGTGGCCAACGTGACGCGTTGACAACCCTTCCGTGACATCAGCTCAGTGACATCAAACCAGCCAGACAAACACCCTCAAGGAAACAGTAAATGACGACGATTGCAGAACAGAAAAAAGCAGCCCAGGCGAACTACATCGGCTACGCCAAAGTCGCGGCCGCTACCGCCCACGAAGCCATGGACCGCCGTGGCGCGCTGGATTCACAAATCAAACCCATCCGTCTCGGCATGCGTTTGCTGGGCCGCGCATTCACCTGCGTCTGCCCGCCGAATGACAACCTCACGCTGCATGCTGCGCTGAAGATGGCGTTGCCCGGAGATATTCTGGTTTGCGACGCTGGCGGCTTCACCGAGCAGGGCCTGTTTGGCGACGTCATGGGCAGTTGCGCGCTGGGCCGGGGCCTGGGTGGCCTGCTGGTTGACGGCGGCGTGCGTGATACGGAGACGCTTGCGCAAGTGGGGTTTTCGGTGTTTTCACGCGGCATATCGATCAAGGGCACCGTCAAGGAGACGATGGGCCAGTTGCAGGTCCCCATTGCGGTCGGCGGTGTCATCGTGCATCCCGGCGACCTGGTCATCGGCGATGAC
This sequence comes from Pseudomonadota bacterium, assembly GCA_040387435.1. Classification (GTDB taxonomy): domain Bacteria; phylum Pseudomonadota; class Gammaproteobacteria; order Burkholderiales; family Burkholderiaceae_C; genus Polaromonas. The sequence goes on from JAZKDR010000010.1 coordinate 18,691, forward strand.
GACGGCGTGTGCATCGTTCCGCAGGCGGAAATCGAATCGCTGTTGCCAAAGTGCGTGAAGCGCGAAGAAAAAGAGGCCAAATTCCGCGCCGCCCTGATGGAAGGCAAGACCACCTGGGACATGCTCAACCTCGAAGAGCTGCTCAAGGGCAAGGGCATCACCTCGCCTTTCGCCAAATCCTGAGGAGACCGACCATGGCCAAACCCAAAGCGATCGACTACGAAGACGCCTCAGCCGCTGTGCGCGAAGTTTTTGACGACATCAAGACCAGCCGCAAGGTACCGGATGTGAACAACATCTGGAAGTACCTCGCGAACGACCCATCGACCCTGAAGCGCACATGGAGCAGCGTCAAGGAAGTCATGGCCCCCGGCGGCGCGCTGGACCCTGTCGTGAAGGAAATGATTTACCTCGCCATCAGCGTCACCAACAACTGCGGTTACTGCGTTGCCAGCCACAGTGCCGCCGCCACCAAAGCGGGCATGACCGACGAGATGTTTGGTGAAGTCATGGCCATTGTCGGCATGGCCAACGAGACCAACCGGCTCGTCACCGGCTACCGCGTTCCGATTGACGCAGCGTTCGAGCAGTAAACCGTTGGCGCTGCGCGTGCACAGCGCGGACCACAAAGGAGACAACATGTTCAATACATTCAAACCCGGGCGGACGCTGAAGGCCGCCGCGCTGGCGCTTTCAACCGCCTGCGCCCTGGTGGCGGTGCCGACCGCCGCCTCGGCACAAGCCGCTTTTCCGGACAAGCCGGTCAAGGTGCTGGTGCCGTTTTCCGCCGGTGGTGGCCAGGACATCTTCATCCGCAACCTGCTGCCAAAACTCAATGAGCTGCTGGGTCAACCCGTGGTGATCGACAACCGCGCCGGCGCCTCTGGAAACATCGCTGCCGCCGCCGTCGCCGGGTCACCGCCCGACGGCTACACGCTGCTGCTGGGTACGGCTGCGACGCACGGCATGAACCAGGCAATGTTCAAAAGCCTGCCCTTTGACGCGCAGACCAGTTTCGAACCAGTCGCACTGATCGCCGAAGTGCCCTTGGTGCTGGTGGTCCACCCATCGATTCCCGCCAACAACGTCAAGGAACTGGTGGCCTACCTGAAGACACGCCCCGGCCAGCTCGCCTACGCCTCATCCGGCACCGGCGCGCCGCTGCACCTGGCCGGCGAGCTGTTCAAGAAGAATGCCGATGTGGACATCCTGCATGTGCCGTACAAGGGCTCTGGCCCGGCCATGATCGACCTCGTCGCGGGGCGCACGGTGATGATGTTCGACACCTTTGCAGCCACCAACCCGCACGTCAAGGCCGGTGCACTCAAACGTATTGGTGTCGCGAGCCTGGCACGGTCGAACGCCGCACCAGACTTGCCAACGCTGCGCGAGCAGGGTTTTGCGGTTGAAGCGTATTCATGGAGTGGCATTTTCGCGCCGGCCAAAACACCGCGCGCCATCGTCGACAAACTTGCGCAGGCGTTCAACACCGCCGTCAACGACGCCGCCATTCGCCAGCGCCTCTATGACATCGGCTTCGACCCCGTCCGCACGTCGGGGCCCGAGCAGCTCAAGGGCTTCGTGACCTCGGAGCTGCGCAAGTGGTCCGAGGTCGTGCAGATCGCCAAAATCAAACCCGAATAAACGCCGGAGACAAACCATGAAGACATTAAAAACCCCCTCTTCGCTACGTCGACTACTGGCACTGGCTGCATGCTCGGCGGCCGTCCTGGCTGTCACGCAGGCGGCGCACGCACAAACGGCAGCAGGCACATGGCCCGATCGCCCTGTCAAGCTGGTGGTGCCCTTCCCGCCCGGCGGCGGCAACGATGCCTTTGCGCGCGAGCTCGGCAATGCCTTGCAGAAGAAATTCGGTCAGCCCTTTGTGGTGGACAACCGCGCGGGCGCAAGCGGCAACATCGGCATCAGCGCGGTCGCCAAAAGCCCCGCCGACGGCTACACCCTGCTGGTCGTGTCGAACACCCTGGTGACGAATCCGGGGCTGTCTGCCCAGGTGCCGTATGACGTCTACAAGGACTTCGTGCCCATCTCCCTGGCGGCCGGCCTGCCGGTGGCGCTGGTGACCAGTACGGAAGTGGTGCCCAAAACCCTGCCGGCGCTGATCAGCTATGCCAAAGCCAACCCCGGCAAGCTCAGCTACGGCACGGCAGGCGTCGGCTCGCCACACCACCTGACGACCGAGTATTTCGCATCACGCGCGGGCGTCTCGCTCCTGCATGTGCCCTTCAAGGGCCAGGGGCAGATCGTTCCCGAAATTGTGGCCGGCCGTGTGGACATGGCTTTTCTGGCCATCAGCTCTGTCATGCAATTCATCCCCAGCGGCAAGGTGCGCGCCATTGCGATTGCCGGCGCACAGCGCAGCGCCATCGCACCAGACTTGCCCACACTGGCCGAGGCAGGCCTTCCGGGCGCCAACGTCGACTGGTGGCTCGGTGTGCTCGCGCCCACCGGCACCCCGCCCGACATCGTGCAGAAACTCAGCGCCGAAATCATGGCGCTGTCCAAGCAACCCGAGTTCAAGGCACGCCTGACCACACAGGGCATCGATGCCATCGGATCCACGCCTGAAGCGTTTGCGGCCGTGTTGCGCGACGAAATCCCACGCTGGACGCAGGTCGTCAAAACCGCAGGGATCAAGCAGCAATGACAGCCCCTCATGTCGACCCGGCCATCGCGGCGCAGATCGCTGCGTATGGCAAACAGGTTCTCGGTCTGATTCCCGCAGAGCGCATCCGCAAGATCGCCTTCGAGCGGCCCGATCCGGCCGTCATCGCAGGTTTTCGTGAACTTCGCGACCTGACGTCTACAGTCGCAGACATCCTGGACATCCTCGGTTACGACACCGCCATCCCGGCCAGCGAGCTGCCGCCCCTGCAACCGGGCCAGCGCATGGTCGGTCCGGCCGTGACCATACGCCACGTCCCTGCGCGGGTTTCAAGCGGCTTCAACATCGCGTCTGGCAAACCGCCACCACAGCTAGGTGGGCGCGACCAGGTCAGTTATTGCCAGCGCGGCGATGTCATGGTCATCGAGGCCAACGGCATCCGTGACGCGTCCAACTTCGGCGGCCTGATGGCCACGTCGGTCAAGGAAGCCGGCATCGACGGCCTGGTGGTCGATGGTGCGGTGCGTGACGTGGCCAATATGCGGGCGATGAAGCTGAACGTCTGGGCACGGGGCATCACACCGCGTACTGGCAAGCACCGCATCGAGCTGGTGGAGTTCAACGGACCGGTGTCGATTGCCGGCATCCAGGTGCGCCCCGGCGACCTGATGCTGGGCGACTGTGATGGCGTGATCGTCGTCCCGCTGGAGGTCGCAGCGCTGGTTCTGGAGAAGGCACAGGCAGCGACCGCACGCGAGGAAAAACTCGTCAAGGCACTCGAAAGCGGTGCCACACCCGAGGAAACCGCGCGCATCCTGCCGCCTGAAAAATGGTGAGCCCCTCCCACAACCTGCAGGCGCCAATTGCCATCATCGGCGCGGGCCAGCTCGGCACCTCGCTGGGCAAAAGCCTGCTGGCGCAAGGTGTGCCCAAAGTGCTGGCCTACAACCTGCCGTCAGACACGAATGCACGCGCACGCGCCGAATCTGCGGGCATGCTGTGGCTGGAAACACCTGCGGGCCTGGGTGATGCGCGCATCATCTTCTCGGCAGTGACCGCCGACAGCGCCGTTCATGCGGCGCAGACCTGCGTGGCCTCCATGCACCCGGATGCCATCTATATCGACCTCAACTCGATGGGACCCAAAGAGAAATCTGCGGCAGCCGATGTCGTCACCCAGGCAGGCCGCAGGTTTGTCGACGGCGCGGTATTGGGTGCAGCAGCGGATGGCATCAAGATGCCCATCATCGTGTCCGGCGAAGACGCGCAAGAGATCGCCGAACGCCTGACGCCGCTGGGCATGAATGTGCGCGCCGTGGGCAAGCGCGCAGGCGAAGCCGCGTCGATCAAGATCGTGCGCAGCGTGCTCGCGAAAGGGCTGGAGGTGCTGTATGTCGAAGCACTCCTGTCTGCACACCGGCTGGGCGTCGAGACTGAAGTGCTCAAAACTTTCTGCGACTGGCTCGACATGCGGCCAGCCGCCGCTTCCGCGCAAATCCTGGTCACCACCCATCTGCTGCACGCCGAGCGGCGCATGCATGAGCTCGACATGTCGATCACCGCGGTTCGCGAGACCGGCGTTGAACCGGTCTTGACGCAAGCGATACGCGACCGGCTGGCCATGACGGCCGCCACGGGCATCTCGGCGCAGCTGGCGGGCGTGCCACCGAAAAGCACGGCAGAAGCGCTTGACCTGCTTGAGAAAATTTTCCCAAAGGCATGAAGGCCATGACAAGCATGACCGACAGCAACTGGAGCACCAGCGACCTCTGCGACGCGTTTTATCGCCATCCGGATCGGGAGGTGCAGATCTTCGACAACGGCATGCAGAGTTATGGTGGCAAGGCCGCCTTTTTCGGGCCCGTCGTCACCATTGGCGCCGCGAGCGGCAGTGCACTTTCATTAACCGCAACGCTTGAATCACCCGGCAATGGACAGGTACTTTTTATCGACGGCAAGGCCGACAGCGCACACGCGCTGGTCGGTGACCGCATTGCCGGCCTCGCCGTCAAGCACGGGTGGGCCGGCATCATCCTGAATGGGTATGTGCGCGACAGCGCCACTCTGCCGGCTTTCGATGTCGGTATCCGCGCCTGGGGTACCCGGCCCTGCAAGCCCGCACAGATCGGTGAGCTGGTCAGCGGCCAGGTGTTTCAGATGGCAGGTGTGACCGTGCGCCCCGCGCTGTGGGTGTATGCAGACCATGACGGCATCATCCTGATGGACCGACGCCACGAGGGTTGAATCTTCCGCGCGCTGTCCTTGTCAGCTCGCCAGGGTGCGGTCAGCAATGAACGCCATGAACCTGCTTAAAACAGGGCTGCAACGGGCCTCGGACCAGACCAGGCTGGTTTCACACCCCGGGACCTTCGCATCGGACTTGCCCGCATCAACGGTTTTGTAGACCACACCGGGCCGCTGGAACTGGCGCACGCTTTCCGGCACCCACGCCAGCCCCAGCCCCGCCGATACCAGGTTCACGATGGTCTGCATCTGTATGGCCTCCTGCGCCACCTGCGGCGAGCGGCCGGCCGCGTGGTACATCGCAAAAATCGCGTCATAGAGCGAGGGCACGATGCGGCGCGGAAATATCACCAGCGGCTCTGCCAGGACCTTGCTGCGTGGCGGCGATGCCGTCGCTGCGAGCGGGTGCGCCTCCGGCATCGCAAGCAGCAGGGGTTCACTGGCAATCAATGCGCGCTCCAGTCCGGGCGGGGCAAAGCCCGGCGAATGCAGCATGAAGCCGGCATCAATCTCGCCGCGCTCAAAGGCCTGCAGCTGCACGTCACCGGTGGCCTCTATCAGTTCCAGGTCGACGCGCGGGTACTTCTCGCGAAACGCCCGAACCCAGCGCGGCAGCAGGTCGAATCCAACGGTCGACACAAACGCCAGCCGCAATCGCCCTGCTTCGCCATCTGCACTGGACCGCCCATAGGCCGGCAGCGCCTGCGCACGCGCCAGCAGGTCGCGCGCTTCCGGCAGCAACGCCGCACCTGCCGCCGTCATCTGCACGCTGCGTTTGGTGCGGTCAAACAGCCGGTAGCCAAGCGTGGCCTCCATCTGGGCAATCGCCTGCGTCAGCGGCGGCTGGGTCATGTACAGGCGCAGGGCCGCTCGCCCGAAATGAAGTTCTTCGGCCACCGCGACAAACTGCCGCCAGAGGCGAAGCTCAATCCACGGTGGGGAATTGGCAATCGGGCTACTCATATGCCATACATATTAATACACCATCAAAAATGGATTAGATCAAATAAGTCAAAGCCACCATAATCCATCACACAAACCACAACTCCCCACGAGAGACGCCCCATGGAAACGAAAACCATCATCCTCAACCCGCGCAGCAAAAACATCACCGAAGGCAAGTCGCGCGCGCCCAACCGCTCCATGTTCTACGGCATGGGCTATGTCGAAGGCGACTTCAAGAAGCCCATGGTCGGTGTGGCCAACGGGCACAGCACCATCACCCCCTGTAACTCCGGCCTGCAAAAACTCGCCGACGCCGCCATCGCCGGGATCGAAGAGGCCGGCGGCAATGCGCAGGTCTTCGGCACGCCGACGATCAGCGACGGCATGGCCATGGGCACCGAAGGCATGAAGTACTCCCTGGTCAGCCGTGAAGTCATCAGCGACTGCATCGAGACCTGCGTGCAGGGCCAGTGGATGGACGGCGTGCTCGTCGTCGGTGGCTGCGACAAGAACATGCCCGGCGGCGTGATGGGCATGCTGCGTGCCAACGTCCCGTCGATTTATGTCTACGGCGGCACCATCCTCCCCGGCCGCTACAAGGGCCAGGACCTGAACATCGTCAGCGTGTTTGAAGCCGTCGGCCAGAACGCTGCGGGCAACATGTCCGACGAAGACCTGAAAGAGATCGAGCAGCGCGCCATTCCCGGCACGGGTTCTTGCGGCGGCATGTACACCGCCAACACCATGTCCTCGGCCATCGAGGCACTGGGCCTGTCGCTGCCTTACTCGTCGACCATGGCGAACCCGCACGACGAGAAAGAGAACTCGGCCAGAGAATCTGCCAAAGTTCTTCTGGAAGCCATCAAGAAGGATTTGAAACCGCGCGACATCGTGACACGCAAGGCGATTGAAAACGCCGTTGCCGTCATCATGGCCACGGGCGGATCGACCAATGCCGTGCTGCACTTCCTGGCGATTGCACACACCGCCGGCGTCGCATGGACGATTGACGACTTCGAAGCGATCCGCAAGAAGGTGCCCGTCATCTGCGATCTCAAGCCCAGCGGCAAGTACATGGCGGTCGACCTGCACAAGGCAGGCGGCATTCCGCAGGTGATGAAGACCCTGCTGGCCGCCGGCCTGCTGCACGGCGACTGCATCACCATCACCGGCCAGACGATTGCCGAAGTACTGAAAGACGTGCCCGATGTGCCGCGCGCAGACCAGGACGTCATTCGCCCCATCACCAAGCCGATGTACGACGAAGGCCACCTCGCCATCCTGAAAGGCAACCTCTCACCCGAAGGCTGCGTCGCCAAGATCACCGGTTTGAAGAACCCGGTCATGACCGGCCCGGCCCGTGTGTTCGACGACGAGCAGTCGGGCCTGGCTGCCATCCTGGCCGGCAAGATCAAGGCTGGCGATGTGATGGTGCTGCGCTACCTCGGCCCCAAGGGCGGCCCCGGCATGCCCGAGATGCTGGCCCCCACAGGCGCGCTCATCGGCGCGGGCCTGGGTGAAAGCGTCGGCCTGATCACCGACGGCCGTTTTTCCGGCGGCACATGGGGCATGGTGGTCGGCCACGTCGCCCCCGAAGCAGCTGCCGGCGGCAACATCGCCTTCATCAACGAAGGGGATTCCATCACCATCGACGCCAAGCAGTTGCTGCTGCAGTTGAACATCAGCGACGCAGAACTCGCCAAACGCAAGGAAGGCTGGAAAGCCCCTGCCCCCCGCTACACCCGCGGCGTGCAGGCCAAGTTTGCGTTCAACGCCTCAAGCGCCAGCAAGGGCGCTGTGCTGGATGACTATTCCTGAGTTGATGGACTCCTGACTCCCGTTTGGCGGGTCACAAAGAAGGCATCTCCCGGGGTGCCTTTTTCTTTGCTCCATCAAGTTGCACGGGCCGCCCGCCATCACAGATATAGTCGCAAGGATTACCCACATTCAGCCCCATGAAGAACCTCCGCTCCATCGACCTCAACCTGCTGGTGGTGTTTGATGCGCTTGTTGAAGAGCGTGGTGTACGCCGGGCGGGCGAACGCATAGGCCTGAGCCAGTCGGCCACAAGCCATGCGCTGGACCGCCTGCGCAAGCTGCTGGACGACGAGATTTTGATTCGCACCACCAGCGGCATGGAGCCGACGCCACGTGCCATCAGCCTGGCCGGTCCGGTGCGGCTGGCGCTGCAGGACATACAGACCGCGCTGACGCCCGACCGCTTCATTCCCCTTGAGGCGGAAGGTGACTTTCACATCGCCGTCGAAACCCACGAGACCATCGCTGCCCTGCCCCAACTCGTGGATGACGTACGGGCTGAAGCGCCATCGCTCGTGCTGACGGTGCGTTCCGGTTCGGTCAAGGAAATCCTGGACGACATCGACAACGGCCGCACAGACATCGGCCTGGGGTTTTTCAGGGGCCTGCCAGACCGCTTCATGACCTGCCGGCTGATGGCAGACCGCTACGTCTGCGTGATGCGGCGCGACCACCCGCTGGCCGCAGCGCCGCTGACGATGGAGGGCTACCTGAAGGCACCCCACCTGCTGGTCAGCATGAGCGGTGCGCCTGAAGACCTGATCGACGCCGTGCTGACGGACATGGACCTGCGCCGCCGCATCGCGATGCGCCTGCCGCAGGGCCTGGCGGCCGTGATTGCGCTGGAGCGCTCGGACATGATCACCACCACCACGCGCGGTGCGGCGCGGGTGTTCACGCGCTCGTCTTCGCTGGTGGCGGTGGAGCTGCCATTCGAATCCCCGCGCGTCGAGTTCCGCATCATCTGGAACAAGCGCATGCAAAACAGCCCCGCCAACCGCTGGATCCGGCAAAAATTTGTCGCGATTGGCGTGCAGGCCGAGGCGTTGAGCAAGGCCGAACAGGATCAACTGACACGCCCCTGAAAAGGCCTTCTCCAGAGGGGAAATCCATCCCCTGCATATCGCAATTGCAGACTTTGCATTGGCAATTTCTGCGGTCGCCGCGTACATTTTTTACCCAGAAGCCGGTCAGGCGCACTGACCGGAAAAAGGAGACAAAAATGAACACGGTCACCGTCAACCCCCAGGAAGTCGATCTCGCCTATCGCGCCGCCATGCGCCGGTTTGCATCGACCGTCACCATCATCACGGCCGCCGACCATGAGCGCCACCACGGCATGACGGCCACCGCCGTCACGTCGCTGTCGATGAACCCGCCCTCGCTGCTGATCTGCCTGAACAACAAGACGTTGCTGCACGACATCATGTTCCGCGCACGCCGCTTTTGCGTGAACGTGCTGCACCGCGACCAGGTCGCGCTGTCGGCAGCGTTCAGCGGGGGCACCAGCCCCGAAGAACGTTTCCAGCAAGGCGAGTGGTCTTTCACGGAGGAAGGCGGCCCCTACCTTGCCGACGCGCAGGCCAACCTCTTCTGCAAAAAAGGCGCGGCCATTCCCTACGGCACCCACACGATTTTTGTCGGCGAAGTCGAACACGTCGGCCTGCGCGATGCGATTGCGCCGCTGGTCTACCAGGATGGCTCTTACTGCGTGGCCAGCCCTGCGGCATAACGCGCATCCACCCCAAACACTCAACCTACAGCACACACAGGACCCGCACCATGTCCCACGCAGCCACCCTTGAAAACCCTGCCGTCACCAGCCACCCGGCTGAACAACGGCCCACACCAGCTGAACTCCTGTCCACCATGCGCGCCCTGTTGCCCGCCATCAAGGCACGCGCCGCAGAAACAGAAAAGCTGGGCCGCATTCCTGCAGAAAACCTGCGCGCCCTGCGCGAAGCCGGGCTCTACCGCATCGTCAAGCCGGCGAAGTTCGGTGGTTATGAATACGACTTCGACATGCTGGTCGAACTGGTGATGGAACTCGGCCAGGCTTGCGCCTCCACCGCCTGGGTGTACGGCCTGTATGCCGCCCACCAGTGGTTGCTGGCCAGCTTTGACGAGAAAGTCCAGCGCGACATCTGGGATGAAGACACCGACCCTGCAGTTTGCGGCTCCTACGCACCGGCCGGCAAGGCGACTGCAGCAGCAGGCGGCTACGTGCTCAACGGCAGGTGGTCTTTCGCCAGCGGTTGCGACGGCGCGCAGTGGGCGGTGTGCGCCTCGGTGCTGCCTGCCGACGAGACAGGGCACGCACCCGGCCCGGCCTTCTTCCTGGTCCCGGCCAGTGACTATGTGATTGACGGCGACTGGGATGTGGTGGGCCTCGCAGGCACAGGCAGCAAGACGCTGGTGCTCGAAAACGTTTTTGTGCCCTCCCACCGCCTGCTGGCGTTCTCGGCCACCATCAGCGGCCAGACCCCGGGCAGCAAGGTGCATGCAAACCCCGGCTTTCGCATCCCCATGCTGTCGAACGTGCCCTCATGCCTGGCGGCGGCCGGTGTGGGCGCAGCAACCGGTGCGCTGGCAGACTATGTTGAAGCCACCGGCAAACGCATCACACGTGGCGCTGTGGCCGGCGGCAACAACCGCATGGCGGAGTTTCCGACCATCCAGCTGCGCGTGGCCGAAGCGGCCGCCAGCACCGATGCCGCACGCGAGATTTTGCTGCGCGATGTGCGTGCCCGGGCCCTGACCCTGCGCTCCGGCGAAGCCATCACCACGGACGACCGCATATTGAGCCGGCGCGGGCAGGCCTTTGCCGTGTCACTGGCGATACGTGCGGCCGAGGCCCTGAACGCATCCACCGGCGGTTACGGCTTGTCCATGTCCAACCCCGTGCAGCGCGCCTGGCGCGACGCCAACGCGGTGGGGCGTCACATCAGCCTGAACTGGGATGCCGTGGGCACCATGAGCGGACAGATGGCACTTGGCCTTGAACCAAAAGGCCAATATTGATTTTTTGCCTTGAGCCCAAGGGCCAGTACTAACAGGCACATCAGTTTTCAGCAGCAGCGCTGCATCCGCAGCGCGAATTTTTCACACCAAAGGATAAGAGACATGCAAGGCAAGATTGGCCTCGAAGAGCACTTTGCGCTCGAAGAAACACTGAAAGACTCGGCGGGCTACCTGCCGGAAAAGGTCTGGTCGGAATTGAGCAGCAGGCTGCTCGACATACAGGACAGACGCCTGCGCGAGATGGACGCCCACGGCATGGAGATGATGCTGCTCTCGCTGAATGCGCCGACGGTTCAGGCCATTCCTGATGCGAAGCTGGCAGACGAGCTGTCACGCCGCGCCAATGACTATCTTGCCGAGCAGGTCGCCAAACGCCCGGACCGTTTCCAGGCGCTGGCAGCGCTGCCCATGCAGGACCCCGATCTTGCCGCGCGTGAGCTCGAACGCTGCATCAAGGATCTGGGTTTCAAGGGCGCGCTGGTCAACGGCTTCTCGGAAGTGAGCGATTCGGCATCGGGCGTGTACTACGACCTGCCGCAGTACTGGCCCTTCTGGGGCGTGGTCGCATCACTCGACGTCCCGTTTTACCTGCACCCGCGCAACCCCCTGCCCAAGGACTCGGCCATCTATGAAGGCCACCCCTGGCTGATGGGGCCGACCTGGGCCTTCGGGCAGGAGACCGCTGTGCACGCCCTGCGCCTGATGTGCAGCGGCCTGTTCGACAAATACCCCTCGCTCGCCATCGTCCTCGGCCACATGGGCGAAGGCCTGCCCTACAGCATGTGGCGCATCGACAACCGCAACGGCTGGACCAAGGCGCCGCCCGCCTACCCTGCCAAAAAGCGGCTCGCAGAATACTTCCAGGAAAACTTCTACCTCACCACGTCGGGCAACTTCCGCACGCAGACACTGATCGACGCCATTCTCGAAATCGGTGCCGACCGCATCCTGTTCTCGACCGACTGGCCTTTTGAGAACGTCGACCACGCTGCCAACTGGTTCGACGTGGCCAGCATCAGCGAAGCCGACCGGCTCAAGATCGGCCGCAGCAACGCGGCCAAACTGTTCAAGCTCGACATCTGATTTTTTACCGCACCAGCTGCTTTACCACCAACAACAACCGGAGACAAACGACATGACCCAACCATCACCACTGCGCACCAGCCGCAGGAAACAACTGGCCCTGACGGCATGCGCCGCGCTGCTGGCCATCGCCGCCAGCGTGCAACCCGCCCTGGCGCAGGCCTGGCCCAACAAACCTGTGCGCATGATCGTCCCGTTCCCTGCCGGTGCCGCACCTGATGTGATTGCCCGGTTGATGGCCGAACGCCTGCGCACGGTGTGGGGGCAAACGGTCATTGTCGACAACCGGCCCGGCGCGGGCGGCATCCCCGGCATGAGCGCGCTGGTTCGTGCACCGAATGACGGCTACACCATCGGTTTCATACCGGCGGCCGTGCTCACGCTGACGCCCGAGCTCTACAAAAACCCGCAGTTCAACGCAGACACCGACATCGTGCCGGTGGCCGCCATTGGCACCGCACCCATGGCCATCGTGGTACCACAGTCCTCTGACATCAAGAGCATGGCCGACCTCGCCAAGGCTGCAAAAGCGCAGCCTGGCCGAGTTACCTTTGCCGCGCCACAACTCTATTCAGTGCCGCACCTCACGGGCGAAATGCTGGGCCAGATCATGGGCGCATCGTTGATGACCGTGCCCTACACCGGCTCGCCACAAGCCATCACCGCACTGCTGTCCAACGAAGCAGCCGTAGGCATTGACGGCCTGTCTGTGCTCATGCCTAACGTCAAGGCAGGCAAGTTCCGTGCACTCGCCGTGATGTCGCGCGAGCGCCTGCCCGGCTTTGAAGCCATACCGCTCGCGTCCGATACGTACAAGGGCCTTGAGTCCGGCGGCTGGTTTGCCATCTACGCCCCCACCGGTACGCCCGCCGCGATCATCGACCAGATCAATCGCGACATCAACAAGATCGTGATGGACCCGGAGGTGGTGGCCCGCTTCGCAGAGCTCGGCACTTACCCCAAAACCGGCACGCCCAAACAGTTGGGTGACTATGTGGCCGATCAACGCGCCACATGGAAAAAGGTGGTCGTCAGCCTGAAGCTGCAGCCGCAGTGAGTACCGATTCAATCACCTGGAGACATCATGGTTGAGCTGTATCACTTCTGGAGTTCGGTGTGTTCTGTGCGCGTGCGCATGGCCCTTGAGGAAAAGGGCGTGGCCTGGACGAGCCGCTACATCGATCTTTTTAAATTCGACCAGTTGCGCCCTGAGTACCTGGCCATCAACCCGGCGGGCATGGTACCCACGCTGGTCCACAACGGCGACGCGATCTGCGAATCGTCGGTCATCAATGAATACATTGACGACGCCTTCCCCGGCATGGCGCTGATCCCCAAAGACCCGCTCAAGGCCGCACGGATGCGCGAGTTTGCCAAGGCCTGCGACGACGGGTTTGACGCCATCGCCAAGCTGACCATGGTGAAGTACATCCTGCCCAAACTCAGAAAACGCTGGGGCGACGACGTGCTGCGCGAACAGGCCAGCCGCCGGCCCAGCAAGTTCCTGCAGGACTTGCACTCACGCGCCGTACGCGGCGAGATTCATGACGGCGAGCTGCGCGAAGCCATGTCGTCCATCGAAGCCCTGCTCGACCGGCTCGAAACCACGCTCAACCCCGGGCCCTGGATCGTCGGCGACTTTTCACTCGCCGATATCTCGATTGCGCCTTTCATGTTCCGTTTGTCGGCACTGGGCCAGGACCAGTTCTGGTCCTCAGCCAAACGTCCGAACGTGCATGCTTGGTATGCAGCCATTTCAAAACGGCCGGCATTTCAGGTCGCCGTGTCATGGCCTGATGAGAGCGGTGGCGGTTACGAGGAGGTTGGCCTCAAGGTGACGCCGGCGCTTGAGGAAAGCACCTGACACCGGAGTCATTCACTCCGATGTCTGCAGGAGATCCCGGCCCTTATGCTGCGACGGCGCTCGCGCGGTCGGCGCCGTCCTTCAGTACAGCCAGCTTCATCCATGTGACCACAGGATCGATCTTGCCGTAGTTTGCAAAGGTGCCAAACCCGCAGTCGGTGCTGGCGAGCACACGGTCCGGGCCCATGAAGGCGGTGTAACGCTCGATGCGCTGGCGTATGAGTTCGGGGTGCTCGACGTAGTTGGAGCAGCTGTCGATCAGGCCTGGTGCCAGGATCTTGTCGTCGGCCAAATTGGCGTCGCGCCAGATCTCCCACTCGTGTTCGTGGCGCGGGTTTGCGGCTTCGAACAATATGGTGGACGGACGTGCGGCGAGGATGGGATCGATCACCTTCTCAAGCGCGATGTCGCAATGGTGCGGGCCTTCGTAGTTGCCCCAGCAGATGTGCATGCGCAGCTTCTCGCGCGGAATATTGCTGGTGGCCGCATTCAGCGCCTCCACGTTTTGGTGGGCGCGCTTGATGAACTCCGCCTCGCTCAGATGCTGGAAGCCGGTGTGCGCCGCCATGGCGAGGTCGGGGCAGTCGAGTTGCAAATCGAATCCCGCCGCGACAATCGCCTCATATTCGGGACGCATCGCATCAACAAGGGCCGCCAGGTAGGCTTCATGCGAAGGGTAGTGTTTGTTGGGCTGGAAAGCCGTGATGAGACCGGGCGAGGCAGCATTCATGAAGCCCCGTGCACCGCCGCCATGGCGTTCCATCGCCAACTTGAAGCGCCGTATGTCTGCGTGGCATGGCTCAAGCGTTCGCAGCTTGACCGGCCCGATGCACGCGGCACGCACGAATTCCTGCGCGCCCATGATGGCGGCCAGCTTCTTGCGCAGGTCAGGGAGGTCCGCAAGGTCCTTCGCGGGGGTTCGGTCGACGTGCCCGCCAAAGCCTTCGAGACGCTCGGTAATGTAAGTGGCATAGCCGACCTTGCCGAGCTCACCGTCGCTCATGATGCCCACCCCTGCCTCCGCCTGCTTTTGCACGGCGTGGTCGATGGCGGTCTGCACCACCTGTTCAAAATGCGCGTCGTCCACGGCCTCGCCATGATCGCGTTTGAGAAGCAGGCCCGCCAGCTCGTCGCCGCGGGGGAGGCTGCCGACGTGTGTGGTCAGAATGGTCATGGGAATCGTCCTTTGCTGGGCAGCACAGACGCCATCAAAGGCGACTATGCATGGGGTTTGAATTGAACGATCTTAGCGGGAAACGGCAGCCCGGGAGGGCGGCGGTGAGGCTCACGCCGGGGACGTGCCGGGTGACCTCACCAGTCAGAATCAAGCTGCCCGCGCCCGCCTTGCAGACATCGCCTTCGCCACACGTGGCAACACCAGCACCGCCACCACAATGATCACCAGCACCAGCGACATGGGCCGCTGGAAAAACACGGCCGGGCTGCCCTCGCCGATCGACATCGCATTGCGCAACTGGGCTTCGGCGAGTGGGCCGAGAATCATGCCGACGACGACGGGGGCGGTCGGAAAATCAAAGCGGCGCATCAGCACACCGAGCAGGCCGATGGCGTAGAGCAGGAACAGATCGAACCCGCTCTGCCGCATGCCGTAGGCACCCACCGTTGCAAAGATCAGGATGCCGGCATAGAGCTGTGGCTTGGGAATTTTCAGCAGCTTGACCCACAGGCCGACCAGCGGCAGGTTGAGCACCAGCAACATCAGATTGCCGATATACAGCGAGGCAATCAGCGCCCACACCAGCGTGGCCGAATTGGTAAAGAGCTGCGGGCCGGGCTGTATGCCGTAGTTCTGAAAGGCGCCCAGCAACACCGCCGTGGTGTTCGACGTCGGGATGCCCAGCGTGAGCAGCGGGATCAGTGCAGCCGTCACCGTGGCGTTGTTCGCAGCTTCGGGGCCGGCCACACCTTCAATCGCGCCTGTGGTGCCGAACTCAGCCTTGTTGGCCGGATCTTTGGCGAGCTTTTTTTCCATCGCATAGCTCAGGAAGGTCGGTATCTCGGTGCCACCGGCCGGGATGCAGCCGAAGGGTGTGCCGATGGCGGTACCGCGCAACCACGCAGGAATGGAGCGTTTCCAGTCGCGGGCCGTCATGTGTACGCGGCTCAACTTGTTCTGTTCTTCCGTGACCTTGCCTTCGTACAGCACCGCATACAGCACCTCGGCGACGGCAAACAGGCCGACAGCGACCAGCACGATTTCGATCCCGTCCAGCAGTTCAGGCACGCCGCCGGTGTAACGGCCCTGGCCGGAGATCTGGTCCAGGCCTACGCAGCCAGCAGCCAGCCCGATGAACAGCGCCGTCATGCCGCGCAAGGTGCTTTGGCCCAACACCGCACTGACGGTGGTGAAGGCCAGCAACATCAACAGGAAATACTCAGGCGGTCCGAGCTTGACTGCGAATTCCGCCACAAAGGGCGCGAACAGCGTGACGATGACGGTCGCGATGGTACCGGCTACAAAGGAGCCGATGGCCGCCGTGGCCAGCGCAGCGCCTGCGCGCCCGCTCTTGGCCATCTTGTTGCCCTCCATCGCGGTGACCATGCTGGCCGTCTCCCCCGGAGTATTGAGCAGGATGGACGTCGTCGAGCCGCCATACATGGCGCCGTAATAAATGCCGGCAAAAAAGATCATGGAGGCCGTGACCTCGACCTTGGCCGTGATGGGCAGCAGCATGGCCACCGCGACAGCGGGGCCGATGCCGGGCAGCACGCCGACAGCCGTGCCCAGCGCACAGCCGACAAGGCACCAGATCAGGTTGGCAGGTGTGATGGCGGTAGCGAAACCGGCCATGAGTGCATTGAGGATGTCCATGTCAGATCCAGCCTGTCGCAGTTAAACCGGGCAAATTGATGGCCAGAAATTTGGTGAACATCCAGTAGACAGGCGCAGCGATCAGCAGGCCGGTGACGATGTCCATCGCCCAGGTGCGCGGTGCGCCGGAAGGCTTGTCGCTGGCGCGGCGCAGGCCCTGCACCGCCAGCACGTAACACAGCGCGCAACTCAGGATAAAACCCAGTGTGGTGATCAGCGCGGCATTGAGCAGCAGGCCGGCAGACACCCAGACAAAACCCGGCCAGTTGGCACGTGACGCGCCTGAGGGCGTGGCCAGTTCACGAAAGCCGCCGGTGCGCGCCTCCCAGATGATGAACACACCACAAATCGCCAGCACCACCGACACCAGCCAGGGCAGAAAGTTGGGGCCGACGCCGCTGTAGCCGGCTGTCGATGAAATGCTGATGGCGCCAAACGCCAGGGCCAGGCCTGTCAGCAGGACGCCGACGCCGACAAGCGTTTGTGGCAGCACCGATGCCGGCGCTGCAGAAGAATCTGTGTCTGTCATGAATGCTCCCTGAAATGGGAAAGAACAAAAATCGGCGCGCTGGCTTGTTAGAGGCAGCGCGCCGTGGTTGTTTGCAAAGGCTGGTCAGACCATGCCGGACTTGACCATGGTCGCGCGCAGACTGGCGAAGTCGTCATCGACGAATTTCGCAAACGCGTCGCCGGTCAGGACAGACGGTGTCCAGTCGTTTTTCTTGACAGCCTCGGCCCAGGCAGGCGACTTCATCGCGGCCAGCACCATGTCGGTCAGGGCCTTGCGCTGGGCGGGTGTGATGCCGGGCGCACCGTAAACGCCGCGCCAGTTGCCGATCTCGACGTCGATGCCCTGCTCCTTGAGCGTGGGAATGGCCACACCATCAAGACGCTTGCCGGACGTGACGGCAATCGCCTTCATCTTGCCAGCCTTGATGTATTCATTAAACTCGCTGTAGCCGCTGCCGCCCACGGTGACGTTGCCGCCCAGGATGGCAGCCGTCGCCTCACCGCCGCCACGGAAGGCGACGTAGTTGATTTTGGACGGGTCAACGCCGACCTTTTGCGCAATCATGGCGGCTGCGATGTGCTCGGTGGACCCGCGCGAACCGCCGCCCCACTTCACACTGCCGGGGTCTTTCTTGAGCTGCGCCACGACGTCGGCCATGGTCTTCATGGGCGAGTTGGCGGGCAGCACAAACACGTTGTATTCGCTGGACAGGCGCGCAATCGGCGTGGCCGACGACAGGCTGACCGGCGGCTTGCCGGTGATCAGGCCACCCAGCATGACGGCACCCATCACCATCAGCGCATTCGGGTCGCCCTTGGAGCCATTGACGAACTGGGCCAGGCCCAGCGCGCCGGCAGCGCCGCCCTTGTTGTCATAGGTGACGGTGTCGGCCACCTTGGCGTCGGTCAGCGCCTTGCCCAGCGCGCGGCCGGTCGTGTCCCAGCCGCCGCCGGGGTTGGCCGGAATCATCATCTTGACGTTGGCCGCGGCATGGGCCGAAAAGGGAAATGCACCGGTGGCGGCCAGCGCTGCCAGGGTTTTGAGGAAGGTGTCGCGACGCATGGGTGTCTCCTTGTGAATCAGGGTTAGCCTTCAATGATGCACCCGCTTCCTGTCAAACGGCTGTCGGAAGGCATAGTGGAAAGTGCTAATGTCCAGCCTTCCCCGCTCCCGCACAGTTCCCTCCTTGCCCACGCCCCGTTTGCCCATGAAGTTATTGCTCGTAGAAGATGACGCCTCCATGCAGGCCGCCCTGCAGCGCGCCCTGAGCAGGCGCGGCATGGACGTGACGGGCTGCACCGACGGCGCGCTGGCGCTGGGCCAGTGGACGGCGCTGCAGCCGGATGCCGTGGTGCTGGACCTGAGCCTGCCGGGTATGGACGGCCTGCAGGTGCTGGAGGCCGCACGCAAGCAGGGATTGAAAACACCGGTGCTGATCCTGACCGCGCGCGGCACCGTCGGTGACCGCATCATGGGCCTGAACCTGGGGGCCGACGACTACCTGCCCAAACCCTTTGACCTCGACGAGCTCGAAGCCCGACTGCGCGCCCTCGACAGGCGGCGCACAGAGGCCGACCGCGTGGCCAGTGCCGCGCCCGAGCCTGGCAACATGATGGTCGGTTCGCTGCGCTATGAAAAAGACAGCGGCGCGATTTACCACGAAGGCCTGGTGATGGAACTCACGCCACGCGAGCTGGCCCTGCTTCAGGCGCTGATGGTCAAGCCCGGCCACGCGATGTCGAAAGA
Source organism: Pseudomonadota bacterium (assembly GCA_040387435.1). GTDB lineage: Bacteria > Pseudomonadota > Gammaproteobacteria > Burkholderiales > Burkholderiaceae_C > Polaromonas. Next base: position 37,382 of record JAZKDR010000010.1, read on the forward strand.
AAAACTGTTTGAACTCGTCTTTCCCGGCGAGACCGATGTGCAGTACGAAGCCGTCGAAGTGGTGGTGTACCGGCTGCGCAAAAAGCTGACGAACACCGGCGTTACGCTGATGACTCTGCGCGGGCTGGGCTATCTGCTGAAGGTGGATGCGTGAGCGAACGCAGCGCAGGGCCGCCGCGAAACAGAAGCGTGAGAGCGATCTCATTAAGACGCTACCTGCTGCTCGGCATCCTCGGCCCGGTCTGCCTGCTGGTCGTCATCAACACCGTCAGCCTCTACAACCAGGCGCTCAGCGCTGTCAACACCGCCTATGACCGCACGTTGCTGGCCTCGGCGAAATCGATTGGCGAGCAGCTGGACGTGACGGGTTACGACGAGCAGTCGGAGCTGCGGGTGACGGTGCCCTACGCCGCGCTGGAAGCCTTTGAGGCCGACAACCAGAGCCGCATGTTCTACCGCATCTCGACCCAGAAGGGCGAGATGGTCTCCGGGTTTGCGCAGCTGCCCTTCTGGCGCGGCACCATCCCGGCCAAGCCGCCCTACTCCGCGCTGGTCGATTTTTACGACGATGTGTTTCGCGACGAGGACGTGCGCGTCGCCGTTCTGCTGCAGCCGGTGGCCAGCGCACAGGGCCGCGGCATGGCCGTCGTGCAGGTGGCTGAAACGCTGGAGCTGCGGCAGACGCTGGCGCGCAAAATCCTGTTCGACACCGTCTGGCACCAGGCGCTGCTGGTGGCGGTGATTGCGCTGGTCGTGCTGCTGGTGGTGCAGCGTGCCACGCGGCCGGTGCGCGAGCTCAGCGCGCAGTTGCGTGCCAGGCCCGAGGGAGACCTGACGCCAATTGCTGCTGAAGATGCACCACGCGAGCTGCTGCCGCTGGTCGATGCCACCAATGCCGTGATGGGCCGCCTGCAGCTGCTGCTCAACCACCAGAAACGTTTTGTGCGCGACACGGCCCACCAGTTGCGCACACCGCTGGCCGTGCTCAAGGTGCAGGTGCAGTCGGCACTGCATGGCGACATCGGCGCGCAGGAGGCGCTGGGCGAAATCGGCGTCACGGTGGACCGCGCGACCACGCTGGCCAACCAGATGCTGTCGCTGGCCAAGGTCGAGCAGTTGCGCCAGCAGCCCGACCTGCATGCGCTGGACCTGGCCCAGGCGGTGCGCGCCGTGGCGCTCGATTTGTCACCGCTGATCGCCGAAAAAGACATCGCCTTCGACATCGAGACCGTGCCCGCCACCATCGCCTCGCACGAATGGATGCTGGGTGAGCTGGCGCGCAACCTGCTACACAACGCCATCAAGCACACCCCGCCGGGCGGCGCGCTGGCCGTGCGCATCGTGTGTGATGCCAGTTACGCCGCGCTGACGATCAGCGACGGCGGGCCGGGCATCAGCGAAGAGCTGGCGACGCGCCTGTACCAGCCGTTTTCAGCCGGCAATGTGCGCCAGGGCTCGGGCCTTGGCCTGGCGATTTGCCGGGAGATCACCGAAGCGCTGGGCGGCAGCCTGGCGCTGGACAACCGCATCGTGCATGGCCGAGTCACAGGGCTCGATGCTACGGCCCGGCTACCGCTCGCCAGTTAAATGTAAAAAATTCCCGGGTTCGCTTGAAAGTCATATCGATGACTCAAAATGGCGCTTAATGGATAAATTACGACTGGACAAATGGCTCTGGGCCGCGCGTTTTTACAAGACCCGCTCGCTCGCCGTGGAAGAAATCGACAAGGGCCGCGTCCGCGTCAATGACATCGAAGCCAAGCCGGCGCGCGAGGTCAAGGCCGGCGACACGGTGTCCATGCGGCAGGGACCGGTCACCCGGACCATCGTGGTTCGCGGCATCAGCAGCCAGCGCGGCTCAGCGCCCGTGGCCCAGCAGCTTTACGAAGAAACCGAAGAAAGCCTGCGTCTCAAGGCGGCGTTCACGGAACAGCGCCGTGTGGGCGCGGACCCGGCCAACAGCCTGGAGCACGGCCGCCCCACCAAACGCGACCGCCGCGACATCCAGAAGGTGAAAGACGGCGCCTGGGGCAATCGCTGGAGCGCGTCGGCGGATTGACGCTGCATTGGCATTGCTATTTTTTCGGTAGCTGCTCACGCTCATATCTATTGGCCTGGAGGCCAATTTGGCACCTGAAAATGGCCTTTTTTGGCCATTTTTTTCGTCCCGACGCACTCGATGCAGTTTTCAAACCAGCATATGCCGAGGCATATGCCTAATTGAGCGCCCGTTCCGCCAGGGTTCGCGCCAGCAAGGCGGCCGGGTCCACCAACTCGAGGTCAGCCATCTGCGGCACGGCCTTCAGGGCCAGCGGGATTTCCGTACAACCCAGAATCAGTGTCTGCAGCCCATGCCGGCGCGCCAGCGCTGCGGCCACCCCGGCAAAGCAGTCGCGCGCCAAAGCCATGTTGCCGACCTTGACCCCGTCATAGATGCCGCGCATGAGTTCTGCCTTCTCAAGCGTATCGGGCACGTGGCAGAGCATGCCGGCACGCAGCAGCGCCTCGTCGTACAGGCCGGCCGTGTACGTGCCCTCTGTGGCGAGCAGCCCGACGCGCACCCCGCGCCCGGCCAGCGCGCGCGCCACCTCGCGCGCCACATGCAGCACCTCGACTTGCGGGAAGCGCTGCTGCAGCTCGCCGTGCCAGGCGTGGGCAGTGTTGCAGGCGACGGCCACGGTTTGCGCGCCGAGGGCGGCCAGCTTGCCCATGGCCTGCAGCATGGGCTCGAGCGGCTGGTGGCCGCCAAAACCGGGTGCGCCCAGGGCGGCACTGCGATCAGGCACAGGCACCTGGGCCAGCCAGTGCTCGGGGAAGGCCTGGTCGGACACCGGCACGCCGCGGCGCTGCATGTGCTCGGTGCAGGCTGCGACAAACAGCCGGGCAAAGTCGGCACCGGCCGCCGGGCCCATGCCGCCCAGGATGCCGACCACACGTTTTCTGTTCATCTTGTGCCGTCCTTCGAAAAGAGTCGCGCAGGCTCACGCCCGCGCGGGGCGCGGCATGAGGTCGATGCGGGGTTGGAGGAAAGTCGCGCGGCCTTGCGTCAGGCCAGGGCGGAGGTGGCGGGTAGCCCCGGCGCGCGATGCATCACGCAGCCGGATACCCGCCGCCCATCACATCGCAGGCTTGTCGCTCAAAGCTTTCAGGTTGTCTTTCAGCTGCTGGCTCATGGGCAGGCCGAGGTTCACACCCTTTGGCGGGATCGGTGACTCGAACCACTTGGTGTACAGCCTGGTGAACTCGCCGGACTTCATCATGCGGGTGATGGTGCCGTCGACCAGCTTCTTGAACTCGGGGTCATCCTTGCGGATCATGCAGCCGTAGGGCTCAACCTGCAGCGAATCGCCCACCACCTGCAGCGCAGCCGGGTTCTTGGAGTTGGCCATCAGGCCGAACAGCAGGATGTCGTCCATGGCAAACGCCACGGCGCGGTCGTTTTCAACCAGCAACAGGGAGTCGTCGTGGTCCTTGCCGAGGATGAGCTGCATGTCGAGGTTTTTGTCGGCGCTGTACTTGCGGATCACCTGGGCGTTGGTGGTGCCGGTGGTGCTGGACACCGTCTTTTTGGCGAGGTCGGCGTAGTTCTTGATGCCGGAAGTCTTCTTGGTCAGCAGGCGCGTGCCGGTGAAGAAGTGGCTGATGGCGAACTGCACGTCCTTGCCGCGCGCGGCGTTGTTGGTGGTGGAGCCGCACTCGATGTCATAGCTGCCGTTGACCAGCAACGGGATGCGGTTTTGCGAGGTGACGGGCATGTAGGCCACTTCGAGGTTGGGCTTCTTCGTCTTCTTGCGCACGTCGTCGATGATGGCTTCGGTCAGCTCGACTGAAAAGCCGACCGCCTTGCTCGAACCGATCAGGTAGCTGAAGGGCACGGACGCCTCACGGTAGGACACCGTGATCTTGTTGGCGTCAGCCACTTTTTTCAGCGTCTGTGCGCTGGCGCCAGAGGCCATGGCGGCCAGGCCGGCGCCCAGCAGTACGGCATTCATGAGTGTCGAAATCTTCATAAAAATCCTCTTGGAAAAGTGGTTGAACGATTGAGTTGAAACGGTGGGTAAAAAAGCTTGCACGGCCAGTGTAGAAACAAGCAGCCGATAGCGTCATTCATTTTGCTGACAAACCCATGACGAAAACTCATGGATTACCCATGGCCTGCAATCTGCCACCCGTCCCGTGGCCGGAAAGTGGCCGGTCATAACTTCAGGTCATGGCCCGCCCTGCATTCGGCATTGTTCAAAAACTGCAGCCCTGCCTAAAGTTACGGCTTTACAGATACAGGAGTTGCCATGCGGGTGTGTGTGCTGGGGGCGGGCATTGTGGGCCTGGCGACGGCCTGGGCCTTGAACCGGGCTGGCCACGAGGTCACGGTGGTTGACCGCGCCCGGCCCGGCAGCGGTGCCAGCGGCGGCAATGGTGCGCAGCTCAGCTACGCCTACGTGCAGCCGCTGGCTGACCCGGGTATCTGGCGGCAGCTGCCCAAACTCCTGCTGTCGCCCACATCGCCGCTGAAGATCAGGCCGCAGCTTGATGTGCACCAGTGGCTGTGGGGCCTGAAGTTTCTGGCGGCCTGCAATGCCGGCACATCGCGCAGCACCACACTCGAGCTGCTTCAGCTCGCCGGTGAAAGCCGCCTGGCCTTCGACAGCATGCTGCAGCAGGACAACATCGCCTGTGATTTCAGCAACACGGGCAAGCTGGTGCTCTATGCGGACGCTGCCTCCTTCACCGCCGCGCGACGACAGATGGCCTTCCAGCGCGAACTGGGCAGTGTGCAGGAAGCCGTCAGCGCCGACCGCTGTGTGGAACTGGAGCCCGCTCTCGCCCACCGGCATGCCCACGTTGCCGGCGCGATTTACACACCCGGCGAATGCGCAGCCGATTGCCAGAAGACCTGTGACGCCCTGCTCGCTACCTTGCGCGCCAAAGGCGTCACGTTTCTGCTCGACACACCCGTCACCCGCATAAGCGTGTGCGGCACCGCGGTGTCGGCCATCAGCACGCCACAGGGTGAGATTGAAGCCGACCGCTATGTAATGGCGCTGGGCCCCGCCTCGGCGCCCATGGCGCGCAGCGTAGGTGTTGCCCTGCCCATCTACCCGCTCAAGGGTTACAGCATCACGGTGGACATTGATGGCCTTGCCTCCGACGCGCCGGCCATCAGCGTGACCGACAGCGCACGCAAGGTGGTGTTCGCCCGACTGGGGACGCGACTGCGCGTGGCGGGCATGGCTGAATTGGCGGGCTATGACATGTCGATCGCAGAAAAGCAGATTGCCTCACTCAAGGCATCGACCAGCGAGACGTTTCCCGGCTGCAGCAGCCTGACAAACTTGCGGCCCTGGGCAGGCCTGCGTCCGGCCACACCGACGGGGCTGCCCGTCATCGGGCACCACCCCAGAGGCCCGGACAACCTGCTGTTCAACACCGGGCACGGCGCGCTGGGTTTTACCCTCGCCTTCGGTTCTGCCGCCCGCATCAGCCGCCTGCTGGCGGGCAGAAGTGTTCAGGCCGGTTTGATCGAAGCCTTGGCCGCGTAAGCAACTGCCTGCTGGAAACAGCGCACAAACGCGCGCACGGCCACCGAACCGGGTTTGCCCGCAGGCATCAGCGCCTTGATGGGCACCTCGATCAGCGGTTCCAGATTCAGCACATCGACCCGTGCCTGGTCGGCGGAAGCAGCCGTGCAGCTGTCGACCAGCGCCACACCCAGGCCGTGGTGCGCTAGCGCCAAAGCGGAGTGATAGGTCTGCACCGTGATGGCGAAGTTCAAACCGACATCGGCTTCGCGGCAGGCCTGGTTCAGGCTGCGGCCGACGGGGTCATGCACATCGAGGCCAATCACCGGCACCTTCATGAGGTCAGCCAGCGTGACATGGCCGCGCTTGAGCAGGCGCGCCGACAGGAGGCCCTTGGGTGCAATGCACACCATGCGGCCATCGGCGAGGTGCTCCTGCGCCAACGCCGAATGTGTGACCGGGCTGAACATGAAACCGACATCCGCCTCCTGCAGCGCCAGCGCCGAGACGATCTGGGGTGAATGCAGCGCACGCACGCTGATGGGCACATCGGGGTGCTTCACACGGAACAGCTTGATGGCGTGCGGCAGGATTTCATAACTCAGCGCCAGCACGGTGAGGATGCGCAGCTCGCGTACGCCATCGCCGGCCTTCAGGTTGGCCGCCAGGCGCTGCACCTCGTCAAGCTGGGCGAACAGCCGCTCGATGTGCGGGTACAACGTCAGCGCCTCGGGCGTCGGCGTCAGCCGGCCCTTGCTGCGCTGGAATAGCGCAAAGCCCAGCTGCAGCTCGGCATGCTGCAGGATGCGGCTGACCGCAGGCTGCGTGACGTTGATCAGGCGTGCCGCGCCGCTCACACTGCCGGTGAGCATGACGGCGTTAAAAACTTCTATGTGGCGAAGGCGCATGGCCTATTTTCATACAAGCCGGGCGAATGGGCCAATCGGTGCCTACAGCCTGTTTACGGCCGACCTGCCCGAGAGCATCTCCCGCGCAATGATCATGCGCTGCATTTCAGACGAGCCTTCGGTGATCAGGCGGCTGCGCGCATCGCGAAAGATCAGCTCGATCGGCAGCTCACGCGAGAGCCCGATGCCGCCATGGATTTGCAGCGCGCGGTCGGCCACCCGCATCAGCATCTCGTCGGCGTAGAGCTTGACCTGCGAAGCCTCGATGTGAAAGTCCATGCCCTGGTCGGCCTTCCACGCCGCGTGCAGCGTCATCAGGCGCGCGGCATTGATCTCCACCGCCGAGTCGGCAATCATCCACTGGATGGCCTGGCGGTTGGCCAGTGGTTCGCCGAAGGTCTTGCGTTCATTGGCGTAGGCGATGGCAAGCGCCAGTGCGCGTTCGGCGCGGCCAATCGCTTTGGGGCCGTGGATGAGGCGGCCCACGTCCAGAAACTCGCGCGCCAGCTCCCAGCCCTTGCCGGGCTGCCCCACCAGTTGCGACGCCGGTACAACGACGTTGTCGAACACCAGTTCCCACGGACGGTCGGGCGACATCAGCTCAAAGCTCTGGCCCAGACGCATGCCGGGCGTACCGCGGTCGATGAGGAAACACGACACACCGGCATCGGTGCGTGCAAACAGCTGGACAAAATCAGCCTTGTCAGCGCCGGTGATGAAAATCTTGGCGCCGTTGATGCGGTAGGCATCGCCTTCGCGGACAGCCGTGGTCAGCATCTGCGAGGGGTCGGAGCCGCCATTGGGCTCGGTCAGGGCAAAGCAGGTGCGCTTGTCGCCATTGATGACGGGATAAAGGTATTTTTGCTGCTGCTCCGGCGTGCAGCGAAACAGCACCGGGCCGAGATACGGTGTGAACACCGTGGGCGCACGAAAGGACGGCACGTTGCAGCGCGCCAGTTCCTCGCACACCAGGCACATGCCCAGGTAGCCCACCCCGCCGCCGCCATAGGCTTCGGGCAAATCAAAAATCCAGAAGCCCAGTTCCTTGGCTTTGGCCTGCAGGCGCGCACGTACCTCATCGGGAATGTCGGCCTCGTTGGCGTACAGGGGCTCAAGCGGCAGCAACTCCTCCTGCACAAAACGGCGTGCCGAGTCGCGCAGCATGCGCAGCTCTTCAGGGATGGTGAAATCCATTAAATGGCCCCTGCGTCTGTGAGCTTGCGGATGTCCGCATCGCCCAAACCGATTTCACCAAGAATCTGCTGCGTGTGTTCGCCAAGATCCGGGGGCGGCAGGAAGCCGCTGTGGTTGTCGCCATCGAACCGCACCGGTCGGTTGGCGGCCTTGACCTGCCCATAGCAGGGATGGGTCATTTCATAAAACACGTCGAGGTGCTGCACCTGCGGGTCGTCCTCCAGTTCTTCGAGCCGGCGTTCGGGTGCAAACGGCACATCGTTTTTGGCCAGCAGCGGCAACCAGTGGTCGCGCGGCCGGGTTGCAAAGGCAGCGGCCAGGTCAAGCGCCAGTTCGTCGTAGCGGGCGACGCGTGATGAGCGGTCGGGGTACTTCTGCTGCAGGTCGTCGCGCGACAGCGCTGCAAGCAGGCCGCGCCAGAACTTGTCCGGCGAGGACAGGTGCAGGCCAATACGCTGGCCATCGCCACACGTGACGATGAACGACTGGGACGCAGCCGAACGAGAATAATGCGGCACCGGCTGCTGGTTGGCAAAAAGTTTGCCCAGCGGCTCTGTAGCAAAGGCGATGTTGGCTTCCAGCATGCTGACCTCGACCTTGCGCCCAACACCTGTGTTGTTGCGCTCGACAAGCGCGCCCATGATGCCCATGGCCGCGTACAGGCCGGTCAAGGCATCGGACACCGCAGGCCCCGCCACACGGGCGTCATTGCCTTCATGGAACATCGACAACCAGCCTGACAGCGCCTGGCCGACGTTGTCATAGGCAGGCCTGTCGGCGTAAGGGCCTGTCGCGCCGTAGCCTGTGATGGCGCAGTACACCAGCCGCGGGTTGATGGCCTTCAGCCGTTCGTAGCCGACGCCCAGTTTTTCTTCCACACCCGGCCTGACGTTGAGCAGCAGCACGTCTGCGCCGGCCACCAGCTTGTCGAAAACGGCAGCACCTGAGGGGCGGGTGTAGTCCAGCGCCAGGCTGCGCTTGTTGCGGTTGTGCGACTGGAAGTGGGAGCTGTAAAGCCCTGAACCAAACGCGCGAAAAGGATCGCCCGTCACGGGTTTTTCAACCTTGATGACGTCGGCCCCCATCTCGGCCAGCAGCATGGCGGCATAGGGCGCGGTGATAAAGCTTCCGAGGTCAAGGACGCGTATGCCTGCAAGCACCTGTGCCATGTCAGCGTCCTGCCCTTGTCATTGCGGCCTTCATCATTCAGCTTTCACGCCGGTGGCTTTAACGATTTTTTCGAGCTTCTGCGCTTCGGTTCTGATGAACGCGCCGAAGGCTTCGGGTGTCGATGGCGCACCTTCCACACCCAGGCCGGCCAGCTTTTCCTTCACGTCGGGCTGGTTCAACGCTGCGGTAATTTCCTGATTCAGGCGCATCACGATGTTGCGCGGCGTGCCCGCCGGCAACACCGTTCCGTACCAGGTCATGAAATCGAATTCCGGCAAGGCAGCCTCAGCGACAGAAGGCGTGCTGGGGAAGGAAGCCTGCCGTTTGGCGCTGGACACCGCCAGCGCGTTGAGGCGGCCAGCCTTGACATAAGGGCTGGCCGACGAGGTGCCCGTGAACATCACGTCCACCTGCCCGGCCACCAGGTCGGTCAAGGCTGGCGCTACGCCCTTGTAGGGAATGTGCGTCATGCTGATGCCGGCCATGGACTTGAGCCACTCCATGGCAATCTGGTGCGGCGAGCCGTTGCCAATCGAGGCGTAATTGATCTTGCCGGGTTTGGCCCTGGCAGCGGCGACCAGCTCGGGCACCGTCTTGACATTCAGCGACGGGTTGGCCACCAGCACCAGCGGCACAAACACCAGCTGCGTCACGGGTTCGAAATCCTTCACGCTGTCGTAAGGCAGCTTGGGAAAGAAAGTCGGGTTGGCAGCGTGCGAGTCCGTCACCAGGCTGAAGGTGTAACCGTCTGCAGGTGCCTTGGCCAGCATGTCGGTACCTATGACTGTGCTGGCGCCCGGTTTATTGTCGACCACCACGGTCTGGCCCATGCTGGTCGTCATCTTCGCGGCGATCAGACGCGCCACGATGTCGGTGCCACCGCCGGCCGGGTAGGGCACGATGAAACGTATCGGTCTGGACGGATAGGCCTGCGCGTGTGCGGCCGGCAGAAAGCCGGCAAATACGGTGCTGGCGGCAGCGGCCAGCGCGGCAAGCTGTAGCCTGCGGCGCGTCGAGGAAGATGTGGGTTTGACAGACATCGTTGTCTCCTGTTCAGTCGAGCTTGACGTTGACGTTCTTGATACTCTGCGCGTAGGCAGCCCTGTCCTTCGCCAGGAATTCAGCGAACTTCTGCGGGTTCTGGTTCAGCAACTCCAGCCCCACGCCGCCAATAAATTTTTCCTGAAAGTCGGGCCGCATGATGATTTTGGACACATCGGCTGCGATCTTGTCCACCACCGCTTTCGGCGTTGCCGCAGGGGCGATCAGGCCAAACCAGGCGCTCGACTCGAAGTTGGGGACACCGGCCTCGGACATGGTGGGCACGTCCGCCAGCAGCTTGAAGCGCTGCGGTGCCGCAATCGCCAGCGCCCTGACCTTGCCGCCCTTGACCATGGTGATGGACGGCGGCATGCCCGAAAAGGACATGTCGATCTGGCCGCTGGTCAGGGCCCCCATGACATCGGCCACACCCTTGTAGGGTATGTGGTTCAGCTTGATGCCCGCCACACGGGCGAAGTCTTCGGCGTCGAGATGGGCCTTGCTGCCGGGGCCATAACTGCCGTAGGTGATCTGCCCGGGCCTGGCCTTGGCCTGCGCGATGAGGTCGGCCACCGTGCGACCCTTGAAGGCCTCGCTGACCATCAGCACCTCCTGCGTAGCAGCAATGTTGATGACAGGTGTGAAGTCCTTCACCGGGTCATAAGGCAGCTTGTTGTAGAGGTACTGGTTGGACGACACGGTCGGGTCGTTGGCCAGCAGAAGCGTGTAGCCATCGGCCGGTGAACGGGCGGTGAGTTCTGCCGCGATGATGGTGTTGGCGCCGGGGCGGTTGTCGACCACCACCGGTTGCGGCCAGACCTTGCCCAACTCGTTGGCGAGGCCGCGCGCCAGCACATCAGCCAGACCGCCTGCCGTGAAAGGCACGACGATTTTCACGGGCTTGTCGGGAAAGCCCTGGGCATGGGCACTGCCCATCAAACCGGCACCGGCCACCATTGCCAGGGCCACCACATTCAGCATTTTCTGTTTCATGTCTTTGTCTCCAGTCGTTGTTGCTTGTCGTTGTCAATTGCAAAAAATCAGCTCACCTGCCTGTCGCTGCCCGCCCAGAACGGTGCACGCAGCGCGCGCTTGTCAATCTTGTTGGTGCTCACCACCCGCGGCATCACCTCAATGGCTTTGAAGAACTTCGGTTTCTTGTAGCTCGCGAGGGATTTTTTGCAGTGCTCGACGGCTTCTTCTTCCGTCACCGTCATGCCGCTACGCAGGACCACAAAAGCCATCACCGACTCACCCCACTTGGGGTCGGGCACACCGATGACGGCGGCTTCTGCGATGGCGGGGTGTTGCAGCAACACCTCTTCGACCTCACGCGAATAGATGTTTTCGCCGCCCGAGACCACCATGTCTTTTTTACGGTCGACGATGAACAGAAAACCGTCCTCGTCGAAGTAGCCCATGTCGCCGGTGCGCAGAAAGCCGTCTGCAGGCATGGCTTCACGGGTTTGTTCGGGGCGGTTCCAGTAACCCTGCATCAGGGCGCTCGAACGCATCAACAGGTCGCCGGTTTCGCCCACAGCGCATTCCTTGCCGTCCTTGCCGGTGATCTTCATGTCGGTGCCCAAGTAGGGCTGGCCGGCAGACGCCAGCCGTTTTACTTCTGCAGGTGTGCCGTCGAGGATGTGCTGGTGCTTGAGCAGCACACTGCCAAGGCCCAACTCGGACATGCCGTAAATCTGCATGAAGATGGGCCCGAATGCAGCCCTCGCGCGCCTGGACAGGGCGACCGACATCGGTGCAGAGGCATAGACGATGGTGTGCAGTTTTGAGAGGTCATAGGGCGTCTTCTCCTGCAACTCCAGCACCATCTGGATCATGGTGGGAGCGAGGTGCGCAGACGTCACGCCGTGGTCCTGCATGCTTTGCAGGATGGCATGTGCATCGAAAGTGCGGTGCAGCACGATGGTGGAACCGGTTACCAGGTAGGTCAGCAACTCGGTGGGACCGCCTATGTGATAGAAGGGCATGACGATGAGCATGCGGTCGGTCTGGGCCGCGCAATGCGAGATCGCCTGCGCCCTCGCCTGCTCCAGCTGTCCCCCGTTACCCAGCATCACGCCTTTGGGTTTGCCGGTGGTGCCGCTGGTGTAGATCAAAAACAGCGTGTCATCGGCCTCTGCCCGTATGGATGGTGCGCCGTCGTCAGCACCGGACATCACATCTTCGTAGGCCAACGACCAGCTGGTGGCCGGCCCGAAGCAGACATAGCGCACAGACGGTGGCATCAGCTTGCGCAGTTCCTCGACCCGGCTGGCATATTCAGGCTCGTACATCAAAACTTCCGGCGCGGCGTCCAACAGGATGTCGGCCTGCTCGGGTGCCGAGAGCCGGTAGTTGACGCCAACACCGATAAAGCCGCCCAGCGCCGCGGCGCCGTAGACCTCCAGGAACTCGGGGCAGTTGCGCGACAGCACGGCAATGCGGTCCTGCCGTTTGCAGCCCATGGCCACCAGTGCATTGATGAGGCGGCGCACGCGCGATGCAAACCCGCCGTGCGTGATGACACGGCCTTCAAACAACAGCACCGGGTGGTTGGGAAAGCAGCAGTCGTTGCGCTCGATGACATCACCCAGAATCATGATGCCACCCCTGCTGCGGCCATCATGGTGGCGATGCCTTCCTGCACGGTTACCCCCGCGTGGTTGACGAGCTTGATGCGGCGCTCGATCAGCCCGCGTTTGCCGTCGGACGTCAGGCGCTTGTTCTGGATGTCGACCTCCACATGCACCGTGTCGCCGGGCACCACAGGTGCCAGGAACTTCCACTCCTTGAAGCCGAGCGCACCAATCACAGCCGGGCCCAGATCCGGAAAGTGTGTTGCCATGGCCACCGCCACATGCAGGCAATACGTGCCCTGAAAAATACGCGCGCCACCGACAGATGATTTGGCGTACTGCGCGTCGGCATGAATGGGGTGCCAATCGCCGCTGGTCATGCAGGCCAGCGTGAGTTCGGCCTCGGTCAACGTGCGCCCGGTGCTGCGCCAGCTGTCGCCGACCCTGACTTCTTCAAATGTGACGCTCACATCGACTCCTTTACGCTTTCAGCGATGCCGCCAGAAAGGCCAGCGCCTTCTGGTGCGCATCGGCCACCGTGGCCGCTTCGCCCCGTGTGTAAAAACCATGGTCGGCCTGGTCGTATACAAGCACGTCGGCTTTTCCCTTGACAGCCTTTGCGATGTCGCCGCGCGCATCGGCAGTGACATACTTGTCCATGCCGCCAAAGAACATCAAGGTCGGGCAACTGATGTTCGATGCTTCATCCAGGTGCTTCTCAATACCAACGCCGTAGAAAGCAATGGCCGCATCCAGCGGTTTGCGCGCCGCAGCCAGGTAGGTCAGCTTGCCGCCCAGGCACATGCCGCTCACGGCCACGCGCCCCTTAAAGCCTGGAAGTGCCTTGATGTGGGCCAAGGTGCTGCCGATGTCGTCCATGGCACCGTCATCACTGAAGCCGCCCAGGATGGCGAAGGCCCTGGCCATGTCGTCTTTCGAATGAGACAGGGACAGCCCCGGCTCGACACGCCAGAACAGGTCGGGTGCCACAGCCAGGTAACCTGCTTCGGCGAAACGGTCAGCCACCATGCGTATAGCCGGTGTGACGCCGAAAATTTCCTGCAGGACGATGACGGCGTGGCCATTGGGATGGGCAGGCTCGCTCACGTAGGCGCTGAAGTGCTGGCCGTTGCCCGCATTTATGGTGTTTGTTCTCGAAGTCATGTGTTTCCTGAAAATCTGAAGAGGCTTAAAACTCGTAGCGGCCGGCGATGATTTCGCGCGCGATGGAACTGCGGTGGATCTCCACCGTGCCGTAACCGATGGACATGCCGCGCACATCCCTGAAATAGCGCTCATAGGGGTACTCTTCCGACAGCCCGTAGGCGCCCGCCAACTGCATCGCCTCATTCGTGACACGCACCGACATCTGGTTGACGTAGGCCTTGGTGATGGAGGTGTCCACAATGCTGGGTTTACCTTCGTCAACACGCGCTGCCGCCCGGTACAGCAGCGCACGGGCGGCCTCAATGTCAATGGCCATGTCGGCGAGCTTCCATTGCAGGCCCTGGTTGTCGGCCAGCGGCTTGCCGAACTGGTGCCGGTCCTTCAGGTGCTGCACGACGGTTTCGAATGCCGCCTGCGCAATGCCCAGGCAGACCGGCGGATTGCCACTGATGCGGTCGGCATCCAGCACAGCCAGCAACTCCCGCATCCGTCCCGCGGGCAACAGCAGATTGCTTCTGGGCACGCGGCAGTTCTCAAACACCAGTTCAGCCATGCCCGTACCGCGCAGGCCCAGCAGGTCCAGGTGTTTGCCGACGGTGAAGCCGGGGGTGCCGCGCTCGACCAGAATGGCGCCGACGCCTTTCATGCCGGGCGATGCGTCCAGCCGCACCAGCACAAGAAAAAGTTCGGACACCTGCGCCGCGGTGCACCAGAGCTTGCTGCCGTTGATGACGAAGTCATCACCATCGGCCACAGCTTTGGTCTGCACATTGCCCACATCAGAGCCGGCGTTCGACTCGGACATGCTCCACGCGGTGAGCAACTCGCCGCTCACCAGGCGCGGAAGGTAGCGCTTTTTCTGCTCTTCGCTGCCCACGCCCAGCAGCGCGCGGGGCGTCGCACCATCGGTGCACGAAAACAGCATTGCTGTGTTGGCGCAATAACGTGCGATCTGCTCGACCACCAGCACGTTTTCCATCAATCCCAGGCCCGCACCGCCATAGGCTTCAGGCATGAACATGCCGGTAAAGCCATGGCCGGCCAGCACCTTGAGGTTGTCTACGGGCGGCTTGAACTGGCGATCGGCCTCAGCCGCACCTGGCAAGAAGTGTTCTTTCGCCAGACCCTTGACGGTGTCGCGTATCAGGCGTTGCTCTTCGGTTAAACCGAAATCCTTCATGAATCAATCCTTGTATCAGTAGTGGTTCGCTCACTGCGGGAGTGGCGTAAGCCTGTCCCAATCGACCAGCGATGCGCAGCCAGCCTGTGCGGGCAACACCGCCACGCCGTCCCGCACCTCTATTGTTTGTGTCGTGCTTTGCTCCGTCATCGCGAGAAACCAGGTCACTTCGGCGGGCAAGGAATCGTCTGCAAGCGTCGAAGCCAGGCTGAGCGCGGGCAGCGTTCCGAGCACGCTCTCGCCGAACATCCCGACCACCACCTTGCAACCGGCCTTACCGGAGAGCCGGGCCATCTCGCGTGTGTCGGTCAGGCCGAAGCGGCCGGGCTTCAGGCTGAAGGCCCTCGCACCGCGGTCGAGGAAGAGTTCTGCGTCGCGCAATGACTCACAGCCAAAGTCCACAAGTACCGGCGTCTTCGTCGCCTGCTGCAAGGCCGTGAATGCGGCATCGGGGCGCAGGCTACAGGGGTCCTCGACCACCTCGGCGCCAGCATCCGCCATGGCCTTGACGTAAACAAGCGCCTTGTCTTGCGCATAAGCGCCATTGGCATCGACGTACAAACGCACGCTGGACCCGAGCGCGGCCTTCAGTTCATGCATGGCACGCACGTCGGTTTCCAGCCCCTGCCCGCCCTTCACCTTGATGGCCTTGAAGCCGTATTTGGTTTGTACGGCGACGGCTTCGGCAGCCATCAACGCCGGCGATTGCCGTGTCAAAACCCAGGTTAGCGCCACCCTGCCTTTTCCGCTCCAAGCCTGCCACAAAGACTGCCCGGATGCGGCGGCCTGAAGGTCCCACAAGGCGTTGTCGAGCAGGGCTTTCGCAGCGAGGTTGCCGGGGAATGCATCCATGGCGCGGCGCACGGCCGTCCTGTCATCTACATCGCTCTTTTTGACCAGCGGCAGCAGCATGTCTTCGAGCGCCGCGACCAAACTCCGACGCGACGCGCCTGTCCAGGTCGGCTTGAGTGTCATCTCGGCCAGGCCGGTGTGCCCGGTGTCCGACTCCAGCTTGAGGAGCAGGAATTCCGCTGCATCCTCGACGACATCGCTCCACTGGACCGGCCTTTCATAAGGCAGGCGGCAGGTGTGAAATGACCAGTTAACCAGGCGCATGAATGTGCTCAGGCAGCTCAGCTGGCAACGATGTTGGCGTCCTTGATGACCTTGCCCCATTTGGCCGACTCTTTGGCCATGTAGGCGATGAAATCCTGGCCCTTCCTGAAGTTGGGCTCCATACCCAGCTGGGTGAGCTTGTCTTTGGTGGCCGGTTCCTGAACGATTTTTTCGATCTCGCTGGCGAGCCTCGCAACGATGGGCGCGGGCGTGCCGGCCGGTGCAGACATGCAGTACCAGGCCAGCACCTCGAAATCCTTGTAACCTGCCTGCGTGACCGTCGGCAAATCGGGCACCAGCGTGCTGCGTGAGGCACTGGTGACAGCGATGGCCTTGATGCGACCGTCCTTGACGAGGGCCAGCGTGCCGGGGATGGCGACGAATGCAAACGCCACCTCGCCGCGGATCACCGCAGAAATCGCATCAGCCTGGCCTTTGTAAGGCACATGCATCAGCTCGACTTTTGCCTGGCTGCGCAGCAACTCGCCTGCAAGGTGACCACTGGTCCCATTGCCCGCCGACGAGAAGCTGACCTGCCCAGGCTTGCTGCGCGCCAATTTGACGAGGTCATCCACCGAGTTCAGGCCCAGGCCCGGGTTGACCACCAGCAGGTTGGGCGCGGAGGCCACCAGAGCGACCTGGCTCAAGTCCTTGACGGGGTTGTAAGACAGGTTTTTGTAGAGGTAGGGATTGATGACGTGCGTCGGACTGCCAGCAATCAACAGGGTATAGCCGTCATTGCCGGCGCGCACCACCATCTCGGTGCCGATGTTGCCGCCCGCACCAGGCCGGTTGTCGATGAGCAGGGTCTGGCCCAGTACTGTGCCGAGTTTGTCGGCGAGAAAGCGTGAGAGCAAATCCACGCCGCCTGCGGGGGCGAAGGGCACGATCACCCGTATGGGTTTGCCGGGCCATTTGGCGGCTTGCGACAAGGCGTTGAAGCTGGCGCCCAATGCGGAAGCGGCGACGGCAGCGAGGGCGTAACGGCGGTTGATCATGGTGTCTCCGGTAATGTTGATGGCGAGCTCTACGGGCTAGCGCGCGTGGGATGAGGCTTCTTCCTCGGTGCGTTCCCACACTTCGCGGGCCAGGGGATTGCGCATTTCTTCCGCAAGGTGGCCGACGATCCCTATGGTCCTGCCGATCACTGCGAGGCCACGGCATAAACGCCATGGAATGTCCAGTTCGGACGACAGCGCACCCAGCGCGCCCGTCGCGTTCACAGGCAACTGGCCTGGCTTGTTCAACGCACGTTCTGCGGCGCTGGCCACCAGTTTCATGAGTTCGACATAACGGCCGCTCAGCCCGTTTTCGGACGCCAGCTGAAAGAGGCGCGGCGTGCGCGGGTCTATGGGTTTGTGAAGCGGATGGCCGATACCGGGAATGGAGGTCTTTGACGCCATGTGTTTGGCCACGATCTGCTCGGCCAGCGCTGGCAGGTCAGCATCGGTGGTGTCCTTTGTGATGGCTTCCTGCAGGATGCGGGCCGAACCTTCGGCGGTGCCGGCAAAAGTGGTGCCCATGCCCAGCAGTCCGGAAGCCACCGCGCCCTGCAGTGACTCGGGCGCCCCCAGGTAGGTCAGGCGTGCAGCAATCACCATAGGCGTCATGCCATGCTCTACCAGCGTGGCGAGCATGGCGTTGAACACCAGCGACTCCTGCGGTGTGGGCTTGCGGCCCTTGATTTCCAGAAACGCAAAATCGCCGAGGTTGAGATGTCCCAGGATGTCGCGGGACAGGTCCAGGCCCTGCACGGTGATGCTGGTTTCGTTGCTCCAACCCATGCCGGATTGAAGCGTCTTGCGCTTTCTGCTCATCTGCCTTGTCTCCGTCGTTTTTGTGTTGCCCACAGGTCTGTATGCGGGCTGAAAGTTAACATCGCGATTGAATCAATACAATCGATATGCCGAATCCACATCATTAGAAATTCTGATAATGAAACGGCAAACCCAACCTGACGGGGCAGAACCATGGACATCCGCAAAGTCGACCTCAACCTGCTAATGGCGTTTGATGCGCTCATGCAGGACGGCAACCTCACGCGGGCAGGCTTTCGACTGGGGCTGTCGCAACCCTCGATGAGCCATGCGCTCAGCCGGTTGCGGGCCATCTCGGGCGACCCGCTTTTTGTGCGCGTGCCCACCGGCATGGAGCCCACGCCCTTCGCCCAACAGATTGCGGCGACGGTCAGGGACGGGCTGGCGCTGTTGCACGGCGCACTGGACCAGGCCTCGGTGTTCGACCCGGCGACATGCGACCGCACTTTCCAGATACTGATGAGCGATATCGGCGAGCTGGTCTACCTGCCGCGGCTGATCACCCGGCTGAAAACGGTGGCGCCCAGCGTCAACCTGCGTGTCCTGCAGTTGCCGCGCGAGTCTTACCAGGGTGCCTTTACATCGGGTGAAGCTGATCTCGCGCTGGGCTTTTTGCCTGGACTCAATGCAGGCTTTTACCAGCAGCGCCTGTTCGAGGATTCCTATGTCTGCCTGGTCAGCACCGAACACCCGCGTGTGCGCGACAACCTGACACTCAAACAGTTTTCATCGGAATCCCACATCCTGATCGAGCCTGCAGGCTCGCGCTACAGCAGCATTTCGTTGCAGTCATCCACAACGACTTTTATCGAACGGTATCTGGCCGACAAGGGACTGAGCCGGCGCATTGCCCTGCGTGTGCCGCACTTCATGGTGGTGCCCGAGATCGTGCAGCAAACCGACCTGCTGGCCACGGTGCCCAGCTACGTGATGGCCTACATCCCCCCCATGCCAAGGCTGAAGATGCTCAAGCTGCCGATCGATACACCGCGCTTTGAAATCAAGCAGTTCTGGCACCAGCGCAACCACCATGATGTGGCCAACCAGTGGCTGCGAGGCCTGGTTGCCGAGCTCTTCATGTCGAAGGCAAAAACCCCGCCCGGTGCGCTACCGGGGAAAAAAGCCATCAGGCCCGCACGCAAGGCAGCCAAAGCCTGAGGACAGCAGAACCGGCTTACTTTTTGTCGAACACACCGACCACCGGACCATCCCAGCGGTCCATGCGCAGGTGATGCGCGAACTCCTTGCGCTGTTCCGCAAATTTGGCCGACAGTGCGTCGTTGGCCTTGTAGGTGCGGAAATTCGCTTCTGAATCGAGCGCGTAAATCATCAGGTAGGCCTCGCAGCCCTCTGCGTCCTTCTCACGCAAGTCAATCTGCCGGCACCACAGGAAGCCGGGCTGGCTGACAACCTCATCGACATGGCCGTTGTCCAGCCATTCCATCAGCGCCTTCTTGCCGGCGGGAGCGATCAAGAATTTTGAAACGTAGAAGTAAGCGGCTTCCTGCATGACGATCCTTGTGGCTTTGGTATGAATGAAGATGGTACCCGCCGGTTGGCGCCATGGAATCGGGGAATGTGCGAATCAGGACTTGGCCGTGGCGAAGTCGCACAATCAACACCATGAACGACATCCCCAACCTCCAGTCGATGGGCCTGACGTTTCCCAGTCCGGCCTATATTTTTGGAGCCATCCTCTTCAGCCTCATTGGCTACGCGGCATTCAGGCGTGGACGGAAAACCGAGCGACCCCTGCTCACGTGGACCGGTGTCGCGATGATGGTCTACTCTTACGCCACACCCCAGACCTGGCTGTTGTGGGCAGTGGGCGTGGCGTTTTGTGGCTGGCTTTACATCAAGTGGGAATGACACGGCAGGCCGGCACGCCGTCCCCGCCTGAAAAAGCTCAGGATGATTTGGGCCTTGCGCCGTAGAGCCAGGGCATATCCAGCAGTCTCTCGCCCAGCATCTTCATCGACAGATCGCGCCCCCAGGCCAACAAGCCATCGGCGTGGAAGATGCGCGCGTTGCGCAAGGCTCTGGCCTGCACTTTTGCATTGCGCTGCCAGCGGTTGAGTGCGTAGCGCTGCAACATGGTCGGGACATCAAAGGCTGGATCACGCGCAACTGAAAGTACGTGACCCAGCTCCGCGGCGTCTTCGATGGCCATGCCGGCGCCCTGCGCGAGATACGGAAGCATGGGGTGCGCGGCATCCCCGAGCAGGGCGATACGGCCGAGCGCCTGTTGCCACGCACCCTGTAAAGGCACGCGGTCGCACAGTTGCCAGGCGCGCCAGCCCTGTATCGCTGCCATGAGGTCCTGCAGATAGGTGCAGGCGCTGCGGGTGGCGCTTGCCAGTTCAGATGCATTGGCGTCGTGATCCCAGGGATCGGCGCCTTGTACGACCTCGCCTTCAACCAGAACCACCACATTGAGCCATTCGCCCCCGCGCACCGGATACTGGACGATGTGCATGCGGGGCCCCAGCCAGGCCGTGACGTTGCCGGACCGCAGTGATTCAGGCAAGGTGGACTGTTGCACCAATGCCCTGTAAGCCACGTGGCCGGTGCGTCGCGGCGCGCCGTCGCCCAGCAACTGGTGGCGCACCGTGCTCCACAAACCATCTGCACCGATCAGCACATCACCCTCCACGTCCAGCGCATCGGCGGTTTGGGCAGATACGGCCTGCGGCGTCTGCGTGAACCCCTGAAGCGCCCTGTCGGTGTGCAGACGGGTGCCGGTCTGTTTGACGGCATCGAGCAACACACCGTGAAGGTCCGCACGATGCACCGTGGCGTAAGGTGCGCCGTAGCGCGCGTTCATCGACTCGCCGAGGGCAAGCTCTCCCAGCAACTCACCTTTGATGGCACTGCGTATCTGCAGTTGCCCCGGGAAAGCGGCGACGTCGGCCAGAGGTTTGGCCAGACCCCACGCGTGAAGGACCCTGGTGACGTTGGGCCCCAGCTGTATGCCAGCACCGGCCTCCCCAAACGCCGTAGCCTTTTCAAACAGCCGCACATCCCAACCGGCGCGCGATGCGGCAATGGCCGCCGCCAGTCCCCCGATGCCGCCACCCGCCACCAGGACGGATTGCGCGATCATGCAGCCAGGAGCTGGCGCAATACGTAAGGCAGGATGCCGCCGTTGCGGTAGTAGTCGACCTCGATGGGGGTATCGATGCGCAGGGTGACGACCACTTCCTGGCGCGACCCGTCGGCACGCGTGATGACGAGTTTGGCGTCGCTCTGCGGCTTGAGGGCCGGATCAGGAATCACGTCGATGGTCTCGGTGCCGTCGAGCTTGAGTTCCTGCCAGGAACTGCCATGTTTGAACTGCAGCGGCAGCACGCCCATACCCACAAGATTGCTGCGGTGAATGCGCTCGAAGCTGCGCGCCACCACCGCCTTGATACCGAGCAGTTGCGTGCCCTTGGCGGCCCAGTCGCGTGACGAGCCCGTGCCGTACTCTTCGCCCGCAAAAATCACCGTGGGCGTGCCCTGCTCGATGTACTTCATGGCCGCGTCGTAAATGAACATCTTCTCACCCGAGGGCTGGAACAGCGTCACACCACCCTCTTCCCTTGAGCCGTTGGCATCGGGCGGAATCATCAGGTTCTTGATGCGAACGTTGGCGAAGGTGCCGCGCATCATCACGTCATGGTTGCCGCGGCGGGCACCGTAGCTGTTGAAGTCGGCCTTGAGCACGCCGTGCTCCTGCAGCCACTGGCCAGCTGGCGACGATGCCTTGATGGAGCCCGCGGGCGAAATGTGATCGGTGGTGATGGAGTCGCCAAACAACGCCATCACGCGTGCACCCTTCACAGAAACGCTGGTCTCCTCGCCCACCGCCATGGTGAAGTCCGAGAAAAACGGTGGCTCGGCGATGTAGGTGCTTTTGGGCCAGGTATAGGCATTGCCCTTCACGCCCTTGATCTTTTCCCAGAGCTTTCCTGGCTCGGACTTCACCTTGGCGTAGTTCTCGCGGAAGGCCTTGCCCTTCATCGCGTATTTCATGAGTTTCTGGATCTCGTCTGTCGTTGGCCAGATGTCACCGAGGTAGACATCCCTGACCTTCCCGTCTTTGCCCTTGCCTTTGCCCACAGGCTCGGTCATGAGGTCGCGCATCACCGTGCCGGCAATCGCATAGGCCACCACCAGCGGCGGGCTGGCCAGGAAGTTGGCCTTCAGGTTGGGATGGATGCGTGCCTCGAAGTTGCGGTTGCCGGACAGCACGGCCGCGCACACCAGGTCGCTTTTGGTGATGGCTTCGTTGAGTTCGGCCGTCAGGTCGCCGGCATTGCCAATGCAGGTCGTGCAGCCATAACCTGCCAGTGCGAACCCCAGTTTCTCGAGGTAAGGCAGCAGGCCGGTTTCGGTCAGGTACTCTGTCACGATGCGCGAGCCGGGTGCCAGCGAGGTCTTAATGTGGGGCTGGACCTTGAGACCGGCTTCGACCGCCTTCTTCGCCAACAGGCCGGCAGCCAGCAACACGCTGGGGTTGGAGGTGTTGGTACAGCTGGTGATGGCTGCGATCAGCACGTCGCCATTGCCCACCGTCACGCCGTTGCCCGACTGTGAGGCAGGGGCGGACGCCGCATCGGTGCCTGCGGACGCCAGCGTCGGGCGATTGCCCTCCATTTCCATGAAGGGGCGCGCTGCGCCCGCGGGCGTGGGCGGCGCAGAAGGCATGGCGTCCGGGCGGCCATCGTCCGTGTGGCGAACCAGGTGGCGCGTGTTCAGCATGCCTTCCGGCTGGTTGAAACCGTTCTCGGCGATGGGCTTGCTGTAAAGCGATTTGAACTGCGTGGCCACGTGACCGAGTTCGATGCGGTCTTGCGGTCGTTTGGGGCCGGCCAGGCTGGGGGTCACATCACCGAGGTTGAGTCTGACCACCTGCGAATAATCGATCTCGCCGGCTTTGGCCACGCCGAACAGGCCTTGCGCCTTGAAGTAGGCCTCAAAGGCTTCGATTTCGGTTTTGGTACGACCAGTGCCGACAAAGTAGTCGATCGTCTTTTCGTCCACCGGAAAGAAGCCCATGGTGGCGCCGTACTCGGGCGCCATGTTGCCGATGGTCGCCCGATCGGGCAAGGACAGCGTGCGCGTGCCTTCACCGAAAAACTCGACAAACTTGCCGACGACCTTTTCCTTCCGGAGCTGTTCGGTGACGCGCAAGACCAGGTCGGTCGCGGTCACGCCCTCACGCAGGCTGCCCGTGAGTTCAAAACCAACCACGTCCGGCGTCAGGAAATAAACCGGCTGGCCCAGCATGGCCGCCTCGGCCTCGATACCGCCACAGCCCCAGGCCACCACACCAATGCCATTGATCATGGTGGTATGGCTGTCAGTACCCACCAGGGAGTCGGGGTAATAGACGTTATCAGCCGTCTTGTGGACGCCCCGCGCGAGGTATTCGAGGTTGACCTGGTGGACGATGCCAAAACCGGGTGGCACCACGCCGAATGTGTCAAACGCCTGCATGCCCCACTTCATGAACTCGTAACGCTCGTTGTTGCGCTGGAATTCCAGCTTCATGTTGAGGTCCAGCGAGTTCTTCTTGCCGTAGTAGTCGACCATGATGGAGTGGTCGACCACCAGGTCCACAGGCACCAGGGGTTCGATCTGCTTGGGGTTCTTGCCCAGCTTGACGGCGACGCTGCGCATCGCGGCCAGGTCGGCAAGCAAAGGCACGCCGGTGAAATCCTGCAACACGACGCGGGAAACCACAAACGGAATCTCCTGGGTGCGGGCGGCGTTGGGTTTCCAGTTGGCAAGTTCAGCCACATGTTCTGGTGTCACGCGCTGGCCGTCGCAGTTGCGCAGCACGGACTCCAGCACGATGCGCATGGACACCGGCAGGCGCGAGACATTCGGGAATTGTTTGGCCAGCGCGGGCAGGGAGTAGAAATTGCCGGTTTTGCCGGAAGCCGTCTTGAAGGACTTGAGGGTTGCCGCGAACGAATGTCCGGAAGCAGAGCCTGCAGAGGAAGAGGATGTGCGCGGGGTGGGGGATTTGGCCAAGGCAGACTCCTTTTTATTAAACCGTATCCCCCATTCTGTCATTCACGGGCCTGGGCCGCGAGGCCGGCAGCGCATAACCCAAGCGCCACATGCGTTATTCACCTTGGGCGCGCCCTGCAGCCCGCTCACCAGGCTGTTTTCAGGGCCGTACGCCGCAAGCCGAAAAACTGAAGCTCGGCCAGAACTGCAACGGTCAACGCCTGCATCAGTACATAGGCCACGCCCAGCGCCGCAGGCTTGACGCTGCCACTCGCCAGCAGCAGGACGCAGGCCGCCGCCCAAGCCAGGTTTCCGCCCACAAAAACGCCTACGAGCGCGCGGGGAATGGGTTGGCGGGTTGAAACCCACGCAACAAGAGCCGCGTAGGCAAGCAAAAATTCGCCCGTGTACACCAGAAGGGGAGCCGGCAGACGCAGCAGATCACTCATGTGAGCGGGAAATGCCAGTTGCAGGGCACCACAGGCGAAGCAGGACAGGGCATCGACACGCAAGACGTTGCGAAGAAAGCCGGGTGAAGAAAGAAGAACACTGGAAGACATCTGAAACTCCTTGAAAGGGTGACGGCCGGGTTGAATGAGGTCTGCGCAGCGGGCTATCGGGCGGTGCGTCATGGCGTGAATGATGGTGTCAGCAGCGCCGGAAAGCGATGACCCGGCAGGTAATGGAAGCCACGCCCGGCCGGCTTTACCATGTCGGCATGAGTGCATCTACCCGCCACACCCAGCCCACCGGACGCAGCACACCTCAAGCCTTTGGGGACCACCTGCGGCATTGGCGCCAGCATCGCCACCTCAGCCAGCTTGATTTGGCGCAGGAGGCAGACATCTCGACCCGTCACCTGAGTTTTGTCGAAACAGGGCGCTCGGTGCCCAGCCGCGAGATGGTGATGCGCCTCACCGAGCGGCTGAACATCCCGCTGCGGGAGCGCAATGCCTTGCTGATCGCTGCTGGCTATGCGCCCATGTACCGTGAACGTCCGCTGGCCGACCCGGCCCTGGACGCTGCACGGCAGGCCGTGGAGCTGCTGCTCAAAAGCCATGAGCCCTACCCTGCGCTGGCGATCGATAGACACTGGAACCTCATTGCCGCCAACCGCATGGTGGCACCGTTGATGGCGGGTGCGGATGCCTCCTTGCTGCAGGCACCCATGAACGTGTTGCGGCTCAGTCTCCACCCCCAGGGCATTGCGGGGAAAATCGTCAATATCGTGCAGTGGCGCATGCATCTGTTTGAGCGCCTTCGCCAGCAGATTGCCGCCACGGCTGACCCGGTGCTGACCGATCTTCTGGCGGAGCTCAAGGCCTACCCGGTGCCTGAGAACGCAGACAGCGACGACGTCGACGGGGAACATGGGGGCGTGGTCATGCCCCTGAAATTCCGCACGCCGCACGGTGTGCTGTCCCTGATCAGTACCACCACCATCTTCGGCTCGCCCGTCGATGTGACCTTGCAGGAACTTGCACTGGAAACTTTCTTCCCGGCAGACGACTTCACGCGACAGGTACTGCAATCCCTTTGATGGGCGGACGCAAGGGGCGCTGTCGGCCATGACTGACAGGCCGCGCCGTCCATCGCTGATGCTGCGCCACCGTGCCGCCTCCTAGAGTGAAGCATTAATCACTCGTTTATGGAGCACTCAAATGGCGAACAAGACAGATCAACAAACCCTGTGGGACCTCATCAAGGACATCAAATTCGGCATGCTGACACACCGCCACGCCAACGGTGAACTGCACAGCCACCCACTGACGACGCAAAACAAGTCAGAAGATGAAGGTGCCAACCTGTACTTCTTCATCTCGCGCAAGAGTGAACTGGGCCAGCGTATTCAGCAGGACGGCAATGTCAACATTTCATATGCCGATCCTGGTGACGACAGCTATGTATCCGTGTCAGGCACAGCTGCAATTCTTGAAGACCAGGCGAAGAAGGAAGCCCTGTTCAATCCCATTGCCAAGGCCTGGTTTCCCGGCGGGGCAACTGATCCCGACCTGGCATTGCTGAACGTCACGATCGGCCACGCCGAGTATTGGGACGTGACCGACAGCAAGATGGTGCAACTGGCGAAAATGGCCAAGGCCGCCATCACCGGCGCGCCACCGGCAAAGCTGGGCGAACACAAGGAACTGAGCGTATCTTGACCGTCATTCCCACAGCGGTGGTTATGCATGGGCTGCAACGTCCATGACTTTCCTTGCCTTTAACAAAGCCACCGACCCGACGGCCCCGGATGATCTAAGGATCAATCCGGAGGCTGTGCTGTATGTAGAAGCTTCACGGGCAGACCTCTTGGGGCAGACGACCATACACATGATGGGACAGGGGACAGTGGTCAACGCAGTGACTGAAACCGTGGGAACTGTGGTGAGTTCAATTGCCGTGGCTTTGACCAGCCCGGGCAATGGACTAGTAGCTGCAACCCGCCACTACCTTGCTACGCTACCTGACGACGGCGCAAGTACGGTCTATATCGCCACGGGCAACGTCAGTTATGTACGGCCCAACGCGCCACAGGCCCATGAGTTCTGGTACGTGCGTTTCATCGATGGCTCGGAGTTGCGCATTGTCGACCCCTTGCCGTCAGGTCTCTAGGCGCTGTCGCGGCCAGAAATAAAAAAGCCCTGCGGCAAACCGCAGGGCTTTTTTTTGATCGTGAAAATCAGGCAGTGGCCGAGGCTTTCACGGTGTCCGCCATGTCGGTGTAATCCTTGACCTTGTCGAAGTTCAGGTATTGGTAAATCTGGTCGCTGGACGCGGTCAACACGCCCATGTCGGCCATGTACTCGGCTTTGGTCGGGATGCGGCCGAGCTTGGAGCAGATCGCAGCCAGTTCGGCTGAGCCCAGATACACATTGGAGTTTTTGCCAAGGCGATTCGGGAAGTTGCGGGTGGACGTGGAGAACACCGTTGCACCTTCCTTAACCTGCGCCTGATTGCCCATGCAGAGGCTGCAGCCGGGCATTTCCATGCGCGCACCGGCGGATCCCAGGACGCCGTAATGGCCTTCTTCGGTCAGCTGTTTGGCATCCATCTTGGTCGGCGGTGCCATCCAGAGTTTGACCGGAATGTCACGTTTGTTCTCGAGCAGCTTGGAAGCCGCCCGGAAGTGGCCGATGTTGGTCATGCAACTGCCGATGAACACTTCGTCGATCACGCTGCCAGCCACATCGGACAGCGTTTTCACGTCGTCCGGGTCATTCGGGCAAGCCACGATTGGTTCGTGGATGTCGGCCAGGTCGATCTCGATAACGGCGGCGTATTCGGCATCCGCATCGCCCTTGAGCAACTGGGGGTCTGCCAGCCACGCCTGCATCGCGGCAATGCGGCGGTTGATGGTGCGCACATCCGAGTAACCCGAAGCAATCATCCACTTGAGCATGGTGATGTTGCTGTTGATGTACTCGATGATGGGCTCCTTGTTAAGGTGCACCGTGCAACCGCCGGCAGAACGTTCTGCGGAAGCATCGCTGAGTTCAAATGCCTGCTCAACCTTGAGGTCAGGCAAGCCTTCGATTTCGAGGATGCGGCCAGAGAAGATGTTCTTCTTGCCCTGTTTGGCCACGGTCAGCAGGCCTGCCTTGATGGCGTACAGGGGGATGGCGTTGACCAGGTCACGCAGCGTGATGCCGGGCTGCATCTCGCCCTTGAAACGCACCAGCACCGACTCTGGCATGTCCAGCGGCATCACGCCGGTGGCGGCACCGAAAGCCACGAGGCCGGAGCCCGCGGGGAAGCTGATGCCGATAGGGAAACGCGTGTGGCTGTCGCCACCGGTACCGACGGTGTCAGGCAACAACATGCGGTTGAGCCAGCTGTGGATGATGCCGTCGCCCGGACGCAGCGGAATGCCGCCGCGGTCGCTCATGAAATCAGGCAATTCATGGTGCATCTTCACATCGACAGGCTTGGGGTAAGCGGCGGTGTGGCAGAAGGATTGCATCACGAGGTCGGCGCTGAAACCGAGGCAAGCGAGGTCCTTGAGTTCATCACGCGTCATGGGGCCGGTGGTGTCCTGCGATCCGACCGAGGTCATCTTGGGCTCGCAGTAAGTCCCTGGGCGAACGCCCTTGCCTTCTGGCAGGCCGACCGCGCGGCCAACCATCTTTTGGGCGAGGGTGAAACCACGGCCGTTGTCGGCCGGGTCTTGTGGCAGGCGGAACTGCGTTGACAGTGGCAGGCCGAGGGCAAAACGCGCCTTGGCAGTCAGGCCGCGACCAACGATCAGCGGAATGCGGCCACCGGCACGCACTTCATCCAGCAGCACATCGCTCTTGAGTGTGAACTCGGCGATCACCTTGCCGTCTTTGAGCGCTTTACCGTCGTAAGGGCGCAGTTCAATCACGTCACCCATGGCCATCTGGCTCACATCGAGCTCGATGGGCAGAGCACCGGAATCTTCCATAGTGTTGTAGAAAATCGGTGCGATTTTCGAACCCAGGCAAACACCGCCGAAACGCTTGTTCGGCACGAACGGAATGTCTTCGCCGGTGAACCACAACACGGAGTTGGTGGCCGACTTGCGTGAGGAACCGGTACCGACCACGTCGCCTACGTAGGCCACGAGGTTGCCCTTGGCCTTGAGTTCTTCGATGAACTTGACCGGGCCGCGCTTGCCGTCTTCCTCGGGCGTGACGCCGGGACGGGCATTCTTGTGCATCGCCAGCGCGTGCAGCGGAATGTCAGGGCGGCTCCATGCATCGGGTGCGGGCGACAGGTCATCGGTGTTGATTTCACCGGCCACCTTGAAGACCGTCAGCTTGATGGATTCAGGCACTTCCGGGCGGCTGGTGAACCACTCGGCATCGGCCCAGCTTTGCAGCACAGCCTTGGCGTACTTGTTGCCGCCCTTGACGGCCTTTTCCTGCACATCATGAAACTGGTCGAACATCAACAGCGTGTTTTTCAGGCCGCTGGCGGCCTGCGTGGCGACGCTGTCTTCAGCGTCGTCGAGCAGCTCAATCATTGGGCTGATGTTGTAGCCGCCCAGCATGGTGCCCAGCAACTGGGTGGCTTTTTCACGGGAGATCAGCGCGCACTTTTCAGTGCCGTGCGCCACGGCAGCGAGGTAGCTGGCCTTGACTTTGGCTGCAGCGTCCACGCCCGCAGGCACGCGGTACGTGATCAGTTCGACCAGAAAGTCTTCCTCACCCTTGGGCGGGTTCTTGAGCAGTTCGATGACCTCGCCGGTCTGGGTCGCAGACAGTGGCAAAGGCGGGATGCCGAGCACCGAACGTTCGGCGACGTGGTTGCGGTAGGTTTGCAAAAAACTCGAGGCTGTTTCGGCTGACATGCTGGGTTCTCCTGTAATCAAAAATCGTGGGTAAACAGTATTTTTTTATTTGGCGGCGGATGCTGCAGCGGCTGGGGCGGATGCCGAAGTCGCAGAGGCTGCGGCTGCGGGCTTCACAGGCGCATCCAGCAGGCCAGGTACCGGGTTCTTCTTGAGGTCATCGGCCATCGTCATCTGCGCCGGGCTCATGCATTCGTCAGCAAGACGCGTGCCGAGTTTCTGGCTCATGAGCATGGATTTGTTGCCGAGCTGTATCCACAGGGCGCCGCGGCGCGGGTCTTCAAGTCGAACCGCGCCAGTACGGGCTTCCACCGGGTGCATGCTGAAACGCGCGCCCTTGGTCTGGACCAGGAAAAAGCCGGGGCGCTTCTCGTTGGGCGTGATGGTGACGCTGGCGCCGAGCTCGCACGGTATGACACCAACATACACCCGCTTGGCGAGTTCCAGGTCCGCGTCCGTGAGCTTGACATTCGGGTCGTCATCGATAGGCGTCACTTCTTCGACGGCCTTGAGCGCGGAACGCCTGACGGCTGCCGGGGTCTTTTTGGCCACGGGTTTGTCAGCAGCAGCGGGTGCCTTCGCGGCAGGCTTGGCTGCCGCCTTTGCGGGAGCGGCAGGCGCGGCGGCTTGTGCCAGCACGGCAGCAGGCGCTGCAAGAATCGTCGCGGCGGTGAGAAAAAACTTCATGGGGTTCCTTGAAAACATCGGCATAAATGGATGGGGTGAATGCCTCAGGCGAAATAAGCCTGAGCCTCCTCCGGTAATGCACAGCCCGTCTGGTGCGCGCGTTCAAGCAACTGCCAGAAAAAACGGTAGCTGGCACGGTCGTGCAGCGTTCCATTAAAACTGACAGGTGCCCAATCGGCACGAGCGGCGGCAGCTATTATTTTTGTCGCAGTATCGATCTCGTCCTCATCCGGCGCAAAGGCCTCAAGAATCGGGCGGATCTGATTCGGGTGAATGCTCCACATGCGGGTGTAACCCAGTTCACGGGAAGCGCGGCGTGCAGCATCTGTCATGGCAGAAATGTCGTTGAACTCTGTGACAACACAGTGCGACGGCACCTTGCCATAAGCGTGGCAGGCTGAGGCGATTTCGAGCTTGGCGCGCAGCACCAGCGGATGCGTGAACTGGCCCTGGCCACTCATGCCATGGGCAGGAATCGCCCCGCCGTGGCTGGAGACAAAATCCATGAGGCCAAAACTGACGGACTGCACGCGGGGATGCGCCGCGATATCGAACACATTGCGCACCGCCAGCGGCGACTCCACCAGCACATGCAAAGGCAGATCCTGCGCAGAAGCGGCGACCAGCGCTTTTTCCGCACGGACAACATCATCGACCGATTCCACTTTGGGAACCATGATGTGGCACAGGTGGCGCGACAGCTTGCCGGCGATGATCGCCATATCCGACTCAAAGCTCGGATGGTCAACCGCATGTACACGAACCGCTACCCGGGCCTTGTCGGCAGCCAGCGCAGCGAGCGCCACGACCATGGCGGCATGGTCGGCCTCGCCACCGACAGGTGCGCCGTCCTCACAATCCAGCGTCACATCAAACACGCAGGCACCGAACTCCTCAATCATTTCCGCCTGCAGTTGCAGGCTTTTGCGCATGCGTGCTTCAACGCCGCTGTAGTGGTCACAAACCGGAAGCACGACAGCACCGGCCTGGGCGCCGAGCAGCGCAGTACGGGGATGCACGGATGTGGTCATGGTTTGCGCTGCGCCACGATGAACATGCGCGGAAAAGCCAGCAACAGCTTGCCATCAGCACGCGGCAGGTAGGCGGCCGCAATACGCTTTTCATATTCAGCCAGATAGCTGGCGCGCAACCCGGGGTTGAGCGGCTCGACAAAAGGCTTGAGGCCGGTGGCGCTGACCCACTCCACAATCGCGGCGGGCGACACCATGGGGTGCTGATAAATCGTGTGCCAGACATCGATGCTGGCGGCTTGCGGCGCCAGCAGGTCGTAATAGGCCTGCAGCGGCAGGATGGCCGTGCGCACGGCAGCGGTTTCGCCAATCGCCTGGGACCACGGCTCAAGCCCTGCCACCTCGCGCATGGAACGGTGCGTAGGCTCGTTTCGGTTGTCCGGCATCTGGATGGCCAGCACACCACCCGGCGCCAGCGACGCGAACAGGCGGGGTATCAGCGTTTCATGCTGACCGACCCACTGCAGCGCGGCGTTGGCATAAATCAGGTCTGGCGCCGTTGAAGGCCGCCATGAGGATATGTCGCTCAATTCGAACTGCACGCCTGGCAGACGCTTGCGCGCACTGTCGAGCATGGGCTGTGAATTGTCGGTGCCCACCACAGTGGCACCCGCAAAACGTGCCACCAGCAACTCCGTGGAATTGCCGGGACCACAACCCAGATCCACCACATCCCCTGCTTCTGACAAAGGCACCCGGTCCAGCAACTCTCGCGCGGGACGGGTCCGTTCGTCTTCAAAACGGCTGTAGAGCGATGGGTTCCAGTCGCTCATGAGCACGGCAGGTTCAAGTTTGTGGCTCGGGTGTCTGGCTATCGTGTCAATCAGAGCAGGTGCTTGACGCCGTCCTGCTCACCCTTCAGCTCGTCCAGGGTCTTGTTGATGCGTTCGCGGCTGAACGCGTCGATCTCAAGGCCTTCGACCAGCTTGTATTCGCCGCCTTCGCAGGTGACGGGGAAGCCGAACATGATGTCCTTTGGAATGTCGTACTGGCCATCAGACGGGATGCCCATCGTGACCCACTTGCCGTTGGTGCCCAGAGCCCAGTCGCGCATGTGGTCGATGGCGGCGTTGGCAGCCGATGCAGCAGACGACAGGCCACGTGCCTCAATGATGGCGGCGCCGCGTTTGCCGACGGTGGGCAGGAAGGTGTTGGCATTCCACTCCTGGTCGTTGATCATCTTTGCGACGCTTTCGCCCTTGATGGTGGCGAAACGGTAGTCGGCATACATCGTGGGCGAATGGTTGCCCCAGACGGTGAGTTTTTCAATGTCGGCCACAGGCTTTCCGGTCTTGGCAGCGATCTGGCTGGCCGCGCGGTTGTGGTCCAGGCGCAGCATGGCGGTGAAATTCTTGCGTGGCAGGTCGGGTGCGCTCTTCATGGCGATGTAGGCATTGGTGTTGGCAGGGTTGCCGACGACCAGAACCTTCACATTGCGGCTGGCAACAGCGTTCAGGGCCTTACCCTGTGCCGTGAAGATGGCGCCGTTGACGGCGAGCAGCTCGGCACGTTCCATGCCGGGGCCGCGTGGGCGCGAGCCGACCAGCAGGGCGTAATCAGCATCCTTGAAAGCCGTCATCGGGTCGCTGTGCGCTTCCATGCCGACGAGCAGCGGGAAAGCGCAATCGTCCAGTTCCATCATCACGCCCTTGAGCGCCTTCTGTGGGCCTTCCACGGGAACTTCAAGCAACTGCAGGATCACTGGCTGGTCCTTGCCCAGCATTTCGCCGGACGCAATGCGGAACAACAGGGCGTAACCGATTTGGCCAGCTGCACCGGTAACTGCAACGCGGACGGGTTTCTTGCTCATGATGGAAGGACTTTCAAGTTGGTTGGATTGGAAATCTGGTGGATTCGGGATGGACAAGACGCTTGAATGCGGCATCTGGCATGTGCAAAACACGCCAGCCGGAGCGCTGGTTCAGCGCGGGATTTTACGCCGAAAAAAGGGTAAACGTCAATTTGTCTTATGTCTTATATAAGATATGATTGGCGACCATTCGATTCCACACCCATGGCCGCCGTTCCACCCTCCCCGACCGCGCCTTCTGCCGATGATTTTGCAGGGGCTACGCCTGCCTTCAGCCCGCTTTACCAGCAAATCAAGGGCTTGATCCTTCAAAGCCTGCAGTCCGGGGAATGGAAGCCGGGCGAATCCATACCGTCAGAGATGGACCTCGCCGCGCGCTACCGCGTCAGCCAGGGCACAGTGCGCAAGGCCATTGATGAACTGGCTACCGAGAACCTGGTGGTTCGCCGCCAGGGCAAAGGCACTTTTGTCGCCACGCATGCCGAGCAAACCGTCCAGTTCCGCTTCCTGAAACTCGTGCCCGACAGCGGGACGCCCGGCAGTGAAGGCCCGGCCGAGCGCGAGATCATCGACTGCAAGCGTGTCAGGGCAACGGCAGAGATTGCCCGCATCCTGGCGCTGCGCAGCGGCGACTCTGTCTTGCAGGCGCGCCGTGTACTGAGTTTTGCCGGTACACCCACCATTGTTGAAGACCTGTGGCTTCCGGCCGCGCCCTTCAAGGGACTCACCGCCGAACGTCTTGCCGACTACCACGGCCCGATGTATGCGCTGTTTGAGACCGAGTTCAATGTACGCATGGTCAGGGCCGAAGAAAAAATTCGCGCCGAGCCCGCGTCGGACGGCCGTGAGCTGCTGCTCAAGGTGCCCGCCGGCACGCCGCTGTTGAGCGTTGAACGCATCGCCTACACCTACCAGGACGTGCCCATGGAGTTACGCCGCGGGTACTACCGGACGGACACGCACCACTATCACAATACTCTCAACTGACAGGCGGCTCCGTGAAGGATTTCAGGGGAAACAAGTCCAGCCTGCCCGTCAAGACCTGCGCGACCTGCGGTCTGGCGATGGTTTGGCGCAAAAGCTGGGCCAAGAACTGGGACGACGTGAAGTACTGCTCAAACGCCTGTCGGGCGCGTAAACAGCCCGCGCGCCCTAAAAACCCCTAGCCCATTTCGCAGCAGAAACATGCGCCGTCCCATGAGAATGCCCTGATGCAAGGCGCGCTATGCCGTCATCTGCTCCTGGTTTTGGGCGACCAGCTGGATATTGACTCTGCGGTCCTCGAAGGCGCGGACCCCGAAAAAGATGTGGTGCTGATGGTGGAAGCGCGGGAAGAGTCCACCCACGTCTGGTCGCACAAGATGCGCACGGCGCTCTTCCTGTCGGCCATGCGTCACTTTGCCGAAACACTCAGGCAGCGCGGCTGGAAGGTGCACTATCGGTCACTGAGCACAGAAAACGATCCCACGCTGGCGCACGGCCTGCTGGCTGCCGTTGCGCTTTATCAACCAGCGCGGGTGGTGGGCGTCGAGCCGGGGGATTTGCGGGTTCGCGCGCAGATCGAGCTGGCCCTTCGCCCCTCACACAATGCGCCCGCGGACCCCGCCGCAAGATCAATGCCGTTGATGGAATGGCGTGAAGACCGGCATTTTCTCTGCAGCCTGCCGCAGTTCCGGGCGTGGGCAGGGTCATCAGCCACCCTGCGCATGGAATTTTTCTACCGTGCCATGCGAAAGCAATACAAGGTGCTGATGGACGGCGACGAGCCCGCAGGTGGCAAATGGAACTACGACGCCGACAACCGCAAGGGTTTTGGCCGCGCCGGGCCGCAAAACGTGCCGCGAACGCCTGTGTTCGAACCTGACACCATCACCCGTGACGTGATGGCATTGGTCGAGAGGGAGTTCAGCGATCACCCTGGCGAGACGGGCAGCTTCAACTGGCCGGTCACACGCGACGAGGCCTTGCTGGCGCTGAAAGACTTTATCGACCACCGGCTACCGCACTTTGGCGTCCACCAGGATGCCATGTGGACCCATCTTGATTTTGGCTGGCACTCCCTGTTGTCGAGCTCACTCAATCTCAAGCTGCTTCATCCGCTTGAGGTTGTGGTGGCGGCAGAAAAAGCATGGCGCGAGCGAGGTCTGGAACTGGCCGGCGTTGAAGGTTTTATCCGCCAGATACTGGGGTGGCGGGAATTCATGCGTGGCGTCTACTTTCTCGACATGCCCGGATTGAAGACCGCCAACCATTTCAACCACACGAATGCCCTTCCAAACTGGTACTGGACGGGCGATACGCACATGAACTGCATGCGCCAGTGCGTCAGCCAGACCTTGCAGAACGGTTATTCGCACCACATACAGCGGCTGATGGTGACCGGCATGTTCGGCGTGATCGCGCAAATCACGCCGCAACAACTGTGCGACTGGTACCTGGCCGTTTACGTCGATGCGGTCGAATGGGTGGAACTGCCCAACACTGCCGGCATGGCCCTTTTTGCAGATGGCGGGCGCTTCACCTCCAAGCCCTACATTGCCAGTGGCGCCTATGTGAAACGCATGAGCAACTACTGCACTGGCTGCAAGTACGAGCCGCAAACGCGGACCGGGCCAGCCGCCTGTCCCATCACCACCTTGTACTGGAATTTCATGGACCGGCACGAGCGCACGCTCGAAAACAATCCGCGCACTGCGTTGATGGTCAAGAACCTGCAGCGCATGAGCGCAGGGCAGCGCGAGGAAATAGCGCTGCGCGCCTCACAGATGCTCAACAACCTCGACGCGCTTTAGCCCAAATCGGAATCAACTGTGCCATCGGCAGTAAAACTACCTAACCCGACCAAAAGTTTCGGTCAAGCCTGCGCTGCACATAAGTCATGCTGCATTGCAATAGAATCCTGAATTGAGCAAATTTTGCCGGTTACCACGCAGTTACTCAGAAACATAGAAAGCCAAGTATGTCCGAATCAGCGACAAACGTAGCGAAGAAGCGGCCCGAGTTCCGCAACATCAACGCCCTCACCGACCTCCCCTCCTACCGCCTGCCCGCCGCCGGCATCGTGTCCATCCTCCACCGCATCAGCGGGGCCATCATGTTTTTGCTGATGCCCTTCATCATCTGGATGTTCGACACCTCGATTTCCTCCGAAATTTCGTTTTCCAGATTCAAGGCCGCCTTCAATGTCGGCATGTTTTACATCCCCGGCGTTATCTGGAAGCTCGTGGCGCTGGCCCTGATCTGGGCCTACCTTCACCATTTCATCGCCGGCCTGCGCCACTTGTGGATGGACACCAGCCACGCCGCCGTGAGCAAGGAATTCGGCAAGTCATCAGCGCTGGTCACACTGGTCCTGAGCATCGGCCTCACGCTGGTGCTGGGCGCCAAGCTGTTCGGCCTGTACTAATTAGAGGAGCATAAAAAATGGCAGTTAATTACGGCTCCAAGCGTCTTGTTGTCGGCGCGCACTACGGTTTGCGCGACTGGCTCGCACAACGCGTCACCGCAGCACTGATGGCCCTGTTCACCCTTGTCGTCCTGGCACAGGTGATCTTCAGCAAAGGGCCCATCGGCTACGACAAGTGGTCCGGCATCTTCTCTTCGCAGTGGATGAAGACCCTGACCTTTGTGGTCATCATTGCCTTGCTGTACCACGTGTGGGTCGGAATGCGCGACATCTGGATGGACTACATCAAGCCAGTCTGGCTCAAGCTGGTCCTCAACGTCTTCACGATTGTCTGGCTGGTAGGTTGCGCCGGTTGGGCCATCCAGGTTCTGTGGCGAGTCTGATCAGGACTGATCAACAGCGACAGTCACCGCAAGACAAAACATACCCCACATACAAATCATGACCGCAACCTCAAAACTCCCAAAGCGCAAATTTGACGTCGTCATCGTCGGTGCCGGCGGCTCCGGCATGCGCGCATCCCTGCAGCTGGCGCGTGCCGGCCTGAACGTCGCCGTGTTGTCCAAAGTGTTCCCCACCCGCTCGCACACCGTGGCGGCGCAGGGCGGCATCGGCGCTTCGCTCGGCAACATGAGCGAAGACAACTGGCACTATCACTTCTACGACACGGTCAAGGGTTCCGACTGGCTCGGTGACCAGGATGCCATCGAGTTCATGTGCCGCGAAGCACCCAAGGTTGTGTATGACCTCGAGCACATGGGCATGCCGTTCGACCGCAATCCCGACGGCACGATTTACCAGCGCCCCTTCGGCGGCCACACCGCGAACTACGGTGAAAAGCCCGTGCAGCGTGCCTGCGCCGCGGCTGACCGTACCGGCCACGCCATGCTGCACACGCTGTACCAGCAAAACGTCAAGGAAAAAACCAGTTTCTTCGTCGAGTGGATGGCGCTTGACCTGATTCGCGACGAAGCCGGCGATGTCGTCGGCGTCACCGCCATCGAAATGGAAACCGGCGACGTGCACATCTTCGAAGCGAAGACCACCATGCTGGCCACCGGCGGTGCAGGCCGCATCTTTGCCGCATCGACCAATGCCTTCATCAATACCGGCGACGGCCTGGGCATGGCGGCACGCGCCGGCATCCCGCTGGAAGACATGGAGTTCTGGCAGTTCCACCCGACCGGCGTGGCCGGTGCCGGCGTGCTGCTGACCGAAGGCTGCCGCGGTGAAGGCGCGATTTTGCGCAACAGCGACGGCGAGCGCTTCATGGAACGTTATGCCCCGACGCTGAAAGACCTCGCACCGCGCGATTTCGTCTCGCGTTCGATGGACCAGGAAATCAAGGAAGGCCGCGGCTGCGGTCCCAACAAGGACTACATCCTGCTGGACATGACCCACCTCGGCGTGGACGCCATCAAGAAACGCCTGCCTTCGGTGCTGGAAATCGGCCACAACTTCGCCAACGTCGACATCACCAAGGAACCGATTCCCGTGGTGCCGACCATCCATTACCAGATGGGCGGCATCCCGACCAACATCCACGGCCAGGTTGTGACGCAGGATGCGGACAACAAGAGCCAGGTCGTCAACGGTCTTTACGCCGTCGGCGAATGCTCATGCGTCAGCGTGCACGGTGCCAACCGCCTGGGCACGAACTCGCTGCTCGACCTGCTGGTCTTCGGCAAGGCCGCCGGCAACCACATCGTCGAATACGCCAAGACCACCAGCCACAAGGCACTGCCTGCAGACGCGGCCGACAAGACGCTTGCCCGCATCGCGCGCCTGGACAACGCCACCGGCGGCGAATACGCCCAGGACGTCGCCAACGACCTGCGCAACGCCATGCAGCAGCATGCCGGCGTGTTCCGCACCCAGGCCATCCTGGACGAAGGTGTTGCCAAGATCGCCGCCATGCGCGAGCGCGTCGCCAACATCGGCCTGAAAGACAAATCGAAGATCTTCAACACCGCGCGCATCGAGGCGCTGGAAGTCGAGAACCTGATCGAAGCCGCACAGGCCACCATCGTCTCGGCAGCCGCGCGCAGGGAAAGCCGCGGTGCACACTCGGTGGACGACTACGGCGATACGCCGGAACACCCGAACGGCCGCAACGACACCGACTGGCACAAGCACACGCTGTGGTACAGCGAAGGCAGCCGCCTGGCCTACAAGCCGGTGCAGATGAAGCCGCTGACCGTCGAGTCCGTGCCCCTGAAGACGCGTACCTTCTAAAGTTAAAGCAGTCGGCCCCGCGATCCATAAAAATCGAGAACCCACATGACCAAACGTACTTTCCAGATCTACCGCTACGACCCGGACACCGATGCCAAGCCTTACATGCAGACCATCGAGGTCGAGCTGGACGGCCACGAGCGCATGCTGCTGGACGCGCTGATGAAACTCAAGGCGCAGGACCCGAGCATCAGCTTCCGCCGTTCCTGCCGCGAAGGTGTCTGCGGCTCTGACGCGATGAACATCAACGGCAAGAACGGCCTGGCCTGCCTGACCAACATGAACACGCTCAAGGGCACCATCGTGCTCAAGCCGCTGCCCGGCCTGCCGGTGGTGCGCGACCTGATCGTCGACATGACGCAGTTCTTCAAGCAGTACAACTCGATCAAGCCCTACCTGATCAACGACAACGTGCCGCCGGAAAAAGAGCGCCTGCAGAGCCCGGAAGAGCGCGAAGAGCTCAACGGTCTCTACGAGTGCATCCTCTGCGCCAGCTGCTCGACGAGCTGCCCCAGCTTCTGGTGGAACCCCGACAAGTTCGTTGGCCCGGCCGGCCTGCTGCAGGCCTACCGCTTCATCGCCGACAGCCGCGACGAAGCCACTGCCGATCGCCTGGACAACCTCGAAGACCCTTACCGCCTGTTCCGCTGCCACACCATCATGAACTGCGTCGACGTCTGCCCCAAGGGCTTGAACCCGACCCAGGCCATCGGCAAGATCAAGGAAATGATGGTGCTGCGCGCACTCTGATCAAGCCATGGAAACGGTCGACGCACTTCTCGACGAACGCGC
This sequence comes from Pseudomonadota bacterium, assembly GCA_040387435.1. Lineage (GTDB taxonomy): Bacteria > Pseudomonadota > Gammaproteobacteria > Burkholderiales > Burkholderiaceae_C > Polaromonas. The sequence continues at coordinate 76,342 of JAZKDR010000010.1, forward strand.
CCTGAGCAAGCTCAGGTGGCGCTGCCGCCGGGGCCTGCTCGAAAACGACCTCCTGATCGAACGTTTTTTTGCGCGCCATGAGGCCAGCCTCACTGTCAGGCAGGCCAAAGGCATGAATGATTTAATGGAGCTGTCCGACAACGACCTGCTCGATCTGCTGTTAAAAAGAAAAGAAGCCGCCGAGCTGTCCGAGCCGGATTCACAGGCCACCGCGTGCACGCCCGAAGCCCTTGAAGTTTTAGATCTGTTACGTCCAGCCGCAAGCCAGACCGTGACTGCCCTCGTTTGACCTGACCAGAAAGAAGCATGAAATGAAGCTAGCTGACAATAAAGCCACCCTGTCCTTCAGCAACGGCAGCCCGAGCATTGATTTGCCGGTTTACAAGGGCAGCGTCGGCCCCGACGTCGTCGACATCCGCAAGCTGTACGCGCAGACCGGCATGTTCACCTATGACCCGGGCTTCCTGTCCACCGC